>CAWBRJ010000015.1:0-233811 GCA_963790935.1 uncultured Acidobacteriaceae bacterium | reverse complement strand
AAAAGCCGCGTGGCACATGGCAAATTGTGGCACGGCTGAAGCTGTGCCCTTCCCAAAGATTTTTTCCGTAGCCTCTTCAGCACTGAAACAAGAACGGCAGGGGCGGCCCTTCCCTCGCCAAGTTGACCTGCTCGGCTCGAAGGCCTTCGCGGATTTTAGAGTGCACGCTGATCATTGCCAGACAAGTGGCCGTTAAAACCGCCTCTTTCGATTTGATCTCGGCTGTTAAAGTATTGGCTTAGCTCGGAGGGCGTTGTGCTGATATGGCTACTGCTGATCTTCACTGTGGTTTTGGCCGAAGGAGTGCCTACATGCGCCGCGCAGCAGGCGGCGACAGAAGCGGGAGCCCTCCAGCGCCGATATACGGGCGGAGCAGTCTCGCACTATCTAATGACAGGCAATAATGACGGCTGGCAGTACACCATTGAGGCTACTGACGTCGTGAAACGCGATCCGAACGGTCGATACTACGAGGAAATTGGCTGGTCGGACCTCACCTCCAACGCTCAGCAGGCGCTCACTCCTGCAAGCCTTGCGCTGCGCCAGACCGTTTCTCTCGATGACCCTTCCTCGTATATGCGGGTGCCTAACCTAGCTACTGTTCAACCTCTACTCATCGGACCTATTACCGACACGTTGACTATCTACAGCGATCTGATGCTGGCCATGCAGCACAAGCTTGTACAGCCAGGACAGACCGCATATGTACCGCGTACGACTCCGAATTCGTGGGCCGACGGACAACGCGTCTTGCTCGGTCAGGACGTGGTGGATTTCTCCCTCAAAGTCGAAGGCGTAAATCCGGCTGAACATACCGAAACACTACTGATCCAGCACGTACCTCCTGCGGTGCTTCATGTTCAGCTGCCTGCGAGTTGGATGCAAGAGACAACATCCGCTAAACCAAACAATTTTGTCCAGATCTCCAAGCAGGATGACGGATTCATTGCAGAGGTGGGAAAGGAGACGTTTGACGTTCGAGTTGTCGTGGATACTCGCGATGGCCACATAATTTCGGCGACGATGCACAACCCTGTTGCTCTCACAACTCGTACATGCACAAATCGGGAACTGACGCAGTGCGGGCCAGAAGCTTCAAAGACTGCCCTGCGAGAAATCACCTGGAAGTTTGTACCGTAACCTGTCGTCGTACTACGCGGCAAGAACTGTTGGCGGGATTCTTGTCTTAGCTATAGTTCAGCGGTTGGGCGGCGGCTTCGTGGGAGACTGGCCGTTGACCGCCGGAGAGGCTGTTGCGTCCGGTACAACGTCAAATCCCGGAAGCATGCGAGCCTCCGACCCGAACTTGTGGTAATCCGTGTACACAATATCGTTCAATAGCGTCTCGTACGGGGCATAGATATCAAATGTCTGACCCCAGATGGTCAGAGTGCTCACGGTTCGGACTCGCATAATCACGACGCTGCGCTGCGGGCAGACATATTTTCTTCCGCCGATCTCGACGGGCCCATATTCGACCATCATGGCCGATCCCTTTGCGGGCAGTACCGGATTCAGATTCGGCTCACGAATCCATCCCAGTTCGGCCTCCATCGTCAGTCGAAGAATCGCTCCGGTTCCGGGATCAATCGCCAATTCTCCGAGGTATCTGGGTGACGCCAGAAAGGTCCTCCCACCCACAAGGCAGCAGTACGTAACGTCGTAGTGAGGGTTCTCGGCGCGAACGATGTAGTGAAAGACTGCCTCCCTTCCTCGTTCGCCCTGTACCCAACGGCTCCAGATCAGTATGCTATCGCCGCGCGTGGCATCTCCGAGCACGGAGCCAAGAATCGGACTGAAAACACCGATGAAATTGAGGTCCCTTTTCCTGGCGCTCGGGCTATCCTTCTTCTTCTCTGCATCCTGTTCCTCATGGCCGTTCCGATAGCGGAGAGTTGCTTTCTCGGTCATCGCCTCGCGCAACGACTGATCGGCCGGCGCGGTCTTCCAGGTATCTGCTTTTTGAGGCGACGGTTGCTCATACTCGGTCGTGGTGCGTATTGCGAAAAAATCCGGCAGTTTAGGAATCGCTTCCCTCAGATACTTCACTGTTCGTGACATCATCTGGCGCTGCGTTTCGAGATCGGGTGCTGGGTCGGAGAGAATCTCTGCTGCGGGAGGGTCCAGGAAAGCAGACTCATCGGCCATAGCTACCAGTGCCGCGATCGACTTCTTGCCGCGCAGACGATTCTTCCAGAGTGAGAGCAGGCTACTGTTGAGACGTTCGCTCAGCTCCAGACCCGCCAGTTGCTTTGCCAACTCGCCGTCTTGCTCATCGTTGGCTGTGTCCAGGATCTGCTCCAGTTCGTGAACACTGACTCGCCTGGCAGGGAAGCGAGGCTGATCGTAGAAAACCGGCTGATCGTAATAGCCGGTGTTCGTGCGTGCAGATAATCCAGGCGCTCCGATTTGTACCTTGAGGTCGTGATATTCGTCCGGCTGAGCTGCATTCGGCGGGTCAAAGGAAATCGTATAAAACGCGCGCGCGTCCTCAACGCAATGTTCGATCGAGCGCGAGATGTCTGACAATTCGTCCAGAACAAGGCCACCGCTCTGAATTGCCAATACCGGAAGCGCAAAATGTGAGTACGGATTCAAGCGCGACTCTTCCAACTCCGACGGCGTGCGAACCCCCGCCAGATAATCCTGGTACGTGTTTTTGAAGTCGAGAGCCAGTGGTTCGGTCCGGGCTGTGACCTCGGAGATGACCATCCGCGCCTCACGTATGCGCGTGGAAAGCTCCACCAGCGAGGAAAAAGCAGTGTCCTTGTGTTGCTCTCGCCCGCGAACTGACGGCCACCCGAAGCCCATCCACAGCAAAAGCTTTCGGCCAGGGTCGCCCCTTCGCTCGACGGCGATGGAGTAAACCGCTCGCAAGGATCGATCCCAGCGTGCGTACTTCTCTGATTCCGCTGTCATGAACGGATCACGAATTCGCGGAATCGCCCAGACCGTGCGGGGTGAGCCGTGGTGAGCAACATCCTCGGCCAGGGCGTTGCCGTCGGTCGTGGGCGTTGCCGATGCGTACAGTCCGGAAGTTGTGAACCAGTAGATAGATGCGGGTTGACCGAGATGTCCGCCATTCTGCCGCAGAAACTTTATCGATTCGTCCTTCACAAGTTCCAACTGCACGGGCGAAAGGTTGACCTCATCGAGAACCAGCACCACTTCGGTAAGCCGCTCATTTTCATCTGTGGATTGGTTCGACGCTGCGAAGGAAACGATCTTCTGCGGCACGCCGTTGTCCATCAGCGTGAAATCCTTCGCAGCAAGCCCAGAAAATGGCTTGCCCTCGCGGTCTGTTGCAGCGACATCGAGATGGATCAGGCCCTCCGGAGGTGCGTTCGCCTGCATCTTGACAGGCTCAGACGACACCGTGGCCTCGACTGGAACTTGCGAAGTTTCAAGTTGACCATCAGCACAGGGCACACGAACGACGGCCAAAAGGCAAAGGAGGAAACCCGGCAGAATAGCTCTCTCCGTTCTCAAAGCCTCACCTCGTTCGGATTGACCCCAAGTGCCAACGATCCAGAATACCTTGGCATCAAGGAGATCGAGTTGTGGAGGATCGGTATCGAACCGAACGCGCCTAGCCGCCGGCGTTGCATTTGGAATTTGCCCGATTGGCTTGGATTTTGGGCGGTTGACGTGCGTTCCTCGCCCCAGCGAACGTACAGCAGCTTTATTTGACTGGAGACTACGCGGTAATGCCGTGGGTACCGCTATATTTCGGCATTGACATGAGTCCGTTCCACCGCCGCACGCTCTTGCGTCTTCATTGACCGCCTTCGTATGGTCGCCTAAAGCATGACGGCTCTGTAGTTAAGATTTTGCGTTAATACCCAATAGTGAACCGCGCGCGGCGATGCTGAGGCCGCTCCAGTTCATCGACTGCTGCGATGGCGTAGTCTTCCATAGAAATCCGACTGTTGCCGCCGGCGTCCATGATCAGATCATCCTTGCCGAGACGGAACTTCCCAGTCTTCTCGCCGGGCTCGAAGAGTCCTGCCGGGGCAAAGTAGGTCCAGTCCGCGCCGCTCACCTTGAGATCCTTATAGACCTGCTCATGAGACTTCGCGATTGGGAGAGCAGGTTCGGGAAGGTGGCCGCTTGCGATAACCGTGACGCCCGGCGCGACGAATAGACCTCCGGCTCCTCCAACAACGAGCAATCGCTGCTTGTTTTCCTTTACCGCATCTGTGATTCGCCTGGTCGTGCCGATGATCTGATCGGTGTCATCGTCAGGAGGGCGATAAGCACTCACTACGGCATCTGCACCCTTCAGGGCGTTAACCAACTGAGCGACGTCGCTCAAATCGCTACTTGCGACCTCGAGTCCATCCGTCGAATGAATTTTGTCTCGAGAGCGAACAATCGCCCGAACGTGGTGGCCACGTTTCAGCAATTCAGCCGTGATCCTCGACCCTGCGTTGCCTGTTGCTCCAATGACTGCGACTTTCATTATCTAACCTCCATGTTGGATTTGCGATCCCTCGCATCCACAACACCAGATGCTTCAACCGTCAAAAGATATTCGCCGAGGGTGGGGTAGCGGTACGAATCACGCACGAATCTGTAAGGGCCAGCACGAAACTGAAAAGGAACCCATCGAACCGCCGCGCCGGGCGCTCCACGTCGCGGTCAACCGGCCGCGATCATAGGTGGCAAGTATGTTCTCGAATCGCATGGCACATTCTCCGCGTACTGACTTCGAGACGCCTACGCTGCTAGAAAATGAACGGGGCAAGCGCTTTAACTTTGTGGGAATACTGCAGGTATTGCTCGCCGAAGCTCTGCACCATAAAACGCTCTTCCGCCCGGGTCTTCAGCCAAAAAGAAAGTCCGCAAATCAGAACGCCGACAAAACAACGTATCCCGCCTCGCTGGAGCGCGGAGCCGAGCATCCCCAACAGGATGCCGCTGTAGATGGGGTGTCGGACGATGCGATAGGAACCGGTCCGCACGAGCGTGTGATTTTCCTTCACTGTGACACGGTTGCTCCAATTGCTGCCGAGTATGAGCCGGCTCCAGATGCTGAAGGCAACACCTATCAGCACGACTAGAAGGCCCGCGAGCACAATGGGTACAGTCACCGAGAATAACTGACGGTCAAGCCACGGAATCCCACTCTGTTTGGCAAAGATCATATACACGCCGACCAAGAGGATGGCAGTGTAGAGGAGCTGCGAGGCACTCGATTGGCTCTGGACGGTTCGCTTGGTACGCAGGGCGCTCACTACCCACACGAGGGCAAGAACCAGCCATGGAAACGATGTCGACTGACGAAGCTGTTCAATCAGAGCTGCTTGATTCACATCCTCCTCCTTGATCTGCCGGGTAATTTGTACCTGTGTGAGTCTTAGTTTTGGGTCCGCGAAACTAGACCACTCGCGCAATCAGCTTGCTCTGCCTCAGAATCGCTACCGTCATCCAGCTGATTCCCACCGCGGCAAGCGATACGGCAATGCCCTTCACAAAAGCCGGCAGTGTCCAACGCAGCGCCACGTACTGTATCCAGATGACAAACGCGTAATGCGTAAGGTAGATCCCATATGCATTTGCGCTCAGGCTGTCTGCCCATCGCCAGGGCCGCGCAAAGCGAACGACCAGCGCAATCACAAACAGACTCGACGCTGCGCACGAAAATGCGAACCCGATCCTCCCGACCGTCCCGTTTCCGGTTCGCACACATACGATCGTGACCATCAACATGAGCGCAGACAGTAAACACCAAATCCACCATGCACGTGCCAGCCGTCCAGTCCGCTCAAAGATCTCTATGTCCAGTCCGAATGCACCCAGGCACACGCCAATCGCGAAGTAAATAAAGTAATGCAGCACGCGGCTGGCCTGTACTGCGAATGGTCCCCAACTCCACCAGGTCAGCGGACCGAAGCGCATGGACATCGGCGCATAGACGAGCCACGAAATTACGGCAAGCATCAAGAACAGTAACATCGGCCGTTTGCTTACCGCGCGCACCCGACTCGCCATTGCTTCTACAGTGCGCGGGATGGCCACGAAGCTCAGCGCCGCTATGCCATCAAACACCAGCAGCACCCACAGGAACCACGCTGGCCCGGCAGGCCATTTGCCCAACGCAAACCACGCGCTTGCGTAGCCGCCAAGATGCGGCTCGCCGCCCAGCTGTAGGTATGCCGGGTAATAGGCAAGGGGAGCCAGCACAACTGCTCCAACCGCAAACGGAACGCCAAGGCGCAGCAGGCGCCGGCGGAAATACGGCGCCGCGTTGTGTTGCTGCAATCCCGGCCACACAAAAAGCCCGGAGATGAGAAACATGAGCGCCATGAAGAAAATGTCGTTCCATGCCGCCAGCAAATCGAAGCCCGGCCACTTTACGCTGTCGCTGATGGGCACTGCTGTCCACCACAGCGTCGGATTTGTAAACCCAAGCCGCGGTGGTTTAATCGAGAAGTAGGCGAGCACTGAGTGATGTATCACGACCAGCAGGGTCACAAATGCGCGCAGGTAGGAGAGCTGAAACAGCCGTTGTGTTGATTGGTTCTGCATACAGTACCGCCCTTCCAAACTACGTTTGAACACACTCATCCCGTGGCAGCGGACAGATGTTTCCGTCCGCCGCACGTCTTACCGGCACAAAGTCAATTGCTTACGAAGTTGAGGATGAGAAGTCTAGAGGAAATCTCTTTTGCGCCCCTGCACAAGAAACGTGACTGCAAGCATCAGTGCAATCAACGCGAGCTCTGCCAACAGCAACGCCGTCGCGGTTCCGCTCCATCGCACCGTCGCACTCCTCATCCATCCGCCGATCTGCGGCAGCCGAACGATGGACCACCCGATGGCATTCAGGCTGAGCCCACCTACCTGAGCTGAAGCCACGGTCCAGCCGTGCGACTCAGTAGTCACCGCAACTGCAGTTATCAGGCAGGTGGTCATCAGAATCTCCACCGCCATGATCAACACAAACGGAATCAGGCCGTGAGGAATGCCAGGCGTCAGCAGAATCGTCGCCACAATAGCGGCAACCAGCGGGACCCACAGCGCGAAAAAGATCAGCAGGCCGCCGGCAATCTTCGAGATCGTGTACTCCCAATAACTGATCGGCAGACTCATCACAAACGGGAGAGTCATTTGTCTCCGTTCGCTCGCGGCTGAAATCATCACCATCGCGCCCATGCCGATCAGGATGGTGACGAGCACGATCATCCCCATAATCAACGCTACTTGCGAGTCATGCATCGCGGCAATCAGTGCCAGCGTCGCCATGCCTCCGATCAGCGAAGCCCATATACCCGCTTTGTTCAGGTACCAATCTTTCCAAATCAACCGGCACACCATCGCGATATTCACAGCGCCTCCCCTTCCCGTTGGTTTTGCACGCTAGCAATAAAGATCTCTTCCAAGGTCATTACATCCACGGCCTGCACCGAGACACCTACCTCGGTGCAGGCCGCCATCATCGTGGGCTCGAATCTGTTGGTCGTTATCACAGGAAGGCGGCTGCTTCCATCTACCTTCACTATTCCGGGCAGACCCGGCAGCTTAGTGTTCGGCGGCAACACCAGTCGCAGTCTCCGCCACCGATCCAAGAACGCCTCTTTGTCCGAGGACTCCAGGATGCGCCCACGATCAATAAATGTGATCTGATCTGAGATCTGTTCGACCTCAAGTGTGTTGTGCGACGAGAAGAGCACTGTCCGTTCCTCATCAGCCAGCACAGCCATTAACTCGCCTAACACTTCCTGGCGCGCAATTGGGTCGAGCCCAGTCGTCGGCTCGTCGAGGACCAGCAGCCGCGGTCTGCGTGCGAGCGCGAGCATCAGAGCCGCTTTCACCCGCTGTCCATGAGACATCCCTTTGACCTTCTGCTGGGCCTTCAAATCGAAGCGGCGAAGAAGGTCGTTGGCGTATCCATTGTCCCAACGCGGGTAGATCGACCGCACGAAGCGCATATGCCACTCGAGCGTGGCTGCGCCATAGAGCCGCATGTCTTCCGACACGAACCCGATCTCCCGCTTCGCCGTTGCCTGCTCCTCGGGCATCGCGTGCCCCAGCACTTTCACACAGCCCGCATCCTGATGCACCAGGCCCATCAGGATACGCAAGGTGGTTGACTTGCCCGCCCCGTTTGCCCCAACGAAGCCCATGATGTATCCCGTCGGAAGCTTGAGATCGATCTGGTCCAGGGTGAAATATTTGTATCGCTTTGTGACTCCGGAAAACTCGACAGCAGCGTCGATCATGATTCCTCCGTTTCCAGTTGCACGGCAGCACTTCTCAGCCTCTCGACTATCTCTTCCTCTGTCAGCCCCAGCAGCGTTCCGATGCGCACGACTTGCCGTAAATGTTCTTCAAACTCTTTGTCATAGAGGCGCGATCCCAAATCAGGATCAGCCGCAACGATTGATCCTTTTCCGTGTTGGGTGACGATGACGCCTTCCCGTTCAAGCTCCAGGTAGGCGCGCTTGACGGTGATCACGCTGATTTGCAGCGCAATCGCCATGACGCGAATCGAGGGAATCTGCTCGCCAGGCTTCCACTCCCCCAGGACCACCCTCTGGCGGATTTGCTCCATGATCTGGAGGTAGATTGGCCGGCCATCGGTTTGCGAGATGACGATTGACGTCTTCATCTGTGTATACTGAGTATATACAGTTATCGAGCTTCGTCAACTCCTTTATTCAGTGATTTGTGAACCTGCTGACATTAGGTTGCCGGTGTCCGGCTGGGAGCAAGAAACTGAGCGGCGGCTATAGCACGTGCCGGGTGTCTAGTGCTCAAAGTACTCCGCACATGGGTGCCGGGAATGCGGAGCCTGCCGTCAGCTGCGGGGTTCTTGGGTCACGATGTGAACATCTACTGTGGGGGAATCACGAAGGAGTCCGTGGATGGAGGAGAGGAATGGAAACCACCGCCAGCCGGCGCGTACGGACCGCCCAAAGATCACTTGCGTGATGTGATGTTCACGAACGAATTCGCGAATACCTTCGATCAACTTGCTCCCTGATGCTTGCACCACATGAGCACCGAGGCTCTCTGCAAACCGGAGGTTCGCCGTCAAGCTCTTCCATTCATCCGGCTCCAGTGTTTTGCCCAGATCGATGTAGAAAACGTACAACTCGCCTCCCATACCCTGAGCCATGCGCGAGCCGCGAGCAATCAGGTATTGACCTGCGGGATTCGCATTGATGCATACACCTATTCGCTCAAGCACGCCCTCCGTCGGTTGCGTGCCATTTTCTTTTAGATAAGCGTCGAGGCTGCGGTCGACCACTTGCGTTACCTGGCGGAGCGCCAACTCACGGAGTCCAATCAGATTGCCAGGCCTGAAGAAATGAGAAAGAGCCCGTTCTACACGCTCCGTTGGATAAATGTCGCCTCGTGACATACGCTCTTTCAGGGCTTGAGGCGTCAGGTCCACTAGCTGAACCTCATCGACGCGTTGCATCACCCAGTCCGGGACCGTTTCGCGGATCCGCACGCCAGTAATTTGCAATACGGTCGGGCCAAGGCTTTCAATGTGCTGGACGTTCATTGTGGAAAGGACATCGATCCTGGCCTCGAGTAGATCCATTAAATCTTCAAATCGCTTGTTGTGCCGGCTGCCCTCGATGTTCGAATGCGCCAACTCGTCCGCCAGGACGATACCTGGCTTGCGGGCGAGGATGGCGTCCACATCCATTTCTTCAAACACTGTCCCCTTGAAGTCGAGCTTGCGGAGCGGAATTTGCTCAAGCCTGCTGGACAGCTCCGCGACACCTTTGCGGCCGTGGCTCTCCACCACACCGATGGCAACATCTTCGCCGCGGCTGCCACGGCGAATGGCCTCGCTGAGCATACTGTAGGTTTTGCCGACACCTGGAGCGTAGCCGAGAAATAGCTTGAAAGTGCCTTTGGATTTCTCAGGGGATATCTCGGTTAACCACTCCTCGGACGTCTTGGTCACCAAGCCCCCGTCGTTCACAGCGTCACCGTAACCCCATCGTACAATACAGAAGTGGCAAGCCATGCTCGAATCCAGGCTGTCCGTTTTGGCCTTGTTGTCGTAGCGATTGGCGTCATTACGGCGCTCGATTTTCGGTTGCACGCTAACCCAACGACTGTAGCGTTAACGTTTTTGGTAGCGGTCCTTCTTGTCTCGGCCTATTGGGGTCTGCGTTATGCGGTAGTCCTGTCCCTGGGGGCGGCTGCTGCCTTCAACTTTTACTTCCTTCCTCCGATCGGGACCTTTACGATCGCGGATCCACAAAACTGGGTCGCACTTTTTGCTTTTCTGATAACCGCACTCGTGGCCAGCAATCTGGCGGAACACGCACGGCGTGATGCCGAAGCGGCGAAACAACGGCGGCGCGAAGTGGAACTGCTGTACGACTTGAGTCAGCGGCTCCTGGCCTCAGAGAATGAGCTCGAACTCCTGAACGCAATGCCACTCTACGTGCAGGAGATCTTCTCTGTTCGCAGCGTTTCCATGATGGCGGCGGATCATCCTTCGGTTTACCGCTCTTCGCCCGATGCCCAGGTGGACGAAAACCTGTTGCGCGTAACACTCTTGCGTGGCGAACCCACTGTGCAGGCTGGAACCGCCTATGTACCTTTGCGCCTGGGTGTGCGCACGGTCGGAGCGCTTGGTGTGACAGGATACGACCTGTCGCGCGAAACTTTGGATGCGATCGGAAGCCTCGCGGGTTTGTCAATCGAGCGCGTCCGTGCTCTCGAGGCTCTCAGCAAGCACCAGGCTACGCAGGAGAGCGAGCGTCTGCGATCGGCCTTGCTGGATTCGGTGACGCATGAGTTTCGCACCCCTCTCACCGCGATCAAAGCCAACGTCACAACGCTGTTGTCCGGCGTCGCGCCTGACGACCATGGCAGGCGCAACTTGCTTACCGTTATTGACAAGCAAACCGATCAGCTGAATCGACTTGTGGCAGAAGCGGCAGAGATGAGCCAGCTGGATGCCGGTATGTTCAAACTCGACCTGCATCTGCATTCTATCCAGGAGGCGCTCCAGCCGGCATTGCAGGACGCGAAGGCATCGATCGAGAATCACCCAGTGGAGATTCAAGTGCCCCCGGACCTGCCAACGGTGCGCATGGATACGCAGCGCATTCGTGAAGTGCTGATGCATCTGCTGGATAATGCCGGCAAATACTCCGGTCCGGGAACTCCTATCAAAGTAACTGCCGAAGTAAAGTCCGACCAGCTCGTCATCAGCGTCGCTGACCGGGGCGTTGGAATAGACTCTCTCGAACAAACATTGATCTTCGACAAGTTTTACCGTGGTGGACGCCAACGTTACACAGCGCCCGGAGCGGGCATGGGCCTGCCAATCGCGAAAGCGATTGTGGGGGCTCACGGAGGCACCCTCGGCGTGGTCAGCCAGTTAGATCGCGGTTCGGTCTTTTCGATCAGCCTCCCGATTTACGCCAACCTGAGGTTCCCGGCCAAATAATGTGCTCGATTCGGAATCAATGATGCATTGGCCTGTTCGCAACAAACGAATCGCCCCTCTGCGTCAAGAAGCTAACCTGCGTCTCTATAGAAAAGATTGCGAGCGTCTACGCTGTACAGCCACCGCCTTCGGCAAGGGAACTTCAGGGTCTACTCCGGCGTATATGCCGGAACAACATCTTCAGAGTTTCCATGAATGCGATTCCAGCAATCCTGATCTGCTCGTACCTGCTGATGCCGGCCGCACTTCTGAAAGAACCGGCAACTCCATCCGACAACCAGACGGCTCTCTATGACGAGATTGCCGCTGCCGGCTCAGAGCTGTTTCGAGCCGCCAACGGCTGCGACCTCGTAAAGCTTGGCTCAATGGTCGACGATGGCCTGGAGTTCTACCAGGACCAGGCAGGACTCATGATCGGCAAACAGCCATTCCTCAACTCCGTGAAGAACAATACTTGCGGCGTCATGATTCGAGAACTTGTGCCGGGCAGCCTCGAGGTCTATCCCATAAAGGGATTTGGAGCTATCGAGCTGGGTGTCCATCGGTTTCATCATCCCGGCCATGAAAAGGAATGGCCGGGAGCGAGGGAACTAGGGATGACTCGTTTTCTTGATCCGGGCGCGGCGGAATGGCCGGTCGGTCAAGCAAAGTTCCTGCACATATGGCGTAAGGAGCAGACCGGCTGGACGTTCGTACGCGTAGTAAGCTATGCCCATTAACTCCGTCTTCTCAATTCGCGGCAGGCGCCAATGGAATTGAGACAACGGGACATTTAGGTATCTTTCCAAAGCTGACCGCCGAAATGGCTCTTAAAGACTTAGGCTGCTGTGTTAGTTCAACTTCGCATACTCCGCCTTCGCCTGCTGCAGTACCGGAATGTCGGGGTCGGCGTCTTTCCAGAGGGTGAGGAAATCCTGGTAGGCAATCTTCGCCTTGGTCTGGTCTCCCGACAGCGCGTAGGCTCTGCCCAATTGCAAGTACGCCAGTGCGGCGATGGGATCGCCCACCACAGCCCCGCGGTGATCAAGAATTTTTTGGAATTCCGTGACCGCTTCGGCGCCCTGCCGCGCAGCCATAAAGGCCTGGCCCCGCACGTAGACCGGATAGAGGGCCCCGAAGAACCCATTTATGGCGCTACGCGGCTGGCCCAGCTCATTGGGTACGGCCGTTTGTAGAACTTCTATCGCGTGGAAAGGCTCGCCATGGTTCAGCGCGAGAAGCGCGCGAACCGATGGCACGTAATTGAATCTGACGGATGTGTCCTCGGGGAAGTTCCGCTCCAGGTCATTCGCGAGTGTTTGTGCCTCGGAGGAATTCCCCGAGAGGGCCAGTGCAAAGGCGGCGCCGTACTGCACCTCCCGGTTCTTAGCAAGCTCAAGCGCTGCCATCGCGCCCCGCTTTGCCGCGGGCGCGTTTCCAAAAAACGCTTCCCGCAGTGCCGCTCTGATTTCGAATAAAGCCGACCTTTCCTGATGGCCGGCCTCCTGGGCAAAGTTCACCGCACGCTGTGACATCTTCCTTGCCTCATGCAGGTGGCCGGAATTTGCCAGAACAAAAGCCTCGCGGTCGGATATCCAGTCTTCCACTCCGGATTTCCCCCGGGCCAAAACCATTTGCCGTCCCATTCCCGCCTTGTCGTCTTTCAGGAACGCAACGTCGTAACCCAAGAGTGAAATCAAAGGGCCTTCTATTCTTCGCTCGGAAGCTCTCCGCAGGGCTCTTTCGGCTTCCGCCGGGCGGTCGAGGTAAACATTGCTATAACCAAGATTCACATACCCAATGGCGTTGTCCGGGGCGAACTGGATAGCTTTCTCCGCTTCTTCGGCCGCCCGTTGATATTCGCCAGACGAAGGGTAAATGAACCCCGACAACATTCCGTGAGGAATGAAATCACGAGGATAGACTTGCGCCCACGCCTCGCAAGTCTGCTGCGCCTTTTCCTGGTTTCCAGTTGCCCGTCCATGATAGTAAGCGGTGATAAAGAACTTCTCATGGTCACTCGCGCGATCCCGCAACTCATAGGCTTTGCTGGTGTTCTCCGTAGCCAGCGCCGATTCACCATTGGAGCCGTACATCAGCCCGAGTGACGCATACGCCATGGCAAATTTGGGGTCAATCTCAGTGGCTCGTTTGAAAAATGGCTCGGCTGCCTCCTCACTCCCTGTGTGGGCAAACTTCCACCCCGTACTGTAGGCCTTCAACGCTTCGAGTGAAGGCGTCGTGGCTTCGGCGAGCGTAGTGTCATACTTTTCCACCGTCGTCAACGATTCGCCGACTCGGGTGCGGAACTTAGTGGCAAGTTGGCTCAGGGCATTGAGCACGTCTTCTTTTCTTGCTGTTTGCGCCTGCTCCTCAGCAAAAACTTCTCCGTTGCGGCAGTTCTTTGCGCGTAACCCCAATACGTACTGGCTTCCCATGCTTGCCATCGAGCCTTCCAGGACCGCCGCACTTCCGGTTCGCTCGCAGATTTGCCGGGTAATGTCCGGGGTAAGTCGCGCGTCCGACGGCTGGCCCATCAGTCGTAGCGCCTGTTGGATGCGATCCTCGGAGAGCAGGCTCAGCACAGGCGACTGCTCAAGCTGCACCGCCAACCCTTGCCGTAGCGTCCCGTCAAACACCGGGTCGCCCGTAGTGTTCGTGAAATCTGCGATCAATACGGAGTTCTTCTCGCCCAGGACAATTGGCTGGCGTTTATGAAGAAAGAAAGCCGCCCCCAGCACCATCAGGGCAACCACACTGCCTATCGGTAGGAGATACTTCCAACTCTCCTTGCTATCGAGACGCGCGGGGAGAGCAGGTGAAAATTCGGCGTCGTCTGCTTGTTCAACAACCATCTGAGCGTGAGAGTGGCTCTCGATAACCACGTCGTCGCCATCCTGCCTCACCGCGTGCACCTGTTCGACGAAACGATAGCCTCGTCCAGGAAGCGTCACGATGTAGCGCCGATCCTCGGGAGTGTCTCCCAGCGCTTTGCGGAGCAGGAAAATGTTCTGGCTCAGGTTTGCTTCCTCGACAAAAGCATCCGGCCACAACGCCTTCATCAGGTCTTCCTTGGAAACGACCTCGCGGCTGCGGCGAACAAGGATCAGCAGTGTTTCGAAGACCTTGGGCGAGATAGCCACTGGGTGGTCTTCGCGCAGCAATACTTGCTTCTCAGGATCAACTCGAAACGGCCCGAACTCGTAGAGAACTTTGGGTTCCATAACCATGGGTAGCCCCACGTGCAAGCGCCTCTCTTCACCCGAAACTGACACGAGGAAGGTACTCCCAACGCTTTTTCAGCGCAATCGATAACCAGGATTCTCCTTCAAAAACTATTGCACATCCTTAATCGCGACTGCTGATACGCGGGCGCTCTATCCCCGCTTGCCTGTAAGTGCCGCCTTTTCTTCAGAAAACAGGCAATGAGAGTTACTGAGAAATTTTGAGACGTTCTTTAAGGATTTGTGATCGGCCGTCGGAGCACGATGCGCCTATTGGAAGCGGTCTGCACCCGTGACCGGCCAGATGGAGAGGGCCGTAGCAGTGAAAACAACCCGAATCACTGTAGAGACCGAGACGCTGATCATCGTTCACCGCGCCAAGGCAGCTTTGGATTGGTGCCCCGATTGTCGCGCCCGGGTGGAAGTGATCACACTCGACCGCGACAGCCTCATTGAATCAGCCAGTACAGCTCAGATTCATGAGTGGCAAAGCACAGGCAAGCTGCACCTTTGGCAGCCCGCACATGGATTAGCCCGGATTTGCGTGACATCGCTTTTGCAATGCATCGGGTAGGAGAAGTTAGAGGATTTTGCTGTTGGAGTGAGAAACACCACATCAATCGAGGAGGAAACAAATGAAGCTGAATATTTTGAGAGTCAAGCCGTTCCCCATTGCCGGCCTCGGGTTGGCAGTCGCAATCTTAACCGCGCCACTCCAGTCGCAGGAACAGTCGGCGACACCGGAAAAAGAGGCAGCGCCTGCTTCCTATTCCGTCATCGATCTCGGCGTGGTAGGCGGCCCACCAGGGGGGCCGTACGTCATTAGCAACAATGCTTTGGTTAGTGGCGCGATGGCTACCCCTGACGGCGCAATGCATGCCGTCCTCTGGTTCAAGGGACGGAAACTCGATATCGGCATACCCGGGCTCGGTGGACCGAACAGTGCAGCCTTTGGCGTCAACAGATTCGCCCAGGCTGTGGGTCAGGCCGAGACTTCGGATACGAATGGGGAAGACTTTTGCGGCTTCAACTCTTATGGGTTTGCCTCATCGACTGCATGTCTCCCTTTCTTATGGCAAGACGGAGTGATGACCAAGCTCGCGACCCTGGGTGGCCAGAATGGCTTCGCCAACATGATCAACAATCGAGGCGAGGTGGCCGGGCTTGCCGAAACTGCCGAGAAGGACCTGGCATCGGGCTGTCCAGTGCATCGCTTTGAGCCTGTTGTCTGGGAAAATGGCGTGATCCGCGAACTCCCTACACATCCGGGTGACACGGACGGAGTCGCGGCGTGGGTTAACGACAAGGGTGAGGTTGCCGGCGCGTCAGGCACGTGCGCCCCCTTCAACCCGAATAGCGGGCTCTATCTCACGGAAAATCACGCCTTGGTCTGGCAAAACGGTAAGGCGACTGACCTGGGTAACCTCGGTCCCAATGGGATCCCTGGCGCTGGGAACCACGCCTGTGCAATCAATAACCGTGGTGAGGCAGTCGGTCATGCGACCTCCGATGCAAGCACCGTCGCCTTCCTCTGGAGCAGGGACGAAGGCATGAAGGGTCTGGGGACTCTTCCCGGGGACTTCGCGAGCTTTGCGATTGGCATCAACGATGAAGGCCAGGTGGTCGGCCAGTCGATAGGCGCGAACTTCAGTTCGGTTCGCGCATTCCTCTGGGTGAACGGCGTGATGACCGACCTCAACACCCTGGTTGCTGTCAACCCCGGGAAGTTATCTCTGCTGGTCGCAGAATCTATCAATGACCGCAAGGAGATCATAGGCTTGGCTGTGGACGGGGCAGGCAACTTCCACGGCTATATGGCGATTCCATAACGCGCCGAAGCCGAGAGTGAGAGCGCCGCACCTGCCGTAGATGGTACGAACAGCGATACGGCGAAGTTCAGCCAAATGATCATCCTGAAGACACCATTGCCAATGTCTTATAGCCCGGGAGTCAAGCGGTTTGAGCCCCAACTAAGAAAGTAGCCAGCACTGATGGAACACTTGCCACCCAACATACTTCAGCGTGTTGGGTGGCAAGGTCGCGCCAGAACCGCAACCGAGTTTTTTTGACAGCATCCGCCAGGGCATAGCACCTTGGGACGAAAATGATGGGAGTCAAGCCCGGTCTGTTAGGCGCGGTCGGCCATCTAGCGGCTTAGGCAACTGAATACCGAGGAGAGGTTCGATCAAGGGCGACTAGGGGACACTGACAACAACGACCGCAAACGGAGCCATCTTCAGATGGGCCCCTTCCGCCTTGGATGCGCGAGCTGCGCCCTCGCCGCTAGCCTCATCCACGATGAGAAGATTTCCGTTCTCCGCATCTTTGGGCAAGGTGACATCGATAGTCCGGTTGCGCTTGTTGAGCAGAAGCAGCTTCTTGCCCGTTGGGGTAACGAAACCCTCGGCATCGATGTCGCTATGGCCTGAGAGCGTGGTTTCGACCAGCTGGTCTCCAGGATGGAAGTTATCTTTAATCAGGCTAAGCACCCAAAAACGCGCGTTGGGCTTCCCGTTCTTCCAGTCAATCATGCTCACGCTGGGAAACTGCGACGGATAGCCGACCAGCTGCGATTCCCCAATCACGTCAATGCCCAGCTTCGCCAACTCAGTGTAGAGGTAGGCATAGAGAGAACCCGCAGCATTCCAATAAAGCTTCGGGATGGTGTCGGGATGCGCCTTGCTTTCCGCTATCTCCGATTCGTCGGAAGCAAGAATCACCCCCAACTCATCTGTATCTGTCTTCGTCTGGGGAGAGAGGCGCTGGCGTATCACTTCGATGTACCGCGTGGTTGCCAAAAACCTGTCTGCCTGATCGAAGAAGGTGTATTGCCAGTTGTTGAGGTCCTGGTCAGGTGAGGGGCTGGCATAGAAATGGTAGGAGACGTAGTCGAGCGGGATTCCTGGTTTGTGGTTGGCGGGATTGAGGAAATACTCGAAATAGCGAGCATCGTCAGAAGGCATGGCCAGCGCCAGGCCCATGAACTTTGTCTCCGGACTCACCTCGTGAATGGCGCTGACGATCGCATCGTAGCGAGCGGTGTATTGCTCCGGAGTCGTCTTGTGCTCAAACTCCACCTCGTTGAGCACTTCCCAGACGGGAAAGCTGTAGTGGTAACCGGAGGAGTGCTGTTTGCCGTTCTCGTCGGTGAAGCCGCCCTTGGTGTACCAGCTCACCAGGCGAGCGTAGTAGTCGCCCAGATCCTTGCCGGATGGGTCCTTCAACTCGGTGCCCTGGGTGTAATCCCAATAGACCTGGTTGGGATCGGCCGG
The DNA here is from genome assembly GCA_963790935.1 of uncultured Acidobacteriaceae bacterium. GTDB lineage: Bacteria > Acidobacteriota > Terriglobia > Terriglobales > Acidobacteriaceae > PALSA-350. The sequence continues at coordinate 215,905 of CAWBRJ010000015.1, read as the reverse complement.
GTAGGTGACCGGCTTATCCGTCTTGAATAGCCAGGCGGGAATGGTGCTGAAGTTCATCACTGTACTGTGGCCCTCGGTGGCCGCGAGAAAGTCTTTGGTCATGGGATCGATGAGAGAAAAGTCCCAGGAGGTTTTTTCCGGGGTCGGTGGTTCGAGCTCCGCCACAGCGAGCCGGGGATAGGGTAGCCATGGAACATAACGCACGTAGTCTGCACCGAGTTGCTTGACCGCCTGATAGGCACCGTCATGAATGGGCGATCCGGAACGCAACATCGGATTCACTACGACCTGCAAGGTGGGCGTAGATTTTGACACGATAACGGTCTTGTTCCAATCGACGGTGACCTCATTGGGCTTGCTTGCGGATTGTGCGCAGAGAAGTGAGGCGGAGAAAAGCATTCCCGTAACGAGAAGGAAACGGTGAGGAGGGCAACGATGAGTAGGTTTAGTTCGATTCGTCATATGCAGGGAGGGGTGGCACCAAACCGCACCCATGATACCGGATCGTAGCAATAGAGCAACAGTTTCAAATAGAAATTTTCTATTGACATTGCCACCTTGCGAATCCGATAGTTTGAGCCGAATGCATATCAACTCAGCACGTGTAAATCTGGCCGCGGCCGCGCTGGCAGCGACTCTTTTCATTGCCCCCGTTTTTGCCGCTGCACCGCCGCTCAAGCCTGCCCATCTTCTCTGCGACTCGCTCGATCGGCCGCTGGGCATCGATTCCCCCCAGCCGCTGCTCTCCTGGCAGCTGCAGGATGCGGGATTTGGAGCACGGCAAACGGCCTACAGGATCGAAGTTGCTTCCACGCCCACCCTGCTCTCCGGGGACAAGCCGGATGTATGGGACAGCGGGCGGATCGCTTCTGACAAATCGTTCGGCGTGGTATATGGCGGTCCCGAATTGGGCGCTTCGAAAAGGTACTACTGGCGGGTGGAGGTTTGGGACAAGGACGGAAAGCCGTACCCGGCAAGCGACGTGAGCTGGTGGGAAACGGGATTGCTGAAGGAGAAATGGACAGCCGAGTGGATCGGTTATGAGGATCCGGAGCACCGCGCGGTGCGCAAATCGGGCGCCACGTGGATCACAAATGTTGGCGCGGCCAAGGACAATGCTCCCAAAGCCGACGCCGATACGGAGCACGATTTTCGCCTTAAATTCCAGCTTGCCGGTTCGGTCAAACATGCGGATTTGTTCGTTACCGGCGAAGACTCCGCCGCGGCCTGGGTAAACGGGAAGCAGGTGTTGGCAACGGTGCCCCTTCCACCTTGGAAGCAGGCGCCCTGGAAAACCTACCTGAGCCATGACGTTACGTCCGACCTGCAAGCGGGCGAAAACATGTTGGCGGTAAAGGTCACGTTATACGGAACACCCGCGGCCAATGGGATGGAAACGTCTGACGTCGAGCACACCCCAATGAATGCCTGCCTCTATGTCGAGATGGCGGATGGTTCCACGATGGTGTTTGCCAGCGGCAAAGAATGGAAAGCCGCTCTAAATGCGGCGCCCGGTTGGCAGGAACCACAGTACGACGATTCCGGCTGGCAGAATGCGATCGCCTACGTGCCGCCAAAGACGCCCATGAGCACTGATGCTATGGGCAGTCCCTGGCAGACCGGACCGGTGAAGTTGCTTCGCCACAGCTTCGCGATCGATAAACCTGTAACATCGGCGCGTCTTTACGTAACGGCGCTCGGAGCGTACCGGATGCAGCTCAACGGTACGCGTGTTGGCGATCAGGTGCTGTCACCTGGTTGGGATGATTTCCGCACCCACGTGCCGTACCAGGCCTACGATGTCACAGAACAACTGAAGACGGGGCAAAATGCGATTGGGGCGTGGCTTGCGCCGGGCTGGTACACCACTCCTTTGATGTGGTTCCGTCAGGGTTATAACTACGGGGACACTCCTCCGGCGTTAAAGGCGCAGTTGCGCATCGAGCATGCGGATGGCTCGGTGGAGTGGATCTCGACCAACGCTTCGTGGCGAGCCGATATATCCCCTATCTCGCAAGCAGAGATTTACGACGGAGAAAGCTACGACGCGCGCAAGGAACAGGCCGGTTGGGATACGGCCGGCTTTTCCGACGGGGGATGGAAACAAGCCGAACTGATCAAGCCTTTGGAGCCGGAGATTGTGGCGCAATCGTTTCAGCCTATTCGGGCTCACGAGACACTCACTGCCGCCGCCATCAGCAGCCCCAAGCCCGGGGTATATATTTACGATTTCCGCCAGAATTTGGCGGGAGTGCCGCGACTTAAGGTGCGGGGTGCGGCAGGCGACGATATTCAGTTGCGCTTCGCGGAAGTGTTGAATCCTGACGGCACCATGTATGTAGACAACCTGCGGACGGCGAAAGCTACCGATCATTTCATCCTTTCCGGCAAGGGCGAACAGGACTTTCAACCCGACTTCACATTTCACGGCTTCCGCTATGTCGAAGTGACGGGCCTCAAGTACAAACCTGACTTGAATACCGTAAAGGCCGTTGCCCTCTACACTGATGCTCCCTTTGCAGTAAAGCTGCAATCTGGCAGCCCGATGATCAACCAGTTGTGGAGCAATATCCTTTGGGGTCAGCGCTCCAACTTTGTTGGCGTGCCCACGGATTGCCCGCAACGTGACGAGCGCCTGGGTTGGACTGCAGATGCACAGGTCTTTTGGCGGACCGCCTCTTACAACATGAGCCTGACTCAATTCTCCAAGAAGTTTGCCGAGGATATACGGGGAACGCAGGTGGGTACGCCGATGTATGGCATCTTTGCTCCGGGTACCGACACGCCAAATCCCGGCTTTGGCGCTGGGTGGAGCGATGCGGGGGTCATCATTCCCTGGACGGCGTGGGTGCAATCGGGAGATACCCGGGTGATCGAGCAGAACTGGGACGCGATGCAGAAGTATCTCAACGCAATCCAGGAAGCTAATCCGACTTACCTATGGAAGACCGGCTACGGGATACCGTTTGGCGATTGGCTCTCTCCTGAAGGTCCTACCCTCGAGCCTTTGGTGGCGACTGCTTATTGGGCCTATGACGTGACCCTGATGCAGCAGATGGCGCATGCCTTGGGCAAGACGGAAGAGGAAACAAAGTACGCCGACCTGTTCAGCAAGATCAAGACCGCGTTTGGCGCAGAGTTTGTTCACAAGGATGGATTTATTGCAGGGGCCGATAATGGTCCATCGCCCTTTGGACAGATCAACAATCCTGAAGCCAAGGCGGCAGGTGGGGATACCCAAACCTCGTATGTGCTGGCCCTAAATATGAACCTGGTGCCGGATGGGTTGCGCGCGGCAGCAGCCGACCGGCTGATTGCCAAGCTCCAGGCTAACCATGGGCGGCTGGCAACGGGCTTTTTGGGTACACCCTATCTGCTGGCGGTGTTAGTCGATACCGGACATAGCGACGTCGCCTATCGACTGCTGCTCAATACCGAGTACCCGTCGTGGGGATACCTGGTGGACCACGGCGCCACGACGATGTGGGAACGTTGGAACGGCGACCAGATGCGCGGAGACCCGAGCATGAATTCGTATAACCACTATGCCTATGGCGCAGTGGCCGACTGGATCTACCGTTATGCCGCCGGCATCGATGTACTGCCCGCAGATGCGGGGTTCCACACGATCTATCTGCATCCTACCTTCGATGCGCGCCTGGGAAACCTGGACTTTCGTTACCAGTCGACTTACGGGGAGATACGATCTTCCTGGTCAATGAAAGGGCCGGGGGTTTGGTGGACGGTGACCGTTCCCCCGAACACAACCGCCCACTTACTCCTGAGCGCCGGTCAGCGGAATAAGTTCACTCTCGACGGAGAGGCCTTATCCAGCAGCAAAAAGCTTCGTCCGCTAAGTGGCAAAGAAGGAAGTTCTGGTTATGAGCTACCGGCCGGCACTTATTCTTTCCAGGCGGCCACACTATAGCTTGGTGAGTGGGCCCGCTCTGCTCCCGCCAGGAAGAAGCGTCATAAGCTCGTTTGCGATTCGCGCCAGGCGATCGGAATGGCCTTGGGTCGGTTCCCAATGGAATCAAGACTTGACCCCGCCGAGTAATTGACATGTGCAAGTTTACGGTGGAAAATGTTACCCTATTGCAATTCTTCAGCCCCCAGCACTCGGAATGAGTCGAGTCGCCTGAAGAAGTCATCAAAGGTTTTGCGGGATAGGGGAGGCTATGGCACAAGACATGGAAGGGTCGGTTTGGGGGGCTCTTGATCAGTTCAAGATCGAATTGCCTTCCTGGGGGTTTGCTAACACCGGGACCCGATTCGGCAAATTCACCCAGCCGGCAGCAGCGACCAACCTGGCGGAGAAGTTCAGCGATGCAGGCATGGTCAACCAGTTGACAGGAGCGTGCCCGACCGTTGCCCTGCACGTGCTCTGGGACCTGCCGAACCGACTCAAAGATGTGCCCAAGGTCAAGGAGCTATCCACTAAATGCGGCGTGGCCGCAGGGTCAATCAATCCCAACTTCTTTCAGGAACAGGAATACAAATTCGGTGCTGTGGGGAATCCTGATCCGGCGATTCGCAAGCAGGCGCTCGATCATATGCTCGACTGCGTAGCCATCGCCGACAAGCTCAATTCGCGAGACGTGGCCCCCTGGTTTCCTGATGGCTCCAGCTATCCGGGTACGCAAAGCATGCGGCACCGCATCGACTGGTTTGAAGAGGCGCTCAAGAAGACTCATGATGCGCTCAGCCCGGCGCAACGGTTATTGGTCGAATACAAACCATTCGAGCCGTTTTTCTATCACACGGATGTTGCCGATTGGGGTATGGCGCTGCTGTTGGCGAAGGCTGCCGGTCCGCAGGCTTTTGTGTTGGTCGATACAGGACATCACTACCAGGCGCAGAACATTGAGCAGATCGTCGCGTGGCTGCTGCGCGCCAGGATGCTGGGCGGCTTCCATTTTAATGACCGGCGCTACGCCGACGATGATCTGACGCTGGGATCGATTGATCCCTACCAGGTGTTCCGCATCTTTCATGAGATTCGTAACTACGAATGGGAGACAGGGGGTACGGTCGATGTGGCTTACATGATTGACCAGAGCCACAACATGAAAGGCAAAATGGAAGCGATGGTGCAGACCGTGTGCACTGCACAGGAGATCTACGCCAAGGCTGCACTGGTCGATCACGCCCGGTTATCTGTTTTGCAGGAGCAATGCAAGCTGGTTGAAGCCGAAGAGTGTTTTCGCTCGGCTTTCTGGCAGGATGTGCGGCCCATCATCAAGGATTGGCGCCGATCGAAGGGGTTGGTAGAGGATCCTCTTCTGGCGCTGCGCGAGAGCGGCTATATCGAGGAAATTACCCGGGAACGCGCTGCTGCCAACCAAGCAGCGGTCTCGACGTATGCCTAGGGCATGCTCTCGAAAACATTTCCAAGAAAGAGCATCCACACAGAGATCTCTCCACTGCGCTCCCCCGGGCTTCCTGTCGATTTCCGTGGCGTTGATCAACATCATGCGGTTTTCTTTAAGGAAAACCGCACACGTAGTCGTCGCCAGCAGTGCGAAATAGGAAATCCGGGTCCGCTCCGGTCGAGATGACAAAGGGGAGAGTAGCGTCTTCCCGGTAGAGAAGTTAGGGGAAGCGACGTTTCGGTCAGCGTCAGATGCTGCAAAAGAAACGCAGGTCCCTCCACTACGCTCCCCCGGATTTCCTATTGAGAGTGGTGGCGTTGATCAATTGCATACGGCTCTCTCTACGGAGAGCCGCAAACGTGGCCGTTTCTAGCAGCGCGAAGTAGGAAATCCGGGTCCGCTCCGATCGGGATGACAAAGGGGAGGGCGGCGCTTTCCCGGTAGTTAAGTTAAGTGGGTGGCCCAGGTCTCAAAATCGAGACCTGGGCCACCCACTTAACTTTGGTCCGCGCCATTTTCATCTTTTTTAGCGTACCTTCAGGTAGTTTCCGTAGCCTACGATTACCGTCGAACCGACCAAGAGAAACAAGCCCAGAGCTACCAGCGCTTTCGTTCGCCGGCTCGTTCCCTTCCATTCCTTGAGCGCAATACCCCACAGTGTGGCGAAAATGATGATGCTGGCCATATGGAGTGTCCAACTGGAGAAGTCGTACTTGCCCATCTTGGTTTGTCCCATGGAATAGAAGAAGAACTGGAAATACCAGATGACGCCAGCCAGCGCGGCGAGGATGTAATTCTTCACCAGGGTTTGGCCGGAGAGACGAAGATTTTCTTCCTCCGGCATTTCACCCGCAGCACCCATGGGGTTGATGCCCGGTGCTCCGCCGAATTGGGCGAAGGAATGGTTCTTCACGATCAGAAAGAGTGACCATAAGAAATTGGTGAGAAACCCGCCCCAAAGAACAACGACCAGTACAGGAAGGTTCTGCCACAGATCGAGCCGATGCTGCGCAAGCAGCTGGACTCGGGCGATCTCGGCGATGGGCTTGCCGGCCGCAAGGCCGTACGCGAAACAGGAACTCATGATGCCGGCAAAGATGGCGACGGCGAGGCCCTTGCCAAAGGAAAAGTCGCGCTCCCCGGCTTCCGCACGGTCTTCGCTGGAAATTTCGTGCTCCTTGGAATAGCCGGCGAGGCCGCTGACGGCGATCGCCAACATGCACACTCCGACCCCGGCAAGGATTACCTGACCGGAAGTCTCGTGCAGAATGGAGGACATCTGGCCGCTGAAGATGGGCGGCATCAGGGTGCCGAAGGCGGTACAAAATCCGAGCGCGATCGCGTATCCAAGAGCGATGCCAAGGTAACGAATCGACAAGCCGAAGGTGAGCCCGCCAACCCCCCACATTACCCCCCAGACACAGGCATAGGTGATACTGGCGGATGGAGCGGCATGAAGAATGGGGAGAAGATGCGGAACCAGCAGCAGGGCCAGGACCATGGGGGCGATGATCCAGGCGGCAAGGCCCTGAATGATCCAGTAAATCTCCCACGACCAGCGCCTGATTCCGCGAAATGGAATGAAATTGCTGGCAGAAGCGAGGCCGCCAATCCAGTGATAAAGAACGCCAATAAACGGATTAGGACCCACATGCGCCTCGGGTGACCATCGTACTGTAACCGGGTGCATGATGCGGAATAATTCTTCTATTGAATCTTCCGTTAAACTGGACCGGTTTACCGGGGCCTTTCGATGCCTGACAAAGAGCTTGCCAGGGGGATAGTATTAGGGCGCCTGGAAACATTTACCCTATTGGTTTAGGAGAAAAAGTATGTCTCTGAAGTATCTTGTGGATCTCTGGGATGAGAGCGTTGCCCGCACGCTCGATCCCCCGGCTCTTTTGCGCTATCGCTCCAATTTGCTGGGGTCCGACCTACGCATCACCAACTTCGGCGGCGGCAATACCAGCTCGAAACTGGAGGGGACGGATCCGCTTGACGGACAAAAGAAGACGGTGTTGTGGGTGAAAGGCAGCGGCGGCGATCTGGGCAGCATCAAGGTCGAGGGCTTTGCCACCTTGTATCTCGACAAAGTGCTCGTCCTGGCAAAGATTTATCGTGGCGTCGAACTGGAAGACGAGATGGTGGGTCTGTATCCGCTGTGCACATTCGGAAACAATCCTGTAGCTGCCTCGATCGATACACCGCTGCATGCGTTTCTTCCCTTTCCCCACGTAGATCATCTTCATCCCGACTGGGGGATTGCTCTTGCCGCCTCAGCGAATGGCAAAGAAAAGATGGACGGGTTCAATCAGCAGTTCGGGCATAAGCTGGTTTGGATTCCCTGGCAACGGCCTGGTTTTGAACTGGCCATGATGCTGGACCGCGCGGTGAAGGATGTGCCCGGGTGCGATGGAGTGGTGCTTGGAGGCCATGGCCTGTTCACCTGGGGCAATACGCAGCGCGAATCGTATCTGAATACCATCACGATCATTGACCAGATTGGCCAATTCATTGAAAGTCATCGGTCCAGGAAAAACAGCCCTTCGTTCGGCGGGGCAAAGTACAAGCCGCACCAGGAACGGCAGTCGGTCGCAGTAAAAGTTATGCCGTCTTTGCGCGGCGCCGTCTCCAACGGGCAGCGCATGATTGGCAGCTTTACCGACGCCCCGGAGGTGCTGGACTTCATCAATTCGCAGTCCGCGGCGAAGCTGGCGCACCTGGGCACAAGCTGTCCGGATCACTTCATCCGGACCAAGATCCGGCCCATGTTTGTCGATTGGGATCCATCCGGAGATGCAGGCAAGATTTTGCCGGCTGCGAAAACCGCAATGGAGAAATATCGCAGCGAATACGCCAGTTATTACCAGGAGCATGCACTGAAAGATTCGCCCGCGATGCGTCATGCGAATCCAACCGTGGTGCTGATTCCCGGAATCGGTATGTTCAGCTTCGGCAAGAACAAGGCAGAAGCGCGGATCACGGGCGAGTTCTACCTCAACGCCATCCATGTGATGGAGGGGGCGGGACATTTGGACGATGGCAAATGCCCACCGATTCTGCCGCAGTCGGGACCCGCCGCGAATACCAGCGCGTTCAAGGTTCATTCCAACTACGTGGCGCTGCCTGCTTCTGAGGCGTTCCGCATCGAGTATTGGGCTTTAGAAGAAGCAAAGATACGCAGGCAACCAGCGGCAAAGGAGTTGAGCGGCCGCATCGTTCTGGTGGTTGGCGGGGCCAGCGGTATTGGCCGCGAGGTGGTGCTGATGGCTGCGGAACGGGGTGCCCATATCGTAGTGGCGGACCGCGAGCTGGAGGCTGCCGACAAAGTTGCGGCCGAGGCTCAGAAGGTGGGCGGCCGGGAAGCAGCAGTCGCCGCAAAAATCGATATCCGCGACCGGGGCGCCATTCGCGCGGCGCTGGACGCGAGCATTGCCGCTTATGGTGGGATCGACATCCTGATTAACACGGCGGCGCTGTTCCCCTCATCGCCCGACGGTATCATCAGCGACGCGCAGTGGGGCACGACGCTCGAGGTTAACGTCACCGCTAATTATCTGCTGGCGGACGAAGCGGCGAAGGTGTTTGATGCCCAGGGAATCGAAACCACTGTGGTGCTGACCAGCTCAGCAAATGCGGTGGTTGCCAAGCGCGGCAGCGAAGCATACGACGTCAGTAAGGCTGCTCTCAGCCACCTGGTTCGCGAGCTCGCGGTGACTTTATCACCGAAGGTTCGGGTCAACGGGATTAGTCCGGCGACGGTGGTGAAGGGATCGACGATGTTTCCTCGCGACCGGGTGAAGGCTTCGCTGACGAAGTACAACATCCCGTTCGACGAATCGTCTTCTGACGACGAACTGCGGAATTTATTGGCGCAGTTCTATGCCAAGAGGACATTGACGCATCAGCCTATCGACCCGAAGGACTGTGCCGCGGCCATACTGTTCCTGGCGGGTCCGCTGGCACGCTGCACAACCGGACACCTCATCCCTGTGGATGGAGGGCTCACTGAGGCTTATCTCCGATGAATTAGCTGGCTCGCCCATCATTTTCAGCCCACGTATCCCGGATTTCCTGTCGAGGTTCGTCTGTTGATTGAGTTCATGCGGCTTTCTTCGAGAAAGCCGCACATGCGCTGGTCGTTGGTGCCGCGCCATAGGAAATCCGGGCAATGTTGCGAACATGGGGCACCCCTTAGAGCTGTGGGGCCCTCAATATCGTTACGAACTCCTCCGTCATCTCAGCAAACGCGGACGGCGCGCAGTTGCAGTAGGCTGGCGACTTTTTCGATTTGTGCAGCAGCATGCCCAACTCCGATGGCGCAGTGATGGGCCGGGCCGTGGGAATTCCAGGCCTCTACGAATTTGCGCGCCCCGAGCGGAAATCTGTAACGGCTATTCGTGTTGCCGATTTCAAGGATGGGTCCGGGCACACTCTCGCCTTCCGCGACCAGGAGGTTGAAGCCGGTTTGCTTATCCTCAACCACCGAAAGCAGGGTGACAGGGCCGTACTTGACCGACATCTCGACCGAGAGCCCGGCGCCCACCTTGCCGTGGTACACCTGGAGCGGGCGAACCTTGATCCTGTCTTGCGCAATGCCGATGTGGCCAGGACCGTCATGCCCCATCAGCACCACGTCCAACGCGAAATCCATGGCGTAATACTCGGTAAATGACCCACCCATGCCGAGGAGGTCCATGATCTTCATGGCGATTACGTTCTTCACTTCGTACTCGCCGGCCACCGGCACTCCACGGCCGGTCAGCATGGAAGTACCGAGAATGATCGAACTCATGGTGTCTTCATTTTCGGGTACCCCGGTTCCACTGTAAAAGTAGGCCAGCAGGTCGAGGTCCTTTTCGCTCACCAATTGGTCAAGCGCAACCGCTGTGCGTGCCGCACGCAACAGCTCATGCTGCCCACAATCGTCGCCGACTTCGAAGAAGTTTCGAAACTCCACCAGCTTGCTGCGGGCGTCGACTTCGCCGACCTGGGTACGCAACGCGGTGAGTTCATCCACTTCGAGCATTTCGATGTGCAGGTCAAACCGTCCGCTTACCTGGGTAAGATCGGTAGCGATGTCGAGCATGCCGCCGTAATAGTGGCCCATCAATCCCAGCCGGCTGTGCGCGAGCGCGTGCACCACCTCGGCGGCACGGAGCCACTGTTCCAGCTCCAGCCAGCAGGCGGGATCGTCATTGAGCATGCCCGTGACCTGTTGGAAGGGAATGTCCAGCCGGCGGAGGACGTTCGCGATCTCCGGGACCGGGCAAGCGCTGCAGTACGCCAGCCACTCACCGGTCATCGCAGTTCTGCTTTCCATGGCATTAAATCGCTCATACTCAATCGCGGATGCAGGCTGCAAATTCAACAAAATGACCGGAACCCTGGCGCGCTTGATCAGCGGCAACACGGTCGAGGAGAGTGCGTAGGTAGTGACGTACACCAGCAGAATCTCGATGTCTTCGACGCGAGCTTGATGCGCCGCCCGGAGCGATTTCTGTGGCGTATCAATCAATCCCAGGTTCACCACCGCGCGGGAACCGGTCGCAATCTTGTTCTGAACCTGGTCGAGATAGCCCTTCAGTCTTTCTTCCAGACCCGTGAACTGGCTCCAGTAGGCCTCAAGCCCAAGTCCCGCCAGACCTATTCGTAAATGCCGGTATTGGCTCTGCATCAGCAGCGCAAAATATAGCATGCCGATGTGATAGAAGGCGACGCTACCGAGAATGAACCAGCGGTTCCACTTGCAAACGGTATACTCAATTATGTTAGTTTCCGTATTGAATTCCGGCTGGAGATAGGAGCCGCTTGGCTAAGTCTGGACTTAAGCGCCTGTACCACATCCCGATTCTTTCCAAAGCCCTGGATATTCTGGAATCGTTGCAAGCCGAAAACGAGCCCCTTGCCCTGGAAGCTCTCTACCAAAGGACCAAGATCTCGAAGACCTCTGTCTATCGAATCCTGAAGACTTTTGTTCACCGGGGCTATGTTGCGCAGACTGAAAACGGCCTCTATCGGCTGGCAACGCGTCCGCGAAAAATCCGCTTTGGTTTCGGAGGCCAGTCGGAAGATTTGCCCTTCTCCCAGGCGGTCACCGAGAGCCTGAAGGCAGCAGCGGCTTCTTCCGGGGTGGATTTGATGATCCTGGACAACCACTATGACGCAGCGACAGCCATCCGCAACGCGGAGCAGTTTGTCGCCAGCAGGGTGGACCTGGTCATCGAATTTCAGATTGAGCAGCAGGTGGCTCCGATCGTTGCCGACAAGATAGCGGATGCAGGCATTCCTTTGATCGCAGTCGAGATCCCGCATCCACACGCCATTTTCTTTGGCGTGAATAATTACCGCGCCGGCTTTGTCGCGGGCGAATACCTTGCCACGCATGCGCAGGAACGTTGGGGAGGCAAAGCCGTGTGGGTGATCGGCCTGGACATTGAAGAAGCCGGCCCCCTGGTGCAGAGCCGGATCACCGGGGCGTTTGAAGGAGTGCGTTCCATGCTGCCCGATCTGCCGATCGAGGCGTTTGTGCGCATGGATGGACGCGGGCTTCGCGAACGCGGCTATAAGCTGACGGCTGACTTTTTGCGGCGCCATCCCAAGGATAAAGGACTGCTGATCGCGGCCGCGACCGATACCAGTGCGCTGGGGGCGCTGCAGGCTGTGCGGGAAGCGAAGCGGGAAAAGTATGTTGCTATTGTCGGCCAGGACTGCATTCCAGAGGCTCTGGAGGAGATGGTGAAGAACAACTCTCCGTTGATCGGCTCGGTGTCACATGAAGTCAACACGTACGGTGCGCGGCTGATTCATCTTGGGCTGGCGATGGTGAAAGGCGACCGCATTCCGCCGTACAACTATGTGAATCACAAGCTCGTTACCGCAAAAAGTTTGCTGACGCCGGCATAGCTTTGGGCCGGCGCTCGCTTGGAGGGAGAAACCCAGGTCTCAAAAGCGAGACCTGGGCCACCCACTTAACGTTCGTCTCGGATCATTATTGGGTTACGTCGCAGGATTATTTCGATACATCAAATGATGCGTGCAGTGACGCCGACGAGTCTGCGCCCACCCAGACGTCGAAGGTGGAAGGATCGACCACCCAACTGCGGGTCGCCGCACTCCAGTAGGTCCGTTCATCTTTGCCGATTTTGAACCGCAACGTCTTTTGCTCGGCTGGTTTCAGCTCTGTTCGCTCAAAGCCTTTGAGCTCGCGCACCGGACGAGACCCACTGCCGTACTGCTGGTGAAGATACAGCTGAGCGACTTCATCGGCGGTGTAGGCTCCTGTGTTCTTAACAACCACGGTTACATCAAGACTCTCGTCCGGGTTGATTTTCGTTTTACTAAGACGCAGGCCGGAGAAAGTAAATTGCGAGTAGCTGAGGCCAAAGCCGAAGGGGTAAAGAGGCGTACTCTCCACATCCCAATAACGTTTCGCCTGATCTTCTGGCGCCTGGGTGGTGTTGTGGGCATAGTTGATGGGGATTTGACCCACGCTGCGCGGCCATGAGAACGGCAGCTTGCCTCCTGGTACCGCGTCACCAAACAGGAGTCGCGCAACTGCGTTGCCACCCTGAGTTCCGGAATACCACGACTCCAGGATCGCCGGGACATGCTGGGAGGCCCAGCTGATATTCAGCGGACGGCCGTTGACGAGAACCAATACTACCGGCTTGCCGGTGGCGACCACCTTTTCCAACAACTCCTGTTCTCTTCCGGGCAGATCGAGCGATTGCCTGGAGGCTGCCTCGCCGCTCATATCATGCAACTCCCCTAGCACCAGGATGGTGAGATCGGAAGAACCGGTGAGATCTACTGCCTTTTTCATCTCCTGATCTTGCCGATCCGCCGACCAGGCAGGTGGGTGTATTGTGTGATCTATCTTGTCAAAGAAGGAGGGAAAATTACGTGCGACTTGCACCCCGGGAGCAAAGGAAATCTGCGCGCCGGCGCCGAGTTCCGATCTAAGTCCTTCCAGCACGGTGACGGTTTCGGGAAGATCTTCCTGGAAGGCCCAGGGTCCAATGGTGTCGAGCTTCGAATCGGCCAACGGACCAACGACTGCAATTTTTCTGTAGGCGTCTTTCTTTAGCGGCAACAGGCCATTCTCGTTGCGCAGCAAGACAGCCGAGCGCTCTGCTGCCATCCGTTCCTGGGTGCGGTGTTCGGGGGCGCCGAGCACACTGGCAATTTGGGCCTGATCGACGTAGGGATGTTCGAACAAGCCCAGGCGAACTTTCGCGGTCAGAATGCGCCGGTCGGCCGTCTCTATTTGTTGCAAGCTGATTTCGCCTGCCTTGAGGGCGGCGGCCAGGCCTTGCCCGAACGCGGTTGCATCCTGCGCCATCTCCATATCGACGCCGGCGTTCAAAGCGCGGACAGCAGCATCGTGGAGGTCCCGGGCATAGCCGTGGTTCACCAGGCTTTTTACCGCGTCGGCATCGCTGACCACGAATCCGTTGAATCCCCATTGCTGGCGCAGAACGTCGGTGAGCAGCCAGCGATTGCCGGTAGCCGGTACATCGTTGAGATCCATATAGGCGCTCATGGCGGAGCCAACGCCGGCCTTCACCGCAGCATGAAACGGAGGAAGATAGACGTTTTCCATCTGCGCGTCTGAGATATAGGAGCCATCGTAATCACGTCCGCCCTCGGCGGCTCCGTAACCGGCAAAGTGTTTCATGCAGGCAAGCACATGATCGGGGGCTCCGATGTAATCGCCCTGAAACCCGCGAACCTGGGCTGCGGCCATGGCTGAACCAAGATAAGGATCCTCTCCCGCACCCTCAACCATGCGACCCCAGCGGGGATCACGGGCAATGTCCAACATGGGAGCAAACGCCCAATTGATACCGACGGAGTGGGCTTCTTTGGCCGCAGTCGCTTGTCCTGCAGTCTCGAGCGAGGGATCCCAGGAGGCAGCCATGGCGATGGGCACGGGAAAAATGGTGCGAAAACCGTGTATGACGTCATAGCCAAAGATGAGCGGAATATGCAGCCGGGATTTCTCGACGGCGATGTGCTGCAGGCGGTTGATCGCTGCCGGATCAGTGATGAACAAGAGCGATCCCACCTCGCCGCCGGCCACCGATTTTTCGACCTTTTCCCCAGAGTCGAAGACAAACAGCTGGCTTAGTTGTCCGATCTTTTCTTCCGTCGTCATCTTTTGCAGGAGCGAGTCGACGGCCTGTTGAATCTCCGCATCACTCTGTGGAGCTGACTGTGCGAAGCTTCCGCCGGTTGCCGAGATGAGCAAAAGGATGAGAAGCAGCGATTGTTTCCTGACCATGCGTCCTCCTCACACCTGGTGTGCCAAGGCTTCAACCATCGTCCGTTTCGCCGATCCAAATTGATACAGCCGGGATTAGAACACTTTGCGAGGAGGAAGGACAACGCTTGATTGAGATGGCTGCGTGGAGAGAGGAGGCTCTGTAATCACCAGGGGTAACCGTCTAATGCGGTTCAGTGGATTTCCGGAAGCCCTGCCTGTAATCTTTGCCCAATCACTGCCTATCGATAGCATCGGCAAAGAGCTAGAGAACCTTAGCTTCCAAGGAAGAAAATTTCGCGAACACCATGACATTACCGAAGCTCAAGAGCGAACCCTACGAAATCAGCATCCGTTTCTATTGCGCCCTGCGGGAAAAAGGGTTGCGTTTGGAAGCCCAAGCCCGGAAGGACGAGCTTTTCGCCGCCTTGCTCGAACACCCCGGTCATCGCCGGCGCCACCATCGTCTCATTCAGGCACAGCGCGAGGACGCCGAGCGCATCCGCGACTTTCTCGCCGATACCCGAGTCCGCATCCGGTAAACCAGTTCTCCTGTTCATATTTCTCCTCGCAAGTGGTCCTCGCCGGTACACCCAGGTCTCAGAAGCAAGACCTGGGCCACCCACTCAACATTCGTCCGCTCCATTTTCTTGTTCCCAGGTGGCTGCAGCTTCGACGAGACTGAATGTTCTCTGATATCCCGCGGTGAATGTTTCAGGCGGGTCGCCGATAAACTGGACAGTGCCGCGCTTCTGAGCAAGGTCGCCGTCCGGGCGGCCGGGGGACTGAACTGTCCCTGGGGAACGACGTCGGTCTCGGCGGGAATCGGAGAATGAGATTGAAGAGAAAGCCTACGGACTCCGGGGACACAAAACCAACTGCAACAGAAACAGTGATTGATGTTATTCGCGACGGAGACTGGCTGCCGCCGGAGGAGTTCCGCGCCATCGCCCTTTCGGCCGCCCAGGCAGAGGGCGATCTGACTGTCAATCTGCAAGGCATCGACCACCTGGACGCGAGTGCGCTTCAGATATTGTTGGCGCTGGCTGCGGAGCGGAAGAAGCGAGGCAGAGGACTGTATCTGGCGAATGCTTCCCCAACCTTATCCCATTGGTTCGAGTACGCGGGAGGACGGGAAAACATCTCTGCGGAACGCGAGGCGTGAACGGTCATGCATGAAAGCCCCGATGGAAGCTTGAGCCATGCCGGAGGGGAGATCCCGGCGAACGGAAGCCACGTAGGCGATGGCCCCAGCCAGGTGGAGGTG
Source organism: uncultured Acidobacteriaceae bacterium (assembly GCA_963790935.1). Classification (GTDB taxonomy): domain Bacteria; phylum Acidobacteriota; class Terriglobia; order Terriglobales; family Acidobacteriaceae; genus PALSA-350. The sequence goes on along the minus strand of CAWBRJ010000015.1, from coordinate 200,001 downwards.
GAGCTTGCCCGCTACTTGCCCCAACTGGGCAAGATGAGTGAGCAACTGAAACAGACCTCAAAGCAAATCGAGGATTCGGTGGTAGGGGTTTGCGACAGCTTTCAGGGAATCGCAGTCCGGGCGCGGGCCACGGTGGCGCGGGCGTCAGGCTTCCTTGGCAATGAGGGGCAATCGAGCTCCGGTAAGCAGTCGTTCGAGGGTTTGGTCGAGGCCTGCAGCGGGACCCTGGTCAAGATCATGAACACCACCGCCGAAGCGGGCGAAATCTCTCATCGGGCCATCGAGCGGATCCAGGAGATGGACAAAGCTTCGCAGCAAATCAGCGATGCTTTGGGGCAGTTGGATGCGATTGCGAGCGGGAATCGGATGCTGGCCTTCAATGCGCGCATCGAAGCGGCGCACGCAGGGAGTGCAGGAATGGGTTTCGCCGTAGTTGCGGTGGAGTTGGCCGCGCAGACGGTTAAGTCGCGGACGGTCACGGCCCAGGTAGGTGAGCTTGCGCTGAACTTGCGCGCGCTCGCCGAATCGACCCTGCAGGATCTGCGGCGCATGAACCAGAAGGACAGCGAACGGGTTGAACAATGCCGGCGAGAAGTGGATGGGGCCCTCGAGGATCTTCAGGCCGCGCACAGCGAGATGACAGAAATGCTGAACGGAATGACTGCCGAGGGGGTGTCGTTGGCGACAGATATAAGTTCGGCGGTGCGCGGAATGCAATTCCAGGATCGGATCAGCCAGCGCATCGCGCACGTTGTCGCGGAGCTGGACACGCTCTCGGCGCGTCTCGAGCACGTTGGTAACTTCGCCCCCGGGGCGGTAGCAGCCGATGAGGGATTCAGCACCTACACCATGCGGGAAGAGCGTGCCGTCGGCGGAACCGGCGAAGAGGAAGCTTCGGCCGGCGATGTGGAGTTGTTTTGATCGCGGGCGGGGTCCGACGCGAGCGGTTGCCAGGAGTTGAGGTTTGAAAAAAGTCCTGATTGTCGACGATTCGGTCTCCATGCGGCAGATGGTGGGCTTCACGCTGCGCGAAGGTGGCTTTGACGTGATTGAGGCGGAGCACGGCCAGGATGCGCTGGACAAGCTGAAAAGCGCGACCGTTGACCTGGTCATCACCGACCTGAATATGCCGGTCATGGACGGCATTACCCTGATTCAGAATCTGCGTCAGCAGCCGGCCATGAAAAGCAAACCGATCCTGATGCTGACCACGGAAGGCCTGTCGGCGAAGAAGGAAGCGGGCAAGGCGGCCGGGGCCACGGGCTGGATCGTCAAGCCGTTTGATCCGGAGAAGCTGCTGCAGACCGTGGCCAAGGTGTTGCCCTGAAGCGCATTCAGACATGGTCTGAGCAAAGTCAGCCGCGCTCTATGCAGACGATCCGCCAATCAACCGGGGTCCCCGGCACGTAGTCTTTACGTGACGGGGCAGAAGGAACGCCTGCACCCAGGTACGCACAGAAGAGCCATTTGTGAAGACGCCATAACCCATGAAAATCGACCTCAGTCAATTTCGCCAGACCTTCATGCAGGAGAGCGCCGAACATGTGGAATCCATGGAAACGGATCTACTCGCTCTCCGTTCTGCTCCGGACGATGTTGAAACCTTAAACGCCATCTTTCGCTCGGCGCATTCAATCAAAGGGGGCGCGGGTTCGTTTGGACTGACGAACCTGGTCCGCTTTACCCACGCATTGGAAAATCTCCTGGACCGGTTGCGATCGCTCGAGATGCCGGCCACGGCCGAAGTCATCAGCCTGCTATTGCGATGCGTCGACGTTTTGCGCGCCATGCTCGATCCCGGCGCGGACGGGGGAATGCCTGATGGGGCCCCGGAGCTGGTGGAGCAAATCGAGAGCTTGATCGCGCGCGAGGCGCCGTCTTCGGAAGAGGTCATCGCGGCGGCGGCGAGCAAGAGGAAAGTAACTCCCGAAGCGCCTGTGGACGACGGCCGCGCCCCGGGGCAGGAACTGAATTTTTATCAGGTTGAATTCCGCCCTCATCGGGAATTGTTTTCGAGTGGCACCAATCCCATCATGCTGCTGCGCAATCTGGCGGCTCTGGGGACGGTGAGCGTTTGCCAACTGCACGCCGAGGGCTTCCCTTTTTGGAACAGCTTGACCCCAGCCAGTGCTATCTCAGCTGGACGGTCGAGTTGGCCGCCTCGTGTGCCGAGGAAGAATTGCGCGAGGTCTTTGAATTCGTAGAGCATCTCGCCGAGGTTACAATCCGCATCGTCGGGCCGCAGCCGCAGGCGGAGAGCGGGTTAGCGCTCCAACGGCCTTCGGCACAGCCGCGCACGCTCGAAGTCGTTGCTCCCGCGGTCCCGGAACAAGTGGCGGAGCCAGCCGAGCCGGTCGAGCGCAGAAAGGTGGAGGAGCGGAGGGCGAAGAAAAAGCCCGCCGCTGCGGCCGAGTCGAGTTCCATCCGGGTGGCAACGGAAAAAGTCGACCGGCTGATCGACCTGGTTGGCGAACTGGTCATTGCCCAGGTAATGACGGCACAAATGGTAGAGACATTCGAGCCCTCATGTCTGCCCAAATTGCGCGAGGCGGTAGGCGCCATGGAGCGCAGCACGCGGGAGTTGCACGAACGCGTCATGGCGGTGCGCATGATGCCGGTGGGCACGCTGTTTCAGAGATATGCGCGCGTGGTCTACGACATCGCGCAATCCACCGGCAAGCAAATCCGCTTGGAGACCGACGGCGAGGAAACCGAGATTGACAAGAGCATGCTCGAGTTGCTGGGCGATCCGTTGACTCACTTGATCCGCAACGCTGCCGACCATGGAATCGAATCCCCCGAGGTGCGCCTGGCGGCTAACAAGCCCGAAGAGGGTTTGATCCATATGCGCGCCTTTCATCGTTCGGGAAAGATCGTGATCGAGATCACCGATGATGGCGCCGGCATTGATACCGTCCGGGTGCGGGCTAAAGCGGTGGAGCGAGGTTTGGTCGAGGAGCAGGCCGAGCTCAGCGACGATCAGATCAGAATGCTGATCTTCGCGCCTGGATTTTCCACTCGAGACGAAGTCACCGACCTGTCCGGACGCGGCGTGGGGATGGATGTAGTCAAGCGCAATGTGCAGCAGCTCAGCGGTACGGTGGGGCTTACGAGCGAACTGGGCAGTGGATCGACAGTCTCGATTGAACTGCCGCTGACCCTGGCAATCCTCGAGGGTTTGCTGGTGCGGGTTGCGGACCGCACCCTGGTGCTGCCGCTGCTGGCGGTGGTCGAAGCGGTGCCGGCCAAGGGCAAGATCGTACGCGTCGCCGAACAAGGCGAGGTGGTCGTCATCCGCGAGGAGTCGATTCCCGTGCTGCGCCTATGCCGGTTCCTCGGGGTGGAGCTGGAGGGGCTCGACCCGGGCGCGCATAAAACCGCCGACCGGGGCGCGGAACCGGTAGAGGACGCTCGCCTGGTGGTGGTGGTCGAAGCGGGGCGCAGGAAGATCGGCCTGGTGGTCGACGAGCTGCTTGGGCAGCAACAGGTGGTCGTCAAGAGTCTGGAGAAAAATCTGCACAAGGTCGAAGGGTTGATGGGCGCAACCATCCTGGGCGACGGCCGCGTCGCGCCCATCATCGACGTAACCGCGCTCTCCGAATTGAACCTGTTTTCCGTCGGACAGCAAGGCAAAAAGACCAGGCGCGGCGGACCTGGTATGTCCGTCCGGCTAGCTTTGACCGCGCCCTAATGGAAAGAGGAGCATCCGCCTATGAACTGGTTTAAGAATCTCAACTGCAACCTCTCCCACGGTTGTTGCTCAGCTTCGGAGTCTTGACTCGTCCTGATTTGCGTCACTAGCTATCTATTCGATCACCAATCTCAGCCGGGCCAACGACCGGATGGAGGTGCTCTACCATGACGACATGTTGGGCGCCATCCAATCCGCTTGAGATCAACATTGCCCGAATGTCTTTTAGGCCGGCAAGCCAGAGATGCAGCCCTGCACATCGACGACCCCGCAGTAGTTGCTGCAGACGAAAAGAGGATGCTGCGCGGATTTCGCAAACTATCCATTCAAACCTTAACGTCGGCGCGTTACAAATCGTTCTATACGAAGGAGGGTAAAGCCCTTATTGCCACCATTCGCGATACGTTGCCGGCCTATGAAAAGGCGTACCACGATCTATACCAACGGATCGAAGCAAAAGACCTGGCGGGGGCAAAGACTGCCATCACGGCGGTTACCCCCGCCGTCGGTCAACCTCTTCTATGAGCGCCAGCCGACCGTCGCCCGGGCACTGAAGGCAACACCCTGGAGAATAAAAATTTCAGGCCAACAGCCAGTCCTACCAAAGCGCGCGGTCACCGTCCTGGCTGCTGCCGCAATTTCGTTGACCCTTGGCGTGATCCTTAGCATCTTCATCGCTCCGCGGGTTCGCGGTGCCATTGGGCCAGGCGGTGGCGGCCCTTGAGCTGGTAGCTGGCGGCGATCTTACCGTATCGCTCGATGTGCATACCAAGGATGAGGTAGGGCAGATGGCCACGGCCTTGAACACGGCGCTGGAAAAACTGCGTTCCACCTTGCGCGAGGTCGCCGAAAGTGCCGCGAACTCGAACGCCTCATCGCGAGAGCTGGCAGCGGCAGCGGAGCAAATCACCACCGGCGCGCAGCAGCAAGCGGCCAGCCTGGAGGAGACCTCGGCGAGCCTGGAGCAGATCACGGCCACGGTGCGGCAAAGCGCAGACAACGCCAAGCAGGCCAGCCAACTGGCGACCGGTTCCCGCGAATCCGCGGAACAAGGGCAGGAAGTAGTTTCCAACGCCATCGCCGCAATGACTGAGATCAATACTGCTTCGGCCAAAATCTCCGACATCATCTCGACCATCAACGAGATCGCTTTTCAGACTAACCTGTTGGCGGTAAATGCCGCGGTCGAGGCCGCGCGTGCCGGCGAAGAAGGCCGCGGCTTCGCGGTGGTGGCTACCGAGGTACGCAGCCTGGCACAGCGCAGCGCCGAGGCAGCCAAAGAAATCAAGGGCCTGATCCAGGACTCGTTGGAGAAGGTGGAGAAAGGTTCCGAGCTGGTCAACCGCTCGGGGACGACATTGCAAGGTATCGTCAGCTCGGTGAAGCGGGTGACCGACATTGTGGGTGAGATTGCGGCCGCATCTCGGAACAGAGCACTGGGATCGACCAGGTAAACACCGCAATGACGCAGATGGACCATGTGACTCAATCCAACTCTGCCCAGACCGAGGAGCTTTCCTCTACTGCGCAAAACCTTTCCGCGCAGTCAGCGCGACTGCAGGAGTTGGTCAGTATCTTCACTTTGGGAAATGGCAGCGCATCGAACGGCAGCCGCGGTCATCGGCCTCCTGGAGGGAAAAGGAGTAGAGACGCACCCGCCAAGTGAAGGGCTCCAGCCGTCGCCCTGCAGCGACCGGCACCGCAGCAGGTAAGACGGCAAAGCCCGCTCCCAACGGACGAAAGCACCTCACCCCCGCGGCTGTGCTAGTGGAAGGCCCTGGGGCCAGGTCTGATGATGCGAGCTTCGAAGAATTCTAGAGCATTTTCACTTCTGCGCTGCACAGTCGAGTTCAGCAAAACGCGGCTTTTCCATATACCGGCGATTAGCCGGACGGCGAAAGGAAATATTCATGAAAGCGATTGTGAAGCACCAGCCTCCGGCAGCCAGCCAGTTCCTCACTTTTCTCCTTGATGAGCAGGAGTATGGGCTTGAGCTCTTCAAGATTCAGGAGATTCGCGGATATGTACCAGTCACGCCGATTCCCAATGTCCCTGCGCATGTGAGAGGAGTGATGAATCTGCGCGGAACGGTGCTGCCGGTCGTCGATCTGCGCATGAAGTTTCGCCTGCCGCCCATTGAGTACAACAAGTTCACTGTGATCGTGATCGCCATGGTGGGAGAAAAAATGGTTGGACTGCTGGTCGATGCTGTCTCCGACGTCCTTCAGGTCACGCAGGAGGCGATGCGCGCCGCCCCGGATTTCGGGTCGGCAGTCGATACGCGTTTCATCGACGGTGTCTTTCAGACCCGCGAGCATCTCGCGGTCGCGCTCAACCTGGAGAAGTTGCTCAGCGACATCGAACTGAGCGTGCCGTCAGTCGAGTAACAACCGATCAGAGGCGGCGGCGAGGGCCGGTCAACTGGACCTTTTGAAAAAGGACTGCACGGCCGGTACCTGTTTTCAGCCACCACGACGGCGGGGCTCAAGTCCTTGGCCGGCACAACGTTGACAGCCCACGCATTGAATCTCTCATTCGTAACCATGAATGTATGCCAGTTCCAATCGCTTCAAACCCTGCGCCTTTCTTTGCAGGGATGCACCATAGCATCGCTGCGAGCTAAAGCTGGACCTGTCTTGAACCAATTACGTACAGGCTAAAGAAGATAGGTGAGTACCGGAAAAGAATTCCAGGTCCCTCCACTACGCTTCGCTCTTTCCAAAATAAAGCTGCAAGCTCCAGGCTTTGGGTGGGTGGCCTATCGACACTCCGGCCGGGATAACAAGTTCTCTTATGCCCGCAAGAACTTCAACGAGAAATACTTGACCGCCGCAATAGAATTGTCACTCTTATACAAAGCCAGCGAAGCGGATCGGGGAGCTGATTGTGAGTCTGTAGCGATCTGGTACAGATTCGCCTCTACCTCACGCGAATGCTCCCTTCGAATGCCCGCTATGCGTCCCGAGTTGAAAAAGGCACCCGGTCACGCCGATGGATGAAGGGGTCACGTCTAGTATGGAAAGGCCTTTATCATGCAACCACTCGTTGGCTCAGTTGTGGCAATGGACATGCGCGAGTTCAAAGGGCTTCGCGCGTTGATCCATCGGGAGACCGGTATCTGGCTTAAGGACGGCAAGCAGGTGATGCTGGCGTCGCGTCTCTCCAAACGTCTTCGTTACCACGGGATGAGCGACTTCGCCGCCTATGCCGCGTACGTCGAGAAGGTTCAAGATGGTGGCCAGGAGCTGGCAGAGATGATCAACTGCGTTACCACCAACAAGACGTCCTTCTTTCGCGAGATGCACCACTTCGATTTTCTCGCCAAGACGCTGGTGCCGCAGGCGGAGGCCGGGGCTTTGCTGGGTGGTCCGCGGAGCATTCGCATATGGAGTGCGGCGTGTTCGACCGGCGAAGAGCCCTATTCCATTGCCATCTCTTTGCTTGAGGCGTTGAAACCGGGGCGTGTGCCGGCCTCGTTGCCAGCCGGTCCGATCCAACCGGTGTCTTTCCCAGGCGGCTGGCGGATCGAGGTGGTTGCTTCCGATATCGACACTACGGTGTTGGCGACGGCGGCCGAGGGTATCTACGGCGAGGAGTCTTTGGGAGATATTCCGGCTGCCATACAGAACAAGTACTTTCTCCGCGGCAAGGCAGATATGAGTGGCCGGGTGCGGGTGAAAAAGGATCTTGGCCGGCTGATTAAATTTCGACGCATCAACCTCATGGATAGTCAGTGGGCCCTCGAAGGGCTGTTCGACGCCATCTTCTTTCGCAACGCCCTGATTTACTTCAATCAAGACACGCAGGAGATTTTCTTGCGTAAGATGTTGCGCTACCTGAATCCCGGAGGCTATCTCGTTCTGGGCCACTCCGAACACGTGCCGTGGCTGAATGACGCGGCAGAGGCGATAGGCCACACCATCCACCGGTTGCGAGCCGGCCGTGGAGGCGCGCCGGTCCTTGGCAGCCGCCCACCGCAATGAAGAATCTGCACGCGTCAAAGAGGCCGGTGCGAACCTTGTCAGTGCACCACCATGGTCTGCCGTTGGAGCAGAGAAGGCGCATTTATATTGGCGAGATCGTGGCCAGCGCTACGCCGTTGGTGTTGCAAACCCTTCTGGGCTCGTGCGTGGCGGTGTGTCTTCGCGACCCGGTGACGGCTGTCGGCGGAATGAATCACATCCTGCTTCCAGGGAGATGCGACGACAGGGGCGCCTCGCGCTGCGGAGTGAATGCCATGGAGTTGCTGATCAACGCGATCATGCAACAGGGTGGAGACCGGCGAAGACTGGTGGCCAAGGTATTTGGCGCAGCCAATGTGCTCCCTGCCCTGCAATCACCGACGGTCGGGGAACTGAATGCGACGTTCGTCCGTAATTTTCTTGCCACCGAAAGGATAGCTCTGGTTGCCGAGCGACTGGGCGGCACTCACGCTGTGCAGGTCCATTTCAGAACGGATACCGGCAAAACAATTGTCCACTCCGTCGACGGCTCCCGACTGCCCGCCATCCTGAGCGCCGAGGACGCTTACCGCTGCGACTCCGCAGAAGCAAGCGATGAGGATACAGTTCTATTCTGAAGTTAACTCGAGTGTACAGAGTGCTTATCGTCGCTATGGGTCGCTCCTGCGCCCGCACGCGAACGTACTCAGTTCGAATCCGAGGTGCAGGTAATTGGGACCCCCTAACAGCCGATAACACTAACGGAGATTGCCGGAGCGCCTCATTTCGGCTTCCGTGAGGATTGCATGCATATCGAAGGCGAAGGCGCAGCCGTGCCTGCTCATGTCGTGACGGCGAACAGGTTCTTCGTAGCCGTGCTTTGCTGGCTGGTCCTATTTTCGATCACCCTGGCGTCCTGGCATGGAACATGGACTCTAGTCTTAGTGGTAGCAGCCCCGGTGGCCGTGCTGCCGATCCTATTCATCCTGAATGCACCGGGTGCGCGATTCACCAGGATGATGGTTGGCGCCGCAGTGATGATTTTTTGCGCTCTGAACATCGACCAGTCCCATGGCTTGGACGAACTGCACTTTGGGATATTCGTCCTGCTGGCCCTTTTGGTTATTTACCAGGATTGGCAAGTCATCGTCGGAGCGGCGGCGGTCATAGCAGTGCATCACCTGTTGTTTAACTATCTGCAGGCAGGCCACGATGGCGTATGGGTCTTCACCGCGCCCAACTTCTCCATGGTTTTTGTTCATGCAGCTTATGTAGTGGTTGAGTCGGCAGCTCTATGCTATCTCGCCGCGGTGTTGAACAAGAAGACGTGGGAAGCGATAGCCAGTCAAACGGAGTTGCAGGAACATCTCGGCGCCATGCGCGCGATGATCGCCCAAGCCCAGCTAGGGATCGAAGGGATGAGCGACGCGTCAGGGGAATTGGCCACTTCTTCGCGAGCGATAGCCGACGGCGCCGTGGACCAGGCCTCGAGCCTTGAGCGGACGGCCGCCAGCCTGGAGCAAATCACTGCCACTATACGGCAGAGCGCGGATATGGCCGGCGCAGCGAGAAAGATGGCATCGTCCAGTGAGCATGCTGCCGAACAGGCTGGGCTGGTCGTTTCCGAGACGACCACTGCGATGGGCGAGATCAACACCGCTTCGGCGAAGATTTCCGAAATCATTTCTACCATCAACGAGATCGCGTTCCAGACGAATCTGCTGGCCGTAAATGCTGCTGTGGAAGCGGCGCGCGCCGGAGAAGAGGGCCGTGGGTTCGCCGTGGTAGCTGCCGAGGTTCGCAGTCTCGCACAACGTACCAGCGAAGCGTCCAAGGAGATTAAGCGTCTGATCCAGGACTCGATGGCCAAACTGGAGAACGGAACGCGACTCGTCGATCGCTCCGGCCACGCTCTGGCCGACATCGTTAAATCAGTTAAGGAAATGGGCAAAATGGTGGGCCAGATAGCGACCGCCTCGGCGGAACAGAGCAACGGCGTGGAACAGGTGAATACTGCGATGGCGCAAATAGACCGGGTGACGCAGACCAACTCCACTCAGACCGAAAAGCTTGCCGAAACATCGCAGTCGCTCTCCCAGCAATCGGCCGGCCTCATGGTTCTGGTCAGAGAGTTCAACAGCAACACGGATGGCAAACAAGTACGGGAAGCGCGAAGGTTGAGTGCGTGAGGATTGCCGGTTCTGACGGGATGTAACCCATTTCTGAAGACGACTCGAGGTTGTGCGGATGCCATATAAGGTACTCATCGTCGATGACTCGTCACTGATGCGGCAGTTGCTGACGGAAATACTCAGCTCGGACCCGGAGCTGGAGGTCATCGGAACCGCGGGCGATCCCTTCATCGCCCGGGAGAAAATCAAGGCCCTCAGCCCGGATGTGCTGACTCTGGATATTGAGATGCCGCGGATGGACGGCCTGACGTTTCTGGAGAAGCTGATGCGCGGCCACCCCATGCCGGTGGTCATGATTTCCTCGCTCACCGAACGGGGTGCGGAAACCACCTTGCGAGCGCTGAGCCTGGGAGCGGTGGATTACGTATCCAAGCCAAAACTCGATGTGGCCAACGGCACCATCGAGCAGACCAGCGAAATCATCGCCAAGGTGAAGGCCGCGGCCAGGGTCAAGGTACGAGGAGTGACCACGCCAGTGACGGGACCGGTCGAACTGGCCGCTGGCTGCCACTTCTCGGCCACCCACAAGGTGGTTGCCGTCGGCTCTTCCACGGGTGGCACCGAGGCGCTCAAGGATTTGCTGAGTCCGTTGCCCGCCGACTTCCCTGGCCTCGTCATGGTGCAGCATATGCCGGAGGCGTTCACCCGGCCATTTTCGGAGCGCTTAAACTCGCTCTGCCGAATTCGTGTCCAGGAGGCCAAGGACGGCGATCGCATCCTCCCCGGGCACGCCTTGCTGGCGCCCGGAGGCCACCAGATGGAAGTGGTTCGCCACGGAATGGCATACGCTGTGCGGGTCTATCGGGGCGAGCGAGTCAACCGTCATCTGCCTTCGGTCGATGTGCTTTTTTCCTCCTGTGCCAAGCAGCTGGGAAAGAACGCGGTTGGCGTGCTGCTGACGGGAATGGGCGCGGACGGGGCGAAAGGCATGCTGGAGATGAGAGCGGCGCATGCCTTTACCATCGCCCAGGATGAGGCGACTTGCGTCGTTTTCGGCATGCCGCGCGAAGCGATCCTGCTCGGCGCCGTCGATCAGGTGCTTCCGCTGGGTCGTATTCCAGCTGCGCTGGTGCAACGACTCGGCGGAACGTAAGGTCTGCACGTGGGTTTACTGCCCGGGGACAAACAACGGTAGTTACATTTGCCGGATTGCTCTACGCTGTTGATTTGTCTGGTAGCGTCATCGGGGATCGAACCCGAACTCTCCGCCTTGAGAGGGCGGCGTGTTAACCAATTACACCATGACGCCACGGTGGATTCAGGCCGGACTTATAGTATATCAAAGCAGGGGTACTGGCGGAGCATCGCCAGGCCACTCAGAGCCCTAACTTCCTGACCTCATCGTTGTAGTACTTGCGGTAAAGGATGTCCCACTCCTGGCTTCCCTCGACGATGATTTTCCGTTGTGAAGCGATTTTCTGGCGGGCTGCCGCATCGATCTTCATCTCTTCGGTGAGTACCTTCTCGAGCGCCTTACGCGCCTCCTGACGGATGGTGTTGCGATCATCGAGAAACTCGCATTCGTCGGTCTCGGCCAGGGTGTCGGCCACCACATGCGCCAGTTTGTTGAGTTTGTCTCGCGAAAGTCTCACAAAACCGCCTTGTATTTCTTGGCCAGTTCCTGCTTGACCTTCTTGAACATTTCCGCATAGCTGGCGCCGGTGCGGCGCATGTCTTCCTGGTAGGCGTCGAGGATGACGCGCACTTCTTCGTTGATGCGGTCCTCAAGCGACAATTCTTCCAGGATGGCCGCGTTCACCCGTTCCGCGACAACAGCAACCTTCCCCGCCCGGATCATCTTGGCCTCGATCAATTGGTTGACCGTTTGGCGTGCCAGATAATTCACGTACTCCCGCGAAAAAATCATGTGATCTGAATCGGACTATAGCATATTTGACACACTTCCCCGGGTTGCCCACCCACCCCCGTCTCACCCTCCTGGCCAGCATCTGCGACAATAGAGGCTTCCATATGCACCCCGACGATTTGATCTCTCTGAAAGACGACATGGTGGCGTTCATTGAAGGCCATTCCATGCGCCGACTGCCCGGATTTATTACCGAAGACCTGCCAACCGTCCTGTGGGAAGATGACGACAATCCCGACAGCTGGAAGGACTTCGTGGAGATGGCCAAGAGCGCCGGCGCGCCCTTTGTCACCATGAGTGAAGTCCAGTTGGAAAAAGAAGACATCGCCATGCTGCTGGAGCAGATTCGCGACGACAATTTTCCCGACGAGGCAGCGGCTGAAGTGCATGAGGCGCAATACCTGGTCAATTACGTTGGCAAGATTGGCTATATCCAGCTCGGTTTTGCTCACCAGGGCATCGTCTTCGTGCACGAGAATGCCACGCAATGGTACGAACGCTACCAGCAACTTCTGGAATTCGTAGAAGACTTCGGAGACGTGGTTTTCGAAGACGATGAGGACGAAGAAGAAGGGTGAACGCTGCCGGCTCCTCCGCGGTAAGCCCCCGGGCTGCTTCTCGCAAGCAATGGATTCTTCCGCCGGCGAACTCCGCCGCGGCTTCTATCCTGGCGCAAAGCGCCGGTCTCCCGCTCATCGTGGCCGAGTTGCTGGCGGAGCGTGGGGTGCAGAGTGCCGGCCGAAGCTGAGGTTTTTCTTCATCCGCGCATGGAACAGTTGCTTGATCCGTACGCGATGCAGGGGATGTCCGCGGCGGTAACGCGGGTGCGGGCGGCGATCGCGGGCCTGGAGCCTATCCTCATCTACGGCGATTATGACGTGGATGGCACGACCGCGATTGTGCTGCTCAAGACAGCCATCGAGATGCTGGGCGGCAAAGCGGATTTTCATGCGCCGCATCGTTTGCGCGAGGGCTACGGCATGCAGGCGGAGGTGCTGGAAGCCGCGGCGGGACAAGGGATTCGCCTGGTTATCAGCGTGGATACCGGGATACGCGATTTTGCTGCTGCCGAAGCCGCCGCCCGGCTGGGACTCGATCTCATCGTCACGGATCACCACCTGCCGCATACGGGGATGCCGAACGCGTTGGTGATCCTCAACCCCAACCAGCCTGGCTGCGGCTATGCCTGCAAGCACCTTTGCGGTGCAGGGGTGGCCTTCAAACTTGCGCAAGCATTGCTGGAGGCCTGGGATGTGGAGCGGGCACGGAGCAAAATTTTGCCCTCGTTCCTGAAGATGCTTGCCATCGCGACGGTGGCCGATGCGGTTCCCTTGCTGGGGGAAAACCGGGTATTCGCCAGCGTGGGGCTGGAGCAATTGCGACGGCCGGCCAGTGCCGGCCTGCGCGCGCTGATGCAGGTCGCCAAGCTTGACCCATCGCAACGGCCGCTGACCGCGACCGACCTCTCCTTCCGTATTGCGCCGCGGATCAACGCGGCCGGCCGCATGGATGTGGCTTCTGATGTAGTGGAGCTTTTCACTACCCGGAATGCGGCCCGGGCGGGTGAATTAGCCGCCAAGCTCGATCGTCTGAACGGCGAGCGGCAGCAGGCCGAAGCAGGCATCCTGGAACAGATCGAGCGCCGCCTGCGGGAAGAACCTGCCTTTGAGTCGAGCCGCTGCATTGTGATGGAAGGAGAAGGCTGGCATCGCGGCATCATCGGCATACTTGCCTCGCGCGTGGTCGACCGCACCCAGCGTCCGGCGATTGTCGTTGCCCTTGAAGGGGAGGATGCGTACGGCTCCGGCCGCTCGGTTCCCGGCTTTCATCTTCTGCACGCGATCGAAGGGTGCAAAGAGCTCTTCACCCGCTTCGGGGGCCACGCGCACGCGGTTGGTTTCTGCCTGCCAGCAGTACGACTGCAGGAACTCAAAAGCCACCTTGAAGCCTGGGCAGCGCTGCATGTGGAAGAAGCAGCGCCCAGTCTGCGCTGCCATGCAGTGTTGCCCCTCGATCAAATCACTCCGGCGTTGTATAGCTGGCTACGGCGCCTGGAGCCGCTGGGCATCGGCAACGAGGAGCCGATTTTTGTCGCCTACAACGTGCGGCTCACTGCTGCCGTTCGTCCCATCAAGGAGCGTCATATATGCCTGCAACTGGCGCAGGGTGTGCGCGGCGCTGGTTGGTCGGCCCTGGGATGGGATTGGGCGACGCGGGTGCAAGCGCTGGGCCTGGAGGAGGGGTCAGTCATCCATCTCGCGTACAAATTGCGGGAGAATATGCATCCCGAGTATGGCGGATTGGAACTGGAGATCGCAGACCTGGCTCCGGCCGGATGAGGTTTGTATGCCACGAGGCTTATTCATTACGTTCGAGGGTTTGGATGGGTCAGGCAAGACCACTCAGCTTCGCCGCCTGAAAGAGTGGTTGGAAGCAAATGGTTGGCCAGTGACCGCAACCCGCCAGCCAGGAGGCACGCGGGTGGGGGATCGCATTCGCGCCCTGCTGCTCGACTCGCGCACCGAAAATCTTGCCTCACTCGCTGAGCTGGGTTTGATGTTCTCTGATCGCGCGCAATCGATCGCAGAAGTCATCGAGCCCGGGCTTGCGGCCGGCCACATCGTGCTTTGCGATCGGTTTACCGATTCCAGCGAAGCCTATCAAGGAGGCGGGCGACAGCTAGGGAGCCAGGTGGTGCGCGACCTTCACGCTGCCCTGTGCGGCGGTCTGGAGCCGGACCTGACCGTGCTGCTGCTGCCCGATTTCGATCAATCGCTAGCCCGCGCGCGCCGCCGCAACCAACGCGCGGTTGCGGCTACGGGAAGCGATGAGAACCGGTTTGAGACAGAGAGCTCCGCGTTCTACCGGCGAGTTTTCGATAAATACCAGGAGATTGCCACCCGCGACCCATTGCGTGTGGTGGTAATCGACAGCAATGGCTCCATTGAGGAAATCCATCAGCGAATCGTGCAGGTAGTACGGGGACGTCTGGCAGCGGTATGAGCATTCACTCTGCTTCGGGCCGGGAAGAACAAATGAGGTTTACCGAAGCCCCCGCTGGTGATTTGGCGAACAGGGACGAAATCCACGCATCCCACATCTCAAAAGCGAGATGTGGGCCACCCATTGATTTAAGGCGGGGATAGGGCCAAGAACGTGTTCATTCCACCGCTTGCCTGGTTACCGTTAGTCGCTTTCTCGAGAGGACAACGGGTAGGGTCCGGAACCAAAGGCTGTCGAAGGGCTCCGCCCATCGTTTTCGGCCCACGTACGCTGGTGCGAACATGGGGCACCCCTATGGACTTGTGGGACCCGCCATAGGTTTGAGGGGGAGGCCTGCGGTATCCCACATCTCGCGAAAAACGAGCGAGATGCCCCGAATTTCCTGTACGCAGCTCTGGACAGGACCGCGTGTGCGCCTTTCTTTAAGGAAAGGCGCATGAAGTTCAGAGAACCCACGAAACTCCACAGGAAATCGGGGGATGTCGGGCACCCGGCTATGGTGGCGGGGATAGAGTTGCATGGACGGTGCTGTCCGGTTTTGTTCCTCAGGAATTTGCTAGTCTCGTCTGGTGAGCTTTGATCAGTTTTTGGGGAATGCGGCGACCGTCCGCCATCTGCGGGAGGCGATCGCGGTCGAACGCATGCCTCCGGCACTCATACTCGCCGGCCCCCGCGGCGCCGGCAAATATACCCTTTCGATCATGCTGGCGCAAACCATGGCCTGCCTCCAGCACCCCGTCACCAATGGATTACCCGACTTTTGCGGGGTGTGCAGCAACTGCACCCGCATCGCTCAATCCTTGCCGCTGGCTGATCGAGTGAATGAGGCCATCGCGGCGCGCGAAGACCTGCGTGAGGTGGATAAAAAAGACACCCGCATCCTCATTCAGACCCATCCCGATGTGGTGGTCATTCCTCCAGACCCACCCCAGCTGCTGATCAAACTGGGCCAAGTGCGCAACGTGGTGCAACATATCTATCGCCTGCCCTCCGATGCACCTCGCGCGGTGTACATCTTTACCAGCACCGCCTTCATGAAAGAGGCGGCCAATTCCCTGCTCAAGATTCTTGAGGAGCCACCCGCGTACGCGCACATTGTGCTGCTGGCGGAAAATCCTGGTGAGCTTCTGCCCACCATCCGATCGCGCGCCAGTATCTTTCGGCTAGGCGCATTGCCGCCGGAAGAGATCGAGGCTGTGCTCGCTGAACAACGGAAAGATTGGAAACCGAAGCAGCGCGCATTGGTCGCACGACTGGCAGAAGGAGGCATCGGCCAGGCACTTGGCTTCGATCTCGAAGGTTACCTGGCCAGCCGCCAGGATGCCTTGCTCATAATCTCGAACGCCACCGAGGAGAGTGACTACGGAGCGCTCTTCCGAGTGACCGAGACGTATCGAGCAGGCGCCGAGGGACAACAAAAGACCAGCGCGCTGTTGCACGCCTTTGCCAGCTTGCTCGAAGATCTGCTGCTGTTGCATTCGGGAACCGGCCACCTAATCCGCAACATCGATTTGCAAACCGAATTGACTCACATGTCGCAAACGATTGATGTGGCCTGGATCGAGGCGGCTGTGCGCGCGCTCGATCAGGTCGAGCAAGGCATGCGCCGGAACCTGTTGCGCTCCCTCTCGCTCGATTCCTTCGCTGCCGGCCTGTCACTGAAGTAACCAAACGCCATATTCTGCCTATCTTTGACTGCGAAACCAAGGCGGCGCATGCTGCATCCAAGCTTCTAGATTCACAAAACAAATGTCCGAATCCTCTGCCATTCCGGTACGCCGCGACTTTGATGCGCGACAGGCCAGGGCGAAGGCCAAAGTCGATGGAGCAGACACGTCCACTTTGCCTTCCATAAGTCCCGCGGGGCCGCGCAAGCTCGTTCGTCCTCTCTTAACAAACGGCGCAAGCCGCTATCCCACTCGGGTCCCTGGGATTTCGCCGATTTTCATGCATCAGAATCGCTGGGATTCTTCAACAGCGCGCGCGGAGAGTTCCCACGCAGAAGCCTTCTATTTTCAAAAACAGATTCAAAGCCGAACCCCGATGATCTTCCTGCTGGAAGATGGAGAGCGGATTGAAGGCACCATCGAATGGTACGACCGCCATTCGATCAAGGTCCGGCAAGGCGGTCTGCGCACGCTGATTTATAAAGCGGGCATTAAATACATGTACAAGGCGACGGACTCAGAACGAGTCAACGGGCGGCCTTAAGCAGCCGGTCGCGTATGGCGATCCCGAGCCCTTCTTCCTCCGGGAGCGGGCAGACGATTACGGTTGCCCCGACAGCATCCAATTCCCGCAATCCGGCAAAGAGACGGTGCGCAAGCTTTTGGGGATCGTTCATTTCACCCCATTCGTAGATGAGGTAGGGAATCGCATCGAGGTGCGCAACCGGCCACATGATGCCTACCGTCTCTCCTTTAGCGTGCAGTTGTCCGGCTATGTTTAACAACGTCCCTGCGTCTGCGCTGTCAGAAAGAATGAGCCGCGCACGAGGGGAATAGTGTTTCAGACCAACACCCGGTGAGGGTGGTGCGGCCGACACGCCGTCCTGCGATTCACGATATGCAGTCAGCGAAGGGCACAGCGCCTGGAGTTGCTCGAATGTGACCATGCCCGGACGGTAAAGAATGGGAGGATCGGCACAAACATCGACGACGGTGGATTCAAGACCCAGCGTTGTGTCTCCGGAATCGATGACGGCATCGATGCGTCCCTCGAGGTCCTGAAGTACGAACTCCGCCCGGGTGGGGCTGGTTCTGCCGAAGGAGTTTGCGCTGGGCGCCGCGATCGGCACCCCCGCCAGCTTGATCAATCTTTGGGCTACGGGGTGGCGCGGCATTCTCACTCCGACACGATTGCGCCCGGCGGTCACGATTGCCGGCACTTGTGGGCTCCTGGGCAGCAACAAAGTGAGTGGCCCCGGCCAGTATGCTTCCATCAACAAGCGGCCATTGGGTGGAATGTCGACAGCCACCATGCCTAACTGTTCCTGATCGACGACGTGAACAATCAGAGGATCCCAGGCCGGGCGTTGCTTGGCCGCGAAAATTGATGCAACCGCTCTCCGGTCGAGAGCATTGGCGCCAAGTCCATAGACCGTTTCGGTCGGGAATGCTACCGTGCACCCGCTACGCAGCAGTTCTGCCGCTTGGTGCAACGAGGCCATCGATGCCGGCGAATCGATGGCCCTGGGATCGACAGCCAATCGTAGTGTCTTTTTTCCGGTCACTCTTTACCTGTGTCATTTTCCCATGTTGTGCCGGCTGGTATAGACTCCGGCCTATGCAGGCCATGGAGACAGAAGTAAAGATACGCGTAGCGGACCGCGCGGCGCTGGAGCAGAAGCTGATGCCACTTGGGTTTACGCGCGTCACCGCCCGCACGCTGGAGCGCAATACGCTGTACGACAAGCCGGATCGTGAGCTGCGCAACTCGCGGCAGATTTTGCGTATTCGCCAGTATGGGAATAAGTGGGTGGTCACACATAAGAGCGTCCCCAGCGGTTTAACGGAAGAGGGACCACACAAGAATCGAGTAGAGACCGAGACGGAGGTTGAGGATGGTCCGGTGTTAGGGAAGATCTTCGAAGCCCTGGGCTTCGCCCCTGTATTTGTGTACGAAAAATGGCGCACGGAATGGGCAGACCGACAGGGCCATTGCGTGATCGACGAAACTCCGCTGGGCGTTTATGCCGAACTCGAGGGTCCGAGCGAGTGGATCGATGCGACAGCGCAAAAATTGGGAATCAGCCAGAGCGAGTTCATCACGCTCAGTTACGGTCGCATTTTCGAGCTTTGGAGGGATCAGACCGGTTCCAAGGCTACGAACTTTACGTTCGAGGAGATCCCGGAGAGCTTTCGTTGAGACGAGACTTGTGTTCGCGGAGGGGCCTGCGGTTACTTTTCCGGGGTATTCACGAAAGCTCCAGCGCTAGCCTTCTGCTGCTCCGTGACATTTTTTGTATTTCTTGCCCGAACCGCAAGGGCAAAGGTCGTTGCGGCCTACTTTCTCGCCCGCCCGACGTTGTGCGGGCGCATCGGAACTGCCGTTGGCTCCGCTCATGCGCGCCTGTTCGAGCTCGCGCTTCTTCTTGCGCTGAAACTCCTGCTCCAGGGCATCGATGGTGGTCGAGGGGGCTCGCACCGGTACGGCTACTGGTCGAGATGGCGGCGCAGCCGGGGCGGCATGGGCACCGTTGCCCACAACGTGGTTGGAGCGTCGTTGGAACGCCCTGGGGCAGCGCGCGGGCCGGCTCCGGTACGGATTGGCCGCTGATTTCAGGCGCCTGGCGACGAGGCAATTCGGTAACCGGCTGGCCATCGGGCCCGACAATCTGCATCAGGAACAGGAAACGAACCGTGTCCTCCTGAAAGCGTCCCATCATTGCTTCGAACATGTCGAAGGACTCTTTTTTGTAGGCCACCAGCGGATCCTGCTGACCATAGCCGCGCAGACCGATGCCCTCTTTGAGGTGGTCCATGCTCAGCAAATGGTCTTTCCATAAACCATCCAGCACGCTGAGCATGACCATGCGCTCGTGCAGGCGCATCGTTTGGCTCCCCAGAATGGCTTCCTTCATCTCGTACTTTTCTTTAAGCCGTTCAAAGATCGCCTCGCCCAGTTCATGCCGGTCTAGGGCGTCGATGTTGATGCCTTCCTTCTCCAGATCGATGCCAAACTGCCCCGCCAGCTGACCTTTCAGTCCGTTCACATCCCACTGGTCGGGATGCATCGCTTCCGGTGCATGCGCCTCCATGACCGCGCTCAGAAGATTGGCGACGTAATCCTCAAGGATCAATTCCTTCTGGTCGAGCCCTTCGAGCAACTGCCCGCGTAGTCCGTAAACCGCGGTGCGCTGCTTGTTCATGACATCGTCATATTCAAGCAAGTGCTTGCGGGCTTCGAAGTTCTGGCCTTCGACCGCCTTTTGCGCGGCCTCGATGCGGCTGCTGATCATGCGCGATTCGATCGGCACCCCTTCTTCCATGCCCAGCCGTTGCAGCAGGTTCGAGACCCACTCCTTGGCGAAGATGCGCATCAGGTCGTCTTCGAGCGACAGATAAAAACGCGAGGCGCCGGGATCACCCTGGCGGCCGGCACGGCCACGCAGCTGGTTGTCAATGCGCCGCGACTCGTGTCTTTCCGTGCCCACGATGTGCAGCCCGCCCGCGGCAATTACTTCGTCATGTTCCTTGTCGGCGGCAGCGGCGTACTGAGCAATGGTCTTGTCCCAGGTCTCCTGGTTGGTTTCAAACTCCTGACCCTGGTAGTAGAAGCGCACCATTCCAGGACCAGCCATGGGATTGATGGCTCCCTGGGCGGCGTTGACCGCTTGCGCAAGACCTTTCTTCAACAGCTCCTGCTTGGCTGCGAACTCGGCATTGCCGCCAAGCACGATGTCGGTGCCGCGGCCCGCCATATTGGTGGCAATGGTGACCATGCCCAGCCGTCCGGCCTGGGCTACAATCTCCGCCTCACGCTCGTGGAATTTCGCGTTGAGCACCACGTGCTTTACACCCTTGCGCTGCAGGATCGAAGAAAGCAGCTCCGACTTCTCGATCGAAGTGGTACCGACCAGTACTGGCTGTTTCAGCTCGTGGAGACGCGCAATCTCGTCGGCCACTGCGAGGTACTTTTCCTTGGCTGTGCGAAACACGACGTCTGGATTTTCCAGGCGGCGCATTGGCATGTTGGTTGGGATCACCACAATCTCGAGCTTGTAGATGTTCTCGAATTCTGTGGCTTCCGTTTCCGCCGTACCGGTCATGCCAGATAGCTTCTTGTAGAGGCGGAAGTAGTTCTGGAAAGTGATGGTGGCCAGGGTCTGATCTTCGCGGCGAATGTTCACCGCTTCCTTGGCTTCAATTGCTTGATGTAATCCGTCGCTCCAACGGCGGCCGGGCATGAGCCTGCCGGTGAACTCGTCGACGATGATGACTTCGCCATCCTTGACCACGTATTGCACATCGCGCCGGTAGAGCGAGTGGGCTTTGATGGCTACTTCTACGTGGTGCTTCAGATCCCAGTTCTCAGGGTCGGCAATGTTGCCGATGCCCAGTAACTGCTCGATCTTTTCCCAGCCCTCATCGGTCACGCTGATGGTCTTGTGTTTCTCATCGACCACAAAATCGCCGGTGAGGATTTTTTCTTCTCCGCGCTCGATCTCTTCGCCTTGTTCGAGGGAAGGAAGAATCCGGTTCACGCGAGCGTACTTATCGGTGGTCTGGTCGGTGGGGCCGCTGATGATCAACGGCGTGCGGGCTTCGTCGATCAGAATCGAGTCAACCTCGTCGACAATCGCGAAATAATGCCCGCGCTGTACGCAGTCGGCATTATCGAACTTCATGTTGTCGCGCAGGTAGTCGAAACCAAACTCGTTGTTGGTGCCGTAGGTGATGTCTGACCCGTAGGCGGCGCGACGCTGGGCGTCATCCAGATCATGGACGATGACCCCTACGGTCAGGCCCAGGAACTCGTAGATCTTGCCCATCCACTCGGCGTCGCGTTTGGCCAGGTAGTCGTTGACCGTGACCACGTGCACGCCGTGACCGGCCAGCGCATTCAGATAACATGGCAGAGTTGCGACCAGGGTCTTGCCTTCACCGGTCTTCATTTCGGCGATCTTGCCCTGGTGGAGCACCATGCCGCCGATCAGCTGCACGTCAAAATGCCGCATCTGCAACACCCGCCGGCCAGCCTCGCGCACCACAGCAAAGGCTTCGGGCAGAATCTCGTTCAGGACCACTTTCTCTTCTGCGACCCGTTCTTCTTGGTCGTCGATACCCTCCAGACGGGCGGCGATCCGGGCCCGGAATTCCAGGGTTTTGGCCCGCAACTCCTCATCCGACAGAGCCTTCGTGGCGGGCTCAAGCACCCCGGTCTGTTCGACCATGGGCTGCAGCCGCTTGATCACACGCTCGTTGCTGGTTCCGAAAATCTTGGTTAAAGTGCTTGCGATCAATGAATAATTCCTTTGTTGCCCCGGTACGTACCTTTACTCTTCTAGTTTAGTTCACACCGGGTCTTTGGTGCAGAAAGATACCCTATGCGGAAACGATGTCTAGTGTTGCTGATGATTCTGATGGGAACCGGCGCCTCCATGGGGCAGATGAAAATGGCCATGGGTGACAGCGGAGATCCGGTCCCCCCGGAGCAGTTGCCCCCGCCGCAACATATTGAAGGCGTTGGCAATGTGCGGTTTCCTATCTCCGCAAATGCGGAGGCTCAGAAGTGGTTCGAACAGGGGTACAACCTGCTTTACGACTTCTGGGACTACGAGGCCGATCGTGCTTTTGAGCAATCTATCCGGGCTGATGGCAACTGCGCCATGTGTTATTGGGGGCTGTACCAGGCAGAGATCTTCAACCACAGCGTTACAAAGACCTACGCCGATGCGTCGCTGGCCAAAGCAGTAGCCCTGGAATCCCATGCGAGCGGGCGGGAAAAGCTCTACATCCAGGCGTCGCAGGCACACGAGGCTGCCATGCGGCAGGCCGGCTCCGAGGACAAGGCAAAATTCGATCGCGAAATCGAGATTCTGCGTACCCTGGTGAAAAAGAATAAGAACGACACCAATGCTCGCATCGCTCTGGCCGAAGCTGTCAACGATGGCTTCGACGAGGCGGGAGAACCGCGCAAAGGGAAGAAGGAGCAACTGGAGCTTCTTCAAGGAATACTGAAGGAGGAACCGCAGAACTCGGCAGCGAACCATCTCTGGATCCACGCCGTTGAGGCCGGTCCACACCCTGAGCAGGCTTTGCATAGCGCGGAGATACTGGGTTCGCTCGCGCCTGCATCGGGACATATGGTTCACATGCCCGGGCACATCTACTACCGTACTGGGGATTACGCACACGCACAGAATTCATTCGATGCCTCCGCCAGGGCCGACGAAGAGTACATGCGGGCGCAGAAAGTTGCCGTCGACAACGACTGGAACTACATCCACAACCTGATGTATTCCGTTGCCAATCTTTTAGAAGCGGGCAGGTTGCAGGACGCGCAGCAAGTTTCCGCGACACTTGGCAAAGCCCGCGGCCATTTGGAGGACACGCTTTACCCCTGGTCTCCGCGCGATTCCATTGCTCGTCTGAATCCCGAATTGCCCGTTGCTCTGCGCACCTCAGACTGGGGCCGCGTGGTTCAGCTGGTCAACGCCGCGAAGCTTTCTCAGGATATGCCGCACATGGAATTCCTCGCCGGCGGGCTTTCTCAGTTTGCACTGGGAATGCAGTCCGTAGAGGCACATGAGCCCGATGTCGCCGAGAGACACTCGGTGTTGCTCGATTCCAGCTTGTGGCGGATGACGCAAGAGGTCAAAGAGCAGGAAGCGAAGGAGAAAAAGGCCGGACCTGTCACCGGAAACCACAGCATGTCCCCCGATCCGTTAGCGGAACCGCTGGTTAAAATGCTGTCTATTATGTCGCTTGAACTCCGCGCCTCCATGCTGGCAACGCAAGGCAATACCGCGGAGGCGGATAAGCTCTTTTCCACGGCGCGCCGGGAAGAGAAAGAGCTGGGCTACCATGAGCCGCCTTTCTATATCCGTCCGGTGGCGGAAAGCGAAGCGGCAGCAATGATGACCGCCGGCAAATGGAATAATGCCAAGGCTGCTTTCCAACAGGCTCTGGAGCAGCGTCCGAATTCCGGCTTCGCGCTTTATGGAATTGCCCAGGCAACGGAGAAGGCCGGCGAGCTTGACGCAACTACGGTTGCATATCAACAGTTCCTCAAAGCGTGGAAGACAGCTGACCCCGGCCTGCCGGAGACGCAGCACGCGCAGCAATGGCTTAGCCAGCACGCCGCAGTTGCTCACGCGGGCTCTCATTGACGGGACTAGGCCACGGGCTTGGGACTCCCGGTAAAAGGGTCGGTCTTTTTCCCTTCCCAACCGACAATGATCGCGTGCCCCATCCTTCGCGCTTTTTGCGAAGGGTGGGATAAACAGAATCTGCGGGGAAGGGTCTCGGGTGCAGAGCAATGGTATCCCACCCTTCGCAAAGAACGCGAAGGATGGGGCACCCGTCGATAGGTCGAGGGATTGAGCCCAAAAGCGCGTTTTGGGCTAGTCTCAATCATCTCTTATATGCAGGGGGAGCATCTTGGACGAGCTTTTACCACCAGTTATTGCAGAACCGCCGAAACACCGCATGCATTGGGTGTTCATCGGCCCAGATGGTCTTCGGGCGGGTTGGGGAGTGGTGCTTTTCGTCCTGCTTTATCTGGTGCTCATACTTATTATTGGCTGGGTCTTTCGAGCGGATCTTCTCCAAGTCCGCCATGTGAAGGCGCTTTCCGTACGGCTGGGACTGATTATCGAGATCACGCAATGCCTGCCTGCAATTCTTGCAACCTGGATCATGGCCTCGATCGAGCGCCGGCCGCTGCTCGCCTATGGATATCAGGGTCCGGCAAGGGCGGTTCGCTTCTTATCCGGCCTAGTTTTGGGTTTTGTTGCGCTTTCCGGATTCTTGCTCGTTTTGTGGAAGGCCAGGCTCTTGGTCTTTGACGGCCAGTTACTGCATGGCAGCGCTATCTTGAAATACGCTCTTGGCTGGGGTCTTGTATTTCTACTGACCGCCATCTTCGAGGAATCAACTTTGCGTGGCTACCTGCAGTTCACGTTGACCCGTGGCATCGGATTCTGGTGGGGTGCGCTGCTGCTCTCACTCCTGTTTGGGTTCTCGCATGGCACCAACCCAGGGGAAACGCATGTCGGGTTGTTAAGCGCAGCAGGCATCGGTTTGGTCACCTGCCTCAGCCTCTGGTACACGGGCTCGCTTTGGTGGGCGGTCGGCTTTCACGCCGGCTGGGATTGGGGGCAATCCTACTTCTATGGCACGTTGGACAGCGGCCTAGCAGTGCAGGGACACCTCTTGGGTGCGCACCCGATTGGCCCGCAGCTATGGAGTGGCGGCGCCACCGGCCCCGAAGGCAGCCTGCTGGTGCTTCCACTGGTCGCGATTTTTGCCCTGTTGATGTGGCTATGGTGGGGACGCAGAGTGCAGTCCCCCTTCCCCGGCAGCGGCTGGAAACCGGCCTTGATAACTACAGGTAAGCCGGATCGGTAGTCTCTGTCTCCACTCCCAGTTCCGCAAACGCTTTCTGGGCTCGTTCCTGATCGAATTTCCCCTCGCGGGCGAGCCTGGAAAGCGTCGCAGCCACGATGGATTCCGCGTTCACCTCAAAGTGGCGGCGCAGGTACTCACGGTTGTCGCTTCGGCCAAAACCGTCTGTGCCCAGCGAAACCAGGCGGCTCGAAAGCCAGGGCGAAAGTTGGTCGGGCACGACCTTCATGTAATCGCTGGCCGCGATAATCGGACCCTCCGCTTCGCGGAGCTTTTCGAGGATGTAAGGAACCCTTTCCGGCTGGGCCGGATGCAGTCGATTCCAACGCTCCACGCCCAACGCCTCACGACGTAGTTCGTTGTAGCTGGTAACGCTCCAGACATCGGTCTGGACGCCATACTTTTCCGCCAGCATCCCTTGCGCCCGGACCGCTTCGTTGAGGATGGGGCCGCTGCCGAAGAGTTGCGCTGTGGCCTTGCCGCCAGGCGCGGCCTCGAAGCGATAAATGCCGCGGACAATGCCTTCGCGAACCCCTTCCGGCATAGCCGGCATGGCGTAGTCTTCGTTGTACATGGTGATGTAGTAGAAGATGGGCTCGTTTTCCTGGTACATGCGGCGAATGCCGTCCTGCACGATTACAGCCAGCTCATATACATAGGCAGGGTCGTAACTGAGGCAGGTGGGAACGGTGCTGGCTAACACGTGACTGTGGCCGTCCTGATGCTGCAGCCCTTCTCCCAGCATCGTGGTACGCCCTGCGGTTCCGCCCATCAGGAAACCCTTACCGCGCGAATCGGCGAAGGCCCAGATCATGTCGCCTACCCGCTGGAAGCCGAACATCGAGTAGTACATGTAAAAGGGGATCGAGGGCAGGCGGTAATTGGAGTAGGCGGTGCCGGCAGCGGTAAAGGACGCCATCGCACCGGCTTCGGTAATGCCCTCCTCCAGGATCTGCCCATCCTGTTCTTCGCGGTAATAGAGCAGCATGTCGTTATCGTGCGGGGTGTACTTCTGCCCTTCGCTGGCATAAATCGCCACCTGGCGAATGGCTGACTCAAGGCCGAAGGTGCGGGCTTCGTCGGGAACAATGGGCACGATCAGTTTGCCCACAGTTGGATCTTTCAGCAGATGACGAAGAATGCTGACAAACCCCATGGTGGTGGAAACGGCTCTTCCCTTGGAACCGGCAGTCCACTCGCTGAACTCCTTTAATGGGGGAGCCTTGAATTCGAGTTTCGGCGCGTCGCGGCAGGGTAGGTATCCACCCAGAGCGCAGCGACGCTCCTGCAGGTAGACAATTTCCGGGCTGTCCGGGTCCGGCCGATAGGGCTTACCCAACTTAGCCTGCTGCTCCGGCACGGGAATTTTGAAGCGCTTCACGAACTGCGCCAAGCCGCTGTCGGTGAGCTTCTTCTCCTGGTGGGAGGCGTTGCGGGCCTGGTTCGCGCCCAGGCCGTAGCCCTTGACGGTCTTGGCCAGGATGACCGTGGGCGAGCCGTGATGGTTGATCGGCCCGGCGGTAGGCGTTGAAGATCTTGCAGCGATCGTGGCCGCCGCGATGGAGATTCTCCAGCTGGTCATCGGTTTTGTCGCGCACCAGCTCCAGCAGTTCGGGATACTTGCCGAAGAATTCCTGACGCAGGTACGCCCCACCCTTGGCCTTGAACGACTGATAATCCCCGTCGACACACTCTTCCATTCGCTTGAGCAGCAAGCCGGATGAGTCGCGCTCGAATAATTCATCCCAATCGCTACCCCAGACCACCTTGATGACATGCCAGCCCGCTCCGCGGAAGACGCCTTCGAGCTCATCGATGATGCGCTTGTTGCCACGCACCGGGCCGTCCAGCCGTTGCAGGTTGCAATTGACGACAAAGATCAGGTTGTCGAGCTTTTCGCGGGAACCGACGGAGAGTGCGCCGAGGGTATCTACCTCATCGGTCTCGCCATCGCCGACGAATGCCCAGATCTTGCGTTCGGTTTTCTGGATCAGGTTGCGGTTCTCGAGATAGCGCATAAAGCGCGCTTGGTAGATCGCGTTCAGCGGGCCTATGCCCATCGAGACGGTGGGAAAGCGCCAGAAATCAGGCATCAGCCAGGGGTGGGGATAGGACGAGAGGCCAGGCTTTCCTCGCAGTTCGTGGCGGAAATTCAGCAACCGCTCGTCATCAAACCGGCCTTCCAGGTAGGCGCGCGCATAGACTCCAGGGGAAGCATGGCCTTGAAAGTAGATAAAATCGCCTGGCTGATCGCCGTAGGTGGCATGGAAGAAATGCTCGTAGCCCACTTCCAGCAGGGTGGCCAGCGAAGAGTAGGTGGAGAGATGGCCACCGATACCCGCATCCTTCTTATTCTGGCCATGCACCATGGCCATCGCATTCCAGCGGATCAGGGCTTCCAGCCGCTCCTCGATCTTGCGGTCCCCGGGGTAGGGTACTTCGTCATGCTTGGGAATGGTGTTCAGGTAGGGGGTGGTGAGAGCCCCAGGGGTGGAGATGCCCGCCTCGCGCGCCCGGTGGCGCAGGGCGGCAATCAGCTCGGCGCCCTGTTCCGGACCTTCGCCGACAACCACATCGTCAAAAGCCTCGAGCCACTCTGCTACCTCGTCAGAAAACTTCGATTGCACGGGAACCGCGAGTTTAGTGTTCATAAAATAAGGGTTTCTCTGCCTCTTGTAGTATATCCGTCAGCACAGAATCCGCAGAAAGGCGCGGCTCACCGATGTCGACCTCTTCCTTCGATAACACCCAGGCCGAAGTCATTGATCTGCAACAACAGGTAGCCCGCCTGCAGGCTTTGCTTGAGATTTCCCGCCAGGTGCATGCAGCCGTGCGGCCTGAAGAGGTTTTGCAATGCGTTCTGCGCATCGTGGTCCGGGAGTTGGAAATGGCCGGCGCGCATGTCACGCAGCCTTCCCTGACCGTAGGCGAGATGCCGCCTGAGCCGCACGACGACTGCGCTCGCTTTGCCCTGCTGAGCAAAGACGGACACCAACTGGCCGAACTGGTGGTGAATCCAGGGCCGGGCAGGTCATTGTCTATTTACGAGCAGGATTTCCTGGAAGGGCTGGTGCTGCAGGCGGGAGTGGCGGTGGAGAATGCGCACTACCACGAGCGTGCGGTGGAATGGGCCCGGGTGCAGCAGGACCTGGACGCCGCCCGCGCCATCCAAAACAGCCTGCTGCCGCAGCAGCTGACGGAGATTTCGGGCTACTCGGTCGCCGTACGCTCCAGCACCTGTTACGAGGTGGGCGGCGACTATGTTGACATTGTCAATCTGCCGGGTGGCGGCGAGATCATGGTGGTGGCAGATGTGGCCGGCAAGGGCTTGGCCTCGGCCATCGTTGCTACTTCGTTTCGCTCGGCGTTCCGCGCCATGGCGCTGGCCGGGCTGCCGCTGGCGGAACTGGCCGCGCGCATGAACCAGCAACACTACGGCGAAGGCCAGGAGGCCCGCCGGCGCTATGTCACGGCGATCTTCCTGAAACTGGACTCCAGGCAACATAGCGTGGAAGTGGTCAATGCGGGCCACAATCCTGGGTTCCTGCTTTCTGCGGATAAGACGGTACACCAGATCGAAGCGAGCGGTACGCCCATTGGGTTGGTGCCCATGATGCAATACACATCAGAAACGCTTGCCTTTCAGCCTGGATCGCGTCTGCTCTTCTATACCGATGGGCTCACCGAGGTGTTTCAGGGCGATGACGAATTCGGTCCAGAACGACTGCTGGCGACATTTCGAGAGTGCAAGTCCGAGGATTGTACTGCTATCCTCAAGGTCCTGTGGCAGCAATTGGCTGAATTCTCCCGAGGAGAGCCGCAGCAGGACGACATGACGGCGCTCGCATTGGTGCGAATGCATGCGGGCGAAGGAAGAGCAAATGGTTGAAACCAGAGGCACGGCGGTGGAAGTAAAGCTGCCATCGCGGCTGGGCTTCGAGAAGGTCGCGATGGGTACGGCTGCCAGTGTGGCCAAGCTCATGGGCTTCCCCGACGATCGTATTGAAGACCTCAAGACCGCTCTTGCCGAAGCCTGCATTAACGCCATCGAGCATGGAAATCGCCTGGATGGTAACCTCTGCGTCGGCGTGATCCTTTCCGCCAGCGATGAAGCACTCGAGGTCAAAGTGATGGATAACGGATCCGGTATTGCCAAGGCCCCTTCCAAGCCAGACATTGATCGCAAGATGCACGGCGAAGAGGACCCCCGCGGCATGGGTATGTTCCTGATCCAGTCTCTGGTGGATGAGGCGGAGTGGGTTAAAGGAAGCGCGGGCAAAGGGAGTTACGTACGACTGGTCATCAGGCTGGCCAAGGAGAGTGAGTAAAGTGCAGTCGGAGACGAAAGCTAAAGTGGATGAGGTTATGGGCGCGAACGGAAAGCCGGTGACCGTCCTTCGCTTCACGGGCGATATCTCCAGCACTTCGCGAGATACGGTGCTGGGAACGTATGAGGGCGTGACGAAAAGCCGTCCTGTTCTGATCGATTTTTCTAAGGTGGAATACATTAATTCGAGTGGCATTGCTTTGGTGATCCAGATGCTTATGGAAGCCAGCAAAGCGGATCAGACGATTGCCGCGTTTGGGCTTACTCCCCATTTCCAGAAGGTGTTCACCATGGTGGGGATTACCAAGTACGCCGCTTTGCACCGGGATGAAGCAACGGCAATCGCGTCCTTGTAGAAAAACAGCAAGTCTAGCTTGCTTTGTTGTCTGGGGCAGGCCGTTCCTGGACGGGGCAAAAGGCCCAGGGGCTAAAGCCCAAATCTTTTTTGCGTTACGGCCTGGTCGGGTAGGACGATGGCGCGGACCGGGCTTCGCATGATGCCGACGTTTCCATCATCCCCCCTAAAATTCCGTACGGCGGGTTTTCCCCAGTACGGCTTCAAGGCTGGCGTATCAGCGGGCGCCTTCCCGCGAATGGCGCCCACGTGTCGCGCCCTCTCGGTTTGCTTTCCGCCTTCGTGCCCACCGCTGCAAGCGTAACTTCCTCCGCTCAGTGTCGGAGTACGCTGTGCGCTCAAGCACCGCCATTCAAGCGGCTACGCCGCTCTACCCCAGGGGCCCTCGCTCCGGTCCGGGTTATTCTGTCCCGGTCCATCTATCACTTATCCGACCCCATCCGACCCACTCGCAGGCACAGCACGATTTCACTGCTCTGCAGCTTATACGCCCTGCCTTCGCTGTACGTTTCCGCCTAGGCGACCCGCGACTGGTTCCGTGCTTTCACCGCTCATTCTTTCTCAACATGTCGTCCTCTGCGACTCCGGGGAGTCCGGCGGCTGTATACACCCAGTTCCTTCACCGCCAACGCTGGCCTTCGTCCCTTTAGTACAGACTCGGCACTCCCATACATCCCACAAATCCGTTTCACGTGGGGGGCACCTTTCGAAGCTTCACTACGGTTCGCTTGCGCTACAACCTGCTGATTTGTTCACCCTCCTGACGGATCGGACCGCGATTGCATCCAGCCCGCGAGGATTTTTACTACCGGGCTTTCGACGGTTTGGTCGCCCACTCCGTCGCCGGTTATTGCTACGGTGGCAACTGGGTAATTTCCACCGGCGGGACTTACACCCGCTAGAATGGCAGCTAGCATCGCTGCACACTAAAGTCGTGCCCTGATACAGAGCCCAGTTTTCACCCAGCCTCTAAAACATTTTACGTACACCAGGGCTAGAAGCCCTCAATTTATATGCCGGAACGTTCTCGCGGGTTTGAAAACCCGCTACCCCGGACTAAAGTCCGGGGGCTGGCACCTACCCATTCCCCCCGCACATAAAGTCGTGTCCCGATACAAGCCGAGTTTTCACAGCTGTTTAGCCGCGCCCTTCCCAGGGCGCCTTTTCACTTGGCGCGCGGATGGGTTCGGTCGTAGACCTGCGTGACTTGCCCGACGGTTAGCTGTGTATAGCGCTGCGTGGTCGAGAGACGCTCGTGGCCCAGGAGTTCCTGGATGGCACGCAGATCAGCTCCCTCTTCCAACATGTGGGTGCCAAACGCATGACGCAGGGTGTGGGGATGAATTTCTGCCGGCAGGCCCTTGGCCAACGAGATTCGCTTGACGATGCGACCTACGCTGCGGGTCGTTAGCCTGCCTGTTCCCCTCATCTGCAAGTTAAGCAGGAGAGCGTCAGAGGTCTTGCCTGCAAGCTTTGCCTGCCTTGACGGAAGATAAGCGCGAATTGCGTCTGCCGCTGCGTCTCCCAATGGAACATAGCGCTGCTTGCGCCCTTTACCCCGCACCAGGATCACTTCGCGCGCCCAGTGCACGTCGTCCACATTCAGGCCGACCAGTTCCGCATTGCGAATACCGCAGCCGTACAGCAGCTCGAAGATCATACGATCACGCTCCGGCCACGCGGCACCTTCTCCCGAAGCGACCGTCTCCACCAGGTGGTTCATCTGCTCGATCGAGGGTACGCGGGGCAGGTGCTTGGGCAGCTTAGGAGTGGCGACCAGCACAGCAGGGTTACTGGAAACGTGTCCAGCCCTGGCCAACCAGTGAAACCATGAGCGGATGGCGGCCAGCGATCTGGCTACCGAGGCCTTGACCAGTCCCCTATCGTACAGCTCGCCGAGGTAGCTGCGGATCTGCAGATGATCCACACGGCACACTTCTACTCCCTGCTCGGCCAAATAGGCAGCGAAGTTTCCGACTTCGCGCCGATAGGCACGCAAGGTATGCGGCGAAGCGGCGCGCTCATGAGCGAGCATGGCCAAAAAGTCTTCCGCCAACCGAATTGGTTCCGGCTTCATTTCGCTCCTCTTCTGGTGGCTCGCGGATGATGCGCCCGGTGTACCGCTTGCAGCCTGCCGAGGGCGAGGTGGGTGTAGACCTGGGTGGTGGAAATGTCAGCATGCCCTAGCAGGGTTTGGACAGTCCTCAAATCGGCTCCGTTCTCGACCATGTGGGTGGCGCAACTGTGACGCATGACATGTGGGCTGGCGCGAGCGTCCAGCCGCTTCACCAACCGCCAGACCCACTGGCGGGTAAGCCCAACGCCGCGCACGGAGAGAAATAAGCGGCTCACGCCCGCGCGAGTCGCCAGCCCTGGCCGGCCGCGGGTCAAATAAGCCTCCAGTGCCTCGACTGCGTTCCGTCCCAGGGGCACGATGCGTTCCTTGTCGCCTTTGCCGCGAACCAGCATGCGGCCTTCCGCGAGCGACAGGTCTTCTACCCCCAGACCGGTGAGCTCAGAGACGCGCACCCCGCCGGCGTACAACATTTCGATGATGGCTCGGTCGCGCAGGGCTACGGCATCCGCCTGGGGATGATTGGCTGCCGTCCCCGCCTGCTCCATCATTCGCTCCACCTCGGATTGCGCGAGCGCCTTGGGCAGGATCTTCCAGGAAGAGGGGGATTCGAGATTCACCGTCGGATCATGGCCGATCCGCTTATCCAATAGCAGCCATTTATAGAAGCCGCGCAGGCAGGAGAGCTTGCGCGCCACCGAGCGCGACTGCACCCCGTGCTTTTGCAGATGCTCGAGGAAGCCGGCGACCTGGGCTTGTCCGGCGGTCACCGGCAGCGCATGCGTACCCTCGAGGTACTCTGCAAAAAGCGACAGATCGCGCCGATAGGCCTCGCAGGTCAACGGCCGTAAACCCTTTTCCACCCGCAGATAGGTGAGGTATTGGCGGGTGATGCTGTTCCCATTCTGTTTAGCGGGGGGCACAAGCTCGATTATCTGCTTTGCTGCCGTCGATCCACACGGCGGACCGGCACGGGAACCAAGTGTGACAGCCGTAAGTGGATTCAACGCTGGTTCACGCCCGGAGTGCAAAATCGACCAAGATGGCCGACAATACAAGAGGGGCCTGAGCCCCGCAGGAGCGCCTCCCGTTTGAGCATCAGCAAGTCCACCAACAGCGTCTCTCTTTCCCCCCAAGACTTCATCGATTCGGTTCTTTCCCGGGAGCCCGCAGTTGCCGTCTTTGACTGCGATGGAACGCTATGGGACGGAGATTCCGGATACGACTTCATGGTGTGGTCGATCGAAGAGGGTATCGTCTCCCGCAACGCGAGCGACTGGATCGACTCGCGTTACCGGCTTTATCGTGCCGGAAAGGTTTCGGAAATCGCCATGTGCGGGGAAATGGTGCAAATTTACGACGGCCTGAGCGAACTGGAAGTTCGGCGGGCCGCGACCGCGTTTTTCCAATCGCGCTTTACGGACAAGATCTTCCCCGTACTGCGCTCCCTCGTGGCCTCACTGACTGAGCGCAGTACAGAGATTTGGGTGGTTAGCTCGACCAATAATTGGGTGATTGAGGAAGGTGTTCGCAGCTTCAACATTCCTCCTTCACGGGTTATTTCTGCGCGGGCCCAGGTCGTGGGCGGGGTGATTACCAGCAAGTTGATCGATGTTCCCACGGATGAGGGTAAAGCCATTTCTTTGGTGAAGGCCGGTGTCGTTTCGCCGGATGTTGTCTTCGGAAACTCCGTACACGACGCCGCTATGCTGGAGATCGCGCGCCAGGCCTATCCGGTAAACCCCACCCCGGCGTTGGTCGAAATCGCTTCCCGGCATGGGTGGCCGATTTTTTATCCCGAAGGTACTCTGCCCGGCTCAGTTTGACCGTACAGACGGTCTTCAAGGGCCAACGTCTAAAATCATATGTCAGTGCAGAAAGACTCCAGGCGATCGAGAACGGACGCGAAAGTGGTTCGGCTGGTGGTGGCCGCGCTGATCCTGCGGGAGCAGAAAGTGTTGATCTGTCAGCGGCGGCCGGATCAGCCGATGGCCTTGAAATGGGAGTTTCCCGGAGGCAAGGTAGAAGTGGGCGAAAGCGCTGAAGAAGCGCTGCGGCGTGAGCTTGATGAAGAGTTAGGGATTGCGGCGGATATAGGCAATCGCGTGGCGCATACCCGGCATATCTACCGCAGCGGAAGTGCTATCGATCTGCAGTTTTTCGCGGTATATCAGTTTGCCGGGGAAATGACCAATCGGATTTTTAATGACTTGCGCTGGTGCCCGCTACGCGAGTTGACCCGGTACGACTTTCTTGCGGCTGACCGGATTCTCATTCGGGATTTGGCTGCGGGTAAGCTGCTTTAGACGCAAGAAAAACATTTCCAAGACAGAGCATCCACACAGAGATCTCTCCACTGCGCTCCCCCGGATTTCCTATAGAGATCCGTGGCTTTGATGATCTGCATGTGGCTCTCTTCACGGAGAGCCGCACCCGTGGTCGTCGCCAGCAGCGCGAAGTAGGAAATCCGGGTTCGCTCCGGTCGAGATGACAAAGGGGAGGGCGGCTGTCGACCGCAATAATTTGTTACACGGATCGGAAGACGGCAACCTCCAGACTCTCAGTGGGTGGCCCAGTGCCGACGAGGCGGTCCGCTTGGCCGCGGTGATGGAGTTGGGAGGAGTCTGAACGTCCAAAACAGGCCTTGAACCCTGGTCGTATTACACGCCACCGGTCACCATCATGACCAGTGACAACACGATGACGACGACCGCCGTAAGCCAGGCCACGACATTGAACCAGCGGGAATTCACCTGATCGCCCATCAGGTCCTTACGATTGATCAACAACAACATGAAGATGATGACCAGGGGAAGCAGCACGCCATTCAACACCTGAGACAGGATGACCATACTGATCAGTTTGCCGTTGGGAACGAACAGGACAGCGAACGCGCCACCCGCCACCAGAAGGGTGTAGAGCCAGTAGAAGACCGGAGCGTCTTTGAAGCCGCCGTCCAGGCCAGATTGGAGGCCCAGTCCCTCACAGACCGTATAGGCAGTGGAAAGAGGAAGGATGGAGGCGGCAAAGAGAGAAGCATTGAACAGCCCGATGGCGAATAAAAGGAATGCATAGCGCCCGGCGAGCGGCTTCATCGCCTCGGCCGCATCTGCCGCCTCGCGGATCGCTCCCATTCCATGAGCGAACAACGTGGCAGCACACGCGACCACGATGAACCAGGCCACGATGTTGGTGAAGAACGATCCGATGATCACATCGAGACGCGAAGCCGGGTAGCTCTTTGCAGTAACCCCCTTTTCTACAATCGAGGATTGTAGATAGAACTGCATCCAGGGAGAGATCGTCGTGCCGATTACGCCCACGATCATGTAAATATAACTTTTAGAGTGCCAGATGGAACCTCTGGGCAGCTCGACGGTGGCGACGATGGCGTCGTGCCAGCTGGGCTGGGAGAGGACGCCAGTCACGATATAAGCGATGTAGAAAACCGACGCCGCCAAAAAGACCTTCTCTACCCGCTTGTAATCTCCCTTGACCACCAGCAGCCAGATAGTTAAGGCGCTCACCGGCACGGACACATACTTGCTGACATGAAAGAGCTGCATGCTGCCGGCAATGCCGGCGAACTCCGCCATCACGTTGCCGAAGTTGACAATCACCAGCAGCAGCATGAGCAGAAAGGTCATGCGGAGCCCGAACTCTTCGCGGATGAGGTCGCTCAGGCCTTTGCCGGTGACTGCACCCATGCGGGCGCACATTTCCTGCACCACCAGTAAAGCTACGGTGATAGGGATCATGGTCCACAGAAGGGTATAGCCGAATTGCGCTCCGGCATTGGAGTAGGTGAGAATACCGCCGGAGTCGTTATCGATGTTGGCGGTGATAAAGCCGGGCCCCAGCACGGCAAGGAACAGGAGTATGCGAATTCGCCAGCGCTTGAGCATTCGTAATTGTTATTGTTTGGCTCGCAAAAATGCGATGACGTGGTCAGCCTGCACCACCCCCACCAGGCGGTTGGCTGCATTCACTACCGGCAGGGCGTGCAGGTTGTACTTGTCAAAGAGCTCTGCGACTTCATCCTGGTGGGCTTCCGCGAGACAGGAAATGATTCGCGGCTCGGAAAGAACTGCGACCCGGGTCTCCGGCAGCGCCAGGATGAGCCGTGCCAACGGAACGACACCGTCGAGCACATCGTCTTTTCCGGTGAGATAGATTTCCGTCATGCCCTCGGGATCTCCGTCGAACTCGCGCAAGGCTCGAACTGCATCCGCTACCGTGGCGGCTGTTGGAACCTGTACGTAGCTGGTGGTCATTCTGCCAGCAGCAGAATTCTCTCGAAATTCGAGCAGCTCCTCCACTTCGTGCCGCTCTTCCGGCTCCATTTCTTCCAGGATGGCCTCGGAACGCTCGTCGGAAAGCTCGGCCAGCAGGTCGGCCGCCGCTCCTGGGTCCATCTCTTCGACGATGTCGGCGACCCGGCCGGAGTCGAGCGATTCCAGCAAGGACTTCTGCAGGCGGGGGTCTACTTCCTCTAACGCATCTGCGGCTACCTCCTCGTCAAGAGAGACGAAGATGGCCTCTCTCTCCGGAGGCGGCAGATCTTCGAGGATATCGGCAAGATCGGAGGGATGCATGTGAGCTAAGCGCTCATGTTCGATCTTGAGCTTCACCCGCCGCGCCGGATCTACTTCAATCAGGTCCACAAACTCCCAGGGGATGATGCTGGCGCGGAAGTTCATAGCGAAGTTTTCCAGCGTATGCCGGGGCATGACGCCTTTGAGGATCCTGCGTATCGCGCCTCGCAACCCGACCGCAACCTCTGCTACCCGCAGTGCCTCGCGGCCATTCTGGGGGAACCACTGCAGGTCAACGTCGTTGACCCGCACCACTTTTCTCCCATGAACGTCGATGATTTGCCGATCCAGAACGTCTTGTTGCAGAAGAAGCAGGTTTTCATCGCCGCGGAGAGGTTGCAGCACGGCATCTTCACGCAATTCGATGGTTCCGGCTGGGGTTTGCATGACGTCTTTCACCGCAACCAGCCGGATTCCCTCACGTGTCTTGAGCAGCAGTCCGGCGACATTGCCGGCGGCCAATCCGGTCGCCACCGCCACGTCTTTGAGGCGGCCCTGAACGCGGC
Source organism: uncultured Acidobacteriaceae bacterium (assembly GCA_963790935.1). Taxonomy (GTDB): domain Bacteria; phylum Acidobacteriota; class Terriglobia; order Terriglobales; family Acidobacteriaceae; genus PALSA-350. The sequence goes on along the minus strand of CAWBRJ010000015.1, from coordinate 163,380 downwards.
CCTGCCGGTCCGTGATCGGTGTGCCGAGCAGGAGCGTAAGGCTGGCACGGCTTGTGGTCTTTTCGTGCATCGGCGGCCCGTTGCAGTCTAACAGTGGTTGGACTCGTGTTGGAGCAGGTTTATAACAGAGTTGCGGTGTTTAGACGGTTTTCGGATTCTGCCGTGAGAGGGCAGGAACTGCAAGCAGCGGCGAAATCGAAAATTGCGCGAGGGGCTGGAAGCTAGTTGGGTCTTTCCGGGCGGCTTTTGAGGAAACGTTCGTCGAGCGGTTGCCTGCCCTGGAATCCAGCTTCTACAGTGTGCCAGTAATCAATTTTTGCTTCGCCTAACTGCCAACAGAGCAGAACGATTTGTTCCCCTACCTGAAATGGGAAGTCCAGCAAACCCTTGTCGAGATCTTTCACCTGGACGCCGATGGAATCGATCTCCTGGATCGCGTCCTGGGCCTGCTGCACCGCGGCTCGTTGAGCCATGCGCTTGCGCGCTACGGCGGCCACATCCACCAGCATGCCTCCTGCAAGGAAAATATTCTGGCTGAGCAACTGCAATTCCGCTTCGACCTGGCCGGCACTGGCCTTGGCATCGATCGCTCGCCGTAACAGGGATTCCAAAATCGGCAAGAGCGATTGGGCCTCGTCAAGGGAGAATGTCTTCATGGATCGACCTTCGTCTAAACCTTATGGTAATACACCCCAAAGATCCTAAAGTCACCGCAGAACGTTGATCCTGAGAGGCTAAAATCCACCTCGCCGGCTGATTTGTGACCGCTTGGCGGGGCAGGTATCATGACAGAGCAATGAGTTTGCCCGATACCATCTTCATTTTCGGACTGGCACTGGTCATTTTCGGGCCCAAAAAGCTGCCGGAGATCGGACGCCAGCTGGGCAAGCTGGTGCTCGAATTCCGTCGAGCGAGCAATGAGTTCAAGATGCAGATTGAGGAAGAGTTACGGGCAGCCGAGGTGGCCGATCGGCAAAAACAGATTGCGGCCCCGGTTGCCCCGGCTCCAACGCCCGAGCCGGAGTCAGACGCGTTGACCATCCGGCCACCAAGCAACGGGACTCAAGTGAGCACGGAAAGCCCCTCATCGAGGGTGATCCCGGTGCATGAGGAAGTGGCGGAGCTGAAATCGATCGCAGGAGACCACCCGGAGTTGGCAAGCGACGGTCTGGAGCGGGAGCCGGAGCAGGCAACCACCCATCATGACTGACCTTGTGGACCGGGCCCGAACGGCTGTGAGCGAACGAGCTGAATTACCGGGAATGAGCCTCCTGGAACACCTGGAGGAACTGCGTAAACGCATCATTCATTCCGGGGTCTACCTGATTGTCGCTTTCTTCGTCGCCTATGCCATCCGCGAAAAGCTTTCTGCGTTTATGGTGAAACCCATCACCGCGGCGCTAAAGGCGCACAATCTGGACTCCCACCTGGTTTATCTGAACCCGGTAGATCCGTTCAATTTCTACATTAAAATCAGTCTGGTGTGTGGGGCTATCATCGCCTCGCCGTTCATCTTGTTTCAGGTGTGGTTATTCATCGCTCCCGGTCTCTACCGGAACGAGAAGCGGTACATCCTGCCATTCATGTCAGCCACGGTCGGTCTATTTCTGGCCGGTGCATTTTTTGGCTATCACTACGTTTATCCTGGCGCTCTGACTTTTCTCATCGGTTACGGCTCTCAGTTCAGGCCCATGGTGACGGTGAGCGAATACACGGAACTTTTCATGACCGTGATTTTGGGTCTGGGAGTTACGTTTGAATTGCCCATTCTGGTGTTTTTTCTCGCGCTCTTTGGCATCGTGAGTGCCGGCTGGCTTTGGAAGAATATTCGTTACGCCATCCTGGTGATTTTCATTATCTCCGCGATCATAACCCCCACTCCGGATGTACTGACGATGTGCGTTTTTGCCGCACCGATGCTGGTGCTTTACCTGCTGAGTATCGGGGTCGCCTATATGGTCCATCCCACGCGGAGAAATCGGCTCAAAGAGCAGTCATGAAGGTGGTTGGCGTAGTTCTCTGTTGCTTGATGTCTGTACTGGCCGGAGCCCAGGCGCTGCCCCATTTTGACGGTGAGCGGGCCCTCACGTACACCCGGGAGTTCGTCGCGACGGGACCCCGTTGGGTCGGCAGCAAAGGCCACGCCAAAGCCCAGGCTTTTCTGGAAAAGCAGTTCGCGAAAGATGATCTGGTGAAGGACAGTTTCACCGCATCCACGCCGGCGGGACCGCTGGCCATGACGAATTACATTGTGAAGTTTCCTGGCACAAAGGATGGCATCATCGTCCTGGCCAGCCACTACGACACGAACTACCCGCTTAAAGACACCAGCTACGTAGGCGCGAACGACGGCGGCTCGAGCACGGGTTTGTTGCTCGAACTGGCCAACAGTTTTCGGGGGAAGAAACTGGACGGATATAGCGTCTGGCTGGTTTTCTTTGATGGAGAAGAGGCCATCAAAGGGTGGACTGATGCAGACTCCGTTTATGGCAGCCGGCACCTGGCGGAGAAGTGGCAGGCGGATGGGACTCTTAAACGCATCAAGGGGTTTTTACTGGCCGATATGATCGGGGATCGCGATCTCGACGTGGAGCGGGACCTGAGTTCAACTCCATGGCTGCTCGACCTTGTAGGACAGGCCGCGGCTAAGTACGGCGACCAGTCTTATTTCTTCCAGCGGCAAGAGGCGGTGGGCGATGATCACACCCCGTTTATGGAACGCAAGGTGCCCTGCGCCGACATTATTGATTTCGATTACGGATATCAGAACGCTTTTTGGCACACTCCCGAGGACACGATGGATAAGCTGAGCGCGAAGAGCCTCACCATCGTGGGCGACGTCTTTCTGGAGACGATCCGGCTCTTGAATCATCGATAGCAAACAGCCCCTGAGGGCATCTTTTATCAGCGCATAAGAGACTTTGGAGGATGGAAAAACCGTACCCAGCGGCTATTGAGTCCTGCATAATTAATGTCCTATTTCAAGCGCAAAGAAAGAGGACTGTGTTGGATGAAGGAGCGCAACAGATTTTCGTGGTTTTGCAGGGAGCGCGTGGAGTTGCGTGCCAAATCCGCGAGTTGATCAACTTCGTGAATGGCGCGATTGGCTAAGGGATTCATCTTCGTCCAGGACCAGAGATATTCCACTGGATTGAGTTCAGGAGCGTATGGGGGAAAGAAGAAAGTGCGCAGCTGAGGGGCGGTGGTCAGCCAGGCGTTGGTGGTCTTTGCGCGGTGTGCGTTCAGCCGGTCCCACAGCAGGCACCAGTTGGCTTCCAGTTCCCGGTCCAGGTGCTGTAGAAAGGAAATGGCTCGCGGGGAATCGACATCGCGGCCCGGGTAAAGACGGAAGTACAACCGCACCTGATCACGCCGGGGCGATACGCACAAGGCGGCGATGGCGGAGACTTTTTTGTGATGACGACCGCGCTGGTAGAGCACGGGGGTTTGCCCGCACGGTGCCCAACTGCGGCGCACCAGAGGGGCGAGCAAAAAGCCGCTTTCGTCCAGAAACACCAGCCAAGCCTTCAGCCGGCTTGCTTTTTTTTAATGGCCGGCCACACCTGCTTGACCCACTGGCCGATGCCTTCTTCGTCGCGTTCTACGGCTCTACGGGTGGGCTTTTGCGGGCTCCAGTTCATGGAGTGCAACAGGCGGCAGACGTGATCGACGTGGTAGCGAACGCCAAACGTGCGCTCAATGTGCTCGGCGACACGGGGACAGGTCCACAGATCAGTCGGGAATCCAGCTACTCGCGCGCCCTTGAGCAGATGCTTTTCCAACCGCTGGCGTTGGGCCGAGGTAAGCTTGCGTGGTCTGCCGCTGGCGGCCACCGCCTGCAGTGCCGCTCTGCCGCCGAAACGCAGATCGCGCTTCCATCGTCGTACGCTACGCGGATCGACATCCACGGCGCGGGCCACTTCGGCCTGAGTAAGTCCTTGTTCCAACAGTGTGACGGCATGCTCCCGCTTGCGCTGCAACTCTTCCGGACTGCCCTGCGGTCGGATAGTTCACCTCCGAGCGACAAGGATATTATAGGACATTAGTTATGCAGGAATCAATAAAGCCTGGTATGGCGGTGTCATCTACGGCACTGCTGAAGCCGTGCCCTTCCAGCACCGAGTTCTCACGCAAACTGTCAAGCCCAGATCTGGCCTGTTTCGTAGGCTAGCATTGACATAATGCTCGATGGCGCTCCGATCGCCTACTGGATAGGCTTCCACATTGTCGTACTGGTGCTGATCTTGGTCGACCTGGTGGTGCTTGGTCGGGCCGAAAGAGCCTCACGGACCCAGCACAATTTTCTCTTTGTCTTGCTGCTGCTAGCACTCGCTACGTGTTTCGGCTTGTGGATCGGCCATGTGGAAGGCCGCCAGAGCGGGCTTGAATTTGCCGCCGGCTACCTGATCGAGCTCTCCATGAGCATCGATAATCTCTTCGTCTTCCTGCTCATGTTTCGCTCGTTCGGGCTGGAACCTAAGGCACAAAGAAAAGCGCTGTTGCTGGGCATCGTGGGCGCCATCATCATGCGCGGCGTTTTTATCTTCGCCGGCATAGCCCTTCTGAAGCGATTCTCCTGGGTTGAGTATGTGTTCGGCGCGCTGCTGCTGGTGGCCGCGGCGCGGTTGTTACGGGGGAAGAAGAAGGGCGACACCCCGCCCGAACCGGCGAAATGGATAGGGCAACGAAGCAAGCGGTGGGCCAGCGGCCCCAGGGCTACCTTCATCGTCGCCGTGATTGCGATCGAGCTGGTCGACCTGGTGTTCGCCATTGATTCCGTACCCGCGGTGCTGGCGATTTCTCACCATCCTTTCGTGGTTTACACGTCGAACATCTGCGCCATTCTAGGGTTGCGGGCGCTGTACTTCCTTCTCGCCGGCCTGCTCGAAAGACTGCGATTCCTTCACTTTGGCCTGGCAGCGATCCTGGCGTTCGTAGGCTTGAAGATGTTGACTGCCAAATGGGTCAGTGTGCCGGTTACAGTTTCGCTCGGGTTCATCGTCCTGGTGGTGCTGGCGGCCACGGCTGCTTCCCTGATTCCAACCACACACGGTACGATGGACTAAGCCGTGCGCAAGATCCCCGTCACGACCAAATTCGGCCAATATACCGTTTCCGTGGGAAGCGGCATTCTGGATTCCCTACCCAAACGCACGCCGGCCCTGGCCAACAACCCTCGCAAACTCATTTTTCTGCTTACTTCACCCGAGATCTGGGCATTGTGGGGAGCGCGGGTGGAAGCTGCCCTGTCTCCCAGAGAACCGATCGTGTTGTTTCTGCCCCCGGGGGAACGTCACAAACGGTTGAGCCAGGTGGAACGGCTTACGACTGAGATGACCAAAGCGGGCGCTGACCGCTCCTCGCTGCTCATTGCCTTCGGCGGTGGGGTCACGGGGGACGTGGGCGGATTTGTCAGCGCGATCTATATGCGGGGAATCGAGTACATCCAGATACCCACTACCCTGCTATCGCAGGTTGACTCCTCGGTAGGCGGCAAGACCGGGGTCAACCTGCAAACGGGCAAAAACCTGGTCGGGTGCTTCTACCCCCCGCAAGCAGTTATCGCGGATGTCGATCTGCTGCGCACTCTTCCGCGGCGGGAATTGCGGGCAGGGATTTACGAAAGCATCAAGGCCGGACTCATTCGCGATGCGTCACTGTTTCGCTTCATTGAGGGCCATCGCGAAGCTCTCGATCGGGGCGATCCAGGTTCGCTTGAGAAGATGGTCGCCAGTTCCATACGGATCAAGGCGGATGTAGTCGGGGAGGACGAGCGGGAGTTGGGTGTGCGCATGATCCTGAATTTCGGCCACACCCTGGGCCATGCGATTGAGGCAGCCAGCGGCTACCGGGCGCTTCTCCACGGAGAAGCGGTCGCCTGGGGCATGATCGCGGCGCTTCACATCAGCCGCCAGCGTCAGCTCATTGCGGACGATACTGCGTGCCGTATCGAGACCCTGATTCGCTCCTTTCAGCCGCCGCCCATGCCGGCAGTCAGCGCCAAGCGGCTCCTGCAGGCTGCATCCGGAGACAAGAAGAACCGCGCCGGTGTGCGCCGGTTCGTCCTGCTGCAGGGTCTGGGCAATGCAATGGTGGCCGAGGATGTCACCGACGCTGAGGTGCTGGCAGCCATTGCCTACCTTCGCCCATCCGAAAGCAAAAAGTAGCCGTGGCCGCGCCTGGAGCTCAGCCGGAAGGTACCCGGGATGAAGCCGGCGCGGCCGATGCCGTGCGGTCGATGTTCGATCAGATCGCGCCCCGCTATGACCTGCTGAATCATGTCCTGTCGTGCAATATCGACCGGGTTTGGTGGCGCCGCGCAGCGCGCAGCTTTCGCCAGGTGCTGAGCCGGCCAGAGGCGCAGATCCTTGACCTCTGTTGCGGGACCGGGGATATGACACTGGCTTTGCTCCGGCTGCGGCCGGAAAATGGACGACCCGTGCTGGCCGCCGACTTTGCGCACCAGATGTTGTTGCGTGGGGCGGCGAAATTCGTACCCCGGGGAGCTCTGGCGCTGGAGGCGGATGCGCTTCGGCTTCCACTCCCTCCCGGATCCATCGATCTGCTCATCACGGCCTTCGGATTTCGGAACCTTGTGAACTACCAGGCCGGTCTCAGGGAGTTCTACCGCGCGTTGAAGCCGGGGGGTGAGTTGGGCATCCTCGATTTCAGCGAACCGGGCGGCCTCATGGGTAAGCTCTATGCCTTCTACTTCCGCCGGGTGCTCCCGGCAGTGGGCTCGTTAATCTCCGGGGTCTCCGGACCGTACCGTTACCTGCCGGCCTCGGTCGAGAGATTCCCCGCCCCGGCGGAAATGCTGCAAGTGATGCGATCGGTTGGATTTCAACAGGTTTCCTGGACGCCGTATAGCTTTGGGATCGCGGGCTTGTACCGCGGGGTTAAGCGTTAACCATGTAATGTCACCCGTGTTCGCTGGTGCACGGATAGGTTGCTGACTCGGTAAACTTGAGGAATGCACGCGACCGTCACCTGGCAGCATGACCAACAGTACGATGCGGTATCTCAAAGCGGGCACCATGTCACCATGGATGGGGAGGCCGCTCACAAGGCCGGCGCGAGTCCAATGGAACTGGTGCTGCTCGCACTATGTGGCTGCAGTTCGGTGGACGTGGTTTCGATTTTGAGCAAGAAGCGGGAACCGCTTACCTCGCTAACAGTTTCCGCCGTGGCTGAACAAGCTCCGGAAGCACCCCGGGTCTTCACCCATATCCAGCTTACGTATCACATCGGCGGAGGGGTGTCGTCTAAGGCTGCAGAGGATGCAGTCGCCCTGTCAAAGAACAAGTACTGCTCGGTCTCGAAGATGCTGGAAAAAGCGGCCACGATCGACTACGTCATCACCTACGCTGAGGGGAAATGATTAATTTCTTTCGCCTGGTGTTGGCTGGACTGGCGCTCGCCATGGCGGGGCTGGTTTCGGCAGTGGTGACCATGCGTTTGGCCATCCATGGGGCAGAAGTGAAAGTTCCTGATATCCAGGGGCTGACTGTTTCCGAGGCGGTACATAAGACCGCCAATATGGGATTGAACCTGGGCATAGATAACAAGTACTACAGTGTCGATGTGCCGGCGGGGAGAGTGTTGGCACAATCTCCTCTGCCGGGCGCAATCGTCAGGCGGGAATGGCGTATGCGGGTGACGGAAAGCCTGGGGCCACAACGGGTGGCGATTCCGTCGGTTGTTGGCCAGCAGGAACGGGTAGCCGCGATTGAAGTGCGCCGCGTGGGGCTGGAACTGGAAGAGACCGCACAGATGCCGTGGACCGGTGCTCCTCCGGGAACCGTCATTGCGCAGAATCCGCAGCAGGGCGCAGGAGGTGTAGAGCGACCAAGTGTCAGCCTTCTGGTAAGCACCGCGGCGCCCACGACGCCTCAGGCGCTGGTGATGCCGCAACTGGTTGGTATGCCGCTGGCGGCTGCCACTGCGTTAGTGGTGCATGCCGGGTTTAAGGTGGGCCCGGTGCAGAATAGCTATTCTGACACCCCCGCACCCGCAGACGCGGACGCGGGAATGGCTCCGGCGGATACGGCGGATCCCGCGGGCACGGTGTTGGGGCAGACGCCCCTGGCGGGACATCGCGTCGAACCGGGCATGATCGTCACGCTGAAAATCGCCCAGTAGAATCAAAAACATTTCCAAGAAGCATCGCGGAAATATCTTCTCGTTCCTCCTAATTGAGCACCAGGCAGGCGGCGAAAAAGCCGTCGCCTGGGTAGAGCCCGGGAAAGGTGCGGAGGAAATCACCGGCGGCAAGCCGGTCGGCTGTGCCTGCGTGGAGAACACCTTCACGCTCCAACGATTGGATTTGGTCTCGCCAGGGAAGCAGACGGAATCCTCTCTCCGCTTCTAGAGCTTCCGCCACAACATTCTCGTTCTCCTCGGTTTCCAGCGAACAGGTGGAGTAGATTAGCCTGCCACCCTCGCGTAGTGCGTGCATCGCGGAACGAAGAAGTCCCACCTGGCGCTCATGGTGGCTTGCAAGATCATTCACCGTGAGCCGGTGCCGTATCTCAGGGTTGCGCGCCAGGGTTCCAGTCCCGCTGCAGGGAGCGTCGCAGAGGACCAGGTCAAATTGCTTCTCGAACGGAAGTTGCGTTGCATCCAGCACACGAAAATGAATACCTAGCCCCGACAGATTCTTCTGCATGGCTTTAAGCCGCGCAGGGCTGATGTCACAGGCGGTGATGGAAGCAGCTGGATTGCGCTCGGCCAGAATGGCGGTCTTGCCTCCCGGAGCGGCACAGCAATCCAGGATTTCATTGCCGTGCCCAGCTAGCTCGGCGATGAGTTGCGATCCCTCATCCTGGATGCGCACTCCGGCTTTCACCTCTCCTGAAATGACTCGCTTGGCGCTGACCACAAATGCGCCTTCTTCTAGCTGCAGATCCTTTGCCTGGTGGCGGATGGTCGTCGGAGGAGGAAGTTGATCGTAGCGGCAAACGGCCTCCGCGGTTTCCCGGCCATACGCGGTCACCCAACGTTCGACCATCCACGCAGGATGGGCGGCGACGGCATCGGAATCCTGCAACTTGAGGGCCTGGGCTAACTTTCGCAGGACTGCGTTGACCAATCCTGCGGCGTATTGCTCTCCGGACTGCTTGACCAGCTCCACGCTTTCGAAGATAGCGGCGTGAGCAGGAATGCGATCGAGTAACAGAAGCTGCAATGCTCCCAGTTCCAGCGAGACTTGCACTGGGTCTGCTAAATGGCTTTTGCTTTTGGTGAGCGCTTGGCGAATACGCTGCTGCAACACCAGTTGCCAGCGAAGGACGCCCATCACCAGCGTAGTGGCCAGATTCTTATCCAGCGTCGACAGCGCTTCTACTCGTTTGGAACGTAGTAGGAAATCACTGTGCAACTCTGGCTTGCGCCTGAGTTGCAGCAGCAACTCAAAGGCAACCCTGCGCGCCGGGGAGACGCTCAATGATTTACCCAAGCCTCTCGTGCGCGTGAGGCGCAGCGCCACGGAGAAAATCTGCAACCGGCATTCTCTTCTTTCCTTCCAGTTGGATCTCCAGCAACTCCAGTTGCGTGCCCGATCCCGCAGCCACCAAAAGTCGTTCTCCTGCGACTGCCAGCTCTCCAGGAGGCGCGCCAGTGGACCCGGACGGGTGCAGACCGATGGACCGTCAGCTTCTTGCCGCGGAAGAAGGTGTAGGCTCCAGGCCAGGGTTGGAAGCCGCGCCAGCGGTTGTATATCTCGCCGGCAGAGCGGGCGAAATCAATCAACGCATCCTCGCGGTCGAGGATCGGCGCCAGCGAGGCGGCCGCATTGTCCTGCGGAATCGGCTGGATCGTACCCGCCTGCAACCCGGCAAGGGTTTCCAGCATAAGGCCCGCACCGCTGACAGCCAGCACTGGAAACAATTGCTCCGCGGTTTGATCGGGTTCAATCGGCAACGATCGCTGCAACAGAATATGACCGGTATCGAGACCCTGATCAAGGCGCATGGTGGTGGCGCCGGTCACCTTCTCTCCGTTCGCAACCGCCCACTGGATAGGAGCCGCCCCGCGGTATTTTGGGAGCAGCGACGCGTGCAGGTTGATGTTGCCCCAGCGCGGCAGTTTCAGCATCCATTCCGGAATAATGCGGCCGTACGCCACCACGATGATCGCGTCCGGGCTGATTGTCTCCAGGCGCGCACGAAGTTCGGGATTGTTTTTAATTTTTTCAGGCTGCACCACCGGCGCCCCCACTTCCAATGCCAGCACCTTGACGGGAGGAGGGGAAGGCTCTTGATCGCGACCTCGCACACGATCGGGCTGAGTCACTACCAATTCGATTGCATGTCCGGCCGCCAGCAGCTGTTGCAGAGTTGGGATGGCGAACTGCGGTGTGCCGCAAAAGACGAGCTTCATTGCCCGTCTACCATTCTCCAGCTCGCTGGAGTTTGCGGATTTTGCGCAGCACGAAGTCCCGCTTCAGGGCGCTGATGCGGAAGATGAAGAGAATTCCATCGAGGTGGTCAATCTCATGCTGAAAGGCGCGGGCCAGCAGGTCATCCGCCCCTCGTTCAAACCAGTTGCCCTCTAAATCCTGGGCGCGTATTTTGACTTTCGCAGCACGCGAGACTTTCTCCCGAATGTCAGGCAGGCTGAGACAGCCCTCTTCCTCGAAGATCTTTCCTTCTTTGGTAACAACCTCAGGATTAATTAAGGCAATCTTGTCTTCAGGCGTTTTCTGGAAGCTGAGATCGATCACCGTCAAACGTTTGGGAATGCCGATCTGCGGCGCCGCGAGTCCGATGCCGTGAGCAACGTACATAGACTCGAACATATCGTCCACCAGCCTGCGCAGATCGTCGTCAAAGACGGTGACAGCCTCGGACGGCCGCTGCAGGATAGGATCTGGAAATTTAACTATCGGATAAACCATGCTTAGAATCGACGAATCTGCTCCAGGTATCCCTGGTAATTCCTGCTGAGCTCTCCAGCCGAGTCGCCGCCAAACTTCTCCAGCACGAGTTTCGCAATGACGAATGCGACCATCGCTTCCGCAGCTACTCCCGCCGCCGGCACGACACACACATCGGAACGCTCATAAGCCGCTTTGGTCGACTCCCGGGTGCTAAAAGAGACGGAACCAAGTGGCCGGCGCAGCGTTGAGATGGGTTTCAAATAACCGCGCACAATAATATCTTCCCCATTCGAAATGCCGCCTTCGATGCCGCCGGCGTTGTTGTGCTCACGAGTAAACCTGGTGGCAGCGCCGCCGTTCTCTTCCGTGCTGTAGCCGATCGCGTCGTGAACAGCAGAGCCGAAGGACTGCGCAGCGGTGACTCCCTGGCCCAGCTCAACTGCTTTCACCGCCTGCAAGGACATCACCGCCCAGGCGAGCAGGCCGTCCAGCCGTTCATCCCAATTCGCGTAGGTGCCCAGGCCCGGAGGGGCTCCGTGAACAACCACCTCAAAAACGCCACCGATGGAGTCGCCGGTACGCAACGCGTGATCCACCTCGGCCTTCATCTGTTCTTCAGTTGCGGGATCGACGCAGTTTAATAGGACCTCATTCTTGTCCCTCAGCGCCGCAACCTGTTGCCAGGAGGCAATGGAAGAAAGCTCCACGCGGCCCACCCGGACCACATGGCTGCTGATCTCAATGCCCAATGGCTTCAAGAGCAATTTGGCCATTGCGCCGGCCGCAACACGCGCAGTGGATTCGCGGGCGGAAGCTCGCTCCAGGACATAGCGCGCATCGGGGAAATCGTACTTGAGCGAGCCCGCAAGGTCGGCGTGGCCGGGCCGCGGGGAGGCTACGGCTTTGTGCTTTTCAGGATCACCCGCAGCTACGGGCAGTGCCTCGGTCCAGTTTTTCCAATCGCGATTTTCGATCTGGATGGAAACCGGCGAGCCGATGGTCTTGCCGTGACGCACCCCGGAGAGCACGTGAGCCCGATCCTGCTCAATGTGCATGCGGCCGCCCCGGCCGAAACCCTGCTGCCGCCGCCAAAGCTCCCGGTCGATGAAGTCTACATCGACGTCCAGGCCCGCAGGCAGTCCAGAAATAAGGGCGATAAGGCACTCGCCGTGTGATTCACCAGCCGTTGAAAAACGTAGCATTTTTGTTGGCGAGACCTAACGTTCGATTGTAGTCGATTTCAGACGAGAAACCGCAGATCTCCAGACTTTGAGTGGGTGGCCCAGGTGTGAATTTGAAGGCTAACCGTGCACTAGCCAGTCGTATTGGGCCTCGTCGAGTGGGGCTACGGAAAGCCTCGACTGGCGGACCAGCGGGGAATCCTGGAAGATGGCCCGCTGCTTAATCTCGGCCAGCGTTTTTGGCTGCTTGATTGCTGCACCGGCCGCGATACGAACAAGCGGAACTTTGGGGTCAGATATATCTACGGATGTGACGCGAGCCAGACCCACTGCGGCTTTTTCTTCTCCGGTGTGATAGATGACGAGATTGTCGCCCTTCTTCATCGCCCTAAGGTTCTTGACCGCCGTCGGGTTGGTCACTCCAGTCCAGTCAGTTTCCTTTTCGCGCAACAAATCAGCGAAGGAATAGGCGGTTGGTTCGGTCTTCAGCAGATAGTGCATGGTCTACTCCTTTGGCCGGAGGAACGTTACCGTGTTCAATAGCGGCCGGTCCATGGAACGCACCCAATCCGTCATCTCGCCCGGCTCGGCTCCCTGCGCCTCGTGGCGCTCAAATTCACTGCGCATGGTGTGCATCTTGGCGTCCAGGTCGTCCAGGTAGTGGAGAAGCACCGCTTCCGGAATCATGGGCAGCTTGGGGGAACCGAATTCGAGCCTGCCATGGTGACTTAGAACCATATGCTCGACCAAAATGCGGAGCGTGGGCGGAAACTCCGGCATCGCTGCCAGCTTCTTTTCAATCATCCCAATGGCAATGGCAATATGCCCCACCAGTTGCCCCTCCAGGGTGTAGTCGAAAGTCATCCCCCAGCGCAGTTCGTGCAGTTTGCCGATGTCGTGGAAAATAACGCCAGTCAGGAGCAGGTCGCGGTTGATCTCGGGATAATGCTGCGCTGCCAGGTCGCAAATACCCATCAAGGAAACCACGTGTTCGAGAAGCCCGCCCATCCAGGCATGGTGCAGGCTCTTTGCCGCGGGAGCTTCACGGAAGGCAGCCGCGATGGCCGGATCTTCCAGAAACGAGCGCACGAGCGCCTGCAGCCAAGGGTTGGAAAAACCGTCTACGGAGCGAATCAGAGTGCCCCACAGTTCCTCCACATCTTTGTTTGTGTGTGGAACAAAGTCCGCCATTTCGAACTCGTCCGGAGTGGCGCGCCGCAGCTTTTCCAGATTTAACTGGAAGCGGCTGTTGAAACGGCAGACCTCGGCCCGGACTTTGACCACGTCCCCCTGCTCAAACCCGGCTGCGATTTCGGCAAAGTTGTCCCACATGCGCGATTCGATCTGCCCCGTGCGGTCGCCCAGGGTAACCGCCAGGTACTGGCCGCCATCCTTGCGGCTACGCAATTGCTTGGTGGCGACGGCGAAGAAAGCGACAATCGCCTGATTTTCGAACTTAGCTACGTCAGCGACGTAAATTTCTTTCATTTCGCTTGGATCACGGGTTCCCCGAAGGCCCGGCAGTCGGCGCGCCCGGAACAGGATTCTGGCTAGCAGCGGGGACGGCTTGCGGCGGGTTTTGATCCGGGTGACCGAGATAAGGCGCTGGTGTTTGGTCCGGCTCCTTCGGTTTGTCGGAAAGCCGGCTCTTTTCTCCCTTAGGCTTAGGCTTTTTCGCGTTTGGATCGGATAGATCGAGCGGCGCATTCTGCACCTTCTGCGTTGCCAGGTCATCCGCAGTAGGCTGGTCCGTCGTATCGGTGGATTTGGATTTCGAGGCCTTTGTCTTGTGCACGACCGGCCGGCTGCTCAGGCGGGTCTTCTTTTCAGGAGTATCGGTGACGGTGCCGCTCACGGTGCCGTCCGGGTTGACGTAGCGGGTTTCAGGAGTGGTGACGCTTGGGCCGCTGTCAGGAGCAACTGCGGTAGCGACCTGGGACGTGGGGAGCGACTCACGCGGAGCCTGGCCAAAACGGATTTTCTCCTTCTTTCCGGGCTTCTCGACGCTGTTGCTCGCCTGTTGCGTGGTTGCGGGCTTCGGGGCAGCAGCCGGCGCCGCAACTGGAGCGGCAGTTGCCGTGTTTGCAGCCGGGGCACCAGGGGCACCAGCAGCCGCACCACCAGCCGTTGCCGCAGGCGCTCCGGCAGGGGCCGCGGGCGCCGACTGGGCGGCGGTTTGGACCGGAGTGGACGCCGCCGCCTTGCCACGGAATCGCGAACGGGCAAACTTCTTCTTTTTCTTGGGGGGTGGAGGCGTATAGGCGCTATACGTCAAATGCATTTCGTTCCCGCTGGCCCCTGTATCCGTGCCGTGGTAGATGTCGATCGCCGCCTCTTCGCGCAACTTGGTGAGATATTCCCGCAGTTTTGGCTGCATGCGCTCCAGAAAGAGAGCCTCTTCCACTTGCGGCTCGACTTGTTTGAAGCTGGCATCCCCGCCCAGGTTATGCTGTGTGGCCTGCAGGATGATGAAGCCTTGCTTGGTGCGGATTGGTTGCGTGTGCTGCCCGGCATTCAGGGCAAAGGCTTTATCAGCAATCTCCTTAGCCAACTGGTCACGGCGGAACTCACCCAGCGCGACGCTCTTGGGCGCGTTGGGATCGGTAGGTTCAGGCTTGGCGAGGTCTTCGAACTTTGCACCGGCGGCCAGTTTTGTTTCTATTGCATCGGCCTGCGCCTGTGCCGCCGCGACCTGGGCATCATCGGCACCTTCGGTCGCCGACTTAGCCGGAGTTGGAATCAAAATCTCGTTCAGAGTGACCGATTCGGGCTGGGCAAACTCACTTTCGTGTTCCTTGAAATATTGCTGCACCTCGTTCGGCGACATGCTGATTCTTCGCCCAACCTCGTCCCGGACCACTTGCTGGGTAATGATGGCGTTGCGTTCGCTGGCTTTAAAGTCCTCACAGGTACGCGCCCTGCGATTGCGAAGCATAGGCCTTTTCAAGATCTTCCATCGAGTCCAGATGGTTCTGCTTCCGGATCTCGTCGAGTCTCTTGATCAACTCGGTTTCGCCGGTGATGCCAAGTTCCTTCCCTTTGGAAAGCAAGAGCTGTTGATCGATCAGGTCGCGCAACAAATCGGCCTTTTTCTGTTCCAGCTCATGGGCAGGAATGGCTTGGCGGCTGGCTTCCGCCTCTAACTGCTGCTCGGCGCGGTCATAGTCCGAGCTGGTAATGATCTGGTCGTTCACGCGGACGGCAATGTCCTCCACCACTTTCCCTTGAGTGGGCGAGGGCTCGGTCGCTCCAGCCTTGTTGTTTGCCTGGGCCAGCCCGGGAACAGCGCTTAGACTTGCGCTGAGGATCAAGATCGCGGTGGATTTCTGAAACTCGGAAAACGTCATTTGTATGGACATCTCATATCGCTGCTAACTGGTAGCTCACTGAACGTTTGACTTCTACCGGTGACCAGAGGTACCCGCGATGTGCGGCTGCCTGCAAGAAAACTCGAATTCGTCACCATCTATACACCAGAAGTAAAACGCCCTAGCCCTTACGTGGTAGTTTGCCTGATCGCCTGGGTGGGGGCGTCGAACAGACCGGATTTTGCTGCTCTTTCAGTGTCTGAGTACGTATCAGATCAGCTTACGTCCAATGGTATACTTCGATCAAGAACACTCCGGGCCGCGCCTCAGGACCGCCCCCTCCCTGCGCCTCCGGACCCTGAGGATTACCGCACAATGGCATCTCGAACACGACGGTTTTTGTTCTCCATCCTCCTCTTCTTTGTGGTTTGTGGCTTCCTTGGAACCGTGGTGAGCCAGCGCCTTGGCGCGCAATCCAGTTCTGATGAGTCCGCTTTGCGAGACGATTTGCGCAACTTCACCAGTGTCTACAACCTGGTGGAACAAAACTATGCCGAGCCGCTGACCGGCGATAAGGCGGAAAAGGCAGTGTACGACGGGGCCATCCCCGGAATGCTACGCGTGCTTGATCCACATTCCAGCTTCTACGACCCCAAAGCCTATGCCAAGATGCGCGAAGACCAGCATGGCAAGTACTACGGCGTGGGCATGCTGATTCAGCCGCAGAGCAACAAGATTGTGGTGGTCAGTCCGTTTGAAGGCACACCCTCCTTTAAAGCGGGTATCCGGCCCGGAGATGTGATTGTCGCTGTCGATGGCAAGTCCACCGACAACATGAACTCGGAAGACGTTGCCAACGTCCTCAAAGGACCTAAAGGGACCCACGTGCAAATAACGATTGCACGCGAGGGTGCAGCGAAACCGCTGGTATTCGATTTGATTCGGGACGAGATCCCGCACAACAGCATCGATCTCGCTTATATGGTTCGGCCGAATGTCGGCTATGTGCATATCACGAATTTCCAGGAAACCACGGGCCGCGAGCTTTCAGATGCCCTGGACCACTTTGGCAGCGTCGATGGTCTGATTCTCGACCTGCGCGGAAATCCTGGCGGCTTGTTGAGTGAAGCGGTGGCAGTATGCGACAAGTTCCTGGAAAAGGGTCAGGTGATCGTCTCCCAGCGTGGCCGTGCATTTCCTGAACAAACATATCGTGCGACTCATGGCAATGGAGGCCGCGAATATCCCGTCGTGGTGCTGGTGAATCACGGCACCGCTTCGGCTGCAGAAATTGTTTCTGGTGCATTGCAGGATCATGACCGCGCGATCATCGCCGGTGAGACGACCTTCGGCAAGGGGCTGGTGCAGACGGTTTATCCGTTGTCTGAGAACACCGGGCTGGCACTGACTACGTATCACTACTACACGCCCAGCGGCCGCCTGATCCAACGCAATTACAACGGCGTTTCGCTTTACGACTATTACTACAACCACGATCAGCCGCAGGATACGAAGAGTCGCGAGGTCAAGGCCACCGATTCCGGGCGCACGGTGTTTGGCGGCGGCGGGATCACCCCCGACGACAAAATCGACACTCCCAAGTCAGTCCCGGTTCAGGATGTTCTGCTCGAGCATTACGCGTTCTTCAATTTTGCCAAGCACTACATGGCGAACCGGACCGTTGGCAAAGACTTCCAGGTAGACGACCCGGTCATGACCGCCTTCAAGGAATTTCTGACCAGCCAGCAAATTCCCTACACGGATGCGGATCTGGCGCCGGTGATGGATTGGGTCAAGGCCAACATCAAGGCGGAGATCTTCACTACCCAATTTGGCCAGGAAGAGGGTTTGAAGGTGCGGGCCGCCTGGGATCCCATGATTAACAAGGCGCTTGATTACCTTCCCCAGGCAAAGGCGCTTGAGACCGCAGCCAAGCACGCAGAAACGCAGCGCGCCAGCGTACGGACTAGCCAGCAGTAAGAACGGATTTCCCCTGCGGAGTTTAAGTGGGTGGCCCAGGTCTCGATTTTGAGACCTGGGTTTTTCCATCTAGGACCCCTTTGCGAGGGAAACCCAGGTCTCAAAACCGAGACCTGGGCCACCCACTTAAGGTTAGTCCGCTTAATTTTCTTGGGTGGGGTGCAGGGCCATCGACACTTGGGCCTATCAGGAGGCCGCTGGTGTTATTGCGAGGCAGTGGGAGTGGAGGGAATGCAATCGTTCTTGGCCAGGTCCACCGTGGTGCTCTTGCGATAATCCGGAAGACTGCTGCCGTAGCGGATCATCATTGACAGAAGCTTGCGCGCATCCCAATAGCGTGGCATGTAGCGTCGCGGGTCCGAGAGACAACGGAACAGCCATCCCAGATACAGCCGGTCTGCCCAGATTGGAATCTGCACCTGATCACCGCTCAGAAAAGCAATCGCCGCGCCAACACAATGGATGGATGGTTTGTAGTCGAGCTCGCTTCTTAGATAGAGTCCGAGGCGTTCCTGCGTACCTCCACCCAAAGTCACAACGATGTGCCGGGGGCGTCGCTGGTTAATCCGCTGCAGCAGTTCAGAGTCTTCAATCGTCTTCCCGTAAAGCGGGGCAACACATCGGTCCACTGCAGCCAACTCAATTCCCTGCCGTCGTAGCCACCCACAATTTCTGCGCGCACTTGCTTCGCTGGCCATGATCCAGAAGCTACCGCCGGGCTGGTGGAAGTCCGGCTGCTTGAGCAACGAAGAAAGATATTTCAATCCGGAGACACGGCGAATGGAATCGCGCTTGAGGCGGTTCCATATCATAACCATAAAGGCACTATCGGTGATTACGAGGTCGGCGCCCTGAAGCGCTTCCCGGTAGGCTGGGTCGCTGGCTATATTTTTGAGGGCGGGAGCCGCCGGGACGACAAGCAATCCGCCGCTGCTCATGCGCGCAATTGCTTCGTCAGCGTCGCCAACGAAGAAACGGATCCCCAGAATCTGCCGGAATTGAGCGCTCACCGTCGCCACCGCTGACACTCCCACAGTTCCTCGTAGCCTCAATAATCTATTTCAGTACCAGAGTGCTTCCCTCGGTAATCCCCAATTCGCGGTAGTAGCTTTAGCTAGACCCTGGATAAAGCCATCATTTCGCTTTCGATCCATGCGTAGGTCTTCGCTAAACCCTCTTTCAGACGGATTGAAGGTTCCCACCCCAGGTACTGTTTGATCTTGGTGTTGTCACTATTACGGCCGTTGACGCCTTTTGGCGCACCGAGATTGTACTTTCGCTGCAGCTTGATTCCCGCAATCTCTTCAGCGATTGACACCAGCTGATCGATCGTAACCAGTTCGTTACTGCCAAGGTTAATGGGCTCGTGAATTTCGCTCTGCAGGATGGCCTGCGTGCCCCGGGTGCAGTCATCGATATACATGAAGCTGCGAGTTTGTTTCCCGTCTCCCCAAATTTCAATCTGATGTTTGCCTGAGGCCTTGGCTTCGATGACCTTGCGGCAAATCGCAGCGGGAGCTTTTTCACGTCCGCCCGTCCACGTCCCCAAGGGTCCGTAGACATTGTGGTAGCGAGCCACGCGGCATTGCAGGCCAAAATCTTCTTCGAAATGGCGGCACATGCGCTCGCTAAACAGCTTCTCCCAGCCATAGCCGTCTTCAGGGAGCGCCGGATAGGCGTCTTCTTCCTTCAGTGCCACGACGTCTGGAGTTTTCTGCTTGTCTCCGTTGTAAACGCAGGCGGAGGAGGAGTAAAAAAACCGTTCGACTCCTTTTTCCCTGGCCGCCATGAGCATGTGCGTATTGGCCAGCACGCTCAACATGCAAAGAGCTTTGTTGTTTTCAATAAAACCCATGCCGCCCATATCAGCGGCCAATTGGAACACCACCTCAGCGCCCTGCGCTGCCTTCATGCAACTGTCTTTGTCCTTCAGATCCAGAACCTGGTTGTCTACCCCAGATGAGGACTGATACCACTCTGACATCGGTTTAACGTCTACTGCCCGGATGACTTTTGCTCCGTTGTCCAGCAGGCTTTTGACCAGATGTCCGCCGATAAAACCGCCGGCGCCACATACGACTACCTTGGCATTTTTCAACTTCATGTACGGGGCCCCCAATGCAATTTGCCAGTCAGCACCCTGGTTTTAAGATGCTGAAAGTACACCGCTGGCAACGGTTAGTCTCTCACATCCACACGCTGGTTTTAGACTTTGGAACATCATCGGTAACCATCGTGGCGCCCCTTTTAGCAAAGGGCCTCGTATGCTTCGCTCTCCAACTCCTGGAGGAAGGCCTGGAGCAAAGCAATTCTTGGACGGGCCAACACCTTGGCTGTCTCCAGGTGAAGCCTGCCGGGCAAATCTGCCAGACTCTTGCGCAAAGTGGCGGCCGCACTGGTAAATGTTGGATATCGCGTGTCCCTGCCGATCTTTGCCGCCACCCGCAGGATACCGATGGAACCCAGCTGTTCCAGAATGTCCGCATCGCGCAGGATTGTGCCCTCCAGGGAAGTAGGGCTCAGATGCGGTTGATGGGTGCGGATCGCTTCCACCACTTGTGCAACTTTCGTGGCAGGAAAGCCAAATTGACGCAAGAGCTGCGGCGATTGCTGCATCGCATAGCTGACATTGTCCCAGCCGGAGAGTTTTTCCGGATCTTCCGGCCGATGACCGACAAATACACCCAGGTCGTGGAGCCACGCCGCGGCGTAGACCACGTCGTCATCGTAGGACATCCCCTCGCCTACCAATCGAGTCAATGCATACAGCCGCGGTTGGTGCCCCAGTTTATCTACGGGGAGGGCCTGGCTTCGGACATATTCCGCCAATTCGAAACGAAAGTTGTAGCCCTCCGGTGGGCCCGTCCCTTCCAGGTTGTCAGAGTAGCCAGTCACAAATTTAGTTGCTTTCGCCTTAAGACGGATGAACCCATTATATTGTGGTTCAGGACCTTGCAGCATGATTGCAAGGCGCAGCTCAGTGGTAGATGATTTCGCCAGTTTCGTGTCACACTTTATTACCCATGACCAAGATTGATGCTCATGAAAGACTCCGGCGCGCAGCGTCTCTGCTGGCGCACCCGGGAGCGCAGGCAGGTGATCGGACACTCCTTCTTCAGGCCTGGGAAGTTCTGCGTGGACTACGCAGCGACGACTTCCCGGTGGAGATGCGGCCGGCATTCAATTTTTTGCAGCACGAGATCGCTCGCGCAGAATCAGAAGACGTCAGTGCACGCGAAGTTGCATTTCTGGCTAACAAACTTCGCCAGCTTGAATTGATGTGGGTCGAGAGCCCGGGAGAACGCGCACGGCAAGAAAGTTCAGACAACGGTGTGTAGCATTTCGAGTCGCTGAGACTGCCTCAGATCCCTGAACCAGTATCGGAGCCAATCGGACGTGACCTCCCCGCTGACCTGGCCGGCCTCTTCTTTCCTCGGGACCATCGCCCCGGATGAGGTTCATCTCTGGGCCTGGGCGCTTCAACCGGCTGCGGGTGACCTGTCCGCTCATCTGCAGATCCTCGATCGCCAGGAACAGGAACGGGTGCAGCGTTTTCATTTTGCTGCGGATGCAGAGCGCTACGCTGTCGCGCATGGGAACCTGCGCAGGATTCTCGGGGCTTATCTGAACCTGGCGCCGGAAAGACTGTGCTTCCGCAACAACCAATTTGGCAAGCCCGAGTTGGCAGGCGAAACTACCCTGAAGTTCAGCCTGAGCCACAGCAAAAGCATTGCTGTTCTGGCAGTGGACCACTTGCAGCCGGTTGGCGTGGATGTAGAAGATGTGAGGCCGATTGAGGCGGAAGTCGCCGATGGGCATTTCTCCGCGACCGAGCTCACCGACCTGCGTGGATTACAAGGAGAGGACTGGCTCGCGGGATTCTATCGTTGCTGGACGCGCAAGGAGGCCATCCTCAAGGCCGAAGGAGTGGGCCTCTCGCGTGCGCTGGATAGCTTCGATGTTTCTTTATTGCCTGACAAGAAGGCAGAACTGATTTCGACGCGGCAGCGGTTCAGCTACCCGTGGAGGCTGCACGATGTTTCGCCCTCATCAGGCAGCATCGGGGCACTCGCTACCGCGCAGCCACACCCCAGGCTCGCTTATTTTCGCTGCTGAAGGAATGCTTTGCCTGGCTCAGGCAACGATGCTGGTCACACCTGATTCCACCTCGCCTGTCAGCTTCTGCCTGATTTCCCGTGCAAGTGAAGTTACTTGTGGCCGGTGCAGGATTCCACGATGGGTTCCGGCAATGAAGCGAGTTTCGCAGGTGCCGAGGATCTTGCCTGCCCAGGCCTTCGCCGGTTCTGGATTGCTGCCCGGCTCGTCCTGAGCAATAAACAGGGTTGCATTCCCCGGATAGGTTCTCAATTCGTAGTCCCGCATTGCGAGTGCGAGATATCCTTCTGCGGCAAGAGGGTTGGGAAGCGAGCCGGCGCTTGTTCCTCCAGCACGGCGCGATCGTGCGGCCGCCCGGGCTGCCATCCGAGATGCCAACCAGGCTTTCACCTTTATGCGCTGGTACACCATCCGGCGATGCAGCAGCTCCTTGATTCCAAATTCACGCACCATGAGTTCTGCGCATGCGCGGCGAAACGATGCCTTGAAGGAATTCCAGTCACGGAAAGGCTGATGCATGTGCTTTCCAGTATTCGGATCGCAATCCAACAGTGCAAGAAGACCCACGGTTTCGCCTTGCTCCATCAGTTGGCAGGCCATCTCGAACACGATCACACCGCCGGAGGAATGCCCGGCAAGGTTGTAGGGACCTGAAGGTTTAACGGCACGCACCTGCTTCACATAGTTCGCTGCGAGTTCACTCACTTGTGCCTGATGGTGGTCGATGTACGCGGGAAGTTGGAGACCATACACGGGTTGTTCGCGGCCTAGTTCTGCAGCGAGTTCGACGAAGGTCAACAGGCTTCCTCCGATTCCGTGGGCAATGAACAACGGCGGCCGGTGTGCGCCGGCCTGTAGGGTTACCAAGGCCGGCCAACGCCCTTTCGGGTTCTGCTGAAGGTAGGCCGCCAAGCGTCGTATGGTCGGATGCTCGACCAAAACTGAATGCGGCAACCGCGAGCCAAACCATCCTTCGATCTGAACCAACATCCGTTCTGCCAGCAAGGAGTGGCCGCCAAGGGCGAAGAAGTCCTGATCGAGTTCGACCGTATTTAATTTGAGGAGTCTCTCCCAGATTGCCTTGAGCCGTGCTTCTACCGGATCGATCGGCGTTGTGTCTGATATTGGAGCGAAGGTTGCTGGGTTGAGCCGCATCGCATCCAGAGCCTGGACATCTACCTTCCCACTGGCTGTCACAGGGAAAGAGTGGAGTGGTACGAGTTCCGCGGGAACCATGTAATGCGGTAAGCGGGAGCGCAGAGATTCCTTCCAGCTGCTCAAGAAAGTTTCGTCGCCTACGATGAACGCGACCAGGCGGCGGTCGCCGGCGTCGAATTCGAGCGCACGCACCACTGCGGCCTGCACACCTTCGCATTGCCGCAGCGTCGATTCAATCTCTCCCAACTCGACGCGGAAGCCACGGATTTTTACCTGGTCATCGACGCGCCCAAGAAAATCGAAGCTGCCGTCCGCAAGCTCAATCGCGAGATCGCCGCTTTTATAGAGCGTACCTGGTGCGTCGTTAAACGGATCTGCCAGAAAGAGCGCTCGGCTAAGATCGTCCCGACGTAGATAACCGAGACCTACGCCCGCCCCACCGATGTATATCTCGCCCATCGAACCCCTGGGCACGGGTTGAAGATCCGGATCGAGAAGATGAATGCGGACATTGGGGAGCGGGCAGCCGATGGTGATCCTTTGCGCATCGGTATCTATTTTCGCCCTGGTGGCGCAAATAGATGTTTCGGTTGGTCCATACTGGTTCCAAACCGAGCGGCACTTTTGTGCCAGCTGGATTCCGAGACTCAGGGGGAGGACCTCACCCCCCACAACGGCCTGCATCTTCGGGTCGCCTTGCCACCTTTGTTCGAAGCAGCAGACGATACATCGTGGGCGTGGCGAACATTACTGTTGCGCCTGAACGGCGAATCTGTTCCGCCCTGATGCCTCCCACGCTCGCGTCCTCCTCTACCAGAAACGAACTCGCGCCGAAGGCCAAGGGCAAAAAAATCTCCAGGCAAGCTACGTCAAACGCGATGGTCGACCAGGCCAGCACAATATCATCTGGCCGCAATTGCAAGTCCTGACCAACCGCGCTGACCGTATTCGCGAAACCGCCATGAGCGATGATTGCTCCCTTCGGTCTGCCCGTTGACCCGGAGGTATAAGTCACATAAGCGGGAGCGTCTGTGGAAAGTGTTGTCCCGAAGCGCGACGTACTTGCCCGGGCACAGAAGTCTTCGAGGAGGAACACTTGCGTACCGGCGGCGGAAAACCGGTCAAAGAACCTTTCCTGGGTAAGAGCAAAGCGAGGAGCGGCGTCCTCGAGGATAAAGGCAACGCGGTCAGCAGGAGTTGCCGGATCGAGCGGGACGTAGACCCCGCCGGCCTTCCATATGCCTAGCAGGCATGCAACCATCTCCGGCGACCGGTCGACAAGAACTCCGACCAGAGAGCCGGCGCCAACACCCGCCTCCGCCAATCCTTCTGCGATTCGATCAGCCGTGAAATTCAGTTCGCGATAGGTTAGCTGCCGGTTTTCTGAAGAGATAGCTAAGGCATCAGGAGCAGCGAATACATTGCGCTCGAACAACTCCACAATACACATTGGTTTTTCCAGCCGCTCCAGGTATCCAGAGCGGCATTCCCATGTTCCGAAATGTGTTCATCGGTGGGGGAGGTCCAAGCGCTAGCTTAAAGTGGGTTCTTCAGCGCAAATGTCAGAAGGTTGTCACTAGTTCGTCATTTGCCTTCGTCTCTTAGGGCGAGGCTGATGAGTGTTTTCTGTTCCATGTCATGCGCCTTCGCCGAGCCGGTTGCCGGACTGGCTGCGGCGGAGCGCTTGATGCTGAGTACCTTACGCTCAGGAAAGAGCCGGCGCAAGCGCGGAACTACAAACGACAATGCACCCATATTATCTGGTTCTTCCTGGACCCAGATCACTTCACGGGCCTCCGGATGACGGGCGACTTCGGCTGTCAGTTCCTTCTCGGGCCAGGGATAAAGCTGCTCCAGAAAGACAATGCCGGTGGTGCTGTCCTTGTGCTTAGCGCGCTCAATACGCAACTCGTGACCGATTTTTCCGGTGCAGAGCAGCAGGCGATTCACCTGCTGTATCTCTGTTTCGGGCAACACATTTTGGAAGCGCGGCGCCTCAAACGCGGCAATTGACGAACTGGCGTCCGGATTGCGCAGCATGCTTTTAGGAGTGAACACGATCAGCGGCTTTCCCCACGCACGCATCGCTTGCCGCCGCAACAAATGAAAATACTGGGCCGCAGTCGAGGGCTGACAAATTTGTATATTGTCGTGCGCTGCTAACTGCAGGTAGCGTTCCAGGCGGGCGCTGGAGTGTTCCGGTCCCTGGCCTTCATAGCCATGCGGCAGCAGCATGACCACCGCGCTCAGCAGTCCCCACTTGTCTTCACCCGAGGTGATGAACTGGTCGATGATGATCTGCGCACCATTGGCGAAGTCGCCGAACTGCGCCTCCCATAAAGTCAGGGTTTCTGGATAATCGCGGCTATAGCCGTATTCGAAGCCCAGCACGCCGGCTTCCGAAAGGAGGGAGTTGTAAACCTCGAAGCGCGCCTGATTGGGCGATAGGTGTTGCAGCGGTATGTAGAGTTGCTCGTCCTCGATATCCACCAGCACGCTGTGACGCTGGTTGAAGGTGCCACGCTGACTGTCTTGCCCGCTGAGACGGACCGGCGTGCCCTGCAGCAAAAGCGAGCCGAACGCTAATGCTTCTGCCATGCCGTAGTCGAAGGGAC
The DNA here is from genome assembly GCA_963790935.1 of uncultured Acidobacteriaceae bacterium. Classification (GTDB taxonomy): domain Bacteria; phylum Acidobacteriota; class Terriglobia; order Terriglobales; family Acidobacteriaceae; genus PALSA-350. Next base: position 138,143 of record CAWBRJ010000015.1, on the reverse strand, counting down.
GATCGCCACGGCCCATCTCCCGGCGTTGCTCCAGCAACTTCTTGATTTTGGGATGTATATGGAAGTTTTGTGGATAGGAGGTCAGATGGTTGCTGATCTCCTGGATAGAAGCGGCGGTAAGGGCGGTGTCGACCTCGTATTCAGGCTTGTAGGCTCCCCCAGAATAATTCGACCAGTAGCTGGGAAGATTTGCCAGCGCCACTCTCTTCTTCATCTGAGACGCTTGCTTCTGAGCTTCCGCCAGCTGTAGCTGCAGCTCCTTGACCCGTGGTGAGGGGTCCACCCCGATCCCCTGCGCGTAAAGCTCGTAGAGTGGCGGATGATCTTTGATCTTTGCATAACGCAGCGGCTGGGTGATGGTTGGATCGTCCACCTCGCTGTGGCCATGGCGACGGTAGCCGATGAGATCGACAATCACATCGGAGTGGAAGGCATAGCGGTATTCAACCGCCATGGTGGCGACGCGAATGGCCGCGTCGGTATCCTCTGCATTCACGTGAAAGATCGGAATGGGCAAGCGTTTGCCAATGTCGGAGGAAAAGCGCGACGGATAACATTCTTCGGGATCGGCAGTAAAACCGATCAAATTGTTCACGATGATCTGGATGGTGCCGCCCACGCTGAAGCCGGGGATGGTTCCCAGCCCCAGGGTTTCTGCCCAGATACCCTGGCCGGCAAAAGCCGCATCGCCATGAATGAGCACAGGCAGCACTTTCGCTTGACCGTTTTCTCCAAAGCGAACTTGTTGGGCGCGCGCACGGCCCATAGCGACCGGGTCCACAGCTTCGAGGTGACTGGGATTTGATACCAGATGCAAACCGAGATTTACGCCCGAGCGGGTAAGAAAGTGACCGGTGGCGCCGACGTGGTATTTCACGTCGCCACCGCCCAGAATGCTACGCGGATTTGCGTCTTCAAACTTGGAAAAGATGTCGACGGGCGACTTACCAAAGGTGTTCGCCATTACGTTCAGGCGTCCACGATGGCTCATCCCCATGACGGCTTTCTCGGCGCCAAAGTCCGCAGCGCGGTTCAGCACCTCGTCCAAAAACGGAATCAGGACGGTGACACCTTCGAGAGAAAAACGCTTGGTGCCGAGATAGCGTGACTGGATCACCTGCTCGAAGAGATCAGCCTGGGTTAAGCGCTCGAGAATCTGTGGCTGGTTCAGCTTCGGCGCCTGCTGCTCCATGCGCTCCTGGATCCATTCCCGCCTCACCGGATCAGGAATGTGCATGAACTCAACCCCGATGGTCCCGCAGTAATAGCGCCTCGCCTCGTCTGCCTCTTCGCCGTCAAAGTTCAGGTCGTGAATGGGGTCTGGGAGCAGGTATTGCCCCAGGGGGTCGAGGTTGGCTTGCAGATGGCCCCAGCGGCGAAAGGCATCGAAAATTTGATCTCTTTGCGAAATCAATAGGTTGGTACGTTCCAGGGGGAGGTTTTTAGTGACCATAATCGTCTTGTATATGGCTTTATTATAGCTTCCGGCCGAGGGTGGCTCACGAGCGCTGCAAAGCAGTGTCCTGGTAATCCACTCAGGGGAAACGGTCTGTCTTTTCTCTCTCCCGCGAAACCGATGATCGGGTGCCCGACATTTGGTTCTCGCGCCAAATGGAGCCCTGCAGGGCAGGAGAACGGTAACTTACTCTTGCAGGACGGCTTTCGTCAGGTTGCGCGGCTTGTCCACATCGATCCCGGCTTGAATAGCCAACTGGTAAGCCAGCAGTTGCAGCGGAACCACCTCCAGCATGGTGGCTAACATGTCTTCGGTTTTTGGAACCTCGATGCAGTGATTGGCAAGCTTCGCGATCTCCTGATCTCCCTCAGTGGCGACAGCGAGTATGGTCGCATCCTGCGCACGCATGTCTTTCATCAACTGCAGCACCTTGCTGTAGCGCAGCATGGCGTCCGGATCTGAAGCATCGCGGGTCGCGATCACTACCAGCGGCGCGCCGGGACTCACCAGCGCGTTCGGACCGTGCTTTAATTCACCCGCCGGATATCCCTCTGCCTGTAGATAGGCCGATTCCTTGAGCTTCAGTGCCCCTTCCCGCGCGATCGCATAGTGGACGCCGCGGCCCAGATAAAGAAACGCCCGAGATCCCTTGAGCGAGGGCGCCAGGGCGGCGATCTGTCGTTGCCACTTTTCAAGCGCAGGTTCGAGCAGAGCAGGCAGCTGACGCAGATCGGCAATATGGCTTTCCACTGCCGGCGAAGTCATTCTCCCCCGAATGCGCGCCAGATAAAGCGCCAGCGAATAGAGCACGGCCAGCTGGGTGGTAAAGCTCTTGGTGGCGGGTATGGCCTTCTCCGGGCCGGCACATGTGGGCAAGGAAGCATCCGCTTCTAGCGCCATGCTGGATCGTGGGTTGTTGGTAATGGCCACTGTGGGTAAACCGCGCGACTTGGCTTCTCGCAGTCCAGCCAGCGTGTCCGCCGTTTCGCCGGACTGGGAGATGACCAGAACCCCCGGATCCTGAATCGTGTGGGTCGAGCGATAGACATACTCGCTGGCATATTCGACATCGACCATCAGGCCAGCCAAGTCCTCGAGCATGATCTCCGCAGCTAAGCCGGCATGGCGGCTGGAGCCGCTGGCGGCAATCACCAGCCGCGATCGGGATCCCAGGGCATCGGCAACTGGTTGAAATACCTCTGTCGCCAGCTTGCCGTTGGGAGCGTAGCGCTCGATCGTATCGGCCAGCGCCTTCGGCTGCTGGTAAATCTCACGCAGCATTTCATGTTCGAAAATGGCAGGTGTCATCATTGGCAATCCTATAACAGATAGAATCGTTGAGCGTGAGGTCGCCTTGCTTCGGATTATTTGCATGACGCTGCTAGTTAGCTCTCTCTTCGCCGGGCCAGTAAGTGCCCAGGCGCCACTGCCCCTGATGCCTCTTCCCGCGAAGGCCACGCCAGGCACGGGCGAGTTTCTCATCAACAACGGATTTGGCCTCACGCTGGAGGGCTACCAGGAGCCTCGCCTGGACAAGGCCAAACAGCGGTTCTTAGATCTGCTTTCGCGGCAGACCGGCATCCCACTCTGGCGCGAAGCGGCGCTTAACAAACCGCTGTTCTTTGTGAAAACCGCAGGGCCGAGTGCACCGGTGCAACAAGTTGGCGAAGATGAGTCTTACCATTTGGAGATTACGGCGCAGGAGGTTCACCTTCAGGCTGCCAACCCTCTGGGCGTACTACACGGCCTGCAGACTTTTCTGCAACTGGTGCACATCACCCCACAAGGGTTCGCCGTTCCAGCCATGACCATAGACGACCAGCCGCGGTTTCCCTGGCGCGGGCTGATGCTCGATGTGGGACGGCACTTCATGCCGCTGGATGTGGTCTATCGCACCCTGGACGGTATGGAAGCGGTAAAGCTCAACGTCTTCCACTGGCATCTCTCCGACAATCAGGGCTTCCGCGTGGAGAGCACGAAGTTTCCTTTATTGCAGGAGAAGGGCTCGGACGGCCTTTTTTATACCCAGGAAGAAATTCGCGCGGTCATCGCCTATGCGCGTGATCGGGGCATCCGGGTGGTGCCGGAGTTCGACATGCCTGGGCACACGACGGCATGGTTCGTCGGTTATCCGGATTTGGCCAGCGGCCCAGGGCCTTACCAGATCGAACGCAAGTGGGGCATCTTCGATCCGGCCATGGACCCTAGCCGCGAAAGCACCTACACGTTTCTCGATAGCTTCATCGGCGAAATGGCCGGCCTGTTTCCGGATGCATATTTCCATGTAGGTGGAGATGAATGCAACGGCAAGGAATGGGATGCGAACCCACATATCCAGCAATTCATGAAGGAGCATGGGCTCAAGGACAACGTCGCACTGCAGGCTTCTTTCAGCACCAGGGTGCAGAAGATCGTCGCGGCCCACGACAAAATCATGGTCGGATGGGACGAGGTTCTCCAGCCTGATACGCCCAAGGACGTGGTGATCCAGTCCTGGCGCGGGCCCGAGTTCGTCGGCCAGGCGGTGAAGGGGGGTAACCGCGCCATGTTGTCCGCCGGCTACTATATTGATTTGAACGAGTCCGCAGCTGAGCACTATGCGGCCGACCCCGAGGGAGCGAGTCCAACGACGCTGACGAGCGACGAGAGCAAGAAAATCCTGGGCGGCGAGGCGACGATGTGGTCAGAATTCGTCACTCCGGAAAATGTGGATAGCCGCATCTGGCCGCGCACGGCTGCCATCGCCGAGCGTCTCTGGTCGCCGCGTAACACGCGCGATGTGGCCTCCATGTATGAGCGGCTGGCAATCATCTCGCAAAAACTGGAGGACTATGGCCTGAAACACAACTCCAGCTACCCCGCTATGTTGACCCGGATGTCTGGTGAGCCTGATCCGCTGCCGCTACGGGTGTTCGGCGACGTGATGCAGCCTCCTCGTCACTATGAGCGCGAAGAGCTGAGGGATTACGATGCGTTTACGCCGCTCAACCATATGGTCGACGCGATTCCGCCGGAAAGCAACACCGCGCGCCAATTCTCAGAAATGGTCGATCGCATCATCGCCGGAAAGGCTACGACGGAAGATTGGGACCAGGCCCAGGAGTGGTTGGTGTTGTGGCGCGACAACGATGTCCAACTTCAGCCTCTGCTCCCCAGGTCAGACTTGACGAAGGAATTAGCGCCAGTGTCGACCAACCTGCATTTTGTCTCGCAAGCCGGCCTGGATGCGATTGGCTATTTGCGCGAACATCATCACGCACCGCCCACCTGGAAGACGAGTCAAATCGCTTATCTTAAGAAGTCTGAAAAACCACAAGCCATCCTGCTGAATATGGTCGCTCCCGCGGTCCTGAAGCTGGTGCAGGCTACCCCATAAGGATTGAAACATGCATGTAACACGATTCATCGGGACTCCCAACTATGAGTGACGGCCGTTGGGTGTTGTTGATTGCCAGTGAAGTGGGTGGTACGAACTCAGTATCAGATCGGGCCATGGACCGCCTGTGCGGCGCAATCACCGAAGAGGGCTACGAGGTCATCAGGACATCGACGCCGGAAGATGGACTTTCGATGGTTCAGTCAGACCCATCGTATAGCGCCATCCTGTTGGACTGGGATCTGGAGCAGGAACATCAATTCGACGAACGCGCTGCTTTGAAGATCATCCGCGCGGTTCGCCGCAGAAGCAAGAAAGTGCCTATCTTCCTCATCGCTGATCGAACGCTGGTCAGCGAGCTGCCGCTGGAAGTCGTCAAGCAGGTGCACGAGTACATTCACCTGTTCGGTGATACACCGGCCTTCATCGCGAACCGGGTGGACTTTGCCGTAGATCGCTATAACGAGCAACTGCTGCCTCCGTATTTTCGCGAGCTCAAAAAATATACCGATCAGGGCGCGTACTCCTGGGACGCGCCGGGACACATGGGCGGCGTGGCTTTCCTCAAGCATCCAGTGGGGATGCAGTTTCACCGCTTCTTTGGCGAAAATCTGTTGCGCGCCGACCTGGGCATCTCCACTTCGTCGCTCGGCTCGTGGCTTGACCACATCGGGCCGCCGGCAGAATCGGAGCGCAATGCAGCGCGCATTTTCGGTGCGGATTGGACCTTCTACGTCCTGGGCGGGTCGTCGTCTTCGAACCAGATCGTTGGCCATGGGGTTATTGGTAACAATGACATTGTCTTAATCGACGCCAATTGCCATAAGTCGATCTGCCACTCGCTCACCGTCACCGGTGGACGCCCGGTTTACTTCAAGCCCACGCGCAATGGCTACGGGATGATCGGACTGGTGCCGTTGCGGCGTTTCTCCCCGGACCACATTCAGAAGCTGATCGCGGAGAGCCCGTTTAGCGCTGGTGCGTCGTCTCAGGAACCGACCTACTCGGTGGTCACCAACTCTACCTACGATGGTTTTTGCTACGACGTACAGCGGGTTACCGACGAGCTGGCGCGCAGCGTGCCTCGTATTCACTTCGACGAAGCATGGTACGCGTACGCCAAGTTCCACGCTATTTATCGTGGCCGCTTCGCCATGGATGTGCCGGAAGATATGCCCAATCGGCCGCTGCTGTTTGCCGTGCAGTCGACGCACAAGATGCTGGCGGCGTTTTCCATGGCATCCATGATTCATGTCAAGCTCAGCGACCGCGCGCCGCTGGACTTCGATCAATTCAACGAATCTTTCATGATGCATGGCACCACGTCTCCCTTCTATCCCATGATTGCGTCGCTGGATGTGGCCACCTCGATGATGGACGAGCCCGCCGGCCCGACGCTGATGTACGAGACGATTCAGGATGCCATCAGCTTCAGAAAGGCGATGTCATCGATCGCCCATCGTTTGCGTTCGGCTAACGGAGAGGAGTGGTTCTTCAGAATCTATCAGCCGGATACGGTGATCCATCCATTGACGGAGGAGATTACGCTCTTTGAGGAGACGCCCGATTCCCTGCTCATCAACTCGCCAGAATGCTGGACGCTCAAGCCGGGCGAAGACTGGCATGGCTTTTTGGATGAGGATATTGAAGAAGACCACTGCATGCTTGACCCGACGAAGGTCACTATCCTGATGCCAGGCATTAATTCTCGCGGTGAGTTGGCGGATTGGGGCATTCCCGGGGCAATCCTTACCGAATTTCTGGATGCGCGGCTGGTGGAGATTGCCCGCACCGGCGACTACACGGCCTTGATCCTGTTTTCCGTGGGAACCAGCAAGGGAAAATGGGGAAGCCTGCTGGAAACTCTGTTCGAGTTCAAACGCCTCTACGATAACGAGGGAACGTTGTACGAAGCATTGCCGGACCTGGTGGCAGAGCATCCTCATCGTTACCGTGACATGACATTGAAGGAACTAAGCGATGAAATGCATGCGGCCATGAAGCAGCTGGACCTCACCAACCTGCTTCACCAGGCATGCGATGTGGACCCCGACCCTGTCCTGACGCCGGCGGAAACGTATCAGAAATTGATACGAAACGGGACGGAGAAGGTGCGTATGTCGGAGATGGCAGGGCGCTTGGCTGGAGTGATGTTGGTCCCCTATCCTCCCGGCATCCCGGTGCGCATGCCAGGGGAGCGGCTGGGTGGGCCGGATAATCCGATCCTTCGGTTGCTTTGGGCGTTGGAGAAGTTTGGCAAGCAATTTCCCGGGTTCGAACGCGAGGTGCACGGTATTGAAGTGGATGCCGATGGCGAGTACTGGATGCGGAGCGTGATTGAATCCTCGGCTCCGCCGGAGGCAGAAAAGAAAGTGGCTTCACCGGCACGCAACGTCAAACGCAAACGGAAAAAACCTGCTACGGATGCTCCGAAAGGCACGGCGTAAAACGCACGCTACGTAGAAAATAATGCTGCAACCACCGCACTGTAAACTTTGAATAATGAGTGGGTGGCCCGGTCTCGCTTTTGAGACCTGGGCCACCCACTCATTATTTGTCCGCGACAGTCATCTTCTTTGGCGACACTTCGGTCGCTACGCTCCCGGATCGAGCACTACTTTCATCAGGTTTGGCTCACCGGCGTGCAACCTGGCAAACCATTCCGGACCATCACTGAGAGGCGCTACGGCGGTTATCAAAGGCTGCACTTTGATTTTCCCGCTAGCCAGCAATTCCATTGCCTGGGGATATTCGCCCGAGGAGGCGCACGATCCCTGGAGACGTATTTGCCGTGAGACCACAACCTGTAACGGGATCTTGACCTCGGGGGAAATGTTTCCGATGAGGGTCACCGTTCCGCCCTTGCGAACACTCGCGATCGAGGCGGCAATGGTTTCTTCTCGGCCGACCGCTTCGAGCACCAGGTCCACGCCTCGGCCTTGCGTGCGGCGCAGGACCTCGTTCACCAACTCGCCTCCGGAAAGCAGCAGCGTGTCATCGGCACCAATGCTCTTCGCCCTTTGCAGGCGCGTCTCATCTATGTCCGCTACCAGCACCCTGGCGGCTCCGCCAGCTTTTGCCGCCTGCAGAGTAAGTAAACCGATCATGCCCGCCCCTATCACCAGCGCGGTCTCGCCACCCTTCATCCCCGAGATCCGCACCGCGTGCAGCGCGACCGACACTGCTTCCAACATCGCCGCCTGGTGGAACTCCAGAGCGTCGGGAAGGTGATAAGCGATGCGCTGCGGTACCACGACGTACTCCGCAAAGGCGCCCGCACGACGATAGTCTCCGCAGGAAACTCCAATCACCTGCCGGTTGTTGCACAGGTTAATCTCGCGCTGACGACAGAACTCGCACTCTCCGCAATAAACGGTGGAGTCGAAGGTAACGCGATCGCCGGCCTTGAATTTGGTCACGCCAGCTCCGGCTGCAGCTACCACACCTGCCGCCTCATGGCCCATGACAATCGGGGGGATGCGCCTGCCGGAAGTACCGTCGTAACCATGTACATCACTGCCGCATATTCCACAGGCGGCAACGCGCACCAGAATCTCCTCCGCACCGGGCACGGGTGCGGGAAGATCGGCGATATCCAGTTGGTTGTACTGCGAAAGGAGAAGAGCTTTCATGTTGGAAGGGTACATGGTTGGTAGCCGCATCCTCAAGCCAGCGCATGTACCATTGTGTAACCGGTCCGCCGGCCCCTCATGAGCACACGCAGTCTTAAGCGCAGACTGGTGGAAGGATTCGGCGCTAATACCTTCAGCCGGCTCTCGACCACACTCACCCAGATCTTCTCTGTTCCGGTGTTTCTTAGTCACTGGGGAGTGCACTTGTACGGTGAGTGGATCCTGCTTAACACCATTCCCAGTTATCTCGGCCTCAGCGACGTGGGGTTCGGCAGCGTTGCCGGAAATGAGATGACCATGCTGGCGGCGGCACAGGATTTCGACCAGGCGCTGATCGTCTTTCAGAGTGTGTGGGTGCTCACCACCGTCATTACCAGCCTGCTGGGGTTGCTGCTGATGGCAACGGTATGGTTACTTCCGTTGGGCAGGTGGCTGCATATGCATGCCATCAGCGCCCCTGACGCAAGGCTGATCATATTGTTGTTAGGCCTGGCTGTTCTGCTGGGAATGCAAGAGACCTTATTTCAGGCAGCCTTTCGCTGTGTGGGCAAATATCCGCTGGGCACCATGGCCAAGAGCCTGGTGGTACTGGCAGCCTTCCTGAGCACCATGATCGGCGTTTGGATGCACCTGTCTCCGGTCCCGGTCACCGCGTTGTATGTTGCGGTCAACGCGGTAGGCGTGCTGGCGTTGTGGATTCTGCTGCGACGCGAAGTGCCCTGGATCCGTTTCGGCATTCGCCACGCACAATGGGCCGTCATTCGCCGCCTCACCGGACCAGCGCTTTCTTTCATGAGTTTCCCGCTGGTGAATGCCCTGAACCTGCAGGGAATTTTGGTAGTCATCGGCTATGTGATGGGTCCGATCGCAGTGGTCACTTTCAACACAGCGCGAACGATTTCTCGCAGCGCTGTGCAGGGGATGAACCTGATCAACAATTCCATCTGGCCGGAGATGTCTGCGGCGTTCGGCGTAGGAGCCATGGACATCGCCCGCATGCTCCACAGGCGTGCGTGCCAGATTTCGCTGTTTCTATGCCTGGGGATCACTCTTGCCGTGGCAATTTTCGGGGATTGGATCTGGAAGATCTGGACAGTAGGCCGAGTGCCGACTGATCCCGTGCTATTGAACCTCATGTTGTTGCAAATGGTGATTTCGGCGTTCTGGTTCACCAGTTCGGTGGTACCGATGGCCATCAACCAGCACCAGCGAATGGCGAGGGCGATGCTGGCCGCCACTTGTCTGGCGCTCGCACTGGCCTGGCTGTTGATGCATGTGAACTCCCTCGGGCTGCGCGGCGCGGTGATCGCGCTGGTCGCTGGGGACCTTTTCACTGCCTTCTTTGTATTGCGCGAGAGCCTGCGGCTGTTGGGCGACGACCTCGGCGACTTTACACGTAGCCTGCTCGATTTGTCACTCTTGCAGCGGCTCTGGAGAAGACCAAAGGTGCCTCTGGCTAACGAGGAGTAAGCTTAGCTACTTTACCTGGCGCTGCAGGAAATACGCGATATCGGTCCAGTCCCAACGGCGCGCTTCCCTCGCCAACCTGTCTAAGCATTCGACGAGTCCTCCCATGTCTGCCTGCGAAATAGTCTTTTCATCAACAAAAATCACGCCCGCGTGGTGACGCCCCATCTCCGCCCAACTCTTGAGCAGGGGCGAAATTGTCCTGCGATCGTAAGTAACAAGGGTCAATTTCTGAATAAAGGCTTCCTGCAGGCAGACCGAATCTTCCTGTCCCAGAAATGCTCCATCTTCCCATTCGGGCATACTACGGACAACGATTTCGGGGTCACGGCGGCACAAACCCGCAGCCACCTTGGGGGAGATGTGCTCATCCAGAAGAAGCTTGAGCATTTGATCGCTGCTAAGACTTCGTTACGATGAACTCTGCAATTTGCGGTAACATGCGCTTCAACGCAGTAAAGTCCATTGCCCGATTTTCCTCGAGCGCCTGATTGATTTCGTCAGGATACGCCTCGGCGTAGTTAACGGCCGCCTGCACCTTCGCTTTTGCCCATTCCAGATGCTTCGCTACCGCCGCCAGGTCATCCTTGTAGCTCTGGAGCAAAAAAACTACTTCCCAAACAGCGAGACTGCTGCCCTGGATGCATGCTTGCCGGCCTGCGGCTGAATCACGAAAATCTATGAAAGCGAACTCTGACCGTCGCAAGCCTTCTTCAACCAGCCGAGCGCTCGCATCGCTAGGAGTCCAGCCGTAGCGGTTCGCCATGCGTTTCAGGCGATCCCCGCTTGCCACAGGAAGACGCATGCTGATGACAGTCGACGGAGCTGAGTTCATAGCCATCCCCAGTAACTCTTGTAAGCATTGTAACCCTGAAAACGATGATGGAGCGCATACGCATACGCTCCATCTCTCGCTACTCGTTACTGCTTGGGAATTAAACTTTTTCGGCGGATTCGGGGACCACCGCTGCCGCAGCCTGGAAACCAATCTTGGAATGGGTTCCGTCGCAGAATGGCTTATTGACGGATGCTCCGCAACGGCAGAGAGAAACGGCAGGTTTGCCAGCTAAATCGATCAATGTACCGTCGGTGTTGATCAGCTTGATTGGACCCTCTACGCGAAATGGTCCGTTCGGTCGCACCGTGATGGTTACTTCACCCTCAGCCATGAGCACTCCAGTTCAGAAAGTATGAGATCTAGTTGAGTCTAGCAGCCGTCGAGACTCGAGCAGTTTCGCAATTGGTGTAAACCGAAGCGACAGGCCTGGTCGTGGTTTTCTTTCAAGGAAAACCACTCCTCGCGATCGTTACCAGAAGACAGTAATTGCGAAACTGCTCTAGTCGCTGTCAAGGTTCTGGGTTGCTTTCGGTTCTTCGTTGGGAGGTTTTGGCTGCGGTTCCTGGATGTTTCCGGGCGTACCCGTGGTTGAGCTGGGAACAGGGCCTGCTACGTTGGAGCTTTTGCCGACCTTCTGGCCTTTCCAACCGGTGGAACTGACATTTTGCGCGGTACTGCCGGTGTCGCAACCCAATACCATCCCGCAAGACAGAAGCAACAAGAGGACAGAGGCTCTGACCATGGTTTCTCCTTGAGAGCGATTTTATACGGGCATTGCGTGGGAAAGAAACGCAGGAAGGATTTTCAGAACCGGCCGCGAACATAGTGGGCCAAAATTCAGTCCGGGAAGCTGCAGGAAGCGACGGCCTGGAGCCGCCTCTTCCTGCTTAAAGCTGACTACAGACTACAGAACCTGAACGTTCTCTGCCTGCCAACCCTTAGGGCCTTTGGTTACGTTGAACTGAACCGCCTGGCCTTCTTGAAGAGTGCGGAAGCCGTTTGCTTGGATCGCTGTGTGGTGCACGAAAACATCCTCACCATTTGCACGGCTCAAAAAGCCGAACCCCTTGGCATCGTTGAACCATTTCACTGTACCTTGTTCCATTGTGTTTCTTCCTTAGTAACGAGATGACGCTGAATTCAATCGGGGTATCTGCAGGTAGTGCGGACTCCTAAAGCAGAACGAGCTGAGAACCAAAATCGTATTCGACGCTCTTTTAGGATATACCGCGAATTCGACGAGTGCAATAGAAAAATTGCACTCCCGCTATTCGTACTTCAGTGATTCTACAGGATCCATGCGCGCTGCCCGCACCGCCGGGAAGGTCCCAAAAGCCACCCCCACCGCGCAGGAAACCATAATCGCAAGCACCGCCGACAGCCAGGAAACCTGCAGCCGGTAGTCGGTAAAAAATGCCACCAAAAGCGGCAAAGCCATCGCCAGCACCGTGCCCACCACGCCTCCACTGAGCGAGATCAGCACTGCCTCGGCCAGAAACTGCAGTTGAATTTCCCGAAAGGTCGCCCCCAATGCCTTGCGAATCCCGATCTCCCGAATCCTCGAACGTACCGTGGCCAGCATGATGTTCATGATTCCCACCCCGCTCACCAACAGGGTCACCAGCGAAAACAGCAGCAGCACGATGCTGAAGGCAGTCGCCGTTTTGCCGGCCATCGAAAGCACCTCGGATAAATCGCCTACGTCATACACGGATTCGGGACGATGCCTTGCCTTGATGGCTTTCCAGATCGCCGGCGTGGCCCAGGGAACACTGCCCGAATCGGTCATGGAAAAGTAGATCTGGTTTACCGCATCCGTTCCGGTGAAGTAACGGGCTACGGTATACGGAATGAGTACCGTCTCATCGACGATCTCCGACTGCCCGAACGTCGCCACCCGCTCCCTAAAAACGCCGATGATGGTGAATGGCACCCCGGAGATGGCCAATGTCTTCCCAACCGCTTCGGAGGGATTACCGTACTGGGCCAAGGCGAACCTCTCCGTGACCAGCGCGGCATGGCTGTGGGTCAACGAGTCCTGCTGATCGAAAAAGCGTCCGGCGATGAGATAAAGCCGGCGTATGTTGGGATATTCCGGATTCACCCCGAGGATCAGGACATCGCGTTCCTTGCCTCCGCCGCTGGTGAAGAACTGGTGCAGATTGAGCACCGGCGACGCCTCCTGGATGCCGGGGACCTGCTGCTCCACAGCATCCATATCGGCCACCGTCAGGTAATCGCGCACCGATGCGATACTGGCATCCGACAGCCCGGCGTACTCTGCCCAAATGAGATTGGTCCCAATGTTTTGAATGGAGGTAAGCACGTACCTCCTCCCCGATAGCCCGATGGTGACCACTAGGATCAGCGAGGCGGTCCCGATTACCATGCCCAGGGCGGTCAGGGCGAAGCGAACCTGGTTCAGGCGAAACGAGTCGATGGCCAGCAATACAATCTCGCGGAGGGCAATACTCTGGGTGCCGCGAACTGGTGCAGAAGTGCTCATCGCCTACCCAAAAACACCAGGGTGACCCCGATTACGACCAGGCAGACACCTGCCCAGCGCCGCCGGCTGACCCGCTCACGCAGGAAAAACATTGCTCCGCACGCACCGGCGACATAGCTCAGGGCGGTCACCGGCACCACGAAGCTCACGTTCAGAAAAGAAAGCGCACCCAGCAGGGAGAAAAACGCCAGTGCCATCATCCCAACTCCTGCCCACATCCAGCCTACGCGCAGCGCCCGAAGAATAACGCGGGCAATCGACAAGGGACGAAAATCTTTTACTTCTCCCACGGCCTTCATAGCCCGGGAAACGCATAACTCACCACAAGTGCCGGCCACGATGATGAGCGAAAAAAGAATGGCCTCGACCAACTAGGTGCGCTCCAAGCTCTGCGGGTGGCTTTGCGGGCTCGTCTGTCCAACCACAAATACCCCCAGGCAAATAATGGCAATGCCTGTCCAGCGTAAGGGGGAGACCGGCTCTCCCAACATGAAATAGCCGAGCAGCGCGGAAACGCCATAGGCGACCGAGGAAGCCGGCTGTACGAAGCTGTAGTCCGCCCAGGACAGGACCAATATATTGGCCAGAAAAAAGGTAAGCAGAGACGCCACTCCCAGCCAAATAGAGCCGGTACCAAGGACGCGGACCACCGTATGGAGTGCCTCGCTTGGCGGCCACCATACCAGTGAGCCTGTCTGCTTCATTCCCTTGCTCAGCAAAACGTTCCCAAGGGGGCCCGCAATGACCATCACCAGGATCAGCGAAAACGTCTTAAGATGCAGTGATTTTTGAGACTTCATTCACTTCCGTCAGCATCGATTGTACTAGCTGGATCCGGAGTCCTTGACGAAGGCGACAGGCCGGTTTGCGATATAACTATAGATTGGAGAAAGGCTAAGCCTTTCGTGAGGTACTTACCGATTTGTGTGGCATTGCCGGCTTTACCCAGAAAAGCTGGGCTTCTGATCCCGACAGGATTCGCGCCGCTACCGCGACCTTGACCCATCGAGGACCTGACCAGCAGGGTGTTTTCTCCTCGCGCCTGTGTTGTATGGGCGCCACCCGCTTGAAGATCCTCGATCTGGCTGCAGGCGATCAGCCAATCACTTCGAGCGATGGCGACACGGTCATCGTATTCAACGGAGAAATCTACAACCACCTTGAACTGCGCCCTGAGCTGGAGGCTCTCGGCTACGAGTTTCACACCCATTGCGATACCGAGACAGTTCTTTATGCCTACCTGGCATGGGACACCGCCTGTTTTGCCCGTTTAAGGGGTATGTTCGCAGTTGCCCTATGGACCAAGTCGGCCAAGCGCCTTGTCCTGGCTCGAGACCGCATGGGGATCAAGCCCCTTTACCTGGCAAAGTATGGTGAGGACGTGCTCTTTGGGTCCGAGCTCAAGGCCATCCTTGTCCATCCCGAAGTAGAGCGCCGCCTGAGCCTGGAAGGGCTTGACTGCTATCTCTCTTTGAACTACGTTCCCTGCCCCTGGACACTGGTGGATGGAGTGGAAAAGCTTCCCCCGGGCCACTGGTGTGAATGGCATGACGGGCGGATGCGCACAGAATCTTATTGGCGCCTACCCGACTCCACGCCGCGCGTCATCGACCTGGAGAGTGCAAAGCAGGAGTTGGATTCGCTACTGCAGCAATCCGTCCGCGAGCACTTGCTCTCCGATGTACCACTGGGCGTCTGGCTCAGCGGCGGGGTCGACTCATCCACCATCCTGCACTATGCGGCCGGCACCAATCATGCTCGACTGAAGACTTTCTCCATCTCATTCAACGGCCGCAGTTTTGATGAGACCGAGCATATCCAGCGGGTGGTCTCGCACTACGGAACAGAGCACGAGCAGTTTGATTTGAATCCCCAGGAAGATCTGCAGGGCGCAATCGAGCAGTTCGCTTACTACTCCGATGAGCCGAGCGCCGATGCCGGAGCATTGCCGGTCTGGTTTCTATCCCGCATGTGCAAGACGCACGCGACCGTGGCCCTGAGCGGTGAGGGGGCCGATGAGATCTTTGCCGGATACCTCACGTATCGCGCCAACCAGCTTGCCCGCACTGCGCGGACCATGCCTGCGGCGGCGATCAAAGCGGCCCTTAAGGGACTACGCTTATGGCCCGTCTCCGACGAGAAGATCAGCCTCGAATACAAGCTGAAGCGCTTTCTCGAGGGCAGCCTGCTGCGGCCCGAACAGGCCCATGTGCACTGGAATGGAACCTTCTCTGAGGACGCTAAAGCAGCCCTGTTACGGCATCCTATCCCCGGGTCGATGGACAACATTTTGGCCGGCCTTGCTAATTCGGTTGCAGCCAGCAACAGCCTCTACCCATATCTGGCGTTCGATCAAAAGTATTATCTGGCAGACGACATTCTGGTGAAGTCGGATCGCATGAGCATGGCCCATGCAGTTGAGGTGCGTCCCCCTTTCCTTGACCACCGCATCGTTGAGTTTGCTGCCACATTGCCAGACACGCTGAAGATGCGCGGCTCGCGGCAAAAATTCGTCCTGAAGGAATTGATGAAGGACAAACTACCCGCATCGATTCTTCAGCGCAAAAAAGTTGGCTTCGACATTCCCGCGCATCAGTGGCTCCGCGGCTCTCTGCGTTCACTGATGCTGGACACTTTGCAGGAAGGCCTTTCTGAGCACGCAGATCTCTTCCGCGCTGACACCATCGAAAGGTTGATGCAGCTCCACCTCGATAGACGAGCCAATCTTGGATATCACCTCTGGGGCTTGATGATCTTGTTCCTATGGATGAAGAAATGGCACATTCAGTCGACTCCAGGATCCACACGAAAGGTGCCGGTTTTAGTAAGCGAAGCGGCCGGTACTCCTATTTAATCTCCACGTCGTCTATCACGGTAAGATAGATGGTTAACATCTATACCCTGCTAGACTTAACACTGGGAATATCAGAACGAATTGAGGGAATATGAAAATTGCCGTGCTTGGAGGCGATGGCTACTGTGGTTGGGCCACGGCTCTTTATTTATCGAACCGCGGGCATTCGGTAGCCATTATTGATAATTTCGTGCGCCGCCTGTGGGACCACGAACTTGGAGTGCAGTCGCTTACTCCTATCCGCCCGCTGGCTGATCGCCTGCGCGTCTGGCACGAGCTCACCGGCAAAACAATTGAGTTATTCGTTGGCGACGTAACGGATTATGAGTTTCTGGCTTCGACCATCAAGACGTTTGAGCCTGAAGCTGTCGTTCATTTTGCCGAACAACGCTCTGCACCGTATTCGATGATCGACCGCAACCACGCGGTGGGCACCCAGGTAAACAACGTGGTGGGCACGCTGAACCTACTTTTTGCCCTGCGTGAGTTTCAGCCTGACTGTCACCTGGTCAAGCTTGGCACCATGGGAGAGTACGGCACGCCGAACATCGATATCGAAGAGGGCTACATCACCATCGAGCACAACGGCCGCAAAGACGTGCTCCCGTATCCTAAGCAGCCGGGATCGTTTTATCACCTGTCAAAGGTGCACGACAGCCACAACATGATGTTCGCATGTAGGATCTGGGGCACGCGCGCCACCGATTTGAACCAGGGTGTTGTGTATGGAACCATGACGGACGAAGTTGCCCTGGATGAAGCATTGATCAACCGTTTTGACTATGACGAAGTCTTCGGCACGGTGCTCAATCGCTTCTGCGCCCAGGCGGCTCTTGGCCATCCACTCACGGTTTATGGCAAAGGCGGCCAGACGCGCGGCTTCCTGGATATCCGCGACACAGTGCGCTGCGTCGAACTTGCTTGTCTGAATCCTGCGGGCAAGGGTGAATTCCGCGTCTTCAACCAATTCACCGAGCAGTTTTCCGTCCTTGATCTAGCTCATCTGGTACAGAACGCGGGCAAGCAAACGGGCTTGAAGGTTGAGATCGACTACTTGTCTGACCCTCGCGTGGAAGCAGAGCAACATTACTACAATGCGAAACACTCCAAGCTCATCGATCTTGGCCTGGCACCACACTTTCTTTCTGATTCGTTGTTGGATTCACTCATCGATATCGCAGTTCGCTACAAGGACCGGATCGATACGGCATTGTTTCTACCCAGGGTGAACTGGCGTCAGGCACGAAATGATCGGCGAGTGGAAAAGCCGGTCTTGGCGAAAACAGCCCTGTAAACTTCGGCTAAGTACATCGATCAGCTAAAAACATGTGTGCCCCACATCTCACCAAGAACGAGCGAGACGTGGGCACACATGTTTGTGGGTATGAGGATAGGTCTTAGGTTAAACCCGCTCCGGAGCCTTCTCAGCTGCACGAATGGCCGCCGAAGGATCCACCGGAACTAACTCGCCATTGCGAATGTAGTAGTAGCCATCTCTCCAGCGAATGCTGTTGCGAGTGAAACTTGCCAGCCATATGCTGGTCGCCAGCAAATCCCAGACTGGAAGCAGCCACAGTTTCTTATAGATGCCTGGCTGCTTCAATCCCCATCTTCCAATCACTTCCATCATGGCGATACGGAATGCAAAGTATGCGCTCAGATAGGCAAAGATTATCTCTGGAGTGGGTTGAACAAAGATTGCCGCCAAAGCCCACGGCAAACCAAGAGTAAAAATCAGCCCCAGGTGTCCCCAGGGACGCATGATGCGCATGACCACGGTCCAACGCAATCGCTTCAGAAACAGGTCGCGCAACGAATGAAAGTCCGATACAGTCTGAATCGAATAATTCAGTAACTGCACTTCATAGCCTTGCTCTGCGATCAAACGTCCTACGAGCAGATCGTCCGCCGGGCGGTTTTCAATAGCCGCATAGCCGCCAAAGCCAGCAAGACGCGTTCGCGTAGTGGCGATCGTCGGGCCCAGGGCGAACTTAACTCCATCCAATTGTCTGGCTACCAAAATACCGGCATAAAAATCAGAGAGCATGCCAACCGATTGCACACGCTGGACGAAGGTTTTCTCTTCGCTGGGTACGGGCGCATAAAAGCATGTAACCGCTCCCACCTTCGGATCTGCCATCCCGGCAACAATGGTGCGAAGGTAGTCTGGCTGCACGCGCACATCGCTGTCACTCATCACCACGGTTTCGTATTTTGCTTCAGCAGACAGCCGCGCCAACTTGGCGACTTTATCGTTGGTAGCTACCCTCCCGGAGCCGATCAAAACCCGGATCTGACATTCAGGAAAGTCACGAATGAGCCTCTGGATCACTGGCAGCGCAGGTTCAGAAGCATCGCCAACGCAAAACACAATCTCGTACTCGGGATAATCCTGGCGGCAGAAGCTGGCGAAATTTTCATAAGCATCCGGATCCAGTCCACGAATGGGCTTCAGATTACTCACCGGAGGGGTATAGCTCTTCGAGGGGGCGCTTTTATGCGATTGACGAAAGAACTGCCACGCGCTAAACAACGCAAGTGAGTAGTAAATCAACGGGATAGCAGCCATCCCTAATATCGTGAAATGAAAAAA
This sequence comes from uncultured Acidobacteriaceae bacterium, assembly GCA_963790935.1. Taxonomy (GTDB): domain Bacteria; phylum Acidobacteriota; class Terriglobia; order Terriglobales; family Acidobacteriaceae; genus PALSA-350. The sequence goes on along the minus strand of CAWBRJ010000015.1, from coordinate 119,421 downwards.
ACTAAGGATCATTCAGCCTCTATTTTTGCCATCTATTCATTATCTCTTAAGCCCGTGAGGATGCTGGAATGTGCCCATGTTGTTCATAAGACGGACTCAAGAGCCATCCTGTTTCAACAAGCATGCAGGGAACGGAAGGAGAGGACCCACTGCGCTCAAATTTATAAGCGCCTTCTTTTCATAGCCCTAAAGACTTTCCCACAGATGGGGGCTGGCACATCTTATCCGTCATAGGCGAAAATAAGGCGAAGATCTGCTATGTCGACCGCCCAGCACCTGCGAGCCCAAATCGAAGCAAACCTGGCGAAAAGGATCCCTTCGGCGCTCACTCCTTCGCCGAAAATAGCCTACACGGTTGCTCCCACGGGTATTCGTGAGATCGATGAATTGCTGCATGGCGGATTCCCAATCGGGGCTCTCAGCGAGATTGTTGGACCGGAATGTTCCGGACGAACCTCACTCGCGCTCACCTTTGTAGCCAACCTGACCCAGGCAGGCAAGGTCTGCGCCTGGGTAGATGTTTCGGATGCATTGCACCCAGAATCAGCGGCAGCCCTGGGAGTCGACCTCTCCCGGCTGCTCTGGATACGGTGTGGACGATCCCCGGAGAGTGCGCCATTGCCTGTACGTGAATTGCGCATGGCAGAAAAGCCGCCCAAGCCAAAGCCGGGATTACCCCAGGGAGGCGGAGCTCATCCCCGAATGGAAGCTAAAGGCCTTTCGGCCGCAGTCAGCAATTTGCTGACTACAGCTCCCCGCGGCGCAGAGCCACAACCCAAAACGCGGCCACTCCCTAAGCAGACAGGCCCACAGCTCACACCGTTCCCTTCTTCTCAAATCAGAGCGGTTCCTAAAGGCAAATCCTGGTCGCGGCTGGAACAAGGGCTTCGGGTGAGCGATCTGCTACTCCAGGCAGGTGGCTTCAGTTGCATTGTGCTGGACATGGGCAGCCTGAACGCGGAGTACGCCCTGCGTGTGCCCCTGGCAACATGGTTTCGCTTTCGTGCAGCAGCCGAACGCCTGCAATCGAATGTGTTGCTGTTAACGCAACACGCCTGCTCCAGGAACAGCGCCGGCCTGGTGCTTCGTCTTGATTCTGTTGATCCAGGAAAAGGAAACGTGCTGGGCAAAGATGGGACCATTTTCACCGGCCTCGAACATCGGGCGGAGTTGGCCCGGCAGCGCTTTGCCCAGGGAAATGTATTGCCCTTGCGTAAGCAGCCGCAAAGCGTGCAAACAGCACAATGGCAGGTAAAAAGTGTTTGGGCAGGCCAACGATGACTGCTCCCCGCTACGCGTGCCTGCTGGCAAAGGAATTTCCCCTGCAGGCACTGCTGCGCTTGAGGCCGGAACTGCAACGCAAACCGATTGCCGTGCTGGATGGCGAGCCACCGTTCGAGCGAGTGTGCTCCCTCAACCGTTTGGCCTGGACGCTGGGAATAGCACCAGAAATGACAAAGCTGGAAATGGACATGTTTCCTACTGCCGTTGTATTAAAGCGCTCACGAGCTGAGGAGGCAGCAGCGCACGCAGCTCTGCTCGAGTGCGCCGGTTCTTTCTCTCCCCGGGTGGAAGATCAAAGCAGTGACGGTTGCTTTATTTGCGTGATCGATATTGCCGGAACCGAAAAGCTTTTCGGTTCTCCTGATGCATTGGGTGAGAACCTGCTGAAAAGAACAAAAGCACTTGGCGTACGGGCATCGATTGCCATCAGCAGCAATGTTCGTGCTGCCAGGTGCCTGGCGCGCGGGCATTCGGGTGCAGGTATTCGGGTAGTGCCCCGAGGAATGGAAACGGCTGCTCTCGCGCCGTTACCACTCACGGTTCTCGATCTTTCGCTCGAACATGCGGAAACCTTCTCCATGTGGGGCATCACGACATTCGGAGAACTGGGAAATCTTGAAGAAACAGAATTGATTGCCCGGATTGGGCAGGCAGGCGAGGAACTGCGCCTGCTGGCGCGCGGAGAATTGCCGCATTTGTTTACTGCGGTTGAGCCCAGCCTCGCTCTCGAAGAAAGAATGGAATTAGACGCACCAGTGGAGCTACTCGATTCCCTGCTTTTTATCATGGGAGTGATGCTCGATCAGCTCATTGTGCGCGCCCAATCGCGCATATTGGCGCTGGCCTCGATTACACTTCATCTGGATCTTGAAGGGGAAACCACACATTCCCGCACAGTAAGGCCCGCACTGCCAAATACTGACCGTAAGCTATGGTTGAAGCTGATCCATCTGGATCTGCAGGCGCATCCCCCACAGGCTGCAATCCTGTCTCTCTGCTTGAGTGCACAACCGGGTAGCACCAGCAAAGTGCAGCTTGGACTTTTTTCTCCCCAGGTACCAGAGCCTATGCGGCTGGATGTAACCCTGGCCCGAATTTACGCGATCGTGGGCGAAGGCTGCGCAGGTCAGGCGGTACTTAAGGACACTCACCGCCAGGACGCTTTTCACGTGGAACCATTTGCAGTTCCTGCTTCTGCCGGCAGTAGAAAATCCCCCAGTCAGCGTCTTGCTGTACGGCAATTGCGGCCTCCGGAAAATGTGACCGTTACAGTACGCGATCGGCAACCGCATTCATTCGTCTTCAGGGAAAAGCGCTATACAGTCGAACGTGCTTACGGGCCATGGTCCTCTGCCGGAGACTGGTGGAAACCTTCCCTATGGTCGTTGGAACAATGGGATGTTGTGGCCAGGGGCCATGATGATGCAAATAATGCATTCAGTCTTTGCTGCTGCCTGACACGAGATCTTATGCAGGAAGGTTGGCTGGTAGAGGCGTTGTATGACTGAGCAGTATGTTGAGCTGCATGCAGCCAGCGCTTTCAGCTTTCTTGAGGGGGCATCGCTGCCTGAAGATCTTATCCAGCGCGCTGCCGAGCTCAGTATGCCGGCCATGGCGTTGCTGGATCGAAATGGCGTTTACGGCGCGGCGCGGTTTCATACCCTTGCCCGTAAGCAAGGGGTGCGCGCCCATATCGGAGCGGAAATCGCGGTATCCAGTCTAGGCAGGCGACTCACACCTCCAGCATGGCTGCCGCATCAGCATGCTCCAGAACCTGCTCGTATCCCACTGCTATGTGCTTCCCGCGCCGGATATCAAAATCTTTGCCAACTGATTACCCGGTTCAAAATGCGGGAGACCACCAAGTCTGAAGGCGCAGCCACGCTTGAGGACCTGGAAGAGTTCTCGTCCGGACTGGTCTGTCTGACTGGCGGAGAGGAAGGCCCTCTGGCGTCGGCACTGATGCGTGGAGGGGAATCAGAAGCAGTGAAGGTTACGGAAAACCTGGTTCGACTCTTTGGGCAGCAAAATGTTTATGTCGAACTTCAGCGTCATGGCGAGCGTGAGGAAGAATGGCGAAACCAGGCTGCCATCCGCATTGCAGAGCGAATGGGGTTGCCGCTACTGGCTACGAATGGCGTTCGTTATGCAACTGCCTATGATCGGGAAATCCTTGACGTGTTTACCGCGGTACGGCACCACACTGACCTGGAACATGCAGGCCGCCTGCTCACCGTGAATCAACAACGTTATCTGCGCGATGCACGAGAGATGACGTCCAGATTCAGCGACCTCCCCCTGGCCATCGCGAACACCCTGGCATTGTCTGAACGGTTGGAATTTGAGTTGAATGATCTAGGGTATGAATTTCCCCGCTATCCTGTGCCGCAAGGTGAAACGATGGATAGCTTTCTGCGTCGCCGTACGGCAGAAGGTGTCTTGAAGCGCTATGGTTCCAAACACAATCGGAAGCTGCTCGAAAAAGCTGAAAAGCAAGTGGAGCATGAGCTGACCTTGATAGAGAAACTGGGCTTTGCCGGTTATTTTCTGATCGTTTGGGACCTGGTGGAATACTGCAAGAGAAACGACATCCTGATACAGGGGCGTGGAAGCGCAGCCAATTCTGCCGTCTGCTACGCGCTCGAAATAACGGCAGTCGATCCGGTTGGCATGGAATTGCTTTTTGAGCGCTTCTTGAGCGAAAGCCGCGGAGAGTGGCCGGATATCGATCTTGATCTCCCCTCCGGTGATAAACGCGAACAGGCGATTCAGTACGTCTATGAGCGGTATGGAGAGCTTGGAGCCGCCATTACTGCGAATGTGATCACCTATCGCGGCAAGTCGGCAGCGCGTGAAGTGGGAAAGGCGATGGGCTTTGATCCAGAGACATTGGGGCGCCTCTCGAGCCTGGTGTCGCAATGGGAGTGGAAGGGGGAGAGTGACACCCTGGAACACTCTTTTCTTCATGCAGGTTTCGATGTGGACCACGCGCATATCCGCAAATTTCTCGAGCTTTGCATGCGCATTCAGGATTTGCCGCGGCATCTCGGTCAACACTCCGGAGGTATGGTGATATGCCAGGGCCAGCTGGATCGAGTGGTGCCGCTGGAACGATCCTCCATGCCTGGCCGAACCGTGGTGCAGTGGGATAAAGAAGACTGTGCCGACCTGGGGATCATCAAAGTGGACTTGCTTGGTCTGGGCATGATGGCAGTGATCCAGGAATCTCTTGTCCTGGTTAAGCAGCATTACGATGACCCTGTCGACCTGGCGCAATTGCCTCAGGATCCGGTAGTGTATGAAACTCTGCAGCGTGCAGACACGGTGGGCATGTTCCAGGTGGAAAGCCGGGCGCAGATGGCATCGTTGCCGCGCAATCATCCGGAAAAATTCTATGACTTGGTGGTCCAGGTCGCCATCATCCGGCCAGGGCCTATCGTGGGCAAGATGATGCACCCTTACATGCGCCGGAGGCAGAAAAAGGAGGAGGTCACCTACCCTCATCCATCGCTCGAGCCAGTGCTCAAGCGGACACTAGGGGTTCCCCTGTTTCAGGAACAACTCTTGCGCATGGCCATGACCGTGGCTGATTTTTCCGGTGCAGAAGCAGAAGAATTGCGCCGTGCTGTCGGCATGCGGCGTTCCTGGCAGCGTATGGAGCAACTGGAAGTGAAGCTGCGCAGTGGCATGACCAAAAATGGAATCGTTGCAGCTACCCAGGAAACCATAATCCAGAACATTACTTCCTTCGCGCTCTATGGCTTCCCTGAATCGCATGCGGCCAGTTTTGCGTTGATTGCTTATGCTTCCGCTTACTTGAAGGTGCGTTATCTGGCCGCGTTTACCTGCGCCATTCTTAATAATCAGCCGATGGGCTTTTATGCGCCTGCTGTATTGGTAAAAGATGCACAGCGTCATGGCCTGCGCGTCCGTCCCATCGATGTGCAGGTATCCGAGTGGCTGTGCACCATCGAGCATGAAAGCAATGGCGAGCGGGCCATGCGCATGGGCCTGATGTATGCAAAGGGTTTAAGGCAGGACGTGGGAGAAGCGATGGTCGCATCCCGTAGTCAGTCAGGCCTCTTCCGTTCTGCGGAAGATCTATCCCGCCGGATACCGCTGCTGCAGCGTAAAGAGCTTACCCTGTTAGCCCGCATCGGCGCTCTAAATAGTCTTGACGGCATCGATCATCGGCGTGACGCTGTTTGGGCAGTAGAAGAAGCGGTCAGGCCTGTGGGGCCTTTGCTAAAGCAACATCGTGGACACCAGGTATCGTCCCCGCTTCGGCAGATGACTACGGAGGAGCGGCTAAGTGCGGACTACTCCGGTACTGGCCTTACCGTGGGAAAGCATCCGTTGCACTATCGGCGTAAAGAGCTGCATGCGATGAAGGTACTGACCTCCTTGGAACTGCGGAATTACAAGGATGGCGAATATGTGCGTGCGGCCGGTTGTGTCATTGCGCGACAGCGCCCCGGCACAGCCAAGGGTTTCATCTTTCTCTCAATGGAAGATGAAACCGGCATTGCCAACGTCATCATTACTCCTGACCTTTATGAGCGGGAGCGTGTCGTGGTCACACGGAGCAAATTTGTTCTGGTGGAAGGTGCGCTTCAGAATCAGGATGGCGTCATTCACGTTAAGGCAAAACGCATCCAACCGCTAGCCTTCCACGACCTCGAACTGCGCTCCCACGACTTCCATTAAATAACCACGGGATCACGCCTCGTACGTTCTTGGTTACGGGTCTTATCTTGGATAACTCACTTCCCACCCTCTTCTCTCCCTCTAACAAATGATGGGTGCCCCATATCTGCCCGGTTTTGGCAGATGTGGGATTCCGAGGACCTCGACCCTGACTGTGACGGTTGCCACTGTGTCCGGCGCCGGGAGCCATTCAGCGGAAACTGCCCGGCAAAATGAATTAGTCCTCGCGCAGCGCGACCATTGGTTCGATCGCGGTCGCACGCCGCGCAGGAAAGAAGCACGAGGCAAGCGCCGCCGAGGCAAGGACCACCGACACAAGCACATAGGTCCCCGGGTCCCAGACACTCACCACCACCAGGCTGCCAACCGCGCGTGCCACCAATAAGGCCACAGCCAAGCCAATTCCCAGCCCGGCCGCGATAATGTTGATCGATTGCCGGTAGATCATGCGAAACACACTTCCGCGGCTGGCCCCAAGCGCCATCCGCAATCCAATCTCGTGCACCCGCCGGCCAACCGCATAGGAGACCACTCCATACAGACCAATCACTGCCAGCGTCAGTCCCAGCCCACCCATGATCGCGGCCAACGAAGCAGCTAGCTGAAACAGCAAAAGTCCATTCATTGTGTAAAGTCCCTGGCGCATGGTTTGCATTTGAAAGATCGGCAATTGGGGAGCCAGCGCGTGGACGCTTTTCTCAACCGCAGGCATAAGCGATAAGAGATCCCTGTCAGCCCTTAACTGGAAGACCATCACGCTGTTCCCTTTCGGGTGCTGAGCATACGGTACGTAAAAGAAGGGCTGCGACTTGGCGCCTCCTAAGAGCTGGAATTCCACGTCGGAGACAATCCCTACTACCACCATCGTGCGCTCTTTCGCGCTTGCCGCACGGAAGGTGCGGCCAATGGCATCCTGCTTGGGCCAGAACTTCCTGGCCGTGCTTTCGCTCACAATGGCGACATCTTTGCCCTGCTCGTTGTCAGCTTCTGTAAAAGCGCGACCGCGGGAAAGATGGATGCCCATCACGCTGAAGTATTCTGGCGAAATAACATTTGTACCGGCATTCGTATCGTTGGGATCCGCGGGAACTGCGGCTCCATCGATGATCATCCGGTCGCCACCATTGTTGATATAGCCAAATGGAAGCGTGTTTGCGTGGCTCACAAAGTTCACTCCGTCGAGCTGATGGAGGCGGGCTGCAATGCGCGCGGCCAAATCCCGGGTCTCGGCATCGTTCATCCCGATCTCATTGGAGTCAACGACGAAGTTCAGCACGTGGTCTGGCTTGAAACCGAAGTCCATCGTCTGCATCGCGGAGAGGCTGCGCACAAACAAGGCAGCGACCACCAGCAACACCAGGGAACCGGCAATCTGCACGGCAACCAGTCCATCGCGAAGCCAGTGGCGCCCGCTGGTCACGCCCCGGCTCCCTTCGTGCAACACTGCGTTCACATTCGCCCGGGCAATGTTCATCGCAGGCGCAATCCCCACCACGATTCCTGCCAGCATGGCAATCGCAAAGGAGTAGAAGAAGATGCGCCAATCGAAGTCGAACATAACCCTGATCGGGAGATCCGCGTGCAGGTCGAGATGGTCCAGGGCATTGTTGGCGAACATGCCCAGGACCACGCCCATCACTCCGCCCATCAGCGCCAGCAGCGCGCTCTCGGTAATCATCTGAGCCACCAGCCGCGAGTGCGTGGCTCCCAGCGCAGACCGTATCGCCATCTCGCGCTCGCGCGCCGTGGCTCGTACCAGCACCAGGTTCGCGACATTCACGCACGCCAGCAGAAGCACCATCACGGCAAGCGATAGAAAGAGGCCCGCGATTATATACACGGTGCTTGTGTCGCCCGTAGTGATGCGCATCTGCGGTTCCGGGTGCGCCTCAATGGTTAGCTTCTTTTCAAATTCTGGTTGCAACCGGTTCAGGTTCTGAGCAATTACGTTCAGGGCGGCGTTTGCCTCTTTCAGACTCACCTCGGGACGCAAACGCCCGTTGACGATGAACATCCTGTTTTGCCAGTTGTTGACGACATCGGCAGGCGTGCCGCCGAGAGGCAGCTCCGACAAAGGCAGGTAGGCTGCCATGGTTACAAAGCCATTCATGCCGAAGAAGTCTTTCGGCGCTACGCCGACAATCGTCACCGGGTGCCGATTCAACGTGACCATCCGGCCCACCACATTAGGATCGCCGTTGAACTTCTCCTGCCAGTACTGGTAGCCAAGAACGGCCACGGAATCCTGACCTAGAACCTCTCCTTCGCTGCGGAGCAAGAGGCGCCCGGCAGCGGGCTTCAGTCCCAACCCGTCGAAGAAGTTGCCACTCACGTACGAGGTCATGATCCGGTCCGGCTTCTGCCCATTTACCGCCAGACCGTCGATGCTCATGGTGTAGGCAAAGACATCGCTGAAGAAACGTGTGCTTTGTGCGCGCACCTCTTTGTATTCGTTCCAGGAAAGCCCCTGTTGCAAGGGTCCTTTGTTTTCACGGGGAGCCAGGGTCGCAATCTGGTGCGGATCAGACACTGGGAGCGGCTTAAGCAGAAGCGAATTCACCAGGCTGAAAATGGCTGTGTTTGCTCCAATGCCGAGCGCCAGCGTCAGTACCGCGGCGGCGGCGAAGTTAGGAGCTTTCCTGAGCTGACGAAACGCAAACCGAATGTCCTGAAACAGAGTGCCCAAGGAAATCCTCCGTGCGCAAGGCTGGTTGCGGCCCTTCCACTGCACGTTTACTTCCGAACTTTACTAGCCGCGGATGCTTCATTCCAAGGACTATAGCTGCACAGGGATTCCGATCTGGTAAGACACTTTGTCCGGATTCGGAGATCCTTGTCCGGAAGTGAACAATGCAGGAAAGCGGAAACAGTGGAGGGCTGATGCGAGCACCGTCTCTACCGCTGAAGGAGGAACGACTGCATTCGCATACCTCTCGCGCAACATCAATGTTCTTCCGGTGTTTTTCTAAACAGGATGAAGGCATTAGATATCTCCAGAAAGGTTTATATGCGAATCAGTTTCCCTTCAACTCTTCTCGGCTTTGTACTGCTCTCTGGTTTAACCGCAAACTCACTGCTTGCACAGGATCAGACAACTGCGGGAGTAAGTTCTACGCCCACTTCCGACGCGTCTTCCACCCAGCCGCACAAGGCTCCTGACCCTCAACGCCAGGCAAAGAGGATGGCAAGGAAACTAGGTCTGTCATCCGATCAAACAGCAAAGATTGAACCGATCCTCGCTGACCGCGATCAGCGGGTACAGGATGTGCGCAGCAACACCAACCTGGCTCCTTCGGATAGAAAGGCACAGCTTCACGGTATTGCGCGCGACAGCAATAGTAAGATCGAAGCAATCCTGACCGATACGCAACGGCAGCAGTACGAGCAGATGAAGCAGGATCGCCGTGCGAAAAGACAACAAGGTCAGTCCGGCGTTCCTACCAACAGCTAAGAAGTGGTTTTGCAACAATCATGGGCACCAACGAATGGCGGCAGCCCGCATCACCGCCTTGGTGAGCGGGCTCCGCTGGAAAAATCAGGACGGACTGGAGTGCCCTAAAGGCTCTCTTGCTGGAACATCTGCTTGATACCCCGCAGCGCCTGCCTGGTTCGTTCTTCGTTCTCAATCAGCGAAAAGCGTACGTGCTCATCCCCGTGCTCCCCAAATCCGACGCCAGGGCTGACCGCTACTTTAGCCTCGGTTAAAAGCTTCTTGGAAAACTCAAGCGAGCCCATTGCTTTGTAGCGCTCCGGGATGGAGGCCCAAACAAACATCGTGGCTTTGGGCAGTGGCACTTGCCAGCTGAGTTGATTGAGCCCCTTGACGAGGACATCCCGCCGCTTGCGGTAGTTGTCGCAAATTTCCTGCACACACTCCTGCGGACCTTCCAGGGCAAGGATGGAAGCCACCTGAATCGGCGTGAACGTTCCGTAATCAAAATAGCTCTTCAGCCGGCCCAGGGCTGCCACCATCTCAGGATTGCCCACCATAAAGCCCACCCGCCAGCCAGGCATGTTGTAGCTCTTCGACAAGGTGAAAAACTCGACCGCAATCTCCTTCGCTCCCGGTACCTGCAGGATCGATGGTGCACGATATCCATCGAAAACGATGTCGGCATAGGCCAGATCATGCACCAGGTAGATCTGGAATTCTTTGCAGAGAGCGACGACGCGTTCGAAAAATGCAAGGTCCACACACTGCGTGGTGGGATTCGCCGGAAAATTCAGAATCAGCATTTTCGGACGTGGATACATCAGCGGGACAGCATGCTCCAGCTCCGCTAGAAAATCATCGGTGCTGTGCACCGGGATGGCGCGAACGTTCGCTCCCGCGATCACCGGGCCATAAATGTGAATCGGATAACTGGGACTGGGCACCGCCACCACATCCCCGCGGTCAAGCGTGGCCAGGCAGAGGTGAGCGATTCCTTCTTTGGAACCTATGGTCACAATCGCCTCGGTGAGCGGATCGAGCTCTACCCCATACCGTTTGAGGTACCAATTACAAATTGCTTTGCGCAGTCTTGGAATTCCCTTCGACAAGGAATAGCGGTGCGTAGCAGTCTTGCCCGCTGCTTCGATCATCTTGTCGACGATGTGCTTGGGCGTGGCGCCATCAGGGTTGCCCATACCAAAGTCGATAATGTCTTCTCCGCGCGCCCGGGCAGCAGCCTTCAGTTCGCCGGTAATGTTGAAGACATACGGCGGCAGGCGCTTCAGCCGCATAAATTCCTGCATTGGTTTACTGGATACGCTCATATCGGTAGCCCTCGGCAACAAGTGCCTTGCCAATCGCATTAATGTGTGCCGCGCCTCGCGTTTCGAGCGTGATATCGATAACTGTGTCGCCCAAGCTGACGCCGTAGTAAGCACGGCTGTGTAACGTCTCGACGATGTTTGCCTGCTGCTCGGCGAGGATCTTGGTCAGTTGATAGAGGGCTCCCGGACGATCGGCAAGATGGACGCGAATGCGCACTCGCCGGCCGTCTTTGGCCAAACCGCGTTCGATAATCCTGGCCAAAAGGCTTACATCAATGTTGCCTCCGCAGACCAGGACGGCGGTTCGTTCCCCTCTCAGGGTTGTCTTTTTCTGCAACAGGGCTGCCAAGGCGACCGCTCCCGCTCCTTCCGCCAGCGTTTTTTCTCGCTCCAGCAGAACCATGATGGCATTGGCAATCTCCTCCTCATCGACGGTGACGATCTCGTCGACGAAGCGTTTTACCAGGGGCAGGGTAAGATCGCCGGCGCGACGGACCGCGATGCCATCGGCAATTGTGGCTTCAGCCGGTACGGTAACCGGGCCTCCATTCTCCATCGCCCGCAACATGGAGGGAAGCCGCTCGGTCTGCACGCCAACCACGCGAATAGCCGGGTTGGCTTCTTTCAATGCACAGGCCACACCGCTGATCAGCCCACCGCCGCCGATAGGCACCACGACCGCTTCGAGGCCTTGCACCTGCTCCAGTAATTCAAGACCGATGGTGCCCTGACCATTGATGACCGCATGGTCATCGAAAGGATGCAGAAAGGTCATCCCCTCCAATTGGCAGATGCGCAGTGCTTCTTCACACGCCTCATCGTAATTTGCGCCGTGGAGAATCACATCGGCTCCGAATCCGCGGGTCGCAGAGATCTTCACCAGCGGGGTCATGAGCGGCATGACGATACGTGCCGCTACACCGCGCAGGGTGGCATGGTAGGCGACGGCCTGGGCGTGATTGCCCGCACTGGCGGCGACGACTCCGCGCCGCTTTTCGTCATCGCTCAAGAGCAGAATCCGGTTCAGCGCGCCGCGCTCTTTGAAGGCGCCGGTCCGCTGCAGATTATCCAGCTTCAGATACACCTGTTGGCCGGTCACTTCGGAAAGAGCCGCCGAGAGCTGGCAGGGGGAGAAGTAGATGAAATCGCGGATTCTCTGTTCTGCTTTTCTTATCTGATCGAGGGAAACGTCCACAGTTGATTAAAACATTTCTCATGTTGCCGCAACAGTAGAACCGCAGGTCCCTCCACTACGCTTCGCTCCGGTCGGGATGACGATTCTGTTGTGCCCGGAAGAGCTTTAGCGGGAAAATACTTGACCCCCCGCAACAGAATTGTCATCCCGACCGGAGCGAAGCGTAGTGGAGGGACCTGCGGTTTCTTGCGGCGGGTGGCCCAGGTCTCGCTTTTGAGACCTGGGTTCCTCGCTGGAGTCGAGCAATGAGAGCCTGGGATTAGACTAAAGGGAAGCAAAATGAGTGAACAGGAATCCGGCACCATCGCAGTTCTGGCGGAAAAGCCCTCGGTGGCGCGTGACATTGCTCGTGTATTAGGGGCCGACAAGCGGGGGAACGGCTATCTGCAGGGCAATGGATACGTGGTCACCTGGGCCATCGGGCACCTGGTTTCGCTGGCTGAGCCCCATCAGATGAATCCCCAGTGGAAGCAATGGCGGCTCGAGTCGCTGCCCATTCTCCCCGATCAATGGCCCCTGGTGGTCTACGAGCGCAGCAAAGAGCAGTTCGAGGTGGTGCAAAAGATACTACTGTCTCCACGTGTGTCGCGTATCGTGTGCGCCACGGATGCGGGCCGTGAAGGCGAGCTGATTTTCCGCTACATCTACGAAGCGGCCAAAAGTGAAAAACCCTTCAGCAGGCTGTGGATCTCCTCACTGACGCCGGATGCCATCCGTAAAGGATTTGCGAGCCTTCGCCCCGGCAGCGAGTATGACCGGCTGGCTGACGCCGCCTGCGGACGCAGCCGCGCCGATTGGCTGGTAGGCATGAATCTGTCGCGCGCCTACTCGATCGTCTACAACGAAGAGCTGTCCGTCGGCCGGGTGCAAACTCCGACGCTGGCCATGATCGTCGACCGTGAACTCGCGTTACGACGCTTCGTGCCCGAGGATTACCTGCACGTGGTCGCCACCTTCCAGGCAACTGCGCTGACCGCAACGTATGACGGCACCTGGTTTCGGCCTGACGTCAAGACCAACGAAAGCAGTCGATTGGCCGCCGATGGAAAGGAAGCCGAGCAGGTGATTGCGCGGGCGAAAACCGGCCGTGCTGCCATCGAGACGCTCACCTCAGAGACGGTGCGTACGCCACCGCCATTGCTCTATGACCTGACGGACCTGCAGCGGCATGCCAACCGTCTCTACGGCTTCAGTGCGCAAAAAACGCTTGATCTGGCGCAGACGCTCTATGAGCAGCACAAACTCATCAGCTATCCCCGCACCGACAGCCGTCATCTTTCGACAGATATCGCGGAAACACTTCCTAAAATCGTGCAGGCTATTTCCGCCCCCTATCAACAACAATTGGCTCCGGGAACAGGCGAGCGCACTCTGGGCAAGCGCTATGTCGACGACGCCAAGGTCAGTGATCACCACGCCATTATTCCCACCGCGGTTAAGCAACAGCCCGATCGGCTCTCGGATGAGGAAAGCAAGATTTACGACCTGGTCTGCCGGCGCCTGCTCATGTTATGGCATGACGACTACCTGCAGGAAGTAACCACGGTGATTACAGCCATCCGCAGTGCCGCGATGGTGGACCGCTACCGCACTACGGGAACAGTGGTGCGCCAGGCAGGCTGGAAGATTCTCGACCCCGGCGCGGAAGCCCGCAGGCGAGAGCCGGGGAGAGATGCCGAGGCAGCCGACCAGGCGCTGCCGGCAACGCTCGCCCAGGGCCAGCCACAGACAGTCACCAAGGTCGAAGCGCAAAAGAAGAAGACCCGGCCGCCGCAACGGTTCACCGACGCCACGATCCTGACCGCCATGCAAACCGCCGGCAAAAGTCTGGATGAAAAAGAACTGTCCGATGCCATGAAGGAGACCGGCCTAGGAACACCAGCCACCCGGGCAGCCATCATTGAAGTGCTTTTGAAGCGCGCCTACGTCATTAGGACAGGCAAGAGCCTCGAAGCCACGGAAAAAGGGATCCACCTGATCGAGGTGGTACATCCAGAAGTGAAGAGCCCAGCCATGACCGGGCAGTGGGAAGCATTCCTCAACCGCATCCAGCATGGCGAAGCACAACTGGATCCTTTTCTGGAACGGATTAGTGAATACGTGCGCTCGGTCGTGGGCCGGGTGAGCGAAACCACACCAGTGGCCGCTGCCCCTAGAGAAAGCCCTGCTCCCAAGGCAATCCCCAGCAACGCCAGCCTCAGCGAGCTGCTCAAAGAATGTCTTTGGCTTTTCCAGTTTTCGCCCTAACCAGCAGGCGGTGTGCCAGGCCGTGACGGCAGGAGAAGACGCGCTGCTGGTGATGCCCACCGGATCAGGCAAATCGCTTTGCTATCAATTACCGGGCCTGGCGCGTGGCGGGACGACGCTGGTAATCAGCCCGCTGATTGCCTTGATGGATGACCAGGTGCGCAAGCTGAAGGAGCTCGGCCTGTCTGCCGAGTGCATCCACTCCGGCCGCGACCGTGAGAGCTCCCGGCAGGCATGTATTGACTACATAAAGGGCAACCTTCAGTTCCTGTTTATCGCTCCCGAGCGGCTTCGCGTGCCCGGTTTTCCTGAGATGTTGGCCAAACGGAAGCCTGCGCTGATCGCCATCGATGAAGCGCATTGCATCTCGCAATGGGGCCACGACTTTCGCCCCGACTACCGCATGCTGGGCCAGTATCTGCCGAGCTTTCGTCCCGCGCCGGTACTGGCTCTTACCGCAACCGCGACTCCCCTGGTACAGAAAGACATCGCTACCCAGCTGGGGTTGAGCGGCATCAAGCAGTTCATTCACGGGTTTCGCCGGGAAAATATAGGTATAGAAATAGTAGAGGCACTGCCCTCCAATCGGCCCCAGCTGGCGCATGCCATCCTGCGTGAGGCCGTCAACCGTCCTGCCATCGTCTACACGCCCACGCGTAAACAAGCCGAGGCTCTCGCAGGCGCCTGGGCACGCGACTTTCGCGTGGCCGGCTATCATGCCGGCCTCGACGCCCAGCGACGGCGGCGGGTGCAGGAACAGTTCATGGCGGGCAAGGCGGATGTCATGGTAGCTACCACGGCCTTTGGCATGGGCATTGATAAAGCCGATGTCCGCACTGTGATTCACACCGCGTTTCCAGGCAGCCTGGAAGGTTACTACCAGGAAATCGGCCGCGCGGGGCGGGATGGGCAGCCCAGCCGCGCCATTCTCATGTACTCCTATGCGGATCGCCACACCCATGACTTCTTCTTCGGGCGGGATTATCCGCCGGTTGCCTTGCTGGACCGCATCTTTACCGTGCTTTCCGGCCAATCCCAACCCAAGGAGGCAGTGCGCAAGCTGGCGAAGATGGAGGAAGACATCTTTGACAAGGCGCTCGAGAAGCTCTGGATTCACAAAGGCGCGGTGGTGGATTTTGCTGAAAATGTGAGTCTTGGGGTAGACAGCTGGCGAGTTTCCTATACCCAGCAGGCCGACCAGAAGCAGAGTCAGCTGGAGGAAATCATCCGCTTCGCGGAGGGCCACCACTGCCGCATGAAATCACTGGTTCACCATTTCGGAGATACGTCAGACAGCGCTGAGGGTTGCGGAATATGCGACTTCTGCGAGCCGGCCAACTGCGTTGCCCAGAAGTTTCGCGCTCCGACGCATGCGGAAAAAATCGCTTTCGATCGCATTCTTAAAAAGCTGCGATCTGTTCCTGCCCGATCCACGGGAAAGCTGCACACTGACCTCTATCCCGACAATGAACTCAGCCGGGATACCTTCGAAGAAGTTCTGGGGGCCATGGCGCGGGCAGAACTGCTGGCGTTTACCGATGCGGTTTTCGAGACGCAAGGCAAGCGGATCCCCTACCGGAACGTCAGCATTTTGCCCGCAGGACTCAACTTCAATGAGAGCCAGGCCCACCTGTTCGTGATGAGAGATGCAGCCGCTCCTGGTACTACGCAAAAACGATCCACCCCAAAACGCGCCAGAAACCAGGCGGCCCCGGCAGGAGCTTCGGACGCGCCTCCACCGGAACGCCAGGCGCGCCTGGAGCAGGCATTGCGTGCCTGGCGATTGACCGAGGCCAAGCGGAGAAATATGCCCGCCTTTCGCATCTTTGGGGATCGCACGTTGCGCAATATAGCAAGCACTTGTCCCAGGAGCGACTCTGACTTGCTCGCTGTGCCGGGCGTAGGTATGGGTATTGTAGAAAAATATGGAGCCCAGATCTTCCACCTGATCGCCACTGCCAAGTGACGGCATCGCCGAAAGTAATCTTGAGATCAAACTACGAGTGGGTGGCCCAGGTCTCGCTTTTGAGACCTGGGTTCTCCGGCCCACTCTACGTTAGAGTAGTGTCAATATCCAAAAGCTTGTAACAGAGGTATTCCCGGTGGTTGAGGCTACGCAGCGCAAGGGTGACGAAAAAGACCCGGGTATGATGCCCCTCATTCGCGGATTGCTCCGCCCCTATCGGGGTAGCCTGGCCATAATTCTAGTGGCCATGCTGGTCCAAAGCACCATGACCCTGGCAGCGCCGTGGCCACTCAAGATCATCATCGACAACGTAGTCGTCGGCCGCAAACTCGATCCCTGGATCGCCGGGCTGCTCAAGCCCTTGCTTGCCCATGGTCACCGTGCCCATCTGGCAGAGATCGCGGCCCTTGCCGTTATCTTGATCGCTGTCTTCAACGCCGCCGGATCCTACATAGCTAACTACTACACTGAAAGCGTCGGGCAGTGGGTGGCGAATGACCTGCGCATGCGCACCTACCATCATCTTCAGTACCTGTCGTTGCGCTACTACGACACTCATCAGTCAGGCGTTCTGCTGAGCACCATCACCGCCGACGTGCTCACCATCCAGAACTTCGCCTCCTCTGCCACACTGGGAATCCTGGTCGACATGTTCACGATCCTGGGAATGCTGGTCGTGATGTTCTTTCTCAACTGGGACTTCACCCTGATCGCGGTTGCGATCACGCCCTTGCTGCTGCTGCTGGCCTCCAGGTTCAAGAAGGCGGTCAAGAGCTCCACCCACGAAGTACGCAAGCAGCAAAGCAACATTGTGGCCGTAGTGCAGCAGGATCTGGAATCCATACGAGTGGTCACCGCGTTCGGGCGCCAGGAACTGGAGCAGGCAGCGCTTGCAGCCGTCAGCCAGGCGACTGTAGCCGCCGCCCTCAAAGCACGCCAGGTCAAAGCCCTGCTCTCGCCCATCGTTGCCATCATCGTTTCCTTTTGTGTTGCGTTTGTACTCTGGCGCGGCTCCCTTCTTATCCTTACGGGCGGAATGACCGCTGGTGAGTTGACTGTCTTTCTCTCTTATCTGGGTTCGTTTTTCAAACCGGTGAAAGACCTGGCGAGTATGAATAACTCCATCGCGCAGACGGCCGTCGCTGTGGAACGCATTCGAACCATTCTCGACGCCGACTCCATACTCCCGGAGAAGGCAGCCCCCCGCGAGAAAGTGATTCAGGGCGAAATCGCTTTTGATCACGTGGCTTTCGCGTACGACGAAAGCTCTCCCGTACTGCGGGATGTGAGTTTCACTGTTCAACCGGGACAAATGATCGGCGTAGTGGGTCCGACCGGTGGCGGCAAATCAACCATCATGAGCCTCATTCCCCGCTTTTACGATCCCGGCGCCGGCGCTGTGTTGGTAGACGGCATCGATGTTCGCGATTATCGATTGCAGAATTTGCGTGACCAGATCGGCTATGTACTGCAGGAGACAGTGCTCTTCCGTGGAACCGTACGAGACAACATTGCCTACGGCCGCGCCGGCGCGACCGAGGACGAGATCGTCGAGGCGGCAAAGCTGGCGAACGCAGACGAGTTCATCTCCCGCATGCCGAATGGCTATGAAACCTTCGTCGGGGACCGCGGCGATACTCTCTCCGGCGGCCAGCGGCAACGCATAGGAATCGCTCGCGCCATTATCCGCAACAATCCGATCCTTATCCTGGATGAACCAACGGCCGCGCTGGATACGGAGTCCGAAAGGCTGGTCATCCAGGCGCTGGAACGATTGATGAAAGGCCGGACGGTACTGACCATTGCGCACCGGCTGAGTACCATCCGCGACGCAAACAAAATCATTGTGCTGAAAGACGGGGTGGTGGCCGAACAGGGTACGCACGACCAGCTGCTGGCTTTGGGTGGTACCTACGCCCAGTTGTATAGTGTACAGTTCGATACATCACCGGCGAAGGCCGCTCTTTAGAGGCGCAGATGTCCCGTAGCCTGCTTGTTTTACCTGACGATTCCGCAAAGCCGATCCTGGACGCAATTCATCGCGCGACCGAGTCGCTACGCATCAAGATGTTCGTCTTCACCGATCCATCCTTACTCGCGGCGGTGGTGGAAGCGCAGCGCCGGGGTGTGAAGGTGCGCATCATGCTCAACCCGAAGCGCCGCAATGGCGTTTCTGAGAATGAAGAAAGCCGTGCCGCGTTAGAGGCTGCCGGGGTCCAGGTGTTGGACAGCAATCCAGCCTTCGACATCACCCATGAAAAATCCATGGTGATCGACAACACTACGGCCTTTGTGAAATCTCTGAATTGGGAAAGTGAAAACCTGACCGAGACGCGCGACTACGCGATCATCACCACGGAACCGCATGAAGTTGCGGAAATCATCGAGTGCTTCGAAGCCGACTGGAGCCGCCAGAATTTTGCTTCCGGCACGAGCGCTCATCTGATCTGGTGCCGCGGAAATGGCCGCGAGCGGATTACCCAATTCATTGACGATGCCAAGCATTCGTTGTGGTTACAGAACGAACGGTATCAGGACCAGATGATTATCGAGCACCTGGTGCGGGCGAAAACACGCGGAGTGAAAGTGCATGCGATGGCGCGGCCTCCGCACACGCTCAAGAAAGAAAAACTGCTGGAGGGCGTCGGAGGGTTACGCATCCTGAATGATGTGGGCGTCGAGGTGCGCAAACTGAAGCAGCTGAAGCTTCATGCAAAAATGCTCCTGGCCGACGGAGAAAGGGCGATCGTGGGATCGATCAACCTGGCGCCCGGCAGTTTTAGCAGCCGGCGCGAACTGGCCATCGAGGTGGTTGACAAGCACATCGTCGATCGCCTGCATGACGTGGTGCGCCATGACTGGAAGCACGCCCACGCACTCGACCTGACGGACGAAGGGCTGTTGGCGGACCTGAAGAAACACGGCGGCAAAGGCATCAAAGAGCTCGGGCTCGATGAATAGCCCTATATCTGGGAAAATGACGTGGGCCGGAGCACCAGGTTGGAGATAGTGTCGACAATCGATTCGGAACTATACCTGGGCAAAGCAGACAGCTTTTTCCATTCCGGATCCGCTCGAAACGCATCCCACTTTACGTCCATCTCAGAAATATCCGGGTAACCGACCATGTAGGTCAACTGGGGCAAGCGAGGCCCGATCAAGGTGTCGCCGAAGAACACCTGCCAGAAACCGGCACGGGCAAATACTTCAAACTCCCCTTTGTGAAACATTTCCACTTTGACGACGTGATCCTGGTTGCTCGGGCTTTCGTAGGTGCGGAGCTGGAAAACTCTTTTTCCGTGCTGTGCGGTTACGGGCGGCACGACCAATTTCGGCCAGCCTTCGAAGGCGATCATGAGCGAACTTTCTACCCGCTCAAAAGCAGGCGCGGCCGCCGGTGCATTCCAGAAGGGCGCAGCTGCTTTCATGAATTCCTCATCTTTTGGCAGCTGCAGCTCCGCCGTGACGAGTGACTCGAGCGAGGTTGAGGGGATGAGCAAATACAAGGCTGGGGTTTCGGGGCCGATGTCGAGGTTAAAGGCGCCGATGGGAGAGAAGCCGGACCGGTTGAGCGCCGGAATCAGCGCATTTTCCAGGTAGCTTTGCAGCAGTTTGGTTTGCGGCCCTGAACGCAACCGATACTTGCGCAGTTCATAGTACTCGCGGCCCTTGGGCGCTGGCGTCTGCGCGTGAGCGTCGCTCGAGGTCAACGCAGCCGCCGCTGCGGCCAGGGATGAAGTGAGGAAATGGCGTCTTTGCAAAGCTCCTCCAAAGAAAGGAGAATTCTAAAGCATTTCATCTGATACCGTGGCAGGGTCGGCGCGAAGGTTCGGGCCTTCAAGAGGTGATCCATGCAGAGGCGCGAATTTCTCTCCCTCGGTGCTTCGATCGCCGGGAGCTGGGCTGCCACGCAGGTCACCCATGCGCTTCCAAGAAAAACCCCGGTTATCGACACCCACATTCATCTGTTCGATCCCAGCCGTCCGGGAGGCATCCCCTGGCCCGAAAAGACCGATACGGCGCTTTACAAAGCTGCCCTCCCCGAGCGTTATGCCCGCATTGCCCGCCCGTTCGGAGTGGTGGGCGCCATCGTGATCGAGGCCAGCCCTCTGGCCAGCGATAACGACTGGGTACTGCGCGTCGCCGCTAACCATCCCATCATTGTAGGCATGGTCGGCGACCTGGTTCCGGGAACTGCTACCTATCAGAAGGACCTGGAACGGCTGCATGCCAATCCGCTCTTTCTGGGCATACGCTACGGCAATTTGTGGGGAAGGGACTTGGGCCTAGATGCGCAGAAGCCCGAATTCCTTACTGGGCTGAAGATGTTGGCCGAACAGGGCCTGGTGCTCGACAGTGCGAATCCCGATGTAAACCTTATTCGCGCGATCTCCGGCGTGGCGGACCACATTCCTGAGTTGAGGATCGTGATCGATCACCTGCCAAGTGCGCCAGTGCCCGCACAGCCGGCAACGCGCGACGAGTATTGGTCGCTCCTGCGACAGCTGGCGAAAAATAAGAACGTCTTCGTCAAGCTATCTGAGGTAGCTCTCGCGCGCAGTGAACAAACGGCTCCCGTGGCCCCGAGCTTTAATCAAGACAGGCTGGAGGAGCTTTGGAATGTCTTCGGCGAAGACCACGTCTTGTACGCCAGCGACTGGCCCAACAGCGACCACCATGCAACCTACGAGGAGACCTTTTCGATTGTGCGCAACTATGTCGCGGCCAAAGGTCCTGTGGCCGAAGAAAAGTTCTTCTGGAAAAACTCGGTGGCCGCTTACCGCTGGCACCGGCGCGAGCCAGATCAGCCGCTGGCGGACTAGTCGCCTAACAACCGGCAGTTTATTCTCCATTCGCACGAAGATGATATAAAGCCCGTGTATGGCCGCGCCTCGTACCCCTGCTGACACCCTGACTCGCCGGCGATTTCTGCGCCAGAGTTTTGCTTTTAGCGCATTGGCCAGCCTGGGATCTTTTCGAGCGTTCGCTCGCGCTGTGCCGGCGGACCCGGCTGCTGCGCACTTTTTGGCGCTCGGGGATTGGGGATACGAGGACGACGCGGCACAGACTACAGGTAGCCGCGGGCTTGCGGGCGTATGCCAAACAGCATTCAGTTCGGGCCCAGGCGCTGCTGATGCTCGGCGACAACTGGTACGGCGAACTGGCCGGAGGCGCCGGTTCCGCGCGTTGGAAAACACACTTCGAAGACCTGTACCCGGCCCAGGATTTTCCCTGCCCTGCCTACGCGGTACTGGGAAACCACGATTACCAGCGCTGGCCTGAAAGCAAAGTCGATGCCGAGCTCGAGTATGCACGCAACGGACGAAGCCGCTGGACGATGCCGGCGCGCTGGTATCGCTTTGAGTTTCCCGCCAAAGATCCGACGGTTACGTTTCTGGCGCTGGACAGCAATATGCCGCGCACGGACGGCAAGGAAAAGTCTGGGCGCGATTTTACGCTGACGCCGGAGCAACAAGCGGAACAGCTTGCCTGGTTTGAAACCCAGTTGAAGCGCCCGAGAACAACTCCTTTTCTGGCTGTCATCGCGCACCATCCGGTCCTCTCCGATGGTCCCCACGGAGACCATCCCGTATTGATTCGTGATTGGGATCCCCTGTTCCGCAAATATCATGTCGACTTATACATGGCCGGCCATGACCATGACATGCAGCACCTGGAGTTCGAAGGTCATCCGACCAGCCATTTCCTTTCCGGAGGCGCCGGAGCCGACTTATACACGCTCAAGATTGACCCTTCGCAGCGTGGACCTTATGCAAAGACGGTGTATGGGTTCAGCCATATTTCGGTAAGCGAACGACTGATGACCTTGCGTCATCTCGATCAGAATGGCGACACGCTTCACGCCTTCACCAGGACGCCTGACGGTAAGATCACGATTTTATAAGCGCAAATGACTTTTGAGACACGCCAGTTGTCTCTTCTCAGCCAGCGGCGAGGGTGATATATTGCCGGCACTAACATGGCTCTTGCAAAGAAATACTGGCTGGTGATTGCTGGTGTGGCCATTGCGCTTTGGTTTGTCTTTGGGCGTAGTCCTACGGTCACCACGCGAGCTCCTTCCACAAACTCCATGGGCAATGACGTATCGATGGATACCACGTCGCCGGCTGCGACACCAAGAAAGGTCACGGTAACCCAGTCAGATTCCCTGACGGCACAAGAGCGGGTAGAAAAATATCCCTTGCTCCTAAGTCCGGAATCAGTAGCCGCGGGACAGGAATTCACCGTTGTTGTTTCGCTGACGCAGCAGAAGCTAAGCAACGCGGAAATCCTCAATGGAGATTCGACTCCTGAGGGCAAATTGGTGTTCACCCTGCCAGCCACCCCACAGCAGAGCTGGAAATTGGACGTGACGCTGGCCGGAGACGGCCTGGTATTTAGCCGGGGAACAGGAATGAGCAGCATCGAGTTGCCGCGCCACGGTAATGCCACCGCTGCGACCTTTGTTGTCAAAGCCAGTCCGGCGGCTGCGGCCAGTGGCGTGATCCATTTGGTCGCTACTTTCGGGTACAACAATGCGTACCTGGCGTTCATCAGCCGGGACATTCACGTCACCCCCAGCGCGCCCCAGCAGGCTGCGGAACCTCCCAGCAGACCAATGGCAACCACGGCGGCGTCGGTCGGCAATACAGCAGGAGTTCTTGATAACTCGGTGCCCAAACCAGACCTGCTGGTCTTCATCAGGGACAACAACGTATTCATCTTTTCGCCTTACTTTCATCTTCCCCCGGGCAAGGTACCCGATTTAACCGGCTTTCCAGAGTGGCTCGCACAACATTCGCCTGCGAGCGCCGGGCGAGGATCGCAATTGATTGCTCCCGATCGCGTAAGCGACCGCGCGAAAGGGTTTGGGGAGGTGCTCTATCAGCACTATGCGCCCGAGGTATTCAAAAAGGCCTTTTGGGCCACGGTCGCGGCACGCGGGACCCAGTTTCGTACCATTCAAATTGAATCGGATCAGCCAAACATACCGTGGGAGTTGATGCGGCCAGTCCGGGAAGACGGCACCGATGAGCGGGACTTTCTTGGCCTGGATTATTCTGTGGCTCGCTGGGACACCAGTGGTGGGGCAATGACGCAAAACCCTCCGTACTCAGAGAATATTCCTCACACGTTCGTGATCGCGCCACACTACACCGGCAGCCGCTCGCTGGATGGGGAGGCGGAAGAGACCCAGCAGCTTGCCCGGCTAAGCGGCTACAGCGCCATCAACGGCAACAGAAATGCCTTGAAAGCACTGTTTCAAAATCCACCACAAGGCATTGTTCATTTTGCAGGACACGGAGAGCTGGACGCGGCCAACAATGAATTTGAGATCTTACTGGAAGATGGAGCTCTGGACGTGACCTCGTGGCGCTCGATGGCGCAAAGTCCACCGTTGAGTCATACGTTTTTCTTCTTCAATGCGTGCGATGTCGGAAACGCGACGCGCAGCGGCAACTTTGTGGATGGCTTCGGTCCCGCGGTCCTGAGCAAGGGCGCCATTGGATATATTGGCGCACTATGGCCAGTCAACGACCAGGTAGCAGCTAAATTCTCAGTTCACTTTTATCAACTGGTACAGGATGAGCTGGCTAGCGGCCCGGTAGATGTGAGCGCGGCCCTGGAGCGCACGCGACGCGAGGTCTATAAGGATACGGGCAACCCTACCGCGTTGGCTTATGTACTTTACGGCGATACCAACCTGAAATTCGTAAAGTAACACTCACGGTGCTTTTTCCGGCTGGCTATGCATCTGCATGTATTCCACTCCCCAGTCCGTAGGCGTCTCCAAGGTGGCTCCCTGCACTCCCGCGCTGGTAGAAATCAGCAGCATCTCAACCGGCGAAGAGGCCTCTTTGAGCGGACCCCGAGTCACCCTTTCAAAGCTCAGCGCGTCAGGATTGGCTAGCTGCGTCGATGTCGACAAAAGTACGTAGGTATCGGTGCCAAACGGAGGCAGGATTTTAAACCTTGCGCCGGGCAGCCGAATCTGGTCGAGCCTGCCGGCCTCCAGGGGATAGCGATTGTTGCCGCCCAGCTGCGGGAACATCAAATCTCCCTTCCCCTGGCAATCTATTGCCAACACATAAACCCAACGGGGATCAGCGCGCGTATCACCGCGAGCCTGGAGCATGATTTGGTAAACATCGTCGGCATGGGTTTTTCCCTTGTCCTCCGCGGTCGTACTGTCGGCTTCACGCTGCAGGGAGAGATGGTAGGGATAATCGGAGCCGCCGGCTGCGCCTGATTGCAGCAGCTGGATCCATCCGTTGAGCTTGGCCAGCCTGGCTGCAAACTGGGTGAGCGTAGCTGCCGTATCGACACCGGAAGCCCATTCCGTACGGATGGGGTAGGGCGAATCCGCCGAGCAGCCGTTGCCGTAACCTGCGGGTGTCTGGCGGCCGGCGATCAACTCGCCCCGGTTGTACCAGGTATAAGCGGGGCCGCTTTCCGTGACCGTGCCCGCCAGAACATACATCGCCTGGACTTCGCTGGCGGTAGTTTGCGCGGCGCTGGTTGGATCGTTCCTCAGCAACTGGGTACTCACCTCAGCCGCCGGAGGCAGGTTGAGCCACACCACTGCGTCTTTTGGTAGCTTGCGCTTGATAAGGTCTGCAGTCAGCGTTGCGGCGAGCGGATCTGCGCCGCGAACCCCGGCTTTCTGCATGGTCCACTGCGAACCATTCCAGCTGATGAGATGGCTCCACGCTTCGCGGGATGGATCATTGACCAAACGAACACCCGACAATCGAGCTTCGCTCACCGCAGCGGTAATCTGCGCCTGGGTCAGCTGAGAGACAGGCACCCAAAAGTACAGATTCGGTTTCTTGGCAGGGATCCATTTTGCCAATTCAAAAACATCTTTGGCAGCCACCTTCGCGCCCGCAGGTGAAACTACAGTGGCTATGGAGCGATCAATGCCTTCGGCCTCCGTGATGCGCAGGGTTACCTTCTCGCCTGCGGCCGGGGGAACGGATACGAACTCGCTGCCGATGCCGATGTCTGACACCGCGCCGATGTCTAGGATCACTCCTTGGTCCTGCACTCGTTGGACCGCCGCGCGCACTTTCCCTGCATCGGCCTCTCCACCGAACAGCGGTTGCTGTTTCCGTCGTTTGCTTCCGTCGAGCACCGGCTGCTGATCGGTTATGCCCTCAACTTCCAGGCCCACCTGCACCCGCTTCCAAAGATCGACCGCAGGAATATTGGCCGGCAGCGCCTGCAATGCATCGATCAACGCCAGCGTAAAGGCGCCGTGTGGGGGTGAAGCGTCCGCCAGTTCCATAGCCTTCTGGTCAACTTGGGTTGCCGCCAGGATCAGGGCGGAATTGTCACTGCGGTCTTCCGGTGCGATCACTGGTGTGCCGCCGGCATCGACGTCGGGCGGCTCCGCGATATCCCGGGGATCGTAGGCCAGCATGCGCGCCACCATCCTGGGCCCGCTCTGCGCCCCACGCGCTGTGCCCCCTGAATGGCAGGTATCGAAAATGGCGGTCAGGCGAATTCCTTTGTCCAGAGCCTGGTTGAAAATGCGCGCCATTTCGCGGTCGCGAACATCCTCTGCACCCAGATAAGCATCCGCGGGCACGATGGTGTTATCCAGCGGTGTCGGCTTACCCCCAGATCGAAGGTTTGCTTCTTGGATTTTGTGTTGACTCGCAGCGAACCATGGGCGGCGACATAGAGGACGACCATGTCTCCCTTCTGCGGCTGGTTAATTAAATACTTAGTCATCGCCGCCAGGATGCCCGCTCGGGTCGCCGCGCTGTTTTCCAGAAGATGCATGTGCTGGTCGTCATTGGGAAAGCCGAATTTCGCGCTGGTGAGCACCTGGCGCACGGAAGCAACGTCATTCGTCGGACCGGCGAGATTGGTGAAAAGCGGGGCGCCCGGGGCGAAACGTCCGGCGGATACTCCCGGAGGAGGTTTTATTACCGTATTAGGCGGCTGGTAAGTGTCGATGCCGATCAGCAGGGCATACTTCTGCTGTGCCTGAAGCATCGGCGCCAATAGGCAGAAAACCGCAAGGAGAGCCCGCCAGGCAGACATAGATATGAGCTCCGCAGAGAAAATCGCCGAATTGTAGCACGGAATGTGAGCGTGTTAAGTCCGGTTTGGAGTATGCTGCTATGAGTTTTCTTCCTCTCTGCATCGGCCCCATTCAGCGAAACTTAGGAGCTCTCTATGTCGATCTCCCGGCGGACTTTCTCCGGCAATGCGCTCGCCCTGGCCTTTGCCTCGGCAATGTTTGATGCAGATTCCGCTTCTGCGTTGGGACGGTACGACGTCTCCAGCGCCGAGGCTCCGCACGATGCATACGAATTCTGGAATGGCTTCTTCGATAGCGTAAACACCAGCAGCCCCGGCTACAAACAAGGAGCACGCGCAGGGACTGCAGGTTTGCAGGATCCAGCTGCGGAAACACAGTATTTGCACTACAAGGCCGACGCGGAACAACTTCGCTATGCCACCGACATTGATAAGACGGAATTGCTCGATCATGACGGCGATGTAAACTTGAATATTCAGCTTTCCCATTACCAGCCCCCGTCGGGCAGCGGCGACAAGCAAAAAGAACAACAATTGCGCATCGACGCTACCCAGGTCCACCCTTTCATGAACCTGCTTGCGCCCCTCGCCTGGACGGCCATCGCGTCTGTCAAGCCCGGTGCCGCGGGTAAGGTGTCGCTCGAAGACCTTGGATTCAAATCCGACCAGGCACTTAGCGCGACCAGCAATATTCTTCTCACCAAGGGCACAGGCAAGCTTGCGGTGAATGTAAGCCAGCCTCCCAACGACGCGCAGTTCGTCAAGATATTGAAGGTCATGATCACCGGCGCCAAACTGGTGGCGCCGATGGTTGTGTTGCCGGCGGTCAGCGTGCCCGCCCTGAGCGCCTTTAGTGCGGCCTTCGGCTACTGGGAAGATCGCACCCGCTTTGTGATGAACGGGAATCTCACCACCGCCGTGGCGACGCAACAGGCGCTTGCCGATCCCACCCGCGAAGACAAATACATCGGCCTGGTCAGCGGCGACTATGTCATGGTTGCGAAGAAGGATACGGACCAGCTTAGCCAGGAGTTGCCCAATCTCATTGTGAAGGACGGCCTTCTTATCCGTAAGGGCACCGCAAAGGACAATCTTCCGGTGGAGTCTCGAGCACAAGATGTCCTGCCCGGAGTGGCGTATACCACACTGAAACTTGCTGTTAAGCCGATCAACCAGTCTTGTAACAATGTGGCCGCGAAGACGGAAGCTGGCGATGATTCCAAGCCTGAGAGCAAGCCTGAAAAGAAGAAGAAACCTTAACGGTTCACGCGGGGTCGTCGCGGACGAAACTTGAGTGGGTGGCCCAGGTCTCGATCTTGAGACCTGGGTGTTGCGGGAGGACGATAGAGCTACTTTTCGCTGCTGGGCGGCACTAGACCCTTTAAACGCAAATACAACGACAGGGTCGCGTATTGCTCATTGTCGTGGGCGACGTTCCCCCAAAGCAGCCCCAATCGTGACCGCTTCCCCATTGGGCCGGCCTGGAGCATATCTGTCATGTTGGCATCGGTCAGGCCTGCATACGCTTTGTCACATTCGGCAAAGGATGCCTTGAGAGCCTCGACGACTGCCGCCTTATCCGCCGTTTCCGCCGGCACCTTCGCGAGCGCGCTGGGATCGGTGTTATTGGCTGCACCGCAAATGTGCAGCTGCGCCTCCGTCACGTGGTTCACGACACGCGCAAAGGTCCGAATATCCGGCGTGGGCTTAAAACTGTAGTTTTCTGCCGGCATCTTATCTGCCGCTTTCAGGATGTTCGCTTTGAGGCGAGCATAGTTTCCCTGGACCTCACTGGGAATCGAGCTTCCCTGCCCAAGGGCCGTGCCCGAAATCATCAATCCCGCCATAGCACACGCCAATATTGTCCGTTGCATCGTCTTCCTCCGGTGCCAACCAGCCTACCTAGGCCGGCGTAAGTACACAAGGGGGAACTTTTTCAGCCTCCCGGTTGCAGACTGACGGACAGAGATAGTTACGATTCAGGGAGTGCCCAGGCAAACAGCACGCCGCCGCTGCCGGCTAATAGATACTGCCGCCCGCCGAGCTCATAAGTGATGGGCGATGTTTCCACCCTTCCCCCGGTGCCGGCATGCCAAAGCGTCTTACCCGTACTGGTGTCGAGAGCAAGCAGGTTGCTCTCTGTGTCTCCCGTGAAGGTAAGCCCCGAGGCAGTCGTCAGGACCCCCGCAGTCGGCGTCCCATGCCCCAGTTCATGCGTCCAGCGAATCTTGCCCGTCTGATAATCGATCGCCTCGATAACTCCCTTGCCCCACAAGCCATAATCAGCACCCGCCCAGCCGTAGGTGCCATCCGCCGGCTTGGCGAAGTAAATGCTGTAACTGGGGTGGGCGGAAACGATGAATAGCCCGTTCTTTGCGTCAAAGCTGGGAGAACGAAAATTCGTCATCCCGTTCTCATCTGGCGCGATCAAGCGTCCATCGGGCGCCGGCTCCTTGGCCGGATCGGGAATCGGACGCCCCTGCTTGTCCACTCCAAGCGTCCAGTTAACCGGTCCAAACGGCACGGTGAGCAGGCTGCTGCCATCGGTTCTGTCGAGCACAAAAAAATGACCATTGCGGGAACTTTGCAACAGCATCTTCCGCTCTTTGCCCTGAAACATTCCGTCCACCAGCACGGGCGTCTCGGCAGCATCCCAATCGTGAGTATCGTGCGGGGATGGCTGAAAAGCCCAGGCCAGTTTTCCCGTGTCCGGATTGAGGGCTACGATACTGCAGGTATACAGGTTGTCTCCCGGGCGGGTCGACCCGGTGAGCACAGGGGTAGGATTCCCTGTCCCCCAATACACCAGGTTGAGATCGGGATCGTAGGTCCCGGTCATCCAGCTGTTGCCACCGGTGGTTGCGCCGGCCGTTCCCAGGGGCGGCGTAGCGTTCCACTGCCACTGCGTCTCCCCAGTCTCAGGATCAACCGACCGGAGATACCCCACCAGATTGTCGAAATCTCCGGAGGTGCCAACCAGCAAATGATTCCCCACCACCAGAGGGGCCATGCTGGTCCAATATCCCTTGGTGACGTCCGCGATGGTCACCTTCCATCGCACGGTGCCATCTTTGGCATTCAGCGAAATCAGATGGCCATCAGGAACCAGAAAATACAGCTGGTCCTTGTACATCGCAACCCCGCGGCTGCCAATATGCAAACCAGGACTCGGGCGGATACGTAGTAGTGCCATAATTGCCGGCCGGAGAGCGCATCCAAAGCCCAGACATTGTCTACAGTGGTGAAATAAATCACTCCATCCACCAGCAACGGAGTGGACTTGATTTCCCCCGGCAGCTTGGTTTGAAAGGCCCACGCAAGAGCCAGAGTGCCTACGTTCTGGGGAGTAATTTGCTTCAACTTCGCGTGGCGCTGCGCGTTATAGGTACCGTTGTACTGAGGCCAACTATCCGCGGGTGGTTGGAGAAGCATGGAGTTGTCCACTCCCTGGGCCCAGGCCGTTGCACCCCCGGCGAGCAAGAAAGCAGTGATCAACAACTTGAGTCGCATGGAAACCTTTCAGGCCAGCGTGACTTTGAAGGTGACGCCGATGTCAGACATATTGGCTGACGGCACGCGAACCTGCAAAGCTTGCTTGTCCTGCTTCCAATGCAGCTTGTCCTGGTGTCCCAGCATTTCTACGTTGAGTATTTTTCCCGGCTGCTGCGGACTGCTCGTTCCCAGCGCCTTGATGACCACATCATTAGCCGGCGTACCCATGACAAAGGCGTAGAGAACTTTGCCCTTGGTCGTGAAGCGCACGTCCTCCGCTGTCAATGGGGGCTGCTTGCCCTCGTTGAAGCCGGTCTGCGGAACCGTTACTTCGGTCGATGGTCCGGCACCATAGATGGTCCAGGGACGCGAGCTATAGATGCCTTCGCTGTTCACCTTCATCCACGCCGTAATGCCTTCGAGTACATGCATCTCCTCGGCATCCAGTTCCCCGCTGTTGGGCAGGGGGAAATTAAGTAAGAGATTGCCGTTCTTGCTGACGATGTCGACCAACAGATCGATCACCTTCTTGGGAGTCTTGTACACCTGGCCGCGTTTGTAATGCCAAACCCCGATGCAGGTGTCGGTCTGCCAAGGCTGGGTAGAAATGGCATCGGAGACGCCTCGTTCATGGTCAACAATGCAGGTACCCACCGCACAATCACCGGGGGTTTTACTGCAATAGACGGCGTCCACCTTTCCTTGATGGAGTCCTGCACTCACGTTGTACACCTCGGCCACGGTAGCCAGGCCATACTCTTCGAACGGAATGCCACCATCGGTGTAAAGCAGGTCGGGCTGGTGCTGGTCGATCAGATCCTTGATGCGGTTGAAGTACTCCAGCTTCCACTCGTCGGGTGCGACGCGCCCCATAGCCTTCGCTGTTTTCGCGAAGTCGTGAGGCATCTGAGTGTAATTGTGATAGAGATCGGCAAACATTGGATCGGTGCCATCGTAGGACACTCCCGCCAACGGGCCGCTCGTATCGCTGGTGTGCGCCGGAGCGAGCCAGTCAAAACTGTTGGAGAGATGTTCGCTAACCCCAAAACGCAGTCCCCGCTTGCGCGCGGCCTGCTTGTAAAGACCAACGATGTCACGCATGGGCCCAACCGCGGTCGCATTCCAGCGCGGCTGATACTTCGAGTTCCACATATCGTAGTTATCGTGGTGGACACCCATGCTGACGAAGTACTTCGCGCCTGCTTTCACGTACAAGTCCATCAGATGGTCGGGATCCCAATTGGCTCCCTTAAACAACGGGATCAGATCTTTATAGCCCGTTTTGGATGGATGTCCGTAGGTCTTCAGATGGTACTCATATTGCGGAGTTCCCTGGATATACATGTTGCGCGCAAACCAATCCCCGTCCTCGACACCGGACTGCGGTCCCCAGTGGGACCAGATCCCGAACTTTGCATCGCGGAACCAGTCCGGAACGCGGTACGCATCGAGCGATGCTCGCGTCGCCTTGAAGGGACCTGGTGTGATGGGTAGGTTGGCTGTATCGGCAAACACAGCTCTGGTTCGTGCCCAGGCTGCCGAATAGCCCAGCAATTTAAGCGTTTCGCGCCGTGTGTATTGCATCCAGAGTTGGTTATATCTATGCCCGGTCTCTTAATCAATCCCAGGGAGGCTTTACTTTAAGGGCTCAAGGATGCCGAAGCGCCTTCGACTCCGCGCCAGCGATAGCCTTAGCCGGCATTTCTATGCGATCGAAATGGACTCGAGCGTAGCGATGGCCTGATGGTCATGGCGACCGGGATCAATCTTTAACTCCAAGGACACAACCGCGGGCAGATCCACCGAATAGTCTTCGACCTCGACAGCCGAACCGCCCGGGCTGAATGTCCATTGCTGGCGAACGACTTCTCTTTTTTGATCCGCTCCTGAAGTCGCGAACAGGGCAAACTCCTGAGAGCGCTCTCGATTCGCTTCGCGAAATTCGAGACGAATCCGCCGGATTGCCTGCGGATGGTCGAAGTTCAAGCGGATCACTTGCGGGCCTGGAACAGCGGCCCTCCAGCCTCCACCCTTCCCTCCCGGCAGTGCGTTCTCGAACGGATGCTGCGCGTCTTCTGAGGAGATCTCGACACTGGCGAGTTCCTGCAGATCGAGCCACTCACGAGCGGAGGGCAAAGAGGCATCCGCTGTAGGTTGAGACAAAATGGACTTACGCATAGACAACACCTCTCCTAGCTGTGATGCACAGGAAGCTGGGCCCGACAACGATGGTAACCTGTTCACCATGAAGGTGCTTATCACGGGTGGAGCAGGATTTCTCGGGAGCAGGCTGGCGCGTACTTTGCTTGGGCGTGGACATGTCTCAGGCGACCGGTTTGTCGACCTTGTGCTCGCCGACCTGGTCCCGCCCCCAGCCGACGTGGCCGCCGATCCGCGGGTGCGTGTCTGGACCGGCGCCTTGCTGGACCAGTGCAACGACATTCCGCGTGAGAGTCCCGATCTGGTGTTTCACCTTGCCTCGGCAGTTTCGGCCGAGTGCGAAGCGGATCTCGATCTGGGCCTGCGTTCCAACCTGGATACCACGCGCGCGCTGCTAGACGGATTACGCGAATGCGGAAGACCGCGGCTTGTCTTCTCCAGTTCCGTGGCCGTCTTCGGCGGCGATGTCGACCTCCCCTTGCCCAGGGTGATCCACGATGAGACCTTGCCGGTTCCACAAACTTCGTACGGCATTCAGAAGTTCATGTGCGAACAGCTGATTGCGGACTACAGCCGGCGGGGCCTGATCGACGGACGCAGCGTGCGCCTGATGACGGTGACGGTGCGTCCAGGCCGCCCCAATGCCGCCGCGTCTGGATTTCTCTCCTCCATCATCCGCGAGCCGTTAAATGGGCAGCAGGCAATCTGCCCGGTCCCGCCCGAAGCACTCGCCGCCGTCGCCTCGCCGCAACGCACAATCGAAGGCCTGCTCGCGGCCGCGGAAGCTACGCCGGATGTGTGGGGTAGCCGCACAGCGGTGAACCTGCCCGGGCTCACGGTCAGCATCCGCGAGATGCTGGATGCTCTGGAAGCCGCAGGCGGCCGCACTGCGCGGGAACGCGTCAAATTTCAGCAAGACCCGGCGGTCGCCAGGATGATCTTCGGTTGGCCTACTGCTTTTGGAAGCGCCCGGGCACGCAGGCTGGGCCTTTCGGCCGATCCCGACTTCCTCTCCATCATTCGCCAGTATCAGAAAGAACAGGCAGTCTGAGTTGATTGTTTTGGGCTGCATCGCGGACGACTTTACCGGCGCTACTGACCTGGCTAACAATCTGGTGCGTGCTGGCATGCGGGTGGTCTTAACCGTAGATGTTCCGGCGCCAAGTCAACAAATAGACGCGGACGCTGTCGTGGTCGCGCTTAAGTCGCGGACGGTTCCGGCCCGCGCTGCCGTCAAGCTTTCCCTCGATGCCTGCCGTTGGCTGCGCAAACAGGGCGCCGGCCAGATCTACTTCAAGATATGTTCCACCTTTGACTCCACCGCAGCGGGCAACATCGGGCCGGTCATCGAAGCGCTCATGGACGAACTGGGTTGTGATTTCAGCATTGCGACCCCGGCGTTTCCTGAGAATGGGCGGACCGTGGTTCATGGACATCTGTTCCTTGGAGATACTTTGCTCTCCGACAGCGGCATGCGCCATCATCCCCTCACTCCCATGACCGATGCCAACCTGGTGCGGGTACTGCAGGCGCAACTAAATCCGTCCAAAGGTCGCAAGATAGGCCTGGTCGACTATCGAACGGTGGCGCAATCGGCGGAAGTGATCCGCCGCCGGATGGATGAGCTCAAGGCCGAAGGCATCTCGATTGCGATTGTCGATGCGCTGAGCGACGACGATCTGGGCAGACTTGCCGAAGCGCTGCGCGATTCACCCTTTCTTACTGCCGGCTCCGGACTCGGCAGCAGCCTGGCGCGGAATTGGGGTTTCCGTCCCGGCAATCCAATTACCCTGCCACCGGCGCGCGGACGAAAGGCCATTCTCGCGGGAAGTTGCTCGTCTGCGACCAACGTGCAGGTGGAGCGCTTCCTTCGCAGTGGTGGCGAGGCCTACGCATTGCAGCCCAGGGCGGATCTCGAGTTGCAGATCGCCAAGGTTCTGGCGTGGGCGGATGCCTGTTGGCACACGGAAGCTGAGCTACCTTTGCTCGTCTACTCAACCGCCGAGCCGGAACGGATCGATCCCGCCGATGCGCCCCTTATTGAGCAGACGATGGCCGCCCTGGCGCGCGCGTTCATAGAGCGCGGCGTGGGCATCCTGGTGGTCGCGGGAGGAGAGACAGCAGGTGTTTGCGTGCAGGCTCTGGGGATTACGCAACTGCAGATCGGCCCCCAGATTGATCCCGGGGTGCCCTGGTGTTATGCGGGTGGACTTCACCTCGCTTTGAAATCGGGTAACTTTGGATCGCCTGACTTTTTCTCGAAAGCCTTCGCCTTTGTGGCTTGAACTATGAACGAATTGGAGTTGAGGCAGGAGATTTGTCGCGTTGGCCGCTCTCTCTTCGAGCGCGGCTATGTTCA
The DNA here is from genome assembly GCA_963790935.1 of uncultured Acidobacteriaceae bacterium. GTDB lineage: Bacteria > Acidobacteriota > Terriglobia > Terriglobales > Acidobacteriaceae > PALSA-350. Next base: position 85,200 of record CAWBRJ010000015.1, on the reverse strand, counting down.
CTCCACTGCCGGAAATATAAGTGTTCGTCTGCCGGATGGCTTTCTCATCACCCCCACGGAAGCGTGCCTGGGTTTCCTCGAGCCGGAGGTGCTTGCCAAGGTTGGTGGGGACGGGGTGCAGGTGAGCGGCGATCGTGCCAGCAAGACTCTGGCTCTGCATCGTCGCATCTATACTGCTGATGCGAACGCCGGCTGTGTCATCCATACCCATTCCACCCACCTGGTTGCGCTTTCGCTGGCTGGAGTGTGGAAGCGAGAGGATATTCTGCCGCCGCTCACGCCTTATTTCGTGATGAAGGTGGGTCACGTGCCACTGATCGAATATCACCGGCCGGGAGACCCGGCGGTGGGCGATCTGGTCGCCCAGGTTATCGAGCGGATGCGAGGACAGGGCACACCCATCCGCGCAGTCATGCTGGACCGGTTGGGTCCCAACGTTTGGCACTCCACACCCGCAAGCGCAATGGCCGCGCTCGAAGAGCTGGAAGAAACCGCGCGACTGTGGCTCCTTTCCGGCTGTAAAGCGGAGCCGCTCACGCCTCAACAGATAGAGCAGTTACGCCAGCATTTTGGCGCTTCCTGGTAGGAGTTCCGCTGATGTTGCGCTTTGCCGCAAATTTAAGCTTTATGTATGGGGAATATGCTTTCCCTGACCGTTTTGCCGCGGCCGCCAGAGACGCGTTTACGGCAGTAGAGTATCTGTTTCCCTATGAGTATCCCGCGCACCAATTGGCGGCATGGCTGCAATCGCATGGTTTGGTTCAGGCACTGTTCAATGCCCCGCCGGGAAACTGGGCCGACGGCGAACGAGGGCTGGCCAGCCTGCCGGGCAGGGAGACGGAGTTTCGCGCCGCTATACATACTGCCATTGACTATGCGCAAACACTCCACTGCCGTCGGGTGCATGTGATGGCCGGGCTAGGGCCTGGCTCGCGAAGCACCTTCGTCGCCAACCTGGCTTGGGCGGCTGCGCTGGCGCAGCCCGCAGGGGTCGAACTACTGATCGAGCCGATCAATCCCCGGGATATGCCCGGCTATTTCCTGAATCGACAGGACGAAGCCCACGCGATTGTCGACGAGGTCGGGAACCCCGCACTCAAAGTGCAGATGGATCTGTATCACTGCCAGATTGTGGAGGGCGATGTGAGCATGAAGCTGCGGAAGTACCTGGCAGAGAAGAGCGTCGGCCACATCCAGATTGCGAGTGTGCCGGCACGCAACGAGCCCGATCAGGGTGAACTGAATTATGACTACGTGCTTGATCTGATCGACGAACTCGGCTTCGAAGGATGGATCGGCTGCGAATACCGCCCGAAGGGCGGAACCTCCGAAGGCCTAACCTGGCTGAAGAGACGCCTCTGATGTAAATAAAAGAGGTGCTTAAAAAGCTTAATAAGCTTAATAAGGGGGGTCATTGCTTCGGGAGCCCCCTGGAGGGCCGAGGAAAGGGATCGGGAGTAGCAAGGAAAACGTACCTCAGGGGCTAAAAGCTCGCTGCGGCAAGGCAGCTTGTACCCTTCAACGACCCGAGCGTTCCGCAGCCACCTTGGGTTTATGGCTGCTAAACGCCTGGAACAGGCGGACAGCCTGGGAATTCCGCCAGATATCCGTTCCCGATGTAACCCAGATACTGAATGCCAATCTTGCTGGTGAAGAACCCGTCCGCAGTCAGGTTACGCAAAAACGAAAAGAACTCTACCCCCTGGCTCAAAGTCGCATCCTTCACTGCGTTCTTACGATAAGCAATGCAATCCAGCATCTCCGTTTGCTGCTGTGGGGTGCAGTCGAGGTAGGCGTTTCCGAATCGGTCGGTGCAGGCCGAATCGAGCCACATTAAACCGCCGCCAAGCGTCAACTGATAGTGTGGGTTCTCGCTGGTAAGCAGGTCGATAAACTCCGGAGCCCCAGCCTCAACCGCTCCCCCGGAGTTCGCGTCCGCGGGAAAAATTCTCTCGCATAACGCCTGCAGCGTTTTGTACTGAGGCGGCGGGAAATACTTTGGCGTATACACGCCAGCCTTGCTTTCCGCCTTCTCGGTACTGATCATGTGGTGGGCATACTCCGCCGCCTGCAAAGGAATAACCCGCAGAACCGAGGTCGCCGCAGCCCCCATGCTCAAAGACTTCAAAACATCGCGCCGGGATACGGTCATGCTAGATCTCCCCTTTCTTAGATTGATCGAGCAGGTACTCCGACATTCGCCACGATAACGCCGTGATGGTCAGCGTGGGATTTTTATCGGGTCCGGTAACAAAACTCGCACCGTCGCCAACAAACAAATTTTTGACGTCGTGCGCCTGGGAATACTTATTCAGTACCGAAGTTTTCGGATCGTCCCCCATGCGCGCCGTTCCGAGTTCGTGAATGATTTCTCCCCCTTCCGAGATTCCGTAAGGCCTTCCGCCCGTGGCCACGTCGTTCTGAGACATTTGCCGGGTCCCGATTGCCCCCGCCTAAGACGGTCCCCCCTCCCGCTTCGATGATGGCGGTGAAAGTTTCCTGCATGTCTTTGGCCATTTTGATTTCGTGGTCGCTCCAGGCAAAGTGGAAGCGCAGCACGGGGATACCCCATTTATCAACCACCTTGGGGTCAATTTCGCAGTAAGTATCGGGATTGGGAATCATCTCGCCACGCCCGGCGAATCCTATGAAGGTGCCATACATGCTGCGGACGTTTTGCTTGAGCGACGATCCATACCCCTCGAAGTGGTTGCATATTCCATCCCACTGGCCGACCCCGGGCATATGGCGTCCTCCGCCAAACTCAATGTGATAGCCGCGGGGAAAATCGTTCTTGCGATCTGCCTTCCACCACGGCATGTACATGTGCATACCGCCAATACCGTCGTGATTGTGCGGAGCCACCGCGGCCAGTTGGGGGAAATATCCGGTGAGACTGGTACCCACAGAATCGGTGAGATACCGCCCAAGCGTGCCGGATGAATTCGCCAGCCCATCAGGAAACTGTGTGGAGCGTGAATTGAGCAGCAGGCGCGCAGTTTCGCAAGCGCTGGCAGCGACCACGAACGAGCGCGCATTGACCCGCATCTCTTTCGAAGTGGTCTTGTCGATGTAGGAGACGGCTTGTGCCTTGCCGTCTTTGCCGACCAGAATTTCCCGCGCCATGGCATTGGGAATCAGCGTGAAACGGCCGGTGGCCTGGGCGGGTGGGATCATGACCTGGCTGGAACTGAAGTTCGATGCACTGATGCATCCTCGTCCGCACTGCGCACAGTAATGGCAGGGAGCGCGTCCATTGACTGACTTCGTCAGCATGGCCATACGCGAGGGGATGCAGGTGATATTGAGATGATCGCAAGCTTTCTTGACCAGGGTTTCGGTGCAGCGCGGCTTGGGGGGCGGAAGAAAAACCCCGTCGGGAGCGTCTACGAGGTTCTCTTTGGTGCCAAAGACACCGATAAACTCTTCGACCTTGTCGTAATAGGGGGCGAGTTCTTCATAGGTAATCGGCCAGTCATCCCCCAGCCCGTCCCTGGAGCGGGCCTTCAGATCCGCCGGTGAGACGCGCAAAGAAATGCGCCCGTAGTGATTGGTACGGCCGCCTTCGATGCGGGAGCGGAACCAGCGAAAGCTCGACCCCGGAGCGGTGGTATAGGGCTCACCTTCGATTTCCCAGAAACCGTTAGGGGCCAGGAACTCGCCGTTCAACTCGTGGCGCGCGCGGCCGCCAATGTCTGCTCCGCGATGAGGCAGCGCATACGGCCACACATGCTCTTTGTAGTCTTTGCGGGGATTTAGCAGAGGCCCCGCTTCCAGCATGACAACGTTCAAACCACCCTCAGTGAGGACTTTGGCGGCGGTGCCGCCGCCGGCTCCCGAACCGATAATGCAGACGTCGTACACCTTGGGTGAGCGGGTTACCTGGGTCATTCAGAATCTCCGATACCTAGAATACACAGATCAGGACTCTGCGATCTGGCCCTTCAAAAAACGGACCCCGTCAAAAGCAATGGACTCCGGAGTGCGTTCGATGTCTCTCCATATAGACGCAGCCGCACTCAATTCAGGGAGGGCGAAAGCGAAGCCTTCAATGGTCAGCCAGCCATCATAGTTGAGGGAGCGCAATGCCTGAAATACCTCCTTCCATTCCACATGCCCGGATCCCGGGATGCCGCGATCGTTTTCGCAGGTATGAACGTGTTTGAGGTAGGGCCCGACCGTGCGGTAACCCGCAGCGATGTTCTTCTCTTCGATGTTGGCGTGGAAGGTGTCGAACAGGATCCCGATATTCGGATGGCCAATTTCCTTTGCCAATTGGGCTGCATCCGCAGCAGTGTTCAGAAAAAAGGTTTCGAACCGGTTCAGGGGTTCGATGGCGAAGGTCACGTCGTGGGCAGCAAGGGTTTCGCCCACGGCCTGAAAGCCTTCGACCGCCCACTTCCATTCATCGCCCGTTCGGCGTCGCCCGGGCAGATAACCAACCGGGCTGTAGAGAGGCCCGGCGACAATCTTCGCGCCCGCCTCCGCTGCAGCCTTCGCTACTTCCTGAAGGTGCTGCCGGGTCCGCCGGCGGATATCCGGGCTATCGCTGATGAGGCTCATGCCATCCACCAAAACAGTACAACAGTTACATCCCAGATCATTGGCTTCGACGGCCTTGCGAATGCTGGCTGCCTGAAGGTCCTTCGGCCTCAACAGCGGAATTTCGACCCCATCAAACCCTGCCTCTTTGATCGTAGGCAGCAAGCCGAAATGGGATGGATCAAAGGTTGCCGACCAGATGAAGGTGTTGACTCCAAATTTCATTTTGCCTCGCTAGGGTATTCGATTGCTGACGATAGTGCGCACGCTCATGGCGCAAAGCCCAAGCGTGACCAGGATAAAGAGCACCACACGAAAATCGAAAAAGTTCCCGATCAGCGTGCCAAAGCGTAACGTAGAGGCGATGTGGCAAAGGCCGGCGACAAGGCATATCCATGCCAGGGTCGTATCCCCGGGCCGCCCTGCACGTACGAGATTGAGGGCACCCAGCAATAAGATGAACAGGCTGTCGGACAGAGACCAAAGAAGCGTCATCTGATCGTTTTTATAAAACTGGAGCGATCCGAGCGTGTGGCCAACGCCGCCCAGTATCAAGACACAACCTAGTACTCGATCCAATATTTTCAAGTCGACCTCACGACTGCGGCCATCATTTTCTATCACGCCTTTCTATCACGTCCTGGGCGCCGGCGATCCCCTCCATCTCGGCCGCTTGCATCGGCTCCTCGATCGCGCTAATATACGTCGCATACGATACGTCGTGTACGACGTATATTCCCGAAGGGAGAGTGGGATGCCCTTGAATTACTTCAAACTCGCTTGTGATCTTTGGTATTTGCTCGGTGTGGTCTGGCTGTTCGGTCTGCTCACAGCCAAGCCCGTCGCTCGAACCCAATCCCTCAGCTCCCGGCTGTTGGAAATAGGACTCCAGGCGCTTGCCTTTAGCCTGGTTTTCACGGATTACTTCCGCTCCGGATGGACTTCATTGTCCTTTGCTCCAACTTCCAACATCACTGGGGCTTTTGGACTTTTTCTGGTCCTCATGGGGGTCTCCTTCGCCATCTGGGCCCGTCTTCAGCTGGGTGGGAACTGGAGCTCGGCAGTCACCGTGAAAGAGGGACATACTCTGATATGCCAGGGTCCTTACACGGTCGTGCGCCATCCCATCTACAGCGGCCTCCTGCTCTCTCTGCTTGGGGTAGCGGTCATTGTGGGCGAGGTGCGCGGTCTTCTGGGAGTGGGCGTCTTTTTTCTCGCCTTCTGGCTCAAGTCGAGCATGGAAGAACGATTTATGCTGGAGGAGTTCGGCGCCGAGTATCGCAGCTATCAGCAGCGAGTGAAAGCTCTGGTCCCTTATCTCTTCTGAATGAAAAAACAGCAGGCTTCTTCCCCTGACGAGTCTTTGGTCAAACTGGCGCAAGAGATGGACCAGCACCTCAACGTCATTCGCCAGAAGTTGCGCGAGCCGCTGGAAACGGAGTTTGCGCGCGGGAATCTTACCGGCCCGCAACGGATGGTGATGCATGCCCTGGTTTTGTCACAGGGCTTGAGCTTGAAACAGTTGAGTGCGCAGGTCAGCCTGGCGCACTCAACTGTCTCCGGAATTGTCGATCGCCTGCAGGCCCGGGGAATGGTCATCCGCCGCAGGGATGAAAGCGATGGCCGCGCGAGCGTCATCGCCCCTTCGAGCGAGGTGCGTGACTTCCTGGCGAACCGCATGCCGGAACTCGCCATCACTCCGCTGGCTGAAGCTCTGCGCGCGGCAAGCGATACCGAGAGAGTTACCATTCTGCGCGGACTGAGAAAACTGCGCGCCCTGGTCGAACGAAGCCGTGCAACAGGCTGATTGCGTTCGTTCAGGCGGGTGGAAGATGTTGCAGATTGTTTCGCGCCTGCGCATGATCGGGAACCAGACGCAGTGCGTGCAGGAAATCTTCGCGCGCTTCGGTTATTTTGCCTGCCCTCGCTTCCAATACTCCCAAATCATTCCAGTCATCAGCGTTGTTTTCTCGCAGGCGAAGGGCCGCTTTTTGTTCCGCAATCGCCTGGTCAAATTGCCCCGTGCCGGCTAGAGCCTGCGCCAAGAGTGAGTGCAGGTCGGGATTTGCCGGCGACAGACGAACCGCTTCGCGCAATTGAACCACCGCATCCGAGACATGACCTGATAATGCATAGGCCGTCGCTAGCTGTTGGTGAGCATCCGCATCGCCGGGCCGCTGCTTGACAGCGGCCTCAAGCATCCCCACCGCCTTCTCAGGTTGATTCGCCCTGAGGGCAAGATCTCCCAAGTTGAAAAGAGCGGTGAAGTCGTTTCCGTCGATCTGCAGGGCTGCGCGCAGCTCGGCCTCCGCGGCCTCAGTGTCGCCCTCAGTTTCCAAAGCGAGCCCAAGCCCGCTGTGCGTCGGTGCATCTGCCGGACACTGTGCGAGCATGGTCCGAAACTGCTGCTCGGCAACAGTGGCCTGACCGTTCTTCAACTCCGAGCTGGCCAGATTGAAACGCGCATTGCAGGTTTCCGGATGGGCGGCAATGTCGTTCATGAAGACCTTCTGCGCCTGTTGCCAGTCTCCGGAGTTCTCAAGCGCAGCACCGAACTCATTCAGGATCCGCTCGTCCCCAGGATGCAAGGCAAGCGCGTGCTGATAAACGGCGATGGCGTCCTGATACTTGCCCTGGCCGGCCAGCGCGGATCCAAGATTATAAAGCGGGATGATGTCGCCCGGATCCTTGTCCAGCCAGTTCCTCATCCATGCCTCCTCAAGCAACAGTCTCGGATCGGGCGAATGAGCGGGCGTATTCACCGGTAAGACCTGCAGCCAAAGATGCGCCATCTCATCTTCGGAACGATTTCCTGCCTTCACCCGCACCGGCGGAGCATGAGGATTGTGCGCATTCGCGGAGGAATTGTCGTAGGTATAGCGCATGTGAACGATCGAGCCTTTCGGCAAAAACATCGGGGTGCGGTAACGGTAGACCGACTGCCGGTCGATGTCCCAATTGGGAATCACGATCAGCCATTTCTTCTGTTGATCGGGCAGCGTCGCCCATACCTCCATGCGCTTGCCCAGATAATGCGCATGGGGATAAATACCAAGAACCTCTACATCCACGGGTAACCGCAGGGCATCCTCAACCAGAAAGTCGCGCTCGCCAGGTGGAATGTCGAGCGCACGGTCGTGCTCCAACTGCAGCAGCATGGGTTGTTTCGATGGCGGTTGATCGGTGAAGTAAAGACCGATTTCGGCCGCAGCCGACTCAGACTTGCCGGAAGGTTTGAGATGCATGTTGAGGACCAGGTCATTGCCGGGATCGAGCCTCCAGGGCATACCCTCCGGCTCAACCAACACCGGTGTGTCCGGCTTCCAAAATAGAAAATTGCTATCGGGGTCGAACTCGTTTCCCGCATCCACCTCAAGCTCCATCCCAGGAACTCCGTCCTTCCACAGCTCGGGGTGCGAACGGCGAAAGGATGCCGTGCGGTCGATGAGGAGGTTAGCGTGATGAACGATCTGCGGCGCGGCCGGGCGGATCTCCATGGCCCGAATGTAATGCGTCTGTTTGAGCGGATAGGGCAGAACGAAATTGCGAAAGACGTCGGTTCCAGAGGCGGCCAGGGTGAACGGCTTTTCCACGGTCAGGATCAAATCGGGTTTGCCATACTGCCACGTCTCTCTGTAAGTGGGAACGGGGGGAGCGGCAGACCCATCACCCTGCGGCATTCCGCTTTGCACCCACTTGGCAATCAACGCTATCTGCTCGTTGGTAAGTCTGCGCTCATCTGCAAAGTCACCATACCCCTTTTCCGGCAGCCAGGGCGGCATATAACGGGAAGCAGTCACGGCAGCCATGAGCTGGCCCCAACGCCGGGCATCCTCATACGTCAGCAGGCTGAACGGGCCCGCACCGCCGGGATGGTGACAGGTGGTGCAGTTGCTATAGACCAGCGGAGCAATCTGGTGCGACCAGGTAGGCGCGGCGCTCTGGGCCACACAACGAGTAGCCACCAGAATCAACCACGGGACCCAAAACGCATTCTTCATGGATGCAAAGTCACAATTGAACAGCCAACCGGCGGACCTCCGGGCTGCGGAACAAGCTTACCAGCAAGCACGGCGCGGATGGCTTCCTCGAGGTCGTGGTGTGTGGCTTGCGGCCGCTCCGTGCCGAGGGATAAATAACGGTCGTCGATCCGCCCACGATATACCTCGCGCAGCGCTCCATTGCGGGGAACAAAAACCGCCGCCTCCGGGGTGGTGGTTACTTGCGCCATCCGGGTGAGGCTCTGCGTCGTATCCAATGCCGTGTTGGCGGTAATGGAGTACTCCAGGTCGTGAGCGCGAACGACGTTGGCATTGTCTCCCGGGTTCGGATAAACAAACCACACTTTGACCCCGAGGGGTTCGAACTGATTTGTCAGTCGTTGTATCTCAGGGATATAGCGGTTGGATACGGGGCAATCGGACGCTGCGAAGAAGAGAACAACGGCCCGCGCTCCGGGAGGCACGAGCTCCGCGACCGGACGACCATTCAGATCGACAGCCAATGCCGCCATGGCCAGCAAGAGTGCATGAATGAGGACGGTCATCGCAGTACCCTCCGTTACAAGCCGGGGCTGTTCTGCATCATACCGCCGTCAGTGACAATGGTGGTGGCCGTGATGTAGCTGGCGGCGTCGGAAGCAAGGAAAGCCACCACGGTGGCTATTTCTTCCGGTTTGGCCATCCGGCCGAGCGGGATGGCAGCATTTAATTTCTGCAAAAGCGCGGGATCCGTCATGGTGGATAGGTTGATTGGTGTCGCGACCGCGCCCGGGGCGACCCCCACGACCAGGATGTTGTGCGAAGCAAGCTCCACGGCCGCCGTGCGCGTCAACATCCGCATACCGCCCTTGGAGAGACAATACGCAGTGTTCCCCGGCATCGGCCAGTCTTCGTGGATCGAAGTCATGTTGATGATCCGCCCACCGCCCCCCTGCTTGATCATCTGTCTCGCCGCCAGCTGGGTACCGAAGAAAGCGCTCTTTAAATTGATGTCGAGCACCTTGTCGTATTGGTCTTCGGTCGTGTCGAGAATCGAAGTGCGGGTTTCCACCCCGGCGTTGTTCACCATGATGTCGACATGGGAAAACTTGTCTACTGCAGCGGCAAAGAGGCGTTGCAAGTCATCCAGTTTGCTCACATCGGCCTGGACGCCGATGACCTCGACACCCAGAGCAGTGATCTGCGCCTCGAGCGCGTCGGTCGCCTCGGGATGAGAGACGTAGTCGATGACCACATTTGCGCCCTGCTTTGCGAGCTCAAGCGCGACGGCCTTGCCAATCCCACTATTTCCTCCAGTGACGACGGCAACTTTGTTCGCGAGTGACATTTCAATTCCTTTCGATTACGCGTAGCTATCTCCAGCGAAAGATCCGCAGCGCGACGGCAAATGCCACTACCAGCCAGGTCAGCAGGATCGCCATCTGCGTAACCTGCTGCCCCAGGTTCATCCCTTGCAGCATATTCCCACGCAGGGCTTCAATCGCCGCCGTCAGCGGAAGAGCCCGCACTACCGGTTGAAGTATCGCCGGGAAACGCGTGGCAGAAAAAAATATCCCGGATAAAATCCACATAGGCAGCATGACCAGGTTCATCAGCCCCGATGCCGCTTCCATGGTCGTGGCCCGCGAAGCCACCAAAAGTCCCAACGAACAAAACGACAGCGAGGTCAGCACACACAGCAATCCCAATTGCCATAGCGAGCCACGAAACGGCACTCCAAATACCAGCCGAGCAAACCCCAGAAAGCCCACCACCTCGATGACCAGCATCGACAGGCGCGAAAGCAAATACGACGCCAGGTACTGCCAGCGCGGCATCGGGGATGCGACCAGCCGCTTCAGTAGCTTCTTCTGCCGGGACTCCACAATCGAAAAGCCCATCCCCCAGATGGCGGAACCCATCAGGTTCATCCCCAGCAGACCGGGCACCAAAAAATCGATGTAACGCGAACCCGTCTCGTGCACCAGCTGATTCTGAACATGCACCGCCTCGCGCCGCCCGACCGCCGTTTGGATGGCACGATCCGCTACCATCCGTGCCGTCCGCGCGTCGGGATTGGTCTCGTCGAATTTGTACGAGACGCCATCTGGCGTTTGGATAGCCAGCAGCAGAATGGTGCCGGTTGCCAGTGCATGCGTTCCTTCGGCCTCGCTCATCGTGGCCGCCGCAAGCCCTTTGTCGACCGCCAGGGCATGGGTCAATTGCGCTGTCGTTGCGCCCACCTGCAACACATCTGCTGGGCGATTGCGGAAGGCAATCCCCAAGCCGACTGCCAGCAGAATAGGAAAAATGAAGATCCAGAAAATCGCTTCCGGCTCACGCCAGAAAAGGCGAAAGCGCACGACCGTCAGCTGAAAGAGGCTGCTCGTAGCGAGCTTACTCATCGCGCAAATTCCTTCCCGTAAGCCCTACAAAAACATCTTCGAGGGTTGCCGAATGCGTGCGGAATTCGCTCAGGTGCAACCCGTGCGCAGAGAGTGAGGCAAAAATCAGCGGCACGGTGGTGTGCAGCTCGCGAACAGAAAGCTGGTGTACACCGGCATCCACCCGGTGAGACTCCACTCCAGCGATTGCTGTCAGCAGGGCGGGATCGACCACACCGTCGCTCCCGTTTTTGTCAGTGATCGCGAACTCCACAATATGTTCCCCACCAATCGAGGCGATCAGTTTTTCGGGACTGTCGAGTGCAATGATTCGCCCGTGATCCATAATCGCCACCCGATCACACAACCGCTCTGCTTCATCCATATAGTGCGTGGTCAGGATGATGGTGCGGCCGGCTTGCTTGAGGCCGTCGACCAGGTCCCACAGGTGGCGGCGCGCCTGCGGGTCAAGACCGGTGGTCGGCTCGTCGAGAAACAGCAGCTCAGGGTCGCCTACCAGCGCGCATGCCATGGCTAGCCGCTGCTTCTGGCCGCCGGAGAGCGTGCCTACACGCGCATGGCGCTTTTCCTCGAGTTGCGCCGTGCGGATCGATTCTTCTACGGGAATGCCGTGGTGAAAAAAACTGCGAAAGAGGCACAGGGTTTCGTCGACCGTCAGCTTGTCAGGAAACTGCGTCTCCTGCAATTGGATGCCGATACGCTGGCGCAATTGATTTTCGCCGGTGGACCAGGTAAGGCCCAGCAGCTCGACTGTCCCCGCATCCGGAGTAGTCAGTCCCTCGCAGATCTCGATTGTGGTCGTCTTCCCTGCCCCGTTTGGCCCCAGCAACCCGAAACATTCGCCCCGGGTCACTTCAAGATCGAGACCATCGACGGCCACCACATCCGCGAAAGACTTGCGTAGGCCTCCCAGCAAAAGTGAAGGGCCGTTGCTCTCTGTAGGTCGGCCATTAGCCTGCACGTCAGCGACTCCTGAAACAGCTAAAGTGGCAATTAGGTCCAATTTTCAACGGTGAGGCCGGGGACGCGTTCAAACTCCCGGGTGTTGTTTGTCACCAAGGTGAGCCCAAGACAACGTGCGTGGGATGCAATCAGTAGATCGTGAGCACCGATCATGGTTCCGCGCTGCTGAAGGCGGGCACGAATTTGAGCATAGTGGAGAGCTGCCTCGTCTGGGTAATCCAGGACTTCGACGTGCCGCAGATATCCATCCAGGGCGGCTTGGTCTTTCTCCCGCCGGCGTGACACCTCGACGCCGAACGTTAATTCACATTTTGTGATGACGGAAATACAGACATTGCCAACCGGAACCAGTTGAAGTCGACTCAACACGGCATTGTGAGAACGCTTCATAATGTAGGACGATATGTCTGTATCGACCATGTAGACTGCCACAGGTTCAGCGCTCCTGAACAGGCAAGTCCTCAACCCCATTCATATACTCGTCCGAGGCTGTTGGACCTGAGGTCAAATAAGAGGACCAATCCTTGGGACGCGCAGAAAGAATTACCTCGTCCCCCTGCTTGCGAATGAAAACCTCAGAAGTATTGAACTGAAATTCCTTGGGAAGTCGAACCGCCTGGCTGCGGTTATTCATGAATATCTTGGCCGTTCGCTGCATGGCTACCTCCGCCTGGCATATACAAAAGTATATGCCAGCCTACAATGACACACAAGGACATTCAAAGCTCTATGATCCGCCGCTGTGGCGAGCAAGACTTCGAATCGATTTGGACCATCATCAATGATGGCGCGCAAGTCTACAGGGGCGTTATCCCTGAAGATCGTTGGACCGATCCCTACATGTCGAGCGAAAAACTACAGCATGAAATCAATCAAGGCGTCGTGTTCTGGGGCTACCAGGGTAACGGGATACTTGCGGGAGTGATGGGCCTTCAACAGGTACAGGACGTGACCCTGATCCGTCATGCCTACGTACGCAGCGACAACCAAAAGCAAGGCATCGGATCGCGGTTGCTCTCTCACTTGCGCGAGCTAACGAACGACCCTGTGTTGATTGGTACCTGGGCGGATGCCAGTTGGGCAATCCGCTTCTACGAGAGGCACGGCTTTCGCATGGTTTCGAGCGAAGACAAGGATCGGCTGCTCAAGAAATATTGGAACATTCCGGAACGCCAGGTAGAAACGTCTGTTGTTCTGGCAGACGCCAGCTGGTGGGCACTTCGCGCATAACGAAAGTTTCACGCGGCGCGCTGGGCGGCGCGCAGTGTTGGGAGGTAGTGATTGGCGTTGGGGACACTGAGCCCGGGAACTTTCGCCTCGTCGTCCCATTGACGCAAGGCAATCGCGGCATGCGCAAATGGATTGCGCAAAAATGCAGCGGCCTGCTCATCATTCATCGGGCCACCTTGCAGGGCTAGGCTTTCCACGGATGAGGGTGAGAGTCGCGCGAAGTAATCGCGATCTCGCCAACAGAGAAACCGTTTTGCAGGCACATGCAGCCGAATTGGCGTGGTGACGTCTTCTCCGAACCAAGGTGCAAGATACTCGGCCGCGACCTCTTCGTGCATTCCATCCAGGCCGCGATGCGCGATCTCCTCGTCAAGTCCGTGCAGCATGTGGCCAACGTCGTGCAGCAGCGCCGCAGAAATTGCTGCCGGGGCAGCGCCGGCCACTTCAGCGGAGTGCGCAGCCTGGAGACTGTGTTCCAGAATCGAAACAGGCTCGCCGAAATATGCACTCCCTCCCCTCGTGTTAAGTAAATTAACCAGATCTTCAATGTGCTTCGCCGTCATGGTGCGAACTCCTTCTGCGCGAGAGTACTGCGAGCGAGCTGTAGAGGCTATCAGCATCCACATAGCAGCCCTCCAGGTGGCGTTCTCCGCCGGTAAATGCTGTACGGCCGTGGAGGACGCGGGTGTTATCGATCAGGACAAGATCGCCGGGCTGCAACCGGCATACGACTGATCTCGCCGCCTCGTTCAGCAGCCGCGCAAGCTGACCGTATGCTGCATAAAACTTCTTGAGCCGAGGCCCCTTGAGCGGCAGCGGCGCAATGGAGCGATCGTTGTAATAGATGGCGCGGAATTGTCCCTGGGTGTCGAGCTCGAGCATGGCCCGCTCGGCCACCAGGTCGACGTCGGCATCCCGAAAACGAAAGAGGATGGGCGTTTGACACAACAAGTTAAAGGCGTCGATATCGTGAGCGCGTAATCGCTCCGCAACCGCCATCCCATCTACAAAGATGCTTTCGCCGCCTTCACCGGAGGCGGAAAGGCAATGCAGGAGTTGGAAACCGGGCACAGGATCACGATAAGGATTGGCGGTATGCACCGGCAGAGCGCGGTTGGTGTAGACGAGATTGTTCGGCTCGGCGACGCTCTGAACATCGAAGATACCGCCATAGTTGGTCTCGCGAATGAAACCAATGCGCTCGGCAACATGCATCACGGCCCGGTGTTCGACGGGCACGCCGCGCAGGAAGGCTAACCCGTCGCGGCCCGCATAGTAGAGCCAGTCTTCGCGGCTGGCGGGATTCTCCATCCACTCCGCATAATCGCAGCGGGCAAATGCTGTGACGGGCTGTCCCATCCAGGGCATGCGTGTAGGGCGCGAACCGATACGCAGGCTGCGGTCATAGGCGCGCAACCAACTGAGAGCAAAAACGCTGGTCTGGCCGTCCTCCCAGCTAAGGGTGAGATGTCCTGGCGGCTGAGACTCGGCGGCCTTCAGCCGCGGTTCCTGGGGAAGATCAACCAGACTTATCAGGCGCTGGCCGGTACGCGCATCGCGATGAACAGGATCGTTATCCCGCAGCCACAGCGCGCTGTATACGCTGTAAAAGGAATCGTGCCAGGTAAGGGTGACCTCGCCGGGCGTGCATTCCACCGCGGTTACTTCGAGATCATCTTCTTTCGCGATCATTGTCCCTCCACTGGACGCAGCAGACCGATCGCGAGCGCGCGACGGTGCTGCTGCCAGAGTGCAAGGGCAGCGACCACGCTGGTGACCCCCGCGACGGCGGCCAATACTAGAAACATTGTCTGCCATCCGTAGTTGACTGCCAAATGCGCCATGCCGTTGCCGGAAAGAATGCCTGCAAAATAGCCGATACCGTCAATCAGACCAGAGGCAGTCGCGCTGCCTTGCTTGCCTCCGAAATCCATCGACATGGCGCCGGCAAGATAGGAATAGGGGCCCAAAAGACAGAATGCGACGGCCGCGACCAGGGCAAGCGGCACCCATCGCGGAGCATGGATCGACACCTCCGCCAAGCCGAGCAACACCAGGACGGTGAGACAAAGGCCCGTTAAGAGAATACGGCTCCGGCCCTCGGGCCCGAGGTAATCACTGAGAAACCCTGCCAGTAAAACAGAAACACCGCCAAAAAACGGAAACAGGGCGCTCCCACTCGCGGCTTGCGCACCCGTCATGCGGGCCATCTGGGTGAAGTAGGTGGGGATCCACAGATTGAAGGTCTCGCGCAGCAAGGTGGTGCCAAGAGAAAGACCACACACCAGCCAGAAAGCGTAGGACCTTAGCAGGGTGTGGAAGATCGCAGCCATGCCTGGCGTGGCGATGGTTGTGTCTGAAAACAGGTTCAGCGGATTTTCTTCAGGCGCAGGCAAGTGATAGGACAAAGGAGATTCACGGAGAAAGATCACATTCACTAAAAGAATGATGCTCAGCAGACCGGCACCGGTCGCAAAGATTCCTCTCCAGCCAAAGCCCTGCGCCAGCAGCAACGACATAATGGCGCGCGAGACTGCATCGCCAAAAAGGTAACTGAGACTGAGCACTCCCATCACGCTGCCATAAGTGGAGTAAGAAAACCAGCGCGAGGTCACCTTAATCAATCCTGCCCATCCCAGGGACTGCACCAGCCGGTTGCCCAGCCAGGCCAGAGTGAAGATGGGAAAGCCACCTCCCAACATAAAGAGCACGGTGAAGAGGATGGAGCCCAGCATGCCGCCGAGAAAATTGCGACGGCCACCAAAACGATCGGCCAAACCGCCGCTGGGGAACTTACCCAGGGCATACATCAACACACCCAGCGATGCAATCGAACCCAGCCGCACCTGGGCGATGTTTGCCGGGGTTCCCTTACGTACTTGCTCGGCAAGAATCAAGGGCAGGGCCACTGAATAGTCGGAGCGACAGAAATAGTAACCGGCGTAGCCGAGAAAAAGCAGAGAAATGGTGAGAATGTGCCAGCGGGTGAGACCACGGCCGGAAAGTGCGAGAGATGACTTCATCGTGGGCGCTCACCGCGCGCGATCCTCTCCGTGATCTCATCCAGGATCGGCAACACGTGGGCAACGGTTTCCGCAGTGTAATGGGCTCCCGCCGAACGAAGCTCGAGGTCCGCGCAATCGAGCAGTGTTCGCTGTTGTTCGGAATCGAGTTTGGACCAGTCACTTTCGATTAGCCCGACGGCGTTGCCACTGCGGGTCACGCCGATGGTCCACATCCCGGCGTTACGACCCTCAGCGATATCCGATTCTGTGTCGCCGATTTTCACGCAGTTGAAGAGAGGATAGATGTGCAGGTCCATCGCCAGCCGGTAACACATCCAGGGAAAGGGCCGGCCCCCGCCCGCATCTTCGGGAGCGAGCGATCGATCGGTGCGATAGCCCTGGGTTGCCGCCATCGTTTCCAGCCGGTCGAGCATGGGCCGCGTGTAGCCGGTGGTGCCTGCGATCTTGATGCCTCGTGCGCGCATTGTTTCCACCGCGTCCACCACGCCTGAGATGACGGTGGCGTATCCGGCAAGAACCTCCATCATCTGGGGCTCGAACCCGGCGTACATCGCGTCGACATCACTCTCTTGCGGAGGCGCATGATGCAGAGCAGTCCATTGTTCCTGCACATACGGTTCTTCGAGCAGCTTGCGGATGTGGTCTTTCTTGGCCAGGCCCATGTGCCTGCGCACCAACGGACGAGGAGCGGTAACACCGTATTCATGGAAAATATCTTCCAGAGCATGAACCGGAGCAATGCTCCCGTGGTCGACAGCGGTCCCGGCCCAGTCCAGAAAGACTGCAGGGATTTTGGTGTCAGGCATGA
Source organism: uncultured Acidobacteriaceae bacterium (assembly GCA_963790935.1). Lineage (GTDB taxonomy): Bacteria > Acidobacteriota > Terriglobia > Terriglobales > Acidobacteriaceae > PALSA-350. Next base: position 68,246 of record CAWBRJ010000015.1, on the reverse strand, counting down.
ATGAATCCTAAGGCTCGTATCGATTGCTCTGCTACACCAAACGATAGCGTCATGCCTGAGCCCCCGGGGGACACGACCACGCGGACGCCGTCGTCCGGCTGCATCACCACCAGCGGCTTCTCCGGGTGTTTGGCATAGACGCCGTACCAACGCTCGGTCACGGTGAGATCAGGCGCGCGCAGGAACTGCCGCGTATAGCGGAGGATGATCTCGTCGATCTCTTCCTTGTTGAAGATATCGACGGATAGCCCGTATTCGTGCGAGTCGCCCAGAGTGAGGGCTCCATCGGTGGTTTGCGAAACCAGGGCGTGGATTCCCCAGCGGTCATATTCCGGGGTTTCTTCGGCAAAACGCCGGGCGAGTGCGGGAAGGGTCGTACAAACCTCGAAGGAGGGATAAAAGCGCAGGGTGAGCCCGGCGGCAAGCGAGGGACCGAGCTGCCATCCACCAGGCTGCGCTGCTGTACGCATCATCTGGAGTTTGCAGCGGGTGAGACCAGTGGCTGCAAAGTGCCGCGGGTAGAGGGTTTCAAAATCATCCCCGGTGCAAACAATCACTGTTTCTGCATGCCATTGCCCATTTCCGCTGTAGAGAATGGGCGGCTCAATGGCGGTCACCGCGGTCCCGAAGAAAAACTGGACCTTGTAGCGCTCCTGCAGAAAGGCGGGCAACGACTGGATGATCTGGCGAGGGTCCACAGTGAACTCGGTTTCGCTCCACAGGCCTCCGAGAAGTCCACCAGGCTCGGACGGCGTGGGACCGCTCCAGAACTTCAGCGTTGGTTCAACCAGGAGCATTGATAGGCGAGCTTTGGGCCAAGTTCGGCAAACTCCTGCGCCACGGCTGCCTCGTCGGCGCGGTAGGTCAGGTGAAGGGATCCCGTTTCCCTTCGAGGCAGTTTGGCTAGATCGAGAACTTCAAGCCACAATTCGCGGCTGCGTAAGGATAGTTCCAGCATCGTGCCGGCGGGCTGGCCGATCGGCCACACCATGCCGAAATTACGGACAGAAGCGCCTGCCGCGCGCCGGTTCTTCTCAATCACCATTACGGATTTACCGCTTTTTGCGGCAACGTAGGCATGGGCCAGTCCGAGAATGCCAGCACCTACGATCGCAACATCCGCACTGGGATGGGATATCAAGAATTAAGCTCCTGTCCAGCACTGTTTGGCGTAGTCGTCTGCTTCGTGACGTGCCATAACGACGCCTGAAGGCCCGTAGGGATGCAACCGTCCCTACGGTAATCACATTAACTTCGAATGCCCAGCGTTATTGTTAAAACCACTTGCCCTGGAGATATTTTCCTCAGGTTTCTGGAAGGATTGCCGTAGCGCAGATCCCTCGTCCGCCAAGATCTGCCAAAAACATCTCCTAGAAAGAGCATCCACACAGAGATCCCGCCACTGCGCCCCCCGGATTTCCTGTCGAGATCCGTGGCGCTTATCGGCATCGCGAAGCGGGAAACCCGGGTACGCTCCGGGCTGGATGACAAAGGGTAGTGTGGTTGTGGCCCGAAGCAGAAGTCAAGGGAAGAGAAACCGCAGATCTCGCGCGCGCTTCGATCTGTCGGAAATGAAGCTGCAACCTTCGGACTTCGAGTGGGTGATTGTGGCGTGGATAGAGCATAAAAGCGGCCCCTTACCCCAGCGCTAGTGCTGCCACGCCTCCCGCTATGAACGCTGAGCCAACCAAGCGGCGAACGATGTGGCCCTCACCCAGAAATCTCGCACCGAAATACATGCCGATCATCATCGACATCTCACGCACCGGGGCCACATGGCTGATGGGAGCCAGACGCATCGCAAACAGTACCAGGATGTAGCCGATCGGCGTAAGCACCGCGATTCCGGATGCTTCTCTCCACCACTGGGAATACTCCACCAGAAGAGCCGGCCGGCGGCGATAAGCGCCGCTCGAGAGCACGATGAGACGAAATAGATTGCCGGCATACTCCACCAGCATCGGGGAAAGGAGCAGCGTCTTGACCGAGTAGCCGTCCACCAACGTGTAACCAGCGATCGTGCATCCAGTCGCCACGCCCCAGAAGATGCCGGCATGATTGTGACTGTCTCGAACCGCTGAGAAGCCTCCCGACGCTAGCAGGATGCCGAAGCTGACCAGTACGGCGCCAGTCGCGGCCAGCAGGGACAGATGCTCATGCAGCAAAACCACCGCGCCCAGAAACGACAGCAGCGGCCCCGAACCACGCGCCAGCGGATACACCATGGTGAGGTCGCCGGCCCGGTACCCGCGGAGCAAGCTCTCGGTGTAGAAGAGATGCAGAACTCCTGTCGCCAGCAGGAATAGGGCCGACTTGAGACCCAGAGTCGTCCACACGTTCTTCAGAATCCACCCGGCAACGGGTGCAAATAATAACGCTTCGGTGGCCGATGAAAACCAGATGAGATGTTTGCTTTGGGCGGCGCGCTTGGCCAGGAAGTTCCAGGTGGCGTGGGCAGTCGCGGCAAGAGTGACAAGAAGGAAGGCGGTTATTGGCAAAGGAACATCTCCAGAGACACGAAGTCAGTGTCGACTTTTCCCTCTGGGATTTTTGCCCTTGGGTGCGGACCGCCCGGCCCTTTGTGGCGCTCGGACCGGTCAACGACCGGAACCCCTAGCCACCTCGTTCCATCGAACAAATCCAGTTTAACGTAAACTGGAAGAGAAAGAGGTAACTGCAATGCCGCAATTGATGCGAACTTCTAATCCTGTATTGAACGAGAAGCGTTTCGAGGGCTATGCCGGCCAGCTCGGCGAAAGGATGACGCTGCAGGGCACGGTGAACAAAACCGGCCTTCTGCTTGTTTGCGCCATCGCGTCCGCAGCATGGACATGGCATCTGTTTATGCAAGACCACTCGCCGGTCGCGGTCATGCCCTATCTTTGGATCGGCACCATCGGCGGATTTATCTGCGCGTTGGTGACTGTCTTCAAGAAGGAATGGTCCCCCGTGACTGCGCCCGCCTACGCGCTATTGGAAGGCCTGGCGCTGGGCGGCATCTCGGCTGTTTTCGAACTTCGCTTCCCTGGCATCGCGATTCAATCGGTAAGCCTGACGTTTGGCACCCTTCTGGTTTTATTGCTCGCATATCGCTCCGGGCTTATCCCGGTGACGCAGAATTTCCGGCTGGGCATTGTCGCCGCGACCGGGGCAATCATGCTGTTTTATGTGCTGCAATTCGTGCTGGGGTTCTTTGGGGTCCACTTTACTTCCATCAACGGTTCAGGGCCTATCGGGATTGGCATCAGCCTGATCATCGTAGCCGTCGCCGCGCTCAACCTGGTGCTCGATTTCGATTTCATCGAGAACGGTGCGCGCATGGGCGCTCCGAAATATATGGAGTGGTACGGCGCGTTCGGGCTTATGGTCACGCTGGTATGGCTGTACCTGGAAATCCTGAGGCTGCTTACCAAGCTTCGCGGTCGAGACTGAGTCGAAAATCCACTCAGCATTCACAGATCCTACCTCCAATCCGGCAGTGCCTCTTGATCGAAGATTGACAATGCAGGAAGCGTTGTGCAAATATCCCGGACGTTGGCTGATCGTGGATTCGAAGCACGCGAAAAATGGGACACAAGGAAAGGGATGCAATGAAGAGATTGGCGATCTGTGCAGGCTGTCTGGTAGCGTCGCTGAGCATTTTTGCCCAGGCACCGCAGACGTATAAGGGCGAGATTATCGACAGCCAGTGCGCCGCGCTGGGTGGCCACCAGGTGATGGCCAAGCAGGGGGAGAGCGAGAAGGACTGCACCAATCGCTGCGTGAGCATGGGCGGCCGGTACACACTTTACGATCCCGCAACCAAGACCGCTTATCAACTCGACGACGCCAAGAAGGCGGCCACCTTCGCCGGCGCGAAAGTCACAGTGACCGGCACGCTGAACGCTACGACCAAAACGATCAAGGTGGTCAGCATCAAAGCCGGCGCGTAGCAGACCGCTTTACTTGCCATGCGCCTGCCTCCTGCAGGCGCCTTTCCAATTCTGACTGTAACGCCTCCGGCGGGTCGACAACCCCCACCAGAATTTTCCCCTTCCCCACCTCAGGATCCGAAATCACGCCCTTGAAATTCGGCAGGCCCGCGCCGATCAGCAGCACCACCAACGTGGTGAGGATCGCGCCCAGCATGATCATTTCATAGACGATGATGCCGTTGGTCCAGGCCGGAGTGAGGGACATGCCCCCGGTGTGAATGGGATAGGACTTCTGCGAAAGCGTGGTCAACAAATAACCAGCAGTGCCACCCACGGCCGCGCCCAGCACCGCCCAACGGTAAGGAACTGAAGTGGCTTGCGCATCAAAGAATTCGTAGCCCTCGTGGGGCTCACCGGCAATCACCACAATCTGCTGCGAAGGAAACTTCAGCTCGGAGCTGGCCGACCGCAACACGTCGAAGGCGCGTTGTGCGCCCGCAGCATCCGCGAAGAGACCATAGAGCGCTTTCATTGTGGACCCTCCAGCAAGGGTTCCGCCGGGGCAATCACTGGGACACCACCATGAGATTGCAGCCCCACTTTCATCTCCCAGATGGAAATCATAGGCACGAATTTCGAGAACAGCAGGTAGAGCAGCGCCATCATGCCGAAGCTTGAGGCCATCAGAGTGTCTTCCACCCAGGTGGGCCGGTAGGTTCCCCAGGAGTAAGGCAGGAACTTATGCTCGAGCGCAGGGACCACGATCAGGAAGCGCTCCAGCCACATGCCGACCACAACCGTGGCTGACGCAATCGCGGTTCCAGTGATCGTACGCAGGCGCTTGATGGCCAGAATGGGCACCGGGATGATGAAGTTGCAGACCACCATCGTCCAGAACAACGGGGCAAATTGTTTGCGAATGCTCTCCCAGAAAACCGCCATCTCGGGAGGAGAATTGCCGTACCAGGCGGTAAGCCGTTCGGCAAAGGTGAAGTAGAACCAGAGCAGACTCATGGTCAGCAGCAACTTGCCCAGATTTTCAAAGTGGATAGGCCGGAGATACTGCTCCAGGTGCAGGAACTTGCGCAATAGCGCCATGGCCAGGATCAGGGCGGCGATGCCGCTGAAGATAGCGCCGGCAACGAAGTATGGACCGAAGATGCTGGAGTGCCACATGGGCACCAGGGTCATGGCAAAGTCCCAGGAGACGATGGTGTGCACCGAGACGGCAACCGGAACAATGACCACAGCCATGATGTGCATCGCCACTTCGAGCCGCTGCCATTGCCGCGGAGTGCCCTGCCACCCGAGTGCCAATACGCGATAAATCTTCTTGCGTAGACCGGTCGATACGTCACGGACGGCAGCAAAGTCCGGGATGGTGGGCAGATACAGGAAAGTGGTGCTGCCGGTGAGATAGGTGGAGATGGCGAAGAAGTCCCAGGCCAGCGGGGAGCGGAAGTTAGGCCAAATATGGCGTTCGCTGGGGTAAGGGATCATCCAGTAAGCGAGCCACGGACGACCGATGTGGCATAACGGGATGATGGCGCCGATGAGCACGGAGAAGACAGTGATGGCCTCAGCGCAGCGAGTGACCGGGCGACGCCAGGTGGCGTTGGTGAGGCGCAGAATTGCGGAGATGAGTGTGCCCGCGTGGCTGATGCCAATCCAGAAAACAAAATTGGTGATGTCGAAGGCCCAGAACACCGGGGAGTTGAGACCCCACACGCCAATTCCGGAATAGAGCTGATAGCCAAAGGCCGCCACGCCCGCCAGCAGCAGGCTGGCCGCAATCGCCACTGCGACCCAATACTTGCCGCTGCTCTGGAAGAGCGGCCGCAGCAGATCCTGCTCGATTTGTTCAGCCGTGGCTGGCATTGTCCCAGGTGCCTCGCTCCAGGTAGGTGACGTTCGGCTTGGTGCCCAGTTCGCCCAGCAATTTGGTGCCCCGGTTGGAGCTCGCCAGGCGCGCGACTTCGCTGGTGGAATCGTTGAGGTCGCCGAAGATGAGAGCCTTCGAGGCGCAGGATTGCGCGCAGGCGGTGGTAAATTCGCCGTCCTTCAGTTCCCGCTTCTCCGCTTCAGCCTGGATCTCGGCGGCCTTGATGCGCTGCACGCAGAAGGTGCACTTCTCCATAATGCCCACGCTGCGCACAGAGACATCGGGATTAAGTTGCAGTTGCAGTGGCTTATCCCACTCAGGGTTATAAAAATTAAAAAAGCGCACGTTGTAGGGGCAGGCATTCGCACAAAACCGGGTGCCGATGCAGCGGTTGTATACCTGCGAATTCAGCCCCTCGGGAGTGTGATAGCTGGCGTACGTGGGGCAGACCGGCTCGCACGGCGCCTCATCGCACTGCTGGCACAGCACCGGTTGAAAACGGACGCGCGGGTTGGGAAAATCGCCTTCCCAGTAGCGCTCGACGCGAATCCAGTGCTTGGCACGGCCGCGCGCGGCCTGGTCTTCGCCCGCCGTAGGGATATTGTTCTCCGCGTGGCAAGCGACCACGCAGGCTTCGCACCCCGTGCACCGATCAAGATCCACCACCATTCCCCACTTATGAGCCATCGTCTCTCCTTCGAATCACTAGCGCGGCTGCTCCTCGTGGGGGAAGCCACTCATCCCTCCCGCAAACAACACCAGCTTCGCCTGCTCGGGTCCACCCGCACGCGCCAGCTTCACCCGGGTCGCGGCCCAGGCGAGCGAACCGGTTTCCTGTTCCGTAAGCGGCGCCAGAATGGAGAGCGGATTCGCGCCACGGCCACTGGCGAAGCGAGTGAAATTCTCGTGTCCCTGGCCGACCGGCATGGCTACCATGTCGGGTGCGATGCCGGGCGAAAGAACTGCAGCCGCATGCACGCTCCCCTGCTCGGACGCAATTTCCACCAGGTCGCCTTGCTTGATCCCCAATCGATCGCCAGTTTTGGGATTGATCTCCACCCAACTGGACCACATCGCCGAGGTCAGCACATCCGGGAGTTCCTGCAACCAGGGCAGATGCGCCAGCGAGCCATCCGCAAAGGATTGCGAAACATAGGGGAGAAAATAAAACGGGAAATCTGCGGCCGCGCCGGCAAACTGCGGTGAAGCCGCGGACAGTGGCGCACGCTTTACCGCGGGTACTGGTGGAGATGTTGAGGGCGAACTCCACCAGCCGCCTTGCGTCTGCGCCGCGTCCCAAAAGTCGTCGTCGGATTTAACGTCGATTGAGCCGGCACGGGTGCGGAGGGGAACAAACGCGGCGCGCAGCATGGCGTCATACGTAGCCCAGGGAAGAGCCTTGGCAACCTCGCCGCCTACCTGGCGCCCCAGACCAAGCAGCACGTCGGGCATGGGGCGCGTGTCATGCAGCGGCAGGACCGCAGGAGGCGCCAGACTGACAACCGCGCGGGAGGAACCCGACTCAGCCACACTGTCCATCCAGCTCTCAAGCGCGGCGTGGTCGGGCAAGATCAGATCGGCCTGGGCGCTGGTCTCGTCGATAAAGCTGCCAAAACTGACGATGAACGGAATCTTCGCCAAAGCCTCGCGCACGTGGAGACCGGGAGGTGCTGAGAAAACAGGATTGGCCTCGTAGAGGAGCAACATCTGCGGCGGCTGAGCAGACAGCCCATGGAGCGCCGCCAGGCTGGCCTGCACTCGGCGCTGCATCGCCGAGCTGAGGAGTGAAACTGAGAAGCTGATTGCTTTATCGACCAGCGATTCCAGAGCATTGACTGCGAGTGCGTTGAACAGCCCGTTGCGTATGCGCCAGAGGCGGCCCGCCAATCATCGCGACGGCCGATCCGCTTTGCGCCAACTCGTGCGCCAAGCGCTTGATGACGGCGTGCGCTCACTCCGGTCTGCTTCTCAACAGCTTCTGGCGCGTACGTCCGGCAAACCTGCCTGCCATCCGGCAATCAGCGAGCCGGTTCGCGCACCTGCCCCTTGCGGCGCCAGCTTTTCCGCCAGGATGACATGAGCGATGCCGAGCGCGAGCACCCCTTCCATTCCGGGACGGCACGCAATCCACTCGTCGGCGTTGGCGCCGGTCTGCGACATGCGCGCTTCGATCTGCACCAACTTCGCCCGGCGTCCGGGGCGCCCCTGGCGCATCTCTCCGTAGCCGATCGACTGCGCCACCGGAGAGTTCCACGTGCCCAGAAAATCCGCGCCGAAGCAGATGACATAGTCAGCGCGGGCCAGATCGAACGTGGGCAGCGCAGCGTGGCCAAAGCTGAACAGATTCGCCTGGCGCAGCACGGCTTCATCAAAAGGCTGATACCAGACCGGGGGCGGCGCCCCGTAGGCTTTCAGGAACTTTGTCATCAACTCGCTTCGCTGGCCGCTCAAGGGCCGTGACAGAAAGGCCAGCGAGTTCGCCGAACCAGAGGCTTGCAGCGTGCCCAAATGGGCAGAGACTTCCTTCAGCGCATCGTCCCAGCTTATTGCCTGGAACTCACCCGAACCGCGTGCGCCGGTGCGCTTGATGGGATGGGTGATGCGATCGGGATGGTACAGCATCTGCAGACTCGCCTGGCCCCGGGCACAGAGTTTTCCCTGGTTGACGGGATGCTGCGGGTTGCCTTCGAGCTTCTTGGCCAGGCCCATCTTGATCAGGCCTTGTTGACCGCGACGCACCACCTCGGCTTCGCCCTGCATGACGCGCACCAGCAGGCCGCATCCCGCGGAGCATACGGTGCAGACGCTCGGCTTGATGGTGGCGATGCCGGGGATCAGCTCTTCCTCGGGAATGAAACGGATGAGCTGCTTCTCCGCGCTGCGACAGCCCTCGAGTGTGGCCATCACTCCCGAGAGCGCCGATATCTTGATGAAGTCGCGTCGTTCCATAGGCTAGTAGTGACACGTCTCGCAATCGATCGAGACCTTCTTTTGCGTGTGGCAGTTGATGCAAAAACCCATGTTCAGATCGATTTTGCGTTCGGCCGTTGTCTGCTTGGTCAAATCGCTGTGGCAAGCGGCGCAGTCGACGCCGGCGCGGATGTGCGGTGCATGGTTGAAGCGCACGTGCGCGGACTCGCTGTAGTTGTAAACGCGGACCCAGGGAATTTCTTCACCGCGCGCTTGATAGGCAGCAATCTTCTTGATCTCCGGACGATCGGTGGCGATCGACTGGTGGCAGCTCATGCAGACAGTCACGCCGGGAATACGTGCCTCAGGGCCTTGATCCACCCCAACGTGGCAGAAGGTACACGGCAGCCCCTTCGCCAAATGAACCGTGTGGGTGTAGGCGATCGGCTGCACCGGGTGCTCCGGATGGATGTCAACAAAGTCCTCTACGGCGGCGAAGGCGCTGGGATGCGCTGGGGTGAAAACACCGGTGGTCACATATTCCGCTGGGCCCGAAGCCCGTGTTGCACGGCGGGGGAGTACGATCTCCACCACCCCCCAGGTACAGGCGCAGACCAGAATTACCAGCAACCCTCTTCGCCAACCCCTCAGCATGCGCATAGCGGGACAAGTGTTAGCTGCAACAGCGGAACGGGCAGATGCTACACGACTGCTGGGCGGTTGTAAATAATGAAGAAGGGACGGCCAAGCGCCGGGAGAGACGCTAGGAAACGCGGTGCTTCACGGGCCTTGAGGAAGGCGCTTAATTCACGCCTATGGGTGGGGGCCGGCAACTTGACCACCGACAACCAGAAGCCGTCAATGGTCTTGCACGACTTTGAGAAATCCGTCGAGGTTCACAGGCTTGGTGATGTAACAGTTTGCATGGAGCATATAACTCCGCAGGATATCGGTATTCGACGCCGAAGTGGTCAGAATGACGACAGGAATGCTTTTCAGGGTCGGGCTCTCCTTGATTTCCTGCAGAACCTCGCGGCCATCTTTCTTGGGCAGGTTCAGATCGAGCAGGATCAGGTCCGGACGGGGGGATTTGGCATAGTCTCCTTCTTGCTTCAACAATGACATCGCCTCGATGCCATCGCGGGCGACCTGCAAGTTGATGTGCACCTTCGCGTCTTTGAGCGCTTCCTGTGTGAGCCTGACGTCGCCGGGACTATCTTCCACCAGGAGAACTTCGATTGGTTGTGCGCTGGGTCCATAGGGCTCCGATCATTTTTGCTCTCCCGCAGGCAAGGCGAAGTAGAAGGTTGAACCCTTCGTGAGTTGTGACTCGACCCAGATCCGCCCGCCCAGCCGATCCACAATCTTCTTACACATGGCTAATCCGATTCCGGTGCCCTGGTACTCCTTTTGCCCGTGCAGCCGCTGGAAAATCACGAATATCCGGTCGAAGTACTGCGGCTCAATGCCCATCCCGTTATCACGCACGGAAAAGATCCATTCCTCGCCCGCTTCCCGGGTGGCAGAGACGTGCACGTGCGGCAGTTCAGCGCCGCGATATTTAATCGCGTTGGCGATGAGGTTTTGGAAAACCTGGACCAATTGCGTTCCATCCGTATTGATTGCCGGCAGCGGATCATGGTCCACAATCGCCTTGCTCGCCTCAATAGTTGCTTGCAGGTTCCTAACCGCTTGTGCCAGTGCATCTTCACAGGATGTCCGATGCATCGCCTTTGTACTTGCCCCGGCGCGCGAATATGACAGCAGGTCCTGAATCAATCCTTGCATGCGGTTGCACCCATCGACTGCATAGGCAATGAACTCATCGGCGTCCGAGTCCAGACGTCCTTTGTATCGTTGGGCCAGGAGCTGTGTGTAGCTGGCCACCATGCGCAAGGGCTCCTGCAGATCATGCGAGGCAACATAGGCAAATTGCTCCAGGTCGTCATTCGAACGCTTCAGTTCAGCCATCGTCTTGCCTAACTGCTCCTCGGATCGCTTGACGCTCGGTGATGTCGCGAGTGATTTTCCCAAATCCCCGCAGCCGCCCATTCTCGTCCCGTAACGCTGTAATCACGACATTGGCAAGAAAGCGAGTGCCATCCTTGCGCACGCGCCATCCTTCGTCTTCAAAGCTCCCGCTCTCTGTCGCCTGAGCCAATTCCCTGGCCGGTTTTCCGTTGTGGATATCTTCCGCAGGATAGAACCGGGAGAACGGCTGGCCGATAATCTCCTCTGCCCGATATCCTTTCGTTCTTTCCGCGCCTTCGTTCCAGCTGACCACCAGGCCCTCCGGGTCCAACATTACGTTCGCGTAGTCCTTAATACCCGACGCCATCAGGCGGAAGCGTTCCTCACTGTTACGAAGAGAATCTTCGACCCGCTTGCGCTCCGTAATGTCGCGAATCGCAGCCGTCACCAGGATGCCCTGTGCGCTTTCGAGTGGGCTCAGCATGATCTCGATGGGGAAAGTACTTCCGTCCTTCCGCCGACCGATGAGTTCAATCCCGGTACCGATTTGCTGCGCCAGCGCTTCGGCCGCAGTGCGCGTTCCATCCGCGACCAGCCTCTCGGCGAAGCCGTCCGGAATAATGTTCTTCACCTTCTGCCCCAGGAGCTCATCACGCCGGTAACCGAACTGTTTCTCCGCCTGAACATTCAGCAGGGCGATCTCCCCGCTCGAGTTCACCACCACCATCGCATCGGGCGCAGCTTCGAGTAACCCGCGATATTTGGCTTCCATGTCCGCAAGGTGCTTCTCCGCAGTCTTGCGGTCCGTAATGTCGCGAATGGCCGCCGTCACCAAAGTTCCTTCTGCGGTTTCAAGCGGGCTCAGCATGATCTCAATGGGAAATTCGGTTCCATCCTTTCGCAGCCCGTTCAGTTCAATCCCGGTTCCGATTTGCTGGGCCAGCGCCTCGGCCGCAGTGCGCGTTCCATCCGCCAGTAGCCTCTCCGCAAAGCCCTCGGGGATGATGCTGTTCACCTTTTGCCCCAGTAACTCATCACGCCGGTAACAGAACCGTTTCTCGGCCTGAACATTCAGCAGAACAATCTCCCCAAGCGAGTTGACCACCACGATCGCATCCGGCGCAGCCTCCAATAGCCCGCGATATTTGGCTTCCATCTGCGCAAGGTGCTTCTCCGCTGTCTTGCGCTCGGTAATTTCGCGGATGGCCGGCGTAACCAGGATGCCTTCTGCGGTTTCAAACGGGTTTAAAACGATTTCGATAGGAAACTCGGTTCCATCCTTTCGTTGACCGTTCAGCTCAATTACACTACCGCTTTGCTGCGACGTTGCTTCCGCGATCAGCCTCTCGGCGAGGCCCTGGGGAATAATGCCTTCTACCTTCTGTCCTCTGAGTTCACCACGCAGGTGTCCGAATTGTTTCTCCGCCTGATCATTCAAAAGGACGATCTCGCCGCTCGGATTGACAACCACCATTGCATCTGTGGAGGCTTCCAGAAGCCCGCGATATTTCATTCTCCACTCCGTATTTTCGTGGAGATCACTATTGAGATTCATACGCTTCCTGAAACGCGTAATGCTGTTTAGACCACCCGGTCTACCAATGAAGTCTGCCGACGAGGCTGAGGCGTTGAGCACCCGCTATACCTGTATCGGCTTCGAATAGGAAGTCCGTGAGGGGCGCAGTCTGATCCAGACCTTTGGTCACGGATTTGAGCCAGAAGGCCCGACGAGCCTGGTTGCGCTGACCTGCCTGCCTGTTCGGTTGGTGCGAGGTAAGCTGGATGTTCCGGGAGGCAAGCAGTTGAAAACAAGCGAACGAACAAACACTTACATCGCATGCGGACGAGCGAGCATTGGCGTGGTACTGATGCTCTGGACGATCGGTTGCAACAATACTTCCCCGGCCGTTGCTCCGCGTGCCGATACGCAGCCGCGTCCAGCGGCCCGTGAGTACCAGCCAGCGGACAACTCCGGTTACGGCAGGGACAATAACCGGCGCCGCTCCCGCCGTGGACGACCGGAGGAAGCCGCTGCGCCAGGACAATTTGATTTCTATCTGCTGAATCTATCCTGGTCGCCCGAGTTCTGCGCCACCCACGGAGATAGCCCGGAATGCGGGCGGAACCTGGGCTTTGTGGTGCACGGACTTTGGCCGCAGGACGCCAACGGCGACTACCCGCAGCATTGCAGTGACGCCCCGGGCCGGCCAACCCACAGGCCGACACGGACATCATGCCCACCGCCAGCCTGGTGGAGCATGAATGGGAGACCCACGGCACCTGCTCCGGCCTGGGGGCCAATGATTATTTTGCCGCGATTCATAAGGCCTATGCGGCCGTGAAGCTGCCGGCGAACGTTGGCACGGGCGCGGATGCGAGTGGGGTCACTCCTGACGACTTGCTGGGTCGCTTTGCCGCCGCCAATCCGAATTATCCGCCAGGGAGTTTCGCGCTGAGCTGCGGCAACAACCGGCTCACGGCGGTCGAAATCTGTCTCAGCAAAGACCTGCATCCTGAGGCGTGCCAGGGTGTGCGGTCCTGCAGGGCGAATGTAGTCAAGGTGACGCCGCGATAAAGCAGACTCGCCAGTGATCTAGTCGGCCTACTTGCCGCCGGCAAGCGAGTTTGCTCAAAAGCGAGACCCGGGCCACCCACCTACTCAAAGTCCGGGGCTGGCACGATTGGACTCAGGGTTGGGGGGTTGGGGGTGGAGGGGTAGTTTGAGGGGCCGGCGGCACGGCGTTCGGCCCAATGCCCTGCCGAGCCAGCTTTTCCGCCTGCTTGCGCCGATGGTGGCGCACCATATCCGGCCAGAACTCGATGATCTCGCTGCCGATAATGGCTTGGGCAGTGACGGTAAAACCACGGCTGACCGTGTCGCTGACAGTGCGCTCAGGCGCCGGGTAGTAGACATTCGAAATGGCAGCGCCCACCAGGTTTCCAATGACATTGGCGTAATTCGGTCCCCAGGTCCCGCTATCGCGTTTGCACCAGACGGTACCGCTCGCCGCCCACAGAATCCGCCTGGTGTAACTGCCCGTGCCTTTCTGAAAATAGCGGGGATCCTCTTTCCACCAGCTGGCGAACACTGCGTTGCCCAGCAAATTTCCGGTGAAGTAGTCGGCGTATGCCGCACCGTATCGCTTGGCGTACCCCTCCACCCCCTGTCCGTACTCGGGAAAGCTGTTGTCCGCTTGATCGATGCCGGCGCCAAAAGCGGTAAGCACGAAAGGCCACGGATCGGTCGCGCTCTTGAAGAAGAGTTGATACTTCTCGCCGGCACTCAGAGGGACAGCATCCTTATTGGCGGTGGTATTGAAGGTTGCCATGACGGCAAAAACCCGCTGTTTCTCCTGCTTCTTCAACTGCTCCTGGGCCAATTTGCGCCGTTCTTCTTCCGTCATAGGTGTGGTGGTGCTCTGAGCGGGGGCGGGCGGATATGGCTTGACACCCGGAGGAGACGTCGAGCTATCGGGAGTGGTTTGCGATTGCTGAGCGATCGGACTATCGGGAAGATTCAACACGGCATCTGCCGGCTGGGACCAGGCGACAGGGCCTGCGAAGAATACGGTTAGAGTTATGGTTGCGGCGGCAAACCATCGAGTCAGAGTCAATCGGGTGGACCTCAATCCTGCTGCGTGAACCTATCGTTCCAACCGGCCAACGCGGGCTATCGCTCATGAGCGTGTTGCAATCCTGGGATCGGGTACGAACAGAGACGAACACCACACCAGGTGGTGACCAGGTCTGGGAGTCACTCGATCATTTGGCTTAAAAAGTCACGTGCGGGCCACTGGCTTAAGACGATAAGATCTCGCCGCCAGAAACCGCAACGTCTTCACTGCGGACCGGCCAGGACTATCCCCGAACTATTTTAATGGCAAAACGGGGCATCAGGGCCGGGAATGATGGAAATGCTGATGGAATCAAAAACGATGTCTGCCGGCTGGGTCGCCTGTCACAAAGAAAGGGCTATCCTGCGAGGAGTGGAAGAACACCCACAGGGGGATCACAAGCATGGCGAAGTACGCATTGTATGTTCCATTGAAGGCTAAGCCCGGCAAGGCTGCGGACGTGGAAGCCTTCCTCAAACAAGGCGCGGAGATGGCCAAGGCAGAGGCAGGAACCGTGACCTGGTATGGCATCAAGGAGGGTACCGACTCTTATGCAGTGTTCGACACCTTCCAAGATGAGGCAGGCCGGAACGCCCATTTGAACGGCGCGATTGCCAAGGCACTGATGGCCAAAGCCGACGAGCTATTTTCAAACAAGCTGGAGATTCACAAGATCGACATCATCGGGGACAAATAGCGCATCGTTCAGAACGCGTGGCGGCTCAGGATCTCGCGGGTGATCGTCAGGACCATAATGCGCAGGTCGAACCATATCGACCAGTTTTCGATGTACGCCAGGTCACAGGCGACCCTGTTTTCGATCTGCTCCACCGTTTTTGTTTCCCCGCGCCATCCGTTGATTTGAGCCCATCCCGTAATGCCTGGCTTGACGCGATGGCGGAAAGCATACTTGGCAACAACATCGGTAAACAGCTTGTCCTCCGCCTTGGTGTTCGGGGGGTGGGGGCGCGGTCCAACCAGAGACATGTTTCCTTTGAGGACGTTCAGCAGCTGCGGCAACTCGTCCAGACTTAATTTCCGCAGCCAGTTGCCGAGCCGGGTGATGCGCGCATCGCCCCGCGTCGCCTGCCGATCGCCCAGAAGATCCGTCATCCCATGATGCATGGTGCGGAATTTATAACAAGTGAAGAGCCGATTATTGAAACCAAGGCGAGGTTGGCGAAACAAGATCGGGCCGGGACTGTCAAGACGGATCGCCAGGGCGAGGAGTGCGAGAAGGGGAGACAGGAAAAGAAGCATCAGGGAACCGATGACGAGATCGAAGGCTGACTTCTTGGCCGCCCGCCAATCCTTGAGCGGCCGTTCCTCGATCAACACCACGGGGTTAGAACCTACCGCGGAGAGCTGGCTGCTTCTATAACGGAAGCCTACGAAATCAGTGGTCAAACAAATGTCGGCAACCGCGCTTCCAATCTGCTCCATGATCATCGATATGCGAGCGATGGCCCGCAGTGGGAGCGCGATCACGATCAGGTCGATCTGCTCCTGCCGGCTTCGTTCCAGGAGGTCGCGCACGCTGCCGCGCACTTTGACCCCGTCCTGTTCCGCTGGAATTCTTGAAAGACGATCGTCATACAGCCCGACCACGGTATAGGAGTGTGGCTCGGAACGCAGGCGTTCAATAAACTCGCGGCTAAAATCTCCCGCGCCAATCACCGCAACCCGGCGCGCCAGCCGGCCAGAAGCTATCCAGCCATGGAGCAGGCGAGAGAGATAGAGCCGCGATGCGACCAGCACAACTGCGCTCGAGAATAGCCAAAGAAAAGGCCACTCGCGAAAGACCAGCCCATCATCGCGCATCAGGAAGAGGCACACCATCATGCTGCCTCCACCGCCCAGCAACGGGAGTGGCAGAAGCTTCAGCTGTGTGCTGAGTGAGCGCAGCGAGATGAGCCGGTAAGCGCCGGCCTGGAAGAGGCACACCGCTCCGACGAAACTGCCGGTGACGGTCGCCAGGAACAGTGGTCCGTCGACGTGCAGTGCGGACACGGTTGTCAGTAGGCTTCTCGCCACCCACCCACAGAACAGTAACAACAGCAGGTCAGAGGCCTGCACGATATTCACGATGACGGCGGCCGACATTCGATGCCTGTCGCCGCGAGATCCCCGGCGGGTAGGTGATCTGCGTTCCCCTGCAGTGCTGGACGCAGGCTGGGCAATGGGATCGAGCGATGTTGTCTTCTGCAAAGAGGAGACCGTGGCGGAGCTTTCCTTCATCGGACACCACGCCCATCAACCATGCCGGCGAATACCCTGCGCTCGATCCGCAATCCATGTTTGCGGCGGAGAAAAGGGAGCATCGGTCTCGATGCGGTCGGTCTTGATGCCATCCGTCGCGGCTTGCGCGGCCGCCGGAGTTGCGCTTGCAACGCTTGCATCTGAGACAGCAGATCGCAGCTTTGCCTCACCACAGTACTCAAGTTGTCGAGTGTGCGCAGAAGTCTTTCGTCGCTGTCGTTGTCATTCGTAGCCAGGTCATCCGTAGCCACACATTCGTTCTGTACTTCCGTTGAGGTGCGGGAGAGCCACGACTCGAGTTCATCGGAGAAGGCGACCACGGCGCTTCTATCCTTCAATGCCGGGCGGTGGACCGGCATGCCCAGCAGGGCCTCCCAACGTTGGGCCGTGCGCACACCGCGGTCGAGGTGGTTAGAGATTTGCTTCCAGCCGTTGAGGATCCTGCGATTCGTTGCTTCTTCCATGATCGAAGCACCAGCTTTGGAAAATATCTCTGCAGTAACGTTAGCGTCCGCCTAGTTTGGTCCTAGCGAGTGAGGCGGACCTTCCAATAAATGACGGCTGCGATCACCAGTGCGGCCTCAAAGACCAGGGACCACAACACACCGCGCACGCACCCCAATCTGTCTTCTTCGTCAAGTTCTTCTACGTCGTCCGGAAAAACGCCGGGCGCCTGAGCCCGACCTGCATGCGATTGTAGGACACCGCTGGGGGCAACTTGGGTTAAGCGGAATCGTTTGTGGTCACCTTCGTATAACTCTGCTTCGAACTGATTCGTAACCGCGTGAGACACCGGCATTTTTGAGCTCTCCCGATCGCATTGCACTATCCATCTATCGGCTTATTCCGAAATGCTTACGTAGCACGTTCTAGTCATGGCAGATGGCGGAACAGCCATACCGGCGAGACTTCGATTGCAGCGGAGATGATGCAGAATCGGGCAGCTTAGAGATTGCGCGTTGGTGTAACGATCGGGAGGCCCGGGCCACTATAGCGTTAGCGACCAGGAGACGACGTTTCCTGGCCAGTCCTGCCTGGACCCTTCGGGGGGAGGGTTCAGGCAGGGATACTCCAGAGAGGGATGGCCGGGGCAGTTGTGAGCAAAACTGTTTAGTGGATGCGGCGGTGACGTTTCGCCCTTCTTGGGGGTATCGATTGCAGAGCCATCGCACGGCGGCATGAGGTTATTGGAAGCAGAGCTGCCACTCGAGAGTGGCGGGAAAGAAACTCTTCGAGCTGGTTTGGGGGCATCGCCCTGCCTAAGAGGTAACCCTGCCCCGAACAGCAACCGGCAGAACGAGCATTGTCAAACTCTTCCTCGGTCTCAAGCCCTTCCGCCAGCACGGACATACCGAGGCCTTCTCCGAGCGCGACGATGGAACGGACAATGGCACGCTGTTGTGCGCTGGCGCCGACCAGGGAGCGATCGATCTTGATGGTGTCGAAGGGTAGCTCTGCTAACTGCCCGAGCGAGGAGTAACCGGTACCGAAATCGTCGATGGCCAGGCGCACTCCCCTGGCGTGCAAATCGTGCAACGTGCTCAGGACGGTACTTGTATGTTCCAGAAGGATGCCTTCAGTGATCTCGATTTCGAGCCTGTTTGCGGGGAGCCCGGCGCTGGTTAACGCGCGGTCGACAGTGTCAACAAAGCAGCCGTCATTTAACTGTATCGGTGAAGCGTTTACGGCGACAACCGTCCCATTTGAAAGCAGTGCTGCTTGCCGGCAAGCGGTTCGCAACACCCATTCGCCAATTGTTTTAATAAGCCCTATCTCTTCGGCGATGGCAATGAATTCTACCGGCGGGACCATGCCGAGAGTAGGATGACGCCATCGCAGCAGCGCCTCCAAGCCGATGAGTTGACGGCTTTTCATACTTATCTGTGGTTGGTAGTGGACCTCAAACTGATCCAACAGGAGCGCCTTGCGGAGATCCGCGGTGAGCGCATGCCGGGCCTTGATTCGTTCCTCCATGCCAACTTCGAAGAGCTGAAATGTGCCGGGCCCTGCTGCTTGTGCTGCGCGAAGCGCAATACCGGCCCGGTTTAGCAACAGTTCTGCCTGCAGGCCATACTGCGGGCCGAGCACGATACCGATGCACGCACTGACGTTCACCACTTGACCACGGATAGCGTAGGGACGCTGGAGCAGGTCGATGAGGCGTTTTGCGACGATGCCGCTTTCCTCGGCAGAGGGGTTAGACTTGATGAGAACGACAAACTCATCGTTGGATAAGCGGACCACGCTGTCCTGCTCGCGCAAGCTGGACTCTATCCTTCCCCCTCCAAGGCTGACGACTTCCTCGCCGAACGAATATCCCAGTACGTCACTTAATGCCCTGGATCGCTCCATACCGATGAGAAAAATGGCGAAGCCTCGGCTCGACGCCATCGGCAATGAACTGCACCAGGGCGTGCTCCAAGACCTCCAGTGCGCTGTGCTTCCGGTCATCCACGTATGGACTGCGCATTTATACTCCGTTATCACTGCAGAATCGCCGTAAGTGGCCGGCGCGCAAATGGCTGTATCTTGCTTATCGGCGACCGAAGAGCCACCTTTACCTCTCTTTACTAAATTTGTCTGCAACTTTAAGTCGCTGCCTGGTTTCGTTTTTTTCCCGGCCGCCGGCAGATTTCCGCCCTCGTTCGAAGTGATAAGCCACCTCTCAAAGAGAAGTGGCAACGCACCTGGGCATGGCGCAAAGGTCGCACAGCCGCATCCCCTCTTCCGCCTGGTGAGAACGACAACAGCATCCCTCATTGCAACTTCCGTAATTTCGATTGCTGCGAAAAAGGCCCGAGGCTTTGTCCGGTTGGCCGATAGGTAGGAGACGCAATCCACTGCCGAGACGATCGGCGGTCTCATGCGCACTGCTCCACCTTTCGAGGAATACGATGCCGAAGCAAGTTACAATCTGTTCTTTTGTTGTTTCATTTCTGCTGATCTCCGGATTGAGTACGTCTGTGTTGGCGCAAACGCCCGCCAACCGGGTCACCGCCGCAATTGACGAAAACAAGGTGACCACTTTGCTGGGGAACGTCCATCCCATGGCGCGGGCAGAGTTTGACCGGGGGGCAGTGAGCGCGGAGACGCCGCTCGAGCACCTGGTATTCCAGCTGCAGCCTTCCCAAGCGCAGCAGGCGGCGCTCGATGACCTGGTGGAAGCGCAACACGATCCCCAGTCTGCCTTATTTCACCATTGGCTTACCCCGGCAGAGTATGGAGCCCGGTTTGGCGCCAGCCTGCAGGACCTGGCAAGGATTAGCATCTGGCTGACCGAGCATGGGTTTGTGGTGGACGAAATTCCCGCGGGCAACCGGCAGGTGATTTTCTCCGGCAACGCTGGACAGGTGGAGGATACGTTTCACACGCAGATTCACCGCTACGTGGTCGACGGCGTGAGCCACATCGCGAACACGCAGGATCCACAGGTTCCCTCTGCGCTGGCGGCGGTGGTGGGCGGAATTGTCTCGCTGCATGATTTTCGTCTTGCGTCGCAGATCCGGTCGCGCACAGCAGTGGGCGCCCTTCCGCGATACTCAAGCGGGAGCACGCACTATTTGTTTCCGGCTGATTGGGCCACGATCTATGATGTGAATCCGCTGTACAAGGCAGGGACCACTGGCGCCGGGAGCACGATCGCGATCGTCGGCCGCAGCAACATAAATCTGTCCGATGTTTCGCAGTTTCGTGCGAACGCAGGACTGCAGGCGAACAACCCCTCGGTGATCCTGGTGAATACCAACCCGGGGCTGGTGGCCGGGGACCAGGATGAATCCACGCTGGACGTGGAGTGGTCCGGGGCGGTGGCTCCTGCGGCAACCTTGAAATTTGTGGTTGCGGCCTCGACGGCGACTACCGACGGCATCGATTTGTCAGCACAGTACATTGTGAACCATGCGACGGCAAAAGTGATGAGCACCAGCTACGGAAGCTGTGAACAGGATATGGGCACGACGGAACTGGCTTTCTATAACAGCCTATGGCAGCAGGCGGCGAGTGAAGGCATCAGCTCGTTTGTCTCTTCAGGGGATGCGGGTGCGGCCGGTTGTTATAGCGGCTCGTCCAGCTCCGCATCGGGTACGGGCGTGAATGGGCTTTGCAGTTCCCCCTACTCCACCTGCGTGGGTGGAACAGAGTTCCATGAAGGTTCCAATACAAGTTACTGGTCTTCGACCAACGGTGTTGGGGATGGTTCGGCGCTCAGCTACATACCGGAAGAAGTGTGGAACGAGAGCGGGACGAATGGCGGATCGGGATTGTGGGCTTCAGGCGGCGGGGCGAGCCTTCACTACAGCCAACCGGCCTGGCAAAAGGGACTAAGCGGCATTGGGGCGGCCAACGGTATGCGGGCGGTTCCAGATGTGGCGATGTCGGCGTCGGGCCACGACGGTTACATCATTGCCGAAAACGGTTCTCTTTATGTGATCTCGGGTACTTCGGCGGCTTCGCCATCCTTTGCGGGTGTGATGGCTTTGGTGGTCCAGGCCAAGGGCGGTACCGGGCAAGGCAACGCGAATCCTTCTCTGTATGCGCTGTCGAATGCGAGCAGGAGTCCGTTCCACGTCACGCCTTCGGGCAATAACAGCGTTCCGGGCCAGACGGGGTTTACGGCTAGCGGAGCGCAGTACAATCTGGCTACCGGTTTAGGCTCGGTAGACGCGGCCGCGCTGGCGGGCGCGTGGGGCGGCGGTGGAAGCAAGACGGCGATCGACTTCGGATTGGCGGCTTCCGCCAGTGGTGCAACTGTGCTGGCCGGCAAGACCACGACTTTCACGCTGCGGGTCACGGAGAGTGGCGCCGGCACTAATAAAGTTTCGCTGACAGCGACTGCCCCATCCGGTGTGTCGGGCAGTATCAGTCCGAGCTCGATCGTGCCGGGCACAACTGCTACCGTAACGGCGACGGCGGCTTCGGCCATGGCAGCGGGAGTAAACAACATTGTCATTACCGGTAGTGACAGCACGGGAACACAATCAGTCACGTACGCGCTGACGGTTACGCCATTGCCCACTCTGGCGCTGAATGCAGGACCGGCGTCGGTTTCGCTGGTGCAAGGGGGTTCGACCACGGCCGGCTTCAGCGCAGCGACTGGAGGCTCGTTCACCGGTAGCATCAGCTATTCCGTGAGCGGGCTGCCCGCGGGCGTGACTGCGAAATGGTCTGCCAATCCGCAGACTCCGCCGGCAAGCGTAAGCAGCAACAGCGAAACGTTGACGCTAACGGCGTCTGCAAGCGCGCCGGTGAGTTCGGTCGCCGTGGTAGTTACCGCTGCGGGCGATGGCCTTAGCAGTAGCAAGAGTTTTGCTTTGCAGGTGCAGCCTGCTATGGGCGCGGTGCTGACGGTCTCGCCGCAGGCGATTGCCATGCCATCGAGTTCCTATTGCTACTAGTGACGATTACCCTTACACCGGTAGGTGGGGCGGTTGTAGCCACGGGTGGAATAGGGTCGTCCATCAGCATGTCAGGATTACCGAAGGGTATTACAGCGTCCTGGAGCGCGCCCGGCGTGAGTTCTGCAGGGGCGGTTGTCTGGAAGCTGACGCTGACAGGCAGTGCCCAGGCTATGGCGTCCACGTCTGCCCTGAGCCTGAATGCAGCGTTCGCGGGAAAGAACGGCAGCGTGTATCGGTCGACGGTAAACGTGCCGTTGACGGTGACGTTGAGCGCTGCCAAACGGCTCGCTCCTCGTCCGATACAGGTTCATGGACAGAGCTAAGGTCCTCTGATGTCCAATGCTGGGGGCATATAGTGCCTGCGAGGAGACACCAAGTAAACTTGTTTGCATGAATGGAAGAGATAGCGGGCAATGCCATGCGGGTCCACCTTCTGAGCGGGCAGAGGACGGCTTCTTCTCCGCTCCTGGGCCGGACTGCGCTGGTGACGGGAGCTTCGCGAGGAATTGGAGCCAGCGTGGCCCGGCAGCTGGGCCAGCTTGGAGTCGATGTCGCGATCAACTATCGAAGCAAGCGGCCGAAAGCTCAAGCGGTGGCTGATGATTTAATTGCCATGGGGAGAAAACCGCTTCTTATCGAAGCGGATATTACGAAGGCGGAAGACCTAACCACAACCTTCGATCAGATTGAGGCGGCATGGGGACGACTCGATTTTCTTGTCTTGAACGCCAGCGGCGGCCTGGAGCAGGACAAGGCTGCTGATTATGCTATGCAATTGAATCTCACGGCACAGGTGAACCTTGTGAGGGGTGCATTACGACTGATGGAACGTGGAAGCCGTATCGTCTTCGTGACCAGTCATCTGGCCCACTTCCACGGAACGGGGCCAGGATACGTCAGCTATGAACCAGTGGCAGCGAGCAAGAAAGCGGGCGAGAATGCCTTGCGCGCCATGATTCCGGAGTTATCCGGTCGGGGCATCCGGCTTCTCATCGTGAGCGGAGACTTGATCGAAGGGACCATCACTCCCAAGCTACTGGAACGACAGAGCCGTGGGCTGATCGAGAAACGAAGGCAGGCAGTTGGTTCCCTCCCGAGCGTGGAGGAGTTTGCGGCGGCTATTGTTCAGGCCGGAATGAGTGACTCCTATTCCAGCGGCGACACGATCTATGTTGGAAGTACCGATTGGAGCTGACAGCAGCTCCTGCCCTGGAAATCATCCCTTCTCTCTCATCCGAATAGTCAAATGGTCGAGTTGTTCGCCACGGCGTATACGGCGAAGCTGGCGCTCAAGGTGTTTCCCTGGATCAAGGCCGTCGTCTTCGCCGTCGTCCTCGGCTTGTTCGTCGAGCCTTTGCGCGATGACGTAGCGCACGCGAGGGTCGACATATACGTGGAGGATTTGAAGAGCGTTTCCCACGGCTACACCAGTGAATCGAAAGAGGCGACGCTTCGAGTGGGAAGATCCTTTGCGTCTCGCCCGAAAGCCGAGGGTGGCTAAGACGAGCAATACGAAGAGACAGATGGCCCGCAGGACGCCTGCAGACAGATGTAGGTGCATGACACATCCTTGCTGAGGCCGGGACGGCCTCGCCCATACATTCCGGAGGGAGCAACCTCAATGAGGTTCGAGGAATAAAGCGGAATCAGGCGAGTCGAATAGGCGGAGGACGCTGGAAGGATGCGGGCAGGCAAGGTGCATCGAGGATACGGCCGGCGTGTAGCAGATCCCGCCGCACGAGCAGGATGGGGATGGGAATCAGGCCGATGAATAAAAACGGGAGCAGGGCAAAGCAGGCGAGTCCAACGGGCGACAGCATGACGAAAGACAGGATGAGCGCTGCAATCGCTGTCCAAATCCGCCAGTGTCGATGAGAGATCATGAGCCTCTGCGGAGAGTATAGACTACCCGATCCTTATCAATTCAAAAGCAATTTCTAGCGCAGCGCCGCGAAGCAGGTAATTCGAGTACTCTCTGTCGAAAATAAAACTGCAACCGCAAGACGAGTGGGTGGCCCAGGTCTCGATTTTGAGACCTGGGTGTTCCGGCCAGGACCCAGCTGCGAGGAGAAACCCAGGTCTCAAAATCGAGACCTGGGCCACACACTCAACATTCGTCCGCGGGAGGTGGAAAGGTGAGATTTGACTGTTCCTGAGCTAATCAGTTCGCAATGCGCGTGCCGGATCGATGGTCGCGGCGCGGCGCGCCGGAATAACTCCCGCTAGCGCCGCTACTACGCAAATCATCAGGATCCCTACTCCATACACCACCGGATCGGCTAGCGACACGCCGAACAGTTGGCTCCGCACAGCCCGCGTCGCCAGCATCGCGAGCGGGATCGTCACTACCATTGCACCGCCGGCCAACTGCAGCACTTCACGTAGAATCAGCCCCACCACGGCGCCTCTTCTCGCTCCCAACGCCATGCGAATCCCGATCTCCCGGGTCCGCTGCGCAGTGGAATAGGCCAGAATCCCGTAGAGGCCAATGCCCGCGAGCAGAGTGGCGAGCAGCCCAAAGGCCGCGGCCAGCATGGCAACGGCCCGCTCCGCCAACAGATTCGCGTCAATCTGATCAGTCATTGTCTGCAGATTGCCGAAGATCAGCTTTGGGTCAAGATTGGCGATCGCCGCGCGCACGCTTGCCGCCGCCGCATCCGGCGGCTGCCAGGTACGCAAGTAGAATGTCAGGCGCGTTTGCCGCGACGCCTGAGAGAACAGCGTATAGCAGGTGGCCACCGCCGGGTCGCGGACGCTGGAGTGCTTCACATCACGCACTACGCCTACAATGGTTGCGTCCGTCTCGGGTCGGTTCGGCCGATACACCTGGTGCCGCAACGCCGTCTGAACGCTGCCAAAGTAGTGCCGCGCAAAGCTCTCATTCACGATCGCTACCCTGGGCGATGTTGCCGTGTCGCCCGGGTTGAAATACCGGCCCGCCACCAGGGGCACGCCAAGTGTCTGCAGATAGCCATCGCTGACCCATGGCAGCTCCACATCGAATTCCTCGTCGGGCTTCGCCGTGTACCCCGCCGGAACCATGTCTCCCTGAACATCGTCGCCGGCCAAATCAGTATCATTCGTCGCCCCCACTGCACGCACTCCCGGCAGGGAGCTCACCGCGTCAAGCGCCCGTTGCTCTACCGGCGCAACCCCCGCTGCTGGATAGCCCGCGAGCGCTGGGTTCAAATTGAAGGCCAACAGATGATCGGTCGCAAATCCAGTATCCACACGTCGCAGATTATCGATGGTCCTCACAAACAGCCCCGCGGCCACCATCAGCAGCAAGCTGAATGCAACCTGCAGCACTACGCAGGTGCGGCGGAACTTCAGCGACCCTCCTGCGGCCGTCCCCACTTGCTGTTTTATTGATTCCGCCAGTCGCGGGTTTCGAAACTGCAGTGCCGGCGCCAGGCTGAACAACAAACTCGCCAGCACCGTCACCACCACGGTGAAGCCGAACACACGCCAGTCCACCGTTGCCGCAAAGGGCATCTCACCGGACGCGTTTTTTGACATCCAGTGGATCAGCAGATGCAGCGCTTCGGGCGCAATCGCCAGGCCCAGCGCGGCCCCGCCAAACCCAGCAGCATTCCCTCGGCCAGCAGTTGGCGCAAGACCTGGCCGCCCGTCGCGCCTAGCGCATAACGCAGAGAAAATTCCCTGGTCCGGGTTGCCGCGCGCACCAGCAACAGGCTTGCCAGGTTCACTACTGCCATACCCAACACCAGCAGCACCATGCCCATGATGATGGTGAGCGGCATCTGCACGTCGCCCCGCAACGGGCTGAATCCGTTGGCTCCTGCTTCCAGATTCAAATGCGACCTGGTAATGAACTCCTGCCTCGCCTTGGCTGACTGATCGTGCAACTGGGTGAATTCCGACGCGCGCAACGCGAAAAACAGCGTGTTCACCGAAGCCTCTGCGCGAGCAAGCGACACGGAGGGCTTCAGCCTGCCCACCACGTCGATCCAATACGCCTGGTGATCATTCAGATAGGGCCATTCGGGCGTAAGCACCTGCTCCATTGTGATGGGCACAAAGACATCGGGGGCATGTCCCCAAATCATGCTGTGAAATCCCGGAGCCGCCACACCCGTAATCATGAATGGCGTCCCGTTGACTAAGAGGGTCTTTCCTACCACGGGTGCTTCCGCCAAATGTGTCTTCCAGAAATCGAAACTCAGCACGACGACGGAATTCGCTCCCGGAGCGGTTTCGTCGCCGTCCAGAAACAGGCGTCCCGCCGCGGGCCGCACACCGAGGGTGGAGAAATAATTTCCGCTCACCAACTCCGCCGGCACCGATTCGGCATGGTTGTTCCAGGTCACCCCCAGTGTGAGCGGCGACTCGGCAATCAGCCCGCTGAGCACCGTATTCTGCTGCCGCAAATCGCGGTACATGGGATAGGAAAATTCATGCCGATGCCCGGGGCTGCTCCCGCCTTCGGAATGCAGGTGTCCGGAACTCGACCCTGCGAAGCTCAGCACCACCAGCTGCGCGGGATCGCGCACCGGCAGCGCCCGCATCAGCGCCTGGTCGATGAGGCTGAAGATCGTCGCGTTGGCGCCGATCGCGAGCGCCAGGGTTAGCACGGCTACGAGCGAAAATCCGGGATTGCGCCACAGTCCGCGCAGCCCATACCGCAGATCGCGGCCCAATGATTCCAGAGCGAAGGATGGCCGCTGCGCGCGGCACTCTTCGCGCGCCCGCTCCCGGCTTCCGAATGCAATCGCGGCTTGCCGCTGCGCCTCCGCAGAGGACATCTGCGCGGCCAGATTGGCCTCCATCTGGCGTTCCAGGTGGAATTGGATTTCTTCATCCACTTCCGCTCTCTTCCTGCCCGCCACGAAAAAGCGGAGCCACGACCACCATTCGCGTAACATAACGTTCTCCTGCTGGATTTTCGATGGTTATGCTCTCTGCAGCACCAAATTCACCGCACCCGTCAGCCGCTCCCAGTTCTTCAGTTCCGCGTCCAATTGCTTTCGTCCCGCGGCCGTCAGCGAATAGAACCGCGCACGGCGATTGTTCTCCGATGCGCCCCACTCGGCGCGGATCCAGCCCCTGTATTCCAGGCGGTGCAGCGCGGGATAAAGCGATCCCTGCCCGACCTGCAGTACGTCGTTCGACATCTGCTGGATTCTCTGCGCGATCGCCCAGCCATGCTCCTGCCCGGGTGCGAGCGTCTGCAAGATCAGCATGTCCAGCGTGCCTTGCAACAAATCCGTGGATGGAGCCATCTTCTCTTCCCCTCGATGTTCGACAACAGAATCCTCCATCTCTTGTCGAATGTCAAGGGAGACGTGATCTCACGCGCAGCTTTGCCACGGCTGCCTGATTTCGCGATAATTCCATCGGTTCGGGAAGTAGTGTCGTGACCCTGCCAGAATAGGATCAGGGTGTCGAATGAAAAAAAGGGTGGGTGTGTTTGGATGGGGAATCGTCGCTCCCAAGTCACCAAACGTCGCGGCGTTCAGGAAAAATCTTGCGACAGCGGAAAGCTGGTTGACTCCCTTCGAGGGGTTTGGTCCGAATAATTTCCTGGTTGGCCAACCCGATTTTGACTTCAATGATTATCGGAGTTGGATCGACTCTCGCTTCGCTCCCCGGCACTTTCAGAATTTGAAAGAGAAGATGGATACGCCCTCGCTCTACGCAATTGGCGCATTCATTCAGGCTCTGGATCAGAATCCGGGCCTGGATACGCTTCTGCACGACCTGGGCAACGAAACACATGTCTATGTCGGCACGGGACTGGGCGCAGTCGATACATTTTATAAAAGCAGCATCGCTCTTTATGAGGCGCAGAACCGTTGGAACGCATTCTGGGCGCTGCCGGCGCATAACTCCGTACTTGCTGCGTACCTGGCAGGTGGAAGTCGCGGAGGAAACCACAGCGGTGACA
Organism: uncultured Acidobacteriaceae bacterium; assembly: GCA_963790935.1. Taxonomy (GTDB): domain Bacteria; phylum Acidobacteriota; class Terriglobia; order Terriglobales; family Acidobacteriaceae; genus PALSA-350. Next base: position 40,392 of record CAWBRJ010000015.1, on the reverse strand, counting down.
TTCCGGTCGATCCCGAATTGGCCCCTGCCCATCAAAGAGACGAGGCAATGGCGAAGTGGAACGCATTCTGGATGGCTTTTTCTCCTGAACTGCAAGCGTATCTGGCGGAGGCTGCGGAGATCGATGGCCTGGCGGTTGAGGGCAATGTGGAAAGCGGCAAGCTTAACGTTTTGCGGGAGCGGAGCAGACGCCATGCTCGCCTTCAGGAAAAATGGCAGTCGCCAGAGCCACCGTGGAAGGTATCCGCGAATTTCATTTGGAATATCCACAATACGCCCGCATCCCAGGTATCGATCCTGGCGAAGATCACTGGACTTGTGTTCGCTCCGGTTGCCGCTTGTTCGACTTTTGGAGTTGCTCTTCGTTTAGGGATGAGAGCGATCGAGACGGGCAGAAGCCAGGCTGGTAGTCATCGGTGCGACGGATCCGCCTCCTCATGCGCTGACAGTAGGCTCGTTCTATGGAGCCCGTGTGCTTGCAGCCAATCGGAAGGTGTCGAATCCTCTTACTTTTCTCCAAGGCACACATATTGCCGGAGGAGCAGCAGTTTGGATTATTGGAGATATGGAGTACCTGGTGGATCGCGGATTTCATCCGCTGGGGATGGAGCCAGTTTCTGTGGGCGTTAGCGCGGATGCGCACCACATCATTACTCCGTCGATCGATGGCCCGCGAGCTTCCATTCAGCAAGCGCTTGCGGAAGCAAATGCTGAGGTCAGCGACGTGGGCACCTGGGACTTGCACGCCACTGCTACTCCCGGAGACTACGCGGAGATGGCAACGCTTCGTTCCATGCTCCCGGATGATGTGCTGGTGACCGCTCGCAAGGGAACGTTCGGACACGGCATGAGCGCCGGGAGCGGCTGGGAGCTTACCGCACAGTATATGGGCTTTGAAAGTGGACACCTCTTCCCTACACCCTTGAGACCGGAAGATCTCAATGAGGCGATTCGAACGATTCACCGGAGTTTTGTTTTCTCTGACTCTTGTCCGTTCCCTCCAGGCCTGGCGGGAAAGCTTTCCATGGGAGTGGGCGGTATCAACGCTTGCGTGATCTCACGGCCTCTCAAGAGATGAGTTACTGGTTTCTCAGAGTTTGCATGGGATCGGCGGAGGATGCGCGGTATGCCGGCAAATAACAGGCCAGGAGAGCCGCAACAAAAAGTAGAAACACGACTGCGCCGAGAGAAGCGAAATCGATAGCGCCAATGTCATACAGGGTGCTCTGCATGGCCCGCTGGACAAGCAACGCGCCAATCAGGCCGAGCGCAAATCCTAGCGATGCCAGCATGATGCCCTCCTTCATGACCAGCGCAACTACGCGGGAGGGCGTGGCGCCAAGCGCGATCCGCAGGGCCATCTCCTGCGTGCGCTGGGTCACGGAGAAGGCCATGACACCGTAGATGCCAACCGCGGCCAGCATCAGAGCGACTAAGGCAAAGCAGGCGAAGAGGAACATGGTGAAGCGGTCACTGGCCAACACCTCGTCTCGCACCTGCTCCATTGTGCGTGGTTCTGCCAGGCCGATTTGCGGGTCGACGGCATGCACCGCTGCAGCAACACTTCGAAACATCGACTCTGGATCCTGCGCGGTACGCACACCAATGCTGGCGCTGTCCCAGGGACTCTGCCAAAAGGGAATGTCGATCTCCGCTACGCTGTCGCGCAGCCCTGCGCTCCGCACGGTACGGTAAACGCCTACGATCTGCCACTCGACAGCAGGGCCCAGCCTGGTGATGCCGGGAATGAATTGTTGCATGATCAACTGTTGTCGCAGGGGGTCGACGCCCCGCAGGAAGTGGCGGACGAACTCTTCGTTCACGATAGCGACTTTCATGCTCGACGCATTGTCGTGTTCGGTAAAGCCGCGCCCTCTCGTCAAGGTGATTCCAAACGTCCGGTAATAGGAGGGCGTAACCTGTTGTACGCTTGCGGCCGGATGCAGCCCAGGATCGGCAACCTCCCCGGCAATCGTGAAAGGCATACTGAAGCCCGGCACCTGAAGAGGCATGCCTGACATCACGGTTGCATCAGAAACGCCGGGAACCGATTCGATGCCGGCGAGAATTTGACGATAGTAGGCCACGATTCGCTCCGGCTGCTTGGAGCGTGAGTCAGGTACGCCAAGTACGAAAGTGAGAACGCGGTCGGTGCGGACGCCTAAATCAACGTGAACCAGATTCCAGAAACTATGGATGGCCAATCCCGCCCCCGCCAGCAATGCCAACGCAAGCGAAAACTCGCTGACGACCAGGAGCCGGCGCAGCCGGTGGCGGCCGAGACCTGCTACCGAACGGCCGCCCTCCTTGATGGTTTCGATTGGATCGAGGCGCGACGTGTACCAGGCGGGAACACACCCGAACAGAAGACCAGCAGCGATCGCGATACCAAGTGTGAAAAGCAGTACCGGCAGATTCAAGCGCACATCAGCCGCGGCCGGCAGAGTCCCCGCGGGCATCACAGTGATCAAGCCTCGCAACATGGCATAGCCTGCGACAGTGCTTAATCCGCCGGCGAAGAGTGCCAACATCAGGCTCTCGGTCAGAAACTGCGCGAATATTGCTGCCGGCGAGGCTCCCAATGCGCCGCGGATGGCTACCTCTCTTTGTTCTGTCATGGCCTTGGCCAACAACAAGCTGGCGACGTTCACGCACGCAATTACCAGGACGAAGGCTACTGCTCCCATGAGCAGCCATAGAGTCAGCTTCTGATGGGCGTGAAAAGAGGCACTCCTGAAAGGTTCCACGGTCACGGTCCAACCTTTGGCCTCGGGATGGGCCTGAGCGATGCGAGCCACGATCGCGTCCATATTTGCCTGAGCCTGGCGAACGCTGATGCCAGGTTTGAGACGTCCGATCACATTCATCCAGTGATAGTCGCGATTGAACTGTTCAGGTTTGAAGACCAGCGGCACGATCACCGGCGAACCCCGATCCCGCACGCCCGCGCTAAGCACACCCACTACGACGTAGGGCTCGCCATCCATATGCAGGACAGTACCGACAATAGAAGGATCGCCGCCGAGACGCTTCCACATAGCATGGGTAACGATTACGACGTGGTCCTTGCCTGCTGTTCCCTCGTCAGGAAGAAAATTGCGGCCCAGGTAGAAGCGATCGCCCATCATAGGGTAGAGACCGACGGTCACGTGGCTCGCCGCGAGGTTTTCCGGCTCAGCCTGGGTGGCGATGTTAAAGCCACCCCCGGTCCATGCGTTCAGATCCTGGAAAAGGGTGTTCTGCTGTTTCCAGTCGATGAAGTCCAGAGTCGAAACCCAGTCGTCGTGGCCTTGAATCTTCGATTGGAGCACTACCAGCTGGCCGGGATGGGGATAGGGTAAGGGCGCAAGAAAAACCGCATAACAAACAGAGAACATAGCCGCGTTGGCGCCAATACCAAGGGCCAGCGTCAGCATGATCATGAGACTTAGTGTCGGATTTTTCTGCAGCTTGCGCAGGCTGATGCGGAGATTTCGTTTCAGGCGTTCGAGTTGAAATGAGATCTCGAAGCGTTCTTCTTTCAGGCGGCCGTTGCTCAAAACGCTGCGAAACTTTACCAGGACACGTTTGAAACGGGGCAATTTAGATTCCTTGACGTGATTTCATTTCCGCGGTTTCAGATCGGTTTTCGACTGTGGAGAGCCACCAGCCGTTTCCCGAGCACCAGCAGGTTTCATCCGGCTTTGTCTGCCGCCACAAGGACCGGACCTCGCTAACCCCGCCGCGGCGGAAAGCCGCCGCCAACTTCTTCGCCGTATCCTCGTCCCGCGCGCCAAGGCACGGAATGAACATTGCCGGGCATAGGAAACGCGCATCGTATCGTTGTTCTTGAACCCGAGTCACCAGCAACATGTAACCTGCTCCAGGCATACCGCCGGTACCGTCCGGGGTGAGAGGAAACAGTAGTCGCCCGGCCGGACGTAAGGCGTCGAGCCAGAGATCCGACGGAGCACTGGCTCCGGCCGAGACGTAAATCACATCGCTATCCGGAATTGAGCCTTCGGTGCCCGAACGTGCGAGCACCGTCACATGCGACAGGTGCGCCAAATTGCCGGCCGCCCTGTGCGCCAGAGTTTCTTCGACCTCGTAGGCGCTCACCGCTCCCGATGCGGTCGTCAATGCCGCGAGTATCGCGGTGTAATAGCCCGAACCCGCTCCAATATGAGTGACCCTTTCACCTTCTTTCACATTGAGAGCGGCAAGACAAAGTGCGTGCAGCGAGGGCTGACCATTGTTTATCCCACGGTCTTCTTCAAGCGCCACGACAATGTCCTGATAAAGCAACGACGGATCGGCGGTTGGAGTTTGCGTGTATCCACGCCCGGTGAACACCTTCCAGGGGCCGGGCCCAAGGTACCGCTCCCGGGGAGTCGAAGCAAAGGCTGTGGTGAGCCGGCTGTGGGGCACGCCGACGATTGCGGTCATCAACTCTGCGAAGAATGTCCGGTGCGCTTCGAGTGGTTCCAAGTTGCTGTCCTCTTTCACGGGACTAGCTTCAGGAACATAATAGCGGGCTGAAAGGCCGGAATCCATCGGCAAAGGATTGGATTCTGTTGCGTCCTTCCCTTGAGGAGTTCCGGCTATGAGTGAGATTCGTTACGGCGTGGCAACGGCATCGGATTCAAAACAGTGAAATCTACTTGTTTGCCGCACAAGCTCGACTGGCGCCCCGGAACAGCTTCGCTGCATCGGTCGCCGACTCTAAAGATGCCATGGGCAGGGCAATGACAGTTACGTTTCTGCTTAGGTCTTGAAGGCCATTGACTGTTCTAGTCTCATTTATCCCGGCATCCGGCGACGTGAGACGCACCCACGAAAGGTCACATAATCGGTCTTCCTGGCACTGAAAATTTGTGTCTCTGCTAAATTCCGCAGGCCTGGCACGGAAATCCTGGATTTCGTTGGCGTTGAGGCTGGTAAGGCTAAACCGGTATTCATAAACAGTATCGTCGATCAGTTCGCCGGTCTGCACATAACGGACTCGCCTTACTCCGATTTTGTGCTGGATCGCTCCCGAGAATCGATCTTCAACCGCCACATCAGCCACCACCTCGCATCCCTTCAAACCAACGGAACGAATGGCATTGTAAAGTGTCCCCCTATAAGACACTCTTTCATGGTCATCATCCGTGTAGGTCTGCGAGTACGTGAGCACTGAGAAGCGTTGTTGCTCTGAGGCTAGAAAGTGCGCTAGCTCAGCAACTTCCGAGATTGCCTGCGCAGAAAGGTGAGTTCGCAACAACCAGGGTATGATCGCCAGGATGGCGACCGTGCCCCATCGCCGATAGATGGTAGTGCTCTTAGAGGAAGCCATAGGCAGCCTCGTCTGATCTCAGAGTCAGCCAGCTGGCTAGCTCGATCGAGTTCCAACAGTATAGGGTCTTCGGGAATTACATTTCACCAGCCTTTTCGTTGTGCATCCGCCGGGACCGGCTGCCCCTCAACCCGCAATGGCTATTTACTGAGTGCTCTCGCGATCGGGATCAGGCCGCTGTTTTTCCAGTCTGCACGTGGCTCCGCCGCAGCCCGAGCAAATGTCCAGAGCCGAACTCGCTCTTGATCGACACCAACCTGGTCTGCGAAGCGACGGATGGTTCCATGCGGATTCGATCGAAGACTCGCAGAGCAGTTAAAGAGGTGCTGGGTTAGATCGTAGGCTGGGTCGCCGATGAACGGCTTTGGATCGATCGCGAGCCACGGCTGCCGTTGCGCCCGCAGTACATTCCCCGCGTGCAGGTCTGTCGCCAGTAAGACTTCCTCTGGAGCTGTGCGTGGCAGTTCTGCAAAGAGACGCAGACCGTCGCGGACAAGTTCCGCGTCAGGCCATTCTTCAGTGTGGTCGATCGTTTCCGCGATCCAATATTCCATCTGAGCAGAGAGAGGTCGAAATGGGTGCGATGCATTGGGGGTCCGCCACAAGCGATGCAGCAGGTTTGCGATAACCTGATTTTGCTCGGACTCTGGCCGTTCGCGCAAAGAAGTTCCTGGTTCGCAGCGCTCCAGGAGCATGGCACCAAGCTCGTCATCGGACATAAGCAGCCGCGCCGTAGGGTCTCCGTTCCAAAAACGTAAACCGTGGGCTTCGTCCCGCCCTTCCATATGCGGAAGACCGAGCTTCAGCACTGCGGGAGAATCATCGGCGCATGTTACCGAAGCTACCCACGCACAGCTCGCGCTTCCGTACACAGTACCGAGAGTCAACGACCATTGCTTCGAGAGGGATTCCACGGTAGCCGGCAGTCGATCGAGCCATGTCGCCCATTCCGGTTCCTGGCGACAGGCAGCCGCGAGACGCTCCGGGATATTTAGTGCCATGGCATTGCAACTCAGGCTCGACGACATTCAAAGAAGTGGTATTTCCAGGGACCCAGGTCCACGAACAGGCTTCGCATTTGATCTGCCGTCCGCTCATAGATGGTGCCAGAGATTGCGTCCTGCAAGAGCCAGCCGCCTTGGGCTGCATCTGACCATGGTAGTCGTAGCTGGGCTTGCGACGCAGAGTCGCCGAAGTTGACGACGATCAGGTAGCGCTGGTCATCTTTGAGCCAGCTCCAGGCCAGTAAGTTTTGGAAGGTGCCATTGTCTGGCCAACCGCTTCGCTCGCACAGGGTCCAATGGCCGTCGCGAAAGCAGGCGCTACCGGTTGCGTTGAGAAGCTGCTTGTAGAAATGCTTGCAGATCCTGATTGACGACCTCTTTCGGACGCCGGCGCAGAAATACCGGCAGCCTCACCGTACGCCCCTCGAGCTGCCCTTCATGGAAAAGTTTCATTCCGGGAAGGGTGGCCACGATGACCGCAGCCGACTGCTGTTTGTCAGGTGAAAAAACAACTGCAGCCCGGGGTTCATCATGGTTTTCGATGAAGCGAATAAGCCTGTCCTGATAGCTTTGATCCGCAGTGAGATGCAAGCGAAGGTTTATCGCATTGCCGTGGGCTAGCAGATCATAAAGCTTCTTGTCATAACAGAAATCGAAACCCAATTGCTGGAGTTGCCATTCCTTATCCCAATAAGCCTCCGCGATGAAGAGGAAAGCGGGATCGTTGCTGTCTACGGCCGAGATGATGTCGGTCCAGTACTCGGTGACGGGAGCGGGTCCGGCGCGACTGCCCCAGGTGCGTTGAAAGATCTCATTCAGCACCAGCATCGCCATGTCACAGCGGATGCCGTCGCATTGCCGGGCAATGCTTGATACTGTCTCTCTCGCGGCTTGTCTCAGTCCGGGCGCGAACGCATTCAACTGCACGACGTCTGGCCAGGCAGGGAAAAATGGATCTCGCCCGCGGGCGTAAACAAATCCAGCAACTTCAATGTAAGCGGCTGGGTTATGCCGGAGGTCGTCGTCAGTACCCAGGATGAAATATTCGGGGTGTTCGGTAAGCCATGGATGATCGATTGCCACATGGTTGGGCACATAGTCCAGGATCAGCTTGATGCCTCGACGGGAGAGTTCACGGCGAGCAACGGCAAGACCTTCAGGCCCTCCAAGATGCGGATCGACCTGATAGTTTCGTATGCAATAGGCTGAGCCCACGTTGTCATCCGGAGAAAAGTCGGGAAGGGCCCGGCGGAAGTCTTCCATAAGACGCTGGTCTTGATTCGCAATCGCAATGCCGGCTGGGCTACGTTCCCAAACCCCCATCAACCACACTGCATCGAAGCGATAGGCGGCGATCGCGTCCCACTCGACCGCAGGGATCGCGGAGAGAGTCAGCGTTTCTCCGTATTTCTGGCTCAATTCGAAAAGCCAGACCCAGGTGTTGATCTCATACAAGGTCGGGTATCGATGCCACGAGGATCGCTGTGACGGAACGTCCTTCGCCGGAGGGAAACTCGCTTGCTTATTGTCATCACCGGTCATCTGCTTATAGTAATCAGTTTCTTCAATTAATAAGGTGCCAGTATTGATAGGGATAGGCCCAAAAGCGCTGTTGATATCTCCGCTCATCTTGCGTTAGCGAGAGCCGCCGCCGCATTTGACCTACGAGGACAGCGATTATTCCTGAAAGAATTGGAACCAGCAAAACAGAGACTTCACTCAGACCGCCCGCCACAGCACCAAGACCTGCATCCGGATGGGTGTGCCGGTAGGTCGCCATCGTGATCGCCGCCAGGAGCATGCTCGACACGATGAGCAAGAGGCATCCGGCCAAGGCGCCTGCTAAAATATGAGGAAGGTGACGAGTGGCTTGGGCATGATTGGAAGTGTACCGGTCGGTTCAACTCTGCGTGAAGAGCAGTTGAAACTGAGCTAAAGCGTACCTCAGGGTCAAAGCCGCCGAATCTCTACCGGTTGCTGTTGTCCGGACGGACGCTCTATAGGTCAGGCTCGCGTGCTGGGGACTGGGGTGGAGCACCTTTGATGGGCGGCCGATCTCGCGCATGCGTTTGTCAGCGTCGATCCAGGACGGGAGGGTGGCTTCGGGCTGGGTCCAATGGGCGACGGAAGCCTCATCACACCAATGGAGAAGACGCGGCATGGCTTCCTTGTGCGCCCCAGTAGTCATGAATTGCCGCATGTTCTCCTGAGTGTCCCAGGCAGTCATCGTCCAAAAGGTCCAGCTTCGGTCAGCCAGCAACCCCCCTTTTTGGAATCCAGGCGTCTTCTTCACCTGCCTGAGGGCACGGAAGGTATAAAGCGCGAAGATGGGGACAAAACGGGTAGATCGAACTCTCAGGCGGGTTAGGCTTACGAAGATCATAATCAACTCGCGACTGGGTTTCCGGCCTGCAATCATATTAAGCCGCAGCACGCAAAGCCACCAATGGGAACCACCGCTCACCGGCCAAACGCGGCGGCCTACCCTCAAGCGAACAGGGTTGCAGGGCTGCTACTATCTCGATCAATGGACCTTGATCCGAAAGACATCGCAGACGGCTACAAAAACATGCCTGAGGGCGAACTGCTCAAAGTTGCCCACTCGTATGATTCACTTACCGAGATTGCTCAGACGGCCCTCAGGGCAGAGTTTGCGCGCCGGAATCTCGAGCCACCCATCGTCGAAGATGAAGAGGCTGCGCCAGAACGCCGCAAGCTTGTCACCTTGTGCCGGTATCGCGACCTCTCCGAGGCTATTGTCGCTCGCACCTTACTTGAGTCCGCGGGTATCTATGTGTTTCTTCGGGACGAAAATCTTGTCCGGCTCGATTGGCAGGTTTCCAACTTTATCGGCGGCATTCGGCTGCAGGTGGAAGATAAGGACGAAGCAACAGCGGCCGAGTTATTGCGTCAGTCCATTCCGGATGTAATCCCGTTCGACGACGAGGAGGACTTCCTGCAGCCTCAATGCCCCAAATGTGGATCTACAGACATTACTTTCGAAGGCTCGTCCCGCGGGGCTGCGCTTGCTTCTGTAACTGTTTTCGCGCTGCCGCTTCCGCTCGGCCGCGAGACCTGGTTGTGCAACGCGTGCGAAGCTCGGTGGGAGGAAATGGAAGATGATTCGGACTAGTTTTTCTTTAGCCCTCCTTGTCCTGCTTTTTCTCGCACAACAATGCGCTCCCTTGATCGCACAAGAAGCACTCCAGAAGCAAATCAGGGATATTGCCAAGGACGCACAGGGCAAAGTCTCGGTGGCTTGCGCTTTACCTGGCACCGCATTGAACTGCGATGTAGACGCCCTCTCACACCCGCCAATGCAATCCGTATTCAAACTGCCTTTGGCGGTAGCGGTTTTGCACCAGGTGGAAGAGGGCAAATTTTCGCTGGATCAGCCGATACGGTTTCGTAAGGAAGACCTGATCCTGCCGAAGCCTTATAGTCCGCTGCAGGACGAATATCCCAACGCGGATGTGGATGTACCGCTGAATCGTCTCTTACAGCTCAGCGTCGGACTCAGTGACAACACGGCGGCCGATATCCTGCTGCGGCTTGCCGGAGGTCCGAGCGTGGTCAGGGAGTACATTGCTTCCCTCCATGTTAAGGGGTTCCATCTGGAAGATGGAGAACATGAACTGCATCGGGATGTTCAGGCGCAATATCGTAATTGGTTTGAACCGGAGGGAGCTGTTCAACTGCTGCGTACGATCAGTGATCACTCACCTTTAACGGCGCAGGATACCAGCTTGCTGCTGGGGTGGATGCAGCCTGCGACGCCTACGGGGCGTCTGGATGGCGTACTGCCAAAGGGAACCATTGTGGCGCACAAGAGCGGAACATCGGATGTGGATAACGGAGTGTGCCACGCGTTCAACGATTTAGGGCTGGTCAGCTTGCCAGACGGTCGAAAGCTTGCGGTCGTTGTCTTCATTACTGATTCGACTGCAGATGAGGCCGCGCGCAGGGGAGTCATCGCCCGCATAGGCAAGGCCGCGTACGACGCCGCTTTGGGCTCGTGAGCGAAACCTAGGCCACGTGTTGGGCGAGATAGCTCTGGATCTCTGAAAACTCCTCTTCCGATAAGCGGAATGTTGCCGCAGGAATAAAGCCCTCGACCTGCTTTGCGTTGCGCCCGCCGACGATCGCCGCAGTAATGGCAGGTTGATGCAGGGTCCAGGCAATCGCCACAACACCAGCACTCACCCCGTGCCTCGTACCTATTTTCGCGAGAAAGTCAGCCACCGCCAGGTTCCGCGAAAGCAGAGGCTCCTGGTAGTTCTTCGCGTTACGGCGAAAGTCGTCACTCGTAAACTTGGCAACACGATCCTTATTCATGGCGCCGGTCAACAGGCCGGAATGCATCGGGGCATAATTGATGACGCCGATATTGTTCTCCCGGCAAAATGGCAGGATAGTTGCCTCAATCGCGCGGTTCAGCATGGAGTAGGGCGGTTGGTTCGAAGTGACCGGAGCGATTTGCATGACGCGCTTCATCTGATCCGCGCTAAAGTTCGAGACGCCGATCCAACGAACTTTGCCTTCCCTTTGCAGGTCTGCCATCACACTCCATGCTTCTTCGATCTCCTCATCCGGCTTAGGCCAATGCATCTGGTAAAGATCGATGGCATCCACCCCGAGGCGGCGAAGACTGTCCTCTGCTTCGCGGCGAATGTGCTTCAGGCTGTTGCTGACCTCGCGCTTCTCGTCCCAGGCTAAGCCGCATTTCGTAAAGAGGAATGGCTCGTGAGGAGTCTCTTTCAGTGCGCGGGCAACCACCTCCTCGGAATGCCCCAGGCCATATACCGCCGCGGTGTCAATCCAGTTGATACCGAGTTCCAATGCCTTATGGATGGCAGCGATTGAATCCTGGTCGTCCTGAGGTCCCCAGGAAAATTGCCAGTCGCCACCGCCGATTGCCCATGATCCGAAGCCGATCGGAGTGAGTTCCATGTCTGAGTTGCCAAGCTTCTTCTTGTCCATGGCCTGCTTTACCAACGAAATATTTACTCTCCCGGTGACGAATGAACGCGCTGAAGTAGTTTACCCGAGGAAGAAATGGGGTTCATTCGTGGGTGTTCTGGCCGGGTCCAATTGCTAGGAGAAACCCAGGTCTCAAAAGCGAGACCTGGGCCACCCACTCAACACTAGTCCGCGCCATTTCATCAGTTCCCGGAGGTCAAATATTTCCCTACTCCGAAGTAGCAGCCCCTCAACGACGGAGTCACTCTTCGCGCAAAAGATTTGCCGGATCGATGTGCAACGCACGCCGCACCGGATTTGCTATGGAGAGTAATGCCGTGAGCAGCATCGTTACCATAACCGCCAACAATACGTTACGTCATCAGCAATTTAAGCTCCAAATTGCTGACACGAAAACGGGGCCGAACAAGGAAGTCGCAGGGCCGCAGTACGTCTTCCAGACTTCAGGGGTGTTCGCTTTCCGACGACTCCGTCCATTTTTTGGACAGGAGCATTCAGCGATGAGAGCACAAAACCAACCGTCGGGGCAGGATCAGGCAAAAAATAGGCAGGATTGGGAAAGCGCCCGCACGACCCTGCCCGGTAACGTTGTGATAAGAAGTCGTTACCTGAGGAGAAGCGCTCGCCGGGCTGCTGACTAAGAAGCCGTGGATTGTTCCCATCCCAGGCACTACAAAGATGGCTCGGCTTGAAGAAAATCTCGGAGCGGCGGAGATTCACCTCACTGCTGAAGATATGGTCGCCCTGGAGAGCGCCTCCTCAAAGATCAAGCTGCAAGGTGCCCGGTATTCGGACTTTCATCAACAGCTGGTGGGTCGATGAAAGCTTCTACGTTATGGAACATTGGTGGTTGTTGTGGCGCTATCTGTACTAGCGCACGCGCAGTCCACAAACAAGAAAGACCCAGGCGCGGGTTCTGCAAAGGAGACTTTGATTGGAGCGTGGCGCCTGGCGTGGATGGAAGAGCCAGGGGCTGATGGCAAACTTCGTCACATCACAGATCGCAAGGGCATGCTGATCTACACTCGTGATGGCCACATGTCGGTTCAAGTGATGTATCCCAAATCGGAGGCTGCTCAATCGAATGACTATGTGCAGGGTGGATATGAAGCTTCGTTCGGGAGCTACGACGTGAATGAGCAGGCGCATACGGTCATACATCACGTAGAAGGATCACTCACGCGGCAACTTGTAGGGAAGGACTTACCGCGGGTGTACCGGTTTTCTGACGGGCGCCTGACATTGAGATCTGCTCGACCCGACGAACACTGGTCGGTCACCTGGGAACATTACTGAGCAGGATTAAGAAAACAAGAAAACCGAGAGGGAGTAAACACATGGAGATCAAGAGAGTTGGTTCCCAGCCGTCGGGTAAGGGCCCGGCAGACTGGTTTACCGGCGTTGTCCGGATCGATCCCCTTTTTCAGGCACCCGACCCTGCACGTGCCGTAGGCGCCACGGTCACGTTCGAGCCGGGGGCTCGGACGGCATGGCACACGCACCCACTCGGTCAGACCCTGATCGTCACCGCCGGGCTGGGATGGGCGCAGCGCGAGGGCGGCCCAATTGAGGAGATTCGGCCCGGGGACGTAGTTTGGTTCTCACCCAATGAGAAGCACTGGCACGGGGCTACACCGACCACGGCCATGACGCATATCGCCATTCAGGAAAAGCTCGACGGAAAAACGGTGGACTGGATGGAACATGTAAGTGACGAGCAATACCGGAAGCGATGACGCCTGCGTAACAACAGCGATGCCGGGCTGCAAACTTTTATCATCATGCGCGGAGTTTTCCCCTATAACAATTGCATCCCCTATCGGGAGATGCACCGTGAATCGTCGTTTGTTTCTCCAGCGCACTGCGGCTTTTGCCGGCTGCAGTGCCGTTGGCCTTACGGGATGTACTAAGAAGCCCATTGCAGCTTCGGTCGCCGGCCCGCCTTCGCTGCCGTTCTACGATGCGCTGGGACCCATTACTCCGATTCGCGCCGATGTGGACCGGATCTTTCGCATCACGGTCTGCCTGAGGCCGTTTCGCGCAGCGGGGCCGCGGCTGGACGCTGAGCGCCTGGGCGACAAGGTGGTGATTCACAACTACGGACACGGCGGCAGCGGCTGGTCACTCTCCTGGGGTTCGGCCGATGTGGTCGTGCGTAAGGCGCTGGATGCGGCGAACGGAAAGAAAGAGCTGGCCGTGATCGGCTGTGGCGCGCTTGGCTTAACGGCGGCAACCAGGGCACAGCGTGCCGGCCTCAAGGTCACCATCTATGCCAAGGAGCGGCCGCCCTATGTGCGCTCTTCGAGAGCCACAGGCGCATGGACGCCGGACTCGCGCATCGCATTGACTTCAGCGGCTTCGCCGAATTTTGCCGCCGAGTGGGAATCGATGGCGCGCACTTCCTTTGCTATGTATCAGAGCTACTTGGGTATGCCGGGAACTCCAATTGAGTGGGCAGACCGCTATGAACTGTTCGATGAGGATCGAGCCGAACGTAGATCACGCATGCAGCAGGGCAATACGCACGACTTCGCACACTACGAAGACCGCATCGCCGACCTGACGCCGCAGACACAGGATATTCCGGCTGGCGCGCATCCGTTTCCCACCAAATACGTTCGCCGCGACACATCACTGACCTTCAACGTAGCCGACTACGCCCGTCAGCTGATGAACGATTTTATGATCGCGGGCGGCACCATCGAGACCCGGGAATTTCAATCGCCGCAAGATATGGCGTCACTAGCCCAGCCAGTGATCATCAATTGCACTGGATACGGAGCGCGGCAATTGTGGTCTGACGAGAGCATCGTCCCGGTTCGCGGCCAGATTGCGTGGCTGATCCCACAGGAGGGCGTTCACTACGGGTTGTACTACAAGGGCGTCAACGTTCTTGGGCGTCGCGATGGCATCGTGGTGCAGCCGAATCTCGGCGGCGAAGACGAGGGTTGGAACGATAGCAATGAGCAGCCGGACAAAGCAGCGGCGGTAGCGGGTGTCGAGGTTCTTGAGGAGCTTTACAGTCGTATGGAGAAAATGCCGAAGAGCCGCGCCTGAAAGTTCAATCCCTGCACCAGCCTTCACCCGGCCTGGTGAGCAAGCAATCCTTTTTGTCTGACAGCCATTTCATTCCTGTGGCAGGGCCATCTCCTGCGGTGAGGAATTCCTGCTTGCCATCGCGCGTAAACGCTATGCGCGAACCATCTCGAGACCCTGCAAACGTCTTCGAACCATCCAGATCTCGAATTTCCAAAACGTATGCACCGGAGTTCTTCGAGATCTGAAGATAGGTCCCCTCGGGGCCATTCCACCGTCCGAGCCACTGGTCCGTGGGAGCCGCAGTCGCTTCCTGACCGGAGGCCGACGGTGAGGGACCAGCAGCTTGATTGCGACACCCGAGGATCCCGGCAAGCAGAACAAGACTTCCGAGCGCTGATCGTGGCTTCATTAAAATCTTTCCGTCAGGGGGTCGATGGCGAAGAAGACGCTGGTTTCGCGACCTCTTTGATGGTCTGAATTTCGATATAAGGCTGCGGTCCGGTTTCCACACCGTGCCGGTAAACCACTTTGCCAGAGATCTTAACGACTTTATTTGCGAAGTCGTCGAGCTGTTTTGGCTTGCGAGTGTCACTCACTTCGATAGAGCTTATTGGTTTACCGTCAATCACGGTTTCAGAACTGACTTGCAGAGTCCAACCAGTCGTTTCCGCCCCGATAGCCATGGCACGGCTGAGGGTACCGGTAACCGTAATCTTTTGCGGCGGAGTGGCTTCATCAGCATGTAAACAAATGCAGAACAGGAACAGGATCAGGGTGGTGCTTGTACGCGCGATTCTCGATCGCATATCTCCTCCAGGTCACAAAGACGATTCTATCGTTTCGGGGATGATCCGTGACCTGGAGGATTCGCTTGCCGCTAACCCGCGGCGTGGAGTTCACGCAAAGGATTCTCCCACCATCTCTTCACTTTTCTGCCAGAGCGCCTGGGCAGTGCCTGGATCGAGCGCATACCCGCGTACTCCTTCACTGACGGGGCTGATCGCCACGTTGTCCGCCACGATGTTTCCGACGTGGCAGTTCTCGCAATAGCGGCCACCGATCTCGTCCGCCGGAGCAACTACGCCGGCCCATACCGAAGTTGCGGCTCCCTGCGGGATGGTCTTCCATTGGAAAGGTCCTTTACCCTGTGCTGCCTCCTGCTTATTGATCTGATCGACCATTGCCTCTAGCTGTTCATGACCCATGTGGCGGCCCAGTTCGGTCTGTATGCCTCCGGGATGCACGGCCGCAGCACGGACTCCCCGCCCGCGGTGACGCTGGTCGAAAGCGACGGCAAAGAGGATGTTCGCCGACTTCGAGCGGCCGTAGCCAACAAATGGTTCGTAGGGGGTGTGCTCGAAATTCGGATCCTGAAGATTGACGTTGGCGAAGCGGTGGCCCGAAGAAGCCAGGTTGATCAGCCGTGACCCAGTTCTCATGAGCGGCGCAATCCGATTGATAAGGACAAAGTGACCCAGGTGGTTGGTGCCGAATTGCGTCTCGAAGCCGTCGGCGGTATGCCCAAACGGGGTGGCCATCACTCCTGCGTTGGCGATGACCAGGTCGAATGGTTCGCCTTTCGCGATTAGCTCGGTTGCGCACGCGCGCACGCTTTTAAGACTGGCGAGATCGAGGGTTACCAGCTCGAAGCTTCCACCATGGCCGGCCGCGTCCTGTCGCACCTGCGCGGTCGCCGCTTCCGCCTTGGTCACGTCCCGCGCCGCCCCGACAACGTGGGCGCCATGCGCGGCGAGAGAGCGCGCTGTCTCCACGCCGAGCCCGGCCGAAACGCCGGTAACGAGAATCCTTTTGCCTTGCAAATTAACCCCGGAGAGAACATCTTCCGTGGTCGAGGTTGCGCCAAATTTGTTTACCATCATCGTGCTCCTGCTTTGGGGGACGTTGGTTGACTTGCAGCCGCGGCTGCGATTAAAACGGAGAGTGTCTCCGATAAACAAATCATAACCGGAGACTGTCCCCGGTTGCAAATGTGCCCCTTATGGCTAAGAAGCGTGTAAAACCTGCTCCCCGAAAGCCGCGCGCAGACGCGCAACGCAATCGTGAGCGCATTTTGAAGATCGCAAAGAATGCTTTCACCCGGTCAGGTGGGAATATCAGCCTGGATGATGTCGCCAGGCAGGCGGGCATCGGCTCCGGCACCCTATACCGCCACTTCCCTACCCGCGATGCGCTGCTCGAAGCGGTGTACCGCAGCGAGGTGGAAAAACTGGCAGGGGCAGAGCGGGAGTTTGCTGAGCGAATGCCTCCGGTTGAGGCATTGCGCGCGTGGATGCTGCTGTTCGTCGATTACATCGCAGCGAAGCAGATCATCGCACCGGCACTGAACACGATGGTCGGAGGGCCGTCGAAGTTGTTCGACGCAACGGGCGTTCTGGTCAAAGGGGCTATCCACGCGCTGGTGGAGCGAGCCGTTGCGAGCGGAGATATCCGTCCTGATCTTGATCCGCTCGACCTGCTGAGAGCCCTGGTCGGCGTTTCGAACGTTGCTTCGGGGCCTGATTGGGCACAAAGCGCGAAGAGGTTGGTGGAGATCCTCATCCTCGGTTCGCGGCCATCCTCTTAGGCCATTCGCCGAGTCCGGGCTTGCAAAATCAACGGCAGGGCAACGCACGGAAGTGCGCGTACGCCTCCTCCCAGCGATCCGATCGATGAGGAGAAAAGGTTGCACATTCGACCGACTCGGCGATAGCGGTGCGGCCCGAACGCACGTTCGACAGGTGCCCGGTCGCCACAGCTTGCAGCATTACATTGCCAAAAGTTGACGCCTCGACCGGACCACTCACGACCGGGCAGCCGCACGCATCGGCCGTCATTTGGCATAGCAAAGTATTCAAGCCACCACCACCGACAACCCGGATCGTCGACAAAGGGCGATGGGTCAGACTCCGCAGAGACTCAAACACCGAACGGTATTTCAAGCTCAGACTCTCAAATGCACCCCGAACGATGGCGCCGACGGTTTGCGGCACCTGCTGCCCCGTGGCAACGCAGTACTCGTGAATTGCTCGGGGCATGTCGCATTCGGTGCTGAACTGCGACGCATCCGGATCGATGAAGTAGCGGAAAGGCGTTGCATCGCCGGCAGCGGACATCATCTCGCTCCAGGTGTAGTTGTGGCCTTCATGAATCCACTGCCGCAGGCACTCCTGCACGATCCACAAACCGGTGATGTTTTTCACCAGCAAAACCAAACCGTCGACGCCGCCTTCGTTGGTGAATCCAAGACGCAGCGCTTCCTCGGAAGTATTTGCCTCAGAGGTCTCAACCCCCATCAGACTCCAGGTGCCGCTGGCCAGGAATACGCTGTTCTCAGTCATGTTGGGGATGGCAGCTACCGCGCTCGCCGTATCGTGCGAACCGACAGCAATTGCTGGAAACGAGTGCAGGAGGCCGCACTCCTTAATAACGTCGGAGCGCACAGGCGACAGCAGAGTGCCGGGCGGGGTGACCGGGGGCAGGATGCCGATCGGAATATCGACGGCGTGCAGCAGCGCGCGTGCCCAGTCCTTCTGCTGCAGGGAGTACATCTGCGTGGTGGTTGCCTCGGACCATTCCACGGTCTTTTCGCCACACAGGAAGTACGTGCACAAATCGGGAATCATCAGCAGCGTTTCCGCCGAAGCGAGCGCCGGGTCTTGCGCACGGACCATCGAGTAAAGCTGAAAGAGCGTATTGATAGCCATGGTCTGGACTCCGGTTTCGGCAAACCACTTATCTTCCGGAATCGCCTTATACACAATGGGCGGGATGCCGGCAGTCCTGGGATCGCGATAGTGGTGGGGGTTGCCGATCAGGCGCCCTGCGGGGTCCAACAGGCCGAAATCGACTCCCCATGCGTCAATGCCAATGCCGTTCGGCGGCTCCGGATAGCGAGAGCGATATTTTGTGAGTCCGATCCGGATTTGTGACCAGATGCCGAGGATATCCCAGTAAAGGCCGCCGCCTGCATGCACGCCACTGTTCGCGAAGCGATGCAATTCGTGCACTGCAAATACCCGGCCATCCCACGCACCGAGCATGATCCGTCCGCTGGAGGCCCCGAGGTCGGCAGCAACGAAATTGGCCGTTTGCGTCATCAGTACTTTTCGAGAAACGCGATCACCTGTTCTGTAAGAAGGCCGACTAGTTTCTCCACCTCGGCGGAGTCAGGACCGGCGCTTCCGAGGGTTCGCTTGGGCTCCTCATCGATGGCCGCTTCCTCCGCCGGTGTTGCCGGGAACCGGGTATCCGGCAGGCTCAGCCCAATCCTGCGCTTGAGCGCGAGGAGGTCGGGTATTTTTTCAGGAGGGATCTCGGGTAGCCGCTGGCGCAGCTGCGACGCGACCATAACGGTTTTGCAATAGGTCTCGATGATTTCGACATACCACTCCGCGTGCGTGACTGTATCTCCCCAGCAGACCAACCCATGATTCGCAAGCAGGATGGTGTTGTGGTTTTTGGCCAGGGGGACAATCGTGCGCGCAAACTCATGCGTGCCCGGCGTCTCATAGGGCGAAATCGCCACCGGACCCACAAAGACCTCCTGTTCCGGAAGCAAGTTTGGCTGGGGGACCACGCCGGCAATCGCATGGGCGGTGGCATATGGCGGGTGGCAATGAACGACCGCCCTGGCCTGGGGCACGGTTTTATAGATCTCCAGGTGCAACAAAAGCTCGCTGGTATGAGGACGGTTGCCGCAGAGGCGGCGATTTTCAAGGTCAACCAGCGCGAGGTCATCCACGTGCAGGTCGCCCTTGCTCAGCAGGGTGGGTGTACAGACCACATAGTCATTTGAGATACGCGCGGAGATGTTTCCTCCATTCCCATCGACATACTGGCGCTGCCACAATTTTCGGCCTGTGCGCACTATTTCTTCTTTGATCGATTGAGTGGCGGGGGAATGAAAGATCTCGAGTGGATCCTCGCCGGCTGAAGAAGACCGCACACCCTGCTCAACGCACTGCAGGACGGCGCGCGAGACAATTGACTTGACCATGGCCCGGGTCGCCTGTCGAGTAGGTTCAAGGTTCATATGAAAGATTTAGCACACCCTATGCACACTCTTGGGATTGTGCGGCGGGACAGTCATTCGTTTGCTGCAAACTCGTAGTCGCCCGACCCTACCTCAAAGACCATTTCTCCTTCTCGATTCCCGTAAGCGCTGGAATTTCCTACTGCGCTTCCGCCCGTTCTTTGCCGCTGGGCACCGCATGCCAGATGTCATACTTGACACCAGCCGGCAGGTTCTTCTGAATGGCCTTGTGGATGTCATCATCGGACATCGAAGCAGGAAAGTCGATTGTGACGTCGCGGACCGCTACTGTGGACGTCGTCCTGTCGACCCGCTGTAATCCATAAACAAGGTCGGCATTCGGGATGCAGGAACCGGGCGTATCCTCGTTGATGCGGGAGCACGTCTGCTCATCGTTCATATCAGGCTTCGACACCGTACCGCCCATTTGCCGGGGCAAGGCTGTCGGATCTACCTTGAGGGCCTTCGGCTGATACATCCTGGTCAACTCCACCACCAACGGGGTAGCGGAGACAGCCGTCGTCAGCAGCGTAAGCGCGAACCCGGCGGTCAATGCAACAATCAGCCCAATTTTGCCAAGCATTTGCTTCCCTTTCCGTGGCTAACGATAACAAGAACACCCGTACCGGGACACGGAGAAAGCTGCGGAGAGCATCACTGGTCGACGAGGGGAAGTTACTTCCGAAGAGATACACTGCTGGACAGATACGGCTAAATGCTACCACGACTGGTACTTAAACCTAGTTCGGGCTATTGCCTGAACTCCCTCGGCCTCTCTCATCCCCAGGTTACCAGTGTGCCTGCCAGTGGACGTGGTTGCTGACGTACGAGCTGGGTAATGTGTCAACCCGTCAGGACTCGCTCATAAACCTTAGCCTACCCGGTACTTCCTTATATCTTGTTTCTAATACTAATTTCGGAATAGTATTTCTTATGTACTATGATCGCATGGTAAAGAAATCCGAACACCGCGACCTGTTTCCCGGGGCTCTGGAATTGATGATCCTGGAAACTCTGAACCGAAAGCCGATGCACGGATATGCGCTCGCACAGCACATCAAAGCGTATCGGACGATCTTCTCCAGATCGAGGAAGGTTCGTTGTATCCGGCCTTGCAGCGCATGCTGAAGACTGGCTGGCTGAAATCTGAAATGGGCCTCTCGGCGAACAGTCGCGCAGTGCGGATCTTTAAATTGACCCCGGCCGGCCGGAAACATCTGGAAGACGAACGATCGAGCTTTCAGAAGATGTTTGCCGGAATCACGCGGGTTCTTGCCGTGGCTCAATCTTAGGAGCTTCCCTATGCGCTGGCTGGAACTGCTGTTCGCGCGTCGCCGCCGATACAACGAACTTTCCCAATCGATACAAGAACATCTCGAGGAGAAGATTGCCGACCTGATGGATCGCGGCATGACGCGGGAGGAAGCGGAGCGGACTGCGCGCCGTGAGTTCGGCAATGTAACACTGATCGAACAGCGCAGCCGGGAAGTCTGGCAATGGCCCACGCTCGAATCCATTCTTGCGGACCTCCGCTTCGGTCTCCGCCAGTTCCGCAAGGCTCCGGGATTCGCGGTCACCGCGATTCTCGTCGTTGCTCTCGGCATCGCTGCCAGCGTGACCATCTTCACCTTTGTCAACGCCGCCTTGCTCAAACCGCTGCCGTACCAGGACCCATCGCGTCTGGTTGCCGTATTCGAGCAGACCAGCACCTGCTCTGAATGCAACTTCTCCTATCCGGACTATCAAGATTGGAAGAGCGGCAACACCGTCTTCCGATCGTTCGAGATCTGGGAATTCGACCACTATCTGTGGCGCAGTTCTGCTGGGGTTGAATCTCTGCGCGCAGGCCGCGTCTCCGGCGGATTCTTTCAGACCCTGGGCGTCACCCCCGTCCTTGGCCGCCTCTTCACCGCTGCTGACGACACGCCTGCAGCGGCGCGCGCTGTCGTGCTCCCCTACGGCACCTGGAAGCGCCTCTTCGGGGGACGAGCCGACATCGTTGGTCAGTCCATCACGCTCGACAACAACGCCTACACGGTCATCGGCGTGCTTCCCCGCGACTTTCAGTTCGCCCCGCGTGCGGCCGAACTCTGGGTCACGATCCGCGACCTCGGTGTCTGCGAGACGGACCGCGCGTGCCGCCCATTTACCGGTCTCGCCCGCCTCAAAGACGGCGTCGCCGTTTCCACTGCGCTTGCCAACACGAGCACGATCGCCTCCCAGCTACAAAAGCAGTATCCCCAGTCCAATCAGGGGCAGGGCGCACTCGTCATGCCGTTAAGTGATTCCATTACCGGCGAGATTCGACCCATCCTCCTTATCCTGCTCGCAGGCTCAGTCGTTCTGTTGCTCATCGCCTGCGTCAACATCGCGAGTCTGCTCCTGGTACGCGCGGAAATCCGCCGCCGCGAGATGGCCGTCCGCGGCGCACTGGGTGCATCCTTTGCGCGTCTTACCCGGCAGTTGGTCATGGAGGCGGCTCTTCTTGTTGCTGTCTCTGTCTCCGTCGGCGTGGCGGCCGCCTGGGGGGCTGTCGATCTCCTCGCTGCTCTCATCCCCGAACGCGTCCTTCGAGGCATGCCGTTCTTCCAGACAATCGGTGTCGATCATCGTGTGCTTCTCTTTGCTGCCGCTGTCTCACTTGTCGCATTAGCTGTCTGCACGGCCGCGCCTATGTCGCGCCTCTCCATTACCGATCTGAACGCCGGCCTTGCCAACGGAGCACGCAGTTCCTCAGGGATGTGGAGACGCTTCGGCTCCAACCTTGTTGTTGTCGAACTGACGCTCGCGATCGTCCTCCTCGCCGCTGCCGGACTCCTCGGCAAGAGCTTCTACCGCATTCTCCACGTCGATCTCAACTTCAACCCCGCCCACCTCGCCACGCTTGAGATCGACGCCAATACCGGGTACGACACTCCGGCCCGGCAGCTCGCGCTCTCTCGCGGCATCATGGAAGCGGTTTCCGCCGTCCCCGGCGTTCAGTCCGCGGGAATCGTCAGCCAGCTTCCCGTCTGCAACTGCGTAGGCGCAGTCCCCTATCGTGTACTGGGCCGCCCATGGAGTGGCACACAGCAGGTGGCCGGGTCCAGTACCGTAAGCTCCGACTACATCGCGACCCTCCAGGCCCGCCTTCTCAGCGGGCGCTTCTTTAGCGAAACTGACGACGCCTCGCATCCACCCGTGGTCCTCATCAACCGGACCATGGCGCAGCAGTTCTTTCACGGCGAAGATCCAATCGGACAAACCATCGGCGACGAGGATCTCTCTCCCAGCTCGCTCCATCAGGTCATTGGAGTAGTCGACGACATCCGCGAGAGTGCACTCGACGATCCCCTTGGCCCCGTTGTTTATTTTCCCGTTAACCAGAATCCTGATAACGGTTTCTTCCTTGTCGTTCGCACCGCGCAGGACCCCACGACGGCTCTGCCAGTACTTGTGGCGGCAATTCACAGGCTCGACCGCGGTATCGGTGTTCGCAACGAGTTCACGATGATCGAGCATATCCACGATAGCCAAGCTTCGTATCTCCACAGCTCAGCAGCATGGTTTGTGGGAGGCTTCGCCGTGTGTGCGCTTTTACTCGGTGTTGTCGGCCTCTACGGAGTCATTGCCTACTCCGTCAGTCAGCGCACGCGCGAAATCGGCGTCCGGATGGCCCTTGGCGCGCAACGTTCTTCTATCGGCCGGCTCATCCTGGGTGAAGCCGCCTATCTCGTTCTCATTGGCCTGGTGTTCGGCATCGCTGCGTCCTTTTTCATTGGCCGCCTCCTCAGGAGCCTCCTCTTCGGCGTCAGCTCCTGGGATCTCTCGGTCCTCACGGGGGTCTCCGCTACTCTCGCAGTCGCCACTCTTATCGCAGCCTGGATTCCGGCCCGCCGTGCCGCCACCATCGACCCAATGGAAGCGCTACGCAATGAATAGAAGGCATCCAATGAATTGAGGCTTTTGGTCTAATGAAGAAAGGAGATGAAGGGCGGAGTTCTGTGAAACAGGTCCTCTTGGTGAATGGTAAGAGCCAAACAGTCGAGGTTGATCCCGAGACTCCATTGCTGTTTGTGTTGGCCGACGAGCTTCACCTGAATGGGCCTCGTTTCGGGTGCGGCATGGCGCAGTGCGGCGCTTGTACAGTGATGATCGGATCGCAGGTTGTTCGTTCCTGTGTGAAACCTGTTGGCAGCGTGGGCCGCGAGCCGATTACGACACTCGAAGGTCTGGGTTCGCCGGAGAAACCTCATCCGATTCAACAGGCCTTTATCGAGGAAGGCGCCGCGCAGTGCGGGTACTGCCTGAGCGGGGTGATTCTGACCGCAAAAGCTTTGTTGGACGCAAAACCACAGGCAACCGACGAGGAAATTCGCGAGGCTCTGGGTGGTCTGTTGTGCCGCTGCTTCGCACACACTCGGATGTTGCGTGCAATTCGCCGCTACCGAGACGGCAGGCACGCATGACAGCCTCGCGCCGTGAATTCCTCAAGGGGGCCGGGGCGTTGATCGTCGGTCTGTCTTCGAACTTCCAGGCCTTTGCGCAGGAAGGACAGTTTGGAACGCACCGGTCGCATGTCGATCCGGATAAGCTGGATTCGTGGATCGCCGTGAAATCCGACGGGACGGTGACGGCATTCACGGGAAAATGCGACCTCGGCCAAGGCATCTTCACCGCGCAAACACAACTGATCGCGGAAGAGTTATGCGTACCCTTGCACGCAGTGAAGCTGGTTCAATGCGATACCGATGTCACACCCGATCAGGGCAGCACTTCGGGCAGCCAATCGACGCCTACCAACTTCAATGTGCAAGACCTCGCGCTGGCAGCCGCAACGGCCCGTGAAGCCCTCATAAGCATGGCTGCGCAGCAGTTTGGAGAAGACGCGAGCAGGCTTACAGCGATAGACGGAGCGGTGAGATCTCCCAACGGCAGACAGATCACGTATGCCAAGCTCATCGGCGCAAAGAAGTTCAGCCTGCCCGTAAACAAACGGGCGCAACGCCGCACCCCGGAAGAATGGACAATTTTAGGTAAACCTGTTCCCGCACTTGATCATGCTGCACTGATGACGGGGAGCTTCGAGTTCGTTCAGAATGTCCGGGTTCCCGGAATGCTCCACGGCCGGGTTGTGCGGCCTCCCGAAATGGGGGCCAGGCTGCTATCGGTGGATAGGGCTTCTGTCAGCGAGGTCCCTGGTCTGGTCTCGGTTGTCGTCCGCAAGGATTTTGTTGGGGTCGTAGCAGAGACTCAGTTCGCCGCAGTACAGGCGGCTCGCAGACTGGTCTGCCGATGGGATCCGGGCCCAGCCCTGCCGCCGCAGGATAAATTCTTCGATCACATGCAGCAGCAGGCCTCGCACGACGAGTTGAGTGTGGACTCCGGCGATGTTGCCGACGGCCTAAAAAAGGCTCATCGCGTTCTTCGTGCGCGCTACACATATCCGTATCAAATGCATGGATCCCTCGGCTCTTCCTGCGCTGTCGCCGACGTAAAGCCAGACAGCGCGAGAGTGTGGTCCCCCACGCAGTCGGTCTACCCGACACGAAACTGCATTGCGATGCTGCTCAATATGCCGCCGGATAGTGTCCGGGTCATCTTCGTACGCGGATCCGGTTGTTACGGGCTGAACGGAGCAGACGCAGTGTCATTCGATGCGGCTGTGCTTTCGCAAGCGGCAGGAAAGCCGGTACGGCTTCAGTACACGCGGCAGGACGAGATGATGTGGGAGAATTTCGGGAACGCGTGTGTCATCGAACATCGCGTGGGTCTTGATGTGGATGGTTCTATCGTTGTTTGGGACCGGGAGAACTGGGTGGCCAATCGTGGCAGCCGCCCAGGATACGACCAGCCGGGAAACGTCATCAGCGGTATGCTGCTTGGCTATGATCCCGAGCCGCTCAGGCCTGCGCCCGCAAAAGCTCCGACCAGGAAGCTACGCAACGGCAGCAACACGGTTCCGGAATATGTCGTCGGCTGCGCCGGCGGAGTATGTAGTGGAAGCGGCACTGTAAAAAGCGAGCGCGTGTTGACGCATACGGTCGCCTCACCGTTTTACACCGGGCCTCTGCGTTCTCCGTTGCGTATTCAAAACACATTTGCGAATGAATGCTTCATGGACGAACTCGCCGCGGCAGCAGGCGCGGACGCGGTGGAATATCGGCTGCGCCATCTCCATGATGAGCGGGTCCGTGGAGTTCTGCAGGCCGCCGCCAAAGCTGCGAGTTGGCGGACTCGATCGGTTCAGCAAAAATCTGCTTCCGGGAGTGAAGAAGTGACGGGACGGGGCGTGGCCTGTGTCGCCTATGAAGGAGATAACGGTTATGCCGCCCTGATCGCAGACGTGGCTGTAAACCTGCAAAGCGGCATTGTGAGGCCAATAAAATTTACCATCGCAATTGACTGCGGTCCGATCTCGAATCCGGACGGACTGCGCAACCAGGTCGAGGGTGGACTGCTGCAAGGCACGAGCCGTTCTTTGGTTGAAGAAGTCACCTGGAACACAAAGTGCGTCACTTCGGTGGACTGGGTGGGATATACCAGCCTTCGTCTCGACTATGAACTCCCGGCTATCGAAACCGTCTTCGTAGTGCCGGACAATGTGAGCGCGACCGGTGCTGGAGAGACTTCGATCACTGTAACTCCGGCGGCCATTGGCAATGCGATCTTCGACGCAACGGGGGTGCGTCTGCGTCACGTACCTTTTACTCCGGCGCGCGTGCTTGCGGCGATCCATAGCTTTCACGCGAGCTCAGCATGAGGCGCGTTTTCATTGCGCTCATCGTGGGGTGGGCGGCGATACTCTATGCACCATGCCCGCGAGACTAATTATTAATCTGGCGCAGTGATTCCGCGCCAGAGCCTGTCCACCCGGTCCTGGCCGACGTTTTCAAGTAGGTTTCCAGATCGCTCACCGGCCTTCCAAGGATCGTGGCGAGGGCAGGATCGACGGTTTCAAATTCGCCCGCGGCGATAGCTTCGTACGAGCCGACCCAGGTGTCCACTTCCCATACAGGTACACCGAGTTTGCTGCGCCACTCCCTCGCTTCGCCCACGGGCTCATCTTCGTAGCGGAGTGCCCGGTGCTTCAGGGAACTGAGCAATGCGGCTGTTTCACTCAGGCTGAGAGCCGAGGGACCGGTCATTGGAAATGTGCCCAGAAGAGGCCTTTCGCCGGTGAGCAGCTTGGCGGCGGCTTCCGCAACTTCCTCCCGGCCAACCCATGAGACCTTGCCCTGGCCGCCAGGTCCTTTCATCACGCCTTCCTCGTTGAACATCTGGACTGCCAGTTCGGAATAAAAGCTGTCCCGCAGGATCGCATGCGGCACGCCGGTTGCCTTCAGAAACTGCTCGCTTTGATAATGATCGCGTGACATAGGAAAGCGAGAATCCGGTGAAGCTCCCAGTGTCGAGAGGTAGATCAGGTAACGGACGTCTGCTCGGTGCGCAGCCTGGAACGCGTTGCGATGCAATTTTGCGCGTTCGCCGGGTTCGGCGTAGCCGGACACGATAAAGGCTGACGACACGTTTGTGAATGCGCGGTGGAGGGATTCGACATCGCCATAGTCGCCTGTGACCTTCTCTGCTTCTGGGAAATCTGAGAGCTTGTTCGGATCGCGAACGAGCAAACGAAACTCCTTCCCAAGCCGCTCAAGGTTCCTGGCAATACTCGAGCCGATCTTTCCCGTAGCCCCTGTGACAAGGATCAAATCAGACGTTGACATGGTATGGTGCCCCTTTTGCACCGCTGCCGCAAGGCGAATCGACGTCGATCGACTTTGCAGGCGCGGGGCGATTCGTCCGTATTAAATGATGTGCCGGAGGATGCCTGGGTCGCGAGCGCACCTTGGGGCATGCTGCTGCTCTATGCTGCATGCCCCAAGCAACGAATCTACGCCACCAGTTGAGCGCAATGAGAGCAGCGCTTCGCGGCCAGCGGTATATCGCTAAGGCACTCCGGGCACAGCTTGGTTTTGGGCGCGGCAACGGGCGCGGGGTGAAACTTAGCCATCAGAGTATTGACCGGCACCACAACCAGGAAGTAGAGAGTAGCGGCGATGAGGGCAAATGCGATCAGGACGTTGAGAAACTCACCGTACTTGATGATGCCGCCGTGGACATTGAACACCAGGAAGGAAAAATCCGGCTTGTGCACGATAGCCGCGATGAGGGGGTTGATGATATCAGCAACCAGCGCGTTCACAATTGCTGTAAATGCGGCACCGATCACAACTGCGACCGCAAGATCGACTACATTGCCGCGCAGGACAAAGTCGCGAAATCCTTTAAGCATAGGTTTCTCCTGATCAGGGAATTTACTCGGCCGGTCTGCCCGAAGATTCTACTTGAGCGCGAGCAGGCGCTGCCATCCTGTGCGCTTCGTGATATGCGGACGCCGCTTTCCACAACCGTCTTGTCCGTGCGATCATGGCTTTGCAAATTTTGCGGCCTGGGGAGCGAGTTATGCAGACTTTGCTTCAGGATCTCCGCTATTCGTTGCGGCAACTTATTAGAAGCCCTGGTTTCACGCTGACAGCAGTGGCTTCTCTTGCGCTTGGCATCGGCGCCACTACAGCAGTTTTTAGCGTGATCTATGCTGCGCTGTTGAACCCCTTTCCCTATCCTTCGGCCAACCGCATCGTCCGCCCAGTACTGGCAAGCAAATCGTCGCCAGAATACATGGCTGAACTGACCGGTCCTCAGATTCGGCAGCTGCGCCAGAAGACCCTGGTCGAAGATGTGCTTGCCATGGACTTCCAGGCTCTGACCTTGTCAACCCAGGGCCTCCAGCAACCCATCCATGCCATCGGTTTGATCTCAACTGGGTTCCAGGATCTGGGGGTTGCTCCGGCCCTGGGCCGCGGAATTCTTCCTTCGGATTCAATCGATGGTCACGATCCGGAGCCGGTCGTCGTGTTGTCGTACAAGAGCTGGGAAAAGTACTTCTCTAAAAGGACCGATGTGCTCGGTAAAGTGGTGCAACTGGATCACAAGAGTTACGCCATCATTGGCGTGGCCGCGCCGCGGTTCAACTGGTACAGCGGCGATGTCTACCTGCCGCTGAAGATTGATCAGGGCCAGGCGCATATGTATATGGCTGACCTGCTGCTCAGGCCGGGCGTTACTCGCGAGATGGCAAACGCTGCACTCCAGCCGGATTTCGAACAGTTTGGCCGCGACATGCCCAATCATTTTCCGGAAAAATTCACACTAAGTGTCAAAGGACTGAACGATTGGGTGGTCAAGAGCATTAGCGGAACCCTTTATCTGCTTTTTGGCGCTGTGGCGCTGCTGCTGGCAATTGGCTGCGGAAATGTTTCAATCCTGCTGTTGGCCCGGGGAACCTCTCGTCAGCATGAACTGGCAGTCCGCTCAGCCATCGGCGCGCAGCGCTTGCGCATTGTCCGGCAGTTACTAACTGAGGCGCTGCTACTGGCCTCGATCGGTGCGGCGTTCGGCGTGCTCACCTCCTATTTGATGCTGGCCGGCTTCAAGATTCTGCTGCCGCGCTGGGCTTTCGCTCCCGAGGTGTCGATTCGTATCAATCTTCCTGTGCTGCTGTTCAGCGTCGCGGTCGCGCTGGCAACCGGAGTTCTCTTCGGCCTGTGGCCGGCGTTGCGGCTCTCTCGCGCGCAACCGGGACATGCCATGCAGTTGAACACCCGCGTGGTGAAAGGCAGTGTTGGCGGCCGCAGGGCTTACGATTTGCTGGTCGCCGGACAGATTAGTCTCACTCTCCTTTTACTGGCCCTCGCGGGCTTCGCAATGGAAGGTTTCGTTGAGCTAATGCAGAAGCCGTTGGGATACGACCCGCATAATATCCTGTGCGGTCGGGCTTCCGCTGCACGACGGTACGTATACATCGTGGGCAGGGCGTGGCGCATACTTCGAGCAGCTCCGCGCCAGGATAGCTGCGATTCCCGGGGTTAGCATGGCTGCTATCTCCACCAGTGCCACGCCGCCGCAAAACGTCTGGAACGGGAGGTTCGAGATTCTCGGCAAGCCTCCAGCTGAAGAGCAGTTGGCTCTGATCGAGCTGGTGAGCCCTGAATTCTTTGCCACGCTACGTATACCGTTGATGCAAGGGAGAATATGGGATGCGGCCGAGAACCGGCAGGGCGCCCGCGTTGCCGTGATTAACCGAACCATGGCAAAGTTATATTTTCCCAATGGCGATGCGATCGGCCACTCTATCAAGTTTCCGACCATCGAGAACCGGCCGCCTGCCAGTTTTACGGTCGAGAATGCCGCGCAGTCATGGTTGCAGATCATCGGGATCGTGGAAGACAACGTGAATAGCGGCCTGCGCAAACCTGTGCGGCCGGCGGCTTTCATACCCTATACCATTTGGCTGGTTAACTTCACTGAGGTCCTGGCACGAACGGAAGTGCCGCCGCTCACCCTGCAACGTGCCGTGAGTGACCAGGTGAAGTCGGTAAGCGACGCACAACCGACGGAAGTGGACGACATGGAAACCTGGATACCCCAGGAGCCCGAGTGGGGGCAGGAACACCTGACGGCCTGGATTTTTGGCATATTCGCCAGTCTTGCCCTGGTGCTGGCTGCAGTCGGACTCTACAGCGTTGTCTCTTATACGGTGGCGCAGCGGACGAATGAATTCGGGATTCGCATGGCGTTGGGGGCGCCGCGCGGACATGTGTTGCGGCTGCTCTTTGCCTCCACTGCGGTGAGTGTAGGCGGCGGGATTGCGGCCGGTCTCGCTCTGACCTTTGCAATGCATTCGATCCTGGCGAAATGGGCCGAAGGCAACTCCCGCAATCCTCTCATTCTGCTTGCGGGAATAGCTCTGCTGATTCTCGCAGCCGGGGCTGCTTGTGCCATACCCGCGTGGCACGCGTCCAGGGTGGACCCTATTGCGGCGCTACGAACCGAGTAACGGTCAGGCTATGCGGATTCTCAATACTTCGGAGCCAAGTTCGATCATCCGCTTCTTGCGGTCCTGGCGTACTCGTGGGTCATCTGGCAGATCGTTAGCAATTAGCAAGGTGTAAAGAACCCAACTCAGTCTTTGCTTTCGAGCATCGTGATCAGGTCCTGCTGGCCATCCAGCAGATAAAACGCGACGAATTGCATTGATTCGACTTCCGACGCGTTACCAAAATTGGCAATGACCGTTTCCGCTGGTTCGTAGAATGCGGATCCGGAGGGCAGCACTTGAGCCGCTTCGCCCTCAATCTGATAGATGGCTGTGCCCTCCACGATGTATCCCAGCACAGCGCACGGATGGAGGTGCCGACCGGCTTGCTGGCCTGGCTCAAGGCGGATTTCCCGCACATCGACCGAAGTGACATTCCTGTTTCCCAAAACCGCTGTCAAGAGCTGCTTCCGTTGAACTGACTGGCTCATACATAAGTGATTCGCGGTGGCATGGCCAGGATTCGAATTGCCGGGGCTATGCAGGGGCGAACTGGAGCGTGAGCACTGTGATGTCGTCTTCCTGGCCAAAGGCTTGCGCGACATCGGCGATCTCTTGCGCCGATTGCCTGCTGATGGAGCCAGTACGCTCAAAGCCGAAGAGCTCGCCGGTTGGCGATTGGGCTTCGACGACTCCGTCGGAGAAAAAGGTGAAGGTGTCGCCCGGGGTAAGCCGGAGGCTGGTTTCTGTGTATTCGGCATCGACGATGATGCCGAGAGGCAGGCTGGGGGACATCGGAATTTCCTCGCCGTTGCGATAGGGCGCCAGATGGCCGGCGTTGGCGAGGGTGACGGCGCCATCCGCGTGAATGCGCGCCGCCAAACAGGTGACGAAGCCGCCGCGCAGATTGCCGGCCAGGGAGCGGTTGAGTTCGCGAAGGATCTCGACCGGGGTGCGGGTGGGAAGCATGCGCAATGAGCCCACGATGGAGGAGACGGTCATGGCCGCACGGAGTCCTTTGCCGCTGACGTCGCCCAGGACAAGAAGAACCTCGCCGTTCTCGCCTGGCAGGACACGATAGAAATCTCCGCCCACCTGGGTGGCTGGTCTGTAGGCGGCTTCGATGCGGAAGCCAGGTGTGGCAGGGGGTGCGGTGACCAGCTGCTGCTGGACTTCACGGGCGGCTTCGAATTCGACACGCAGCCCACTGCTCTCTTTCCATGCCTTCCATGCCCGCCGGAAGAGCATGGCGGCGATTGCCATACCCAGGAGTCGTGAGGGTCAGCTGGAAGAGATCCAGCGGGAAGGGCCCGAGCGTGAGGTGAACGGAGTAGCCCAGGACACCCAGCAAGATGATCACTTCCATGAGACTCTGCGCAGCGGCGATGGCGCGATTGCCGCCGGGGCGAAAGATTTCGCGAATGCAGACAGGAAAGAGGATGCAGTCAAAGGCTGCAATGCCGGCTACGATGACGATTTGGCAGAGATGCTGGAACGCCGGGGACTCGAGGAAGTATGCCTCGGCGATCTCGGCCAGGATGAAGGCAACCCATATAGCGTGCCAGAGAATGTGGATCCAGCGGGAACGCAGTTGAAAGAGCGTCCACATGAACTCGATCTCAGCAATCAGCCCCGCGCCGTAGACTACGGCTATGGCCAGGGTCTGCGCGTGAAACGAAAGGCGCGCGGTGACCGGAGCCGAAGTCAGGATGGCAGTGGCCAAAGGCGACAGAAGCATGATCGCGGCCCACAGGTATTCCCGGCCGCGCGAGGAGCGCCAGAAGACGAGCAGGGCGATGCCGGCGAGGGCCAGCAAAGCGCTGAGGGCAGTACTCCGGTCCGTTGGCAAGCAGAGCTTCAGCAGCGCCGGCACGGACCGTCAGGCTCAGCACACGGGCTTGATTGATGTTGGCGGTTGGGTAGCTCGGGACGCGGGATTCGAAGAAGGCGGGGACGTGCCACTCGCGCAGAGCGACCAGAGCCGCAGATCCCGGCGGAGCAAGCGCAGAAGGCAGACTCATCACCGGAGAAACGGGCGGATCGGCGGGATCGGCGTGGGGCGGGAAAGCCCCCTGGCCTCCGATGGGTTGTCCGTTGACGAAGACCTGCCACGTCATCGGCTGGACGCCAAGATCGTCGAGATGAAGGGCGAGTGGGCCGTTCAGGTTGTTGGGCACAGGGACCCGGATGCGCACCCAGAGGAAACGGTTCGTATCGCGCGGAGCGGGAGGGGACAAGGCCATTCTGCGCAATAGGCCAGGAGCTGTCATCGAAGGCGGGATCGGCCCAGTCGCAAATTGTCACCGAAGTGGTAGCGAATGGCAGGCTGCGGCGATGCGGGGGTCTGGCCGTGGGCGGCAAGGGTCAAGTAACAAAGGGCCAGCAGAGCGAGCTTACGCATGGGCACTTACGACTCCGGATGGCATCCGTCAGCAGCCATGCCGGTGAGGCGAGCGGCGTAGCGTTCCAGCGCAGCCAAGTGGTCGCGGTCGGATCGCAATCCAATGTAGCCGTCGGGGCGGATGGCGAGGAGTGTGGTTTCTTCCATCCCCAGTTGGGACGCAGCGACGGGGTCGAGGTGTCCGATGGAGTCTGAGCCGTTGGCGTGGGTAGTGAGGGCCACGGCGGCTTCAAACAGGGTCGAATGTTTTACATGTTGCTGCAGAGCGGCGTGGAGAGCCGATAAGGTCGATGGATTTGCGGTGGGTCCGCCTATAAGGATCAGAGTGCTGCCAGCACGATGGCCCAGTGCGTGCAGGCTGGACGGACCGGGTTGGGGCATGCGTACAGGAATGTTGTCGGGCAAGCGATAGCCGGGTGCGATGGAGCCGTTGGCGTCCCCAAAAACAATCGGGGAGTGGGCGTAGTCGATGTTCAGCTCTGTCTCGGCCACCCTATCGTTTTGCTGGATCTCCGGATCGGCAAGTCCGGTCCTGATCGCATCGTCACGGGTCTTGCGTTCCGTCGGGTCGGCCATGTTCAGCGTTTTTTCCGTATCATCGCCGGATTTCATGACGAGTTCCGCAGCCGGGCGGCGTTCGATTTCGTAGCTGTCGAGCAGGCTTTCGTGGGCTGTGCCTTGATGGACAAGAGCGAGTTTCCAGGCCAGGTTGAAGGCGTCCTGCAGCCCGCAGTTCATGCCGTGCCCTTCGCCGGGGGAGCAGAGATGGGCTGCATCGCCGGCTAGAAAGATGGGGCCTGAGCGATACTTCGTCGCTATCTTGGTGTGACAGCGGAAGCGCGCGGGGTTCTCTATGTCAACGAAATGGGCGGAGGGCTCGTAGGCACGCAGGGTAGACGTGGCATCGGCAACGAGGTTCGAGTCCTCTGAATCCGGTAGGAGGTAGACGCGCCAGCGATGGCCGGGAAGCGCAGTCAGGATGACTGGAAGGGCTTCTAAATAGACGAAGTTGGCTTCGAAGGTGTGGGCCCAGGGCTGCACGGAAGCATCGAAGACGGCCCAGGGCTTCAACATGTCGTGGCCCTCAAAACCAATGCCAGCCAGATTGCGGGTTGCACTGTGGAGGCCGTCGCAGCCCACGACCCAGCGGGCCTGGATTTGATAGCGATCGCCGTCGCGCTCGACGTCCGCGACGACGTGGTTGTCAGGGGTGACGGTCATCCCGACCAAGCGGGAGGATCGATTTACCTGGCCACCGTGTTGACGGAGATAGCTGGTAAGGATGGACTCTGTTACCTCCTCGGAGAGGCCGACATTGAAGCCGTAGATGCTGCCGCAACCAGCTAGGTCGATGGTCCCGAGAAGCTCGCCGCCGGAATGGATTTTGATCACGCGTTGCCTGCATCCGGCGGTGAGGAATTGTTCGACCAGCCCCAAGGACTCGAAGATCTGCAGGGAGCGGGGGTGAACGACGGTTGCTCGATCCCAGTGGAGCGGCGCAGGCTGGGCTTCGATCACGTGGCAGGGCACTCCTCTGCGCTGGAGCTCGGCGGCGAGGAGGAGGCCGGTTGGGCCGGCTCCGACTACCAGGACGGCGGTTTGGCTTACGTTTTGACTCATTGACGGAAGAGTGGTTCCGGTAGTCAGCGACTTTTTCAGGATTGATCCACACGATAGGGCCGGGGTTTGGAGTTGTCAACCTGATTACGTTTCTAGCGGAGGAAGTGCTCCGGGTATGCTCGTGGAGATTTCGCCCACAGATTGGCAGTCCCTGATTGGCGTTGTAACCGATCTGGTAAGCAACGGCACAGCCAAAGCAAGACAATCACTAAAGTCACTTCCTAGTTTGACGATGAGCTAGAAGAAACGACGCGCGTCCCGTTTAGGACATTCCGCGGAGTGAAGAGTCGGAGCCAGCCTACACGGGCTAAGTGGCCTCAACGAATAGGAGCCGGTGAATGAATTCGAAATTACTTAGCGCGGAAGGTTCGTCCGAAGTTTCCTTCCCATCGGAGAGCGTGCGGCGGGTACCACACAAAGACAAGGTGAAGAGTTTTGCCATTGCGCTGCTGCTGTTGGTTGTTTCGTGCATCACTTTTGTAGCGACGATGCTGGTGCACTACCCGCAGAAGGTGGATGCATTTCTCAACTCGGATCAGCCGGTCCAGAGCAAGCACGTTGTGACCAGCAGCAAATGAGTTGCATGGGGCCGGCGAATTTCTTCGCGTAGCCCCCAGCCTGACCCGATTTCTCATTCTTGAGTGTTCGCTTCTGCCGGTGTTGGATTTGACGGAAGCCGAATTGCTCAAGACCTGCTCCTGCACTGATTCCTCATTGGTTGTTCCCTCAGCGGGACGTTCGCTTCCAGTTCCTTGTAGAAATGTGCGAAGAAAGCGAACTAAGCGAACTAAGTCTGCTCCTGCATTGATTCCTCATTGGCTGTTTCCTCAGCGGGACGTTCGCTTCCAGTTCCCTTGTAGAAATGTGCGAAGAAAGCGAACTAAGCGAACTAAGTCTGCTCCTGCATTGATTCCTCATTGGTCTGTTTCCTCAGCGGGACGTTCGCTTCCAGTTCCCTTGTAGAAATGTGCGAAGAAAGCGAACTAAGCGAACTAAGTCTGCTCCTGCATTGATCCTCGTCGGCTGTTTCCTCAAGTGTCGATTCATCGTGTGACTCTCCCTCGGCCCAGGACTCCGATTCTGGTGTTGCAGACCAGCGGGTAGAGGGCCGGCCCCCGCTGGGCTGGGCTGCTTTGGTAGATTGCGCCCAACGATATAAGTTGTTCGAGTGCAGCTTCGATGCGGCTGCTGCTGAGACGGCCGTGGAAGAGGGCACTTATTTGCCTTCTGGACAAGAAGCCGCCGGTGGACGCGTTGATGGCTTCGAGGATACGGTCGGCGGTGTGGTCGCCGGTGGATGTGCCGAAGAAGAGGGAGGCGCTTGCGGAGCAGTAGTCCCACACGGCGAGGGCAGCCTGAAGGTGAGGCAGCCGGATGATGGGGCTGCAGTCGAGAACAGCGTATAGGGCGCTGAGGCGCAGAACCTGGGCTTCGGCCCGACTGGTGGCGGCGCCGTAGAGGCCGGGACGGACCTGGCTCAAGGCCGGGTAGCAGTCGTGCCAGAGAGCTCGCGCCTGGTCGTCGCGGACGAGGCGGAGGGTGTGCGCATCGCCGACCCAATCGAGAGCGCGGCGGAGTTCGGCGGCGACGGCGGATAGCTCGTGAGCGTCCAGGTTGCCGCCTTCCGGCAGACATTGGCTGCGCTGCACTCCAGTCCAGAGACAACGGTTGGCGAAGCCGTTGTGCGCTTCTGTAGGGTGGAGATTCTCTGCGAGTTCGCGCTGGGTGATGTGGGCGATCAGGCTGATATGCGTGCCGGTTGCCTGGATGGGGTGGAGACCACCGAGCGAGCGGAGATCGCCACTATCCCAGGCGCAACGGAGCAGGGGCGAGAGGTGGCCCTTGGCACGCCGCAAGGAATGGAGAACGGCGGCGAATTCTTCCGAGAGCGCGAGCAGGCGGCGGTCCGTGGCCGGCTGCTGATCGCGCAGAGCATAGATAAGCGCAGCGGGCGTCAAGCGAGCGGTGGTGACGCGTTCGGTGACCCAGGGGTGGTCGACTTCAGCGAAGAGGCGGCGGATCTGGTTCCAGCTTGTTCCCTTGCGGGCCTTGCTGGATTCGCCGACCAGCACCACGAAAAGGTTGAGACCATGGCGGGTAGCATCGACCATGCAGTGGGGCGCGGGACCAACGGCATTGCCGAACGCGGCCAGCAGCTGGAGGAGGATGGCGGCGGGATGGGCTTCGCTGTGCGGGGCCAAGCCGCATACGGCCAACCCCGCGACACCGTAGAGTGCGGCATCGCCGAGGATTGGATTCGGGGACGCACTGGGTGGCGGCGGTGTGGAAGGCGCCGGGCGGGTCTGTAGCTGTGGCTGTGGCTCAAACTGCAGTTGTTTGCCGGTGAGTTCGACCATGCGACGTTGTATGTCGGCCAAAGTAGGTGAGGATGGACGGGTGATCCCGTCGAAAGGGTTAGATTTCATGATTTGCCTGCTTGCACGATTTCGAATTGGCGCCGAAAATCATTGGTCAGTCGGCGTTGTTGTCGAAGGCCGGATAACCCAGGCATAAATAAGACTGCCGGGTCCAGGGGCCGCGTTCTATAAGCGGTGGAGCGGTGTGTCGATTCGATTGTTGAAGGGTGCTTTCTCATTTTTGTCCGCACGTCTCCATGTCCCCGGTAAGTGGGGTGTCGGAGGATCTACCAGTGGGGGACTCTTGATTAGGAAGGTATTACCGCATACTTCTGCGCGTCCACCGCATTTGCAAATAAAGATGAGGATAAAGGGGTATTTAACTAGTAGTTAACAGTCTCATTTTGACGCAAGGCTCAAGAGGGAGCATATAGCTGTCGCCGAATCTCGAGTTGCGGTCTCGCAGGTCGCTGCGTGGCCGCACTGGGCCTGTCATGGGGAATATCTGTCGTGTCGCCGGATCTGCGACCCTTCGGCTAACCACACCGAATGCATTCGGTGCTGATCACTTGTTGGCCGTGTCATGGGGTCACGCCTTTCAACCCGCCGCAAGTTACCATCCGCGGGGATGGGCAGTATTGCTAAAACAGGAAATCAAAATCCAAAAGCGCGTGTGTCCCGTAGTTGCCGAAATAGGTTCCGTATTGTACGTCACCGATGTTGTTATGTACCTGCAACGGGTTGTCGTGGTCGGTAGCGTTTCGCACTGTCAAGGAGAGACGAATGGCACGCTGCGAGTTAATGCTGATATCTTTTGCGATGCGCGCATCTGCAGAGAGGTAATCCGGGTACCGAGGCTGCGGCGTTGTCGAGGCAAGGGCCACATAGTTCTGCAGCTGATCGACGGGCTGCCAGGTGAAGCCGTTACGGTATTCGACATGAGGTGAGATATGCATCCGCCAAGGAAGATTGGAAGTTCCCCAGATGAGCAAGCGATTAGGGATCTCCCCCGCCGCACTTGCGACGATCTGGAACGAACCACGGGAAAAGGAAAGTCGCCTAGATAGGAAGAAGCGTCCGTGATATCTCCACGGGCAAACTGACGTATATAGGAGATAAAGAAATCACGTTCTTATGAGCGCCTATGCTGGCCGTGAATTCGAGTTGCCGCCTTTGCATCTCGCCCGAACCGGAGAGCACCAGTGCGTGACCCTCCGCAGCCACCTGGGGAGACAGCGTCAGCTGGTTTTGCGCCCCTGCCTGAAGATAGCGGACACGAAGCGCCAGAGATTCATTTATCGAATCCTCGGTTTCCAGGTTCCACGCAAACGTGTAAGGTGCGAAATTGCCGTCGCGGTCCTCTTGATGAAGGAAGGGATTTTTTAATTCCGCAGACTGGCTGATGATGTTCAGGTAGAGCAGCGGTCCGCTGACCATGTTTCCCATGCCGTCATAGTTGGTGACAATCTGTTCCGGATACTTGTTGAACGCATAGGTATCCAGGGGCACCGCGTCGTAGAACAGCCCGAGACCACCACGCACGACAATTGCACTGCTGGCGGTTGGGGTCCATGCGAACCCCCAGCGAGGCTACCCGAGCGGTGTAAGTCAGACATTGCGTTTCGATGCGAATGCCTGTATCCGTGGCCAAATTCCGGTTGATGATCCAATGGGCCTGGAGATAGGCCGCAGGTTCGAAATCGGCCAGGCTGAACGCGCCGCTTCCGGTGTAGGTGATAGTCTGGAAGAGATTGCCGGCGGCATCCACAAGGTTCACGTTGCCGTCCAGCACCTGCCCCGTATCCTCCGCATGCGCGAGCACTGTGCCCAGCTGAACGGTGTGCTTGCCGTAGAAATCTAATGGAGCCGAAGTCCACTTTTTGAGCCACTGGAAACGAGTGGCTTCCCGGCTTTGCCGGCCAAAGTAAGTGCCTGAATTTCCGATCGGCGAGAGAACCATGGTTTCCCCCGCTTGCGCCCCCGAAGTTTGCCCCTGGACGCTGGTGTCATCGCGGGTCCCCGGCAAATGTGGAGGTAAGCAGGCCGCCGCGCAGCGCGTAGCGATCGCTGATCGTCCCGGAAATCTCCCGGGAGCCTGCATTCGGTGTGACCGGCTCCGGGTCAAAGTAATTCGAATTCGCGTAATGGCAACTGTGTGCGGTGCGAAGTGCAGGGTGGAGTGACGCCATCGGTTCGCGCCGACGGGTGCGTCGAATTGGCTGAAGGAGTTCAGACCATTTTGAACGGCTTTCATTCACGGGAAAGGGCAGGTACCAACTTCTGCTTTATCGATGAGGTTTCATAATCTTCTCGGCAAAGTAAGGATGATTCCGGATCACAGGCCCGCTGAAGTTCAGACGAGGAGACGCATCACGAAGGCCCTCGAGATGTCCGCTGCGGATGCGGAAGTCAGGCAGCGGATCATTGAAGGCTGCATACCGATTTGTCTCCGCCAGGGCGCGTATCCGCGCTGACCACCCCTGCGGCAAGTCTCCCACACTGTGCGAGGTAAGGAGATCTCGATGACCCCTTAGTACACTCATGCTGTCAGGACCGGAACGCCGAGGCCGAAGTCTCCGGTTGCCGGGTCATTCACGTTGACCGCATTGATGATAG
Source organism: uncultured Acidobacteriaceae bacterium (assembly GCA_963790935.1). Taxonomy (GTDB): domain Bacteria; phylum Acidobacteriota; class Terriglobia; order Terriglobales; family Acidobacteriaceae; genus PALSA-350. The sequence goes on along the minus strand of CAWBRJ010000015.1, from coordinate 1,172 downwards.
GCTGCTACGTACCTGATCTACTTCAGAGACCTGCACGTGACCGTCGGGTGTCCGGATGGCACCCAGGTACGAGAGGCAGCGTGTCAATCACTGTGCTCGGCCGAAGCGGAGAAGATCTCGCACTCTCGGTAGGCAAAGTGGTTTCGCTGCTGGAAGCATCGGCAAGCGGGTTCTGGCTGTTGCCACTCTGGACCGTTACGCTCTGCTGCACAGTAGGGGCGGGGATCAGCGTGATCTTGATAACCGACGGCTCACCAATTGCAACATCCTGGACGGCAACGAAAAAACCTGGCAGACCGGCGCGTCACGCGCAGCCCAGTCGAGTCCCCGCAGCCTCCTAATGTACCGTGCCCTTGTGCATCGGTGGTCGTGCTGCAGACTACGGTAGCATCCGGACTGTTGGCTTATGACCCTCAACGGCAGTGCTGGCCAGGGGCTTGCTGCCCTGGCTTATCGCTTGCACAGCGATGGAAACCAATTGGGCCCGGAGTGGGGATGCAGACCAAACAATTGCAGTCGTCAGCAGTATCAGCGTTACGCGACCGAGGCGATCGACTGCAGATGATAGTTGGTGCGTCTAACGGCAATCGACCTCTCCTGCGAATTCCCCTCTTAGATTATCCGCGAGGGGCTGCGATTCGAAATGTAGCGTTTACAATTTGAATTCGACGTTACGCCGCTCTGCCTTGGACTCCGCTTCTGAACCGGCGTTAGCAGACCTCGGCAGGCGCGCTACCATGCGGTCGGCACCCGGGCGTCGCCCTGGGCGACATCGCCCGAGGTGAGCGATGCGGGGTTGAAGATGCCGCTCAGGGTGGGGACAGGAAACCGGGGACGAAAGTACCCCGATGAATGATCACACGCCGCAGGGATAGGTATGCTGTCGGCGAAGTTTCTGACGAATTTTCTGTCCGCCGGCAAATCCGGTTGCAGCCGAATCGGAACGTGCAAGAACCGGAGGCCACAGCGCAGGGTGTGCAGAGGGTCAGGATATGTGCAGTTCCTCGACGTGCTGGCGGCGAACCTTGATCTTGCTTTCGTTCCTACGTGCGGCGGCGAGATCGAGGCGAGTTCGGATTTGAGCGCACGCTCTCGGCGTACTGCCGAAGGCCTTCTCGATAACCGTATCGCCATCTCTGGCTGATACCGGACTTGCCATTCACGACGTTATT
>CAWBRJ010000014.1:0-83994 GCA_963790935.1 uncultured Acidobacteriaceae bacterium | reverse complement strand
CAAGGCAGTCCTCACCCGCCCTTACGATAAGCGCCTACCTTGCCATTATTGTGGCCACTGTATGGATGGCTGCGACGTCGCGTCCATCTTCAGCTCGCCTGATTGCATGTTGCCCAAGGCCCGGGCTACCGGCAATTTCACCCTGCGTCAGAACGCCCTTGCCCGCGAGTCCTGGTCGACCGCGAGGGCCTGGCGAGCGCCGTCTCCTACATCGACACGGAGACGCATGCGGAACAGCAGGTCAAGGCGAAGATCGTGGTGGTGTGTTGCTCCACCGTGGAGTCGGCGAGACTCCTGCTCAATTCACGCTCCCCTAAACATCCCGCGGGCCTGGCCAATGGCAACGGCAGGGTAGGGCATCATCTTAACGGTCACCTGAGTGAGTCGGTGATAATTTATCTGGACGAACTCGAAGGACAAAAGCCTTCCAACCAGGATGGCGCCACCGATCACGTCTACGTGCCTCGTTACAACCATCTTTTTGGCAAGACCGATTACATCGGTGGTTGGGGCTTTCAAGTGAACTATTCCAGTTACATGTTTCCGCACCAGGCTACCCGGCTGCAGGGCTATGGCGCAGCCTTTAAGCAGCAGGTGCGGAGGATGCAGCCTGGCTATTTGTCCTTTGGGGGCTGGGGCAAGGTAACCTCCGATGATCGGAACTATGTGACGGTCGATCCAACCCGGCTGGACGCCCATGGCATTCCGACACCGGTCGTGCATTTTCGCTTCAGCGAGAATTATCATGCAGTGGCAAGCCGCCAAACAGAGCATGCTGGAAGTTTCGTCACACATGAAAGGCACGGTCTTCACGAGTTTCGGTCAAGGGCCCACTGGCTTTGCCAGCCACGAAGTGGGGACGGTGCGCATGGGAAAAGATCCGCGCACCTCGGTGTCAACAGCTATTGCCAGGCACGGATGTAAAAAATCTTTTCGTCACCGACGGCAGCTGCTTTACCACCTCCAGCGAGAAGAATCCGACGCTGACCATCATGGCCCTGTCATTGCGCGCGGCCGACTATATAAAGGAGCAACGAAAAAGAGGCGGGCTTTAGCATGCTGCGGAGGGTACGGGCGAGAGAGCACGTGTGCCCGCAAGAGCTTCAGGAACAAATATTTGCCGCCGCGATAAATTGTCATCCCGACCGGAGCGCAGCGTAGTGGAGGGACCTGCGGTTCTTTTCCCGGGGACCGACTTCGAACACGGATATGGAAAGAAGAGCGCTGCTTAATGGTCGCCCTCACCGCGTTATCGCAAAGCCGATCGCCCTGCCGGGCGCCGCGATGAGCCATATGCAGGCAGTCCCAGCGGCGCCGACGGCGACTTCGTACACGTTGCAGTTTTTCACTGAGGAGGAGAGCCACCTTCTTGACCAACTCATGGAGAAGATCATTCCAGCCGACGACCACTCTCCGGGCGCGCACGAGGCCCAGACCAATCTATTCGCCGACCTGATGGTGGCTGCCAGCAGCGACGACGTCAAGAAACAGTGGAAAGACGGAATCCGCCTGATCCGCGAGGAGGCCGTGCGCTCATCAATGGACGAGGCACTGCGCAAAGCCGCGGCCAACGAAGACAATCCCCAGACGGATCTGGAAAGGTTCTTCGTATCGCTGAAATTCATGACGGTCAACGGCTACTATACTTCCGCGACGGGCATACACAAGGAGATGGAATACGTCGGCAACACCTACCTTGCGGCCTTTCCAGAGTGCACTGATCCCGAACATCGGGAAGGATAAGATGTGCACCCTTCGATCCCGGCCATCTGAAACCCAGAGTGGCCTCTGCCTCCTATCCAGGCCGTTCGTGCTAACATTTGGGGCGAAGGAGGTGTCCTATGCCCTTCATTGACACGAGTACCCTTGATGTCATTGAGCGTTTGCCGGGCTGGCACGGACGCTATTTCCACTCGCCCAGCATGACATTCGCGCACTACGACTTTGTCCGCGGTTCGTCCATTCACGAGCACGCCCATCTCCAGGAAGAGGTTTACGAGGTGATCGAAGGCGAGCTCGAGATGACGATTGACGGTATAGCCCAGATCGCCCGGCCTGGTTTAGTCGCGATTGTACCGGCCAATGTCCGCCACTCGGTCAAGGCTCTCACCGACGGCCGGGCCATTATCGTGGATTATCCGGCGCGCCGCGATTTCATCAGAGAGGTAAATAGATAAACTTTCACCGTATTAGGTTCAGACTGTACTCATCCCGAACCATCAGGATGGATGAGATGTGCAGCGAAGTTTCAAAGCCAGCAAGCTATTGACAATCCGCGTGAGTCAACGCAAACTCGTATAGAAGTTCGATAGGAGACCTGCAGAACCCCAAAAAGGCAAGGATTCTGGAGAGCACTCTCGATCGGGACCCGAAGCTGCTAGTGACGAATATCGCCTTTGCGATGGCGAGTGCTCTCAAGGTTACTCAGGAGACACAAGTGAAACTTCGCTCACATCTTCAGGCAGTCCTCCGCAATCTCCTTCACAAGCGACGCGTGGAGGGAGAACTCGACGAAGAGGTTCGCACCTTCACGGAAATGCTGGCGGACGAAAAGGTCGCCGCGGGAATGCCTCCGTGCGAAGCCCAGCGCACTGCGCAGGCTGACTGCGGCGGCATCGAGCAGATCAAGCAGGCAGTGCGTGACCGCCGTGCCGGCGTGAGGTTTGAAATTCTGGGGCAGGATTTACGCTATGGCCGCGCCAATTGCGCAGGAGCCCAGCCTTCACCGCTCTCGCCATCCTTACGCTTGCGATCGGCATCGGAGCAAACACTGCCATCTTCAGTTTCGTAAATGCTGTTCTGCTGCGTCCGCTCCCGTACCCTAACGCCGATCGTCTCACCATCCTCTGGTCCGGCTTGGGCTATTCGAATCGCGCGCCATTCTCCAGCTTCGAGCTGTATCAAATTCGCCAGCGAACGAAACAATTCGATCAGGTCGCGGGCATCTGGGTCACCAACGGACCACTTCCCGGAGAAGGTGACGCCGAGCAGGTCAAAGTGGGCGATGTCACTTCGAATTTTCTGCCGCTGCTTTGTCCCCGGCCGGCTCTGGGCCGCCTCTTCGGTCCAGAAGAAGATGCGCCGAACTCAGCGAACACCATCATCATTTCCCACGGAGTTTGGGTTCGCCGTTTCGGATCTGATCCGGCGATCATCGGCAAATTAGTGCGTTTCGGCAAACATTCCGCGGTTGTCGTTGGAGTTTTACCCCGGAATTTCCGGCTGCGCTTCCCTGACGACGCCAGTGTTCCGCCCGAAGTGGACGTATTCAGTTCAATCCCTGTCGGACCCTGGGATCCTCAGGGTCCGGCGTTTCTTCATGTAATCGGACGGCTACGCAATGGCAACAACGCGGCAAGCGCCCAGGCAGAAGGGGATGCAATCGCCACGCAAATCAATGCGCTCGGAGGGCGATCGCAGATGGAGCACTTCCGATTTTATGTTTTCCCCTTCAAGCAGACGACGTCCGCGAGGTGCGCAGCACTTTGCTGCTTCTCTTCGGCGGCGTAGCGTTCGTGCTGCTGATCGGATGCGCCAATATCGCGAATCTCTTGATGGCACGCGCCCGGCAGCGCCAACACGAAACCACCGTTCGCGCCGCGCTCGGAGCATCGCGCGCCAGGCTGGTGAGTCAGCTGTTCACCGAAAGTCTTTTGCTCGGTTGTTTCGGTGGCGTCGTGGCATTGGGCCTTGGCTGGGTCGCAATACGTGCCATCCTGGCAACCCGTCCTCCTTCGTTCGTAAACCTCGGAGACGTCAGCCTCGACTGGCGCGTTCTCGCGTTCACCTTTGCCGTAGCCATTGGTACCAGCGTGCTCTTCGGCCTCGCGCCCATGATTGCCGTACGGCGCCTGGATCTGACCCGCAACCTCAAGGAAGTCCGGAAGGGTGGGTGGCGGCGCCGGCACTGGATCAATGTTCTGGTATCTGCCGAAGTTGCCCTGGCATTCGTCCTGCTGGTGGCAACAGGCCTGCTCATGCGCACGTTTGTGAATGTCCTGCGCCTCAACCCGGGATTCAGCGCTGACAATGTCTTCACGTTTCGGATCTCCGCGCCGGGTTACGCTCCACTGCGGGAATTGCAGCGAGGGCTCCAGGCTCTTCCCGGAGGAAATCCGCCGCAGCCGTCTCCCACATTCCGCTCGATGACGCGGGAAATTGGTATGACTACTACTGGAAGGAGGGTGCGCCCGCTGAATTGCAGAACACCGAAATGGCGGATCACCGTTCCATTCTGCCGGGTATTTCAGCACCATAAGCGCCAGCTTCCTCGAAGGCCGCGATTTTACTGAGACCGATGATGCCGCGCATCAGCACGCAGTGATCATTGATGATGTTCTTGCGCGCGAGCTCTGGCCCAATAAACGGTTTATCGGAACCTCATTCGCATGCAAGCCATCGAATGTAACCGTGTTAGGTCGGGTTCTCCCGATTGCCTCACTTATACATAGACGTTGTCCGTCGGCAACAGTTTAGCTCGAATGAGGGGAGTCCGCCTTGAGTCGAAAGACAGATGGGCCGAGGATCCATAAAAGGCGCCAGCAGCACTTTGTCGCCGCTCTGGATGCGTTCAGAAAGTGTCGTAGAAGCTTGACAGTTGTCGAGAGAAGTGTCAGACGCTCCGACACTTTCTCGAAGGCCAGCAATCTAACAGAAACAAAGCCTTCTGCCGTCAATCAGTTGTCGCGGTTTCGGGGAGCTTACGTCTTTGGCAGACGCCGTGCACTCTTCGTTGGTGTGAAGGAGACCGGACGTTTCGGCATTTTCAAACTGCTTCCTAGTACTAAGCCTGATAGTACTTTTGTCGAGAAGTTTGGTGCGACCGCCGCCTATCGCCGGCAAGGCCTGTCTACTTGGTAACAGAGGATCTACACGCCGCGCAAGAGAGGCGCGCGACGTATTCGAAAGCGATATGACCGGCCGTACAACACGCGCTTCTCTGGGATAAATTCAAGTCTGCCGCAGAAGGGGAGTCGGCTCCTCCGAAGTACACGTGCCTGTCGGGGACTCACCGCAACTAATGAGACCGCGGAAGCAATCACCATTGCGAGGAGCAGGATGTCGACCATATGTTCCTTTCTGGGGAGCCCGGCTCTTGGTCTCTTACATCCACTTTCCTAGTCCCATTCGGGCGCCGTTCGAGTGCCGACAGTAGTTGTTTTGATTCCGAAACCCGGCGGGGGATTCTTCATTCTTCGCGGCTTCAACTGACGCTTCAGCCGGCTGTGCGAATCAGCATTTCCAGTCCGCCGTTCAAGGTGATTTTTTGGCGCCCGTGAAACGCCGTGGTCCCGAGACCACCAGCGCCACCAACGATGGAGCCGATGCCGGCTCCCTTGCCCCCTCCGAAGATGCCGCCAAGGAGCGCTCCGGCCCCCGCTCCAATCGCGGTGTGAACAACGCTGGTTCTACCTCTCCCGCCAGATTGGATCGCGCCTTCGACGTCGACTTTCTCCCCCGACGGCGCATCGTAAAGCTCGACCAGCTCAGCGTGGATAGGTACGCGGCGTCCATTCGGCATAACCAGCCGATCGAAGCGCAGCATCATTGTCGTGTTGCCCTTCAGTCTGCCCGACGTTGTCATGCTGCTGATGTGTCCGTAGACCCGAGCGTTGCGGTACTCGCCCCGATCGACAACGGTTGCGCTGAACGGATCGCCAACCTGGGAGTCGGTGCTGGTTAGCGTGTCATCGAGGCGGATACGGAGTGCGACGTCCGCCGGCAGCGTGAAGCTGAGGCTCCACCCTGCGATTGGAGTGGCAGTGACAACAACCAGCAAGAGGAACAAATGAATGTGGGAGCGAAAATCTCTGTTTCTCACGGAATGCTTCAACATTGGGAGTCCTCCAGTCACAGCAATGCGAATGCTTCGCTCCTTGTAGTGCATTTAAGCCTCCAAACCAGTAAATGAACCCGGGATGGCCCATGTCTAAGCGCGCTTGCACCAGATGTGGGATTCCGTGAACCGCAAGTGCTCGCTTCCAAGGACGAATCGGGATTTTAGAGTCAATGAGAGCTGAAAAGACAAACCGAGCGAGATACGGGGCAGGCCAATGCTGCTGGCAAAAAGCCGGCCGACAGGTGTCGAAGGTTCGACAGTCGACATCCCGGCAGACGCGTCCGAGGTTCTTTCCTACAAGCCCAAGCAGTGCGGAATAACACGCACGGACTCAAATACATCGCTGAACGCGCGTATTTTCCGGACGACCGAATTGTCAACTCAGACTGCGCAGCTTCTGAAAGACGTGGGTAGACGGGACTAAAAAGTTGTTCATTGTAGCTCCAGGGATTGAGCCTGTTCGAGCTGAGGGCGTCCTCAGCTTCAGCCGGCGCGTCGGTTTGACAATTGAACGCTGCGGGCTATCATCGGGGAGTTCGCCAAGGTAGTGGTGACAGATGGCGTACCCATGCAGAATGCGCGAAAATCGTATCTCTGGCTCATGTCTGACCCATGTTCGTCGCTTTGCGCACGGAGCGGTTTGTCTCCTCGTCTTCTTCATGATCCAAGCCTGCCACAAGACCAGCCCCTCTGCACCTGTGACAACCCTTACTCTCATTGATCAGGCATGGTCGAGCAGGGAATATCAGCGTCGTCTCAACGAAGAGCTAGCCCGGTTCACACAGCAGACTGGAATTCAGGTGGAGTTCCTCCCTGCACCCGAAACAGCTGCAGAGCAACTGGCAACTTGGCGCAAACTACTGGAGGGCGGAGCAAAAGTACCGGATGTTTACGGTATCGACGTGATCTGGCCAGGGATTCTCGCCGACAATCTTCTCGACCTCCGGGCCTATGTTCCGGAGCAAGAGATCCAGGCGCACTTTCCTGAGCTCATTGCGGGCAACACGGTGAACGGCCGGCTCGTAGCTTTGCCGGCTAACTTGAACGAAGGGGTGTTGTTTTACCGGGTAGATCTGCTGCGAAAATACGGGTATCGAGCACCGCCGAAGAAGTGGGAAGAGCTCGAAGTCATGGCGAGGCGGATTCAGTCGGGCGAGCGTGCGAACCGGAAAAAGGATTTCTGGGGTTTCGTTTGGCAAGGAGCACCTTCCGAAGCTCTGACCTCTAACGCGCTGGAATGGCAGGTGTCGGAGGGTGGCGGGACAATACTCGACCAGACCGGCAAGGCCACGGTCAACAACCCGTATACCATTCGTGCATGGGAGAGAGCGGCGCGTTGGGTAGGCTCCATTTCACCCCCCGGGGTCGTCCTGTATAAAGAATGGGATGCGGGCAACATGTGGCAAGCGGGAAAAGCCGCGTTCCTGCGCAGCTGGGCAAGCGAGTACATTGCGGATCGCGCCCCAACCTGTCTAATAAGGGACCGCTTTGACATGGCTCCCCTTCCGGGTCAGGCCAGGATGGCCGCAACGTTAGGAGGATCCGGTTTCGGGGTTTCGCGATATTCGCTTCATCCACGTGAGGCAGCAATGTTGGTTCGCTTCCTGTGCAGCCGCGAACAGCAGGTCAAAAGGTGCCGGAATGCCTCTGATGCGCCAACCATATCTCAGCTCTATGACGAGCCGGAGGTCTTGGCGAGCAATCCGCAGTTCCCGCGTGTTCTGGAAGTCTTCCACAAGGGCGTAGCCTTGCGCCCGTCCCGAGCGGCGGGAAAAATGTATCCGGACGTGTCGCGCGCCTACTGGGAAGCAGTACACGCGGTTCTCACAGGAAAAGAATCTGCGGCAAAAGCGGCAGACGAATTACAAGACAAACTAGAGCGGATGCTAGAAACACCGCGCTGTTCGCGCGAATGCGGAATTCGATAAAACGGCTGCGCAAAGGTAGAGTAACGGACGACAGGGCTCATCGCCGCACGAGAAAGTCAACATGGAAGCGAGTGCGACCAAGGTGGTGCAAGCAACGCGCGGCAGGATTCGAAGTCCGTTTCGTCGAAGAGACCTCAGCATTCGCTTACGTCTAATCGTATGCTTCGTATTGATTGTTCTGTCAATGATCGCTGCGGATGCAGTAGCTGGATGGCAATACTGGCAAATTGAGGCTTCAGCGCAGCGCGTAAGTAAGACCGATCAGATATCTCACGCCGTTGTCCGCGTTCATCTCGACGTCGATACCTTCCGGGATAGCATGGTTGCACTGGCCAGCACTCATGATACTAGCCAATTTTTCGCGGAAGCGGCCTCGATCCGACGGACATTTTTGCAGCATATCGATCATGCCGGGCAGATGCTCCGGGCAAACCCTGACATTGAGCAAGCCGCACTCATCGCCGGCGCCCTCGAAAGCCTGCGAGCAACACTGCTTTCGCAACTCGACACCGCGGTCCAACTGGCGACCGCAGGTGAATGGAACACCGTTCAGCTCCGCCAGGCAATTCAGATCCCAGCTCTGATCGAATTCAGTTCATCGCTGGTGGAAAGAGTCGATCAACAAGCACTGCAGCAGCGAAGCAAAGCCATCGAAGATGCACAGAAGGCCAGCCAACGCCTTTTCATAATCGGTCCGATTGCTGCTTTGCTGACATTGCTCGCGGCCGCCGCACTTGGCTGGTACCTCACTCGGACCGTCACGAGCCCACTTTCCGTACTCACGGCGTCCGCCGAGGCCCTGGCCCGAGGCGACTTTCAGCACAGGGTCCATTTACGCGGGAATAATGAGCTGGCTGTCTTGGCGAACGCCTTCAACTATGCCGCCCAGCAGCTTCGGGAGCTCTATGAGAACCTGCGGCGGAGTGAACGAGAGCTTCGTGGCGTCATCAACACAGTTCCGGCCCACGTCTGGAGCGCGTCACCAGATGGCACCGTCGATTTCGTCAATGAACGTTTACTGGAGTTCGTAGGTTTACCTTCGGATGACCTATTGGGATGGAACTGGGAATCCGTACTTCATCCCGATGACCGTGCCAGGTTCGTCACCGAATGGCGTGTGGCCGTTAAGGATGGGCAATCGATCGAGAGAGAGGTACGGGTGCGGCGGGCGGATGGGCAGCATTGCTGGTTCTTCGTCCGCATCGTGCCGCTGCGGGACGATGCGGGAGACGTCGCCAAGTGGTATGGAAGTGGTATCGAAATAGAGGATCTCAAGCGGGCAGAAGAGGAGCGCGAGAGATTACGTCAACTACAATCGGAGCTTGCTCATATACAGCGGGTGACAACCATCGGCGAGTTAGCTGCTTCGATAGCGCACGAAGTGAATCAACCGATTGCCGCTGCCGTCACCGACGCCAATACCTGTATGCGATGGCTTGCGCGCGATTATCCCGATCTGGAAGAGGCGCGCGCGGCTGCGATGAGAGTCGTGAAAGACGCAACGCGCGCATCGGAAATTATCAGCCGTATTCGCCTACTCTTCAACAAAGGCACTTCAGAACGGGAGTTGATCAATGTAAACGAAATCATTGGAGAGATGACCGCTCTCCTGCGTAGCGAGGCCATTCGATACAACATATCGGTCCGCATGGAACTGGCCGCGGATCTTCCCCAGGTCATGGGGGACCGCGTGCAATTGCAGCAAGTCGTTATGAACCTCATGCGCAACGGGTTCGATGCCATCAATGAGGCGAACATGGCAGGGGACCTCACCATCAAGTCGCAAAGGAACGCCGTTGACCAGCTGTTGATCTCGATCAGCGATACCGGGATAGGATTGCCTCCCGAGCAGGCGGATAAGGTTTTTGACGCGTTTTTCACGACGAAGCCCCAGGGTACCGGCATGGGCCTGTCGATTAGCCGGTCGATCATTGAGTCGCATGGAGGCCGTTTATGGGCCACAGCAAACCCTGATCGCGGAACAACGTTTCAGTTCACCTTACCCCACCAGGGTTAATGAAATCCGATGTGTATCTCCGATAGAAACCAGACACGACTTCTAGTGAGGCCTGTCGAAATAGGGTCACGCCGTCAATCGGCAGACATGGGTTCCGACAGCGGATACAACTTGACCATGGAATGTTTCGAGCAAAACGAATTGGAAGAGTCCATTTCAATTGGAAGATGACGTGCAAAGCTGTGGGGCGTGACCGCCGACCGACCCAATAAAAATGCGGAGTTCGAAAAGAGGCTTATAAATGGATTGGGCAAAACATGGAGTGAAAATCGTTCATTCGGATGAACTTGATTTGAATACGCCACAGACATCGGGCATGACGCGCGCAGCCGCCATCACCCATGCGAAAGCTGGAGCAAACAAATTGTGGGCCGGTACGATGTTGGTTCAGCCGGATGCCAAGACCGGACCGCATCACCATGGAGAACTGGAGACTGTTCTTTACGTCGTCAAGGGCCGAGTTCGAATGCGCTGGGGCGACCAACTGGAATTTAGCGAGGAAGCCGGGCCAGGGGACTTCATTTACGTTCCACCTTACGTGCCGCACCAGGAGATCAATGCAAGCCCAGATCAGATTTGCGAAGCCGTAGTTGTGAGGGATGGACAGGATCCGATTGTTGTCAATTTAGATCTGCGCACTCCAGAACCCGCCAGTGCCGGGCATCCCGGCATGCCGTTTCATCCCGATCGCTGAGTGCGAGCGGAGAGGGCGCTCCCTTTCCTTTGGAGGATACTGCGGGATAGGTTGCCGGCGCCCTCACGGGAGAGCGCGAGGTGAAGCAGAAGGTGTTGGTTCTGGACTGCATCTGGCGGATCAGGACCCGCACGCCCTCTCGAAATGATAAGCGCAGAGCAAGGTGCGCACTCGCTGGCGGCTCCCAATTGTCGGACAGGTGTCGAAGCTTCGACAGCCGTCGCGAGCCGGCTCTTTCATTCGGGAAATCGAAGTCGTACCGAGCATTGAAGGACTTTTTCAGCTGCTAAATGTTTTCCGCGGGATGCCAGGTGTTGAGCCGATTCATGATTGGCAATGGAAATCGTCTGGATTTCCCGTCGGTCGAACACGGAAGCCAGAGGAAAAAATCCTCAGATGATTCCACCAATTCAGATTGGCCCTATAAGTGCTAAAGCAATGTCAGAACCGATAGTGGATCGGGCGGTAAGGCTGATGAAAGATGAGGAACTCTGGCAGTAGCGGGAGGGGCAACAGAGTCTCGAATCCGATTATCAACCATGGTCCGCAGGAGTAACCAATGCCAGTACAAGATCACCTTCCGTCGCGTCACAGCAACCAATACAGCGCGGATTCGGCCTGTGGGCACTGTGACGGAATCATTCGTCACGAACCCTGGTGCATAACAGAGAACGCCAGCGTTCAGTATGCATATCAGGCCGTCTCAGGCACCGGTGAATTAGACCCGGGAGATCACCTCATCTTGCATGCTTTAGGTGTCGCGTGGACCGCGAAGCGGATTCTGTCCAGGCTGCGCCACAACAAGATGGTGGCAGAAACCAATATCAACGAGTCCGGAGGACACGATGCGTTCTGAGCTTGTCTTTGGCGCCATGACATACGTTTCAAACCGCTTCCTGCTTACCAGGCTTGCCTCGAAGGCAACCCGCAGTTTCCACCGGCCAAATACTCGCATAGCGGACACGGCGAATGAAGTATTTGAACGCTTCACTCACGTCAACCCGTTGGCAGGCGTGTCCTATGCCGGCAACCTGCAGTCGTTCCCCGACGCGGCGCAAAGGGAAACCCCTTTATCTTACGACGATCTAGAGCAATCCGTGGCTTGAAACCAGGAGGTGAAATATGCTGCAGCCCACACATTTTGTTGAGGAAAGAGCGACACCATACCCTACCGTGGCGGACTTTCTCAGGACTTTTAATGAAGAGATGCACAGCCTGTACCTGCTGTCGTTCCTGCTAACCGCAGACCATGATAAAGCGGAGCAATGTCTTGTTGCCGCGATGGGAGAATGCGTGGAGGGGAGCGGTGTTTTCATGGATTGGGCGCGTTCATGGATTCGGGCAGCGGTTCAAAAACATGCGATCCAGATGATCAAGCCCGCACCGGAGCACGCGGACAACGTCTCGTTCATCAGTCTCAAGAGATCGGCTACGCCGCCAGGAAACAACCCCTTTGCCGCAATCCTTTTACTGGATGCCTTCGAGCGCTTTGTCTTCGTCATGTCGATTCTGGAAGGGCAGTCCGATGAAGAATGCGCAATTCTTTTGAGCTGCTCGCGCCGCGATGTCATGATGGCCCGCTTGCTGGCGCTTAAGCGTCAGTCGAGCACCGATGCGCTAGCCGAGGAAGTCCTGCAGTCCTGACGGACTGTGACGCCGCAAGTCGTATCTGTACTCACGTAGCCTGTCGTCGTATCTCTTCTGGAAGAGCATGTCACCTGACAGCCCTGCATATTGCACCCCAGCGATCGCCAGCCGTCACACTACGCATCGCGATAGGGTCGATGTGTCGACAATTCGCCGGACCGTGTCGACATCCCGCCAGACGCATCTGAGGGTCCTTCCCACAAGCCCAAGCAGTGCGGAATAATACCCAGGGACTCAAATACGTCGCTGAATGTTCATCTGTACTGGGTCTGGCATTGCGAATGCTTTCCGACTATTGGCGACTGCTGCCAGGAAGTACAACAACAAACAAACAGCGAGGAGATAAAGTGATGGCCGTGCCGGTAAACATACTCAATAAACGCAATGTCAAAATTGGATTCGTCGGTCTCGGACTTATGGGAAGCCGGCTTACGCAGCGTTTGCATTCGGCAGGCTGGAACGTTCACGCGTGGAACCGTAGTCCCGGGCCGGCAGATGTGCTGCGTCGAGAGGGTGTAGCGATTGCGGCATCAGTGGCCGAGCTCGTCGTTGGTTCGGATGTAGTTCTATCTTCCTTGGCCAATGATGAGGCAGTTCGCTCCGTGTACTTTGCTGTGGGTGGCATCTTTTCAGCGGCAAAGCGAGGAACCATCATTCTTGAAATGAGCACCATCTCGCCAGAACTATCGCGCCTGCTACATCGGCAGGCGTGCACCCTCGGCATCAGCTTGCTCGATATGGCCATCTCCGGATCAACGCCGGCGGTTGAGGCGGGCACGATCACACTGCTCGCAGGTGGCGCTCAGAAGACCTTCGAGCAATGCACTCCAATTTACGAGTCCATCGCTAAACAGTGGTTCTTGATGGGGCCTGGTTCCTCAGGCGTTCAAATGAAATTGGTCGTCAACCTTCTCCTGGGCTTGGATATGCAGGCGATCGCGGAAGCAGTTTCGTTGGGAGAACACCTTAAAATCGATCGCGACATTATGCTCGATGTCCTGTCCAAAACGGCGGTGATACCACCCGCGTTTGTGGGGAAATTCCAGAAAATAAAGAACGGCGACTACTCTCCGGAATTTCCCTTGCGGCTGATGAGCAAAGACATGGATCTGGCCATGAATGCCGCAAAGAGCTCGGGTGCTGTTTTGCCTGCGGCAACGGCCGCCCAATCTGTACTTGCCTCGAACATCTCCGCAAATGGAGATCTGGATTTGGCCGCAATAACGCCGTTTGTCATCGGTCAAAGAACGAACGGATAGGTTGCCAGTTTTCAGATTAGATGGATGACAGATCACGTTGGTCGCTGTCCCAATGAGACAGGCCAAGGAGAAGGTCTCTTTTCACATGTGGATTGTCAAAGTTGCACCTGGACCTGCCGAAACTAAGCATCTAACGCGACTTAACGGTACGGTTACGCCGCAGATGTCAGGCGATTGACAGGGGTGTCGGAGGCCCGACACCCTGCCCTCCGGACTTCACCTCGCCCACACATGGCCTTCATAATCGGCACCGGGATATTAACGGGCAAACTCGTGAGAAGAATGGTAATGGAGCACGCATATCGACGAGACCTGCATATCCTCTTGCAGGCCTGAAATTGCGTTTGGCACGGGAAGTGCAATGTTGCGTGTGGCACCAGAACTGCACTGTATTGAGTGGAACGATGCTGTGGTTACGCCACGCAGATTCTGCAGCTCAAAGGTACTTTAAAGATCTTACAGCGTCTGTCACCGGCCACAGAACTTGCTAGGACAACTCTTCAGCCATGTGGATTGTTAAGCTCGCGCTCGATCGCCCTTACACCTTCGTCGTCCTCGCTCTGCTGGTACTACTTATCAGCCCGCTTGTCATTCTGAGCACGCCAACGGACATCTTCCCCACCGTCAATCTCCCGGTGGTCGCCGTTTCCTGGATTTATACCGGCATGAACGCGGAAGAGCTGGAAGGCCGGCTCACGACAGTGTACGAAAAAGTTTTGACAGCGCTGGTCGACAACATCGAGCACGTTGAATCCACAACCGTTGGCATTGACGGCCTGGTCAGAGTAAAAATCTTTCTGCAACCGAACGCCAGCGTGGACCGGGCGAATGCGCAGGTTACTGCTGCTTCACAAAGCATCCTGCGCCAGTTGCCGCCCAGTACACTGCCTCCCGAGATCGTCAACTACACGGCTTCGAATGTGCCTGTGTTACAGCTCGCGCTGTCCGGCCCGGGACTGAGTGAAGCCGATTTGAATGATCTGGCCTTGAACTTTCTTCGGACCCAACTGGTTACGATTCCCGGGGCCGTTGTGCCGTACCCCTACGGCGGGAAGCAGCGCGAGGTCATGGTGAACCTTCAGGACACGCTTCTGCAGTCGAAAGGAATTTCACCGCAGGATGTTGTTACTGCACTCAGCCGACAGAACGTGATTGCGCCGTCTGGCACCGCCAAGATTGGGAAGTTCGAATACGACTTCCCAACCAACTCGGCGCCCAGGACGATTGACGAGCTCAACAATGTCCCCGTGAAAGTCGTGGGTAACTCAACCATCTATCTGAAAGATGTGTCGCACGTTGCCAACGGTTTCATCCCTCAAACCAATATCGTTCGTCACAACGGCAGCCGTGGTGTTCTGGTCACCATCATCAAGGCGGGAGCCGCCTCTACGCTCAGCGTGGTCAATGGAGTTCGCCGGTTGCTCCCGCGCGTCGAGCAGACCCTTCCATCGCAACTGCGCATTCAGCCACTCGGCGATCAATCCGTGTTCGTTCGCGCAGCGATTGAAGGCGTGGTTCGTGAAGCTACCATTGCTGCCGGCCTGACGGCGCTTATGATCCTGCTGTTTCTCGGCAGCTGGCGTAGCACGGTTATCATCGCCGTTTCTATTCCGCTGGCGATTCTTACCTCAGTCATCGTCCTGAGCGGCGTCGGGGAAACTATTAACATGATGACGCTTGGAGGATTAGCGCTGGCGGTAGGCATCCTGGTGGATGACGCTACTGTCACCATCGAGAACATTACCCGGCATCTCGAAGAAGGCCAACCTCTCTATGAGGGCATTTTGCACGGGGCCGCGCAGATCGCGACCCCGGCGTTCGTCTCCACAACCTGCATCTGCATCGCTTTCATGCCCCTGTTTGCCTTACAGGGCGTATCGCACTATCTGTTCCCGCCTCTTGCAGAGGCGATCATCTTCGCGATGATGGCCTCTTATGTCCTGTCGCGAACACTGGTGCCTACCATGGCGATGTATCTCCTGAAGGCCCCCGATCACAATGCTGCGCCATCGCGCAACCCGCTGGTACGGATGCAGAAAGCCTTTGACCGGGGATTCGAACAGGTCCGGCGCATATATGAGGGTTTGCTGAGAACATTTATACACAGGCGAATGATCTTCGTCCCGGCTTTTTTGCTCGTCTGCGTCTGTGCCGGCGCTCTCCTTCCCTGGCTCGGCCGGGACTTCTTCCCGACCACGGACAGCGGCCAGTTCATTCTCCATTTCCGGGGCCAAACCGGAACCCGCATCGAAGATACCGCCATGCTGGCTGACCTGATCGAAAACGCGATCCGCCGGCAGATACCGAAGCAAGAAATGCAAGGCATCGTTGACAACATCGGCCTGCCCTACAGCCAGCTGAACTTCATGTACAGCACTTCAGGCGTGATCGGCGCCTCCGATGCCGACGTACTCGTGACGTTGAACGCCAAACACCGCCCGACGGCCGATTACGTCCGGACGCTTCGTACGATCTTGCCCCGCCAATTCCCTGGCACGACGTTCTATTTCCTGCCGGCAGACATGGTCACGCAAATCCTGAACTTTGGATTGCCTGCCCCGGTGGATCTCCAGATAGAAGGTCAGGACCAGGCGAGTAATCATGAATTGGCTACTCGTGTGTTGGGCGAACTCCGTCACGTTCCCGGCCTCACTGACTTACGGATTCAACAGCCAGTCGACTACCCGATGTTCAACATCAATGTCGATCGAACTAAGGCAGCAATAGGCGGCTACACCGATCAAGACGTCAACAACAGCCTGCTTGTCGCTCTGAGCGGGAGCTTCCAGACCATCCCAAATTTCTTCCTGAATTGGCACAACGGTGTGCAATACGAACTGATCTCTCAAACTCCGCAATATCGCATTCAGTCCTTACAGGGTGTTGGAAACATACCCATCACTTCGACAGCTATGGCGCGTCCTGAAATCCTGTCGGAGGTTGCCTCGTTGCGCCGCGGCAACGAAATGGAAGCGATTGATCACTATAACATCCGCCGCGTTATTGATATCTTTGGCTCTGTCCAGGATCGCGATCTCGCGTCCGTCGGACGGGACATCACTCGCATCGTAGACAACGATCAGAAACTCCTTCCGCGCGGCAGTTTCTTTCGCATACGCGGCCAGCTTGAAACGATGCGAACCTCATATGAAGGATTGCTGGCAGGCCTGGCTGCTGCCATCGTTCTCATTTATCTGCTGATCGTCGTCAATTTTCAATCCTGGCTGGACCCATTCATCATCATCACCGCTCTGCCTGCGGCTCTGGCCGGCATTATCGTCTTCCTGTTCCTTACGCACACTCCCCTGAGTGTGCCCGCTTTGATGGGCGCCATCATGTGCATGGGGGTTGCGACGGCGAACAGTATTCTTGTGATCGCGTTCGCCAAGGAGCGGCTGGCTGAAAATGGCGATGCCCTGGAGGCCGCGGCAGAGGCCGGCTTCACCCGGTTTCGACCTGTTCTGATGACGGCTCTCGCCATGATCATTGGCATGGTCCCAATGGCAATAGGCGCGGGCGACGGCGGCGAACAAAACGCGCCTCTCGGTCGCGCTGTGATCGGAGGTTTGCTCTGCGCAACGGTGGCCACTCTGGTTTTCGTGCCGACTGTATTCGCGCTCTTGCACCACCATCGCCTGAATCGGTCTCGCAACACTGCTCAGAACGGAGCTCAGAATGGGTGACAAGGAGATAACAAACGCTGAGATTCCCGGCTGTCCGCCGGGCGAGGTCCGCGGGCGGCGGCGCACCATGCGGTTGCTGGCCGTGACCGGCGTAACCATGTTCATCCTCCTCGTGATCGTCATCCTTTTGGGTATCCGTGCCCGCGAGCGAGCCGAGTCGAAATTGCGGCAAAACACGAACGAGGCTGCCGTTGAAGAGGTAGTGATCATCCACCCCAAGGAGAATTCGCCAATCGATGAGGTCGTGCTGCCCGGAGCCACTCAGCCTTACATCAACTCTCCCGTCTATGCTCGCGCCAGCGGCTATCTGGTCAAGTGGTACCACGACATCGGATCGCGCGTGAAGAAGGGCGATCTGCTCGCCGTGGTCGACGCGCCTGAGCTGGACAAACAGCTGGCACAAGCACAGGCCGATCTGGACACTTCCAGGGCCAATTCGGACCTCGCCAAGATTACCGCCGACCGCTGGCAGGGACTGGTCAAAACACGCTCTGTATCCAAACAAGCGACTGATCAGGCCGTTGATAATCATAAAGCCTCCGACTCGACCGTCAATTCGTATGCGGCAAACCAGGGTCATTATGCAGAACTGGTCGGATTCGAAAAGATCTATGCGCCCTTCGATGGAATCATCACGATGCGCAACACGGACAATGGCTGGCTGATTGCCGCCGGCCTGAACACGCCCGGCCAGGAGCTGTTTCAGATCGGGCAAATCAGCACGCTTCGTGTTTTCGTCGCGGTTCCTGAGGTGTATTCGCGCGCTGCTCGCGTCGGATCAAAGGCCACCCTTACTCTCGACGAATACCCTGATCAGACCTTTCAGGGCACAGTCACCCGTACGTCAAGCTCTATAGACATGGCTTCGCGCACCCTCAACACGGAGGTCGATATAGATAATTCTAAAGGCCTGCTTCTTCCTGGAGCCTACGTCCGGGTCCACCTTGCTTTGCCCGGCCAGATTCATTCTGTCGTTATTCCGTCCGATACACTTCTGTTCCGCACGCAAGGCCTACAGGTCGGAGTGGTCCGCAATGATGTCGCACAACTTGTTCCAGTCACCATCGGCACTGATTACGGAGAAAGTGTGCAAATAACCTCCGGTCTCAGTGCAAGTGACGAAGTCATCGAAAGCCCGTCTGACTCGCTAGTCAGCGGCACGCCCGTCCGCATCACGCGTGGGGCGCCAGGTGCCGATCAATGAGCTTTCGGTTTCTATTGCCGGCGGCCGGCGTGATTTTCCTTGCCGGTTGTATGGTCGGTCCGAAGTACAAACAGCCGGCCGCTGCGGTGCCTCCTGCTTATAAGGAGCTGCCGGAAACGGACCAGTGGAAGGTCGCTCATCCCAATGCAGAAGCTCTGCGAAGTAACTGGTGGGAGATCTTCGGGGATCCTCAGCTCAACGCTCTGGAAGAACAAGTCGCGGTCTCCAACCAGAACCTTAAGGTGGCGGCGGCGCGCTTTCGTCAGGCTCGCGCCACGGTTCGTTACTATCGCGCCGGGGAATTCCCCACTATCTCGGTATCACCAGGCGTTCAAGCTTTTCGCTACTCACCCAATCAACCTTACTTTCCGTCCAGCGCCGGCAGCATCGGTTCCACGGGTAACTTCTTGCTTCCTTTTGATCTCTCCTACGAAGTGGACCTATGGGGCCGCATACGTCGCACCGTGGCAGCCGCCCGCGCGGAAGCTCAGGCCAGCGCCGGCGATCTCGCAGCCACGACTCTCAGCATGCAGGCGGATCTCGCGTACGATTACTTCGAATTGCGCAGCGCCGACTCACAAAAGAGACTACTGGACGAAACCGTAAACGCCTATGCCGATATGGTCGATCTCACCGGCGCGCTGTTCAACGGCGGCGCGGCACCTGAGTCGGACGTGGTGCAAGCACGAACGCAGCTCGATACCACGCGCGTGCAGGATACCGATATCGGGGTGATGCGCGCTCAATATGAACACGCAATCGCCATCCTGATCGGCAAACCGCCGGCAGAGTTCGCCATTGCTTCTCGATCACAACCGTTCGAGCCCCCGGCCATTCCCGTTGGCTTGCCCTCGCAACTGTTGGAACGCCGCCCCGACATAGCATCGGCGGAGCGCCGGGTGGCGGAGGCGAACGAAGGCATTGGTATCGCGCGTGCTGCATATTTCCCAAGCCTGACCATCGGCGGTGACGTCGGGCTGCAATCCGCGCACATCTCTAACTTATTCACCTGGCCCAGCCGCGTCTGGGCGATAGGCCCGCAGGCATCCGAGATCATCTACGATGGCGGCCGCCGTCGAGCCGGTGTGGAGCAGGCTCAGGCTAACTACGACGCAACCGTTGCGACTTATCGCGAAACAACGCTCGAAGCATTTCAACAGGTAGAAGACAATTTGGCTGCGCTCCGAATCCTCGCGCAGGAAGCAACTCAGGAGGAACAAGCGGTGGACGAATCGCAACGCAACCTGAGGCTGTTCACCAATCTCTACGAAGGAGGCGCCGACCCCTACCTGGAAGTTGTCACCGCACAAACCACCCTTCTCTTCAACCAACGAAACGAAATCGACATCCTCCGCCGCCAGATGGATGCCAGTGTGCTCTTGATCAAGGCCGTCGGTGGCGGCTGGAATGCATCTCAACTTCCCCCAACCAGTAGTCTGCACTGATGTCACTGAAGTCATCATGCTGTTTTTCTACTCGCGGGCGGTGAAGTGATAAACGTTGCTCTTCACCCCGTCGAGCCTGCCTGTGGCTTCCATTGAGTCGACGCTGTAATAGTAGGTTGTACCAGGCTTTATGTCTTCCAATCGCACCCGGAACACTGTATAGGGGTGGCTCTGATTCAGCCTGATATGACCTTTGGCCGTCAGGTTCAGGTTGTGAGGATCAGTCCCGTACTTCACCAGCCCGAAGTGCTCGTCGGTGCCGCCAGGGTTGTTGCTTGTCCACCGGATAATGGCCTCGTTGTTCCTGAACAATTCGAGGGCTGGTCCTTCAGTAATATGCACCCGTGCTGCTCTCCTTGCCGGGGGCGGGATGTTGTTTGCCGTGAACTGTGACACCTGGGCGGCGGTTGACCACGATAGGGGTAGACCAGCCGCCAGTAAGAGAAGCAGTCTGTTTCTGAAAATATGTTTCATATGCTAAACACATCGCTCAAGTGGGTCTTTGGGGAACGCAATTTTGAGGGCGCATGAACACTCTGGGAGTTCACATGCGCCCTCTTACTCACATCGTTGGACTACCTCACTTGTTGCTCAATGATTTCAAAAATTGCGCAGAAATCAGCGTGGAGTTACCTTGAGTCGCGGCAGTACCACCGGTCATGCAGGCACCCGTATAAGTCCCAATGAAGGGATAAGGTGTTGTGTAGCCATCGCTAAGCGTTTGGAGGAAGACGACGATCTGGTTTTCCTCCGTATCTGTTAAACCTAAATTACCGACGGTCATATCCTGGTTTACCGAGACCTCGGCCGCAGGCCAGCAGTTCACCCTTTCGGTTGTTCCTGCCGGGCAATCGCCGCTTTCGACCGCCGAATTCCTATACACGTCGCGGGTATTGTAGAAATGGACCAGTTGCTTCAGGCTCTTGATGTAGCCGTTGTGGAAAAACTCCTTTTGGAAGTAAGGCCCTGGGGCTTCGGTGGTCGGGCACTTCGACGGCGACAGGGCCACGTTGCGCGCTGTCATGGTTTGCATCTGACCATCCGAAGTTTGTGCGAATGGTAGCCACGCGAGTTCGGGTTAGGAAAGGAGCCGAAACCGCTTCTCAAGAAAGTTCCCAATCCGAAATCCGTGTAGATGTAGCCTTCAGGATTAGGGGTAAACCCATAGCTATCCGGTGTCGTCTCGTATAAGAGAGCAACTCTCGGATTCTTGGGAAGGCCGAGATTGGAACTGCCAAAGCATGTGAACACGGGCGTGGTATCGGCGGCCGTGCCGGTGTCTTCAGCCGCCGGAGCCGTAGGACTAGGAGCGGTTGACCTGCCGTCCAGGTGACATGAGTTGCAATTCCCTTTGCCCCGGAACAGGTTGTAACCTGCCAATTCTGTTGCAGTCAAGGTGTATTTGCCTGCAAGATAGGCATCGAATTTCGAGGTGAAGGGACTGACATCCGGGGAACTTTCGAGGAAGGAGAGGGATTGCCCCCAGTGATCGTAAATGTTGGTGGCCTTGGTGCGGTCGTCTGCAGATAACAGGATTGGCGTGGCGCTCCCGTTGAACACCGCCGCCCCATTAGGGGTCGCGCAGATCGATGCAGTGTTGGACGGCCAGTTGATGTTAAAAGAGTCTCCCCCATACCGTCTTAAACAGCGGTAGGTAGGTAGCCGAGGAGAGCCGGTACGCTATGCAAGCTATATCCGGGAAACCCATTTCCAGCGGATCAACCGGAGGACCCTGTGCCTGCTCGGCGTCGGGAGCCTGCAGCTTGTATCCAGTGGCGCGTGAATCCCAAAAGTTTCCGCCAAAGAACGCGGCTTGGGTTGCGTTGTAGTTGAGAACAGGGAAGGCATGTGAATACGTGTATCGTTGCGCCGTGCGCTTGCCGGCCCGGTAGGGAAGGGTTCCGGGATACGCTATCATCGTCAGATTGACGGACGGGATCGGTCCGCTAAAGGCGGCATACGGCATGTGGCACGAAGCGCACGCCCTATTCTGGAATGGAGATATAGTCAAGTCGTATTGCAGTAAGCCGCCGAGTATTCGTTGTGCCGCATAGCCGGTGTTCATAAGTATTGGCGGGTTGCCTGCCACTACCGGAGGTGTTAATGCTTGCCACTGTGTGACATAGCTCTTTACGATGCCTGCAATTTCCGTTTGAACCCGCGTTTCCTCGGAGGCGATATCGGTCGGCAGAATACCAGTCGGATACGGGTTGTAAATCGGTGGGGACGATTGTCCGCGGACAATGTGAGTGGAGACGGCCATGCCGACGGCGATCGTTACGCAGGCAACGGCTACTACCATCAATAATCTTGTTTGTCTCATCAGTGACCTCCCTGGAAAGCGCTGAGGTTCGGGTAGGGCGCATGGAATCGGCTCAGCGGGCGAAGGCGTCAGGAGTGAGCGCGTTTACAGCCCTTAAATTTTGTCCGGTATAGTTGCCCGGTATAGTTACCCGAACAGGGATTCGTGCATGCCGTTATTCCTCGAAACTCGGGATTGGGCTCAGTCGATTCCGTCGCAACTTCGACGAAATAACCCAATAAAGATACCCGGGAAGAATTAGGCGATCAACATACCTCAGTCTGAGGCAATTAAGACACCTCAGCATAATGGATCTGTTCGGGAGAGCATGTCAAGGGCTGGTCATAGAAAAATTCCGGCCGCCCATGCAAGTTCACAAGACACAACCATGGATGCGGAATCCGAGACTACCCTCGGGGTTTTACCGGATGGTAGTGAAGTGGTTAACCGAACTAGTTACCCCATCGCTCTTACCGGCGGCGTCCGCGAGTCAACGATTACAGTAAGCCGTTTGTGGCAGCTGCCGCGAGCCTCGGCCGGTGTCAGCTCCGGCGCTGGAACTGGTTTTGCAGGATGAGTGTCGCGAATCCGTCGGCCTCTGTCGGGATTTCGACTCGCACGCCGGATGTTTTTTAAACATTCTCCAGCGTCCACAGAAGGCCGGTGAATTCAGCTACTCGCAGGATATTTCATTTGCCGTGTTTGGCATTGTGAATGCATCAAGGCTATCTGGGGTATGGCGGAGCCAGATCAAGAAGACCATTGCGAAGAGTCGCAGGTTCATGCGGCTTCGAGAGGTTGCCAAAACAGTCATCGTCCTCGGGGGTGGGCATCCGGGCGGTTCCTCGTGCGGCTGATCAAGTTAGAAACAAGAATGGGTGCAAAACCTCTTTCCCGTAATAAATGGCTTCCCTGTGGCAGCGGCGGCATTCGCGAACTTCATTGACAGGTGGGCTCTTAGTGGGCCATCTGACCGCCGGGAGTGCCCGCATTACGGCGGTCGCCCAGAAAGGGCCGGGGTTTTGTCGAAGATGGCAGCCGCCGGCGAAAGAGGCATTGTTTTGAGATCATTGTTCTATTCCCTAGTGGCAGTGTTCGCCCTCGCTGTTCTGGTTCCTTCAGCATTCGCACAGCGCGAGATGTATCCGCAGAAGGAAGGTGTTCCGCAGCGGTTCCAGTTCGATGAGATACCCAAATGGATGACGTTAGACATGGAACTGCGCGGCCGTACCGAGGAACAGACCTCACTCGGCTACGTCTCAGGCAAGGACCGCCTCTACGAGCTCACACGAGAGTGGGGTGGTCTCACGGTGCGACCTACAAACTGGCTCACCGGGTATCTCCAGTTCCTTGACACCCATGCTCTTGGCCTGCCACTGCGTGATGTTGCGTCCAACATGCGGGATGTCTTCGATTTCCGCCAGGGCTATCTCAATTTCCACTACGAGTCGGCTCAACTCTTCGTCGGCCGGCAGGAACTCAAGTTCGGCGACGAGCGCGTTGTCGGCATCAGCGACTGGACAAATAACAGCCGGACCTGGGACGGAGCGGACCTCCGCATCGGTGCCAAGGACCGGATTGACCTCTTCACTACATCGGTCGTTACCATCTATCCCACCAGCCTCGACAAGCACGGGGCGGGCCTCACCTTCCACGGCGTCGAAGGCAATATCCAATCGCTCCTGCCCAAGACGTCCATTCAGCCCTTTGTTTTGATACGGGCGCTCCCTCGCGTCATCAGCCAACAAAATATCCCAGGCACCGAGACGGAGGTCACGTTCGGTTCTTATTACGACACGACACTGCCTCATGGCTTCTCATCATCCGGCACCGGCGACTTGCAGCGCGGGAGTTACAGCAATGATTCGATCCATGCAGGCGCAGCCATCATCCGAGGCGGCTACGTCGCAGCCAATCTGCCATGGAAACCCCACATTGAAGGCGAGTACGACTATGCCACTGGTAACCCGCACACCAATCCCTTTCGCATAGGGACCTACGACCAGCAGTATCCCAGCAACCACAACGCTTTCGGTCTCGTCGACCTCTTCGGCTTTCAGAACATCAAGCAGGACCGCCTGAATTTCTCACTCGCACCGAAGGGGAACTTTCTGCTGCTATTCCAGGCAGAGTCGCTGCACGTCGCGTCTATTCGGGACGGAGTCTACGCCGGCGCGGGCAGCTGCCTGTTCAAAGCACCCGCGGGTGGCTTTTTACATGACGGCATTGGCAGCGGCTTTGATGCCTCGGCCAAATACATTTATCACCAGTCGTATGTCGTTAACATTGGAGTTGGGCACTTCTTTCCCGGCTATGTGATGACGAGCACGGGACATGGCGCCCCACTCACGCTGGCATACCTTCAATTTACCTATCGGTTTAGAGTTGGCCACGGTTGAAGACTTTGATTCCCAGGTTGGGAGGCGACAAAGAAGGAGATTTGAGAGTGAACAGTAAGAGCTATGATTGCCCGTCGAAAGGAGAAACTATGGAACGCAGAGATTTCATTAAGTCGGCGGTCGCCTCCGCCGTAACCGCTGGTGCGACGCTAAATCCTTCGGGGCAGGCGCAAAGCCCGGCCCGCATCAGCAACCCAGTCTCTCGTCCGATGTCGCCCGACATGCAATACCGTGATTTGGGGCGCACCGGAGAGAAGGTTTCGGTGATAGGACTCGGTGGCTATCACCTCGGTAAACAGGCAGATCCGGCTGAAAGTGAGCGCCTGGTGCGAACCGCGATCGATCGCGGCATCACCTTCATGGACAACTGTTGGGACTATAACGACGGAATTAGTGAAGTCCGCATGGGGCAGGCATTGCGCGACGGCTATCGCAGCAAGGTTTTCCTGATGAGCAAGATGGATGGCCGAACCAAAGAGGCTTACAACCTTCAATTGGAGCAGTCTCTAGGGCGGCTGCAAACCGATGTGATCGATCTGGTCCAGTTTCACGAAGTGATTCGGCTGGAAGACCCGGACCGCATCTTTGCGCCGGGCGGCGCGCTTGAGGCTGCGATTGCAGCACGGGAAGCGGGCAAGATTCGCTATATTGGGTTTACTGGTCATAAGGATCCAGTGGTACATCTCCGCATGCTTTCCATGGCTCAGCAACACGGCTTCCATTTCGACACGGTACAAATGCCGATCAACGTCATGGATGCGCATTTCCGCTCGTTTACCAGGGAAGTCATGCCAGTCGCGATCCAGCAAGGAATCGGTGTGCTTGCGATGAAAACCTTTGGCGACCATTTCATTCTCGACAGCAAGACGGTTGAGCCTGTCGAAGCCCTGCACTACTCGATGACGCAGCCAGTCTCGGTAGTTATTACCGGGATCGATTCGATACCGGTGATGGAACAAGCGCTGACAGCGGTGAAGACCTTTAAGCCCATGACACAGGAGCAGGTGACAGCGTTACTTGACCGGACGCGCGATGCGGCAGCCGATGGCCGCTTCGAGCTATTCAAAACAACCCCCCACTTCGACGGTACGGCGGCAAACCCGAAGTGGCTGGGCTAGTGAATAATTGGAGGCTTACTCGACGGGGGATTGCCTTTTAGGGTTGTTTAGTTTGCTCTTTTCCCTGACCGTCGTTCAAACTGATCCCCGTCCGGTCCAGTATCTGTCCGGTCACCCGATCCAGCTGAGCCGCCGCCTTTGACCATGCAGCTTTGGCCACGACTTCGCTGGTTTGCGCCTGCGCCAGATACGTTTCCTGCTCAATCACTGCGAGATTGGTTCCATACCCCGCCTGGAAGCTCTCCTGCGCTGCGGAAAGCAATTTTTCCTGCAGCTCGCGAGCCTTGACGGCCGCGCCCGCCGCATTCTCGGCCGCGCGGAGCGCTGTGACCGCATTGCGTACTTCCGCGGCCACCGCGGACTCAAACTGCGTTTCCCGCAGCTGTTGCTGGCGCAAAATTGCCTTATCCATACTCAGGTTCGCCTTAGCCACTCGGTTCTGCACTGGCAAATAGAACTGAATGCCCGCTTCATATAAGGTCGACGACCTGGTACCCCCCGTCGGAACCTGGTCAGGTATGGTGTTCCCGGTCAGCGTGCTTCCGCCCGTCTCCACCAGGCCGGGTAACACCACGCCCCGGGTCTGATAGGTCCCGTAAATATCGATCTCCGGCTTGACTGCGTTGGCTGAGCCTGCCACCTGGCGCTCGCCGTTCACAATCTGAAGCCGTGCCTGCCGCACATCCGGCCTCCTATCCCAGGCCAGCTTCACCAGGTCCGGCAAAGGTGTTTCAACGTCCGCATGGGGCGGCAGAAGAAGGTCGGTTGCGACAATACTGGGGAGCTGCGCGCCTGGCCCATTCAAGGACCGCGGATCGATGAGAGTCCGCAGGGTAACCTCCTGCTGGTCACGCAGTGCTTCAGACTGCTCGAGCAGCACCCGGGTGCTGGTCACCAGTGACTCCGCCCGCGCTACCTCGATGGGCGGCAACCGCCCGGCATCGAGTTGCTGCCGGTCGTTGCTCAACAACTTCTCCGCGGCCGTCAGGGCTTGCTGTTGCACCTTCACTTCATCCTGCAGGCTGATCAGGTCGATGTACAAATTTTCCACTCCCGCAATCGTGCTGATCATCTGCTGCTCCAGCACCGCGGCGGAGATCGTCTTATTGGTCTTCGCGATCGCGATATAGCGGGTATTGTTTGCCCGGCCTGCGTTGCGGAACAGGGGCTGCGCTACCAGCGCGTATGCATTGGGGTGCGAGAAGGGGACGGCGGACGAGCGGCCCGAGTAGAAGCTTTGTACAAAGTCGTTCACGCCCAGCTCGATCGTCGTTCCCGGGCTGAACGCCTTGGTCAAGATGGTATCGCCGAGCGTGTTGTCCGTCGTCACCGTATCCCCCGAAGTGGCCGAGGACGGCGTTACCGTTAGCAGGGAGACTTGAGGATTCCTCCGTAGCCACCCATACCGGCCCAGCAGTTGGGCGTCAAAGCCCGGCACCAGCGAACCGGCGGAGTACGGGCTCGTCCCCAGCGCGAGCGAGTGCGACGTCTCCAGCACACGGCTGGTGTTGTATGACGAGGACACTGTGGAGGAGATAGGGTCTACGCTCGCCGGCGCCAGCCCCGGCGATGAATAGCTTAGCAGCGGCACGGCTGCTCCCCCAACCCCGGCGGGCGCATCCATGATGGTGTAGTTGACTGGCCGCGCCAGCCCGCCGCCTTGCGCCAGCGGCACGCTCCCTTCTGCAATCGACTGATCGATCTGTTCGACTTGAAGGTCGAGATCGTTCTCCAGCGCCATTTTGAACGCTTGCCGCAGCGACAAGTACAGGTTGTCATCCTGGGGACTTGCTGGCCCCACGGTCTGCCGTCTGCGCGAGAGACAGCAGCGGCATGGGAGCATCGGGCACTGCATTGGTCCCCGCATTCGCCAATGCAGCCGAAGTCCTAAGTGCCGCCGGGTTTTGCTGCGCTTGGGCGTACGGCGCCCCCGGCAAAACAAGGGAAAAACAGATTGCCGACAGAGCGAACTGCAAAGCACGGCGCCCCACTACGGAATATTGACCGAGACCTGTCATCAAAAATAATCCTCTCGCGCCCAGATGCTATTGGTCCTGCTGCGCCTGGCGGCCTTTCGCGTCGCCCGTTCCACCTCCGGCGGCCGGCTTTGTCTCGATGCCCGCCTGCCCTGACGGAGCAGGTTTGGCAGTCACATGCACCCCGTCCTTGACTAAGTCGTTGGGGTTCACCACCACCATGTCCCCGTTCTGCAATCCCTCAGTGATGAACACTTGCGTTCCCAGGTCGCGGCCTACGTGCACTGCCCGCATCTGGATCACACCGTTTTGCACCACGGGCACAAACTCGCCGCGGGCCATGGTGATCAAGCTGTCTCCGGGAATCAGAATCCCCGGATTGGGCGCCCTGAAGCGCATCTGCACCGAGGCAAACATACCCGGGCGCAGGCGTTGCTTCGGGTCACTTGCACGTATCTCCGCCAGCAGCGTTCGTGTCTCCTGGCTGAGCGAGTCGCTGGTGCGGACCACCTTGCCCTGGAATATTTGCTCGGGCATCTCCGAAAAGGTTAGTTGCACCGGCTGCCCATCCTGCACAAACTGCGCATCTTGTTCAGGCACGGTGACAAATACCTCGAGACTGTCGAGATTTACCACATCGAACAGCTCGCCACCCTGGGCCCCGCCCGTCGGTGGACCCCCTGTGGGGCCGGCGCCGGGGAGGGGATTTCGCCCCAGCGCAGCCCCGGTGGCTGATACCAGGTTGCCCACCTCCACGTTGCGTGCCGTCACCGTCCCGGCGATAGGTGAACGTACCTGCTCAAAGTTCGCCATCGTTTGCGCATGCGCCTGTGCTGCTTTGCCGCCTGCACAGCCTGCTTCGATGCCTGCAAGCCCGCTCCCGACGTCTGCAGCGCAGCCAATGCTGCGTCATCGTCCTGCTGCGAAAGTATCCCGTGCAGGACCAGGGTGTGTACCCGGTTGTAGGTCGCCTGCTGCAGTTGCACGGTGGCCTGTGCGCTCAGCACGCCGGCGCTGCTCTGCTGCACCAGCGAAGCCTGCTGCGAAACTATGGCGTCCAGGTCGGGCGCTGAAATCAGCCCCAGCAACTGCCCCTTGCGCACCTTATCGCCCAGGTCGACGTAGCGGCGCTCGAAAAACCCCGTTGCCCGGGCGTAGATGTGGGCGGACTCGAGCGGCGTTACCGTTCCGGGCAGTGTCAGTTGCTGGTCGGAGGTTGCCGCACCTACCGTCTGCACCTCTACTATGGGCAGCGAGGTTCGCTCAGTGTTTGCCCTCGCCGCAACTTCTGCGTCGCGCTTATGCCGGGGCAGCCAGCCTACAAGCAGTGCTGCCCCGACCGCCAGCAGCAAGATGACCGCGATCAGGATTGGCCGGCCCTTACTCGCATGCTGGTGCTGGTTGTTGAATGGATTGTTGCTGACGGGCCCGGCGCCGGTTTGGGGCGGCGCAGCCCCCGCATCGTAGTTCATTTGAATGCTCCTTGCGTTTCGTCGTCTAAACGCTTCGCCCAGTCCACCGGCACGTTCTTGCTGAATAACGAATAGAACACCGGCACGATAATCAAGGTTCCGACGGTAGCGAACAGCAACCCGCCGATCACGGCTCGACCGATAGGCGCGTTTTGCTCCCCACCACTCCCCAGCGAGAGCGCCATCGGCAGCATGCCAATGATCATCGCGAGCGCTGTCATACAGACCGGCCGTAACCGGGTCGCCCCCGCAATCAGCGCAGCTGCTTTCGCATCCGGGGCCTCAGATCGCGAGTCATTGGCGAAGGTCACCAGGAGTATGCTGTTGGCCGTCGCCACCCCAATGGTCATCAGAGCACCCATCAAGGACGGTACATTGAACGTGGTCTGGGTCAGGAACAGCATCCACACGATGCCCGCAAACGCACCTGGGAGCGCGGTCAAGATGATGAATGGTTCGGTCCACGATTGGAAGTTCATCGCCATCAGCAGGTACACAAAGATGACTGCCGCGGCGATGCCGATCTCCAGATTTTGGAACGAGGTGTTCATCGTGAGCACCTGGCCGGTCAGCTCGATGGTTACGCCGGGGGGCAGGTGCTGCGAGTTCTGCTTGATGATCTTTTCGACATCGGCCGCCACTCCACCTAGATCCCGCTGCTCCACGTTGGCGAAAACATCCATGACCGGTAGCGCGTTGTAGTGGGAAACCGTTACAGGAGAAACACTCCGGTTGGTTTCAGAAACATTGCGCAGTAGCTGGTTGTTCTGTGCAGTGGGAGAGGTTACCGGCGTCTGATTGAGTGCTTCAAAGCTGCTCAACCGGTACTGCGGTACCTGCACGATAATCGGGTAGCTAACGCCAGTTTGCGGGTCGAGCCAATAGTTCGGCGCCACCTGCCCGCTGCCGGACAGCGACAACAGCACATTGCTTGCAATATCACGGGTCGTCAGCGCCAGTTCCTGTGCCTTGAGCCGGTTGACGTCGATGTTCAAAGCCGGCGCATTCACTTGCTGCTGTACGAACACATCGGCCGCGCCCGGGATGTTCTTGATTTGCTCCTGAAGTGCGACCGCTATTTTCGCAGTCGAAGCGGCGTCTTTCCCTCGTACCTGCACATCGATGGGTGCCGGAAGCCCAAAGTTCAGCGTCTGGTTGGTAATGTCTGCCGGCTCGAAGAAGAATGTTTCCTGGGGAAACTTCTGTGCTAAATCCTGCCGCAGCACCGTCATCCACTGCTGTGTAGGACTGTGCTTGGCTGTCAGCAGCACCAGAACGTCGCCATCACCGTTGCTGGTCGTGTCGCTGGCAGAGTAGGCCAGGTTCACGCCACCGGGTGGCAGCCCGATGTTGTTCACCACCATTGCCAGCTGCTCCGGCGGAATAACCCGCCGTATCTCATCATTGACGCGCTGGAACACCTCGTTCGTTGTTTCAATCCGCGTGCCTGCCGGCGGACGCACGTGAAACTGCATCTGCCCAGAATCGACGTAGGGGAAAAAGTCCCGGCCGATCACTGGAATCAACGCCAGCGAACCGAGTGAGACTACCGCGAACGCGACCAGGGTCAACGCGCGGTGGTCCAGCGACCAGCTCAAGCCGGCCTTGTACTTTTCCTGGAAGTAATCAAAGCCGTGTTCAAATCCCTTATGGAGCCGCCAAATCAAGCTCCGGCTCAAGGGCGTTTCTTTGTCCGGCTCTTGATAGAGCGGCACCTCCGCCGGCAGAAGGAAGTGCATCATTGTCGGGACCAGGGTCCGCGACAGCCCGTAGGACGCAATCATTGCCAGCACCACGTTCAGCGCCAGCGGCGTGAAGATGAACTTCGCGGAGCCCGACAGCAACGTCACCGGTACAAACACGATGCAGATGCACATCGTGGAGATCAAGGCCGGCATGGCCACTTGCTCTGCGCTGTCCAGTATGGCGGTCGCCAGAGGCTTCTTGTTGCCCAGCCCAAGGTTGCGGTGTGAGTTTTCGATCTCCACCGTGGCGTCGTCGACGAGCATGCCCACTGCCAGCGCCAGGCCGCCTAGCGACATTACGTTGATCGTCTCCCCCAACGCTGACGACACCGCGATGGCGAACAACGCCGCCAACGGAATCGAGACACACACAATCAGCGTGCTGCGCCAACTGCCGAGAAAGATCAGAATCATCAGTGCCGTCAGGATCGCCGCCGTGATCGCCTCCTGCGCCACGTCGTGGATCGATGCACGCACGATCACCGACTGGTCGAAGATCGGAGTCAGTGTCAATGCAGCCGGCAGCCCCGCCTTGATCTTTGGGATCGCGGCTTTTACCTGGTCCACGATCGTGAGGGTTGAAGCCGCTCCATTCTTAATCACTGTCAAGAGCGCCGAAGCCTGGCCATTTTCACTGACGTAGCTGGTCTGCGGCTGGAATCCATTGTGAATCCAGGCTACATCCTTCATCTGCACGACCGCACCATTCGTTGCGCGGATGGGCATGTTGTTGAGTTCCGTGATGGTGTTGGCGCTGCTATTAGTCCCCACCAGGTACTCGCGATCGCCAATCTTTTCAGTACCGGACGGCGTCACCAGGTTTTGATTGTTCAGCGCGGCTGAAATGTCCTCGGCCGTGAGGTGATTCGCCGCCAATTGCCCGGGCTCCGCGTCTACCATGATCGACCGCTGCTGGCCCCCGTATGGCAGAGGCACCGAGGTTCCATTGATCGTGGCTAATTGACCGCGGATGAAGTTCTGGCCCAGGTCGTAGAGCTGGGTCTGCGATAACCCTTTGCCCCCGAGGCTCACCTGCACAATGGGCACGCTGGAGGCGTCATACTTCAGCACAAACGGCGGCATCGTCCCCGGAGGCATCAAGTGCACCACCGACTGCGCCAGCGCAGTCACCTGCGCAATCGCCAAATCCACTTGCACACTCGGCTGGAAGTGAACCTTAATGACTCCTACGCCGCTATACGACTGCGACTCTGTGTACTGGACGTTATTCACCGTGGTTGAAATCGAGCGCTCGCAGATACCCACAATGCGCTTCGACATGTCGTCGGCGTCGAGTCCACTATAGGTCCAGATCACGCTGACAATCGGGATATTGATGTCAGGCAGAATATCGGTCGGTGTAGTTGCAATCGCTGCTCCGCCAAAGATCGCGATCAGTAGCGCGACTATCACAAACGTGTAAGGCCTTTGGAGTGCAAAACGAACGATCCACATAGAATTCTCGTCATCCTGTATCGTGGCCCGTCCGGGCTGTTGACGGCTTACTCGACGGCTAACAGCCCGGCTGATAGTGACGGCGAACCATTGGCCTGGCGGCCAGATGGTCTGTTGCAGCAATGTGAGCGAGCCCACGGCAAGGCTGACCCACCACTTGCTTCGCGACCTGGCGGCGGTCGCCCTTAGTCGCGCAGGCCCGTTGCGGGAACGCTCACTTCAGACAGCTCGTCATACGCGGCCTGGGGGAGTTCAAGGCTTGCCGCAGCGATGTTCTCTTCCAGGTGCTTGACCGACGAGGTTCCGGGAATTGGCAGAATCACCCTGGACCTCTTGAGTAACCACGCCAAAGCGACCTGCAGGGGGCTTGCCTCGAGATCCTGAGCGACCTTCTTTAGGGCGTCATGCGCCTCTTGGGCTTGGCCGAGCGGAGCCCACGGAAGAAAGGCAATGCTGTGCTGCTCACAGTAGTCGACAATAAAGTCGGACTCGCGGTCGGCAAAGCTGTACCGGTTCTGTACCGAAACGATAGGTACAATCCTGCGGGCGCGCTCAACGTGCTCGCGGGTCACGTTCGAGAGTCCGATGTGGCGAATCTTACCCTGCTCGCGTAGCTTGGCCAGAGCTTCGATTGAGGCTTCCCACGAGACGGCATTGTCCGGAGCATGGAGTTGATAGACATCGATGCGATCGAGACGGAGGCGTTTTAGGCTGCCTTCTAACGCTTCGGCGAGGTGTTTGGGACCGGCATTATGGGTCCACTGTCCAGGGCCGGGACGTTCCCATCCTCCTTTGGTGGCGATGACAAGATCTGACGGGTACGGAAAGAGTCGCTTTCGCAATCAGCGCTTCCGAGACAGCCGGTCCGTAGGAATCGGCTGTGTCGACGAGGTTCACGTCGAGGTCGATAGCGCGCCGCAAGGTTGCAAGTGCGGAGTCTTCGTCAGTGGGAGGTCCCCAAATGCCCTCACCGGTGATGCGCATGGCTCCGTATCCGAGGCGATTGACCGTGAGGTCGCCGCCTATTGTGAACGTACCAGCGGCGGCTGCAGAATGAACTTGTTCGTTAATGATGGATTTTGCCATAGGGTCCTCTTTTTCTGGTTCTTGGGTTGTCGAGCGCGTTCCGAAACGACGCCAGGTCGATCTCGGTCGTACGTTGTATGCGCAAAATCCCACTATCGTGGAAAGGTGTTGTTCTCCAGGTCGTAACGCTGCTGTCTCTTTTTGCCTCGACTCGCAGCTTCGTTAGCGAGACGGTCTAACTTTGTTTCTTTGCTGGTTGTGACGGGGGAGTCTTCTTGGCTAGGTGTTTCCGGGTTGTTCGTTTCGTTGGGCATGATTGTTCTCCTTCATTGATCTAAGAGCATTCGTAATGCCAGGAATGAAGCAAAAGCGAACAGTCTGCGATGTGACTGAATCGAAATGACGTGATGCAGCGGAGATCCTGATTTATATGAAAAACACTAAGACTGTCAGTCGGCATCTCGACAGCAGCCGCGGGGTTTTCGACACAGCCTTTTTCTCCCTCCCAAGTAGTTGGTAAAGCGGAATCTCGAGCTGTGCGGACTCTCTTAAGAAGCGGACGTGAATACGCTCCTGGCCAATTCCTGGCGCCTGCTGTAAGATTTTTCGCCCTGGCGCGTCAGCGTTAATAGATGAGCGGGCCATCCGCTCTAAAGGAGATACGATTATGGAACAGAAGAACGAAAAAAAGAGTTGCTGTGCAGGGTGCGCTTGTGCTCCAGGTGCATGTTCCTGCGGAGAGGGCGCGTGTGGATGTGGACCATCCTGCACTTGTGTCCCTTGCACCTGCCCCTCTGAATGCAATTGCTAAAATTATGTAAAATCCACGTTTTGGCAGTGCGCGACTGGGTCCGCGCTGCCACCCGTTATGCTTCCAGGAGCAATTGCGATTAATGGCCTCGTCTAAAGTGACCAGCGCTCAAGAAACTGTGGCTGACCTGGCGAAGATGCATGCCAAGTTCCTCCAGTTCCTGCGCGGCAGGGTTGGTGATCCGGCAACGGCTGAGGACATCCTGCAGGCGGCCTATGTAAAAGCCATTCAGTACGGAGGGGAACTACGGGAGGAGGAGAGCGCGGTTGCATGGTTCTACCGAATCTTGAGAAACGCGCTCATCGACTACTACAGGCACAATGCGGCTCGCTCCAAAGCCATGGATCAGTGGCATGCCACGTGGAAGGAGGACTATGAGCCAGAACTAGAGGCTCAGACCTGTGCATGCATTCGGGAAGTTATCCACGACTTGAAGCCCGAGTACCGTGCAGCAATAGAGCAGGTTGATCTGGCCGGAGAATCCGTGGAGTCCTTTGCCCGCGCCCGGAGCATGACCCCCAACAATGCGTCCGTCCGACTCCACCGTGCCAGGAAGGCCGTTGCGAGGAAATTGACGGCGGTGTGCGGCACCTGTGCCACACACAACTGTATCGATTGCACTTGTAAGCACCGTTACCTGCAAGGATGCAAGGCTTAGTCCCGGAAGTGTCCGCCAATCGGACCAGATCGAGCGCCCGCTCGAAGCGAACTGACCCATTCATGAATCCAAGATAGGCGTTTCCCGGCATGGACCCGAAGCGGTGGATCGGCGTCATCTCTGTCGGGATTTCGACGCGCACTGCCGATGATTTTCAAACGTTTCTCAATCGTCCACCGGAGAAGGTGCGTGAATTCAGCTGGATCAAAGGACATTTGCATTTGCCCGTTTTGGCATTGCGAATGCATGAAGGCTATTCGTAGCCGGCCAGAAACCACTGAAAAGGTGTCACATGTCTATCCCGCTTCGAGATTTTGGCAAAACAGGTGTCAAGATCTCGGCACTTGGTCTTGGCGGTCATCATCTTGGTGGCGCGAAAGACGAGAAAACCGCCATCGAGATCGTCCACCGCGCCCTCGACGGGGGCATCACCTTTTATGACAACGCGTGGGAGTACTATCGCGGCAAAACCGAGTCCTGGCTAGGCCTGGGCATCAAAGGCCGGCGCGACAAAGCCTTCATCATGACCAAGGTCTGCACGCACGGCCGCGACGGGTCGCTCGCCATGCAGATGCTCGAACAATCGCTGCGTCGTCTTCAGACCGACCACCTCGACCTCTGGCAGGTTCACGGCGTCGTCTTTCAGAATGATCCCGAACTGTTCATTCGTCCCGGCGGCGCTGCAGAGGCGCTGCTCAAAGCGAAGCAACAGGGCAAGGTACGCTTCGTCGGCTTCACCGGCCATAAAGACCCTGATGTGCATCTCGCCATGCTCAACACCGGGTTTCCTTTTGACTCTGTTCAGATGCCGCTGAACGCCTTTGATGCCACGTACTTTATGAGCTTCGAGCAGAAGGTCCTGCCCGTGCTCAACCAGCGTGGGATCGCGCCACTAGGCATGAAGCCTATCAGTGGGCATGGGGACCCTGTGCAAGCGGGCGTCCTTACCGCCAAGGAAGCGCTGCGCTACGCCATGAGCCTCCCTGTAGCCTGCACCATCTCCGGGGCCGAAGAGCTGCACATTATCCAGCAAAATCTTGAAATTGCACAAAACTTTCAGCCAATGACCCCGGCTGAAATGCAGGCAT
Organism: uncultured Acidobacteriaceae bacterium; assembly: GCA_963790935.1. Classification (GTDB taxonomy): domain Bacteria; phylum Acidobacteriota; class Terriglobia; order Terriglobales; family Acidobacteriaceae; genus PALSA-350. The sequence continues at coordinate 48,228 of CAWBRJ010000014.1, read as the reverse complement.
TGCGCGACCGTTGTCGCCAATATGCCGCGGACGGCCGTTTCGAGATGTACAAAGTTTCCCTTAAATTTGATAACCCCGAAGCTCGGCTGGTCCACGACTATCCCCTCGACACGGCGCAGGTCGAGGTCAAGGACATGATCAAGGAAGCAGACAACACGGGCCACGCATGGCCCCAGGTTTAGAGACGAACTGTTATGACTGACAACCACCCCAAAGCCGGACCAGAGGTAAGCCGGAGAGGCTTCCTGAAAGGCGCCGCGATAGCAGGAGTTTCAGCCGTGCTTCCAGCTGCGGTCGCCACCGCAGTCGAAACCGGCAACGAAACCACCTTGGGCGGCTTCCAGGCGCAAAAACGTCCTTTGGGTAGCACCGGTCTTGAATGTTCCATCCTGGGCGTGGGGGGCTTCCATCTCGGCACCGTTACTGATCAGGCTGAGGTGAACAATATCGTTGCCAAAGCCATCGACCACGGCATCAACATTTTTGACAATGCCTGGGAGTTTCATAGAGGCCTCAGCGAAGAGAAGCTTGGCATCGCCCTCAAAGGCAAACGAGACAAAGTCATCGTGATGAGCGCCGTCTGTACGCATGGTCCCAATCAGGACGTTGCGATGCGCATGCTGGATGCGTCGCTTACCCGTCTGCATACCGATCATCTGGATGTCTGGCAGATTCACGAGGTCATCTACCACAATGACCCCGAGCTGATCTATGCGAACGATAGTGTTCTCGCAGCCCTTACCAGGGCAAAGCAGCAGGGAAAGGTCCGCTTCGTGGGATTCAACGGACACAAGCACCCGGCTATCAATCTGGAGATGCTCAACCGCGGCTATGCTTTCGATGTGGTCCAGATGCCGCTCAATCCACTGGACCCCGGCTTCCGCAGCTTTGAAACCAACGTCCTGCCGGTCGCCAATCGACGCGGCATCGCGGTCCTGGGAATGAAGAGCATGGGCGGCTCTGGCGAGCTCATCTCGAAGGGCGCGTTCACTCCCTCCGAAGCACTTTCTTACGCCATGAGCCTCCCCGTCGCCACGACCATCAGCGGCATCGATTCCATGGAAGTCCTCGACCAGAATCTGGCGATCTTGCGCGATTTTAAGCCGCTCTCCGCCGATCGGATGCAGGCGCTCCGCGATCACGGCAAACAATTCAACGATGGTCGATACGAACTCTACAAAAGCACGCTGAAGTACGACAGCGATCTTGGCCGCAGCCAGCACGCTTATCCCTCATCCGCTGAACTTCCCTTGTGAGGGTACCGGCTGGCAGAACGGCCTTGAAGAGCGTGACGACTTCTGGGATGAGCTGCAATTTGATTTCGACGGGTCTTCGTGCTGAAGGCTAATGACCGAAGGACTCCTTGGAAGAAGTGCCTGGGGGCGGTTCGACAGTCGAGGATCGTTCTCTGCAGAAAGCAACACCACGAAGAAGAGGTCACTTTATGAACGCATGTAACCCGTCAGCCAACGATGTTGCCATCGACGACCTGAACGAAATGCGCGAAGAGCTGTTGGTCTCGGCAGCAAAGTCGGGAGACACTGTTGCCTTTGTCGAGCTCAGCAAACGCCACTCCAACAAGATCCTGCGCCGGGCATATCGCATCGTAAAAAATTGGCAAGATGCAGAGGATGTGCTTCAGGAGTCCCTCATGCGAGCCTTCCTGCACTTGAAGGACTTCGAGGAGAGATCCAGTTTCTCTTCCTGGCTCACAAGGATCGCTATCAATTTTGCACTTATGAGTTTGCGGAAGAAGCGCGGACATGTTGAGACCTCGATGGACGTTATCAACGATGATCATGGATTGCAGTATCGTTGGGAACCAAAAGATCCTGGTGAAAATCCCGAAAGCCACTTTTCACGACGAGAGAGAGAAGAGCTGCTGGAGGGAGCAATTCGACAGTTACCGCCGACGCTCCGGCAGGTAGTTCAGTTGAAACTTATCGACGGCCGCTCAGGAGAAGAGGTTTCACAAACTCTTGGCATCTCTGTGTCGGCAGCCAAGTCGAGGCTTGCACGTGCGAAAACGGCATTGCGCGTATCGCTGGGCTCCGGCGATTAGTAATCGGAACGTTGGGAGATTTACAAAACAAAGATTCAACGCCCGAAGCCAAACCATCAAGGACACACTGAGATGATCTTCAATTACCGCACTCAATGCGTAGCGGTCATGCTGGCCGGAGCATCTCTCATATCCGCCGAAAGCGGATCTATGAGGGTCGCCAGCGGCCACCGCGAAATTTTGCTACAAACGACCCAATCTTGGAACGGCAAGCCGTATACACACTATCCCACCGGCCAGCCGCAACTCACAACGATCAAATTGACCATCGAGCCGCATACCGCCCTGCCTTGGCATACCCATCCCTTTCCAAATGTTGTCTATGTGCTTTCGGGGACTCTGACGCTGCACGACAAAGCCAGTGGTAAGACGCAGGTCGTTCATCAGGGAGAGGCCGTCGGAGAATCAGTCGACGACATTCATCGGGGTGAATCAGGTGATGAACCCACCGTTCTGATCATTACCTATGTCGGCACACCAGGCGTTCCGACCTCGGTCCCCGCGAAAGGCGAAAAAGCAGAGTACTAGCCATTGTCAGGGCGTTTCACAATGGCCGCAATCGACTGCGCTTTTCACATCACAGTTTCCAGGCTGTCGGGCTCTGCGCCCGTTATGTGATCGATGCATTGTCTCCAGTTGTCGAGCGATGTCAGAGAGGGTAACCTCGGGTCCTGCGGGAACGAATAACGCGAACACAGTGCAAGCAACAATCAGACCACCAGCAATACAAGCAAAGGCAAACATGGCACCTCGGATGATCGGCGGGAGGCAAGCGCAGCACCATTCGTGGACTTGCCACAGCCGGAAGGGCCGATCAGGCTGACAAACTCGTCCTTGTCCTACTACACGCCGAGTCCAACCTCCCGGCTAGCAGCCCTTCTTCCCGTTGTCATCTCGACCGAAGCGCACGTCGTGAAGAGATCTCCGTGTGGATACTCTTTCCTGGAAATGTTCTGCAAATTACAGCCCATCACTTCTATAGACGCTCGTTGCATCGCATTGGATTCGCTACATCGGCGCTTCTCGAAAGAAGTTAGATCTCCGTAGACTGAGTTTGGCGTAATGGACTCGACGATCTGATCCATAAACCGTGGATCGCTGACGATCAGCAGGTCGCTCCGGCAAGAGGATTGGCAAATGTGTCGCTGTTATCCTCATCGCTCCGATCAAGGCAGGCAAAGTCCTTCTCGACTACGACCTCAAGTGACCCTGCTGGCCCCATGTCGAGAGTCGTATACACGCCGACTTCGCTCTGTGCCCCCCAAATGCGTGCCCGATCTTTCGAAAGAACCACCGTCACTTCGCGAGATCCATACTGTACGGTCACCGGTGAGGGCTTTAAGGCAGATTCCAATGCGTAGGTCAGGGTGGCATCAGGGGCCGGACTAAAGTGGATTGTTTCCTCGATTCGGTCTCCCGCCTGGAAGCGCGCGAGCTCAGACCGGGAGACCCGAAGTCGCAGCGAATTTCCTTTGATTCTTAGCTTCATAAAGCTCCTTGTTCGTTCACGTGTTTGCAACCAGATACATGTTCGGCTCCGTGATAAACGTTGAAATGGTGATCGCGCAGAAAACCAACCAGCGTGATATCGAAATCCTTGGCCACCCGCACCGCCAGGCTGGATGGGGCGCCCACCGAGGCCACCATGGCGACCCCGCCCATCAGAGCCTTCTGTAACAGCTCAAAGCTCGCGCGGCCGGAAAGCAGCAGTAGGGAATCATGCAGAGGGGTACGATCCGCAAGAAACTCCGCCCCGAGCAACTTATCGACCGCGTTGTGCCGGCCTACGTCCTCACGCAACGCGAGCAGCTCGCCGTCAGCGTTGAAGAGCCCCGCCCCGTGCAAGCCGCCTGTTCGGTTAAACACGTTTTGCGCGGCGCGCAGACGAGCGGGCAGCGCATAGAGGGTCTCAGCGTCGATCGAAAATCCATTGTTCCTGCGCGGAGGGCAAACGGACTGCAATGCAAGCAATGATGCCTTCCCACAGATGCCGCAACTCGATGTCGTGTAGAAGTTGCGCTGCAGGTTTGCCAGGCTGACGGTTACACCCGTGGCCAATTCCACGCGTACGATGTTCCTCCATGGCTGGTAGGGAAGAACGCCTCGGTCTGTGCTCCATTCAGGGAACTCATCGATATTGCGTACGCCTGCATACGTGATGTGCCCGACATCGTTCACGTCCCGCACCACTCCCTCCGTCATCAGGAAGCCCGCGGCTAACTCGAAATCGTATCCAGGCGTGCGCATGGTTACCGAGATAGACTTTACTGCTCGTCCTTCAGCGGTGTCGTAGCCAAGCTGGATTTCCAGCGGCTCCTCCACGGCCAGCGTCTCTTCTGCCGATTGCGAGGTGAACCCCGTCACTCGCTCAGCCATAACGCTAAGAAGAGCGCGAGCGTTTTCCGATCTCAATAGCGCGGCAGTTTCTTCCATTGACAGCCCTCGATGGATCTAGCCTTTTATGACATCGGATAACGGGTGGGAAGCTGGGCGGCTATTCATCGTGATTTCCCTGGCTTGTCCATCTTCGCCACAACCATGAGCGTGCGAGAGTTCCAACTCTTCATACTCTCTCAATGCCACGATAGCTTTTCTCTGTAAATCCCGCGGCCTCACGATGAGTAATGAAATCGCGGACGCGATCGCCATCAAGAGCACAATAATATCGACCATTTGTTGCCTTGCTTTCGGAAGCTAGTTCGGGTTGAAAACCGGTTGGCCCGCATAGAGAAGCCCATGCAGGCCAATCAAAGTGTTCGCTTGTGTCACTGCAGTGATTCCTCTGGTTTAGGCACGATGGTCTGGGCTGGTTTGCCCGGACCATCGATGTCATCTGCCAGCCCTTTTATTGCATCCTTGAATCCGCGGAGACCTGCGCCCAGCCCCTTACCGAGTTCGGGCAGCTTATTTCCGCCAAAGAGTAAGAAAGCAATGACAGCAACAACCATGAGATGCGTTGGCGTGAGTAGTTCGCCCATATTATTTCTCCTGTGGACGTAGCGCTTCGCGTCCGGCTGTTACCTCGTTCCGAGGTATCAGTTAAATGACGACCAGCTTCTCCGCCGGGATCTTCATGGCCATCTCTTTATCGATGTTCAGGTGTGCCTTCAGCATTTCGCTGGGGACGCGCCTGAGCCACTGGTTCAACGATACGTCCGTGAAATACGCTGATGCCAGGGTTTCCAGGAAGACCAGGTCGGTATCCCCTGTGTTTTCGATGTAATGTGGGGCATTCGACGGAACGTATCCCACGTCGTTGGCGTTGAAGTCCACAGTGCGAGCATTGTCGACAGGAAACATCACCGTCATGCGGCCCTTGCCGGCGATGTAGAACTGCCACTCGGAAGAGGTCGGGTGCCAATGGAGCTCGCGCAGGCCGCCGGGTTTGAGAGTGACCAAAGCCGCAGCAATATGCGTCGAAGGCGGGAAGCAGCTGGAGTCAACGATGCGAACCTCACCGCCCTTGCTCGACTTCGTGGGCGCCATCGCTTTCATGTGGAAGGTGTACTGATACTTGGAGGCAACCGCTTCTCCCCCAATCTCTGCCTTGTCCTCCTCAAGGGACTTGGGCAGGCTACCAGGAAAGATGTAGAGTGGCGCCCCCGGCGTTTGGGCGAAGACACTCTTATCCAGCCCTGTATTCTTTGCCAATACCTCGGGGGGTATGTGCGCCACGGTCTCCGAGAGAAGCATGGTTCCATCCTCCGAGAAGTTCCCCTGGTTAAAGACCAGAAGAAACTCTGTTCCATCCGGGCCAAGCCCTTGAATGGAATGCGGGAAGCCTGCGGGAAAGAGCCAAAGATCCCCTTCACTCACGTCACCGATGAACATGGTGCCATCGGGATTCATGACAGTGACGCGGGCGTTCCCATAGAGCACGTAAGCCCATTCGTCAGCGGTGTGCCAGTGCATCTCGCGATAGCTGCCAGCCGTGAGTCGCATGTTGACGCCAGCAATATCCCTGGAAGAAGGCAGGACGCTCTGAGTTACTTGGTGGGTCCATCCACCCTCTTCGACGCGCTTCTTGACGAGGTCGAAGGAATACCAGAGCGGCACCACATCGCCATGATCCGTCGGTGGAGGAGTATTCGAGTTTGGGTTTTCGTTCAGAAGGGGCTTGTTCTCCTGTCCCGGGTCGCTCGAAGAATGATCGTGTTCTGCACTTTGCGTGCTCGCCTTCTCTTGAGCATTTGCAGTCAGGCCCGCAAATGCCGCCGTCGCCAGGGCCACCGAGCTCATTCCGAGGAAGCTTCTCCGCGATGGGTGCTCCATCATGGATCTTTCTCTTGTGGGATCGCTCATCCTCATAACCTTTCATTTTGCAATGTATCGTTCGGTCGATGACCGAGCGATCAGACACCTTAAGGTTGTCTTAAGCATCTCTGGAGCAAGTCGAATGCCAACATCAAACAGAAACTCCTCGCGTACGCGAGGTGAAGCAATCTCTGGGTTTGTCTTGGGATTCCGGCGATTCGTCTTGCGCGGGGCATATCCTTTCGTGTCGTCATCTCGACATAAGCTGTCGACGGATCATCCCCGCAATCGCTTCCGGATTCATCGAGAACCTTTTGTGACTCTCTACTGCGTCGCGATTCCGGCCGGCTTACTTGAAAGGGAACTGTTCGGTCATGAAAAAGGCGCGTTCATCGCGCGATTGCGCAGACCATCGGGCGCTTTCAGGCCGCGCACGGAGGGACTCTATTTCTGGACGAAATAGGAGACCTTCCCCTGGAGCTGCAGCCATAACTCTTGCCCATAATTCAGGAGCAGCAATACAAACGCCCGGGCAGGACCCGTACCTTAAATGAAACCAATTGGACGGTCGGCGGACGCGGCGTGCGTCGGCGCTCCTCGCACGACTCTCATCAACCGGATGCAACAGCTGGGAATCTCGAGCAGGCCACGTGGTCTTCCAAACGACCGCGACCGCGCACCGCGGTATCGCATCTTATTTCAACCAGCACACCGTAGAGCAGGAGGGCAACGAAATGTCGACCGAAGCGGCGCAGCTACCTTATCCCGACCCGTCTAGACTTACGATTCATTCAGAGGGACGCTGAGAATAACCCGTTCGGGTATCATGGCTGCGAATGGACACGTCTGGACTCCCGGAGAGAAGTGAACGAACACTGTGATTTCAGTTGACCTTGGAGGAGCGATCAAGCCGACGATTCTCGTGCGCTTGGCCATCCGCTGCGCCCTTGTCGCGCTTTTGGGTCCTACCACGTTCGGGATGGCCGGAGACGGAGCGGGCCGCCCCGTTGATCGGCCCGCTACACCTGGAGTGGTGAGGCAGGCGCATGCGGAGCCTCCCACAATCGCGCTCCCTGTGGTCGACGGGAAGGGTATTCGCTTCACGCGACTCTCCACGGACGAAGGATTATCGCAAACGAAGGTATTCCAGACCGTGCAGGACGAGCAGGGATTCATGTGGTTTGGCACGCAATATGGGCTGAACCGGTACGACGGCTACAACTTCAAATTGTTCGTTCACGATCCAAGAAATCCCAACAGCCTCAGCGGGGTGCAAGTCCAGGCGCTCTTCAAGGATCGCGATGGCGCGCTCTGGGTCGGATGCGATCAATTTCTCAATAAATTCAATCGAGCGAACGAGACGTTTACACGGTACCCGGTTCCGTTCGTTACCCACATCAGTCAGGACAGTGCCGGAACATTGTGGTTGGCGACTGTCAAGGGCCTGTACAGCTTAAATCCGGCGACCGGAACTATCCGGCAGTATTCTCACAATCCAAATGATCCTTCGAGCTTGAGTAATGACCACGTCAAATCGACCGGCGAAGATAAGGAAGGGAGGTTTTGGGTTGCGACTATTGGGTACCTGGACGAATTCGACCGCAGAGCGGGCAAGGTCACGCGGAACATTCCAATACCTGGAGCTCCGGCGGGGTTTGGGTTCTACGAGGATCGCTTCGGCGTACTCTGGATCTTTCACGACTCACCCAATGCGTTATCCGTGTTTGACCGGAAGACGAACACGCTAACCAGTTATTCGCTACACGAACTGGAGCCGTCCGCCACAGCCTTGACGGTCATCATGTCAATGACCGAAGACCGGAACGGCACTCTATGGCTGGCAACACACGGTGCTGGTTTGCTTGAGTTTGACCGCGAGCACGGAAGATTCATTCGTTACCGCAATGACCCCAGTGATCCTAACAGCCTGCCCCAGAACGATGTGGAGAATGTGTTCACGGATCGGGAAGGGAGCGTCTGGGCTTGCCTGGGTAGGATGGGGGTAACCCATTTTGCGACGAACCCTCTGCCGTTTAAGAGAATTCCTCATCTTGCAAGTTCGGAGGGTACCGCTGAACCTTTTGTTGGTGCAATATACGAGGATCATCAGGGAATCCTGTGGGTCGGAACGCCCGAAGCGCTCAACGGTATCGACCGCAAGACCGGGCACTACACTTCCTATCACCGGACGCCCGGACCAGCAGTCAATACCGATGTGATCACCATTCGCGAAGACCGTTCCGGTAATCTCTGGGCTGGAACTTATAACCACGGGCTGCTCCGTCTTGATCGTCGGACGGGAAAATTCCAGACTTACCGTCACAATCCGGCTGATCCGTACAGTCTCAGCAACGACGTCGTAACCCGTCTTCTCGTCGATCACAACGGGGCGCTCTGGGTTGCCACCAACGATGGTCTAAATCGTTTCGATCCGGCGACCGGGCGCTTCACAGTTTACAAGCCCGACCCGCCGAAGAAAATCATCGACTATCTGGAACTGGTCGAGGACGTGAAGGGGGCTCTGTGGCTTGGTACAGACTCCTCAGGTTTATATCGTTTCGATCCAGCGACGTCTAAGTTCACCGGTTACGAACACGACATGGATCGTCCCGGGACTTTGAGCGACAATCGGGTGAACTCGGTGCACTTTGATCTCTCCGGCACCATGTGGATAGGCACCCAGAACGGGCTGGATAAGTTTGACTCCAAGACGGGCACATTCACCGTCTATACCCAACGTGATGGTCTGCCTGGCAATGCAGTCGGCTGCATCCTCGAAGATGACCACAGCAACCTTTGGATGAGTACTAATAAGGGGATAGCGAGATTCGATCCGCAGAGCGCGGCGGTCAATAGCTACTCGACTGCGGAGGGATTGCCGGGCCCTGACTTGACCGGCTGGGGCGCCTGCTTCAAGAATCGCAGTGGAGAGATGTTCTTCGGGGGCTTTAATGGAGCCACTCTCTTCCACCCGGACAGCGTTGCGGATCCTTCGTCCGCCCCCCCAGTGGTTCTCACGGAATTTCGGTTGTCGGGCAGCCCGGTTGACATCGCAGCCGGTTCGCCATTGAGCAAATCCATTACCGATACCGCCCGCTTGACGCTCTCCCATGAGCAACGCAATTTCTCGTTGGCATTCTCCGCCCTCAGCTATTTGAGCCCGGGCACCAACCGGTATCGCTACAAGCTTGAAGGATTGGACGACACATGGCACGAAGTCGGAAGCAACGAGCGTCTGGCTACCTACACTACCCTGCCGGCCGGTGTATACACGTTTCGCGTACAAGGCGCGACCAGCCGCGGCATATGGAGCGACCCTGGCGCGGCCGTGATGGTCGAGATCCTTTCCCCATGGTGGAGTACATGGTGGTTTCGTCTGCTCTGTGCGGCCGTTACTGTAACCCTGCTCGGGGGATTGTATCAATGGCGCATTCAGCAACTCCGGCGCGAGGAAAAGCATCTGCGGGACGTCGTGGAAACAATTCCGGCGATGGCGTTTTCAGCCCGGCCCGACGGGTCTACTGAATTTGTAAACCGGCCTTGGCTCGACTACTCAGGTTTGCCAGAGAAAGCCAACCTGGGTACTGGCTGGCAGCTCACAATTCACCCCGACGACCTGGATGAGCACCTGAGTAAGTGGCGCGCGTCGCTGGCCAGCGGCGCGCCCTTCGAGAATGAGTCACGCCAGCGCGATGCGAACGGCGAATATCGTTGGTTTCTGGTCCGTGCTGTGCCCTTGCGCGATCAGCATGGAAAGGTCCTCAAGTGGTATGGAACCTTGACCGACATTGAAGATCGCAAACGCTCAGAGCAGGAACGCGAGAGATTTCGCCAGCTGCAGGCTGACCTCGCGCATGAGAACCGGATCAGCGTGATGGGAGAGCTGGCCGCCTCTCTGTCTCACGAACTCAGGCAGCCCATCACCGCGGCAATCACAGACGCCACGACCTGCTTGCGGTGGCTTTCACGCGATCAGCCCGATATCCAAGAGGCCCGCGAAGCAACCATGAGAACCATGAAAGACGGTACCCGTGCGGCCGAAATAATCGAACGTTTGCGATTTTTTTATACCAAAGGCGCTCCACCGGAGCGGGAATTGGTGGATGTAAACGAACTAGTCCGTGAGATGCTCGCCCTGCTGAGCAGCGAGGCCGCCCGTCACTCAATTTTCGTGCGTACCGATCTTGACCCCGAACTTCCCAAAATTACCGCAGATCGCGTGCAACTCCAGCAGGTATTGATGAACCTCATGCTCAATGGCGTCGAGGCGATGAAGGACGTGGACGGTGCGCGCGAGCTAGCCATCAAGTCGCAGCGAGCGGAAAATGAGCAACTTCAGGTGTTGGTCAGCGATACCGGCGTGGGGCTTCCACCGCAGCAGGCGGAAAAGATTTTTGATGCCTTCTTTACCACCAAGGCTCAAGGCAGCGGCATGGGACTTCGGATCAGCCGCTCCATCGTCGAATCCCATGGTGGCCGCTTGTGGGCTTCCGCTAACTCTCCGCGCGGCGCCAACTTTTATTTCACGCTATCGGTTAACGCCCAGGTCCCTCAATGACGACTACAGGTGTTCCCACACTATTCATCTTCTTAAGCACGTCTCGGCTGGGTGCGAGATGGTGGTTCTGGAATCCGGGCCCAAAAACTGTGAAAATGATAGTTTTGGGGTCGTACAGGCGTGACGACGAGGATGCCCTCCATGACCGAGCTTTCTGGATACGTGCTGAAGCCTCTCCGGGAAGATGCGGACTTTGCCCTTTACCGTGGCCGCCAGCATGGCAGCCCCTCGACAGTCCTGGCGATCGCAGTTTCTGCAAAACAGCCGTCGCCTCAAAATCTCCAGCGGCTGGAGCACGAATACTCGCTCGCAGCCGGCCTCGATTCCGGCTGGGCAGCCAAGCCTCTGGCGCTCACGCGTCACGAAGGGAAGACCGTTCTCATACTGACCGACCCAGGCGGTGAGCCCCTGGATCAGGTTCTGGAGAGGAACAAGAAACAACCTTTCGATCTGACGCGCTTTCTGCGCATCGCTATTGGCTCGACGAAAGCAATCGGCCATGTCCACCGGCGTGGTCTCATACACAAAGACATCAAGCCTGCAAATGTGCTGGTCGAAGACAATGGCAGCGCCTGGCTGACCGGCTTCGGGATCGCGTCCCAACTGCCGCGCGAGCACCAGTCGCCCGTGCCACTGGAGATTATTGCCGGCACGCTCGCCTACATGGCGCCCGAGCAGACGGGCCGCATGAATCGCTCGATTGACGCCCGCAGCGATCTCTACTCCTTGGGCGTCACCTTATACCAGATGCTCACCGGCGCCTTGCCGTTCGCTGCCGACGATCCCCTGGGGTGGGTCCACTGCCACATTGCGCGTGAGCCGGTATCGCCTGCTGAGCGCGCCGTGGTCCCCGAACCGCTGTCTTCGCTCACCATGAAGCTGCTGGCCAAGAACGCGGAGGAGCGCTACCAGACCGCCTCCGGCTTGGAAGCCGATCTTCGGCGCTGCCTGGCGCAATGGCAGTCGGATGGCCGCATCGATGCGTTCCCGCTGGGCGCGCACGATGCGTCGGACCGGTTGCTTATCCCGGAGAAGCTGGACGGGCGGGAAGGCGAGATCGACTTGCTGCTAGCGGCCTTTGACCGGGTGGTGACCCACGGGACGCCCGAACTGGTGCTGGTCTCCGGTTATTCCGGTATCGGCAAGTCCTCCGTGGTGAATGAGCTGCACAAGGTGCTGGTTGCGCCGCGCGGCCTCTTCGCCTCGGGCAAGTTCGACCAGTACAAGCGCGACATTCCGTACGCAACCCTGGCACAGGCGTTCCAGGCACTGGTCCGCCAGATTCTGGTGAAAAGCGAAGGGGAGGTTAGCCAGTGGCGGCGGGCCATTCTGGAGGCGGTGGGTCCCAACGGCCAGCTTATCGTCAATCTCATTCCGGAGGTCGAGTTCATCATCGGGAAACAGCCGTCCGTTCCGGGCCTGCCGCAACAAGATGCGCAGAACCGTTTCCAGTTGGTGTTCCGGAGATTTCTGGGCACGTTCGCACGGCCGGAGCATCCGCTTGCGTTGTTTCTGGATGATTTGCAATGGCTGGACGCGGCAAGCCTCGGGTTCCTGGAGTACCTGCTCACGCACTCTGATGTGCAGCATCTGCTGCTGGTCGGAGCCTACCGGGACAACGAAGTTAATTCGTCTCACCCGCTGATGCGAACGCTCGGGGCGATTCGCAAGGCGGGAGCGAGGATAGAAGAGATCGTATTGACGCCGCTGACGCTGGAGGATGTCAGCCGGCTGGTTGCCGATGCCATGCGTTGCGAGCGGGATACGGCCTATCCTTTGGCGCAGCTATTGCACGAGAAGACCGGCGGCAATCCGTTCTTCGCCATCCAGTTCCTCACCGCGCTGGCCGAGGAAGAGCTGCTCGTGTTCGATTCAGCCACGCGGGCCTGGCAATGGGAGATGAATCGGATCCGCGCCAAGGGCTACACCGACAACGTGGTGGATCTGATGGTTGGGAAGCTCAAGCGATTGTCGAACATGACGCAAGCCGCACTCAAGCAACTCGCCTGTCTGGGGAACGTGGTCGAATTCGCCACCCTGGCCTTGGTTCAGGGGAAATCAGAAGAGGAGATCCACACGGCCCTGTGGGAGGCGGCCCGCGCCGGCCTCGTCCTGCAGCGAGATGGCTCCTATGCGTTCCTCCACGATCGTGTTCAGGAAGCGGCCTATGCGCTCATCCCCGAAAGCGAGCGGGCGGCGGAACACCTTCGGATTGGTCGAGTGCTCATGTCGCGTACGCCGGCGGACGATATCGAGGAGAAAATATTTGAGATTGTGAACCAGCTCGACCGCGGAACCGCATTGATCAGTTTGCAGGAGGAACGCGAGCGGGTCGCCGAGCTCAATCTGATTGCGGGGAAGCGGGCCAAGACTTCAACAGCCTATGCGTCGGCGCTGAATTATCTCATCGCCGGCCGCGCGCTGCTGGCGAAGGACAGCTGGCAGCAACGATACGATCTCACCTTTCCGCTCGAGTATTGCCGGGCCGAGTGCGAGCTGCTGACCGCAGACCTGGCTGCAGCGGAAAAGCGGCTTACCGAACTTTCAGTCCGCGCCCGGAACCTGGTTGATATTGCCGCTGTTGCGTGTTTGCGCCTGACGCTTTACACGACCCTGGATCGGAGCGACCGAGGGGTAGAAGTGTGCCTCGAATATCAACGGCGCGGAGGCGTCCACTGGCAGCCGCATCCGACCCATGACGAGGTCAGGCAAGAATACGAGCGGATCTGGCAGCAACTGGGGACCCGTTCGATCGAGGAACTGATTGACTTGCCGTTGATGAACGACCCGGAGTCTCGCGCGAGCCTCGATGTCCTAACCGAGGTTGTGACGCCGGCATTGTTTACGGACGAGAACCTGCTCGCACTCGTGCTTTGCCGGATGGTCAATCTCAGCCTCGCATATGGTAACAGTGACGGATCGTGCTTCGCTTATGTCTGGCTGGGTATGATTCTAGGACCCCACTTTGGCGACTATGGGGCCGGATTCCGATTCGGCAGGCTCGGCTACGAACTGGTGGAGAAGCGTGGACTGCGCCGCTATCAGGCCCGCGCCTACATGTCCTTTGGGAACCTTGTCATGCCCTGGACGAAGCACGTCAAAACCGGGCGGGAGTTGGTGCGTCGCGCCTTCGATGCCGCAGCCAAAATCGGCGACCTCACATTTGCGGCATATAGCTGCAACAACATAAACACCAATCTCCTGGCAAGCGGCGATCCGCTTGGCGAGGTGCAGAGAGAAGCCGAGAAAGGGCTCGAATTCGCACGGAAAGCGCGTTTCGGCCTGGTCATCGACATTATCACCGCCCAGCTCGGTCTGATCCGGACTTTGCGTGGCCTGACGCCCGAATTCGGCTCCCTCAACGATGAACGGTTCGACGAGAGCCGGTTCGAACATCATTTGCAGAGTGATCCACGTTTGGCGTTGCCGGAATGCTGGTATTGGATTCGCAAGCTGCAAGCACGTGTCTACGCAAACGATTGCGCCAGCGCTCTCGATGCGGCATCGAAGGCGCAAAAGCTTCTCTGGACGTCGCCGTCGTTCTTCGAGATGGCTGAATATCATTTTTACGGCGCGCTGGCGCGGGCAGCACAGCACGATGCCGCTTCGATCAGCGAGCGGCGCCAGCACTTGGAGGCGCTGTCCGCCCACCACAAGCAGCTCCAGGTGTGGGCGGAGAATTGCCCCGAAAACTTCACCAACCGTGCAGCGCTGGTGGCCGCCGAGATGGCTCGCCTTGAAGGCCGGGGGATGGATGCGATGCAGCTGTACGAGCAGGCCATTGAGTCGGCCCGCGAGGGCGGCTTCGTACAGAACGAAGCGCTGGCCAATGAAGTCGCCGCTCGGTTTTACCTGGGGCTGGGCATGGAGACGATTGCCTATGCCTATCTGCGCAACGCGCGGAACTGCTACGAGCGCTGGGGCGCGCTGGGCAAGGTGAAGCAGCTCGATACGCTCCATCCCCACCTCCACCAGGAACGGGCTCCCAGCTCTTCCGCGGCCACTATCGGCACGCCGGTCAGGGAGTTGGACGTCGAGACGGTAATCAAGGCCTCACAGGCAGTCTCGAGCGAAATTGTCCTTGACAAGCTGATCGAGAGACTCATGCGAATCGCGGTTGAGCATGCAGGGGCCGAGCGGGGTCTGCTCATCCTTTTGCGGAGTGAAGAGCCGCAGATCGAGGCGCAGGCCGCCACCCGTCACGGGAGAGTGGATATCACCGTTCGCCAAATGGCGGTCACGTCATCGGATCTTCCGCAATCCGCGCTTCACTACGTGCTCCGGACAGGGGAGCGCGTGGTTCTTGATGATGCGTTGGTCCCAAACCTGTGCTCGGAGGACGAGTATGTGCGGCAGAGGCGTCCCAGATCGGTCCTATGCCTGCCCATCGTCAAACAGACGAAGCTAGCCGGCGCTCTCTATCTCGAGAATAATTTGACTCCGCGCGCCTTCACCTCCGACCGGGTCGCGGTGCTGGAACTGCTGGCTTCGCAAGCCGCCATTTCCCTGGAGAATGCGAGGCTTTATTCTGACCTGCAGCGCAGCGAAGATCGACTCCGAGGGGTCATCGACACAATCCCGGCCCATGTCTGGAGCTATACCCCTGATGGAGCCGTAGATTTCATCAACCAACGTTTGATGGAATCTACGGGTATGTCCCGGGAGGACCTGCTGGGCCGGGGTTGGGAGTCGATACTGCATCGCGATGACCGCGCGAGCTTCGTTGACGAGCAGCTCACATCCCTGGCGTCTGGGGAACCGATGGAGAGCGAAGTACGGATTCGGATGGCGGATGGGAACTATCGCTGGCTGCTGGTCCGTAATGTGCCGCTGCGCGATGAACTGGGCACCATCATCAAGTGGTATGGAACCGGTATCGAGATCGAGGACCGGAAGCGGGCCGAAGAGCAGCTGCGCCAGGCCCAGATGGATCTGGCGCACGTCAACCGGGTCACCACCATGGGCGAGTTGACTGCTTCCATGGCTCACGAAGTGAATCAGCCGATTGCCGCTGCCGTCACCGACGCCAATACCTGCTTGCGATGGCTTGCGCGCGATCACCCCGATCTGGAAGAGGTGCGCGCGGCTGCCATGAGAGTCGTGAAAGACGCAACGCGCGCGTCGGAAATCATCAGCCGGATCCGCCTGCTCTTCAACAGGGGAACTCCGGAGCGGGAGTTGGTTGATGTAAACGAAATCATCGGAGAGATGATACTTCTCCTGCGTAGCGAGGCCATCCAATACCACATATCGGTCCGGACCGAACTGGCCGCAGATCTCCCCCAGGTCATGGGGGATCGTGTGCAATTGCGCCAGGTGCTGATGAACCTCATGATCAATGGCATCGATGCGATGAAAGACGTGGATGGGGCGCACGAACTAGCCATCCATTCGAAGCGAGTGGAAAACCAGCAGCTTCTGGTATCGGTCACGGACACCGGGGTGGGTCTGCCGCCGAAGGGGGATCAGATCTTCAATGCGTTTGTTACCACCAAGCCCCACGGCACCGGCATGGGACTTCGCATCAGCCGCTCTATCGTTGAATCGCACGGTGGGCGCTTATGGGCTGCCGCTAACTCTCCGCGCGGCGCCCACTTCTATTTCACGCTGCCGCTAACACAGGTACCGCAATGACGACTACAGGTGATCCCACGGTATTCGTCATTGATGACGACGACTTGGTTCGCGCGGCCATTCAGGGCCTGTTGAAGTCGGTGGGCTTGCGGGCCGAGACCTTCGGGACGACGCAACAGTTCTTGGCCTCCAGGCGCCCGGATGGGCCGAGTTGTCTTGTTCTCGACGTGAGACTTCCTGAAGTCAACGGACTGGATTTTCAGCGGCAGTTGGCCGATTCAGGCGTCCGCATTCCCATCATCTTCATCACCGGGCATGGAGATATTCCAATGTCGGTGAAGGCCATGAAATCGGGTGCGGTGGAGTTCCTGACTAAGCCCTTCCTGGACGAGGATTTGCTGAATGCGATTCACCAGGCTTTGGATCGCGATCGGATGACGCGTGAACAGCAGAATGAGCTTGCCGAATTGCGCCAGTGTTACCAGTCGCTGACAGCGCGTGAGCGCCAGGTGATGGGTCTTGTGGTTTCGGGAATGCTCAACAAACAGATAGCTTATGAGCTCGGGACCAGCGAAATCACGGTGAAGATGCAGCGCGGGCATGTGATGCGGAAGATGCGCGCGGAATCACTGGCGGAATTGGTGCGAATGGCCGCGAAACTTTAGCTTTGGCCGGGCAATTCGTAATCCTCCGCTGGAGCTTACATACCAAAGTATGATTGCGCAGGCGACGGCCTCACGCTAACGTCCTATCATGGCAACCGAAGAGAAAGCCAAAATGGTTTCGATTGTCGACGACGATGATTTGATGCGCGCGGCACTGCAGGGCCTTTTGAAGTCGGCCGGCTTGCCGGCGCAAGCGTTTGCGTCGGCAGAAGAATTCCTGGGGTCGGGTCACCAACACGACACCGCTTGCCTGATCACGGATATCCGCATGCCGGGAGTGTCCGGCCTGGAATTACAGGCGAGGCTAAATGGAGACCAGTGCAGGATTCCGACCATCTTTATAACTGCACACGGCGACGCAAAAATGCGGATGCAGGCGATGCGAGCAGGAGCAACGGACTTCTTGGCAAAACCGTTTGACGACGAGGTTCTGCTCAAGAGTGTTCGAGCGGCAATGGAGAACTAACCCCGGCAAGGAACTGTGATCGCGACAGGTAGGAGATTTTTTCGCGGGGTCCGGGTGTGGTGACCAGTTACAAGATGGACGTTAAGTCAACAACTGCAATTGGGAATCTTCCAGTGGAACTTACATACCTTAGTATGATTGCGCAGGGGGTTGGCTTCAGGCTAACGTCCTACCATGGCGATTCGGGGGAAAGCCAAAATGGTCGCGATTGTTGACGACGATGATTTGATGCGCACAGCATTGCAGGGTCTGTTGAAATCGGCCGGCTTGTTGGCGCAATCGTTTGCGTCAGCAGAGGAATTCCTGAGGTCGGGCCATCAGCACAACACTGCTTGCCTGATCACGGATATTCGCATGCCTGGAATGTCCGGTTTGGAATTGCAGGCGCAATTAAATGCAGACCAATGCAGGATTCCGACCATCTTTATAACAGCACACGGCGACGCGAAAATGCGGATGCAAGCGATGAGAGCAGGCGCCGTCGAGTTCCTGGCAAAACCGTTCGACGATGAGGCTCTGCTCGAGAGTGTTCGAGCAGCGCTGGAGAGTTAAACCCGACAAGGAACTATGAACGCGACAGGCAGGAGATTCGCTGTGGAAGCCTTCGGAAGGTCCAGGTTCGGTGATCACGTAAATGATCGGCGCAGATTTGAACAGATCATAGGCAAGAGCCCTGCTCTGGAAGCGGTGCTCGAACAAGTGGAGCGGGTGGCGCCTACGGATTCCACGGTTCTTATCGAGGGAGAGACAGGCACCGGCAAGGAGCTGATAGCGCGCGCAATTCACAACCTCAGCTCGCGATGTGGGCGCGCGTTCATAAAGTTGAATTGCGCTGCTATTCCGCTCGATCTGCTGGAAAGTGAGCTTTTTGGTCACGAGAAAGGCGCGTTCACCGGAGCCATCGCACAAAAGATTGGCCGTTTTGAGATGGCCGACAAAGGCACGCTTTTCCTGGACGAGGTGGGCGATATTCCGGCGGCATTGCAGCCCAAACTTCTACGCGTATTGCAGGAACAGGAGTTCGAGCGCCTGGGTGGCACTCGGACTCACCAGGTGGACGTTCGGCTGGTCGCTGCGACGAACCGTGACCTGGCGGAGATGGTCAAGCGTGGCGAATTTCGTAGTGACCTGTATTACCGTCTCAATGTGTTTCCCGTCATGCTGCCACCTTTGCGGGCGCGCCGTGAAGACATCCCGGCGCTGGTGACGCATTTTGTCGAGATTCTCGGCCGCCGGTTGGGCAGGCAAATCGAACATATTGCTCCCGAAACCATGTCTGCACTCAGCTCGTACCACTGGCCAGGCAATATCCGCGAGTTGCAGAACCTGGTCGAACGCGCCGTGATCCTTTCCAACTATGGTGTGCTTCCCAATCCTTTGCCGGCTGCTGGAACTCCGCCTGCTTCCATTTCTCCGGCGGCAACTACTCTTAAAGACTCCGAACGCGCCGTGATTCTGCACACACTTGAAGCAACCGCTTGGGTGATCGGGGGCCCGAACGGCGCAGCGGCCAAACTTGGTCTGAAGCGCACTACGCTGATCTGCAAGATGCAGAAGCTGGGGATTTGCAGGCCGGTCCTCCACGGCAGCTCGGATCTGATGGAACCCGCGTGTCGGGAACCGGTCCCGGCGTCGCAGTTGCAGTAGCCCCGATCGAGTGGCTGGTGATCGAAACAGAGAGTGCGCTTATTTGTCACCGGGAGAGACGAATTGGAGCTGATGTTCCGCTCGATGACTTTGAGTGAATCGTTTCCTTGACTGCTGCGCGATGATGAATATCGAGAATGACAATTGTGATATCGTCTTTCTGCTGCGTCCGGGTCCCATCGCTCGACCACTCGAGGACTTCTTTCAGCAGGAGATCGGCGAATTCCTCTGCTCCAAGTTCTTGCCTTTCCTCGATGAAGGTTGCGAGTGCCGCGTCACCGAATGACTCGCCGGCGGGATTCTCCGCTTCCACGAGGCCATCCGTGTAGAGTAGGAGCCGATCGCCCACCTCAAAGGAAAACTCGCTGTCAGCGTATGCCTCCTTCGGTCGCACCCCGAGCAGAAGCCCGGTTTCTCCGAGCACTTCCAATGACTGCTTGCCGCGTCGCCATAATAACGGTGGCGGATGGGCTGCGGCCGAATATCGCCCCACTCCATTGAGAGTATCCAGGCATAGATACACTGCTGTCGCATACTGCTGGCGGGCTTCGCGGCAAAGCATAGCGTTCAACTCAGCTATAGCCATCTTCGGGTCGCTATCGTGGCCGCACTGTGCCGATACCGCCACTTTAACCATCGAGGCAACCAGCGCTGCGGGCACTCCATGTCCCATTACATCAGCCACAAACACGGCTAAGCAATTTGGCGGAGCTGGGGGGAAGTCATAGAGATCGCCGGCCACAGCTGTCATGGGTGCGTACCCCACGGCGATCCGGAGGTCCTCAAGTTGCGGAAGTTCGGAGGGAAGAATCGCCTCCTGAATTCTTGTTGCTGCCCGCATTTCATCGGTAAGCGAGAGCAGTCGTTTGTCATCTGCAAGCACCCGTTGGGCGGTGACATACGACAGACAGACGACGAGGCACAGAAATCCGTATGGTTCAACCCCTGCCTGCCAATGGCCAAGCTCCGTCTGAAGTACTCGGTCGATGGAAAATGTACAAAAGAAGGCAAGTAGTCCTGCAAAGAGAACTCGACGGTTCGGCACCGGTGGCGGCTGGTATCCGGTGATATAGCCCATAGCCAGTACAAGGGGCACCATGACCAGCAGCGAGCTGCCAGGAAACAGGATCCATTTGAGAGGGCTCCGATGCATGACACCGCTCATCACGGCCACTGCCAGTACGCAATAGCTCCACAGCAGCCATCGCAGTGACGAACGCCATCCACGGCCGTAGAACTCCTCAAAGAGCAGGAGACCGGGAATGATTGTGGACAACGCGACGAGCCGCTCTACATAAACTCCGGCATTCTGCGGTTGCCCGAAAGCCAGTCGAAAAACCGAATTCCTGGCAACTAGGACAAGCCCGTAAAGAAAGGAAAACAGACCAAACCAGAGCAGGAATTTCTCCCGGTGCCGCAGTCGAATGCCATAGACAGTAACAGCAGCTGCGCCCAGCGCCACGATTACGGTGCTGGCCATCAGGTGGGTTATAGCAGCACGCACAAGCATCTCCTTGAAAACCTTTCAGGGAGAGTGAAGGAGGATGTGCTCAGCCGCCCTTCACCCTCATTTGGCTCGGTAAGCGATACTGGTTCTCAGTGTGTTGGAGGAAAGTGCTTAAACAAGTCGGCCGTATCTTTGGCCAGGCTGCTGATATTCTTCTGGTTGTTATTGCCAAGATCTGAGGTTTCCTTGCCGCGCCAAAGAAGCTGCTTTGTTTGAGAATCGAAGATATCGACGACCGTTGTGCCGACTTTTGTATCCTCAGTGGTGGTCGTAGCCATGCCTAGGCCGCCGCCGCCAAACCCTCCACGGCCGCGCCATCCCCAGCCTCCTCCGAGACCGTCATAGAACGTTTCCATGGTGGGTTGTTCCTGGGTAGTCCGGAAAGCTGTAACACTTGCATTCCCATTGGACTCAACTTTTGTCCATCCCTTTGCGGCAAGTTGGGCGTCAACATCCTGCTGCACGCGCTCCGCCCACAGGGAATCTCCAGCCTGTACCTTGAGCCAGGAATAGGTCTTATATTGAGAAAAGTTTGCGGAGTGATCGTAATCGGTTGAGATGTTTACTGCGAAGAGGCTAAGACTGCTGCAGAGCAACAGCCCGAAGAGAGCGAGAGCGTAGGGTTTCTTCATAGTGTACTTCTCCTGCTCCCTCCTCATGCACGCCGCATGCCACCTCTCGAATTTTCATAACTCGTTTGCATCTGTAACTTGCCGCGACTTGGAATTGTTGTCTGTCGATGGACCGACACTGAGAGTCGGACTCACTGCCTTGGACCCCTGTCACCCGCCCCATGAAAATAGGTTGCCTGCCGGATTTCGCTGAATTGATACATTACGCAATTGACTGCCACGTCTCCGCACGAACGTCATGCGCGGGCAGCATTCTCATTTAAAAAGTATCTTCGCCATCATACCCTTGTCTTCGTGGCTCAGCAGATGACAGTGGAACAGCGACACCCCCCGGATGATCGGATCGGTGAAGTCCATCACCAGATCGGCACTTCCTTCGACGGGTACCTCCACCGTATCCAACCACTCCGGACGCGAAGGGCGCGTCCCGTTCTCGGCATAGGCGAGAAAGTGAACCTGATGAATGTGGAAGGGGTGGACTTCGTGCGTGTTATTTACCACTCGCCAGTGGTGAAAACCGCCGATCGAGACGCTCGTCATGGGAGGATCCGAAGGACCGTATTTCTTACCATTAATATAGAAGCCTTTCTTGTCTTCAGTGAATGTGACCACAAAGTCGGAGGGGCTACGCTCCGTCCTCGCAATCAGCCGGGGCGACACCGGCTTGTAAACCGGGGCCGGCACGCCAGTCGATGCGGCTTGGTTCCCATGGGGAGGTTGCGGTGCGGCCACCATGTCAGCCAGCACCATTGCCGGGTTTGGATCTCCATCAGGGCCCGTATCATAGCAGCGTGTGCGTAGCGATGCCTGGGCTCCGGAAGTTGGCCCGGTGACGATCGCTTCGACGCGGCCCGCCGGGGGAACGAGGAGGTGGTCCTTGAATTCGACCCGGCGCTTCGGAGCGTGGAATGAAAGTGGCATTCCATCCAGCGCGACGATCTCGAGCTGTTCCGTATCCACTTGTAAATCCGCGTATAGATCTGGCGAAGCATTGACAATGCGCCAGAATTGACGCTCTCCCGGAGCAATGCCGATCTGCGGCCGCAGCGCACCGTTTACGGTAAAAATCCGTTTCGGCAGGTCGGTCGAGGCCGAGCAGCCTTTCGCAGGAATTTCAACACTCCGCCTTAGTTCCGGGCTGGCGGGATCATTATCTTCAAGTACCCGGTCGCGCAGTACCAGGATACGTTCCCGGATATGCTGGACCTCCGGAACATAGCGTTCCATGCCGTCGATCACAATCGCTCCGGACATGCCATCGAGGTCCTGTTGATAGCTCTCTCCATGAGGGTGGGTATGATACCAATACAGTCCTGGCGGCTGGTCGAGCGGAATATTCACTATGTAGTGAAGCAATTGTCCCGGCATCGCCATCATCGTGATCACATCATCTTGAGGAGCGTCTGGCGAAACATGCAAGCCGTGGAAGTGTAGGTTCGTCATGTTCATGCACGGTCCGTCAATGCAGTGCTCCTGGGAGTGCGTTGACATTGCATTCGTGTATGTTAGGCGAATATCTTCCCCCGGATTGGCTCGAATCACCGGGGGATCTTCCCGCCCATTGAACGAGAACGCGGCCTTGCCAGTCTCAGGATCGTTGATTGCCTTCAGGGACACGGGCGATCGGGTTTCTGGCGGATCGGAGAGCAGAAGCGGCTTAGAGACAATAATTGCGCTCAACGGGCCCCCTGCCTCCAGTTGCACACCGCAGAACAAGCCCAAACACGTTACGCACGCGAGAAAGCTGCGAGTTGCTTTCACCGAAGGATATGGAATCATGCTGTGTTTCCTCCCGGCCCAGGAGCGCCTTCATCGGTCTAAGTGATGCCGGTTTCCATTTCATGCGGAAACCTGGAATAAAGCCTTTGTGAATTTTCGACCTATTTCTGAGCCCAGCTGCTCACCCGAAACCACAACGCGAGGGCGATCGTGTCGACCCTCGCGCAGGGTCTCCCCACTACTCCCATGTCCGGGACTAGTGCACTGCGCCTGCCAAAGATACGGTCGAAGCGAGCCGCTGCAACTGATTGAATCCAGAAGGACCTCTGCGTTGGGGGTCGGGGATTCGATGAGAGAGTGTCTGGATTTCGACACGTCTCACCACACCCAGCCAGACATTTTGGTTGCTGGGGGAGTTAGCCATTGCGCCGGATAATCCGACATCGAGCAGCGTGACTGCCTGATTCTTGCGATACGAACGGCCAAGTGGCCGTCGATTGGGGCAGAGGTCAGCAGGGCAGAGGTTCCGGGCACAATAAGGACACACTAAGGGCTACCATGAGTTCCTCAGGGCGCTGAAAGGAGCCATCCGTTCCCCCTAGAGGGCAAGCTTCTGTTTTGAGTTAAGCGATTTGATCGCAGTTTGTAGGCATTTGCCATGCTAGTCTACAACGATCGCGGCTTGCCGGCATCAGACCGGACATTTCACTGAGAGGTAGTTTGTATGGCAGGACAGAGCGTCGACCGCCGTTTGGTACTTCGTTATATGGGTCTTGCTTCCGCAGCAGCATCGTTCCCCGGTTTCCACCGATGGGCGTTTGCCTTTGCGCAACATCCCACTCCAGCCGAATCTCCTCGGGAAGGACCGAAGATCTACCAGTCGCTCTTTCTTGCGCCGGCGCAATTCGCGATGGTAGAGCGCCTTGCGGACATGATCTTGCCAGCGGATGAAACGCCCGGCGCGAAGGAGGCCGGCGTCGCTGAATTTATCGATTTCATGTTGGCAAAGCGAGCCGCGATCGTATCGCGCGAAGAGATGCGAACCACTCAAGACAAACTTTTTGTAGGCAGTCAGATGCAGGTACGCTTCGTCACCGGCCTTGGATGGCTCGACGCGCAAAGCAAGTATCAGTTCGGAGTAGAGTTTCTCCAGGCTTCTACTGAACAGCAGAATGATCTTCTTGAAGAACTGGCTTTTCCGGCGAAGTATAAGCCCCAGACTGCGGAGGGCCGCGAATTCTTCCAGCTTATGCGTGACTACACCGTCGCGGGATATTACACGACCCGGATTGGTCTGGAGAGCCTTGGTTACCCAGGTCTGCGGATGTTTTGGGACAAGATGCCAGGCTGTAGTCACCCTGATGATCCGGAGCACGCACATTTAGTGGTTTCCGACAGTGCCAATGTTGCGCAGCTCGAGCAGGCGAACTAGAGGAGAAACATGGCGGGGACACAGGTATACGACGCAATTGTGGTGGGCACAGGGGCCGGCGGCGGCACTGCCATGAAGATTCTTTGTGAAGCTGGGCTAAAGGTGCTTGCCCTCAATTCAGGACCACGCACCATCCCGGCCAAAGATTATCGCCAGCATCGCCAGGTTTATGACCTCAAGTATCGCGGCTTCGGCGATCCGGAGATTCTTGCCCATTGTGCACACCAGGAACACTACACAGTGGAAGAAAGTGAGTTTGATGACGGCCCTCATTTATGGGAGCACGACGTGATTTACACCAATGCTCCGGGTACCGATTGGTATTGGAAGAGATGTAAGGGCACTGGTGGTAAGGCGAATTTCTGGGGCCGCTCCTCGGCCCGTTTTGGTGATATCGACTTCAAAGCGGCCAGTTTGGATGGGTCTGGAGAGGATTGGCCGGTCGATTATGCCGAAATTTCTCCGTGGTTTACCAAAGCGGAGCGCTACATGGGGGTGGCGAGCACGATTCAGAATCGGCCCAGCAATCCAGATGGCGAATACATCGCGCCCATGCCCTGGCGCTGCCTTGACTACATCCTGGAAAAGGCGGCGCAGAAGATCGGGGTGCCGTACCTGCCAGATCGCTGCGCTCAACTGACGGAATCGCACAATGGACGCCCTCGCTGCCATTATTGCGGAAATTGCAGCCAGGGGTGCGACGCAGGCTCATTCTTTTCACCTACCTGGTTCACCATCCCGGACGCAGAGAAAACAAAGAACCTTACTTTATTGACCAATGCTCTTGTCCGAAGCGTGCTGGTGGATGAGAACGGTAAGGCAAAGGGCGTGGCCTACGTTGACCGCGAAACGCGGCAAGAGGTGGACGTCCAGGGTAAGGTCGTTATTCTTGCTGCATCGTGCATCGAGACGGCGCATATCATGCTCAATTCGCGTTCACGGCAATGGCCTACCGGAATCGCTAACTCCAGTGGCCAACTGGGCCGCAATTTATGCGACCATCTTTACGGCAATCCGGGTTCCGGCTACCTGCCTCAGCTTGTCGGGCAACCGCCCACGCCGGATAATATTGCAGACTCCACCATTGCCTGGATGCCGCGCTGGCAAAACCTCACGAATCCCCACCAGGAAAAGTTCATCCGCGGGTACTCGGTATACCTTGGCGGGGGCTGTGATCGTTTTCCTTGGTATTACCGCCACCTTGAGGGTTTCGGTAGTCAATTCAAAAGAAATATCAAGCGCTATTACCCTTCACCCATTGGATCGTACATCCAGGCTCCCTCGCTCCCAAGTGCTACCAACTACGTAGATATCGATCCAGAGGTGCGAGATATGTTCGGTATTCCTGCCCTGCGTTTCCACTTCCAGTGGGGAGAGAACGAACTTCTCATGTGGGAACACTCCAAGCAAATGATGGCCGATCTGTTCAAGGCCGCCGGAGGGGAACTGTGGGATGTCGATACCGAGCCAAACCGTCCGGGCACCAGTCTGCATGAAACCGGCGTCTGCCGCTTTGGAAAGGATGCAAAAAACTCGGTTACCAACAAGTGGGCACAGACGCATGACGTCTCGAATCTCTACATCTGTGATGCAAGCATCTTTCCCAGCCAGACGGACAAAACCACGACGATGCCGATCATCGCGTTTACGATGCGGACCTGCGATTATATCCTGCAAAACTTCAGCAGCGGCTTACATACGCGCGCGTGAAAGAGAGGCCCGAGAAGATGCGGTAACCCCGGTTTCGATCTACTGCGACAACTTGCTTGCTGGTTGTCCGGGAGGACGCGCAGCTGAAGCGTAGACAGAAGTAGTGGCGGGCGGGACATTGAGCTCCGAAAAACAAACAACCGAGTGCCGACCCTTTTCCGTCAAGGGAAGGCAACACTGGCGAACCGCGCATTAACGTCAATTTCAGTGTACACAGTCCTGAGAGACGGACTAGCAACGAGCCTTCTCGGACGAGTCAATCTTCAATTTACGCACAATCGGGCCAGTGAGCTCCTTAAGAAATACGCAGTAGGGCAGGGGTCGACAGGGCAGAGGTCAGGGGCACAATAAGGACACATTAACCGCTGCCATGGGTTCCTCAGGGTGCTGAATGGAGCCATCCGTTCCCCCTGATTCCAATAAGTTACGCGTTTCCTCTCCGCTGTCACGGCAGAGGTCGCGGGTTCGAGCCCCGTCGTCCCCGCCGTAAACCAATAAGAATCAAAGGTTTATGGCGGTACAGAGTGACGGTTGAGAATCCAAGGGTGCTGACCTTCGGCACCTTTTGTTTTTGGGGCCAACATCATCTCAAAGATTCTCCTGCTAGCTTCCCTGGTCTCTGCCGGGAGAACCTGCGTGTATACGTCCATCGTGATCCGGGCGGTTGATTGCCGCATCAACGCTTGAGTACTCTTCAAATCCTCTCCCATTAGCCGGGCGTTTGACGCCAGGCAATGTCTGAATGAGTGGTATCCGATGATCTTGCCCGTTATGCCCGCACGCACCACTGCTGGCCGGATGCACTTCTTCAAGATCATGTCGGGGCTGAGTGGTTTCTTGCCATTCAGGCGGATGGACGGGAACAAGAAGTCTTCGTCCTGGTTGAACAAAGACTCGCTGCGCCATTCAATCAACACCTCTTTGACTGGGTCATGGAGTGCAACCGGTTTGCCGCTGGCTTCTGGCTTTACCTTGCCGAACCGATTGCGTACGCACGCCCAAATTACCTGCCTGGGTGTCAATAGCTGCTCGCCAGTACCTGCGAGGGACTGCGATCATGCAAACCGGTAGCAGAGAGGGAGCGCTCCTCCCGGGGGTGGCCAGATCCCTATTTCTTCCCCTGTACTCGCCCTGATCTCGCCCGGCCATTTCAGTATCTAATGTATTTGCAAAACAATGACTTGCAGCTCTTATCATAAGGAGTGTCAGGCATGTGTTGGACATAACTTTGTGCATACAGCCACAAAGGCGGATACATCCCCTTGGCGACCCCTGGGAGGTGTACCGCTCGCAGTCTCACAGTGGAGGCTAACTGACAGGCATCAGCTAGACTGTCACAGGGTAAGGGGTGTTTTATCGGTATCGGTACATTAGGGTAATAGAAGGAAATAACAGTGAGGGAGAGAGAGAAGATGGTAAGTGATTAGTCTAGGTCTCTATCTCTATATTAGTCTTTATCTCTATATAGGTAGCACATGCTGCACGGATGTTGCACAGATGCTGCCAGAAGACTGCCAGGAAGCTACCATAGAAGGGTATACGGTACGTCTGCCAGAGCCTGCCAGTCCTGTGCCGATACGTTGCAACTGCCTGAGAGACTGTCACGAGCTGCCCATATAGGCCAGAGCCTGCAAGTGCTGTCAGGCGTTGTCATGGAGCTTTCAAGGAGATTCACTTCGCTGTTCTGAACCGTTCAGGGCCTGCAGTCCGTTGGTACACGGTAGTTTGTTAGGAAGGGCTCTGGGAGCCAAAATACAGTGGCGGCAGACTCTGGAGACCGTCTGTTGTTCCTTCAGATAATGTCCGTACTGTGCCACCCATGAGTAATGGACGTAAAGTTGTAGTACCAGCTATCCTTGTCTCTGCTATTCGTAAAGAGCGGCGTGATGGTGCAAAAAGGAAAGCCGCAATCCAGATAATGAAAAAACACTAACGGTTGCAGCAGTACTCACCGTGAGCCTATCGGCATGGAGTCAGATGAGCACCTATTGCTCAGGGAGTGGCGGGAACATTGCCTGTACCACCTACGATCAGGGTGCATCAACTCAGTCTTACTGCACTTCCATCGGGGACAGTCTGAGTTGTACGACCTTTGGAAATGTCAACGATTACAGCCACGTTACAGTTCAACAGAACTACGAGGCGGGATCAGTCATAGGGGCAGCAATTGGGGGATCGGTAGTGGCAGCAATTCGGGACTATCGAGAGCACAAGCATATCAAGCAGGACAAACAAGACAAGTGGAATCAGTTTGTGCAGAATACTCTGTCCACGACGGGGTTGGCGTGTGAGACTGATCCAAAACACGAAGGTGGTTCGATAGAAGAATGCAGAGAACAGACCTTCGGCATAAACCAGTTCGTCCATCGGCACCAAAAAGACTTTGTGATGGACGGCTACAATATGGTGCTGCTGTACAACGCGTTGGTGTCACCCAACTACCACGCTGCACTCAACGAGACTATGGAACAAGCAATGGAAAGGGCCTTGTTATTAGTAAATAAGAGGCAGTTAGATAAAAAGCCTTATGTAGGTGGTGTAGATGGTCGTCGCTTACTAAGGCCATTCATTGTTTAAGCCGGATCGGTTTAGCTGAGTAGCTACCTGACAGACCGTGCCAGTGCCTGACAGTACGGAATACGGCCTATCCTTGGCTGCGGCTGTGGGCTCCACAGATGGCACTACCAGCGGAGCGCTCTGGCACCCGGCCTACAGGAAGCATGCGTTCCGGTAGGGGAACCGTCTGGCCGGGTGTAAACCTCATAGAACCACTGTTAGCAGCGTTGCAGATGCTCTACAAGCAATCCGGCAGAGTATTGGCATGCTCTGGTATGGCGATTTCAGCACAGGTCAAATTCGGCGGTAAACAGTCAGCTAGCGTATTCCGCACATATGTCAGTGGCCGGTATACTCTGATACCACCTGCCAGGGCGCGTCAGATGTAGATTCAGCGCTCATGAGCTGTCTGAGACATTGCCATAATCTGGCCTGCAATCAGGTCAGGATGGCCCCAGGACCGACCGCTGTGATTGTGGGGCCTGCAGACAACCGAAGGCCCCTTTCAGCCCTTGCCCAACCGGTGCTCTGTCGCGGCATAGTTGCAAATGAGCTACTTTCGGACAAGTGGATAACAATGAGAAACTATGGTGCATGAAAAAACTACTTGAATGGGGTTTGACCACACTTGTGACCGCGTTTGTAGGTTCTTTCATTGCTGGGTATCTGCAGCAGAAGGCTAAGAATCTTGCGACCCACGAGGATATTAACAAACTCGTCGATCAAACTGCGGCCCTCACGCAAACGACAAAAGAGATCGAAGCAAGAATCTCAATGGGTGTATGGTCACAGCAACAACGATGGGATGTTCAAAAAACAGCACTCTTGGAAAGCTTGAAAGAACTCGCCAGCGCTGAAAACTTCTTATTACGATTGGTGCACACATTCTCGGAGACCAAAGGTCAGGCGGACGGTCGGGAAGAACGGCGCAGAGAAGCGAACGAAAAATACTCGGAAGCGCTCAACAATTTCAAGCGAACGCAGTTAGCAACGGAAATCGTATGCGGCAGGAACATTGGTATTGGATTCCAGAGAATTGATCACATGTTTATACGGATGTTGAACAGAGCTAAAAAAGGCGACTTCAGTGACATATGGGATACGCAATATCGAGAGCTTCAAGTTGCAAAACGGGAATTGGGAGAGACGATTCGTGGGCAGTTAGAGTTTGACGCGCAACTAGGAGGAGCGATTGTCGCAAGTGAGCAGATGATCCCTCAACCCGATGAATCTTCGGCAGCTCAAGGTCCTGATTAGCGAGGCCTTGCAGTAGGCAGGCCTCAAGTCTATCGCCACTTCTCCCCCCAGTTCTACCCCTGACCTCACAGAGCCTACCATAACGTAACAGCAGCTAGCACAATGCTTTAGCGCCTGCCAGAGATGAGAGTCGGTAACTGTTACATTAATATTAGGCGATGAGAGTAGCAGCGAGACTGACAGCCTTCCTGGGCCGAATGGTAACCGAGTTTGACTTGAGTGAGTACTCACGCTTGACTCGGAGGCCGAGCGTCATATTGCGCCATCCGATGCAGTGGTCACAATCGCGTTCGGCCCGATAGGCCCATTGGCCAATAGTCCATACCCGTATTTTCCACAGCGGCTCGATTTAGGAGTTGCGTAATGGATTATGATTTCCGTATGAAGGGTTCCTTGTCGCTCCCGGCTTCACAAGAAATGCGGGAACTGTGTTTGATTCTTAAACGCGAAATGATCCGCTGGCCGGGTGTTAAGGTCGATCATGTTTTCGGGACGCTTGCTTTTTATCACCGCAAGGTCATGTTCGCCATGCTTCCCGACAAACGGAGTTTGGATAGCTCCGAGGCGATTTCGTTTATAGAACCTCCCAATGGTGAGGCGAAGCAAAACGTGAAGTGGCAGACGTTTGAGCTGACGGACCGCAGTCGCATCAACAAAGCGCTTCTGTCTTTACAGAAGGCATACACGGATAGTATGTCGTACTCACCTGCGGATTCTTGGATGGTGGCAGAACGGAAGAACAGCCTGCCCCCTTCTCCACTCCTCCTCTGATCTCCTCGCCCTCCCGCCTCCCTGATCTCTCGGGCCCTACCATAACGTAATAGTAACTGGCACAATGGCTAAGCGTCTTCCATACATTAAATACTTTCACTGTTGCATACATATTGGGAGCCATGAGAGGAGCACTGCG
This sequence comes from uncultured Acidobacteriaceae bacterium, assembly GCA_963790935.1. Classification (GTDB taxonomy): domain Bacteria; phylum Acidobacteriota; class Terriglobia; order Terriglobales; family Acidobacteriaceae; genus PALSA-350. The sequence goes on along the minus strand of CAWBRJ010000014.1, from coordinate 17,279 downwards.
ATTGCCAGCCTTTCTGGCCGAATAGGACCGATTCCGCACCAGGACTGTCAGTAGATAACGGCATACCCTGGAAGAGCCTGCCGGGAAGTTGTCAGATGTAGATTCGGCGCTAGTAGGCGGGCGAGTGATCACTAAGCTGCCCTGCAATCGCGTGAAGGATGCCCAGGACGCCCATGGCTCCACAAAATTGGCACTAGTACGGGGCGCTCTGCCGGGTGGTGGTCAGAAGCATGCTTTCAGGGGGTACCAGTGGGCTTTCCGCCCTGTCCTACCCGTGGAATATGCGGCTACGATAGGGCTTAATCGAGTCAGGATCGGCTACAGCGTACCGGCTGCTGTCAGTCTGATGGCGGGAGAGCAGCGTTTGACAGAATCCGATACCGGGAGCCGGATGCCGGGAGCGGCAAGGGAGGTTACCGATCCGCGCAGAGGTAGGCTGGCTGTACAGGCTTGGCGCGTTCGATCCGCTTCTTTAGTTGACGGATTCTGGCGCATGCCTTGCACATTCTTCGACCCATGTAAAGGTAAGTATTAAGGTCATCGAAAGCGTGACCATGACTACACCGGTCCTTGCGTGTGTCGTGGTGCTCGTCTTCCGATTGAGTGTCTTCAGATAGATGCTCAGGGTTAACACACCAAGGATGCTCACAAGAATGCAGTAACATTTCCGGCCATCGGTGCCACACTAGGAACCAGACATAAAACGCGGCCCAGTAATCGCGTCCAGCAACCTGGAAATATCCGTAGCCGATGTGATTACGCCAGCCTAACCATTCCCAACACTCTCCATTGATTCGGACCTTGTCTAAGTGTCTGTGGATCACCAGTTCTCTCCTCGGCTAAATGAAGAGCCTGTTTAGCGGGGGTAGCTACAGACTAGGGCAGGTTTGTGGGGTTCAAATACTCCAAAAGTAAATCGACCAATCCGCAGTACCACTCGGCATATTACTACAGTTACAGAATCGTAGTGCGCAGAGTAAACGAAATCATCTCGGCGCTTTCGCGCTTCGTCGGCGAACCACGTTCCCTCGCCTGGTCAGCAATTGCAAGCTTCTACGCGAATAGTGCAGCGGTCCCCAGCTCGTCGAGACTCGAACATACCGTTCCAATTCCTTCGCCAATTCGGGCAGACGATGACAGCACCTGACAGTCCATTCCAGCGGTGAGGTCTGTAACAGCGACGTTTGCCCGGAGATAGCAGGAAGGCGGGGCCTTCGCCTACTCCAAACGGGCATCCACGGAGACTCCTGGCACCCGGCCTGCCTCTCAGATATGGGACCCTTTTTATCCGGCCAGGATTCGCCTGACCTGGACGGGCCTTCGCGTCTTCCATATTGGCACTACCGTGGGGCGTCCCTGGCGGCGGCCTCCGAGCAAGGGAGGTAGACACCCTGTTTGGTGTCAGTTACTGCATCTGCTGCTTCGCTGGGGCTGATTGGGAGCTTTTGGTTGCTCCGTTGATGTTGTGTGGTCTGGGTGCTCGGCGCACTGCGCCGGTAAGTAGAACAAGGCATATCATTACCGCGAGGTTGGTCACCAAGCTCACGCAAAACGATTCCCAACGCCCCTCCGGCTCCGGCAACAGGCCAAAGATTCGCGGGTGAAGGCGAGAGATCAGGAACCGTATGGCTTAGGCGAATCCCTCTCGCCGCCGTCAGGAATCCAGCAGCGACAAGCAGCTTACCTACTTGGCCAGGGACCTCCTCCACGTGGCTTGACCACTCTTCTCTATATCGCTCCTGAAGCTCCAATGGCAACTTCAACGCGGAACGATCTATGAGTCGCCGCGTAAGCCAGGGCGTCCATGCCTTGAATTCATCGGCCAACAGCTTCGATACGAAGGAGCCGAGGACGGCTAGCAAGGTTCCCATGCCAGACCTCCGATGGCCTTAGCCATGGCAGCAACTTCCCTGGTTGCCACCTTCTCACCACTCCCGGTTAATCGGTACAGCCTTCGGCGAGGTCGGCCCAGGTCGCTCGCGGAGTCAACCTCCCACCGGCTCTCCAACCAGCTTGCCTGTTCAAGCCGCGCAAGCAAGGGGTAGAGAGTGCCGGATGCCAGTTTGGACTGCTTGGCAATCTCGGCACCTGACAACTCACGACCGGATGACAGGAACGCTGAGAACACTGTTAGTGTCTGTGCTGTGATTCGAGGCGTTGTACCCATACTCGAAAGTCTACATAGGGGTCGGAGTGCCTGTCAACTTGGCCCTGGGAGTCTAAGTAGGGTATGACCGGCAGCTTGAGGGCCAAGAACTGGACAAGGTGTTTATCGATAGGGCCAGCGGCAAGGATGGCGATGTGCTCGTGGTTCACAGCATGGTGAGGATTCCCCGATGTCACACCTGCTGCTTTCCCTACTGGGAGCGGTAGCTGAGTTTGAGAGGAGCATGATAAGGGAACGGCAGAGGGAGGGCATAGAACTGGCTAAGAAGGCAGGGGTATACAAGGGCCGCAAGCCATCGCTGACCGTAGAGCCGGTGAAGGAGATACGGAGAAGGGTTGGGGCTGGTGAAAGGAAGGCTGGGCTTGCGGCGGAGTACCGGGTGTCACGGCAGACTTTGTACTCCTCGATTGCGGGTGCGGGGTAGTTCACGTCCGTTAATAAGTGCGGAACATTTATCTATTTCTTTATCTGTTGGCCTTCCCTGAAATGCGCCCCGGCCGAAACCTGACTGCCTATTGATCCACAACACCAAGCATTTCGCGCAGACCCCAACCCGCAACACAGGTTTGCGCATCGCAGCCCGCTGGAGTTCGTCAGGACGCAGTTGATCTTCCAGAAGTGCAGTATGCAGCTTCCCGCCTGCATAGATCACGCGATTCGGACGTATCACGGTTTCTGAGCTTGATGTCGATTCAGATGGTGGCCAGGGAAGGGGTCGGACCGCTGCCGTCGATCTAGCCTGCGCCGATGAGCTGGAGACCCGCCGATCTCAGACGTAGAATGGTATTGAGGTAAGAAGTCAATGGTCCACGCCGTAATTGCGGAGCAGACGGGTACTACGATGGCTGATGCCGATAGCCTTCTAGGCGGACGAGTCTATGCGAGCTTGGCGAATCGGCTTGGCGTTTCGAGGGGTCATATCGAGTCCTTTATCAACGCAGGATCTGCAGCGAAAGACTTCGCGGACTGTCTTGGGGTAGATATGCTCGCGGCGGAGGAGCTGGGAAAGAGTTTGGGACGTGAAGGAAGAATCGGCCTGATCTTTGGCTTGCTGTTTGAAAAGCACCGTCAGAAATCGGCCTTGGATAAGTAGTGCTCAGGCCGTAGCACCAGGGAACGAACCAAGCTAGCGTTGGGGCTGGTGCGAGTGAGTGAGCGCGTCCCCGGCGTTTGGCAGATAATGGTATACCACAGTTACGTGTGGCTAACACGTTACAGCAACTGTGTGGTATGTCTGTAGGAGGAAGACCGTAATGGCCGGGCCCTGTTCGCCTCTGCGTTAATCTCTCCTGGATCTGGGAGTGCCTAAGGGCCACGGCGAAAGGATTATGCTTCCAGAGTCCCAGCAACCTCTACAGCGACCGCCATACCTCAAGCTGTGGTCGCGACACACAAGGTTAAGGCAGTCGTCTTTCGTGCACTTGAGAAGGCGCTCGGTAGCCCAGCAACTTACGCACCTTACCAGCATTGAGAATCCCCCGCTGTGCAAAGGATGCAAGATCCACATCACTTAAGTCTGGCCAATAATGATCACTGTTTCAGCGCGGGATCAATCATCTGAGGCGCGTGGACTCTGAGTGCCGGGGGGCTCCCGCTCTGCCTTGTCCGTTCTGGCTGCGCCTGAGGCTCCTGGGATAAGAACTGCCGGGGGGACTCTGGCCGGTGGCCTTCGAGCAAGGGAGGTAGACACCCTAATGACCAACCCTGCTCGAACCGGCACACCCATGCCGTTCCATTTACGAAAGCATGCTACAACACCTGCGACATATGATGGGTACGCAACACCAGGACGGGCGGACGCGATTTGTGGCGGTCAGAGTGATAGGACCATGCCGCGAGGGTAGCTCAATGCCCGATAAATACAAACCGCCCGTTGCCGTAAAACGACCTCAAATTCCCACATGTGAGCAAAATTGACCAGTAGCGGATGAGCGAGCGGAACATACTCCCTTAACCGGCCCGTGGAGTGATACAACCGGCTTTATCGCACCGCTCTACTCCAGCCCCGAAGACCCGGGTCATTCCAACAGTATTGAGCAAAGCATTGCCAACTACCAGGCGCTGGGCGTGCCTTTGAAAAAAATGCTCATGGGTCTACCCTTCTACGGTTACAGCTGGAACACGGTCGATGATGTGAATGATGGTCTTTTTCAAAGCGGGAAGGGCGTGCATGCCGACAAGCCCTACCACTACATCCGCGCACTCGCCGCGTCCTCTTCCGTCCACCGCGATCCGCGCTCGCGGGCGCCCTGGCTTTTTGACGGCGAGATTTTCTGGACGTATGAAGACCCGGTTTCGGTCCGCTACAAGGTCGGCTACGCCGCGAACCAGCACCTCGCTGGCATCATGATCTGGGAACTGAGCGGCGACACGGCGGATGCCGAGCTACTCCGCGTCGCGCACCGCTCCCTCCGGCGCCCCATGGTGACCAGCGACGTGGAGGAAACATCCGCGGAATCACTGCCGGCTTCCTCCACGTCACCCTTGAATTAAGACACCCTCCGAGACCTGGTAAACGTAACCTGGAAGGTTACCTTAGCCCCAAACTGCCCTTGCCTCGGCGCGCTGGATGAATACGTAATCTGTCCGAACAGAGGATCATCCACGTCAGTGGCCGGCTCGCCGAAGGTCGGACGAGCGCATACAGCGGCGGCAGTTGGAAGACCTCAGGTTTGGTGAAGTAGTGTTGATCCATCCCTATGCGTGATTGCGATGCGGCGTGCCCACAATGTTGGGACGTTGCGGACCATAGGTAGGCAAAACCGAAGCGCGGTTGAACATCCTTCCAGTCCGTATTGGTGAGGGTGCGCTGCCTGGAACTGGCGAAGACTTCTCCGCCGGTCAGTTGCGGCACCCCGGCACTTGCAGCGGAGATTGGCCAGTGGTGGCGTCCTCGGTTTGCAGAGTGCTGTTGTGCGTTTGGCGACTTCTTCGTAAATGTTTTCTTGACATTCGTGTAACATTCGCGGGATGCTACGCCTGTTTGCTATTCAAACGATTCAGGTTTTCATACAAGCGGGGTCCAGGTTTCAAGATTCGCCTTTTCGGAGGATGCCCCACAGATGCTTACTTCAGGCTCCCAACCCTGTAGCCTCCGCCTCACGTTTTTCTTCCTGCTCAGCGCACTTCTCCTCGCCATACCAGCCAAATCGTTCGCCCAGGGATATTTCGGCACCGTGAGTGGAGTGGTCACCGACCCCTCGGGTGCGATGATTGCGAATGCGAAGGTGACGCTGGTCGACCAGGAGAAGGGTTTCACCTTCGATGGGAAGAGCGATGCTGGCGGCCGTTACATCTTCCGCGCCGTGCCTCCCGGGGTCTACAGGGTTTTGGCCGAGGCGCCAGGCTTCTCGCAGCAGGAGAAGACCAATATCCGCGTGGACGTGAGCACGAATCCGTCGGCGAATCTGCGAATGAGGATCGGCTCCACAACATCGGTCGTGGTCACCGCCGACGATCAGCACCTGGATACGGATGACGGAACCGGTGCAACGACGGTGAACCGGAACCTGATCAACAACCTGCCGCTGATCGACCGTTCGGTGATGGAGTTGGCCTATCTCGCGCCGGGTACGACGAACGTCGACGATCAATGCGACATCAACTGTACGGGTACGAACTTCACCTCGAACGGCAGCCGCAACTCGACCGCGGATGTGCTGATGGATGGCGCGACGGTCACCAACTTCGAGCCCAATGGCGGCGTGACGCAAATCACGTATGTGCCCTCGCCGGAAGCGGTCGACGAGATGCGCGTCGTGCAGTCGAACTTCAGCGCCGAGTATGGATTTTCCGGCGGCTCGGTGGTGAACATGGTCACGCGTTCAGGCACCGATCAGTTTCATGGGGAAGTCTACGACTTTGTCCGCAATACCATTACCGACGCAAACAACTGGTTCAATGACGCGGCCGGCATTCCGCTGCCGCCGGTACACCGGCAGGAGTTTGGCGGCACGCTTGGCGGTCCCATCTGGCGTAAAAAGATTTACTTCTTCTTCGATTACGACGGCACGCGCCAATCGACTGCTCAAACCTACCAGGCCGGTGTTCCTTCCGCCGCGGAACGGAACAACGGCGACTTTGGCGAAGTGTGCGGCGCAGCCGGCGGCACATTCGATGGCACCGGCCTGTGCACAGTGGCCGCAGGCCAGATCTACGATCCGTACGTGGCTACCTACGTCTCGACAGACCAGGGAGCGGGCCCGCTGCGCCCCAACTTCATCCCGTATAACAACATGAGCACCTACACCAGCCCCGGCAACCCGTACGCGAACCTGCCCGCAGGCCCGGGAAATCTGATCGATCCGGTCGCTCAGAACATGATGAAGCTCTATCCCAATCCCCAGTCCAATGTGGCGAACGAAACCATCTACGATAACTGGATCGCCTCCGGCGCAAGCAGAAACCCCAACGATCAGTACGACATCAAGATCGACTACCGCATCAACGAAAAGAACCTGCTAAGCGGTAAGTATTCTGACCAATGGACCAGCTATCTGGCCTTCAATTGCTTCGGCAACTTCGTCGATCCGTGCGCCGGCGGCAAAAACAAGTCAGGATCGCACCTTTTTGCGCTCAACGATACGCATACCTTCAGCCCGACGCTGCTGTTGACCACCATCTTCGGCTTCACGCGCGGCATGGAGGATATCAGTGCCTACAACGGCGCCGGCGGCGTCTCCGATCCGCTGAGCAAGCTGGGCTTTCCGGCGTATCTCAACTCCAACGGCTTCACCGGCGTCCCGGCGATGTTTATCAGCACTTACTACTCGGCCGGATACACGAGTCTGGGCGGCGATCCTTACGGCAACTACCGGCAGGGGCAGGATACGGGACAGCTCACGGTGGCCCTGGACAAGGTGATCGGGCCGCACGACCTCAAGGTCGGTTTCGAAGGCCGCATCCATCAGATGAACTACATCCAGACCAACGCGCCGGAAGGCATCTTCAACTTCGACGTGACCGGCTCGGCGGGTTGCCCGTATACCTACGCGCAATGCGGCGGCGACTCGATGGCCAGTTTCATGATGGGCCAGACCTCGTTGAACACGGCGAATGCGGCAAGCTACTACGAGATCCAGGACCGGCCGGCGACGGAAGACCACCAGTTTGCTGTCTATGGGCAGGAGAACTGGAAGGCCACTCCCAAGCTGACCCTGAACCTGGGCTTGCGGTGGGACGTTTCCATTCCGCGGACCGATCGCTTCAACCGTCAGAACTGGTTCGACCCGACGGCGACCTACAGCATTGGCGGCATCGCCGCCACCGGCGGTGAGGTTTTTGCCAGCGCAAAGCAGCGCCACATGGTGAACACCGACTTCCGCGATATTCAACCTCGATTTGGCTTTGCGTATTCGGCTAGTCCGAAGACGGTATGGCGCGGCGGATACGGCATCTACTATTCGCAGTCGCGCAACGGCGCGAGCGGCGTCACCCCGTACGGTTCCCAGGGCTTCAACCAAACGACGAACATGATTCAGACGTACAACAACGATGGCGCCACCGCGTATCTGCATCTGAGCAACCCATATCCGAGCGGCCTGATTCAGCCGCCCGGTAACTCGCTGGGCCTTTTAAACGATGTGGGTCTCGGCTCCACTGGCCCATTGCGCAACATGGTGGCTACGCCGTACGAACAGAGCTGGAGCTTCGGTTTTGAGCATCAGCTGCCGGCCAATATGCAATTCAGCCTCACTTACGTGGGCAAAAAGGGCGTACATCTCTACTTTTCCGGGGCGAACTACATTAATCATCTTGGACCGGAGGTGGAAGGCTATAGCGCCGATCAGATTGCCAATCTCTTCAACTACGTCAACAACCCCTATGCCAACGTCATTACCAATGGCAACAGCTGCCTTTCTTCTCCGACTGTCCCGCTATTCCAACTACAGGAGCCCTATCCACAATTCTCCTGCGGCGGCGTCTCCACGGAGGCATGGCCGATCGCCTGGTCTATGTATCAAGCGATGCAGGCCGTGTTCCAGAAGAACCTCTCCAAGGGTTTGCAGATATACGCGACTTACACCTGGGCGAAGTCGATGGACGATTCTTCGGTTCCCGACGACAACACGACTTGGCTAGGCAGCTTTACCAGCCTCCAGGATCCGAACAAGCCGTGGCTCGAGAAGAGCCTTTCCACCTTCGATATTCCGCAGCAGTTCCAGGTGAGCTACACCTGGCAGCTCCCGATCGGGCGTAAGCAGCTCATCGCAGGCAATATGCCAGGGTGGCTCGACACGATTATCGGTGGCTGGAATACGAACGGGCTCTGGCGCGCCACCGAAGGGCGGCCGATGAACTGGCTCACCTACGACGGCACCTCGCTGCCAACCTACGGAAACCAGCGCCCGAACGAGGTGGGTAAGCCGCGCCGCACCGGCGGCAAGGACTCGAATTGGATCAACAACTACGTTGCTAACCCGGAGTCCCTGGTGCTGCCAACCCCTTACACGCTTGGCGATGCTCCGCGTGCCGACGCATCGATCCGCGTCCCGGCATCGTTCCAGGTTAACGCGAGCGTCAATAAGGTCTTTCCGCTCTCCTCGGTCCACGAAGGTATGACGCTGGAGCTGCGCCTCGAAGCCAACAACGCCTTCAACCATCCGGTCTTCGGAACGCCTGATCAATCGATCGACGATCCGAACTTCGGCGTGATCAACTACACCTCGAACCAGCCTCGCCAGATGCAATTGGCAGGGAAGATCAACTTCTAAACTCCGTCCACGAAACTCCCACAAACTCCAATGCAGAAATCAACATGGCGACGGCGATGAGAAAGAAACAGCGCCCAGCCATGGTTACTAAAGAAATCCTTTACCCCTCTTGTGCGCGGTGCAAGAACCGTACTATTGTAGGGGTAAGATCCATACGTCGGCGCCGTCTTACTACGATGGCGCTGCTTGGCCTTGCACCGGCGCGCTCTACCCGTGCATCTGCCGCCGCCACCGGGAAACATCAGCGCTTGTCAGCATGATGACTTGGGTGTAGCGAACTATAAAGTGACATCAAAATGAAGGATTACGCCTTTCCGCAGCATTCCTGCGCCCCGCGAGGGCGCACTGCGGAGAGCAGAAATCACCGCATAAGCAGGGTGCGCTCAGGCGTCCTCTTGATTGAGCAGTTTTGACAATTTGGGAAACAGAACACCTCCGGGCACCCGCCCGAGGCAACCGAGTCCAGAGGGCTAGCACGCAAGATGACAAACGGGACACCCGCCAATACGTAGGCCGTGGGCAGAGATATCGTCCCGTTTTCGAGGGAAACCGGCGAGCCTCGACATGAGAAACGAGACTTTTAGCGCACTTTTTTCCGTGCGTTGGCAATTGCTTGGGCAGCGGGGGCAGGTACTTACTGCGCTTAGGGCGTTTAAGGCGGACACTTCCCCGAGCACTAACGAGTTGATCGCGATCTGCGCCGCGCAAAATTCGATGCGGTTCTCGAGCGCCAAAGATGGAGTCAGAGGAGCCTGTTACTTTTCTAACCTGCCGTTGGGGGCAGCAACCACCCCCGAAACAGGCAAGATGGCCAAATTAATTAATTAAAAAATTTGGCCACCTTCATGAAACAAAGGACTTAGCTCCTAGAGCCACAAGATCCGTCTAAGGCGCGCGGTAGAACGCGCGCCGCACACAACAGGACCCACCACCCCGAGGCCATCTCACGCCAGATGACACGGACGCCGATGACGGGACGGTTCGCCAATGCGCAGCGCGTAGGCAGAAAGATCGTCCCGTCTTGCTGGGGATGCCGTCCACACACCGGACTTAGTATGCTTAGTATGCTTAGTTCGCACATTTCTACAGAGCGTCCGTGATCGAGGGGAAGACCAGCAAGCCTGCACCTGAGAACAAGACTTCTAGCGCTTATAGCTCCTTTAGCGCACTTTTTTCGGAATACATGACAAGTGCGGAAGGTTATACGGCGACTGCACAGCTCGGCAGACCCTTAAAACGCATAAGACGCATAAAACGCACCCTTTTCTGCGCGTTGCCAAGCGCTTTCGGTATGGGGGAAGACCCTTAAGGCGCATAAGGCGCATAAGGCGCACCCTTTTCCGCGAAGGCAACCCCCATGCCTCGGACGGCATTGACACTGACCTGGCCTTTCTTGAAAGGCCACAATCTCCGCCTGCAGGCCACCATGACGGCCTCAACAGAGGAAGTCGCCACCCCGCTCCTGTCCCAGCCATTCCCGCACTCCCTGCCACCCTCGTCTTTTTGAGCGCAGAGTGCTCCCACACCCCCTTACCACGCATACCACGCTTTCCACGCATATTTTCCGGACGACCGAATCGTCAACTCAGACCGCCAGCTTCGAGTTGCGGGCATTGTCGGGCCGGCAGCCTAAACGGACGTTCCGTATCGACCTTGCCCTCGAGACACTTGGTTGTCCTTGGCGTGCTCGCCGCCCACCGCGAGGCCACCCGGGCCGACCCTCGACTCGCTGGTCGGCCATCGCAGAGGACGAACACGAAGCAACTGAGGAATCGGTAGCGGAGGACGAACAACCGGCAGAAGATCGGTAGGGGCTTTTTGCGCTCTTTGCGCACTTTATTAGACGCTACGAAACTGCCAACAAACCGGCGCTTGTGCGTATATCTCCACCCGGAAGTTAGCCTGTGGTCCATACACGGTCCGCCTTGTCATCCGGCTTTGGCGACCAGGCGAGAGTTGCTCCGTCGGTACAACGAGCGTTACGGGAAGCCGAAGAGAGAACCGAGCGCAAGCGGGCCGAGGGGGCGCTCGGCGGCAAAGTCTATTGGTCCCAGGAAACGTTTCGGATATTCGGATTGAAACAACAGACCATACGACCTTGGAACGGGCATTCGAACGAATCCATCCGGGAAGAATGGCAAAGTGATCGAGCACTGGTATGTCACATCCTGTTCCGCGGCGGGCACATATTCCGTGACCCCGACCTGCGGCGGATCATCGATCAACGGCAACGATCTACGGTTCAAAGGTTGCGACAGCCTCGATTGCGCCGCGTTGTTTCCAAGCTAAGTCCTTGATGTACCAGGACGAGCAATATGTTCTAAGTGCAAATCCGACGAGGGCCCACGTTCTCAATATCATATCGAAGCCTCGGTTCGCTATCGCGAAGCTCGGGCTTCCGAAGCCTGAATTCCAAAGCTCTCCCGCAGGAGCAGATTTGGAGACCTCATCTTCCATCAAACTATGCTGATTATCGGACGCAGCGGCCATCGGCTGGGCTACGCTGTCCGGCACATTTATGTATGCAGGCTTCGGCGCTGGCATGTAGAGGCCGGGCATATCATGGTCTACTTTTAGTTGTCTAACTTCAGACTTGAATCGGTAGCCAAGCCCTGGAACACACTCGATGTATTTGCAATTCAAGTAGTCGTCTTCAAAAACGCGCCGTAGGCGGCCAATTCCATTGTTAATCACTTTGTCGTGGCTTAAGTACTCATGCTCAGGCCAAAGCGCATCCTTAATATGTTCGCGGCTAACGATTCGGCCCGCCTGCATCAGGAGCAGCTCCAGTATGGTTGCCGTTTGCATGCTGAGCCGAACCCGCACCCCACTCTTTAACAGTTCACCTGTGTCGGGGTCGAAAATGAACCTGTCAAAATGAAACGAGACGTTCATCGAGCCTCTGCAATCCTGCTTTTATATGCCACATTCGTGACCTGGAATTGACTCAGCATACCGATCCCCCTTGCTTGCCCGTATCACCCGTTGGTGTCAAGCAGAACTGCCTCTTTGAGGGTCTGCGGGATACATACAAAGCAGGTGAGGAACCATGAACAGTCTGTGCTGTACATCCGGATGGAGATGCCGAGGCGGGCAGACCTGGCACGGTTGGACCGCAAGCGCAACCAGCGCAAGTCGAATCAGGACTGGAATCGCCTCGGATGGTGATGCGCGCATTGCGAAAATGTAGGACGGGCGTACCCATCTGGCGCACAAGGCCAAGCACGCGTGGATCTGGATGGCGGGGCGGTGGTGGTGGCAGTCACTCTATAAGGCGCGGAACAGGGCGACACGACGACGCTGGATGCGACGCTGCGCGAGGCCGGGATCGCGGTGGCGGAGCAGATGGGACGCGAGGCTGAGTTACCGTCGGACGGAAACCGAGGTCAACGTTGGTCACGCCAAGAATCAGCTACTCACACCAGGGGCCCAGCGCGACGCCAGATGCTTTTGTTATCTAATTTTTCCGTTTTTGTGGGTTGCTTGAGTAGGGACGTGTGGGGCATCGTCGGTTCTATCAACTAGCTCAACAAGAGGTCTGTATAAACCTCTGTTAAGCAATCGCAACGTTGACACATGTAGATCTTAGCACACGGTTGTGACCTTCGAGGGCCACTCCTCTCGAAGAGGCGTCAGCCCACTTTCTAAACCGCGAGGAGCCCGTCATGGCACGATATCTGATAACCGGAGTTGCTGGATTTATAGGGTCGCAGTTAGCGCGTGAGCTTGTCTCCCGCGGTGATGAGGTTCGCGGAGTTGACAATCTGTCGACTGGATACCTAACGAATCTGACTGGGATCAACCACCAAATCGATTTCATAAAAGGCGATGTACGAAATCGAGGAACTTTGGCTCGCGCTTGTAGGGGGATCGACTACGTCTTTCACCTGGCAGCCATCGATCCCATCAATCCTTCTCCCGAAGAGCAGCTCGCAACCCAGGCGGTCAATATGGAAGCTACATTGAGGTTGCTGGAGGCGGCTACTAAGCAAAATGTGAAACGAATCGTCTTCGCCTCCGCAGCGGCTGCTTATTGCGGCGGCCCGGTTCACTCTCCAGAATCGGGCTTGACCTTACCTGTGATGTCTCCGTTTGGAATTCATAAATTGACTTGTGAGCAGTACCTGCGGAATGCCTGGAATGAAGGCCAAATCGAAACAGTATCTCTTCGCTATTTCAATGTGTTTGGTCCTGGCCAACGATCCGATGCCGGCGTTATCGCAAATTTCGCGCACAAGATGACTTCAACCCCGGATCCTGAACAAGCGCCCGTCGTTTATGGCGATGGCAATCAAAGCCGCGACTTCGTCTATATTTCGGACGTGGTAAGAGCGAGCCTGCTGGCTATGATTGCGCCCAAAGACGCTGTGGCGGGCAGGGTATTCGATGTGGGGTCAGGCACTACCCAAACCGTCAAGGCTGTTTATGACTCCTTAGCCCAGTTGACAGGCTATAACTTAAGCCCGACATACCAGCCTCCGCGCCGCAACGACACCGCTCCTTCATGTGCTGATACCGCATCAGCGCAGCGCGCGTTTTGCTATACACCCGAAATCTCCTTTTATGATGGACTCACGCAAACCGTTGCTTGGTGCCGGTCCCCGCGGATCAACCGAGGCAGTGCGGTATCAGTTGGCTTGGTGGTCCCCTCCAGCCAACCCAAAACCGCGTCCAAAGCACGTGCGGACATCACTCGCGATCTAAAGGAAGCCATAGAGAGGCAAGAGCTACGCTTAGACTATCAACCTATTCTCGACCTGAAGTCCGATCAAATCGTGGGCGCCGAAGCTCTTCTTCGATGGCGAAGAGGGAATGAGGAGTTCCAGCCGGGGTCGTTTATCGATATTGCCGCAAGTTCGGGGTTGTTATTACCGATCGGCAAATGGACTATGCGGGAAGCTTGCAACCAGGCCGCAGTCTTCCAGCGCGCCATCCACCCGAACTTTCGCGTGGCGGTCAATGTTTCTCCTCTTCAATTAGAGAAAAAAAGCTTTGCCAATACGATTGAAGATGCCTTAGTCCAATCTGGTGTTCGCCCAAAGTCACTGGAGTTGGAGATCACCGAGGGCATCTTCATGCGCGATTACGCCGCCACCCAAGCTAACCTTAAGCGCATGAAAAAGCTGGGCGTCAGCATTGTCGTCGACGACTTCGGAACCGGATATGCGAATTGCAACTACTTGCACCGCTTTCCCATCAACCGGCTAAAGATAGACCAATCTTTCGTCAAGCCGGATCTGGGGAGGATGCAGGTTTTGGGCGCAATGGTCGCATTCGCGCGAACGCTTAGGATCCCGGTCACCGCCGAAGGCGTGGAAACCGATCGCCACCTTGTCTATGCGAGAACCAATGGCTGTGATGAAGCACAGGGCTTCTACATTGGGCGGCCAATGTCCCCAAATGCATTAATTCGTCTCTGTCGTACGCGCCAGCCAAAAGCTCCTAATCCCAGGAGTGCCATATTTAACCAGCCGCAGATTGCGGAGCGTCAGGAGGACTCGTTGAAGCGGCTCTATCTATAGTCGACATCGAACGAGTACAGACTCATGGTGGCCATTGTCTTCTGGTTCTACTTGTACCGCGCGAGGCAACCGATCGAAAGTTGTAGGAAGATTGCACTCATTGCGTTCCCTGTCTGGTAAAGCGATTTTCGGCCCATCCGGCTACTCTGTCCGGCGGCGCCTCTCAATTAATGGAGGATGCTTCTATTGCAGGCAGCGGGCGTTGTTTGTGGCGCCCTTTGCGCGGTACCCCGTGGGTTCCATCCTGCACCCGAACGCGCTCGGAGCACCAGGAATAGGGGCAGGCCGAATAATTACCTTTTTGTGTCCTGGATGTTTCCATTATGTGGGTTGTGCCCACAAAAACATATATCGCACTCTGAAGGGGCGGGGCGGTCCTGAGCCACCCAAATGCTTTTTAAGTGGAACACAACCTTATGCAGCGAGACCGTGAACCTATGAAATCGAATCAGCGCGCAGTTGATCCTGTAGTCAGAGATGCCCTCGCTTCGGTAAGGAACCACCTTTCGGATCTTGGACATGGCAATCCTCTGGTCAACTACAAGGAGTTGGAGTCCTATGGCGTGCCGAGGCTCGCGATCAAGCCGCCGGATGCCTTCGCTCACCTGGTCTTAAAGAGGCATGAGTTCGTGCTCGTCCCGGAGTCGCAATCTTCGTTCACGGACTCACGTGTAAAGCCGCTTCCATCTCACTCCATGTTTGAGGAATCAGAGGATTTTGAAGTAGGCGAGATGACCCATGAGGCAGATACGATCACTGTTCCGGCGGCCTATTCGAAGCAAGAGCTCGACAAGCGTCTGGTAGCCACTTACTACTCATCGCAGGCCACCCTCCTCGAGCAAGGAGCAGTCACCTTGTATGTCGCGCTGGGGTTCTTGAAGTGGAAGATGAAGGCGGACAAGGAAGAAGTATACAGTGCGCCTCTTCTCCTGATTCCCGTCGAATTGCAGCGCGTTTCCGTCTCCGCGGGCTTCCGCCTGAAGTATACGGGCGATGAAGTAACTCCGAACTTCTGCCTCGTGGAGTTGGCTAAGCGCCTCAACGTCGAGATGCCGCAGTTGCCCGAAACGCGAGACATTCAGTTACATCACTATTTCGATGCCATACGGCGATCTATCGCCAACGTGCCATCCTGGTATGTCGACGCGGACACGGTAAGCCTGGGATTGTTCTCCTTTTCAAAGATGCTGATGTATAACGATTTAGATCCGGCTGCTTGGCCGGCGGGCGCGCTCCTTGGGCATCCTATCATCGCGACCATTCTCGGCGGAAGCACTTTTTCCCAATCCTCCCCTCAAGCTGTAGCTCAAGCTGCGGTTCGCAGGACCCAGGACACATCTGTAGATAAAAAAACGCAGGTAGATATGCCGGCCCATGTGCTGGACGCGGATAGCAGCCAGATTCAGGCGATTCTTGAAATTCAACAAGGAAGCGACTTGGTAATACAAGGACCGCCGGGCACGGGTAAATCTCAAACGATTGTTAATGTGATAGCTAACGCGGTTGCCAGTAACAAGACGGTTCTGTTCGTGTCTGAGAAGCTCGCGGCGCTTGAAGTCGTGAAGAAGAGGCTCGAAGCGGTGGGACTTGGAGCCATTGCCCTCGAGATTCACAGCAACCGTACACGGCGCAACAGCGTTTTCGCCCAGCTTCGCAAGACGCTTGATCTCCGGCTCGGCCGTCCTGCCGAGGAAGAATCCGATCTGGTTACTCTGAAGAATCTGCGAGATCGACTCAACGAGTATTGCTCGGCGGTGAACGACACCTATGGACTCTCTGAGGATTCACCCTATAGCATCTATGGATCGCTGCCGGCATTGGATGAGCTTTTCCAGGCAATGGCGGCTCCCACATTGGAGTTGCGGGAAGCAGCTACCTGGACGCTCGAGGAGTTGCAAAACAAGCGCAAATATATAGAGAGGTTGCAGGCGCCTCTCATGTCCTGCGGAGTGCCGGCCAGCAATCCCTTCTGGGGTGTTCCGGCCATAAGCATTTCGCCGGTGATACGAGAAAAGATTCGCCAGGCTCTCTTGTCGGTAGAGTCTTCCCTGGGTAAGCTTCGCGAGAGTTCCGCTGTGCTGGCATCCGCGCTGGGCGGCGAAGAGCCGACTACCTGGGAAGAGGTGAAGGGTCTTTTGGAGAGTGGGGCATCGCTCCTTAAAGCGCCTTCTTTAAACGGCATCGATGTCGCTTCAGACATATGGCTTTTGCATAGCAGCGTTATCCGCGAAGCAATTGCCGACGGCACAGAACTGAACGAGATCAGCAAGAAGTGGAAATCTACAGTTGCTCCGGGCGCCTGGACCAAAGACATAACCGAGATCAGGAAGACCGCCGCGCAACTGAAGGGCAAATGGTTAAAAGAACGGTCCTCGCAGTTCACGGATCTGAGAGGCGCCATGAGGGAACTGACGTCAGGCGACGTGCCCAAGGATGCCGATGGCCTGTTTGCCATCGTGGATGCTATCGATAAGGCACAGAAGCTGGACAGAAAGCTCCAGGATTGCAGTCCTCTCCTGGCTAAGGCATTTGGATCTCATTGGAGAGGCAGTCAGTCCGATTGGCCATTGCTGCGCCAGCAGGCGGATTGGATTGAGTTGACAAAATCGAAAGATCCGGCGGGACGACTGCCATCGTGGTTGTCGCGCGCCACAAAGACGCTCGACCAGAGTGAGCTCTGGAAGCTCGTGACTGCGGCCCAGAGTAACGAAGCGGAATATGAAAGAGTTCGGGATCTGGCCAATTCCTTGTTAGGCGTAGTTGACGGCAAAGGGAAAATCGCTCTTCTCCGTGAATCATCCAGGGAGCTTGGTCGATTGCAGGAGGCATACCGTGTACTCGCTGCCAATGTTAATGAACTGGCCGCATTGATGAGCT
>CAWBRJ010000013.1:0-73008 GCA_963790935.1 uncultured Acidobacteriaceae bacterium | reverse complement strand
GCTAAAGGTTTGTGGCGGTGGGTAGAGGTACTGATTGACGTACTGCGTGGACGCATTCGCGGGCAGGGCGGAGGAGAGTCCGGATGCAAGCGTCAGCGTGGCGTGGGTGGCGTCCTGCAAGGCGACGCCGATGATCAGGCCCCCGGCGTAGGAGTGCTTGTTGGTGATCGCTAATGTTCGACGAGTTGATGATGGTGTCATAGAAGGGAGCCATTGAGGAGAGCGTATCCCCACCGGTTCCGGCAGCGAACTGCACATTGAGACTCTTAGCCCCAGCCGGAGCTCCATTCGGCACAGTCACGGTAAGAATCTGATGGTAGGGCGAGCCATAGGCTGCCACGATGGTGGAATGCATACCAACGGCGGCCGCCGACGTAAGCGCAGCCTGGCAATCTGACTGAAGGGTAAACTGCGGCGAAGCGGTCGTATTCGCCGGCGGAGCGGTTTGGTTTTCCGTGCTGACCCAACTGCACTGATAGCGGGCGTGGGTTGCGCCCGCTGCGGCGGACATCTGAAACTCCCAGTTGTTCCCGGCGGTGACGTTGAATCCGAGCCCGTTCACTGCTTGGGAAGCAGTAATGGCGCCAAGTTGCTCCACTGTCGTTATTGACCCCGCATAGGTCACCGGACCAGTTGCTACTACCGATACCGAGGCACTCGCGTTAGCGTAGCCGGCAGCGGCTGCGCTGATCGTCGAGGATCCGGCAGCGAGACCTTTCAGCGTGAAGGCGCCCGTGCTTTGGCCGGCAGCAATGACCAGGGTCGAAGGCGATACGCTCGCATCGTTTGCCGAGGAGCTAGCCAGCGACACAGCTAGTCCCCCAGTTCCTGTCGGCTTGCTTAAAGTGATGCTGCCGGTGATGGTGCTGCCCACGTTGATGGAGGAACTGGGTACGGATAGCGCGAGCGAGGTTCCCGGCGAGGTCACATTAAATGGGGTACTGGTCGATGAGACCAATCCAGGGCTGCTGGCAGCAAAGGTCAAACCACTTCCCGGGGTCGCGATGCTGAGATTGGAAAGCGGCAACCCCATGAACCGCCGAAACCGTAACGGAGCCATTCAAGACGACCCCGGAACTTCCATTGAGAGCAATCGTGACGGGGTTGGCAGCACCGGTCACCAGGTTGCCATTGTTATCCATCACGCTGACTGCCGGCGCGGGATTAAGAATCGTACCCGCGATCGCGTTCGCCGGTTGCGTGCTGAATACCAGGTGGGCCGCGTTGCTTGCGGCGGCAACCGCTGTCACCTGCGTCTGCCCAGCGCTGTAGCCTGCAGCAGTAGCTCTGAGCGTGGAGGAGCCGGCTGCCACCCCGCTCACTGTAATTGAGCCGGAGCTTTGTCCGGCAGCGATCGTCAACACAGAGGGCGATATCCCCACATCCTTCGATGCCGAGCTAACCAGCGTGACGTTGACCCCTCCCGCCCCCGCCGGCGCGCCGAGAGTCACGCTCCCGCTCATCGAGCTACCCACATTGATGGAGGAGCTGGGAAGAGAAAACGAGATCCCCGATGAGGTCACGTTAAAGGGAAAACTGGTGGCCGAGGCCAGCCCAGGGCTGCTGGCAGCGATCGTGAAACCACTCCCCGGAGTGGAAATCCCGAGGTTGGAGAAAGTGGCGATCCCCTGGACTGCCGATACAGTTGTGGGGCCGCTCAGAGCCCCTCCGGGGCTGACTCTGAGCGTGACCGGGTTCTGCGCGCTGACGACGCGATTGCCATTGCTGTCGATGACGCTGACCGCCGGTGCGGGATTGATGGGCGAACCAGCCACCGTGCTTGACGGTTGCGTACTAAAGACCAAGTGAGCGGGTATGACGGTGTAGCTGGCGGACGATGTCGAGCCGCTGATCCCCGGTCCACCGCGATCGCTCGCACCGTCTCGCTGTTCGCTAGCGTGAGCGGTGAGGTGTAGACTGCGGAACCGCTCGAGGCCGCAGTTCCGTCCGTCGTGTAATGGATCACGGCCCCCGGGACGTTATCCGTTAGCGTGACCTGCTGCCCCGCCGGATAGCTTCCGGATGGTGGATCAATCGCCGGAGCGTCGGGGATGGGCACCAGTGGCAGGCTCCAATCTGCCGGAGACGGGCTGATGGTGGGCTGAAAAGCGCCCCCTCCCGGTACCAGGTTGAAGATGTTTGTTACGTTATCGTCCGGAGCCTGGGCGATCAGTAGCGCGGCCTGCAAGGTATCTGTGGGAGGGATTACCTCGCCAACTGCGTCGAGGGAAAACAATCGCCCGCACGGGCTACCGTCGCCGGCCTTGCCCCCAAAGGAGTTGACACACCCATCCAACAGGTCCGCAAGGCTATCCAGCTTGGCCGTTTGTACCGCGTATCCTTCGGGAATGCCTTGCCCTGGCGTAGTCCCGTGGAGGGTGTCGATTAGTTGTTGTACCAGCGTGACAGCGGCTGAAAACGACGCGTCGCCCGGGGTATAGCCCAGAAGAGACGCAGAGGACATATAGGACGCTAGCGGCCAGACCGAACCGACCGTGGTTACCTCGTTAACGGTCACGGAGGGGGAGGTGGTGAGTTCACCACAGGGGCCAAGGGCGGCCATCAGTGCGATAGCGGGATTGACCGCGCCAGAGCTGGAGGGATTGCCTTCTTTGGCCGTGATATACAGCTGCGAGCTGCTGGAAGGGCAGGCAATGTTCAAAGAAAAGTTGCCATTGCCGTCTGAGTGAGCTGGATGGCTGAGCAATGGCAGGGCGGAAGAAGCGCGGCCTGTGGTACCAGCGGAGTAGACCTGAATTGTGGAACCGCTAATGGGGTGCTGGCCCCCCCGCACGCTGCCATGCAGCGTAAAAAAGGCCGGCAACGGCCCGTCCAATTCGGCTTCTCGCACCCGGTTAGCACCAGTAGGGCAATCGTCAGCAGGCATAAGCCCAGCAGGCGGCCGGATCCTCTTTGGTCGAACAAGCCTTGCACCTGCAACCAGCGGGGCAGCGGTTCAGTCCTGTTGCGCTCCAGCAGCCTGCGCGGTAAGCGCAATGCGTTTGGGGTCCAGTTCAGGATTGCGGTCATAGCCCCTTTTTGCGCCCCCGCCCCGTCGCCTTTGCTGCAAAAGAGCTTGTTGAGCGCGCTTCATTACGGTCAGGAAATCTCATGAGCAAACATCCAGGCAAATCGCTGTGGGCGTACGGCGAAATGCCCCTTACTTCTACCCTGAGCCCGGTGCGGAGCCTTGTCGGGGTAAAGTTTCTGTTGATTCTGCGAGAAAGCGAGTCCGGATCGAGACGAGCCCCCGGCTGGACGAGTGAAAATCATCATTGCTGAGCACCAGGCTCAGCAAACGCACGCCGCGGTCACTGTTCGTTATTTCTTTATCACCTTTATATTGGGAACCCGTAAAGGAAGAAAGGAAACTTTAGCGGAGCAACAGCACAGAAGTAATTAGGTTGCGTTAATGTACAGAGAAGGGTTCCCCCGCCCATCGCCCGTTGCATTAAGGTGATCGTGGCTCCTAAGTGCAAAGGCTGGACGATTCTTCCGCAAAAGCGAGCCGTGATATTCTACAATGGCCCGGTCTCGTGGAGCGCACCGGGCAAGACGGGCGATCATCCTCGCCGATCCGGTCCTGATATGTTGGATCCGAGTAACGATCCGCGTTCGACACCCGGGCCCCCAAAATCAGTGGGCAGCGTTTCGGCCAGAATCAATTTTCGATGCTGAGTCTTCTGCTGATAATTTAGAGTGCTGCTCGGCAAGATCTTCAAAGTCTCCCCAGCTTCCCAGGTTTCGTTTGGGAGCTGTGCCAACGAGGACCGCCACGCAAATGACAGCCCTGGACTATTACAAGCTGCAAGAACAACCGTTCGGAGTCACCCCGGATTCCCGCTACCTGTTCCTGACCTCTTCCCACAAAGAAGCGCTCAACTCCACTCGTCTATGGTATCGAGTCCGGATGCGGTTTCGTCGCCCTGATCGCCAACCCCGGTTTAGGAAAGACCACCCTGCTCTTCCAAACCCTGGACATCCTCCGCGACAACGCCCGAATCGTCTTTCTGTTCCAAACCATATCCACTCCTTTAGATCTTCTGCGCGCACTCCTCTCCGGCCTCGGAGTTCGTGAATTACGCGGCAACCTGGTCGAAATGCAAATCACGTTGAAGGAGCTCTTGAGCGAGCAATACCGCGCCGGCAGAAGGGTCGTGCTGGTCATCGATGAGGCGCAGAATCTGGATGACTCCGTGCTGGAATTGGTGCGCATGCTGTCAAACTTCGAAACCGAACGCGACAAGCTGATCCAGATCATTCTGGCAGGGCAGCCGCAGCTGGAAAAGAACATAGCCTCGCCGGAACTGGTGCAACTACGGCAGCGGGTTTCCATATTCGCTCGCCTCAAACCCTTCACCCCTGAAGAGACAACGCAATATATAGCGCACCGGCTGCGCACGGCCGGTTACTCCTTCGATACGGCGCTGTTTACCAAAGACGCGCTGGCGCTCATTGCCCTATGCAGCGAAGGCATTCCGCGTAACATCAACAATCTTTGCTTCAATGCCTTGTCGCTGGGAAGCGCTCTGCAGCAGAAGCCAATCGATCGCGACATCCTTCGCCAGGTGATTGCTGATCTTGATCTGGGGCCTCTGCGCAAGAAATTCTCTCTCCCCGCGCCGGCGGAGGAAAAAGTTACCTCCACCCCCGCCCCCACTCCCACCACCACTGAGATGTTTTGGGCTCAGGAGAGTCCATCCGTCTTTGCCGAGTGGCTCCCGAAAGTTGCCGCAGCCTTGCTGGTTGTGCTGGCAATCGGCGGCGCTGTCTATGCCGGCCGTCAATGGCTCGGACGCCCCGCTCCCTCACACGCTTCGGTCGGAACGCCCGCGTCACGAGCTCCTGGGGCCTCGGAACCGCCAGCCGCAGCGGCAGACTCGGCTCAAGCCCCAATCACCTCGCCGTCGCCCGCACCCGGGCAGCCATCGTCCAGCGCCTCCGCACTGACACCGCCAGCCGGGCCCTCCCTTCCCCAGACCTCAACACCCCCCTCGGGTAGCGCAGCGAAAACTTCGCCGTCAACCGGCTCTGCGGGCACAGTACGCGTGCGACCCGGCCAGACCCTGGTGGGTATTTGTACCGAACAATTCGGAACCTGCACGGCGGAACTTCTGCAGCAGATTCATGAACTCAATCCTTCCCTGAAGAATCCTGACCACATCGAAATAGGTCAGGATCTCCGCATCCCCGTTTTGGCGGCGCAGTCCAGTGTCGAGCAGCCCCGCAAGAGCACCTCCGATAGGGGCACGCACGAGTAGGTATTGCAAATCCCGCCGAGGGCCGGCGATATAAGTGTCTGCCTGATTACCAGAATACGATTGACCGGTTACCAAGTCCCCTCATACGCTCAAGATGTCCTTTGGGGCGCCAATGCACGTGCGCCCGGTTTGTCAATTGCAGTTATCTGAGAATCATTTTCATTCCAGGACAGAGCATGGGGCAAAAACAATCCGTTCTTGCTCTAGTAGCTGCTTCACGGCGCACTAGAATCCTTGTCGCGGATCCTTATCCGGTGATCGTACAGGGCCTGCGCAAGATGCTGGAGGACGATCTCCAATTTCAGGTCGTCGCAGAAGCCTTTACCTTGGCCTCCTGCCACAAGAAGATCATTGCGCAGCGGCCCCAGGTGGCCTTTCTCGATTGGTGCATGGCGTCGAAGAATCTTGAGCTCACCACCGCTTTGCTTCAGTCTGTGCGTCCCACAACAGCAATCATCTTTCTCACGGTTTCAGAGAACTCGCAGCAGAAGCGAGAAATGCTCAGGTTAGGGGCGAGGGCATTTCTCAGCAAGTGGTGCTCCGCCGCCAAGCTGCGAACGTCGGCTTTACGAGCCTGCAAAGACTTGCCGGCCTCGGCCGGGGAAACCTCCACTTTCGACAGCAAATGTGCGCTGCCCGCAGCCGACGCAGAGCAGCGTGTCAAGCGGCTTACCCAAAGGGAGCGTCAGCTCATTCCGCTGGTTTGTAGCGGTTTGAAGAATAAGGAAATCGCGCAGCAACTCGGGATTGCTGAGTCCACGGTGTGGCACCACTTGACTGCGGTATTTACCAAGCTCAAGGTCGAAGATCGACTCGGCCTTGCCGCCTTCGCCTTCTCGCATCGGCCCGCTCTCGCTGCTGCCCAGTCTCATTCCGCTTCGGGTCCACGGGTGGTGAAACTCTTTCCGCCAGCTGGCTTGCAATATTCACAAGCGGCTAACGACTGATTGGGGCAGTGAAACTACCAGGGGCTCAGGGATCCCGACGAAATCGGCCCTCAGGCTCTTTAAACCCCACCCGTTCTATTACTTAACCCCGAACTATCATCCCACCCCTGCCGGCGGCACTACACCTAGGCACCCATCACCTTCCCACAGAAGCGCAATTCCAGCATGACCTTCGGGGGACCTATACTCCTCGCGTCACGGCAAAAAAGAACGCAAACACACGCCGCGAAAGCATCGCCTGAATTGCGAATACTGGAAGGAATCGCATGCATTTCAGCCCTGCCCTGTCGAATGCCTCCGCTGCTGAGTTACCTCAGCGCATGGATCCACCTATTCTGTTTGCCCTTGGTTCTGCTGCCCCCTCTGCCGCCCAGTCCTCCGCCGATCTGCTCGTGGGCGTCGAGCAGATCCTATCCATCAAGCAGGAGTTCGACCAACTACGCCTGCGCTGCCACCAGCAAGACGACATCACCACCGATATTGACTATTTCCTTGCCTGCAAAGATCCCCAGAATCGCCGTCCCGTTGTGGTGGTTTTTCGCGCCGAGTCGGAGCTGGTCGCAGCGGCCTTCTTCCACCAGGTGTGCTTTGCAGGGGTCGGTTCCGGGCTCGCCTGTGCCGGAGATCCCATGGGAGAGGGCCTCGTGATTGCACCAGTGCAGGAGCGAGAAACCTTTCTTCGTTGCGCCATCGAAGAACTGGTCAACGTGCAGAAGAAATTTCATACCGTTCGAGTCCGAGCGAAGACCTCAAGAATCGCACTGCTGGTCGATTTCAAAACGTCCGGTCTACGCAGCAAGTTTGTCGAGCGGACTGTCCAGCACCGGCTGGTGCTGGCGGAAACCTACGAGGAAATGCTCGCAAGCTTTGGATTACGCACCAGAAGGAGCCTGAGAGCAAAACGGCGCCAGCTCGAAACCAAGCTGCGGCCTGACTTCTTGCCCAGCATCGCGCCCGAGCAGGCATTCGAGGCCATGTGTTACTTACGCTCCCGATCCTCCATGCCCGCGAGGTCCACGTGGTACTTCGAAGGCTTGCGAAAAATGCTGCACACCCGCGAAGATGCGTTCGCCATGGGCCTCAGAGCAAAGGATGGCACGTGGCTAAGCATTCTGAGTGGCTGGCGGCGCAATGGAACCACCTACATCGATGTGCAGCTGAACCACTCCACATTTATGCGCGAGTCGCTGTCAGCAGTGATGAGGGCTTTTTTGCTCGAGTATGAAATTAGTGTCGGTCAAAAATACATTGTTTTTGTTGGCGGATGCTCGGCACTGCTTGAGCGCTATTGCAGTCCGCGCGAAGCATTCGCCGATCTGGTGGTTACCCGCCCGTCCATCAGCGGCTGGTTCCTCAAAAAAGCGGTTGGGATGTTCTGCGATCCAAGCTTCAAACAATGGGTCTACTTATAGGCAACCCGAATAAGTCTACTTAGCTCTTAAGTTATGTTTAGATTCGATCGCAGCAGGAAAACCACCGTTCCACAGTAAGACCCATTGGTAATTAACCACGCTTAATCTTGGGGTCTGCACGCGCTTTTATCGCATGAAAAGTGCATACTGTAGCGGTCGCAAAGGTACAACAATTCCACAGGGCGACCCCGTGCTATTCTGACGGGTCAAGTTACGGTCACAAGTAGTTGCAGCCTCGATCCTGGTGATCGCTGCTCCCGCCGCTGTATGCGGATGGGGAGCCCGTCGAGCGCACCGGAAGTAGAACTAAGGCCTTAACCAATTTTCCCGCGACTCGTCTGTACGCCGGTTGTCCTGCACAAAGAACATCTGCGCAGGACAATGCCGAGGGCCCCCAACACACGCCACGTGCCTCCGCAGAGGTCCTTCCCCTTGAGCCATGCTTCGGCATGCCCAAGGGCGGTACTCCGCGAAACAGCAGTCAATGTTTCCACAGCTCAGGTCGAGTTGTGGAGAAGAGGACCCCCACACATGACCGCCCTTGAATACTACAAACTGAAGGAACAGCCTTTCGGCGTCACACCCGATTCCCGCTACCTTTTTCTGACCCCGACCCAGAAAGACGCCCTTAGCTCAGTCATCTACGGTATCGAGTCCGGATGCGGGTTTGTGGCGCTGATTGCAAGGCCGGGATTGGGCAAGACCACACTGCTCTTTCAAACGCTGGATATTCTTCGGGAAAGAGCCCGCCTCGTATTTTTGTTTCAAACCATCTCCACTCCAGTGGATCTTTTGCGCGCTCTGCTCTCCGGCCTGGGCGCTCCGGACATGCGCGCAAGCCTGGTGGAAATGCAAATCAGGCTCAAGAATCTGCTGGCCGAGCACTACAGCGCGGGCAAGAGGGTGGTGCTGGTCATCGACGAGGCGCAAAATCTCGATGACTCCGTTCTCGAGCTGGTGCGGATGTTGTCGAATTTTGAGACCGCCAGCGATAAGCTGATCCAGATCGTTCTTGCCGGTCAGCCGCAGCTCGCAGAGAACATAGGTTCACCAGAGTTGGTGCAACTACGGCAGCGGGTTTCCATATTCGCTCGTCTAAATCCCTTCACTGCAGAAGAGACAGCGCTTTATGTAGCACACAGGCTGCGGGTAGCCGGATATGCCTCCGAAATGCCGCTGTTTACGAAAGACGCGCTGGCCCTCATCGCGCAAGCGAGCGAGGGCATTCCGCGGAATATCAACAATCTTTGCTTCAATGCTCTGTCGTTGGGAGCGGCGCTGGAGTATAAACCAATCGACCGCGAGATCATTCGCCAAGTCATGGCTGATCTGGATATTGGGCAATTGCGGCCACGGTTTTCGCACCCTCAGCCCACGCAGGAGAGGGTTACCCTCAAGGCTGTCCCAACGTACTCCAGTCCGAAGTCTGCCTCCGTGTCGGCAAAGGGGCTCCTGAATGTGGCTATTGCCGCTGTAGTCCTGCTTGCTGTCGGCGTGGCGCTGTTAGCGGCTCGTCAATGGGTGGTTCAACCGGCCGCTGCGCAACCCGCAGCTGTGGCTTACGTGCCCGCAGCCCCGGCCCCAACGGCTCCTGAGCCGCCTGTGCTCTATGGCCTCCGAGCCACCACTTTCTGCAACCGTCGACACCCCTACGCCGTTACCCTCCACGGAACCGGCGCCGCGGACCGCTTTGCCGGCGGACCAGCCGCCCGCCGCGCAAGCAAACACAACCGCGTCTCTGGCCCTCCCCCGTTCTTCACCTTCATTCAGTGAGCGAACCCCACAGTGGACGGATTCTGCCGACCTGGTGAATGTGACTCCCGGGCAAACCCTGCTGGGGATCTGTGCCGAAAAATTCGGCAATTGCACGGCGCAGATCTTGCGGCAAATTCAGCAGCTCAACCCCGACCTCAGCGATCCTGATCACATCGAAACAGGTCAGAAGCTCCGCATCCCTGTTCTGGCAGCGCAAACAAATAATCCATCGTCTGAGAAGGGCACACATGAGTAGTTCGCCCCGGAAACTATAGACGCCCTCTAATTCCTGTAGGCGTGACAACCCGTCCGCCGCGTTCTGCCTGCTAAAATTATGGTTGAGTCTACAGAGCCAGAAAGCAGGAAACGCAGCATGTCCCTCAGAATCAATGACACCGCTCCAGATTTTACTGCCGAAACGACCCAGGGTACGATCCGCTTTCATGAGTGGATCGGCGACGGCTGGGCCATTCTTTTTTCTCACCCTAAAGACTTCACTCCGGTTTGCACCACGGAACTGGGGAGCGTTGCCAGCCTGGAGCCCGAATTTCGTAAGCGTAATACCAAGGTGATTGGCTTGAGCGTCGACCCCGTCAGTAGCCACGGAAAATGGGCCGTCGATATCGAAGAGACGGGCGGTTACAAGGTGAACTACCCGATGATTGGGGATACCGAACTGAAGGTGGCCAAGCTGTACGACATGTTGCCCGCCGATTCAGGAGAGACGTCTGAAGGCCGGACTGCCGCCAACAATGCCACCGTGCGCACCGTCTTCATCATCGGCCCTGACAAGAAGATCAAGCTCCACCTCAGCTATCCCATGACCACTGGCCGCAACTTTCCAGAACTGCTGCGGGTCATCGATTCCATGCAGCTGACCGCCAGGCACAAGGTGGCCACTCCAGCGGACTGGAAGCAGGGCGACGATGTCATCATCCTGCCTTCGGTCACGGACGAGGAAGCCAAACTGAAATATGCCGACGGCTGGAAATCACCTAAACCCTACCTTCGCCTCGTTCCCCAACCGGAGTAATGCAAAGGGTCGCGTTCCTTCTACGTCTGCGCCCCGGCACGGAAGAGGCGTATGACAAAGCTCATGCTGAAGTGTGGCCGGAGATGCTGGCGCTGCTCAAGCGCGCCGGTATCTCCGAGTACTCCATCTTCCGTCGCGACCAGCTTCTCATCCTGACGATGCGAGTAGAGAATTTCGAGGAGACCTGGGCGCGCATTGAAGCCGAT
Organism: uncultured Acidobacteriaceae bacterium; assembly: GCA_963790935.1. Lineage (GTDB taxonomy): Bacteria > Acidobacteriota > Terriglobia > Terriglobales > Acidobacteriaceae > PALSA-350. The sequence goes on along the minus strand of CAWBRJ010000013.1, from coordinate 62,394 downwards.
CCGGTCAATACTCGCTGGCAGCAGGCAATGGCTCCATACTTTGCGCCGCTCGATCCGGCGTTAGACCCGCTGCGCCCCGGCGAGCGTTTTCCCATGCTGCGCGAAGTTTTCTACATGCCGTAGGCGTCAGGCGGCGAACTGATCTAGAAGCAGATGAAGCGCCTGCCGTAGCTGCTTCTTATCGTTTCCGCCGGTCGGGGCCACCCGGAGTGCGCTCTCCAGCGTCAGGCTGGCATAGCCGTGAACGATGCTCCAGGCTGCAGCCACCAGGGCTTGCTGGCGTCCTGGCGACGCCCCCGGCAGGAGGTCGGTCGCCGCTTTTTCTAAAAGCAAATACGCCTCGTGTCCGGCCTTTCCCACCTCTGGATATTGCTCCCTGGGAATTCCGCTCTCCCACATCACCTTGAAGTGGGACCGGTGTTCGAGCGCGAAGTCAACGTAGGCAACGCCCATCTCCACCAGGCGTTGGACCTTATCTTTGGGATTGCTCTGCGCCGCCCGCGCCAGCGCATCGCGGAATAAGACAAAGCCTTCCGCGGCAATTTCGGCCAACAACGCCTCTTTGTCTTTGAAGTGACGGTAAGGGGCAGCCACACTCACGCCGGCCTGCCGCGCCGCATCGCTCAAAGCCAGGCCCTTGACGCCGTGTTCCTCCACCAGTGACAGCGCGGCCTCGATCAGGGCGGTTCGCAGATCTCCGTGATGGTAAGGGCGCTTCCTGGAGGCGGTCACTGAATTCGATTCTACATTGATGTGAATCTTTTTAACATCCATGTTAATCTCTTTCACATGGACATCTTGCTGGCAAGGCTGCGAAGGGCAGCACCGGGGCTCACCATCGTGGGCTTCGTCATGGCGGCCGATTTGGTTTTCTGCCTGATCGGCCTGGTTGTGGATCGCCGGGTGATTACGGGAGTACCGGCCTGGCTCAAGCCGGCAAAGTTTGCGCTCTCCACCATGATCGCCTGCTGGAGTTTTGCCTACTGCATTGCATCGATCACCATCTGGCCGCGTTTCGTGCGTGCGCTGGACACCCTGCTTGCCGCGGGATTGTTTTTGGAGATTGCTCTGATCGACATGCAAGCGGCGCGTGGAACCACGAGTCACTTCAACAACGGCACCCACTTTGACGCCATGGTTTATGCCGTTATGGGGCTGAGCATCGCCTGCATCTGGGTGTCGATGCTGCTGCTGACGATCGTTCTTTTCCGCCAGCCTTTTGCCGGCTCTGCCTGGGGATGGTCGCTTCGGCTGGGCATGGTGCTGGCACTGTTTGGCACCGGATCAGGGGGACTGATGACCATGCCGAGTTCGCGGCAACTGGCAGAAGCGCACGCCACTGGCCGGATGCCGATTGTGGGGGCGCATACCGTGGGTGCTCCGGATGGGGGCCGCGGATTGCCGGTGACCGGCTGGAGCGTTGAACACGGCGATCTGCGCATCGCGCACTTTATTGGTATGCATGGTTTGCAGGTGTTGCCGCTGCTGGCCTGGTGGATGGCCCGTCGACGCTTGCCGCAGGGGACGCAACGTCATCTTGTCTTTTCGCTCGCCGCCAGCTATCTGGCGCTCTTTTTGCTGCTGCTCTGGCAGGCTTTTCGAGGGCAGCCGATCGTGCAGCCAGATCGTTTAACGGTCGAAAGCTTTGCTTTGTGGCTTATGCTTACAGCGGTTGCCGTGGTCATTTTCAAACGTAAGGAAGGGTACTCATGACTGCAGATTCGCTCTTTCGGCTTGCGAACAGCATGGCGCTGGCAGGCTGGCTTTTGTTGGCGGTCACCGGGTTTTCTGCTCGTGCCTCGCGTATGATCTCATCGCTCATCACGGGACTGCTGGTTCCGGCTCTTCTGTGTGGGCTCTACACGGTGCTGATCGCCACCCACTGGGGTGGTCACCGGGGCGGATTCAACTCGCTCAGCAACGTGATGCTGCTGTTCACAGATCGCTGGCTGGTGCTAGCGGGATGGGTCCATTACCTGGCGTTTGATCTTTTCATTGGCAGCTGGCAAGTGCGGGATGCACGGCGCAATGGAGTGCCGTTTATTGTTGTACTTCCGTGTTTGGTGTTGACGTTTCTCTTTGGGCCGATCGGGCTGCTGCTGTATTTGATTGTTGCGGGGGCTGTTTCGCGGGGCAAAGCGTGGCCTGGCCATCCTGCGGTTGTGACTTAACAGTTGCAGAGAAATGCTGCGGTTCCTCCAGTCCACAACCACCTACCCTTTGTCCATTACGGACCGCAGCGAAGCGTGGCGGGCAGCGACTGCAGATCCCTCCACTGCGCTTCGCTTCGGTCGGGATGACAAGGGGAGGGCGGTTACTTTCGGAAGCGTAGCCACTAGGACGGAAAGACTTAACTGCAAAGCGACTGGAACGCAAATTAGCCTTCCTGACTCTGTCCATCCGCGTCGCTCCCTTCCAAAAGGTAACCGCCCTTTCCTTGTCATCCCGACCGGAGCTCCGCAGGAGCGGAGTGGAGGGATCTGCAGTTGCTGCCCGCCACGCTTCGCCGAGGTAATCAGCTCGCCGTAATCTTAAGGTCGTTCACGGCGCGGTAAGCCTGGTTAATGGCACAGTCGGTGTACGCATAAGCGTCAGCATCGGCATTTGCAATCGCAATGCGTCCAAAAGGTTTGCGCGCCTCAACGCAGGGCAAAGGGCCGCCCTCCAACCAGAACGGATCCCATAGCGAGTTGTATTGATAAGCGTATCCGTGCGGCCAGCGATTGACCGTGATTGCGGCGATGTCCTGCGCAGGATCCAAGCCGCCGGCGCCCATGCTGCGGGCAAGCTGCTCCCTGATATTTCTCTCGAACGTCTCAAACGAAGTTGCATAAAGATTTGCTCTTCCGGCACGGTGCTGGGCCCGCGCCGGCAATCCAGGCTGGCAAGGATAGCGCGCCATGGTCAGCACGATCGGCTCCTCCGGCTTGGTGGTGCAGTGATAGTTGCCAATACTCACACGATGATCTAGTCCAAACTCGGTAAAGTAGCATCCGGGCGCAGAGACCCCGGAAGTTTGGAGACGCACAAAACTCTTCCAGTTTTTCAGCGCCACGTTGGTGTAGACCAATGGAACTTTCTCCGCAGACCGCAACGCGGCGATCTGCTCCTTCGGCAGCTCGCTCGTAAGGTAGGGAATCACAGGATGCCAGCAAGCCAGTATGCAATGCGCCGCTTTCACCGTATACAAACGTCCTTGCCGTACATACGTGATCTCCACTTCTTTGGCAGTGGATGGGTCGCCATCATGACGCACCCGGACCACGGTACTGTTCAGGCGGATCCGCGTCGGTTTGCCAGGCTGATCGAGTTGGTCATAGCGAACCTGGGTGGTGACAATATCATCCGCGGAATGTCCGGGCACGGCCTCGGGGACTAGTGAGCGCACCAGAAGTCGCGCGATGGAGGAATTCCCATCGGGGAAGTGAAAGAAATATTTCTCCGCTTCCTCGCTGCGGTTCGCATCCCGCCCCATGCCGGGACCTGCACCGGGCGCGAGCTTAAGGCCGTCGAATCCAGGCATGTCCAGGCCCCACGCATCCTGGGCTGATACCGCATCGATCCCCACACCATAGAGCGATTTCGGCTCCGGATCATAGATCGCGACGACTTGAGGATCAACTTTGACCAGCTTGGTCAGGTAATCCGCATAGCTCATCCGAGCCAGCTTCGCCTTCTTCTGCGCTGAAGAGAGACCCGGCATCAGGTCCTCATTGCAGGCAAGCAGACGTTTCAAATCCGCTTTGGCTTTATCGGTCAAGGGCGCCTGCGCGGCGAACTCCTGCCACGTCTTCGCTCCATGCCTGGGGGAAGGGCTAACCACCAGGCGATCGTCGCCGAACGTTTCCTTGTCGAAGAAGATCTTGTCCTTGAGCCCCAGGGAGGGGTAAAGCCGGGCGTTGTTGTGGCTGGGATAGGAAGACACATCGATCCCCAGATCGCGAACCACTCCCTTGGCGACCGAACTATAAACAGCCGGGCTCTCGATGGAATACGTTCCCCCGAAACCAAGCATGAAGGTCTTGCCGACTTGAAATTCGTTTCGTTTGGCGTGGCCGCCGAAATCGTCGTGGTTTTCGAGGATGAGCACGCGCGCAGTTTTGCCCGCGGCGCCATGGAAGAACCGTGCAGAAGAAAGGCCGCTGATGCCGCCGCCCACCACGACCAGGTCGTAACTTTCACCGGTGCTCTCGGGCTGCCCGGCATTGGTCCAGAATGTACCATCGCGCAGCTGGTGTGCGACCTCAAACGCACCCGCATGGCTGCCGCGCAATCCATGAGCGGCGGGTGGATCGTATCCGGGACGGTCCTGCGGTCCCGGCACGGCCTGGCCGAAGAGCCCAGAGTGTGGAGTGATTGCCGCGGCGATGGCCATCGCCGCACCATTCATAAAGTCGCGGCGGGTAATTGGGCGATCCATACCCAGTTCTTTATCAGTCCAGCTCATCAGTTAGTAATCCCTTCTTGGACGAATGAAGTGCCAGTCTGGCCTCGTGTGATCAGCCACTGTGACAGAAAGATGGTGATGACCGAAAATAGAAAAATCAAGGTTGCTATGGCGTTCATCTCGGGGGTCGCTCCGCGTCGCAGGCGAGACCAGATCTCAAGCGGCAGCGTATTCTCTCGACCGATCAAAAAGAAAGTAACTGCGATCTCATCCATGGAAAGAGTGAAGATCAGCAGCGCCGTGCCTAGCAGTGAGGTGCGTAAACCGGGTAGGATAATGCGCACCAGCGTCTGCAAGCGGCTTGCTCCGAGGTCTGCGGATGCTTCTTCGAGCGAGCGATCGAGCTTGGCCAGTCCGGCAAAAATCTCTGTCGTCGCGACCGCAGTCAATGCAGTGGAATGACCCAGAATCACGGTGACAAGACTTAAATGAAAGCCGCTACTCACGGTAAGCAAGAGCAGGGAGATCCCGGTAATGACGCCGGGAACGATCAGGGGCAGCAGTACCAGCCGTTGAAACGCCCCTTTGCCCGGGAACGAATAGCGGTCGAGCGCGTACGCTGCGGGAAAGCCAATCAACATCGACAAAACAACCGTGGAAACGGCAACGATGGCGCTATTGCCGACTGCCGTCCACATGGCGGAGTCGGCGAACAGCGTGCGGTACCAATCGAGCGTCCAGTGTTGTGGGGGAAAACCGCCCACGCCATCACGGTTGAAGGAGTAGATGACAAGCACCACGATGGGCAGATAAAGAAAGCCATAGGCGAGGCTTGCGTAACCGGTGGCTAGGGTGCGACCGGCTCTCATGCCGCCCTCCAGCGCCGTTCTAATTTCTGTGTGAGGGTCAGAATGGCCAGCACCATGGCCAGAATCAGAACCGCAACCGCAGCTCCCAGCGGCCAGTTGTAGTCCGCACCGAAAAGGTTAGCCACAATATTGGCGATCATGACGCTGCTCGGCCCGCCTAAGAGCAGCGGCGCCAGAAAGTCACCGAAGCTGAGCAGAAAAGCAAAGGTTGCACCGGAGAGAACCCCTGGCAGAGAAAGCGGCAGGATCACCCGGACAAAGGTCTGCCATGCATTGGCGCCCAGATCGCTTGAAGACTCGAGCAGCTCCGGCGGAATCTTTTCAAGCGACGCGACAACCGGCAACACCACAAAGGGCACGTAGATGTGGGTGAGCGTGACGATCACGGCAAAGGGGCTGTACAACAGAAAGCCCAGAGGATGGCTGGTGGCGTGGCACCACTGCAGCAGGGTATTCATTACCCCTTCGTTCCCGAAGATGACTTTCCACGCGTAAGCCCGGACGAGGTAGCTGATCCAAAGCGGAATAATCACCGCCTGGTAAAGCATCTGCCGGTATTTGCCCGCCTGAAAAACTAGAAAGCACGCCAGGGGATAGCCGATCAGCAGAGAAAGCAATACCACCGAGAAGGCGATGCGCATGGAACGGAGAATGACGGTGAGATAGAGCGGCGTTGTCGCCAGGTGCAGATAGTTGGCGAACGTCCAATGGCGAAGTACTTGCTGGTTCGCGTCCAGGCTCCAAAAGCTGTAACAAAACAACAAGCAATAGGGAACAAACAGAAACAGGGCGATCCAGGCGAAAGGAGGCACCGTCACCAGCCAGGCAGACAAACGAGACCGGCGCATTTATTCACGCTCCATTCTATTCGTCCTCCAGGGGCACAAGGTCTTGCGCCTTGAATGCGAAGCCGCCGCCATTTGCCTGGGTGGCAACTCGCGCGAATAACTCCATGCCCGAAGCACAGCGGAATGTGAGCAGGGAATCAGCCCCGTGAAACTGTTCTGCAACCACTTCTGCGACCAATCGCACCACGTGCTCACCCGTAGCCTCAGACGCGGGAACGACGCACTCAGGGCGCAAGGAAAAGGTGACGGGCCCGTCAGGTAGATTGACAGGCACGGAGAAAGCTCCGCAATCCGCTATCCCTTGCTCCACTGTCCCAGTGACAAGGTTGCTCTTGCCGAGGAAGGAAGCCGCATAGGCAGTGCGTGGCGTGGAGTAGATGGTGCGCGGAGAGCCGCACTGCTCTACCTTGCCATGGTGAAGCAGAACCACGCGATCGGAGATGGCCAGTGCCTCACTCTGGTCGTGGGTGACAAAGATAAAAGTGATGCCAACGTCACGCTGCAGCAGCTTCAACTCGCGCTGCATTTCCAGGCGGAGGTTCGCATCGAGCGCCGACAGCGGTTCATCCAGCAACAGTAGCCGGGGCCGATTCACCAGGGCCCGCGCCAGCGCGACGCGCTGCTTCTGTCCTCCGCTGATTTGCCTGGGGAAGTGGCCGGCAAACCGTTCCATGCGGACCTTCGCCAACGCTTCCTGGACACGCGAAGTTATCTCACCGCGCGGGCAACCACGCACCCGCAAGCCGTACGCCACGTTGTCGAAAACGCTCATGTGAGGAAACAACGCGTAACTTTGGAATACGGTATGGATCGGACGGCGATGTGGCGGCAAAGCATCGAGCCGCTGATCGTCGAGCAAAACGCGTCCGGCGGTCGGCTCCTCGAACCCAGCCAGGATGCGCAGCAACGTGGTCTTGCCGGATCCGCTCTCGCCCAACAGAGTCAAAAACTCCCCCTGCTCCACGTCCAGCGAAATGGATTCGAGCACGGTATGCTCGCCGAAGCGTTTGCCCACGCCCTCCAGCCGCAGAAAGCTCACTGGCTGGCCTTTACTTCGTTCCATATCTCGGTATATTTGGGGCGCCGCGGCACATCCTGCCAGAAGACAATCTGCCGCTGATACGCATCGATATCATCCAGGTGCAGGCTATGGCGCTGTTCGGCGGTCATCAACGCGGCGGCTTGCGGATTGGCTGGGATATATCCCGTAACATCGCTGAGTTGTTTCTGTGCCTGGGCGGAGATCAGGTAATTCAACAGCTGGTAGGCAAGGTCTTTGTTGTCGCTGGAGGAGGTGATCATCAGATGGTCGATCCACCCGGTGGTGCCTTCGGCAGGAATCTCTTCCTGGATAGGGAGTCCGCTCTTATGCAGCTGGTTGGTCACCAGAGGCCAACCCATGGCAGCGATGACCTCGTGATTCTGGAAGAGGTTGGTGAGCTCGCCCCCGGTAGTCCAGAGCTTGCGGATATTCGGTTTCAGCGCGATCAGCTTCTGCTTTACCTGCTGCAACTGCGCATCGTCCAGGTTATAGATGGCCGCCGGATCGTTTTTACCGAAACCGAGCACCTCGGCCGCCATGTACATGGTGGAGAGGTCATCCCAGAACGACAACTTGTTGGCATACTTCGGATCCCACAACTCCGCCCAGGTTGCCGGGGCTTTGGCAAAGGCGGTGGTGTCGTAGAGCAGGGGATTCGGGCCCCAGGTAAGAGGCACGCCATAGACGTTGCCATTTTGCCTGACCAGGGGCTTGGAGGTGAGGTTGGGCGAAAGCTGCGCGTAATTGGGAATCTTGCTCAGGTCCAGCGGAGCGACCAGCCCGGAGCGGCTGAGCATGGTGGCAACGTCACTCGACGGTGAAATCACGTCATAGTTGGAAGCAGCGCCGCCGCGCAGCTTGGCCACCAGTTCGTCGCTCGACCCCATATATGCCGCAGTTACCTTGCATTGGCATTTGGCCTCGAAGCCCTGGATGAAGGAAGGATCGGCGTAACCTTCCCACACCAAGAGGCTCAGAGTGGGGGGTGCTTTTTTGCATCCGGAAAGAAGCCCGAGAGCTGCCACGGTGCACAACAGAATGATTCTTTGGAAGAAAGGTCGTCGCAAAATTCTCCCCTTGCCGAAGATATGGCGCACCCAGGGTCGTTGGTAAGGATCGATCTTAAACCGATGACGGCCCGCAGAAGGAAGAAGTCAGGCTGATTTCCAGAAAGTACTACAAGGGTTTATCTATCGCAACGTCTTTCCTGAGACGCGTGACAGGTCCTATAATGCACGCAGGGTTCCTGAGCGGATTGTCATCTCTCTCCAATTTCGCAGCACCACGCCTCGCCGGCACCTTTTGCCGGATGCGGTGGTTTGTCCGCTATGCGCGCGGCGAAGCCCGGCTGTGCCGGCGGCCCAACCCTACGTTCCTCGAACGCTAGAGCATTCTCCTAGCTGCACCCGGCCCGCATCATCGACAGCCCTCCTGGGCAAAGGATAAATCCCTATGTACCACCTTCTGGAGAAGGAACTCGCCACTTTTGAAGCACGTACCCCTGGATCCAAGGCCGCATTGAAGCGGGCCCAACCCCGTATGCCCCTGGGCGTAGCCAGCAACTTCCGCAGTTACGAGCCCTGGCCTTTGTTTGTGAAGGATGCCAAGGGAAGCCACATTCACGACCCTGATGGCAACGAATACATCGACTTCAATCTCTGCTTCGGCGCTTTGATGGCCGGCCACTGCCATCCGGCGGTGGTTGCCGCGGTGCAGGAGAGGCTGGTGACCGGCACCATGTACGGCATGCCCCATAGCCTGGAGTACGATCTGGCAGACGAAATTTGCCAGCGCTTTCCGGTGGAGCAGGTTCGCTTCGGCAGCAGCGGAACGGAAGTGACCATGCACGCGATCCGCATCGCGCGTGGCTACACTGGCCGCGACAAGATCATCAAGATGGAGGGCGGCTACCACGGCGTTCACGACTCGGTCCTGGTCAGCATGAAGCCCAGTCTCGAGCTGGTCGGCGATCCCGATCGGCCTAACCAGGTACCGGCGTCCGGCGGAGTGCCCCTCGACACGGTCAAGAACACACTGGTCGCGCAGTTCAATGACCTCAAGGTAATCAACCGTCTGTTCAAGGAGAACCCCGGACAGATCGCCGCCATCATCATCGAGCCGATCATGATGAACATCGGCATCTGCATGCCGGAGCCCGGCTACCTGGAAGGGCTGCGCGAGATCTGCACCCGTGAGGGCGCGCTGCTGATCTTCGACGAGGTGAAGACCGGGGCCAAGCTAGGGCGCGGCGGAGCCTGCGAGTACTTCAACATCAAGGCCGACATTGTGACCCTTGCTAAGTCCATCGGCGGCGGTTTCCCCTTGGCTGCTTTCGCCGCGAGCAAGCAGGTGATGGACGTAATCGCGCAGCAAAAGGTGTTCCATGCCGGCACCTATGCCACCAATCCACTGGTCATGGCGGCAGGGCTGGCTACGCTGCGTGAAGTACTTACTCCCGCCGGCTACGCCCACATCGCCAAGGTCAGCGATGCCCTGGTTGCCGGTTACAAGCAGATCGTCGAGAAGACCGGTATCGAAGCGTACGTGGAGAGCGCAGGGGCCAACGGCGCCATGCTGCTGTATCGCCACAAAATTCGTAACTATCGCGACTGGCATGCGGTCGATACCAATCTGTGGAGACTCTACTGGTTCGGTATGTTGAACCGTGGCGTCATGGCGCAGCCCTACTGGTGGGACGAGCAATGGACGATCTCCGTCGCTCACTCGATGGCGGATATCGACCGGCACCTCTCAGCGTTTGAACAAGTAGCACCGGCGTTAGCCCAGGCCCAGCAGGAAACCATGGCGACTGCAGCAAGGTAGCGGCGAAAGGATGCGACGATGGCTGTCTCACAGACCAGTTGTGAACCGATGTTTATCAACGGGGAATGGACGGAAGGGTCTTCCGGCAAACGCATTCCTGTCTACGACCCTTCCACAGAAGAGGTCATCGCCGAAATTCCCGATGCCGGCGCAGCCGACGTAGATGCCGCAGTGGCTGCGGCCCGCCACGCCTTTGACGAAGGTGGCTGGCCGCAGACCACGGCGCAGGAACGGGGTCGCATCCTGTTTCGCATTGCAGCCAGGCTGCGGGAAGAGGCCCCACAACTTGCGGAGTTGGAATCCCGCAACTGCGGTAAGCCCATCGTCGAGTCGGAATACGACATCGCCGATGCAGCCACTGTTTTCGAGTACTACGGCGGCTTGGCGAACAAGGTCTCCGGTCTGGTCAACCCAGTTCCCGACAACGCACTCAGCCTTTCCTTGAAAGAGCCGGTTGGGGTCGCAGGGCAGATCATCCCCTGGAACTATCCCATCGGTATGGCCGCGTGGAAGCTCGCTCCTGCGCTCGCTGCCGGCTGCACCTGCGTGTTGAAGCCGGCCGAGCAGACGCCGCTGACCATGTTGAAGCTGGCTGGATGGCTGACGGACTGTGGAGTTCCCGCCGGCGTGGTCAATGTCGTGACTGGCCTGGGTGAGACTGCCGGCGCTGCCATTGTGGCCCATCCCGGAGTAGACAAAGTCGCTTTCACCGGATCGGCGGCAGTGGGTAAGCTGATCATGAAGTCCGCCGCCGATACCCTCAAACGGGTCACCCTCGAGCTAGGCGGCAAGTCGCCCAACATCTTCTTTGCCGATGCAGATTTTGAGGCGGCCATTGACGGCGCACTCTTCGGCATTTTCATCAACCAGGGCGAGGTCTGCTCGGCTGGCAGCCGGGTGCTGGTGCAGCGGTCTATTTACAAGAAGTTTCTCGAAGCAATGACGGAGAAGGCCCGCACCATCAAGCTGGGGCCGCCGCTCGATCGTTCCACCAAGATGGGTCCGCTGGTCAGTAAGGAACAGTACGACCGCGTCTCTGCCTATCAGACGCTGGGCAAGTCCGAAGCCAAGCTTGCGCTCGGTGGAGGCAGGCCTGCTTCCATAAGCCGCGGCTACTATGTGGAGCCGACCATCTTCTACGACGTGGACAATTCCTCGCGTATTGCGAGGGAAGAGATTTTCGGCCCGGTGGCTGCCGTTATTCCCTTTGAAGACGAACGCGAAGCTCTGCGTATCGCAAATGACACTTCATTCGGATTGGCCGCTGCCGTCTGGACACGCGATATCTATCGCGCCTTACGAATGGTCAAGGCCATTCGTGCTGGAATTGTGTGGGTCAATCACATGCAGCCCACCTACGTAGAAGCACCATGGGGCGGCTTTAAGCAGTCAGGGTTCGGCAGGGAATTGGGGATTCATGGCATCGACGAGTATCTCGAGACCAAGCAGGTGCATATCAATCTGAACGAAGCGCCGATTGGATGGTATTGAAGCTATGTCCAGCATCCGACTCAAGACAGAAATTCCGGGACCCAATTCGCGTGCGTTGACGGCCCGCAGGTCGCAGGCCATCCCGCGTGGGGTCTACGCCTCCACCCCACTTTTTGTCCGCCACGCGGAAGGCTCGATCCTCGAGGATGTAGACGGTAACCGCTTCATCGATTTGGGCGGCGGCATCGGCTGCTTGAACGTTGGCCACCGTAATCCGCGCGTACTTAGCGCCCTTCGTTCCCAGCTGGATGCCTTTCTCCATCTCTGCTTTCAGGTGACTGGCTACGAAGGCTATGTGGAGGTGGCGGAGAAGCTGAACCAGCTCACGCCTGGCAAATTTGCCAAAAAGACTTTTCTGGTCAACAGCGGAGCAGAAGCGGTAGAGAACGCGGTGAAGATCGCGCGCGCTTTCACTGGTCGTCCCGCGGTTATCTCGGTCGAAGATGGATTTCATGGCCGCACCATGCTGGGCTTGTCGCTTACCAGCAAGACTCACCCTTACAAGGAGGGTTTTGGCCCCTTTCTGCCGGATGTTTACCGTATCCCTTTTGGCGTGCCCGCCAATGCGCGGCTTTCTAACCGTGGACCGATGACTGCAGAACAGGTCGCGGAACAACTCGACCAAACCTTCCGTCGCGTGGTGGCTGCTGAATCGGTTGCGGCCATTGTGGTCGAGCCGGTATTGGGTGAGGGTGGATTTGTGGTGCCGCCAGCGGGCTTTTTGCCTGCTCTGGCGCAAATCTGTCGCGATCGCGGCATCGTCTTTATTGCCGACGAAGTTCAGACCGGCTTCGGCCGCACCGGAGAGCTCTTCGCCTCTACTCATTTCGGCATCGAGCCCGACCTCATTATCACAGCCAAGTCTTTAGGAGGTGGCCTGCCCCTCGCCGCGATCACGGGCCGCGCTGAGATCATGGATGCCCCAGGCCCCGGCGGCCTCGGCGGCACTTTCGGCGGCAACCCGGCAAGTTGTGCCGCTGCACTGGCGGTGTTCGAAGAATTTGCCGATGGCCAACTGCTGGCGCGAGCCCGCGCTCTGGGCGAACAATTTCAGCATCAAGCAACCGTGTGGCAGAAGCAGCATTCGTTTATCGGCGACGTGCGCGGTACTCGGCGCGATGCAAGCTGTAGAGTTTGTCGAAGCAAATGGAGCGCCCTGCGCCAAAGCTGCAAAGAAGCTGGTGCATCATTGTCTGGAGCATGGAGTTCTTCTATTGAATGCAGGGACCTACGACAACATTATCCGGCTGCTGATGCCGCTGAATATGACTGACGACGAATTTAACGAGGCCCTGCAGGTGCTGGAGGACGGATTGAGTACAGTAGCCTCCGAGTTGGCAGAATTGGCCGCAGTCTGCCCATTAGATGACGAAACTAGTTAAGCTTATCCAGTCAATCGGCCTGGGACCACGTAAGAAGATCAAAATGGCGCGGACGAATCTTGAGGGGGTGTTCCGGCTAGGATCATTTCGCCAGGAGAAATCCAGGTCTCAAAAGCGAGACCTGGGCCACCCACTCAAAGTCGGCGGTCGCAGTTTATGTTTCGACAGAGCGAAGCGCAGTGAAAGAGATCTGCAATCTCTTGTCCCATCGGAGTGAGCCTGTGATACAACCCGCGACGCAGGCGGACGCCCGTGAGCTCTCGCGGCTTTATGTCGCTTACCGCATTTTCTATGGCGAAGCATCCTGAGGAAGAGCGCGCCGCCGCCTTCATTCTCGACCGTTTGAGGCAATCGTCGGGGCGGTATTTTTTGGCCTGGAACGGACGCGATGCGATCGGCTTCATGCATCTCATGCCTTCCACCAACACGCTGGCGATGCGCCCCATCTGGCTGCTTGAAGATCTGTATGTGGATGTAGCGGCTCGCGGACAGGGTGTTGCCACAGCATTGCTAAGCCATGCGGAGGCGTTCGCCCGAAGCTCCGGCGCTGAGCGTCTAACCCTGGCGACCGCCCACGACAACCTGGCCGCGCAACACATCTACAAGAAGCTTGGCTACGTGCGCGACTATCATTTCTTGTACTTCCATCGTTTGCTGTCCTGAGTGCGGTGCGCCGGGTGATCAGTTTGCCGGGAGTCCTGCAGTCGCGCGAAGCTCAGCCCAAAGGCTACCCACTTCCGCCTGCTTGGCCTTCTCGTCAGCGGCTATGCAGGCCAGGACTGCTTCATGGGCTTTGATGGTACTGTCCGACATAATCACTGCATAGGCCGCCCGTGCCCCAGGTCCTCCGCGTTTGTAGGCCGCGTGTGCACGGTAAAATTCCTGCTGCTCTCTGTCAGCGGCGTACTGGAGGCTCTGGCAGGCGGGTGACAGGTTCTCCTGAAGGTCATCTTGCAGCTTTTCCAGCTTGGCCTCAACTTCCCGGTCCTTGTCGGTCCGAACGGATACCTGCGCGTCGTGGATGTACTGAGCCCGTTCTTCGAGGTGGGATAACTGAAGAATCGCTCTCAGGATCGGAGCATACCCGGAACTCAGGTGGGTTTCGTAGAGGTGGTGAGCCGTGACGCTCGCTGCCTCGATCAGCAGTACTGCCAGGGAAGTGATGCTGATGCGTTTAAAGGTCGTCATGCTTTGATCTCATGATCTGGCCCTGGATTGGGGGAAGAACGGGTTCGAATTACTTTAACCCATATGAGCGCGCTTCGCCCAATCAGCGCCGATTCAGCGCTTCCAAAACGAACAGCGGATCTCCGTTCAGCTCAGCGATGCTCGGGATTTATCCCACGCATCCGGTTGAGCAGACCAAAAGATCACCGCCGTCTGTCTTCTGAGAACGTGGTCGGCATCAAGGCCGCTGCGCCGCGGTGGAATACCTGAGAGCGATGAAAGATGCCGGAGGTATGAGATAGGTCGAGCCGCTGGCCGAGGACGGCGCGGGGGGAACGACGCCAGGCGCTTTGGTCGCGGCGCCCAGGAAGCTGTCCTCGTTGTGATCGACGATACTGGCATCCTTGGGGAAGATGGTCTTGGTGACGTTTCCGGTGGGGGCTCCGGGCCCTGCCAGGGTCACGAACTCGGGCATGTTCAGATTGTTGTTGAAGCAGATCGTGGTCCCGTTTCCCTGCCCGTTGCTGTAGGCGAAGCAGTTCACATAAGGCACTGCAGGGTTGGCAAGTATGGTGGGCGAACCGTTCGCCTTTTGGCCGCCGGGATATTTGAAGGTGGGTGTGCCGGACTGCGTTACCGCCACCAGGTTGGTGTTCGAACCGATGGCATTGTTGATGATCCCCAGGGCGATCGCCAGCGGCCTGTCGGTATTCGCGCTACCGGGAGTCTGGCCAGGTCCGGTGGCCATGAAGAGGTTGGCGCCCCATAGCGGCATCACCGCTCCGGCCACACAGCCATCGCCCTTGCAGCTATATCCGGTGTAGGGCTCGGCCAAGGTGAAGGCGTGGATCGGTCCGCTCACCTGCGCGTCTCGTTGCATCAGCAGAACGTGCTCGGCAATCGCCAGTGCAGTGCCCACCGAGGCTCCGATCTGATCCAGCTGTGATTGCGTCGCGGCAATTCCCGAAGTCGTGCTTTGATTCACCTCGTAAACCAGCGTGCCTACCCCGAAGTTGGCTTTGACATACTGCTGGTTGAGGTACATCGACTCGCTGTTCCATATCGGTGAAGTAACCGAATCGAGGTTCGCATCTTCCGCCCACTCGTCCAGGAATGGAGCGCCCGTGGCCGCTACGTTGCCGTCATGGGTATCGAAATTGCCCGAGGTAGTTCAGCGTATACGGCGCAACGGCGACGAAGTCCGGCAACCCGTTGGGCGTGCCCCTGGCCACAGTCAGAGCATTGTGCACCCAGCCAAAGCCTCCATAGCCCTGGTTGGGCGCCACCCAGCTGTTGCCCGCAAGTTTGATGATGTTGGGATCATAACCCTCAGCCGACTTCGCCGCCGCCATGTTTGGCCCCAACGTGTATCCGTAGGCCATGCCATTGCCGTGGTAGAGAGTCGCTCCCATCCCGGAGTTCCACGCCTCGTTGCCATCCTCAAGGTAGATCTTGTGCCCCGATGCAGCGTACTTCGAAGTCCACCCCGAAGTCTTCAGCCAGTGAACCAGCGTGATCCAGTCCGATGGCTGATTCAACTGACCGACTGAAAGCATCACGTCCGTGCCCAGCAAATCTCCCAGTTGCAAAACGTCGTTGTAGCCCAGCGCCTGGTTCCAGCCGGGCGACCACGAACTCGCTCCGCACCAGCGCCGGTTGCCTGTAGTTGCGATCTCGTCGGCCACGTCCGAACACCACTGGCTGGGATCCATGTAACGGATCGAGCCGGGATGGAGCTTCTGCAATTCGTACACCACCGCGTCGCGGAATGCCGTCGTATTGCCCGGCAATGTACTCCCCTCGATCACATCCGCGTCCTGCAAAAGGCAGCTGCTCTTGCAGGTAAAGGCGTAGGTCATGGTTCGACCCTGAACACCCGTTTCAGAAGCCGTGAACGGATAGTCATAGGTCGTCCACCCCGCTGCCGGCGAGGTGTTGAATGCAGGACTCACCGTCGTGCTGCCAATAAAGCTTGTACTCCCTACACGGCCCAGGCTGAAGTTCACAGTGCAGCCCTCCACTAGACACTTGGCCTTGAACGTCGCGTGGTACGAGCCATTCAAATTAATGAAGTTCACCTGCTGCGTCCCCAAAGAGGCATCCGTATTCGTCCGGTTTGCGAGCGTCGCATCAATATTGAACGTCAGGGGACAATCACTCGGCATCTGCAGACTACGCTGCGTATTGCTCGACGATGGAGAGGTGTCAGAGGTGTTCCAACTCGCTCCCGAGCAGACGTTCAGCACCTGGCTGGGGGGAAGCAGAGTGTTAGCGGCAGTAAGCCGCACAATAAGCACATCATTCTGCGACGGATTGCAAGCCGAACTCAGCGCGGGCGATAACGTAAAGGTGATCCCGGTCGATCCTGTGTTCGACGTCGACGCGGCCACCTCTCCGGCACCGTAACTGGTCCCCGTCGCCGCATTGACAGCTACAAAACTGGCGCCCACCCAGAAGTTCGCTGGATAACCCGAGGGATGCGTGATGTTGTTGTACCACGTGGTCGTCGTGTTGTTCCCCCCACTGCTGCAGGGATACGTTGCCCCCGCATAGGTGCCGGGAAAGTACCCGCCGTTCACGTAATTCAACGACTTCAATAACTGCTGAGATCCATAACTGCTCATTCCCCCCAGATTGATCCCCGGCCGGTCTATCCCTGCGGCGGCAACCGTGTTCGAGATCGTCACCCTGGTTGTGTGCGACCAAATAAACGCAGCAGCGCCCGATACACAAGCTTAAGGCGACAATGACCAGAACAATGAGTATTCCGAAACGCCGCGCTCGCATAGATCTCTCCAGATGCATCGGGATGTCAATTATATTTCGGCGTTTCTGCCGCCTGTCAGACGTTCTCAAAATGAGCATGCTGGGTTGTTTGCAACTTACTCCTGCGCGCGATCAGCCACGCTGATGGTCTCAATCTCAGCATCGGCTTTTCGAGAAGGCTCCAGGACAACGAGGCATAGGCGACGACGACGGCAAATGCGAGAACACGGTTTATGAACATCGAGGAGGACGGAACAACCAGAGCAAGAACTCCTGCATGAATCAGGTAGCTGGTGTAGCTGATCAGGCCTATCCAGCGAACAGGCTTCCACGTCATCAGTTTCGCGTACCATCCTTCTTCAGAGCCCAGGTAAACGCCAGCAATCCGGTGGCAACGCAACCAATCAGGGAGTATCCCAAGGTGTTGAAGAGGATGGTATTTGCCTCAGCGTGGAATGGGGCGATAACGAGCGTACAAAGAACGAGCAGCGACAAGCCTGCTCCCATAAGTGCAAGTCCCCATCGCCTCCACCTCACCAGTTCACCCGGCTGCTGCCACAGCACAGCCAGCAGGGCACCGGAAGCGAGCAGGTCCATGCGGAATGGCATCAGATAGTAGATCGCTGCGTGGTCATTGAGGAAAGGAGTCGCCACACCTCGAAAAATTGGGGCCAAGACTATGAGAACGATAGCCCATCTCGAAACGATCCGAGGCGAAAACCGTAGAGCCACGAAAGGCCAGAAAAGATAGAACTGTTCTTCGACAGCCAGCGACCACAAAATGCCAAGGCCCGGAACACCCACCCCGAGCACCTCAGCGAAATTCATCGCGAAGAGGGCGTACCACAGCCCCTTGTGATCCCAGTGAAGGTGAAGGAGGAACGTAGCGAGCAACAAGAAGGCGCCGTACGGGGGAAGAATGCGGAGAGCGCGTCTCTCATAGAAACGGCCCCATGCACCTTGCTTTCCCCGGCCATCCATGAGAATCGACGTAATCAGGAACCCCGAAAGGACGAAGAAGATGTCCACTCCGGCCCACAGGTGGGGTATACCAAAGGCGTGGTGGACGAAGATGGTGAGGAATGCGATGGCTCGCAGTCCATCCAGTCGCAGGATGCGCGTCATTCAGAGTACCTTCTGAGTAAATTGGTTCGCTATCAATTCTTTTGAAATGGAGTCCCAGAGATGTGAGTGAGGCTAGCTGAATACGCGTCTGAAATGAAATAGGGGATTCGTGGAAGCTTGCTCGGAAACAACCGGCACCGTACGTCCGGGTACGATCGATTGGCCCCAGCCTATTAGGAGAAAGGCGACCTGCGGCAACTGTACACCCATGTAGACGGTTGACAGGGAAATCCATAGCACCGCCATACCAGCTAACATGGTGAAGGCAAATGCCCGGTCCTCCGGGCTCTCCAGTCGCCAAGAGTTCACCATTGCGGTGCGGAGTGACTCAACTGCGATCAGGAGGAGAAGGAAAAAACCGAGTCTTCCCTGACCAAGATGAACATAAAGGAATTCGTTGTCGACCGATTGCACACCATTGTCGAGATTACCCAGTCCCTGAGCGTGGGGAAACGACTTATAGCCCCAACCAAGCCAGCCTCCCTGTTCAAGCGTAGGCTGAAAGAGCTCAATCATACGACGGCGGTACAGTGCGCTCCCCTGTCGTTCATCGTGAACGTCATTAATGTCGGCGACGCTGGTAAGCTGGTTAAAGTACTGGTACCCTGCCGCGGCTCCAAGGGCAAGCAGAACTGCTACCACGGCGCTGGCTACTTTGGTCTTCTTGAATCGCGGAATCTGCAGAATGAGATATCCGGCTACAAGAGCAAGCTCCGGACCGCGCGACTGCGTGAGGAAGACATAAACGAGCAGAAGTATTTCAGCAATGTGTGATCTTTCCAGCCACGTGAAAAGCACGCCTGGATCCGGCCAGAGCTTCTTTCGCCAGAGAAACCTGAGCCAACCGTTGAGCACAACGGCAACTGCAATTGCAGTTCCGGCCATCTCAGAATCTGTGAACGATGCCGAGAACCTCCCATGGCCACCGCGAAGTTGGATAACCGGCGATACGGATGCACCGAAAAGCTCTCCAAGTGGTGCGTACAGGTTGCGACCCATTCGCCATTCGAACATACCTGGCAACCCAAGAAGCAAAACGAGCAGCACGATCCGGCGAACGGCGTTGATACGATTCTCCGGCTCAATCATTGTGCGGCCGACAGCATACGGGAAAAGCATGGAAATGAATGAGATGATCGCTAAGAAAATTCCATCCTTTGTCACATGCTCACGCAGCACTTCCGAGAGGGAAAGGCTGATGAGGAACGATGGTACGAGAAAGTCCATCAGTTTCAGGGGGCCTCTCTGCAACAGCCTAATGATGCCGACAATACCTAAGGGAATGACACACATCTCAGAGATGCCTAGTTCCGGAAGATGAGGGAGGCGTATCGTATACTGCACGGGCAACAGGAAGAGGGTCGGAAGGTAGACAGAGAGAAGCGCTGTGCTCACGCGGTCCCGCATGATAAGAAAGAGGCAAATCAGACTTGGTACCAGAACGAATTCGTCATTATTGTGTCGCACCCACCTGTGAGTCGATGATCTTTCTCGTATCAAACATCGAACAACGTTGAGAGTTGAACCAATTCTCAGCTCGTGACCACGGTAGAACTCAAATTCATCTGATCGGATCCGAGATCGACTGCGATTGAAGGGCCGCTGTGGTACAAAGGGATGCCCCGGTCACGCAACACTTCCGCCAGATCGGAGCGCGCATTTGCTTCAGTGCAGTTCTCGGAGCCAAAGCGACGATTGTTCTCACCGAGACGGGCGATCTCAGCTGGATTCTTCCATAGTCCATCGATCGCCTTGGCCAGGTCTTCCGCTGAGAACGCTTTGCACAACACCCCGTTATAACCGGACAGCACGTAGTCGCGGATCCCCTTCGAGTCCGTTGCAACGACCGCCTTGGCAAGATGCATGGCGCATACGAGTGTCACATGACCGCATGGCACTGTAGATCCGGAAAGCGGAAGCACCGTGAACGCGGAATGAAGCATGATGTTCATGGCTTGTTCAAATGGTAAATTCACCATCGTCTTCACGTTCTCGGGAATCTCCTGACCGATCAAGCTGTCGGGGCGGACTACCAGGGCAAACGTAATCTCGGGCAACTTACGGGCGGCCTCGACGAGCGTGTCATAATCGCGCCCGTTGCCGCCGACCGAGGAAACGTATCGCCCGGCGTGCAAAGGAAAGTCCGGCGATACGTCGGGTACTCCGATACTCCAGAGGCGAAGGCGAATCCTTTCCTTTGGAATATCGAAATAGTCACTATACAGATCGCGCTCCATGGAGGAATGAACCGTGAACTGTTTCACCTGTCTGAAGGCATAACGCATGAGGCGGCGCCAGAACTCCGTAGGAAGTTCAGGAAAATTGAACGAAAAAACGTAGTGATCGATGCTGACTCGCAGAAGGCGGCAGAACAGCGCACACAAAAACGTCGTGCGCGGCTCCTGTGTGACCAGGAGTCGAGCGCGACGGTTCGAGGCTCTGCGAACTGCATTCAGGCAAGCGCGAATAATAGCGATATTCGGCCGCCGAATGACTCTCTCCAGAAACCAAGTCGGACGGTCGTCAAAGAAAACCCAGTTCGCACCTTCGCCAGTGAGCCTGGGCCCCAGCCCGCGCCAGCCATCCCCGTAATCCGGGGAGCAACAAACAATCAAAGGCCTATTCATAAGAGTCCTGTATTGATCAAATGCCGTTCTTGGTACAGTCCATACCACTCCGTCTAGCCCGACTTGTATTCGATCAGCCGCGACCTGCCGCTCCGGCCCTTCTCGAATGTGTACTTCAGTTGTCCTGCCAGAATAGGAACTTGCTGCAGCTGCGAATGGATTCCATAAAGGAACAATGTGAGAATGTCGCCGGTCTTCCAGCGTGCTCGCCAAGCCGACCGCAATGACAGCATCAGGAGCAGAGCAAGCCAAACTGCAAACGGAATCGACCCGAAGCGAATACTCGCGATGACCGCCGTAAAGAACGAAATTGACCACCAGCTACCCCGCAAGAGATTCGCCCTCTGCTCAGGGGACCAGAATGAGTCGGCACTGTTCCGGAAGCGCTCTGCGACTTCTGCATAGGCGTGACCGGCTCTTATGGCGCGCCGGCAATATTGAGTCCAATTGGTGATCTGAAGGTCGTGCCCGGTCATCGGCTTGTCAATATGGATTATCTTGAATCCATCTGCCCTGATACGGCGGCAAAGCTCGGGTTCTTCTCCAGCGATCAGCCCTTCGTCGAACCCTCCCGTCTCCACTAGCACGGTGCGACGCATGAGCACGTCTCCACCGCAGAACTCAGTGACACCTGGCGCATACACCCAATCGAGATCAAGAACGCGGTTGAAGAACGACTGCTCGGGGTGCAATTCGCGTCTGTGCCCCCATACAGCCGCGATGGATTGGTCCCGGGACATTGCGTCGCACGCAGCTCTCGGAAAGCCCGGGTGTAGTACGGTGTCTCCGTCGAGGAAGAGAATCAGATCAGAAGTAGTGCGCCTCCAGCCAGTGTTGCGGCCCAGTGCCGCCGTGGGCCGCTCCGCACGAACAGTAATCGAGTGAGCGTCATACCGCGACGCAAGCTCCACGCTACCATCCGTTGAAGCGGAATCAACGTAGATCACTTCTCTGACGATTACATTCTCGATCCTGGCGATCGACTCGAAACACCTGGCAAGTCGACGCCCCTCATTCCGGCCGATTACGACCACGGAAAGCACCCTTTGGTCGGCAGCTTCGTGATCAAGCTGCGTGGTCTCATCAATAGTGCGCATGCAGATCCCGTGGATGAATCATCTCGCCGGCTAATACCTCGGTACTCGTGACAGCGAGGTGCGGCTTCCTTGGAAGCACCCGAGCCGGAATCCCGACGGCTATCGAATTGGATGGCACGCTGCTGAGAACCACTGCATTGGCTCCGATGCTCACGTTGTCTCCGATATGAATGGGCCCTAGAATCTTGGCCCCGGCGCCGATGTCAACGCGATTACCCAGAATCGGCGCGCCTCGCTGTCCGGTATCCTTCAGTCCAACGGTGACTCCGTTGCGGATGACGCAATCATCTCCGAAAACCGCGTCGCCACTGATGATGATGCCTCCGAAATGGTCGATTCGGAAACGCCGCCCAAGTGTGACCTCGCATGGAAGCTCAATACCCGTCAGGATCTCAGAAAAGGCCTTCAACACCTTGTACAGAAAGGAAAACGGCATCCGCAGCCATCGCCAGCGAATGGCGTAGCGCCACCGTCCAAAGCGATATACGGTCATTACCCAAAGGCCCTGACGGAACAGCGATCGGTCGTAAGTCCGCCAGTCTTCGCGCAAATTCTCAAACAAGATCCACCTCAGTTTTTCGAACCGAAATGTTCCGCACTGTGTTCGATTCAATCTTCACGGGGTTACTCCCGTCGGCTGGCGGTACGATGCCATCTCAGACTCATCGAAATAATCTGGCTCGATGTAAAGCGGCTTGCGTAAAGCCCTTCAGTGAAGGGCGATTGAAGGCCAGAAGCGTACCGGCGACTCCGTACCACGTGCGAATGTCCAGCCATCCGACCTCTTCTTCCAAAGCGCTTCGGAATTGCCGGGCAGAGTGGACATAAGGCGAAAGTTCCAGATACACGCGCTCGTAGTAGTCGCGTGGCGAGCAGAGTATATTGGGCGTCGCGGGCATATTCCAGGGCTTAACGGAACCCATCGCGTGAATCAGGGGCGGCATTCCATGTACGAGATTCCGCCATCGCTGAACAGGTCCATAGGCCCCCGCGCCATGGTGTTGCAGTATCTCAGTGGGATGAATCAAGCGTCTCACTGGGATAGAAGAGAATTCTTGTGATGCAAGCAGGGCGCTCAGAGCGTCCTGATCACCAAGCATATGTGCATTTCGCTGGATGGTCGGTTTCGCCTGCTCCTGCAGATAGCTCTCTCTCACGACGAGGCTTTGCCATGCAAGAAGAAAATCTTTGTGATGACGGGTAACGCGAACGACCGCAGTGTTGAGAGGTCCAGGCAAAGACCGGGCCGGTTGCAGGTGCCACGTGCCGCACCGATGCGTCGATCCATCGGGGTATTCCCACGGATCTTGAGTAATCACAATCATCTCGGGCGGCAAACCCGCGATGAAGTCGAGGTCGCCATTCACGATTACGTCGGTATCGAGCCACAGGCACGATGCCGGTCCGTCGGCAAGTCCCTCCAGCAGCACCGACGGCTTGACGTTATAGCTTTCCGACGATGACAACTTCTTCTCGCAAAGACGCACCTGCGGAAAGCGCTTGAGCCATTTTCGCAATGAATCAGCAATCCCTGGGAATCGAAGCCGGATGGGCCAAGCCGGATGATGCCGATCCAAAGTGAGCAACAGAATTTTCAGGCCTGCTACTTGATGAGGTCGATCTTCATAGAGGCAAACAAGCATGGGCTCACTCATCGAATGGTTTATATAAGACCCGCTACAGAGTGAGTCTCTTGAACTAAAACGTGAGACACCAAACATCAATCGTCCCCGTCTCACTCCGATTCCTAAGACGGATTTGAAACAGGCCGGCTTTGCGCTCGCTCATCAAGCATACGTTGCAACAGGTTCGCACGCTGCCGATGCATCTCCTGGTGAGTCATGCTCTCGGCAAATGCCAGGCATTCGAGGCCGAGCCGCTTGAGTTCCAAACGGTTTTCAGCCGCATATCTGAGTAGGGCGACCAAAGCGGGAACGTCGTTAGGTGGTGCAAGCAGATATCGATCGCGACTCTTTACGCATGAGCGGAGGCCAGGCGTATCGCTTCCAAGGACCGGGACAGCCTGGGAGTATGCGTCGAAGACGATTCTAGGTTGCTCATCACCAATGCTCGGGACCACAACGGCATCGTAGCCGCGAATCACCGCAAATAGGGGCTCGCCGTACCGAACGGTTCCCAGTAAACTCACTCTCGTCGTACCGGTTAGCTCCGACGCGATACTTTCGCACTGGCTCTTGAGAACACCGTCGCCCACGACGCCTAGCGATATTGGAAAGGAATCAATATCTAACTGCCGCATTGCTTCCAAAAGAGTGAGGATGCCCTTGTCGTGAGAGAGACGTCCTACAAACAGAATTCTCAGGCGCGAATCGGAAACGGAGAGTTTCTTCCGCCAATGCTCCTCCGCTGCCTCTTTGGAAAGGATGTCCTTTTTATCAATCCATGATGCAGGAATAACAAATCCATGTGCCCGTTTCGGTCCCAACAAACTGCGCCGATATTCATCTTGAGTACAAATCACAAGCGCTGCCTTTCGGAGAACCCATTGACCCATACGCTCCTGTATAAGCGCTCTTAATCTTCTCTTCCATCCTGCTCGAGTGCCATCCTGTAAGCGCCATGTGGCTGATTCGACGACGATCACGAGTGGCTTTCGAAATATGAGGATGAGTGGTGTCACGAGCCAACCCATTGGGATCGGCCATCCGGCGATTGCGCTATGTACGATTCCCGCTCTGGAAACTGCTTTGCAGAGCCTGAACACAATGAGTGGCATGACCGCCAAGAAGTGTAGGAAGCTTTTCTGTTGCGGTAACTCGATCAGCTCAACAGTTGATTTATCGATAGAGAGCGGCTTGGTATTGGGGGGAGGAGTCTGCCTCAGGCAGGGCGACGCAATCAGCAGATGATCGAGATAGTCCAGGTGCATTGAGAGGTCCTTCTGCCAGAGTTCCTCTGCGAATAACTGTCCTGATTCGTCCCGGAATAGCGGCAATTGTTGCCCTACAACGAACAGATATGGGAGCTCGATGCGTATCGGCACCTCGCTGTCTACGTAGTCTTTCTCGACATGTGGACTCACATCAAGCATCGGTGTCCTTTTCAAAGACTTTTATTAACGAGCGGCGCCGTAATTACGCACGGCATTCGTAAATGTCATAGTAGACGCTGGAGTTATTCTTCCGATAATGTCTTGCAAATAATGATTGAAAGTCATCGCCAAACAGGTCGGGGTTTGGAAAGCGCCGCGGTACATCTCTTGCATAGGTATT
Source organism: uncultured Acidobacteriaceae bacterium (assembly GCA_963790935.1). Lineage (GTDB taxonomy): Bacteria > Acidobacteriota > Terriglobia > Terriglobales > Acidobacteriaceae > PALSA-350. Next base: position 37,537 of record CAWBRJ010000013.1, on the reverse strand, counting down.
CCGAAGGCTAAAAGGTACTCCACCCTTTGGGATTAACCAAACCTGAATTTGACACGATGCTAAGGCATCGGAAGTAGATCGTGGGATCGGTATACCCGACAGGCCCATATCGAACAGAGCCGCTGCATCGAGGATCATGGGGTTGCCGGTGAGGACCAACTGTGGTTGGAATAAAGTTGCTGCGTTCGTTGTGGAGGATTCATCCCTATTAGCGTCGTAGCCTATCTCAATAGTTTGGTGGCTGTGGATTTGCTGGACCCTCCCGATATCGTTCAGGACCTGGTTCGCATAATCGTGCCTGTTGAAACAGATTGCCCAGAGGCCTAGTAATTGACTCGTAGCCGGCAACACCAGGACAAACGAGTAGGCCAGAAAAAAGTAGCGCACGAGCACCGGCGACCTCATGATCTCTAAACGCGATGCCCGCCACAGCAACGCAGCAAGGTAGGTTGAAACGAGGGAAGTTGGGATGAGATGACTGCGACCTGCGCCGACTTTGCTGCCTACCAGGATGCTGCCGGCTACAGTCAGCACGAAGGCAGTGATTGGAAGGGCATGGTGCTTCAGGTCTATTGAGAATAGGGCCGGATCGATACGTCTCCGTAGAGCAGCCAAAAAGATAAGCGGCGCCAGAAGGATGACTGCCGCGACTACGTTCATCTCGAATAGCTTTAGACTGAGAGGGTGACGGGACGCTTCCCGTAGCCAGTCAAGGTAGTTAAAAATGCGAATTCCCGGAATTGCAAACGGTAGGGCAGCAAGGGCTGTGGAGACGGCAACACACCTAAGGGTGAACTGTGGTCCGCGGCGATGCCAGATGATTGTCAATGGCACAAGAAGATACACGATGGCCGTGAATTTGACATCGACGGCGGCCGCGCTGCCCACGCAAAAGAGTATCGCAGCCAGGGTTGTGCGACGCACTTCGCATGCCAGCAGGGCAAGCGCTACCGCGAGAGCAATAAGAACGTCACCCCGGATCATCAGGGTGGCAATCTCCTTCATCAAGAACAATCCGGCTAGACATCCCAGAACGATGACAGTCTCAGACCGGGAGAGCAGCTGCCGGAACAACAGGCCCATGGCCGTAAACAACAGAAGGTTGAGTATGACAACGGTTAATTTCGCCGACAGGAGGGCCGGTCCGAACATCATGTAACCAACTGAGTAGGAGATGTCGCACAGAGGCCCATACAGCAAAGAAAGGCGCGATGAAGAAGACACCTCGGTGTAGAGAGGATGGCCATGTAGAAAAAGAAAGGACACGCTCGCAACATTAGCTTCCACTGCATCGACAACGACAGGGAGATAGCTCACCAAGAACAGGGCAGCTGCGTAAGTCGTCAGCAGCAGAATAGCCATGCCGACCCAGAACCGCTGTCCGAAGAGGCTATCGACGGTTTTCATGGCATAGGGGCTGATTTTCCGAAGCAAAAGGATAACGCCTGTAACGGCGAAAGCTAGGGGAAGAATCAGATGCGTTAGCAAGGATGCCATCACTGTCCTGGGACCGGGCTCCGGTCAGTTTGTTTTGAGAGATCGGGCAAGTCGTATACTCGCCGTGGTTGGTGCTAGCGCAATACCGGGGCCGGCCGATAATTATGATGCGATGATGTTGCCTCCTCATGACGAGATGATGCTCTGATACTGGAAATCGATTTTAGTACCGCTCGACAGGATTGATGGGATGCTTCCGGACGCTGTTTATTTCCCGGGCGGGTACGCCGGCGACCGTTGCTCCTGGTGGTACATCGTGCGTGACCACGGCGTTGGCGCCAACGGTTGCTCCATTCCCGATTGTGACTCCCCCGAGAACTGTTACCCCGCGGCCAATCCACACCTCGTCCCCAATCCAGATCGGGCGTGATGCATGGCCGGCTTCCCGGATCTTCACGCCGGGTACGTGAGCGTGATTTGCATCCCGAATGCTTGAGTACTCGCCAATCATCGTGCCGTGCCCAATGATTATTCCTGCGCGGGCCACAATGTGCACGCCGCGCGAAAGAACGACTCTATCGCCAATCTCAATCGATCCAACGTCATTTGTCTCCAGGTAGAGCCCTGGAAAAATCAGAGCGTCATGGCCGAAGCGAACCTTGCCCGTGCCATGCACCTCGGGCGGCCCCATCACAACAATCGAGACATCCAGAGGTGTTGTCAGACGGGACGAAAGTAGTGCGTGGCTCTGAATTCGCTGTAGGTTTCGCCGCAGCCCAGTAGTTATTCGGAAGACCGCGGAAAGCAAAAGCGAGAATAGGACCTTGATCTTTCGGCGCATGATTGTTCCCGTTGTGCAGGTGATTGTCCCTTGCGAAGTTATGCGGTTGACATCCGCCCATCGTGGGATTTCTCCGGCCGTTTCCGACCGATTCAGCTCATCGGCCGCCAGAAACTCTCCAAAACACTCCATATTTGTCGACCTCGATAATTTCTTCGCGAATCCCGTGAGTTTTCCTGAAATCATCGACTGCCTGTTTGCAATGGGGCCAGCAGTTATAGTCATCGACGATGACGTAGCCCCCCTTGCTCACCTTGCTATAAAGCGCGTTCAGTGCGTCCATGGTGGACTGATACATGTCCCCATCGAGACGCAAAATCGCCAGCTTTTTTATGGGAGCTGTGGGTAGAGTGTCGGAAAACCAACCCTTTAGGAATCGAACTTGATCATCGAGCAAATCGAATTTTGCGAAGTTCTCCTTGACGCGTTCGAGCGGCACGGCAAGTCCTAACTGCAGCGGTCCGCCCTCATTCATCCCCGCTACGTCTATCGCGTCTTCGGCGTAGAGTGCATCCTTTGCCTTAATGGCGGGTAAACCTTCGAAAGAATCAGCCACCCACACCGTGCGATCCGTAACGCCGTGCGCTTTTAAAATCGCGCGCATGAAAATGGTTGCACCGCCCCGCCATACACCGGTCTCGATCAAATCGCCCTCGATGCCATTTCGGATCACATCCTCAACACACGCCTGAATGTTATTGAGGCGCGGCAAACCGATCATCGTGTAAGCGAAAAGTCCCCAGCTATCGGCATCGACCACCCCTGGTTTGACGAGCAAAAGCCGTCCTGTCCACGCCAACTTGACAAGAAGCGATTGCAGCCACGCCTTGAACGAGGCGACTCCACCGAGCGAGCCCAAGACGTACCATCCGTTCTCGTCATAGATGCTCGCCAAAAGAGCCTTTTTCATCAGATCCAAATAGAGGTTTTCGCGGACGGCCGTCATCGCCGCCGTCCGCTTGGTTTCAGCCTGTGTTTCCACTTTTCCATTGAGAACCGTTACAAGCATCAAGATCCTCCCATTGTTTTATCATTGTATGACTGCACCCCTAAGCTGAGAGACGCGGTGATCGGCGAGCGTATCCGCCTCAACGGGTTGACGATTCACCAAGGCTGAGCGGGAGAAAGCCGGCCACCTCTCGTGTCGCACCAGGCCCGTCCCATGAGCGATACCAAGACCCGATCAGTTCGGGCTCTGGCGTGGCGTTCCGGATCTCGGCTCAGCCTTCTCCTCTGCCACTGGAGCCAGCACCATAGAAGCTCCATAAGCATGGCAAAGCGCGCGGCCATGCCATGATGTTTGCGGTAGTAGAGCAACATGCTTCTCATGCGCCAAAGGGTAAGTTGCGCGCCTGCTCGGGACATCTCGAGCGACGGCACCTGGCGGGACGACTCTCCTCCGATGTGAACGATCCTGACATCCGGCCAATACCAAACCGTATATCCTCTCTGCTTTACCCGCCGGCACAGATCCACCTCTTCGTAATAGAGGAAGAATCGCGGATCGAAGTATCCCACCTCAGCGAGGACCTCTCTGCGAATGATCGAATATGCGCCTGGAACCCAATCAACTTCCGCAGCTTCGTCTTCATCTGCCCAGGTCCTGTCAAATCGTCCAAAGAATCTCGAATGGGGGAACCGCGCGGCGAGTCCGGAAAGAACAATTAGATCGTTGAGTACGGTTGGGAACATCCGCGCTGACGGTTGCAACGAGCCGTCGGATCCGACTAACCGTCCGCCACCGATTCCTATCCGCGGATTTGCCTCGATATGTGCCACCGACAATTCAAGAGATCCCGGCGTGAGGAAGGCATCGGAGTTGAGCAACACCGCATAACGTCCCCGAACTGACTGAAATCCCAGGTTGTTTGCCCGTCCAAAGCCCAGGTTGACTTCGCTTCGGATTACCATGGCATCCGGGAATTCGTCCGCGACCATAGCCGGAGAGCCGTCGATGGAAGCGTTGTCGACAACGATTACTTGAACCCGCAATGACCCCGCAGCACGATAGACCGAGCGCAGACACTCGCGCAGCATATCGCGCGTATTGAACGACACGATCACGACGGAGAGATCGAAAGGGAGTGAGGCCGGACTTTTCATCAGTAAATGATTTCTAGCGGCTTTCGCCAACAAGATCGCGAAACATGCTCGCGAGGAAACGTACGTTCTGGGGCAGGTTGTAATGTTCCCGTACGCGCTTGCTGCCCGCGCTGCCCAGCTTGCGCCGGAAAAGTGGATCATCCAGAAGCCTCTGTAGGGCGGAAGCCATGGCCTCAGCCGAAGACGCAGGCACAAGCAATCCATCCAGGCTATCGCGAATCAGCTCTGGAATGCCGGCTATAAAGGTACTCACGCAGGGAACCTCCATCGCCATCGCCTCCATCAACGCCACCGGTAAGCCCTCAGCGAAGCTGGCGAGGGCGAAGACGTCCGCGCGCTCAAGCATCAGCCGAATTTCGGTATTGGTCCTTGCTCCCTCAAAAATAACCGGGATCTCGTTCTGCTCTGCGAATTCCTGTAGCAGCTTGAGCTCAGGCCCTGCGCCCACCAGGTGTACTCGGAAGGAATAGCCTCGAGCAAGTAACAGGTCACAGGCACGCAACAGGATAATTTGCCCTTTTGAGGAGACTAACCTGCCGACACAAAGCACCTCCAACACTTTACCTGGTTCCGGCTCTCGTCTTCTCGACCGGAATACGTTTAGGTCGATGCCTTGCCGCACTACATGCATCTTGTCCCAATGAATGGGATCCACCAGGCGCATAAGCTGACTACGGCAAAAGTCGCTGATGCAAACAACGAATTTGGCGTTCTCCACTTTCTGCCGAAGATAGAACTTGTCTACATCGTAGAATTCGTCCGGCCCATGCACAGTGAGCGAGTAGGGCAAGCGCCACGCGATGGAAGCCAGCATGCCCACAGTTGCCACGGGTCCGCAGAAGTGGATGTGCAGGTGGCGGTGGCCTCGTGAATGCATCCAATCTCCAAGGATCAGGGCTTCTGCAAAATAGAAAAGTCCATAGACATGTGCAAAGAGATTTCCGCGTCCCAGCCGCAGGGCAGCTCTGAGGCCGCGAATAAAGACGACCGGCCTGCGCAACAACGTCTTTATCGCAATCCATAGTGCCCATGCCGCCCCCGATGACTTGACATAGAACGTCCCTGCCATTTCTTCAGCTTCTGCTTCGTGCATAGACGAGGGCTGAATGTCCGGCTGATTGATGGAGGCTACTTCGACGGTGAAGCCTTGCCTTCTCAACTCCCGCACTTCATTCAGGAAGAACGTGTGCGAGACCGCCGGGTAGATGCTCAGAAGGTACACCAGCGGGCGCTTAGGAACGGGATCGGGCAACGGCGGAACGTGGGCAACGAAGTCCGCCTCGGGTGACGGGTACCGAGCCGTTTCAAGAGATCCGGCGTGCCGCATTGAATTGTTAATACTCGATGCCATATGCAGAAGTGCGTGCTCGTGCGGCGGCGGACGCCGCAGTTCCAGTTCAGCTCCCGACCAATATTGGCTTCTTGATAAGGATGTCGTAAATACCGACCATCGCATCGATTCTCCGCTGCCAGTCAAAATCGCGAACCGCACGCTCTCGTCCAGCTGCGCCCATCGCTTTCGCCAGATCGGGTTGATCAATCAGCTTCTGCATAGCTTGGGCAAAACCGGTTACCAGTGCCTGATAACTCTGCGGCGCCACCAGGATCCCGCACGAAGAGTCCAGATAATCCAGAGGACCGCCCCAACGTGTAGCGATTACCGGTTTGGCTGTGGCCATTGCTTCCAGGACGACGGCGCCCCCGCTCTCATGCAAGCTCGGGAGAACGAGTCCGACAGATTCTCGAAGGCGAACGGCGTATTGCGGCTGGGTCTGGGGGCCAAGAAAGCGAACCCGTTCTGCGACGCCCACCTCCCGAGCCAATGTTTTCCAGATTTCCAGCATCGGTCCATCGCCAACGACCTCGAGGTCAGCGCCCGGAACCTGCGCCAGGGCTCGAATCGCAATATCCACTGCCTTCCAATCAACCAACCGTCCCACAAAGACAAAGAGAGGATTTGTGCGAACCAGATTGTCTGGTTCGCCGCTGTGGAATGCACTGGTATCGACTCCGTTCTCATTCATCTCGAGCACTCTGCCGCGAACTCCCTTCGGCAGCGCATTCCGCGTACGTTCATTGGCTACCAGCAATACGGCGGCATGTTTCTTGCCAGGCAGCAAATTGTTACCTGCGTTGGTAAACAATTTAAGAAAAGCGACTGCAGCCTGACTGACCAGCGATTCGTTGCTGCGAAAGGCCTCAGGAAATTCCATTCCGCCGTTCAGAGGCCCAATCACCACCGGTATGCCCATGGAGAACAGCGCCGACGGGAAGCGCGGGGAAATTGGAATAGGCTGATGAATCACATCGATCGGCTGCGTGCGGATCAGGTTGCGCACGATCGAGCGCTGATAGAACTGGGTGATGAGCTGATTGATAAGCCCAAAGGTAGCTTCAGAAAGCCGCCTGGGAAGACCCCGACTGATAGTGAATAGGATTCTGTGAATCCACAGGTCAGGAACAAAAAAGATTCGGTCGAGGTCCCGCGGAAAAAGTTCCTCGAGCTCGCGTCGTGTTCTGGAGTGGACGACCAGCCACGTATCGATTCCGCGGGAGCGCAGCAGGCTAAAATAGCGCAACGGCAGAAAGGCCTCACCGCCGAAGTGTGTGGAAGCGTGCTCCGCTACAATACAGATCTGCATATTGGCTTAGGTAGAACGGAAGATTTGGTAATATCCCAGTACCTTTAGTACCTGCTTGAACGCACGCTCGCGTACAAATTCTTCGGGCCTGAGTTCGACATATGGAACGATGCAGCCTGGAAATCGAAGCTCGGTTCCACCTTCCAACAAACCTTCTTGCCGCGCCGCATCCAACCACCACTTAGCCTCGCCGGCGGCATGGAAGCATTTCAGGCTGGACCATGGCTCCGATCGCAAAATGCGTAAACCGCTCCAGCCGAGTTTCGTCAGCACGCGCCTGGAAGGCGATCTGCGCCAGCATTTCCAGTAAGCGGGATCGAGGTGTCCACCGCCTACCCGCATAGCCAGAGCCGCCCACACAATTGCCTCCACGTGCATTATGCGTGGCAGAGTTGCCCCGCCTAACCTGCCCACCAACCAGTCAAGCCAATCCAGGTCTGCAGATGCACGCCAGTGCGCGACCCCAATATCTACGTGGTGAGCCAAGCGAATTCGACCAGCAATTGCCGTTCTGACAACGCTCGGTGGAAAGAGACAATTCGGCCGCTGCCACATTAGAAGCAAACCGCTATCGGGAGTCTGCTCGAATTGAAAACGGTTCGGAAAGTAAAGATCCGGATCGAGCAATATCAGTTCTGCGTCGGGCTCGCTCAGCAGTAGCGGATCTGTGATTTTGCGCCAACATGGATGACCGCGCCGGAAGGCCCGAAGATTTTCGTGCCTGGTGAATAGTTCTGCTTCGCGCTCCGTGAGGTCTCGCTCCGAGTAGACTTCCCACCGGTGTCCGTTCGTGTTGAGTGACGCTATTGCTGTTGACAGCTCCTCCTTGTCCCGCGCCGAGTCGGTGACGAGGCGAAGGTGAACCGATTCCGAGGAATTGCGAAAGAGGGAATCGAGAGCATGCCTGGCATAACCAAGTGAGCGCGGCGACAAAACCATGTATAGATGTCGGGAGGGTGTCACGCGATGATCTCGAGATAATTTACGTATGGGGCTAATTTCCTTCGACGGCATCGCGAATCCAGACATATGAGATGACTGCCAACGAGAACAACGCTGGTATGAATAGATAAGTCATGGCCTGGTTTCCTCCTTTCACTTTGAGTACGGCTGTTTCCTGGCAATAAGTCTTGGGCGCTCGCTCAGTTCCCGATGTACCTGTTACCCATTGCAACGCTTCAACCGGCGAGGAAGGTGCGAAGCGCGAAACCCGTGGCAAGAAAAACAAGGAACACTCCCGTTGCCAGCAGGTCCTGCCGCCATGTAGAAACCGCTTCGCGGCTTGCTCCTACCACCAGCACAAAATACATTGGTAAATCACCCGCGGCCACTGCGGCTACGGCGCCAATCATCCCGAAGTAATGGAAAGCGACAGGAATAGTCACGATAACCGCGATACAGTAGCACGCATTGCCAATTGCCTGGTAGCTGGACTTGCCGAGAGACAGCAGTGCGGGCATAGTCGTCGCGTACAGCAGCGTGTGCCATAGGCCAAGGGCAAGGAGCGGGACCATCCACGAGGCGGCGTGATACCGGCGATCGTAGACTTTCGTCACCAGAAACCCGCCTAAGTAGACCATCAGGCAGAGCATCCCAGCCCCCGCCAATAGAGCACGAAAGCGGTACCATAAGAAAATTGCTCGGAATTCGTATATTGGGAGCTGCACCATTTTGGCAATAAAGGGATACCCGACCTTTTGTGTAAAAGCATTGATCACGGCCCGAGGAATATCCGAAACCGTGTATGCGATGCTATACACCCCTAACATGCTGAAAGTGACCAGTCTTCCCAGAATCAATCGATCCGCTTGTGACGCGAAGAAGCAGAAGGCGGTGGACAGCAGAATCCATTTGCCGAAATGAACCAGGTTATGGATGCTGTCCCGGTCCCATCGGAATGAATTCCTAATACCTGGTATGAGTGGACGATAAAAGCTAAGAACGAGCCGGTACACAGAGGTGAAGGTCGATCCTATGACCAGCGCCCAAACCGACGGATGTATCAATGCGCAACAGGCTGTAATGAGAAGCCCGATAATTTGTGCGGTGATATCGAGTAGGAACAATCTCCGTACGCCCAAGTGCCGCGACATCGAAAGCAGATTGGTGCTATTGAAGGAGCCGATGATAACGATAAAGCCCAGCGCGGGCAGCAGAGCCATGAGTCTCGGCTCATGGTAGATCAGGGCCATCACTGGCGCCAAAATGAGAGAAATGACGAAGATGGCCGCGCCGCGTAGAACCTGCAAGGTCCAGACCGTGTTGAGCAGTACGGGATCGTCCCCGCGGCGGCTCTGAATCACATTTGGACCCAGGCCTATATCGGACATTAGGCTGACCCCGACGATGAGAGTCGCTACCAACGCCATTAGGCCAAAAGCCTCCGGCATCAGGAGACGAGTCAGAATGGCGCTATTGATAACGCGGATCCCCATCGAGCATCCGTAATCCATCACTGTCCAGAACGTGGCTCGAGCCGCAAGCGATTCGAGGACATTCCGGGCAGGCCCTTCCACTTTGGCCTGCTTTTCTACGACCGCTTCTGTGGTTAGCGATTCCGAAATTGTCTTCCTCCCGTCCTCGACAGATGTGTCTGGAGTTGCGTTCTATCTTGGGTGAAGGTCAAGTCCCGGTGCAGTGGTCCTTGAAGGCTAATCGCGCAGTGCAGGGGCGCAATCCGTTAAGCGTTCCGTTCGGCGTCAGTCTTCGGCTGATGCTGGCTTCCTCACGGACGTTTCTGGAGACCGTTGATTTCTCCTGAATGCGTGCGTCCGCGTGTCCTCGATGCGCTGCAAGCACTTTTTTAAATAATCAATCTCCAGGGCCTGTTGACCGATCTTGCGCTCCAAGTCCGCAACCCGGCCTTCCGGCCAGTGCGGCTGACCGTTGCCCGGAAAGGCTTCTCCCGGAGCCTTGCGGAACTCACGCGCCCACCGGTACAACATGTTCCGGCTCACCTCCAGTTCCCCGGACAGCTCCCTTATCGGAATCCCGGCTTGCAGCCGGTGCACAGCTGCCAATTTGAACTCCTCGGTGAATGTCCTGCGTGACAAATGTATGACTCGCATGACTCAACTCTCCATTCATTGAAGATCGATTCTTAAACTGGTTCCCAAAGAAGTGAGACCAGTCCAGTTCGACCCTTAGTCTGGTGGCCCGGTCTGGATTTCAGAGGACGATTTCTTTCAAGTCATTCACAGTGTAGGGGACCGTAACCCGGGGCTAGCAACCAGTTCCGGCCAACACCACACCCACGGTCCGGGCGATGATCTTAAGATCCAGGAGCAAGCTCCAGTTCTCGATGTAAGCGACATCGATCGAGATATAACTATCGAACGAAGGATCCCGCCGCGCTTCGACCTGCCAGAGACCGGTGATACCGGGAGTCACAGCAAGTCGTCGCAGGTGGCTCAGCTTATATGCCTTCACTTCACTTGCAAGCGGTGGCCGCGGTCCAACCAAACTCATGTCGCCCGACAGAACGTTGAACAACTGAGGTAATTCGTCCAACGAGTATTTGCGCAGAAAGTGGCCAAGCCTGGTAATCCGCGGGTCGTTGGCAATCTTGAAAAGCACACCATCGCGTTCATTCAGGTGCATCAGGTCGGAGCGCCGTTTGTCTGCATCCGCGATCATGGTGCGGAACTTGATGCAACGGAAGACGAAGCCCTTTTTACCGATGCGCTCCGAAAGATAGAAGATCGGGCCGGATGAGTCTAATTTGATAGCGATCGCGACGGCAACGAGCAACGGGGCCAAAATCAGCAACACCAAGACTGGAAATCACAATATCCAATGCGCGCTTGATGACCAGGCTGATCTCAGGTAAACAGCCATGGTGCAACGGTATGGTGGGAAATTGCCCGATGTATTCGATGGGATCGGCCAAGGCCTGGCCTTCGTACATATCAGGAATTACGCGCAGATCCACGCGATGTATGCGTGCCTGTTCCAACACTTCGTGCACGATCCTACGCTCGCAGGGATTGGTCACAAAGATTTCATCAATGAATCGCCTGCGCGTCTGATCGAACAGCGTGTCGACCGTTCCCACCACATCGCCGAAAGTGTCAGTGAGAGTTGAATTCGAATCTGCAAAGTCGATGAAACCTTTGAAGGTGTAGCCGAGGTGCCGCATGCCCACGAGATGGTTGCGGAGTGCCTTTGCCTCGGGGCCAGTGCCCACAATGAGCACATTGCGGGTATTCTGGCCACGCTCGAACGCGCGATAGAGCATCGAGCGGTATACCAGCCTGCGAGCTCCGAGCGAGATCGTGACCGTCCCCAGGGTTAACAGCACAATCCTCCTTGGGATATCTTCGCCCTTGATCATGTAGAGGGCGCCCGTAAGCAGCAGGCCGGCGGTGAAGCAGGCTTGTATGTTGAGCTTCTGCTCATGGAGTGTCCCGTTGAGCCGCCTTGGGGTGTACAAATGAAACCATTGACTTGAAAGAATAAGCGTTATGCAAAAACCACAGACAAATGCCAGCAATATGCCCATGGATCGGCCGTAAATGAGCGTGCCGTGCCAGAAGTCCTTCGCGCCAACCATTGGATCCGTGTGCGTCACATAGAGCGTGGCAAGGGTTGTCGATACAAGAACCGTAATGCTGTCGAGGACCATCCACAAAAGGGGTTGTCCGAGGGATCTCTCGGCAGGTTTTGCTGAAGACTGTTGGGCCGACAGCGTTGATGAAGATTTACCTGTCAATAACCCATGCCAGAATTGTTCCATTGTGAACACACTCCTTGGCTCGCGGCCTGCAATCAAGCGCAGTGATGTGTTTCGTTGATCTTTGCAAACAGTATTTTCCTTGCGCATAGAAAGGCGTTGGGTTGAGAACTGATGGACTAGCGGTTCCGTGTCAGTGGCGAAGCGGCAACCTGATGTTGGCTGCAGACATACGACTGGTGTGACTTAACCTAAGACTGATCCATGGCATTCTTCCTCAAGCCGTGGTCACGATGCGCTCGGGCTCGGTTTTTGGGATCACCGAAGGTTCAGTAAATGACTTTTCGTAGCTCCGGAGCGCTTTTTTCAGAGCTCCATCTGCCCGATCCACACGGACCTTGTTCAGAATCACCGCGACTCCGGCAACCTCGAGTCGCTCAAGAACCCGGGCTGTGCACTCCAGATCCTGCCTGGTCGTTCCTCTGGCCTTAACTACGAGCACAGTTGCATCGGCTAATCTCGCCAGGTACTCGGTCTGTGCAGACACTGGCATTGGTTGTGCATCGATTAGCACGACGTCGTAATCCATGGCTGCACGATTTAGGGTTTGCTCCACCCAATTGGGAGGAGGAACGTCTCGTTCTAATTGATAGCGGGGATGGTTGTAATCGATCGGCGTAGGCGGGCTCTGCAGAACGTCGTCGGGTCTATTCCATTTGTTGTGCGCCAGTGGGGAATCGTCGCTTGAAAGCAGGTCCAACTCGCTGGATGCCGCTGCGGTCATCGTCCGAGTCCTCAGATTAAGATTACGCAACTGTTCGCTCAACTTTCTTACTACCGTGCTCGTTCCAGCTCCATGCGCCGCAGATGTAAATAGAAAGATTCTTGCTCCCGAACTGCGAACAGCATGATCGATGCCGGCCGCAAGTCGAAAATAGTATTCTCCCGCAACTTCCCCAGGGAACCGGTCTTCATCCACCAGGACACCGATTGGGTGGAACCCAACCACTTGTTCGACGTCGCACGGCGTGTAGATTCTGTGGTCCAGGAAGTCCATTCCTACAGGAACAGCTGTGGCGATTGTCAAAGAGATCATTAGGACGGCAAGCGCGAATATCGGCAGTTTGCTTCGTTCCGGACTTGTAGGAGTGAGCGCCTTGGTGGAGACGTGAATTGACCCAGGCGAGCTGCTTTCTAGGTCGAGATCGCGAATACGGTTATCAATCGCCTCAAGGGACTTTTGCAAACTGTCGATCTCCGGTCCCAGCTCGGTCGCTCTCAGGTACTTAGGTGCAGCCGACGTGGCACTGTTTGTTTTCTCTTCCAATTCCTTGTGTGAGCTTGAGTTCAACCATGCGCGCCCGCTCTACGTCCTGACGCAACTTGTTCTGAACTTCTTGCACGGCCTGCTGCTTCAAATCGTTCATGATCGTATCTGTCGAGGAAAGGTTGTCTTTGTCTTTCTGATAAACGGGATGGTCCGGCCGGAGGCCGGTCATTTCCTGGAGCAGCGCCGCTCGGCGGCTGCTCAGCGCGCTCCACATTGCAGCTAATCCGGGATCGGCGGCGATCGCCTCCTTCCCTGCGACATCCAGTGCGTTCGAGTTTCCAGGAGTGTTTCTCCGCAGCAAAGCGTCCAGTTCTGCCTCTGCCGTCTCGCGCTGCATCCGCGCCGTCGCCAGCTCCGTGCGTACTGCGGTGGATGTTGCGTCATAAGGATTGGTTGTGCCCACTTGGGTCGTAGTCGTGGCTACGCCCAACTCCTCCATCAGGTGCGCTTTCTCGGCGAGGCTCTTATCTATTTGAGGTCTGCAGCCGTTGCTTCTCCTGGTTTAGCGTCTTTAAACGATCACCCACTCCGTAAAATTGCGGGTTTTTAGCCCTCTCGATGTAGGTGTTGGTGACCGCGTTTACTATCTCGGCAAGGCCGTGTGGCGCCGGGCCACTTAGTCCGACGGACATCTCATAGGAAGTGCCGACCCTCTTGACGATTAAATCTTTCAGCAGGCTCTCAATCTCAGAAGGTAAAACCGGACCGCTACGGTGGCGCGCGGAATAGGGAAGCGATGCAATGGCATCGTGGAGGATGTCGTATCGGGTGACAGTTTGTATCTGTTGCTGGAAATATGAGTCATAGGGCAGCTCGACTTCGCTATTGTTGTTAAGTACCGTTGGGAACTTGGGCGAAATATAGACTACGCTATGCGAGTTGTAGACCGGTCTTGCCATCTTCCACAGGATGAAAAGGCCTGCGCCAAGAATCACAACGAACACAATCAGCGACACCGCCCAGTGACGCCGGACACTGGCGATCACGTTGAGTTTTCGCTCTTGTACCGCAGGGAAATTCTGTCGCCGCGGAAAGGACCGCAGACTCGTGGACTGTTTCATGTGTCGAGTTATCAGACGCCGAATTCAACATATGCAATCCTTTGAAGTTATGTGGATCACGTGAAGTTAGCGGACCACGCTACCCAACAAAACGTAGGGTGATATTTGCTGCATCACGAAGCCCCACTTGTAAACCCCGCTCCGTGGCACAAAGATCACATCGCCGGGATGTAGCGAGACATCCATGCCGTCAGGCTGCTGGAGCAGATCCTTTAATCGAACGTACTGCGTCGTCCCTTTGGAGCGGTGCACGATCTGGATGTTAGGATCATTACCCGCGTAATCGGTTATCCCACCTGCCTCGCCGAGGATAGAGGTCAACGTCGAGTCGTGCCGCAGCGGAATCTGACCTGGACGCGGGACCTGGCCGATGACGGTGACAGTTTTGGTCACTCCGGGTACAAAGATCAGGTCGTCGCGACGTAGACGAAGATCCGCCAGGGGGCTGCCGCTCATCAGCAGTTCATGCAAGTCGACCCAAAACACCTGATCTCCGCGATATATTACGCATTGATCCGGGAGGCTGCCGTCTTGGCCGGTTTCAACGCCGCCTCTAGACAGCACCTCCAGTAGGGTTGGAGTCTGCGAGAATTCAATGGCGCCTGGCTTATTTACGTTTCCCAAGAGGGTAACGTGATTGGAGCCGTATCGCATCACCTCAACTGTCGCTGCGATATCGTTGAAATACTTCGACATCGTAGACGTGATCTTCTCCCCAGCTGCTGCGCGGGTGAGGTTGGCGACCACAATCGTTCCTGCCAGGGGCAACGTAATACGCCCGTCTGGGCCAATCACACTCCTCGTTGTCAGCTCTGGCCGTCCCGGAAATTGAACGGAAATCTCATCGCCGGCTCCCAGGGTGTATTCCTCGTCAGCTGCTGGTTCAAATTTGCGTAAAGCTTCGCTTGGGTTCAGTTTCAATGAAGGACTTGTGTTTTCGATGTCGGCTTGCCGCACCCGCTGGACCTCCTGTGCCGGGTCGCTATGTTCCTGGGGGTCGGCCGGTAAAGTGGCTTGGGCCGCACTCGAAGAAACCATACCCAGCGCAAGAACAACAGAACCACAGTTGGCGATAGCAGAACGTAGATTGGACAGGTTCACTGAAAGACTCCTTCCCTCGCGCGCAACCCATGCCCGCCATGGCGGCGAGAATGTGGGCCCGCGAGCAGGTGTGATATAGAGCCGGAATTGGTAGTGTCGAAGCGAGTCCCCGATTATTTACTATCTGCCACGGGTTCTCGATCCGTACGTACCCACTTCGCATCCGCTCGAGATGTGCGCCATGTTTCTGGAAATATCCATAGCTTCCAGAGAATATAAGCAGGAACAGTGGACAGCGCCTTCATTGATTCCGATAACCCCGGACCTTCAATAGCGACAGCCGTCACGTGAAAGATCAGGACCGCGAATCCAACCAACACATAGACCCTGATCCATAGAAAAGGGAGACAGGCCATAATGAGCAGAAGAATCACTTCCGAGGCCATGGGCAGTGCCAAAAGGTCGAAAAGAGGCTCAAGAAGACTTACGCGCCCTCGAAGTAAGTTGACAAGCAACTTCGGAGCCCATCGTTCCATTAGGTGAATGCGGCCCCCTTCCCAGCGGGCACGTTGTGCCCGTGAGCTCTTACCTGTTGCAGGCATCTCGCCGCGCACCCCTGGCGTGTCGATAAACCTCACGCGAATCCCGGCCCGAAGCAGGGCAAGATGATATTCCACGTCCTCCACGATTGAGTGGGAACCGTAAGGAACAAGCGTTAACACATCTCTGTGAATCACAAAGCCGTTGCCCACGATACCTGCCGAGAAGCCCAAACGTGCGCGACCACGCGGACGAATCACATTCATCCCAAAAAAGGCGAGCGACATCAGCTTGGTACGTGCACTATCTTGAGAATTATTCACCTCATACCTGCATTGCAACGCACGTGCGCCGGCTTGCAATTGGCGACGCACATGCGCAATCAGATTGGCATCCATCAGAGAGTCTGCATCCATTACTAATACGGCTTGTGAATCTCCAGCCAGCGCTGCCCGGAACCCTTCACTGAGCGCATAACCCTTTCCGGATCGTGTGGAATCGTCCAGCAGTAACACGCTCGCGCCTGCAGCCTTGGCTTTCGCCGCGGTCGCGTCTGTACAGTTATGTGCGACGACTAACACCTTCGTTGCTGCTGAATCGGCCGACTGCAACACGCTTTGGATGGCGCGACCGATCAGAGCCTCCTCGTTGTGAGCCGGAATGAGCACGGTGAGCAGATCCACGTTCGACCCAGCACGCTCGGTCTCGACGGGAACTTTGGGCCAGAGAGCTGCGATCGTGAGGACCAGAAGTTCTAGAATCAGGGGCAGTGTCATGACCACAAGAACACTGCCGCAGACTAGAAGTAAGTAGGATAAGTAGGATGGGATCATCATTCGCAATCTCTGAATTCGCGAAACGGCAGGTAATCGCTAGCCATCAGCCCTTTGGATGAGGTTGCTATGTGCAGGGAAGGCCGGGTTCTATTTGAGTCTGATAACTTCCTCAACCCTCGGCCCCGTTTTATGCCGCATCAGCGGGCAAACAGACTTCTGGCCCATCGCTGCTTGCTCCTGGTATCTGGAGGCTTTCCTCAACCCGGGATCGAACCCATTCGCTGCTGCATCAATAATTGAATCTGATGGTAAAGTTCAGGCATCTGCTCCGTGTCGACCGGCACCAACTGACCACGAATCCAGAAGAGCGCGGGACTTTGTTCAAATTGTGGAACCGAGATGAGTTCCGGCTCGATGCGTCGCAACGCCTCCGCCACGTTATGAGCCAAGCGAAACGAAGGACTGAGTTGGGAGGCAGTAATCACCCGGAGTAGGGGGGGTTGAACGGCCGCGAGCCACAGTTCGCGCTTGTAGCAGCGTGCAAGATTCATGATGTAAATGATCGAACCTAGCCCGTCGGCGCCAATGTAAGCCGTGTGGCTCATATCAAGCACTATGTGCGCGCCTGAAAAGATCGCACCACGTACGTGCGATTCAAATCGCGATATTAAAGAGCTGGTGAAATTGCCCTCGATGCGGACAATATCCGCCAAGTCCACACTCTCTGTCGTGATTTGCCCAATCACGTGCTGTTGCTTTTGGAGTCCCATTGCGAACACCTGCATAGGGAGATAACGCAAGAGTCCTGCCGCATTGTTGGCGTAGCGCATGGCCAACCTGGATGGCTCCTGGATAATCCGGTAAACCCATTCGATCCCAGAGCGCTGTGCCCATAAAGGCGCGCGGCGCGTTCTGCCGCTTAGAAAATCAAGGGAACCACCCACTCCGATACAGACAGGCACCTTTAGCCGATGGCGATGCATCGCCAGCCATTTTTCCTGTTTTGGGTTTCCAAAAGCCACCAGGAGTATGTCCGGTTGAGCGTCCTCGATGCGGAGCAGGATATCCTCATGATCCATCTCTTCGAGCGGCTGAAACTTCGGGCAATGGCGCCCCGCAATACACACGTTCGGGAAGTTCTTCTGCATCCAGGCGGCCGCGCCAGCCGAGCTTTGTTCGTCGGATCCCAAAAGAAAGATCCGATAGCCATTGCGGGCCGACAGTCGTGCTAGTTCGGGCACCAGATCGGCTCCCGCTACACGTTGCTTCAACTTCATTCCCAGCAAGCGAGAAGCCCACACGAGTGGCATGCCGTCAGCGAGAACAATATCGCACCTGGCAAGCGTCTCGCGCAGTTCGTCATCGTGGACTGAATTGACAAGAAAGTCAACGTTGGCTGTTGCAATTTGATGAAAGCCACGTTCCGCAATCTTAGCCTCTACGGCATTCAGAACTTCCTCCATCGTCAGATTGTCAACTGCCACACCCAGGATGGCCACGCGAGGTTCTCTCAATTCAAACATGTCGATCGCTCCTTGCTGTCTGGGTGAGACACGAACTGACGATACTCACGAAAGGGTGTGTCCTGAAAGAGGGTACTTGAACTATGGGTAAGTGATGGATCGCCGTCTGCAGGCGAAAACAGTGCCATTAACTCCTGTAGTCCAGGAGTGCGGTTGTGCGACTCGGGATTCCGGGAGTAGAACTCCACAGATTCACAGGCTCTACGTCGCTGGCATCGATCTCCACTGCAACGGATTGATGCAGTAGATCCATGGAAAGAACTATACGATACAAGTTCTTCTTGCGGACCAACACGCCTTCGATGCCTTTCAGGCTGCCACGCGTGATTCGAACCTTTTCGCCGCACTTCAGATAGGGGTGTGGTTCCACGCGATACGGTCCTTCAACCATCCTTCGGATGTTATGAATCTCGGTTTCAGGAATAGCCGCTACCTGCTCACCATAGAACAGAATAGTTTGGACCCCAGGAGTCATGACAATTCCAAACGACGGTCGAGTCCACCCCGGACGAACACGTAACCGGGGAATATGGGTAGAAACAGCGTCTTCTGTCTGTCTGTCCATCGCCGTACTGACGCATAGAGCGGCAGAAAGACTTCAAATCGTTTGCTGGTCAGCGTCTCGGCTACCATCTTCTCGCATTGATGGCGAGTGTAAAGAGCCCACCAGGGTATAGTTTCCCGCGATGTTACGCTGACTTCGGATTCAACCCCTTGGCCAAGGCAGTCAGCGATGGATTCCAGGTCCCTGCGCGTTATGGGTCTTGTCAGGAAATGTCTGATTCCGAGTTCGCGCGCCTCCTGACGAAGTTTCTCATCACCAATTCCCATAACGAGGCAAATGCGATCCCGGGAAAGTTTCGTCATCAACTGCCGGACATTCAACATTTCAGACGAGCGTGCCGAGTGGGACTCGAGTAAAAGAAGGTCAGGCGTGAGCCCCTCGCTCAGAAGTGAACTGGCATCGGAATACCCTGACGTTTCGATGACTCTATGTCCCTCTTCCTCCAGGACTGATCGAGCTAAGGACCGCGTCGTTGGGCTTGCGGTGATTAGAACAATAAGAAGCTGTTTCACATGTACCTCTCGGGAGAGACATTCAGTGGTTACAATGTGCGATGAATCGAGCCATCGACTAAACCCTGATGGACAGAGCTTCGCCTAGGCAGTCCCACTCAGCAGCGGGACAGAGCTTCGCCAAGCAGTCCCACTCAGCAGCGAGACAGAGCTTCGCCTAAGCAGTCCCACTCAGCAGCGGGACAGAGCTTCGCCTCAGCAGTCCCACTCAGCAGCGGACAGAGCTTCGCCTAAGCAGTCCCACTCAGCAGCGGGACAGAGCTTCGCCTATGCAGTCCCACTCAGCAGCGGGACAGAGCTTCGCCTATGGCAGTCCCAGAGGGTTCTGACACGACTACTTAGATTGTTGTGATGGGGGCCCAACTCACGGGTCTTCCACGGGTGCGCGAGACTACTCTATGGTGCGCGCTCAGCGAAGTGAAACGAGTGTTTGTTGTCGTAGTGTTGGCCACAGTGTCTTACTCCTGGCCGAATCCAAAACGTAGTCTGACCTATTCCAGTTCGTCGTCTAGCACGTTCGGTATTGCGCTCGAAGTAGTAGTTGTTTATTCTCGGTGCCTTTGTGCGTAGAGAATCGAACCACTGCTCCCAGCCTTTGCGGATACAGTGAAGCTAGACCAATTAGGCACAGATGTCCAAGCTTTTTGTGGTAACCCTCGATACAACTTAGGTAATCGGGTGTCGATTATTACCATTATGACATTCGAAGACGGGTTCAGGGTTAGCTCTGCGATGCCGTCTGCAGCTAAATACTTCAGTAATGTTTGCAGTTCAGGCAAGTAGTTGTGCGGCTCAGAATTGCGGAGTGCGAGTGGCCAATGATTTGCCAAACGAGGCATGATGCTTGTGTCCATCCCATGTTCATTGTGTGCAGCTGCGGCATGAACTTGGAGAACCAAATCCGGGAGACACGAGTCGAATTCGGAGAACGAACGGTTAGAGTTTCCAGCTAAGAGAGAATTGCGAAACTGAGATTGACACCGGCGTTCCGACGCATTCCGCGCAAGACGGCCTCACCGGAGGCTGCCTCGTCTGTTCCACCGTAACAGGACCCTCGGGCCATTTCTGCAATCGATTGGGAGCGTGTTGCTCTGGGTAGTTGTGACGCGCATATGAAGTTTTTTTAACGGCGTTGTACCGTAATGCGGGATCGTCACCTCTTGGAGTGTCTGCCAGCTTCCAGCATGACCGGAGTTCATCCACAACAAATCGCACGCATTTCGTTCTCCCCCAAAGGTGGTAACTGGGATTCTGGACCACCGAAGTAACCATTATTGGAGCCACGAAAGTACCCCATTCTTCCTGAATCTAAGGTAACTTGATTCAAAAGAGCACACGACGGTAGCTCGTTAGCCCGGTCACACGCGAACGGAAGCCTCTGGGAATCCGAGGCAGCGCTGCGTTCTTCCGAGCGCCCAGTTGACAAATCGACTTGATGGTGCATGTATACGCAGGCGGTGCGCTTGCTGTTGTCCTTGGTGTGCCCGAAATTGTTCGCCGCGCGATTGCGAATTCAGCTGGCGATGAAGCGACTAAAGAATGCTCATGCGCGCCATGAGTGTTTCGCAGTCCGGTAACTTGCATCCTGACGGGGTTTTGGAGTGGACGATGAGAGTGCTGCGTATGCGATCAGCCCTCCCTTTGGCATTTTGCTTTTTGATGTTGATTTGCAATGCTCGAGTTCTTCTGTCGCAATCGACGACAACCACCGTGACAATCTCCAACACGGTTGAGACGGGCGGGATCGATCGTCCGGGGATCAACCTGGGCGGGTTGGCCGACTATGGTTCCCAGCAGCTTTTGAAGTCGCTGAACTATGTGAACGGTGGGTATTTTCCGGGCACGTATGCGGGAGCGACGTATCCCTGCAACAGCGGGGGAAGCAACACGACGACAACCTGGTACAACAGCATCACCAATGCGTCCGGGTTTCCGGCGAACTTCTGGGCTGGTGCCAGCTTTGTAGCCATCAATGCGGCTACTGGCACCAGTTACGGATCCGGAGTGGTTACGGCGTCGACATCGAATACGGGAACGACGGGAATCACCTTCACGTTGTCGCCGGCCCTCAGTGCGGCCTGCAACCCATCGCAGAACGATGTGTTGCTCGTGCGCCAAACGACAGCCACCAATCTGTTTGCTCCCAACCAATTGCTCGAACGTTTGTTCCGGCGCGAGCTGGGATACTTCCGACACCTCTCCGTCGTCGAGCAACACGCAGCACAGTCTCCAGATGCCAACCGGTTGCGGTCTGACGTTTTACATGGACGCGACGGTGACGAACCGAACCAACACCAATGCCTCGCTGGCCACGCAGCAGGTAAACTTCATCAATCTGAACGGCTCCTATGATGCGACATTCAAGGCCAAGTGTCTGGTGGCCGGCTGCAGCATCAATTTCAGCCTTAGCCGGGTGGGTGGCACGACCTACCTTGGGAGCACGACGGTAAACCCAGGCTTCAGCAGCACGCCGGGAACGGGCTGGACGACCTACGACTATCCGTTTACGGCGTCGGAAACGGGCACGCAGGACCGGACTGTGGCGTACAGCTTCACCTGCACGGGCAGCTGCCTTATGCAGGACGCAGATGTGGTTGAGGGTAGCACTCTGCCCGGCAATACAACCGCATTCCGCGACGCAGTGGTTTACGAGTTGCAGAAGATTCATCCCGGGTCGATTCGTTACATGGATGCCAGCCAGTGGTGTTCAGGATGTGGCCGACGAGATTGCTTCGACCGGCAACCGGCGCTGGTGCGGAGCCAGTTCGTGGGGCCCCGGCGTAGGTCAGGCGATGGGCTACAACGATGTTCTGGATCTGGCGAATTTTCTGAACACGGATGTGCTGATCTCCGTTGGCCAGCTGAATCAACCATCAGACTGGACCATGTTGGTGAACTGGCTGAGCACTTCGGGGTGGATATCCAAGCTACGCGGCATCGGGTCACAAGATCTATCTTGAGGACGGCAATGAGGCATGGAACTCGGGCGTAGGCAGCACGCTCTTCTACGGCAATGGCTTCGCCTACGGGTACACGCTGGGTCCGAACATGGCGGCGGCGAAATCGGCCACCGGCTATGACCCCCAAGTGATCAAACTGGTTGGCAACAGCTGGGTCGGCTCCCCAACAGGGATACGGGCAGTTCGGGTGGGTGCACAATGTTCTGACAGTCGCGCAGACGACGCCCAACGGGCTACCGGACTTCGTGGATGATGCGCCGTACACGCTGAACTACCTGGGCAATTTCGATACTTACGGCAGCAGCGTGGCCACCACCGGAGCTCCGTTCCTGGACGAATGGGCGGAGGATGCGAATATCGATTCGGTCACCACGCCGCTGTCGAACAGCCAGTCGATGTATCTGAACCAGCAGTATGCGAAAGCCAATTTCGGCGTCGGCACGCTGGTGTACGAAGTAAATCAAAGCACACTTTCTGGAGTAGCGGCGACGCAGTTACAGCTCGACCAGGTCGGCGCCTCGGTGGGTAACGCGCTGGCGATTGCCGAGCACATTCTGCTGATGCAGCGGGACTCGCAGTTGACCGGGCCGATCCACGCCTTCACACTGGCTGAGCCCTACACCGGATACACCTGTAATGGGAACGGCTGCTCGAGCGGAGTGGTGATGCCATTGTGGGGCGCCAATCTGTTCATGGCAACAGGGCCGGGGCAGACGCCCGGCAGCGCGAACTCCGACCGGCCGCTGGCCATCGCTCTCGGGGTGATCAACAATGCCATCGGATCGAACAGCAATCTGATGTCGGTGACGCAATCCGGCACACCCACGTTCAACTATCCGGGTGGCCAAGCGGGCTCTATCCAGCCCAACGCGGCTGTGCCGTATGTGAACTGCTTCGCGTACAGCAACGGGCAGGGAAGCTGGACGACAATCTGCTTCAACAACAATCTCACCACGGCAGAGTCAGTTACTTTGACCGGACCAGGTGCGCCTACTGGACCGGTCAGTGAGACCATCTTCCCCGAGCAGGGCAACGTCATCACAGACCATAACGAAGACACGTTCCTGGGCGAGGGCAGCAGCGCGCCGGTGGTTGCTGCGCCCACGGCATCCTCGGCGAGCGGCGCAACCTATTCCGTCCCTCCGGCCTCTTTCATCGCTCTTACCTATACTGCCGGCGGCACGTCCATCCTCGCGCCGCCGACCTTCTCTCCTGGTTCGGGCACCTACCCTGTAACTCAGACGGTGACGATTTCGTTTCCTCCGGGCTCAACAGGGTGCGTTGGAATCAACACCACGCCGTTGGCTCCGACAGCGGGGACGTGCGGAGCCGGCGGCACCACCTACACAGGCCCGATTACGGTCAGCAGCTCCGAGACTGTGAATGCGATTGCCACCCAGGCCGGAAGCTCCAATTCTGCTGTGGCTACGGCGACCTACACCATCAACCTCCCCGCGGCAGTGGCTCCGGCGTTCTCGCCTGCCAGCGGTACCTACACCGGAGCGCAAACGGTGACGATCAGCACGGCGACGCCGGGAGCAACGATCTACTACACCACCGACGGGACGACACCGACGACCTCGTCGAGTGTCTACAGCGGCCCGATCACGGTGTCGTCCTCGGAGACACTGGAGGCGATCGCGGTGGCGACAGGCTATACGCAGAGTGCGGTGGCCACGGCAAAATACACCATCAACAGTGGGGGCGGCGCGACCCTGGCATTCTATCCCGGGACCCTAAGCTATCTCTCTCAGTCCTCCCCCTACCCGTCCCTGCTTGAGCCGCAAGCGGTCGTGGTCACTGGCAGCGGCAGCGATTTGTTTATCGCGGACGAGGGCGGTAAACAGGTTGGCAATACCGACACCTTCAACGGCGCAGTATGGGACTACCCGCAGCCCTCCGGCACGCCAACAAAAATTGGTGGGTCCACCTTCGTTGCTCCCAGCGCCCTTGCACTCGACGCGTCCGGAGACCTCTATATCGCCGACTACAATCTGGGCGCCGTTTACACGGCTCCTGCCGCAAACCGGTCCAGCGTCACTCCACTGACCATCTCCGGCGGCGTAACCCTCTACCATCCCATAGCCCTGGCGTTTGACCCCAGCGGAAATCTCTATATTGGCGATACTGGTCCGGACGGAACCAGTGCTTACCGCGACGAACCCAGGGTTCATCGTGAAAGTTCCCGCAGGCGGCGGAACCGCGACCAAGCTGAGTTACACCATCTCTGGGGCGCCGGTAATTTTCCCCCAGGCTCTCACCACCGATACTGCGGGCAACCTGTATATCGCGGACGTTGGCGATGGACAAACCACCTTTGGCGACCTGGTTGTGGTTCCAGCCAACACTGGGGTACCCAGTTATATCCCGACCGGCTCATACACGTTAAACGGGCCAGCAGGTCTCGGCTTCGACCCGGCTTTGAATC
Source organism: uncultured Acidobacteriaceae bacterium (assembly GCA_963790935.1). Lineage (GTDB taxonomy): Bacteria > Acidobacteriota > Terriglobia > Terriglobales > Acidobacteriaceae > PALSA-350. Next base: position 13,106 of record CAWBRJ010000013.1, on the reverse strand, counting down.
TCTACGTTCTCGATGGATATAACGCCCGGGTCCTGACCATTCCAGTAACGTTGGCGGCTACGACGGAAACGCCGAGCTTCGGGACGGCGGCGCTGCTCCCGCAGACGATCCCCATCGTGACCGGCAGCAGTATGCTGATATGGCCGAGCGGCCAGGAGATCACAATCACCGATATTGGAGACAGCTCAAGTTCGCCGGTCACTCAGGTGGTCACGCTAGAGACCCAGACAGCAAGTATTGCTTTCGGCCCCACTCCATTGGGATCCAGCCAGAACGGGACCGTCACTGCCATGAACGTTGGCAACATCACTGCCAACTTCACTCCTCAATACACGGAAACGGGAGATACGGTAGGGTTCACGGCTAATCTGCCCGTGTGTTCCGGCGGGATTGCCTCCCAACAGCAGTGCAACATCAGTTTCACCTACCAGCCCGATCAGGTTGGAAGCACGACGGCACAGTTCAGCTTTTACGTAAACTCAGCGGCGACGCCAGGTAATTATGTCAACGCATCGGGCACTAGCACCAACGCAACTTCGCAACGCCGACAGGTACGGGCAAAATCTACGATGGGCCCACGTTATTGGCACCAGAGACCCTGCCAGGAAACGGTGAGGGCTACTCCTACATCCCCTACGGCACCTTGTCCGCAGGCACGCACACCCTAACGGCGGTTTACTCTGGAAACGGAGATTAGCGACTGCTACGTCTCCACGAAGTCGCCGCGGCGCAGGAGAACTTGATATTGCAACTCGACTGCAGTGACCTGATCCTCAACCATGCCTGGATCAATAATCAGAAAACCAGCTCGAGCGACGGCCGCACGTTCACGGTAGAAGACCCCGCGGACGGTACCATCCTGGCGACGCTGCCGGACTGCGGCCAGGTAGAAGCGGAAGCCGCGGTGATCGCTGCCCATAAAGCCTTCAGCACCTGGCGTGCCTTGCTGGCCAAAGAACGGGCACAGTATCTTCAATCCTGGTTATCGGAAATCAGAAAGCATGCAGAAGATCTGGCCCGGCTCATCTCCCTGGAAGAAGGCAAGCCGCTCTCCGAGAGTCGTGGCGAAGTAGCCTATGGCGCCGCTTACATCGAGTGGTTTGCTGAAGAGGCAAAACGAGTTTACGGAGACGTCATTCCCGAGCCGGCCCATGGCCGCCGAATCATCGTGACCAAAGAGCCGGTGGGCGTCGCCGCGGCCATCACCCCGTGGAATTTTCCCATAGCCATGCTGGCGCGGAAGATTGCGCCCGCCCTAGCGGCTGGCTGCACGGTGGTTGCGAAGCCCGCGGAAGACACGCCACTTTCCGCGCTTGCACTGGCTTTTCTGGCTGCCAAGGCGGGCATCCCAGCCGGCGTCATCAACGTGGTCCCTGCCTCCCGCGAGCGCGCCGCTTCGGTCGTCGATCCCTGGCTGGCGGATAGCCGCGTGCGCAAGCTGTCCTTTACCGGATCCACCCCGGTCGGAAAGCATCTGGCGCGCGAATCCGCCTCTACGCTTAAGCGGCTTTCCCTCGAGCTCGGCGGCAATGCCCCCTTTATCGTCTTTGACGATGCGGATCTCGATGCTGCGGTCAGCGGCCTGATCGCGTCCAAGTTCCGCAATGCGGGGCAAACCTGCATTTGCGCCAACCGAATCTACATCGCTGACGGAATCTATGATCGTCTTTGCTCAAAAGCTCCTCCATGCAGTTTCGGCGCTGCGCGTTGGCAGGGCCGGCGGAGATGCCGAGATCGGCCCGCTCATCAATGCCAAAGCGATCGAAAAAGTAGAGCGCCACATTGCCAATGCGGTCGAACGCGGGGCGCGGGTTCTGCTCGGCGGCAAACGTCATGCCCTCGGCCGCTTTTTCTTTGAGCCCACCATTCTGGCTGATGTGGATCGAACCATGGACGTCGCATGCGAAGAAACCTTCGGACCGGTTGCTCCCCTTTTCCGTTTCCATAGCGAGGCCGAGGTCATTGAAGCCGCTAATGCCACGCCCTTTGGTTTGGCCGCGTATTTTTACTCCCGCGATCTGGCCAGGGTTATGCGCGTTTCCTCGCAATTGCAGGCCGGCCTTGTGGGCGCCAATGAAGGAGCCATTTCCACCGAACTAGCTCCCTTCGGGGGCATCAAGGACTCCGGCTACGGCCGGGAAGGCTCCAGGTACGGCATCGACGAATACCTGCAAATGAAGTATCTCTGCCTGGGCGGACTAGGCGCTGTAAAGTAGTAAATAAAGGAAAACCTATGAGCGATAGCGTAATTTCTCCCGACGTCGCGATGACCAGCCAGGAAGTATCCGAATGGACCAAAAAGCTGAACTACGGCACCTGGCGCTACCAGAAGAGCTGGAACCCGCTGCACGTGGTGGACGCGGAAGGATGCTACTTTACCGACGGGAACGGCAAGCGCTACCTCGACTTTTCCGCGCAATTAATGTGCTGCAACCTGGGGCACAAGAATCAAGCCGTGATTCAGGCGATTGAAGAGCAGGCGCGGAAGCTGGCCTATATTATGCCGTCCTACGCGACGGATACCCGCGTCGAGCTGAGCCGTCTGCTGCTCGAAGTTTTACCTGAGGGGCTGACCAAGTTCTTCTTTACTACGTCGGGCACCGAGGCCAACGAGGCTGCTTTCAAGATCGCCCGCATGTATACCCGCAAAACCAAGATCATCGCCCGTTATCGCTCTTACCATGGATCCACCATGGCCTCGATCGCGGCGACCGGTGATCCTCGCCGCTGGCCTCTGGAGCCGGGCGGCAAAGGGCAGGGCTTTTTGTTCGCGCCCGAAGTCAATTGTTACAAATGCCCTATCAAGCACACCTACCCGGAGTGCGGCATTGCCTGCGCTGATTACCTGGAGCACATGATCCGCAACGAAAGCGACGTCGCCGCGGTGATCGTGGAGCCGGTGGTCGGCACCAACGGAGTCCTTGTGCCGCCAAAGGAATACATGCCCAGGCTGCGCGATATATGTGACCGTCACGGTGTCCTGTTGATCGCCGACGAAGTTATGTCCGGCTGGGGCCGCACCGGGGAATGGTTTGCCATGAACCACTGGGACGTGAAGCCAGACATTTTGGTGACCGCCAAGGGCATCACCTCGGCCTACGTTCCGCTGGGCCTCTGCGCTACCACGGGCAAGATTGCCGAATATTTCGAAGATCACTTCTTCGCTCACGGCCATACTTACGAAGCGCACCCGTTGACCCTGGCCCCAGCCGTGGCTGCGATCAGAGAGCTGCAACGGCTGGACCTGGTAAACCGCGCCCGTGAGATGGGTAAGTACCTGGGTGAGAAGCTGCACGCGCTGAAACCAAAACATCCTTCGATCGGCGAAGTGCGTGGCCTGGGTCTTTTCTGGGCCCTGGAAATGGTTACAGATCAGGTCAAGAAAACACCTTTCAACACGATGCAGGATAAAGTCGACGGAAAGGTAACGGTGGTAGATCGCGTGGCCGCGGAGATGATGAAACGGGGAGTCAGCATGCAGGCCTGGATCAGCCACTTCGTCATCGCGCCGCCGCTGATTATCGAGAAGCAGGAAATAGACTTCGCGGTTGAGCAGCTGGATCAGTCCCTGGCCATCGCCGACGCCGCAATCTGACAGTAGAAGCACTAGTAGTCATCGCATTACGTTATTGCAGTGAGCGTACTGGCTTTAAAAGCGAGACCTGGGCCACCCACTTATTGTTGAGGGAACGACTGTTGCTAAACACGCTTGAGGTCGTGTGCCAGGAGACGGTGAAAGAGATGCTCTCCGGTCTCTCGACGTACGGATAGCCGGCCGGCACCGTAAGCGCGCGAATGCAGTCCGCGCTGTACAGACTCGCAGATGTCCACATCCTCGGCTTGCACCCGTTCGCTCACCGCAACGCTCTCCGCGTTGTACTCCGGGCTGGTGTCCCCAAAAAAGAAATCAAAGACCACCAAGCACTTCTCCTCGCCCAACGGAAGCACCAGGTTGGTGTCCATGACTCCCTCATAAAGATTGATCATGAAATTAGGGTAGAGCCAGTAGTAGTAAGCGCGATCGCCGGTCCGAGTCTGTGCGACAGACTCATCCTGAGAAGTCACCATAGGGCTCGATTGAAGCGAATAATTCGCTCCGTTCTCAATGGTGTATTGGGTGTAGTCCAGCACGCTGTTGAGGGCCTTATGAAGATGCGGGACGTGATAGCCACCATCCAGATAGTTATCAACGTAAACTTTCCAATTACAAGCCAGCGTATAGCTCTTGCGGGTAAAGAAGCGAAGGCGAGAAGTAGAAATCTGCCCAGCCAGATCGCCCAAAAAGTCTTCCAGCGCCGGCGCCTGTTCGTTTAAATGAACAAAAACAAAATTATCCCAGGTGGCTACCTGTACCGGAACCAATCCATTCGCGTCACGATCAAAGTTACAAACGCCAGCGAACTCTGGCGCCCCTTTGAGCGAGCCATCCAGGCCATAAGTCCATCCGTGGTACGGGCAGCGCAGGTGCTGGGCCACTCCAGACGGCAAGGTGATCACAGCAGCTGCGTGATGGCGGCAGACGTTGTAAAACCCCCGCAGCTGATCATCCGCTCCGCGAACCACGATGAGTGGTTCGCCTGCTAGCTCGAAGGTAAAAAATTGCCCCGCGCTCGCGACCTGATCGACTCGCCCAACCGCGATCCAATTGTTGGAGAATACCTGCTCGCGCTCCAGCCTCCCGATCCGCTGGTCGGTATACCAGGCAGCCGGAATGGTGTAAGCGTACTCGAGTGGTGCTTCCTCGTCATAGAGCGCCAACAAATCGGAAAGAGAATCACTCATAACGCGATCTCTCCCGCCGCCAGACTGGCAGCCCGGGCGCGGCTGATCGATCTTTGCCCACGCAGATACACTGCCATGCCGGAAAGCAGCAACACCAGGGTCATGGCGATGATCTTGAACAGGGCCGTTCCTGGATTTCGCTCGTCCTCCGCAGGAAACACCGAAAGAACGATGGCCGCGGTGGTAGAAAAAAATCCCACGCAGGCCAGCGGGATGGCCACGCGCTTGCCGCCAGGCAAGCGGAGCGCTCCGGGAGGATACGGAACCGATTGCAGCCGGATCATGGCAGCAAACACAAACAGATAAGGAATGAAGTAGGCGATCAGGCTCATAGTCACCAGCAGTTCGTAGGTCGCCTTGACGCTGGTACCTGCCTGGCTCAGCACTCCAAACAGAATCCCGGCAAGGCCATACGAAACAATCGCTACATAGGGAGTTTTCCAACGCGCGTGGATGCGAGCAAAAACTGCCGGCAGATAATGATTGATGCCCACCACGAAAGGCAACCGCGCAGTCGATGAGAGATACGCGGCGGCCGCGCCAACATTGCTGATGCCGACCAGCACCGCCACCGGCGCAATCAATGCCGCGATACCCAGCCGGCGGCAAAGGAAATCAATCGCGGTCATAAACCCGCCCAGACCGCTGATGCTGCTCGAGGGCAACGCGACCAGCATGGAGACCGTCCCGGCGAGGTAACCGATGGTGATCACCACACCCGCCAACAGCAAGGCCCGAGGCACCACACGGCGCGCGTCTTTGATCTCATCGCCCATAAATGAAGCGCATTCGCAGCCGGTAAACGCAAAAAAAATCGTGGACCAGAAGATGAGGTCGCGCACCTGAACCCGGGGAACGGCGCCCGCCCAGCTGAAATGGGTGGCTGAGCCAAAGCGAAAGAATGACAATGCGCCGAGCGAGATAAGAATGAGTACCGGCAGAGCCATGCCGATGGCCCCAAGATTATTGAGCCACTTACCGACGCCCAGCCCGATGACGTTGAGCACGGTAATCAGCACCAGCATGCCGGTGGTGAATAGCAGGAAATAGATATTTGCATCGGCGAGGTGGCTGGCGCGAGGAGTGACGAAGAGCAAACTGCTGGCGGCAAAATAGAGCACCGCTCCAAAGTAAGGCAGGTTGCTCATCCAATAAGTCCAGGCTGCCATAAAGCCGGAAAATTCCCCGAAGGCTTCGCGGGTCCAGATGTAGAGGCCGCCTTCGTGAGGATAACGCGACGAAAGCTCTAGCACAGTGCCCGCAAGGGGTAGAAAGAAGCCGAAAAATGCCAGCACCCAAACCGTAATGGCGGACTGTCCGGCGGCCGCCGCGGTTGCGATCCAGCGCAGGCTCAGGCCGCTGACAATGTAGAACAGAAAAACATCACGCAGACCGAGTGACCGTTTAAGCTTTTCCGCCATTTCTACCTCAGGTCTTTAAGCACGGCCATGGCGGCGTTGCGGCCATTCATGGCGATGACACTTCCTCCGGGATGGGTACAGGCTCCACAAAGATACACTCCTGGCATCGAGGTTCGCGCTGCAAAACGGTGGCTCCACATGTTGCCCGGCAAGCACTCGCCTTGAAAAATATGTCCCCCGGTGAGGCCGACCTTCTCTTCAATATCCGGCGGTCCCATTACCTGGGCCTCCAGCACGGCATGGGGCAGGTTTGAACAGAAGCGGCCAATGGAATCGAAGGCCAGCTTACGTACCCTCTCCCGATGGTCATCCCACGAGCCGGCAGCAAAGGTGTGTGGCACGTACTGCGCAAACACGCTCATGGTGTGTTGGCCGGCGGGGACCACACTTGCGTCGTGCACGCTCTGGAAGTAAACCTCGCACCAGAGCTGCTCCGGCAATTCTCCCTTGCGGCTGGCGGCGAAGCCGGCTTTCCATTCTGCCGGGGTCAGCGGAGCGTTGATCTGTCCATAGTGGTGAGGCTGTAACTGGCCCGGACGGGAAACAAAGTCCGGCAGCTCGCTTAGCAAAACATTTAGTTTGACGGTGCAGCCTTCGATTGCCAGATGATCCACCTTTGACCGGAAGTCAGAAGCAGCTGATTTGCCCAGCAGCCGAAGCGTCACCACCGGGTCGGCATTCGAGATCACCACCGCAGCGGCGATGCGTTCGCCGCCTTCCAGCCGAACGCCCTCACCAGGCAGGATCTCTGCCACGGCTACCCCAGCGGCCACCACCGCCCCCGCTTCCCGCGCTGCGTCGCAGAAGTAGAACGAGACCATGCCCATTCCCCCCTGAACATAGCCCCACATTCCGGGAATGCCGCCCAGCCGCCCGGAAGAATGGTGATAACGGATGGAGGCTGTGCCAGGGTCGAAAGGGCTGGCGTTGGTACCGATCACCCCTTGGCCCAGGTAGGCATATTGCAGCCGCTCATCCTCGAGGTAATGCTCGACGAACTCTGCCATCGACCAATCGAACAGCACCCGGCGCGCTTCTTCATCCTTGCCCAGGCGAGCGTCCAGCTCTTCCGGGGTGGGAGCGTCGCCAATCCAAAGGTCACCATCGCCGGCGGGCCGCAAAGCATCCCGCAGACGCCGAATCACTGCCGTCATGGCCATCCAGCCATTCACATCGCCAGGAGCGAAGCGCCGAATCTCAGCCTCGCACGCGTCGTCGTCATCCCACAGTTGAACACTGCTGCCATCAAGAAAAGGCACAAAGAGGCCATTCGTAGCAGGCGTCCAATGGAACCCTCGTTCCACCAGTCCCAGCTCATCCACCACCAGCGGGTGCAGCAACCCTGCAAGATAAGCGCACGGCGACATCCGCACCCCTGGGAAAGGCTCCTCGATGGTACAGGCGCCCCCCACACGTGCCCGGCTCTCCAGCACCAGGACGCGTTTGCCTGCCCTGGCCAGGTAGGCCGCGCAGGCGAGGCCATTATGGCCGGCGCCGACGATGATTGCGTCCCACGGCTGCGAAGCCAGTTGAGAGACAGGCGCCGGGAGGCCGATCTCGCCCAATACTGAGGCTGTGGGAGAACTCATTACACTCGCCCCCGAATGCGATTAAGTTCCCGGCGATTGCGTTTCGAGGGTCTCCCCGCGGGCAGAGTTTCAAAACGCGGCATCGCCTTGCGCGCTTCTGCCAGTTGCAGACGCAACGCGCGGCTCGCTTCCGTCTCCCGGTACAACGTCTGCGCCACTGCTGCCGGACCCCGCACTTCGCTCAGAAGCAGCACCTCCACCTGGAATTCACCGCCGTCGTTCTTCACTTGTAACAGATCCCCAACCCGAACCGGGCGGGCACTTTTCGCCGGCTGTCCGTTCGAGGTAATCCTTCCCAGCTCACAAGCCCGTGCTGCCAGGGCGCGTGTCTTGAAGAATCGCGCCGCCCAGAGCCACTTGTCCATCCGCACATCCTGATTCAATCTGCTATTCTCCTAGGCGAAGTTGGCATGTTACACAATTTTCGCATTCCGCTTTGGGGGATCTGGGGAGTGAAATGACGTTGGCGAGGGTCGCCGTCGATCTTGGGGCGGAAAGTTGCCGGGTTTCCTTGCTGCGGTGGAACGAAGGCACTCCGCACATTACCCTGGTGCACAGAATCCCCAACGGTCCGGTAGCCCACGGTGATCAACTGCGATGGGATCTGCATGCGATCTGGAGCGGAGTCGAGGAAGGTCTGCGCCGTTGCGCCTCGATCGCCGCGGAAGGCATAGCCTCGATTGCAGTCGACGGATGGGCCACCGACTACGTTCGCCTGAAGAGCGACGGCCTGGCAATGGCCGATCCGTTTTGCTATCGCGATCTGCGTAACATAGCCGCTGAGCATGCAGTGCATGAGCGTATCAGCCTTCGCCGGCTGTATGAGCTCACTGGACTGCAGCGGTTACGTTTCAATACCCTCTACCAGCTGTATGCGGATCAGATGGCCGGCATTCCTCCCGCCGTACCCTGGCTTAATCTTCCTGAGTATCTGCTTTCGTTCATGGGCGGAAGGCGGGTGGCCGAATACACCATGGCCACGCACACCGGCCTGGTGAGCGTAGCTACTGGAAACTGGTGTCCCGAGGTGTTCGCTGCGGTGGGGCTTGACCTGGCGGCTGCGCCGGAGTTGGTAGCGCCGGGAACCGATGTCGGGGTCTTAAGGGGACCATTGGCTGAGCTGCCCGCATTTCGGGGAACGCGGTTGATCGCTCCGGCCTGCCACGACACGGCCTCGGCCATTGCGGGCATTCCCGAAACCACGGATGACTGCGCCTACATCAGCTCAGGTACCTGGTCTCTGGTGGGCGCGCTCCTCGATCGGCCATGCAACACCGAGCAGGCCTTTGAGAAAGACTTCACCAACCAGGGCGCGGTCGGCGGACAGGTGTCCTTTCACAAGAACGTGAACGGCATGTGGCTGCTGCGGCAATCGATCGAGCATTGGAATGAGGGTTTCACCGTGCCCGATTTGATCGCGCGGGCCGATGGTCTTCCGCCGCCGGACCATCTTTTTGAGGTGGATCAGGAGGACCTGATGCTGCCCGGCAATGTGCCGGCGCGCATCAACGAGCAGCGACGGCGGGCGGGTTTCCATCCACTCGATGAAGGTCCGGAGAATGCGCCGGCCTTCACCAGCCTCATCCTGCACAGTCTGGCTGCTCGTTACGCGGAGGTATTTCGCGATCTGACTGAGGTTACTGGGAAGCAATTGCGCCAGCTCTACATTGTGGGTGGAGGCAGCCGCAACATGCTGCTCAACCGTCTCACCCGGCAAGCCACGGGGCTCGACGTCCATTGTGGGTACGTCGAGAGCGCTACCATCGGCAATTTCGCCATCCAACTGGCGGCTGGGGAAAAAGGGAATTCGAGCAAACACGAAATAGCCAAGTGGGCCGTAACGCTGGAGAACGCCCTCGAGGCTTAAGTCGGCGAAATCCAGCGCGCATCTCTCAAAGTCTTAGAGCTTCACGGAATCTCGCTGATTGGCGCCGCGACAGCTCAACGCTAACTCCGGCACGCATCTTGACAACGAGATTGCCGCCGACGCCCGTTTCGACACTTTCTACCCACTTCAGGTTGAGGATGCATCTACGCCCTGCGCGGAAGAAGACCGCAGGATCCAGCCGCTCCTCGATAGTTGCCAAGGATCGGCAAACGAGCGGCCGCTCATTCGCGAAGTGCAGCCGGGTGTAATTTCCCTCGGATTCGAGGAGGAAGATATCTGAGACCCGTACTAACCAGCAGCGCTCGCCCTCCTTTACGAAGACCCGCTCCGGACGCATCCGGTCCACCCGTGGGCGGAGCTTAGTGACAGCGCCGGCAAGCCGCGCTGGTGCGACGGGTTTCACCAGATAATCGAGCGCGCTCACTTCAAACGCCTTCAGTGCATACTCATCGTAGGCTGTGGTAAAGATCACCTGCGGCACGTCGTCCAAACGTTCAAGGAGCTCGAAACCGGTCATCCCCGGCATCTGCACATCCAGAAAAATGACATCCGGGGCGAGCCGTGGGATCAACTGCAGAGCCTGTTCCCCGGTATTCGCCTCGCCCACTATTTCGATCTCGGGGTGGGCCGAGAGGAGCCGCTTCAGTTCCTGCCGGGCCATTCGCTCGTCGTCGATAATCAGCGCATTCATGAGATTCGGGGGATCAAGACAGTGGCGGCTACGCGTCCGTTTGGGCTGGGGGCGAGTTGCAATGCTGCGCGCTCACCGTACAGAATGCGAAGACGTTCCCGCGCATTGACGAGCCCGATCCGGGGGGAGCTTGTCTGCGGTTCGGTCAACACGCCTGCGTTCTCCACCGCAATCCGCAAGGAGCTGTTCTCGAGGGAGGCTCGAATGGAGATTTCCGAGCCGGACGGCAGATCTTCGACGCCATGTTTGATCGCGTTTTCGACGAGCGTCTGCAGCAGCATGGGGGGCACAGGGACTTCGCGAGCAGCCTCGTCAATGTCGATCCGTACCCGCAGTCTGCTTTCGAAACGAATCGACTCAAGGGCCAGGTAATCGGAAACGATTTCCACTTCGGAGGCCAGGGGCACGGTATGGTGCCGATCCCGCTGCAGGTTGTAACGCAGAATGTTGGCCAGGCGGGTGATCATGTCCTGGGCTTGTGGCGGATCTTCGCTGACCATGCCTCTGATCGAGTTCAGGCAGTTGAAGAGAAAATGGGGATTCAGTTGCGACTCGAGGGCGCGTAACTCGGCTTCGCTGAGGGCAAGCTTCATCTGGGTTTCATTGCGCCGCACCTCCCGTGTGTGGCGAAGCGATGTTATCGAAAAGTAGAGAATGACCCAAATGTTGCCGACTACTGACAACCACACAAACATGTAGACAATCGAAGACGGTTGGCGCCAGACACCGAGGCTTCCTTCGATTGCACTGTAGATCCCAACAACTAGCCCAGTCTGAATTGTGGCGATGAGGATGGCGCCCACCGACAAACGCGCAAACGCCCTGGCTGGGGCCAGGTTCGTCCAGCCTAGCCGGAGAGACATTAGCCGGAGCAGATGTGTGAAGCCCACGCTATAGATAAAAAATAAGAAGTAGCCGATGACGAGGCTTGGCCGCCAGCCGTTCTCCATCGCCCCGGTTGTGAGACGAAGAGCGCTAAATGCGCTCCATCCACCAATCTGACATGCCCAGTACGGTGCGTTTCCTGTTTTCATGGATCGATTCTTCGCTATCAATTCATTCAATGGGTGGAGTTTCTGATGAACGGCACATCTGTCTGATGAGTGGCTCCGGGGAAACCCCGATTGTCTTGCATCCTACCTCAGAGGGCTACCATCCCGAATCTAGTCTGTTGCTCGCTTGACCACCAGCTGACCTTTCGAGATTGGCCCACGAAGGGGCCGTAAAGGCGTGCGCACCTTTGTGTCTACGCACCTCTTACTTCGTGACTACCTCATACGGCCGCATCATCTCGTTGTCCTCGTGCTCCAGGATGTGGCAATGCCACACGTAGCGGCCGGTAAAGCCTTCGAATGGGATGATGATGCGCGTGATCACTCCGGGATCGGCGCGTACCGTATCTTTCCAGCCGCTCTCGCTCGCGGCCGGCGGAATCGCGGGCCCGGTAAAGCGGACTGTCCCCTTGTCCTGGAACTCAAAGGTATCGAAGGGCCGGCGGTCGAGGATTTGAAACCTGACCAGGTGCAGGTGAATTGGATGCGCATCCTCCGTCAGGTTGACCAGCTCCCAAATTTCCGTCGTGTTGAGCACCGGCTTCTCCGTAACCGGCATGTGCCACGGAGTATTGTTCAACAGCATGCCCATCGACTGCTGCACCAGATCCATCCGCTCATCGAGGGTAAGCCGTCGCGTCCTGACCGCCTGGCTCTCAGGGATCCTGGAAAACGACTGCAGCACTGGCGGCAGAGAAGAGGTATCCGAGCCCCTTTGGCCGCGACCCGGAACTGCATGATCTCGAACGCATCGCTGCGCAGCAAGATGTTTTCTCCCGCATGCGGGGCAAAATCGAAGACCAAATCAACTCGTTCCGCAGGAGCCATCACCACTCTCTGCCCAGCCGCAGGCGCAGGAAGAAATCCTTGCTCGGTGCCGATCTGCTGAAAGGTAAGTAGCTTGCCGAACGAAAAGCGGTAGAAACGGCCATTGGAACCGTTCATCAACCGGAAACGATACTTGCGCGGTTCCACTTCAAGGTACGGGAACAGCTTGCCATTCACCAGGATGGCGTTGCCAAACACCTCAGGAACCCACGGCGCCTCCTTTCTTGGGAGAAACGGGATATTCAAGCTGACCGTTCGGCAGAAGAAAGCGATCGTACACCAGCAACGGTATCTCGTATTTCCCCGGGGAAGTTGGAATGCGTCTTCCGCCTCGTCACGGATGAAATACATACCCTGCAGCCCGGCATAGATATTCAGCCGATTAATGCCCATGGTGTGATCGTGGTAAAAGAGCGTCGCCGCATCCTGGCGGTTGGGATAATGGAAGGTCGCAGACTTACCCGGGACATACCAGTGTTCGGGATAGCCATCGCTGGAAGGTGGGGTTTTGCCGCCATGCAGGTGAATGACACTGCGCACCTCAGGCAGGTTCGCTTCTGCGCCGTGCAGTGTGTGGTCGATAGGAAGAAAGTGGCGCTGTGGCAGTTCGTTCACCCATTCCACAATCAATCGATGGTTGCTACGGGTCTCGAAGGTAGGTCCCGGAGAACAGGAGCCAAATCCCCACATGCGTGTCGCAGGCAAATCTCGGTGTATCTTGCATTCCATCTCCCTCATCGCCACGCGGTAGTAGGGAAGTTTGAGTGCTGGATCGTCCGGGCTGGGGCGCATTCCGCCGGGTTGGGCGATCGGGGGAACAGGCAGTGGATTGACGTAAGGAGTCAGTGTGTCAGG
>CAWBRJ010000012.1:0-110335 GCA_963790935.1 uncultured Acidobacteriaceae bacterium | reverse complement strand
AATAACAAGAAAACCGGTTACCCTTCCCCCGCAGGGGCTGGCAAAATCGATCTCGTAGACTGTGGCCCATGTAAGCTGGTCGAAGATTCGTTTATTGAGATCTTGGGGGGCCTCGGACTTATAGTCGAGATCTCGCCGAGCTCGCTGGGACAGCGCTCCATGCGACGGAACTAAAGAGAGCCATGCACACATAGAATGCGGGTCGCAATTTCGACATGGTAGAAAGTATATGGGGTGATGCAAAGGTTCAGGCAAGGATCGGAGACAGAGGACAGCTGGCACGTTTCGCTCCGGCGTTTCCGCGTCTCACACGGTCGAACTTTCCAAGCGAACAATCGCCGATTCACGCATTGAACTGTTCCGAACCGTTCACCGGCAACCCGGAAATTATTATTGATTAACACTTGAGAACGAAGTGTTATCAAAGTTACAACTTCCCGGGTGGACCACCAATTGGGCACTAAGCATTCCCATGTTTCAGAGAGAGACCTGAGACCGCACACCTTACTCCGCCGACTCCGCTATGATTGCCGGCAGATTCTCGAAGTGGAGATCTGCCGATGCAAGCAATCGTCTATCGCCGTTACGGATCTCCGGACGTACTCGATTAGAGGAAATCCCAAAACCCACTCCCGCTGATGGGGAGGTCCTGATCCGGGTTCACGCCGCCTCGGTGAATCCGTATGACTGGCATTTCTTCCGCGGCACGCCATCGTTCATCCGTCTGTTCACCGGAATGCGCAGGCCGAAGTCTCCGCGGCTCGGCGCAGATGTCGCCCGGGTAGTTGTATCGGTCGGCGCCAAAGTCGCACCATTCAAGCCCGGCGATGCCGTTTTCGGCACGGCCAACTCCTTTGCGGAATCGCTTGCGCTAGCGCACGCAGCTTGCCGCGAAGCCGCAAGAGATTTCGTTCGAACAAGCCGCATGTTTGCCAATCGCGGGGATCACCGCGCTGCAAGGCGTGCGCGACAAAGGAAGAGTTCAGACAGGGCAAACCGTCCTCATGAACGGTGCAGCGGGCGGTGTCGGAACCTTTGCCTGCAGATCGCCAAATGCTTGGCACACGCGTCACAGGGGTGTGCAGCACCAGAAATGTCGAGCCGCTCCGGTCCATCGGAGCAGACGAAGTGATCGACTACACCCGTGAGGACTTCGCCCGTTCAACCCAGCGCTACGATCTGCTCTTTGATCTCGTCATCCAGCCCCGAGCGCATGTTCAGCAGATCCTTAATCGTTATCTTCTCTTTACCGTCTTTAGGCAGGCCCGGCAGATAGACGCAATCGAGTCGTTAACGCTATGAACCAACCCCTTCTGGATGGTTATGTCCATCAGCAAGGAGGTAATACTTTTCGTGGCAGACCGGATATGTGAAGCGTACCGACGGAATCGCCGTTGAAGTAGCGTTCGCTGACCAACCGGCCGTTGCGCACAATGACAATGCCTTTAAGATCGTGATGCGGCTCCTGAGCCATCTCCGAGTACAGAGACCCTAATGCAGCAGCATTAACGCCGGATTTGGCTTTCTCCTGCGACCACTCAATCCCGCCCAGCGGCTTAGTCTGAGACGGCGTTCTTTCCGTTCCGCGGACAGACAATGGCAGGTAAGCAGATAAAATCATCGCAAAGGCTATGGGAAACACGCGAGTTCGCACACCACCACTATACGGCGAATAAACGAACGCGACTCCTCACCGAAGCCAAGGTATGGATGGTCGGCGGCCCGGAAACAATCCAACGTCAGCTCAGTTGACGCGAAATCGCCAATGTGCTCATCGAGAACTTTTGGGATGCATTACGCGGTCCGGGCGTGTTACCGCCTACTCGGAAGTTAGCCCAAAACGGGTGTAATGTCCGGGTTGGCAAAATCCACCAGCGACGATGCAAGCAGAGCGCGCACAGATCATAATGACGATATGACAGACGAAGCAGGAAGGAACGTAGCTAAAGTCCACAAATATTCGCCCCCTTCAGCGCGGGGAAGCCGGAGAAAAACTGCGTGAGTTCTTCACTGAGGACGTTCGACAGGTCGAGATGCCGAATCAGCTAAACAGCCGCGGACAGGAGAGCGATCTTGAGCACATCCTTCAACGCAGCCTTCAGGGCTTACGGATCCTCCAACATCAGGAATATGAAATTGTCTCCGCAGTTGCTCAGGAAGACCGCGTAGCCGTTGAAGCGCGTTGGACTGGAACACTCGCTGTACCTCTTGGCAAAATGGAACCCGGCGCACTGATGGGAGCATCGTTCGCGATGTTCTTTCTATTTCGTGAAGGTAAGATTGCCATCCAGCGAAACTATGACTGCTTCGATCCTTTGTAGCCGAGCCGAATATTCATGAGAGCCACTTTGTGCTGGCTGCACCCTATAGCGAGCGAAAGTTGCGGTAGTGTGTCTTTGAATCTGCGGCGTTAGGGGAACTCGACTTCACGCTCTTGTTTTGATCGTCTACCGGGTTTTCGCGTTCCTGTTGCTTCTGCCGAATCGCCCAAGCGAGCTCGGGCCTGGACGAACCGAAACCGCGCCGCTCCAAATCCGCGGAAATGCCGTGGTAATGGAAGTACTCTCGCAGCCCAGGTGTGATTTTGAAGCACATGCCGTAAGTCTATCTCCAATCGTGCCTCAGTCGAGAGCCCTAATTCCAAAATTGACCCACCCAACGGGTTCCGGTCGAGTCACCGGCTATCCGGAAATTAGCCCGAAAATGGAGTTGTGTCCGGGTTGGCGACAATCCTCCCGGAACTCGAAAAACAGTCGGCGGGTCGGCTGCAATGAGTACATCGGCCAGTTAACACCAACTCGAGCTCGACATCCATTAGAGTCCTACCGCGATCCCTCAGCGGGGGCGTCTCAGAATTAGAACCTCAACCCAGTAGCCTATGATGGCTCGGTCTGAAGACTGCGTGACCGCATTTCCAGGTCCAGGGCCTTACCGATTCTGACAACGATGGGCAGCAATGCTTCAATATCTGCCAGCGATGTGCGGAAGTTCACAATGCATGCGCGCAGCGCGAATTTTCCATGGACCACAGCGTTGGAAAGATATGCCTCACCGCTCGACTGCAGGCGAGTCAGCAGTTCAAGATTCAGTTCGTCCAGATAATTCGCCGCCTTCTCGTCACCTGAATTGAGATCCGTGGGCACAAAGCGAAATGTTGTAATACTGAGAGACTGAGTTAGCGCGTCAAGCTCGGCGTATTGCGAGATCCGCTCGAAGAGGGCTCGCGCCAGGTGGATATCGTCGGAGATCATCCGCTCATAGCCCTCGCGTCCCGCCTCTTGCAGCGCGAGCCACACTTTCAGCGCGCGAAACCCGCGTGAATTCTGTGGACCAAGGTCAAAGTAATTCGTCGCCTCCGCGCCGAAGTGATAGTAGACAGGATGATAAGCAAAAGCGGCGCGCAGCTTTTCCGGGTCACGCACCAGCGCGCAGCCCGCCTCAAGCGGCGCATAGAGCCACTTGTGCGGGTCCACGGCCACTGAGTCCGCCTCGCGCAATCCGGCGAATGCATCTGGGGCATCCGGTAGCACCGCTGCCAGGCCGCCGTATGCCCCATCCACATGGAACCAGAGCCCCAACTCGCGACACAGCGCGGCCATCTCCGGCAGCGGGTCAATAGCCCCCGTACTTACCGAACCGGCATTCCCCACCACCAATGCTGGCCTGTCTCCCGCTTCAATGTCCTTGAGAATTTGTTCCTTTAACGCCGCCAGATTCACCCGCATTTCGTCATCCACGGGTATCCAGCGAATCGCGTCCGTCCCCATTCCCGCGATGTCCGCCGCCTTTTGAATCCATGTGTGCGTTTCTTTCGAGCAGTAGACGCGCAGCCGTGTCCCGTCCATTCCCTTCGTGCGCACATCCCATGCCGCCTTCGCCTGCCGCGCCGCAAGAAAGCAAACCAAGTTAGCCATGTTACCGCCGCTGACAAACAGGCCTCCGCAATCGACGGGATAACTAAGCATCTCAGCAATCCAGCGAATCGTCTGCCCTTCAATCTCGCTCGCCATGGGTGAGAGCAGCCACGCACCGACGTTGGGATTGACCGCGGCGGCGAGCAACTCCCCCAGTGCGCCGATGGGCGCTGCCGACGAGGTGATGTATCCCCAGAAGCGAGGATGGCCGTTGAACAGGGAGTGATCGAAGAGCAGGTCAGCGGCATGATGGAGCAACTGCGCCGGGTCGGCACCCCGTTCCGGCAACGTGCGCTGTGCCGCGAGAGCCTGCCGTACTACCGCGGGAGATTCCGCCCGCGTGACGGGTCGTTGGGGAAGCGAGTCAAGAAAATCGGCGATGCGATCGATAAGCTGGGCGGCCAGTTCTCGAAACTCCTTGGAACTCATGGCCAGCGGTGCCGCGCGATTCTTAAGGCTTTGATTGTCGCGCATCGAAACCCTCAGCCGAATTCTATCCGAAGAATGCGCAAGTTTATTTACTCTATTCGACAGCGGGCGATAGAATCGGGCGAATCCAATAGAGCGGGTTCAATCGGACACCGATCTGAGTTGACGCATAATCGCCTTGGCGCTAAACGAACTTCTGACAGCCGGATTTCTGGCGTTCGGCTCGGATGACCGCCCAACCGGCAATCACTGGTCGAGTATTGAAGAACGTCTAACTGACGGATAGGCGGCCAACCACTCGGAACGCCGCTAAGCTGTCTGTTTAGTGCTCGCGGAGTGACTCGAACCTGCTTTCATCAACTGACAGCGATCTACATGGTCGGGGGAAACCAGAAAGCGACCAAGCCGGTATCTGTGTCTTGCTTTTCCGGCGCTAAGCTTCTCGCCCCAAACCGCTCTTCGAATACCGTTTTTTCCCACAGAGACAAATTGACATGTATCGGAAATGGATATATCTATATGTGATATAGGGAATCCTTGGATGAATCCATCAGCTTCACTCAATAATGATTTGCAAGAGATGCTACCGCTTTCCCCGGCGATCTTCTTCGTACTTTTTGCTCTCGCGGATGGCGAGAAGCATGGATACCTGATCATGCAAGAGGTAAAGGTCTTGTCGGACGGCAAACTCCAAATGGGGCCCGCGACTCTCTACACCACGATCCAAAAACTCGCAGACCAGTCGTTCATTGAAGAGGTAGAGAACGACAGCCAGGACCGTCGTCGAAACTACCGCCTCACGCGAACGGGCAAGCAGCTACTCAACGCCGAGTTCTCGCGACAAAACGAAGTTCTTCTTTTAGCGAAAGCAAAAAAGGTGTTTCCACTGAGAGGTAAAGTATGAGCTCTGTCCTCGAACTCAGTTGCTGGGTCTATAAACGGATGCTCCCGCTGTATGCAGACAATCTGCGCTACCGGTACGGCGATGAGATGGAACAGCTCTTCAGGGAGCAGCTCATGGACGCCAGGAAAGAAGGGGTCTCGGGAATTGGCAGGGTCTGGCGATCTGCTGTCTACGATGCGGTCTCTTTAGTGGGGCCAGCCTATCTTGAGCCGGTCAGGCTATGGACTGTGGCGACCCTGCTATCCGCTTCGGTCATCTTCTTAACCACGCTCAGCTTCTGCACCTTCCGGAACACTGGCGTCGTCTACGGTTGTGCGCTGGAGCCAGCACTGCAGGCAGCGCAGACGAGTGGTCCAGATCCAACCGGCCATCTTGTTCCGATCTCCCAGGGACACAAGATGTTTGTTGAATGCACGGGAGAATCTCACGGGAAGCCGACCGTCATTCTGGCGACGGGCCGCGGGCTCGGTGCTTCTCAGGACTGGTCCCTGGTCCAGTCGCGTGTCTCGGAGTTCGCCCGTGTGTGCAGTTACGATGCGCTTGGCGTTGGTCAGAGCGATCATGTTCCGGGAGATCATTCGATAAGCGAGGTCGTCGAGAACATGCACGATCTCTTCCACTCTGCGCAGCTGCCCGGTCCCTACGTTCTTGTTGCGATATCGGCGGGGGGCATTCTCGTTCGCCACTATGAGGAGCAGTATCCCGCCGACGTCGCAGGTTTTGTCTTCGTGGACTCCTCTCACGAAGAGATGGTATGGCGAGACGCAGCCATCTCCCCCGCATTTCCCGGTTCAGACATGGATCTGAAGAGTCTTCAGCGTGGTGGTCTGCTCCCGCCACAGCAGCATCTCACCTGGCATGACGATGTCCCCATCATCGTCCTCGAGCGTGGGGAACGTGCTCCTTGCAGCGCCTTCCCCGGCCTCACGCAAACCCAGTGCGACCAGATAAATGAAGCTTGGCACAGCTTCCAGGTGGATCTATCTCATCGCTCGAAATATGCGGAGTTGCGGCAGGTGGCAGGATCAGGGCATGCAATGCACCAACAGAAGCCTGAAGCAATCGCTCAGGCCATTCACGATGTTTTGGAGGAAGTGAAGCAGCAGAAACTATAACGATTGCGAGAAAGCTGATTTTCCCTTCTGAGCGTCGAGAAATCGCCAAGCTCCGGGTCAGTTACCGGTCGAGTATTGAAGAACGCCTAGCTGACGGATAGGCGACGATCCGGCCGGAATTTGAATCGCCCTCTATCCGGCTCGATGAGCGCATTGGCCTGAAGTCGTCAAACGGGCTGTCTTGGGATTCAGTTCTTGACGGCTCGGTGGTCGACAATCTACCATTGCGTCGTTCGAGGGTCGAATGTCTTCTATCATAGAATCGCAGTTGAAGAAGATGGCGGAAGCAGTCGCGCGCGTCATGTGGCCCGGGGTTGAGGAGAGTTGATTATGAAATGGTGGCAGATTCGGAAACGCGATGCGGATCTCAAGCGCGAGCTGCAATCTGACCTCGAACTGGAAGAAGAGGAGCAGCGCGCGAACGGTCTTTCCGGGGAAGAAGCCCGCTGCGCGGCCCGGCGTGCCTTCGGCAATACCACGCTCATCCGGGAACACATCCACGAGGCGTGGGGCTGGGCGCCGGTCGAACGACTCCTACAGGATGCTCGTTATGCATTGCGACAACTGTGGAGGTCTCCGGGATTCAGCATTGTCGCCATGATGACGCTCGCACTCGGCATCGGTGCCACTACGGCAATTTTTACGCTGGTCTATGATGTGATGCTGCGTCCGCTGCCGTTCGCACAGCAGGACCGGCTTGTGACCATTGAAGAGAAAGTGGCGGAATGGAGCAACCTCTATTCAACCTTGCCGGTAAGTGCAAATCACTTCACTTTCTGGCAACAGCACAACCGCACCTTCGATTCGATGGCGATCATGGAGCAATTCTCCGTGCCGGTTGGCACCCGCGGACGCCCTCTCCAGGTGCAGGCATTGTCGGCCACGCCCGGAATCTTTTCGGTGCTCCAGGTGCAGCCTGAACTGGGGCGGGAATTCACCGCCGATGAAGCACAGCGCGGACATGAGCATGTTGCGATCCTCACCTATGACCTTTGGCGCGAGCAGTTCGGTGGCGATCCCGGCATTCTGAGCAAGACCATTTCGGTAGACGGGTTTCCCTACTCAGTCATTGGAGTGATGCCGCAGTCATTCCACATGCCTTCGATACAGACACTGGCTACCATTGGAAGTGCCAACCGCGAGCTTCCCATTGGGGTCCTGGTGCCGCTGGCCTTCTCGAAAGAGCGGCTGGCCGAAGAAATGGGCGATCTGAATTATTTCGGACTGGCGCGGCTGAAAGCCGGAACATCGATTGCTGTGGCGAACGCGGAGCTGAATGCGCTCCAGCACACAATCACTGCGAATTTGCCTGCGGATGAGAAAGCGACTCTCTCTGTGGAGATCACGCCCTTCCAGGAAACGCTGGTAGGAAATAACCGCAAGCCGCTGATGATCCTGCTAGTGGCGGTTGTGGGCTTGCTGGTGGTGGGTTGTGTGAACGTCACGAATCTGCTGCTTTCTCGCGCGGTCAGCCAGAAGCGGCAAATGGCGGTGGCAGCCGCATTGGGTGCAAGCGGGGCTGAGTTGGTGCGTATGGCGATTCGTGAAACTGCTGTGCTCGCCGTGCTGGGAGGCGGACTGGGTGTTCTGCTGGCAGCGGGTATCGTTCCCGGCATGCAGCGGTATCTGCCGCCGGCGCTCGATTTTCGCGGCCCTCTGCATCTGGACTGGGCGGGAGTAGGTTGTGCGTTGTTTCTGGCTGTACTTGCAACCCTGGCGGCGGGAGCAACGCCGGCGTTCATGGTCTCCCGCACAGCTCCGCAGGAAGTTCTGCACAGTGATTCGCGACCGGCCAGCGAATCACCTGGGAGCCGGCGTGCCCGTCGCATTTTGGTAGCAATTGAAGCAGCAGTGAGCGTCGCTCTGGTACTGATGACCGGACTGTTGACTGCGAGCCTGGCAAAGCTGATGGCTGTGGACCGTGGATTCACCACTGAGCGGACTATTACGGCCACGGTCGACCTGCCTTCGGAGTCATATCACGATGACCAGAAGCGTGCAGCGTTTTACCGGGAAGTGCTCGAACGCATGAACAGACTGCCGGGAGTGGAACATGCGGCCTTTACGAGTGTCCTTCCGCTGACGGGAGGCGGTTGGGGAGATATGGCACGAGTTACGGGAGATAATCGACCATTTACGCAATTGCCGCTGGAGATGTTTCGTTCGGTCAGCCCACAATATTTCTCGGCAATCGGACTCCGGCTTGCCGCTGGAAAAGTCTTCAGCGAGGGTGACTGGGGCAAGAATCTGGCTCTGGTGTCGCAGAAAACGGCCAAGTCGCTGTGGCCGGGGAAAGACCCCCTTGGACAGGAATTCAGCCGGGGAAATCCGGCCACCGAGAAGCCGTTTACCGTCGTGGGTGTTGTAGCGGATGCGCGGACAGTCTCCCTGGCGAAACCTGACCCGATGCTGATTTATGTTCCGTACTGGTATCGCGTCGAGCCGATTGCCGGGCTGGTGGTCAGGACGCATCAGGATCCTTCTGAGATGGCGGATGTGATCCGGCAAACCATCTGGAGCGTCGACCGCGGTGTACCGGTTCCGACAGTGCGTGCGCTGGGTAGCATGGTGGCGGATTCGGTAGCAAACCAACATTTCGAGATGGACCTCTTGCTCCTCTTCGCCGTGAGCGCGCTGTTTCTCGCGGGATTAGGCGTGTACGGTGTTCTGACCTATTCGGTTGCACAGCGCTATCGCGAAATGGGATTGCGCCTGGCTCTTGGAGCGCAGCGGGCAAATGTATATTGGCTAGTTTTACGCGATGGACTACTGCCGGTTGCAATCGGCGCAATTGCGGGAATTGCCGTAGCGTTCGGATCAGCGCGTGTGGTGAGCAGTCTGCTTTTCGAGGTGAGCCCGTATGATCCGGTGCTGAGTGCTGGCGCGGTTGGCCTGCTGCTTGCGGTAGGCACAACTGCATGCCTGCTACCCGCCCGCCGCGCCGCGGCAGTGGAACCGATGCAGGCCCTGCGAACGGAATAAGTAACCGCTCCGAGGATCTGGCGAGAACCAGCTTCACTTGACGCACAAATCAACCCGGGCAAAGCCTGGCGGGAACTAGTCCTGATGACTCTTCTTTTTCTCTGGTGTCTGTTTATGCTTGCAACCCAGGGTTTCGGCCTCTTCACACGCCATCTCGTTTTTAACAAATGATCGTGGGTTCCGGAGGTCCTTCCTTTTAAGTGCATTTCTAGTTCATCGATGGGATGGCAATTGTCCTGAGCCCTGCTCTAGTGTCGAGGTGCCTACTCTTCCAAGTTTGCTGAGCAGGATTCCTTTTGCAAAGGTGCGCTCTGCAAGATCCCTAGATCGCCTCTTCATAAGCCCACCAGTCGCCTGAATTAAGAGATCACCGATGTAGCGACTCTTCGAGAAGAGAAGCATGGTAAACAAGGCCGGGAATGACGAGCGTGTGGCGGCCATCGTATCAAAGGCCCTCCGGCAACCTCCTGCAAAACGCGAATCCTACCTGCGGTTGGTTTGTAACGACGATCAAGAGCTTTACCAGGAAACCGCTGCAGCGGTGAAATTGGAGGAGCGCATGGGCAGTTTTCTAATGCTGCCCGCGATGGCCACCAGGGAGTTCCCGCGTCCGTTTGAAACTGGGCAGATCATCTCCGAACGGTTTGAAATACTCCGGGAAACCGGCGAGGGCGGCATGGGCGTGGTCTACGAGGCCTTCGACAGAAAGCGCGGTCATCGGATTGCGATCAAATCGGCCAAGCCCGGTTTTCATCGCCTCTTATCGCCCGAGCTTGAAAATGCGCTTAAAGTGCGTCACCCACACGTCTGTCTGGTCAACGAAATTCACACCACGCAGACCAGTCACGGCGAGATTGACTTTCTCACCATGGAGTTTCTTGAGGGCGAGACCCTATCAAAACGTTTGGCCGCGGAAGGCAAGCTCCCCAACCAGGAAGCTCTCGAAATCGCCTGTCAATTGTGCGCCGGATTAGCGGAAGCTCATCGCAGCGATGTCCTTCATCGGGATTTCAAGAGTGCCAATATTATTTTGTGCTCTGGTTCGAATGGCGTTCGCGCGGTGATCACCGATTTCGGATTAGCTTCGAGACATGACGCAATCCGGTGAAATAGGTGGTACTCCGCGGTACATGGCGCCGGAGCTGTGGCGAGGTGAAAAGGCGTCCAAGGCGTCCGATATCTACGCACTCGGCGTAGTTCTGTATGAGATGGTAGCTGGGCGGCCGCCGTTTGCGGATGAGGCAGATCGTCGAACCGGCCGTCCGCCGCCTCCTAGTACGTTGGCCAAAGATCTTGGACCGCGGTGGGATCGAACGATCCTGGAGTGCCTCAGACCGGCTCCAGAGGACCGTCCCGCAGACGCAGCCCTGATCCTTACTGCGCTCAAAAAGAAGCCAATGCGGAAGGCGCCGTTTTTGGCGTTGATATTGGTAGTCTCAGCCAGCCTGGCGGCGCCACAGGTTCGAGGGTGGCTGCGCGATCTCATCTGGCCTCCGCCCGAGTGTGCGTCTGGCGGTCCTTCCCTCCGAAGGACCAGCAGACACAGCCGTGATGGCTGGTGGCGTACTGCAGGATGTATCGGATCGCATCGGACATTTGCGCAGCGGACGGCGAGCAGTCGCTGTGATCTCCCCGTCAGAAGCTGTAAGCAATTATGTTCAAACCCCGGAACAGGCAAACCAGATTCTGCACGCGACCCATGCTTTACAGACCAAAGTGCACCGCGAAGGCGACGACCTGGCACTCCAGGCGTCGGTCATCGATCTAAGCACGCACGTTCCGGTGCGGCAACTTTCCGGCCGGTATTCGCCTGCCACGGTCGGAAGCATGCCCGAGGCGCTTGCTGGTGCTGTTTCGGCAGCTTTGCGGTTTGCGCGGCACTGCGGCCGCGGAGACTCTCTCCCCAGAGGCGACGCCGTTCTATGATCGGGGACTCTATCTTCTGCGCAAAGACGATCAAAGTTTTGATGAAGCGATACCGCAATTTGAGCAGGCAGCCCGTCTGAATCCGCGCTCGCCGTTGCCGCTTGCAGGGCTGACGGAAGCGGAAATCATGAAATTCCAGGCAACGGCGGCACACGGATCCTTTGAGGATGCGCAGCGATTCTTGAACGCGGCGGAAAGCCTCAACCCGGATTCGGTGAGCGTGCTGCTGGCCGCCGGCCTGTTGCACCAAACGACAGGCCAGTATGAAAAGGCATTGGAAGACTTCCGCCGGGTACAGGATCTGGAGCCGCGCAATGCAGACGCTTTCTTGCGCAGCGCCAGTGTCTACTACAGGCTCGATATGTCCGACAAAGCCATTGAAGACTACCGCAAGGCGATTGAGCTGGAACCTGACTACTATAAGCCGTACCAGAAGCTGGGGGCGTTCTACTACTACCGTGGCCGGTATCTCGAGGCCGCCGAGCAGTTCCAAAAGGCAATCGACCGGGCTCCTGGACGTGTTGGATGCCTACACCGATCTTGCTGCGGCAATGAGCGATCTTGGACGGAATCAAGAAGCGGAACAAGCTCTGCTTATGTCGCTGAAACTGCGCGAAACAGCGCGGCGTGGAACAACCTGGGCGCCATCAGGGCATACCAGGAGCGCGATGCAGACGCAGTTAAGTACTACACACGAGCGGTCACCATGGATCCGGGCGAGTACCTGTATTGGCTCAATCTAGGGGACTCCAATCGCCGGTCAGGCCATTTCGCCGACGCCAAACTGGCGTACCGCAAAGGATTGAATCTGGCGTTAATCGAGTTGCGGGGAAATCCGCGTCTGGGCCTCACGCGTGCCCATGTTGCCTACTTTGCGGCCCGCCTTGGAGACGCCAAGAGAGGACAGGACGAGATCAGTCAGGCGCTGGAATTGTTGCCTGGTGACACCAAGGTGATCCTAAATGCGGTGTTGACCTACGAAGCGTTGGGTGAAAGGGACCAAGCGATCAAAGTCCTTGGCTTGGCCACTCCGGAAGTGCTGAAGAAAGTAAATCGTCAACCAGACCTGGCGGACTTTCGCCAGGATGTCACGCTTTAAACAAGTAGTAGCTCAAATTGAAGGAAAGAAGGTAAACGACCATGTCAACGACCATGCCATCGACCATGCCAACGACCAAGCCAATCAAGGCCGATCACGAAATCACGATAACCTTGGAGGGCGGCGAGGTCCGGCCGCCCAACCCAATTCCTACAATGGCCGTTGGGGAGACGGTCCTGTATAGGAGCAATGTTCCCGGTGAAGTCAGAATCGAATTCCCAGGCCAGTCGCCATTCCGCGCTGATGGTGCTCTTTTGACTTCAGTACCGGGCGGGGTAATCCTGACCCTACAGACGAGCAGCGGCACCGGTACGCTGGACTGCCACTGCTTTATCACGCCCGCAGGTGGGCAGGAGGCCGGATGGGGTGTAAACAATCCCCTCGCCGGTGGACAACACAAGGTGACACCCCCAAAGTAAGTAATCGATTCCGAGCGCTACTCTGCGAGGTGAGCTTCGAGGTTCCGAGATGGGAACTTCGTAGCCCACGATGCGAAGACCGGCCAGCCCCTATGCCACGCGTATCTGGGCGGCGTGAATGCGAGCCGCCCGATCACTTACGCGGTCGACGAAGACTTTGGGCAGTCAGTGCTGTGATCGCTGGGCGTAAACTGTCGTCACTCATGTGTCCTCAACCGGCAGGCCAGATCAGAACGCAACTTCAGAGGGTTCTCGCGAGCACTGCCTTTGCGAGTGCCGAACGAATGCGCTGCTTTCTGGAATTCGTTGTCGAGCACACGTTATCCTCTCCGAACGAGCACCTGAAGGAGATGATGATTGGAATCGAGCTCTATGCCGGACACGGCGAATTTGATCCTCGCATCACTGCTGTCGTCCGAGTAGACGCTTCCCGGGTGCGGACGAAACTCCGTGAGTATTACCTGTCCGAGGGAGCCGCCGATCCTCTCGTCATCGAACTCCCGAAGGGAAGCTACACCCCGGTTTTTCGTGAAGCTTCCATTCAGGTCGATCCGCCGCGTCCTTCCACGGCCAGTTTCACGGAACCGTCTATAGTGGTTCTCCCTTTCTCGAATCTCAGCCCCGATCCAGAGGCCTATTTCAGCGACGGTCTCACCGAGGAAATCATCCATGCGCTGTCCTCCATTCGAGGCCTTCGAGTGGTCGCTCGCACATCGGCTTTTGCACTCAAATACCGCAACGCCGACGTCCGGGAGATCGGCCGGGCGTTAAACGTGGGGTTCGTTCTTGAAGGAAGCGTTCGAAAATCAGGGAATGCGCTGCGCGTGACAGTGCAGCTGGCCAGCACTTCGGATGGATATCAGCTATGGTCGCGGCGTTATGAGCGCAGATTGGAAGACTTGTTTGCGGTGCAAGATGAAATAGCCCTCGGGATTGCAGACATGCTTCGCGTCGGCACTGCAAAACAACCACGGACTTTAATGGCTGGCAACGCTGGCAATTTCGAAGCGTACGAATGGTACCTTCGTGGCCGGCATCACCTGAATCGCCAAACAAGAGAGGAATTTCATCGGGCCATCGAGTGCTTTGAAGAGGCTTCTGTACGCAGCCCCGGATACGCTCCGGCTTTCAGCGGGAAGGCGGTGGCTTGGCTTTACCTTGGGTTATTTGCTATGGATGCTCCCTTTGACACAATGCCGAAGGCGCAGAATGCGGCGGCCCGCGCACTTGAGATCGATGATTGCGACGGAGATGCGTTGTCCGTTTCGGCGTGCAACAAAGCTATGTTCGAGTGGAAGTGGTCCGAAGCCGAAACACTGTTCCGGCGGTCTCTCCACATTCAACCCCGAAGCGACCTCAGCGCTCATTTGTTCGCCTTATTCGTTCTTTTGCCAATGGCGCGGATTGAGGAGGCGCTCAGTATGCTCGACGAGGCAAAGCATATAGATCCGCTATCTCTCCTGGTGGCCGCGAGCAGGGCCGCGGTGCTGCTCATGGCGCGCAGGGTGAGTGAGGCGGAACTCGAGTGCCGGCGCGCGTTGGAACTGGATGCCAATTTCTGGCGAGCGCTGGTCGGCCTTGGGCGTTGCCATGAAGCGCGTGGTGGATATGACGATGCAATCGTCTGCTTTGAACATGCAAAGGCGGTCTCAGACAACGTTCCAACAGCCATCGGAGCGCTGGGACGCGTTTACGCGCTGGCCGGACGAACGAAGGATGCTCATCGCCTGTTGGCTGAGTTGGACAATCTCGCCAAGAGCCGCTACGTGTCACCTTACGGACGGGTGCTGATCTATCTGGGACTCGGCGACGATAAGGTTTTCGACTGGCTGGAGTGCAGCTGCAACGAACGCGCGGGCTGGCTGATGTACCTGGCCACGGATCCGCGGTTCGATCCGCTACGGAAGGATGTCCGTTTTCACTCTCTTCTCGAAAGACTGGGTTTACCGCGCATCGCTTATTCAACGACCGTTTCCGGATAAGCGATCCAACTCTTGAAACCGTTTCAAACTTGCCGATTGCTGCCTGGTCAAGCAGACTACTTCCGGTGAAAGATGTCTCTGCCTGCCGGCTTGAAGCGCTCTCGAACTCGGAATCCTGAGAAGGCGGCCATCGTATTTGGCCGGCAATCCTGGACCTACGCAGAGTTCGACGAACTTACAAATAATGTGGCAGGCAATCTGTTGGCGGCGGGCCTCGAATCGGGGGACAGAATCGCGCTTCACCTTCTGAACGGGCCGGAACTCGCCATTGGGTACTACGGCTGTTTGAAGGCAGGGGGAATTGTCGTACCCATCAACGCCCAATTGAAGGGGCCGGAGATTGACTACATTCTTCGCCATAGCGGGTCAGCGTGTTATATCGGTGAGCCAGGTCTTTACACGGAAGCTGCAAAATCATGTCCCGCAATGACTGCGTTGGAGCTTCGTTATCTCACAGGCGGCTGGCCAGCCGGCGGCACGAGTTCTTTTGATAGTCTTTTGCGTTCTACAGCCGGCTCCATGCGTATTCCAGAGATTCTGCCTGATCAGGTTGCAGCGATTCTTTACACCTCGGGTACGACAGCCCGGCCCAAGGGCGTCATGCATTCTCATAAGAGTCTTCTGCAGACAGCAGGCGCCATGCACCACATGCGGCTCGATCAGGACCAGGTTGCTGTCGTGATGTCATCGATGACGCACCTGGTGGGTTTTGCGATGGTGTTTCTGTCTGGTCTGCTCAACGGTGCAACGGTTGTCATTACTAGGCCATTTGACTTCCGGGGTGTGCTCGAAGCCTATGAGCGGTGGGGCTGCACCTACACGGTTGGCCTTCCCGTGATGTTCCACGGTCTGCTTCAAGCGCAAACGGAGATGCCGCAGGATGTGGCTTCAGGGCGGTTCTATTTTTGTGGTGGAGACTCCGCGCCTTCCGCACTTCAGGAGGCTTTTCAATCTGCCTTCGGTTCTGTTTGTGAAGTCTACGGTCTGACCGAGATCGCCCCTGCAGCGTGGAACCGCCCTGGTCATGTACGAGTCGGTTCCATTGGCCAGGCCAGTGAAGGGGTTGCGATCCACCTGGTCGATTCTGATGGCCGTGATGTGAAATCCGGTGACGTGGGAGAGATATGCGTTCGAGGCCCGCACCTCATGATCGGTTATTGGCAGGACCCGGACGCTACAACGGCGGCTCTCCGGAACGGCTGGTTCCATACCGGAGATTTGGCTCGTTGTGACGTGGACGGCTTCTATTGGTTCGCAGGACGTAAGAAGGAGATCATCATCCGCGGCGGGAGCAATGTCTCCCCACAGGAAGTCGAAGCCGTCCTTTACCAGCATCCTGCGGTCAGTGAGGTGGGTGTGGTGGGGCGGCCGGATCCGTTGTGGGGAGAAGTCGTAGTCGCCTTTGTTGCCTTGCGATCAGGGCGGGCGGTCACGGAGACGGAGTTGATTGCGTTCGCCCGGGAAAGGTTGGCGGACTACAAGATACCGGTAAGTGTCATTTTTCGGGCCGAGTTGCCCAAGGGCCCAACCGGCAAAATCCAGCGGCGCGCGCTTGGTCAGGAAGAAAACGCGTTCGCGCACTGAGTTGAGAGTTCTTAAGAATCTGAACGCACGTGAAAGGAGAACATTCCATGGCAACCGCAACGTCCCGTATCGAGGAGCGCAAAGCAATCCACACGGCAACTAAACTTTTGATCGGCAATCAGTGGGTTCCCAGCGAATCTGGCAAGACGTTCCCCACTTACAACCCGGCGACAGGCGAGGAGATCGCTCAAGTAGCCGAAGCCGATGCCGCGGACGTGGACAAGGCGGTCAAGGCAGCACGGTACACGCTTGAACGTGGCCCATGGCGCAAAATGTCCGCATCTGAACGCGGACGCCTGCTAAATCGGCTCGCCGATCTGGTTGAGCAAAATGCCGGCGAGCTTGCGGCTCTGGAGACACTTGACAACGGAATGCCCTTGACTGTGGCGCGCCACGTGGCTCTGCCTCTTATCATCGCCCACTTCCGCTATTTCGCCGGATGGGCTGACAAGAACCAAGGCAAGACAATTCCTATCAACGGTGACTATTTTTGCTACACAAGGCACGAACCGGTGGGCGTTGTTGGCCAGATCACTCCTTGGAACTTCCCCCTTCTGATGTATGGCATGAAGCTTGGACCGGCTCTGGCCATGGGCAACACCTCCGTACTGAAACCCGCTGAGCAAACTCCGCTTACCGCATTGCGTCTTGGGGAGCTGATTCTCGAGGCCGGCTTCCCTCCGGGAGTAGTGAATATTCTTCCTGGCTATGGGCCGACAGCGGGAGCGGCTATCGCTGATCACATGGACATCGATAAAGTCGCCTTCACTGGCTCGGGCGAAGTGGGCCGTCTTATCATGCAGGCGGCTGGCAGATCCAATCTCAAGCGTGTTGGTCTCGAACTCGGCGGCAAAAGCCCGAACATCGTTTTTGCCGATGCCGATATGGATCAGGCAATTGAAGGCTGCCATTTCGCACTCTTTTTCAACCAGGGCCAGGTCTGCTGCGCGGGTTCGCGCCTCTACGTGGAAGAAAAGATCTATGACGAGTTTGTTGAAAAAAGCGTCGCTCGCGCCGGCCGGCGCACGGTAGGTGATCCCTTCGATGCAAGCACCGAGCAAGGGCCGCAAATCGATGGAACACAGTTCGACAAGGTAATGTCTTATATCGATGAAGGTAAACGGGAGGGTGCCGAATTGCTTATTGGTGGCAAGCGCGTCGGGGACCGTGGTCACTTTATTGAACCAACTGTGTTTGCCAACGTTCAGGATGAAATGAAGATCGCCCGGGAAGAGATTTTTGGACCGGTCATGAGCATCATCCGGTTCCGCGATCTCGACGAGGTCGTTAAGCGGGCGAACAACACCCCTTATGGGCTGGCGGCTGCGGTTTGGACGCGAGACATTGGTAAGGCGCATGCGATTGCCAACAATGTCCGCGCAGGTACGGTATGGATCAACTGTTTTGATGTCTTCGATGCCGCGGCGCCCTTCGGTGGCTTCAAGCAGTCCGGCATCGGCAGAGAGATGGGCGAGTATGCGCTGCAGCAGTATACGGAGATTAAAACGGTCACCGTCAAGCTGTAACGGGGGTTCGGCGACCTTGTTCCCTGTCGGACAGGACAAAAACAAGATCTCGCGACTTGCGCAGCAGCCGGCGGCTCATCCAAGTGGTAAAGCAGCGGCTGCACCGACTGCGGGTGATACCTTGGGACGGTTAAACCGAAGCTCCCTTCAGTGAAGCGCGGAGGAGTGACGCCAGGCGGCTGAGTTCGAGAGATGCCTTTCTCGTATCTTCAGCACACTGGGTGGTCTGCTTCGCCGAGGCAGCCACTCCGCCGATGTTTGTCGTGATCTCACCTATCTTCTGAGCCGCGTCGGTCACGCTGTGTCCGATTTCGTTCGTCGTAACCGTCTGTTCTTCCACTGCCGCAGCGAGAGAGATGGGAGGGGGATTTGCGCTCCGCTGTAATGGGCGGTCTGCCCGAACACGGTGGCGCACGTGAAGCGGAGAAAGATCAGAGCGAGAAGCCTGGGGGCTCTATGGACCGAAATCATGGTGAGGTACTGCCTTATTGAGAAGTGTCCGCGCCCCGTTGTGTGCCGCTCCAGTGAAACAGCGCTGACAAATCTTTCATCGTCAGGCCGGTTGGGGCCATCAGCGGAAAGGGGGAGCGCGGCGGCGTGGCAGTGCAGAATGCGGACGATGTTCCTGGATGAGTTTGTACGGTGGAGGCGGTTGTGCGCCCCTTCGCCTAGCCTTCGCAGGGCCGTATTTGTCCCCAAAGGCCTGGTCTCAGCCCTTGGTTGAGACAACGAAAATAGGGATGGTTGCGGTCGGCTGCCAGGGTCTTACAAAAGCAAAGTTCAGGCAGTGTCTCCTGGTAATTTAACCAGAAGGCCGATCAGTTCGCTCTGCCGGCGAGTGCCAGTCTTGATGAAGATGCTCTTGAGTTGCGAGCGCACGGTTTCTCTTCCGACCCGGTTCAGGTTTGCCGCTTCCGATAGCGATTTACCGTCGAGAAGAACGATGGCAAGTTTCGTCTCGGCCTGAGTAAGGTGGAAAAGTGCTCGCAGCGTATCGGCGTGTGCCGGCGCTTTCTGGTCGGGATCGGTGATAAACACGATAGCGACAGCCTTACTGGGGGTGGCCAATAACTCTGGCCGGCAAGGTACCACTACCACCTCCAGCGGCCTTTTGCTGGCGCGAGAGATGATCGTTGCTCGTAGCTTTGGCGCAGTCTTGCCTGTGGCAAAGCTGATGGTGCCGCCCAGGACAGCGCGGAGCGCGGCGCACTCCGCAATGTTGTGGGCCATCAGCCTGCCGCCATGACACGTTAAACCGTCGCTGCGAGCAAGGATGACACGGGCGTTCCTGTTGGCGAAGAGAATCTTATCGGCCGCATCGACCAGGACCAAAGCTGTACTGAGGGCATCCAGAGCGGTCTCCACGTCAGAGACTCTCGACTCCAGTTCCAGAAGTTTTCTGCGGGTATACAGGGCGGTCTTCAGGTGGGGAACTATCTGAGCTAGTTTGGCAAGCTCCTCGGGGTCGAACTCATCCTCACCCGGACCTCTGTATATGCTGAACGCCTCAAAGATGCCAGGCGACCCACTGAACGAAACGCAGGACATGCGGAGGACGTCGACTTTCTTTAGAAACTCATTGTAGAAAGCGGAGTGAAGCATAGCATCCATGGGCCATATCTCCTCCCCTTTGACAACCTTGCCGCTCTCTCCTTTGGGGAAACGCCTCGTCCATTCGTCGAACTGGCAGTAACACTCTTCGTAAAGACGGATGTTCTCACTATCTTTGATGGTGTCGCCCAGGGTGGCGAGCATCCTGTGTTCGTTCACATCGAAACGATGGGAGATGAGTGCAGCCTTGTTGACAGAACTTATCTCGCCGAACTCTTTCAGGAAGATATTCCACATTTCTGGCCGCGTCGGTGCGGCGTAGAGGGTGGATAGTAGCGTGTCGAAAGTAGGCGCGGGGGCCACCGTAATTTCCTCACTGTAGATTGGACCCGTTGGGAAGTGCCGAGAGGGTACCACTGGTGGACGAAAATAAACATCAAAATTTCACCCGTATGGGGGATGCAAGGGCAGGGAATTGTTCGTAGATTGTCCGATTAGCTAAGCAACCAAGGCCGCGTGGGTGTGGAAATCTCCGTTACATAAAGGTATTTCCGTCCAAACTTGAAAGGAAGATAAAAGATGAAGGTCAAGGGCAAAGTAATTATTGGGGTTATGGCGATCGGAGGCGTGATTGGAGGCCTGGCTTGGGGTACGCCGATTGTCAACCTGGCATCGCCTATTCTGGCGACCGGAAATCAGAACGCCGATATTGAAACGCATGGTAGTTACGCAACCACTGGTGGTGAGTTCAGAACCTTCCTGAAGACAGAGGGGCCATCGAGCATTTTGATTCAGGACGCGGCGTATTCGACGGGTGGTGTCAATGGATGGCATTCCCATCCAGGCATGGTCGCAGTGACACTGATTACGGGAACGATCGAGTGGTTCGACGAAAACTGCCACATGACGACCTACAAAGCGGGCGATTCCTGGACGGAAGGCAGCCAGGTGCATTATTTTCGCGTGACGGGTACGAGCAGTATTCACTTGATGGCGACGTTCATCATCGCCCAGGGTTCAACCCCGAGAATCGACCAGCCGGCTCCGGCTTGCGCAGCTGGTCTGGGTCTCGATTGAACAACCGTCCTGATTATAGGGATGGATAGAAAAGAGCGACGATTACGGTCGCCTGGTTTCTTGTCTTCCTGTTTGGCTCTCGTTGTGTGCAAATGGATGAGTACGGCCCAAACATCACAACGATTGCCCATCAGCGA
This sequence comes from uncultured Acidobacteriaceae bacterium, assembly GCA_963790935.1. Lineage (GTDB taxonomy): Bacteria > Acidobacteriota > Terriglobia > Terriglobales > Acidobacteriaceae > PALSA-350. The sequence goes on along the minus strand of CAWBRJ010000012.1, from coordinate 89,690 downwards.
GCCGCGTATAAGAATCGTGTCCCCTTATCGCAGCCACTACTCTCTGGGAACGGGCAGTCGCCAGACCTTTTCGCCCCTCAGGTTGGTCAGCCACACCGACCCGTGACCGATGCGAATGCTGTCGCCTCCTCCGCCGTGCCATTGCCCGCTGACCGTGTTGGTGGCCGGATCGATGCGCGTGATTGGGTAGCCAAAAACGCTAGCCCACACTGCATCGTCGCCAAAAGTGATCTCGCCACCCCGCCCCGGAATTCCCGCAGCGATCAAAGCGGTTCGCTTGCCGGTCGACGCATTCACTCGGGCAACAGTGCCGTCTCCTTGGTTCAGAACCCAGATGGAGCCAGCGCCCACCGTGAGGAAGCGCGGCATCGGTCCCACCGGGGTCTCGCTCACGACCTTGTTAGTCGTGGGGTCCACGCGCACCAGCATGCCGCCTGTGTTGGATGTGACCCAAATAGAACCATTCCCGAAGGCTGGATTGAATGACCCCGCGGGAAGACGAATGTGCGCAATGACCTTATTTGTGCCTGGGTCGACGCGTACAAGGTCACCATCTTTCGATGTCACCATCCAGACGCTGCCGGCACCAACCGCAATGCCGCCTTCATCGTCGGCAGGGGCCGCCGCTATCGTTGCCTGCAGCGCACCTGTCTCTGCATCCACGCGGACCAACTTGTGTTCGCCACAACTCGGAATCCAAAGGCTGCCGAAGCCCACGGCCAGCCCAGCACAGGGCCCGGCGACATTCACAACCGTCCCCGGCTGGTTGGTCCTGGCATCCAGACGAACCACGTGGTTGACGTTTGAACTATCAACCCATACCGCGTTCTGGGTAACCGCCATCCAATCCGGATCCCCTTTCACCACAAACGTCGCGACGGGAGTCAGGTCAGCCATATCGTGCTGCACTCCCGCTGCTTGTACGCCGGTCTTCGGGGGCAGTTTCCGCTCAGAGGTTTGTGCTCCGGCCCAACCCGCTGACAGAATCCCAAGAGCGCTCAAAGAAGCCATCGCCGCGTGCCGCTTCGCTTTCCCGGTCATGATCGCTCCAGGTATCTAAAAAGCATTCTTCTGGGAGATAAAAGGACCAGCCGATTGCGGCAATTCCTGGGGATAGGTGTCGTGTCCCCTTATCTCACCCGGCTGGGGACAGGTTTTAACCGTCTCCCAGAGAGTTGTTCGTTTCAGATTGAAAAGTGATAATGTGGAGCGCATGGAACAGATCAACTCCATAGCGTTGTTTTTGAAATTTCTCGCCGTGCTAGCGCTATTGACGTTGCTCCTGCCTTCGATGCGTAACGCGCTGATCGAAGTTCTCAACGAATTCGGCAATAACTTTCGGGGCGGTCCTCCCACTCCGATGCATCCCTCTCCAGCAGATGACGCGCTTCTGCTTAGGAATCGTCGCAGCAAACAAGACTGAAGCCCGGGTTCCTTAAACCTGCAAGCTCTTCAGGTAAGGAACGCTTTGCGCCATCAGTGCAGGATCCTGCTCCAGTTCGACGAAGTAGTTTTGGATGCGAGCTTTCTTTGCCGCGGTGAAGACCTTCTTCCAGTCGACGACGCCTTTACCGAGCGGCACCTCTTTTGCTTTGCCGTCGGGGGTCATCACCCAGTCCTGGCAGTGCATGGAGATATAGCGGTTCGGATAGCGGGCGAAGTAATCCACCGGGTCGAAGCCGTCCTGCATGGTGGAGACCTGAAACTGCAGTTTCACCGTTTTTGGATCCAGGCGCTCGATCTCCATGTCGTAAACCCGCTTGCCGTCGATGCTGGTTACCTCAAAACCTTCGTTGTGCAGCACCGCAACCATGCCCGCAGCATGCGCCTTGGCGGCAAAGGTGTTGAAGAGATCGGTGACGCGGTTCACGTCACCTACGGTTGGCGGAGCGTCTTTTGGCAGCGTGCCGAAGCCGAGGCTGGCCGTGGCCATTTGGGTCAGGCCAAGATCCTTGGCCCATGCGATCCGCTCCTCCGCATGGTTGAACAGCTCATCCGTGTCAAAGTGCGAGCTGATACAGGTAAGACCGTAATCGTGCAGCATCCTGCGCAGCTCCTGCGGCTTGTACTGCGCCAGGCTGGAGAAATCCTTATAGCCAAACGGCGAACAGAGCTCAATGGTCTGAAAGCCCGCTGCGGAAAGGCCCTTCATCGTCCCGGCAAAATCCGGATTGATCGAGTGGCGGACAGGATAGGTCTGGCAGCCGATGGGGAGGCCCAGCGGATCGGCCAACAGGGACGGGGTTGTGGCCAGAGCGACAGCAGCGGCCGCCCCCTGCTGCAGGAAATGACGTCGGGTGATCGGCATACGGTGTTCTCCTGATGCGTTCTCCAAGAAGATTACGACAGTCGACCGTAGGCTGACGAATGCTGTGACCTATTTCCCAGAATTGTTGCAATAGTTATGCTGTCCCTTTATCTCCATGCAAAACGGACACAACAGTCAGGAACGGCTTTCCGTTTTCGCAATGTGGCAGTCCCGTCTGAGCACGAATCTTTCAGATGAGCGATGAGCAGTCTAGTTTGGAGGAGTCCTGGCCAACGTCATGGCGAAACGAATTGGGATCGAGAGGCGTGGTGATGAATCTGCCATCTTCATCAGCCTGGAAGGGGAGCCCCTTCACCGCTTGGGAAGAAATGGTGACCACAGGTTTCGTGGACAAGGTTTCGTGGTTTCGTGGACACGAAACTCCTGTTCCTCCGGAGTAGTCGATAGGAAATTCTGGTTAATTGTCCAACCCTGGGCTATACTCGACGACGTTTTGAAGGCAACCGTTGGAGGGCAGGTATGTTTCACTTAATCTGGTATCTCCTGATTGGGCTAATCTCGGGAGTCATTGCGAAATCGGTAATGCACGTGCACCTAACGATCTTCTGGACAATCGTGCTCGGCATCATCGGTTCGGTCATCGGCGGCGCCGTTACCCACATGTTTTCGCGCCCGAGAGACGAACGTTATCATCCCGCCGGCCTCATCTTTTCTACCCTCGGCGCGATCCTGCTTCTCTTCATTTGCTATAAGCTGAATATCCATTTTCCCCATATCTAACCGCAGTGCGGATCGAGTGGCAGCCTCCCTATTTGAGCCGACTCCAACTGCCCGGCGGTGATGCTGCCTGCCCTCTCAGCCCTGAAGCGGGGCGTGTGATGGATCTGCAGAGCGACAAGCGACGCTGCCATCTTCCGGTGGTGTCGTGGAGTCCGGTTGCATGAACCATACGAGACGATTACTCGGCAAAACATGCGGCGACCCGTAAGGGACGTTTCCCTCATGCACAGACAAAGGGATAAACGGAACCTACCCCGCGATCATTCCGTTCGCCGGTTCAGTCTGCAAGGAACGGCGGCCGTGCGGTCTGTCCCCGTCTTTCGAAGCCTGTTATGGGTAGGGTCTTTGGGGGCAGCCTGGCTTTGGGCCAGGAAGCTTCCTCTGCAGCGCAAGCGAGGCGCGCCGATGGAGCCGATGCCCGACCGACCCGCATGGGCACGACGGTTCGTAACGGCGGAAGTGGCGTCGTCGTTCCGGTGTTGGCTGCACGAGCAGCCAGATCGGGATGGCTGTCAGCTGCGTTCTGGTTGCGAAGCACTACGACAAGACCGGAGGCTGTCCAGCGCTTTAGGATGTAGGTGATCGCGCACTCACCACAAAGCCAAAAACACTTGCTGGGTAAGGGCCTCATGGCGAATGCACCATCGTCTGGCCGGAGCTGATCGTCCGCGTGTGGCTCCAATTCGAGCAACTCGAGCCTTCCCTCGCGAAGATAGAGCAGCTCTTTAAAACATTGTGGATTTGCGCACTGCGTGGTCAAGCTGCGCTTGCTCCACACAATGCCTGGTTGGTTGGACGGGGGATTGCGGACATCGCATTCCTTTTGCAAGTTCATAGATGCTCCATCTGGTGCCGTTGCATACCTGGATCTGGTACTCGGCTGGAGCATTGCTAAGGCTGGAGGCGAGGAAGGATCTTGTGCAGACACACTTTTCGGGTTTACTGAACTAAGTCAGGCCGGCTGAAGTGCTTCTTCTTACGATTACGGCTGAGGAGGAACGGGTCATGACAGCATTCACCGGTTGGGAGTCTCTCCGCGGATGGTTCCGCCATGCAAGACCGCACGAACCAGGTTCAGACACCTTCGGGGTACGTTTGATCATCAGCCGGGAAGGCGGGATTGACCGCCTTCCCCGTGTTCAATAGTTCACGGATTCTATGCTGTTGCGTGAACGGCGATCTTATGGAAGGTCGAGCTCACAACGTCTGAAGTGTGAACTGTGGGTGTTCCTTCGATAAATCTTGCCATCGTCTTCAACACTTCGGGGTAAGAATTGGCGTTGTAAGTGTCTGCGCTGGCTTTGTTGTCCCACAGACTGATGGCAGTCACATCGCGTTCGGTGGGACCGGAGAATGTAATTTCGTCCTTAAAGCCGTTCTGCTTGCGAAGCAGCGGAAGAATCTCCTTGTCAAACGTTCTGGTGTAATCCGTAAGCATATTGGACTTCAGATGAAACGAAACATTACGAGCAAACATATGTCAACCCTCCTAAGGCTGTCAGTCGCTAAGATTAGGGAGAACTTCAGATGGGCCGACTTAGTTCAGGAGACCTGAAAGAGGAGCAGCATAGCTCACTCCCCCTAAACAGTGCATGTAGGTGGCCTCTCTGCATCCACCGCGTAACTTGTTGTTTCGATACGTCACAGAGCAGAACCGTTACTACAGGGTGTGTTCCGTCGTGTACTTTTGGCGGAAAGCAAGCCTGAACGGTAACCTTTACCCGGTTGCCCACGATGGCAACTCCCGATGAGCCCCACAAATCTCCCTTGCCGGGTAGTTGAATCGCGCATCTAAGCGCCCCAGCAACTGACGGACCTGAAGGCTTCCCGGGCCTGACAAAACGATGGATGCGGCAGGGACCAGGTGCGAACTAAGAGGGATGCCCTGGTCAATTGTGCTCAGTATTCAACTGAATGCTTCGCCTAGTATTTGAGAGGGAGTGGGTGGTCGATTCAACGAATTGGCTTTGCACGTCGCTTCGGATGAGTGGATGAGGGTCCCCTCAGTGTTCCGGGCGCCTCTTGCGGCTGGTTTCGGAGTGCCGTTCCGCAGAACATACGCAACACAGATTACTGGCAATCCCGCCAAACGCCCTCAGTAAAAGATTTAATCATCGATAAAGCCTGGCACTCATCGGGTCAATGAACGGATGAGCCCATCTCCAGACAGGGCGGTTCACCATGAAAAGAGGACAATTGTATGGTTAAGCATCTTCTGATTTTTTCAACAATTCTTTTGGTTGCGGGCCCGATTGCACGAGCATCCGACCAGCAGAACGACAATGATCGCATGCAAAAGGCGGGCCAGGTCTTCAAGGAGATCATGGATACGCCCGATAAGGGCATACCGCATGATCTGTTGGATTCGGCGAAGTGTATTGCCGTCATCCCTGGAGATAAGAAGTTTGCTTTCATCTTTGGAGGTAGCTACGGCCGCGGAGTTGTGACCTGCCGCACGGCGCACGGATGGAGTGCTCCGATGTTCCTCGCCATCGACGGAGGGAGTGTAGGGTACCAGATTGGTGGCTCTTCCACGGATCTCGTTATGCTGTTCATGAATGATCACGCCTTGCATAGCCTGCTTAGCGACAAGTTCAAACTTGGGGCGGACGCCTCAGTAGCGGCAGGACCTGTGGGGCGGAGTGCTGCAGCGGGAACAGACCTGAAGTTGAATGCGGAGATTCTCTCCTATTCGCGAAGCAAGGGTATTTTTGCCGGGCTCAGCCTGGATGGTGCTGTGGTTCAGGCAGACAAGAGTGGGGATCAGGCCCAGTATGGAGCCAATGTGACCAGCCAAGAGATATTGGACGGCCAGGTAGAGGTTCCATCTTCTGCCAGACGTTTTATCGATGAGCTTAGGGCATACCCAGGCGCAACTATGGGTATGTAGTTGGAGCAGCCCCCGGTTAGACAACGGGCTATCGGGGGCTGAAAACGCTGGTCTGAAGCAATCGGTGCCGCAGCACGAAGCACCGAGGAGGAACTATGGCTCACCGGAAATATCTCGATATCTTTGTTCTATCGGCTTTCGTTGTTGCGTTGTTCAGCGGCGCAACGGCAGCACCGGCCCAGGTTTCCATTAGCATTGGAGCCGCGCCTGTGTGTCCCTACGGGTACTACGACTATGCTCCGTATAATTGTTCTCCCTACGGCTACTATGGGCCAGATTGGTTCAGTGGCGGGTTGTTCATCGGAACGGGCCCCTGGTATCACGGTTCTCACGGCTTTTATGGACACGTCGACAATCGCTATGATCCTCGACATGGCTACGCCGGACCGATGCCCGCACGCGGGGAGCAGGCGTTCAACCACTTCCACGCGAACGAGGCACGGGATAGCCAAGGCCATGTAGGCAATGCGGGACATGACGGAGCCGGTGAACATAGCGCTGGAGCCCAGAGGGAAAGCCACGGCGACGACCACCGTAAATAGACCGAACAAGGGGTGACACGGAACGCTGAGGTCTCCCCAACCGGGTGCTTCAACGTTCCGTCTATCACTCGTTCCGATGGAGCTGAATGGCAATTCGGCGGCGGTATAGGGCAGAATCCTGTCTTCGAGGGCGAGAACAGAGGCGGCCGCGCGAAACTCCTAGAATTTTTTGGGATGTCCGGCCGTTCTCTGCTGACAACTGATCGCGGCCTATAATCGCCGGCATGGACAAACCCAATCGTGCATTTAATGGCGTGTTGCTGTGTGGCGACTGTGGCAAGCCTCTGAAGTTTGGCGCTGGTGGCGTTTCAGCGTGCAAGAATCCTGCATGTGTGCGGAACAAGCCAGCGAGCAACAAACCCAATTAGACGACTTGAGTCAAACGTCTGAGGTGCCCTAAAAGGTTCACAAGGTGCGGAGGCTGTCTTCGGTCACTCTAGCTCACTTGGTCGTCGGAGACTTGCGCTTATGAATGCAAGTCGGACAGCTCAGTTCATGAAGAACCATCCGCTCGTAAGCTGCGTTTCTTTCTTCCAGTGCCTTATGCTCGATCTCCAGTGCCATCTGGCGCTCTCAGAGAGCAATTTTCTATGCCGATGGTCTGGCGTAATAATCCCGGACCCAGTGAGCAAAATAGAACGGCGCGATCAAGACCGAATCGCAATACTTGAAAGATGAGTGCAAGGAGAGGTTGGTTCTTGCAAAGCAGAATCACAACATCAATACGGATGCTGTGCTCAGATTACGTGCGACTTCGCCAGCACTATGAGGCGGCTGTTCGACGCTGGGCTCGGCTCGAATTGTGGACAGAAGAGAATAGAGATGGGTTCGACGCAGCCGTGCGAATGGCTGTTAAGCAGAAGGCCTTCGAAGAGAGAAACGCAGCTTATGTCCGCATCGCGCTTCACGAACGGAATTGTCGATCCTGTACCCCCAAACAAAGAGTCGGATATTCAAATGGCCTAGTGTGACCGACGACAGCTTCGATTAACTCTGTGAACCTTCTAGGGCACCTGGATTAAAGGCAAGGGTCTGCCATCCTGCTCAGGACGGTGCCGACATGCCTCACGGGAGAAGCGTTTGCTGCCGCCGCAGATGGCCTAGCGCGAGCCGATTTGGCGGGGGTGAGGGAATGTACCCAAGGGCTCTCGGCGCTCCTGCGGGCGCTCATCGCCTAGTGTAGCGACCCTGGGATGGATCCTTTTCTGGGAGGAAATTGATAGACCTGAGCTGCCTTCTTGGGTGGCTGAGCAGTGAGCCGAAATTCCACCGGCTCTAGGATTGCGACTACTAGCATTCCGGCCGAATTCTTGAGCTCGCCGAAGTCTCGGCAGCTACCAAGCTTATCCTCGTAATCGAACAAATCATTTCTGAGCTTAATTGCCAGTCGAGCTAACTCTTCTTGGGAAACAGGGTCGTCGACTTCCACGGTTGGTCTCCTCCTTGTCGAGGGCAAAATAATAGGCCTCAAGGCATTTCTCACGCAAGGGGGCGCTTTGATAGAAGGCCGCGGCTATACTCCCTGAATGGATATCACAACTATTGTTCAGGCTCTTGATGAGGAGATCACCCGGCTACAGCGCGCACGGGTCCTATTAGCAGGGGAGACTGTTCCTCTGAAGAGAGGTAGACCCAAGGGTGATGGTCGGAAGCGCAGAACAATGAGTTTGGAAGGCCGAGCGAGGGTCGCAGCAGCGCAAAGGGCGCGATGGGCGAAAGCAAGGAAGTAAGACGATCTACGGGCGCGTCAGCCTCGCATACTGATCTGGGCTACAATGTAAATTCCGCTCTCTGCCGGAAGCCGAGGCTCTTCTCCGCACCGAGGTGTTCGACCTCGTCATCGTCTCGGCATGGTTGGACGAATGGCAGAAGGGCAAAATTCTTGCAACAGTCGGCAAAACACCTGCCCTTGATCTGATCGAATTTACGCTCGCTGACAAACTGCTGGCTCAAGTGGAGCGGATGCTTGTGGCTGCCTCTCAGGAATCTGACAAGGGAACGGCTTGTGAGGATTAGCAATGATGGGTGGCTATGTGTCGCTCAACTGCTAGTCTTGTTTCCTCTGATTTGACCCTCAGCTTCATTTGAGATTCGCTCAAGCCGTTCGTATTTCGCTTTCGGTGACGTTCCGATCTTCCGGCGCAGCTCTTGGACGGCATTTGAGAAAGCCAGCGTGGCATCATCGTATTGCCTTAACAGGCGGGCCTTTTCTTCACAGCTCATAACCAAAACATCGTAAATCGCCTTGAATAGCTCCTCAAACCGTTCGTGGCATCCAAGTACCGTGGTATCTCACATCGAGCCATGCATTGTCCTGCGTACAACCGACTTCGCCAGCAGTATGAGACCGCGCTGCGACGCTGGGCACAGATTGAGTCGTCCTCAAATAGGAGTGAGCTGTTCGATTCATCAAGGCGCCTGAGACTGGAGATTGAGAAGAAGGCACTGGACGAGAGAAACGCAGCTTACGAGCGTATGGTTTTTCATGAACAGAGCTGTCCGATCTGTAACCGTCAGCACAAACGCAAGATTCACGGAACTGAGTGAGCTGGCGTGACCGAAGACACTCTCCGTTAATATTGTGAACATTTTAGGGCAGCTGACCAAACAACCTGTGCACAAACTCATCAGCGGCGTATACTCAGCTCGCTAGGACTCGCTGCGAGGTTGGGAAGCCTCGCCGTCCCACGGATGCCAAGCTCACTGGATGCGATTTCTAGCATAAAGCTGGTCCATGTCGGCATCGGCCCAGCCAGCGGCGCCGTCGCTTGGTCTGCACAATGCCTCTCAGTCCCCCTTTACTCCGAGTCGTAAACCCCCGGTTATGCCACAGATTTCACTTCTTCAGGCGTCGGTACCTGGACGAGTTCGTCGAAGAGCGTGCGGTATTGGATCATCGCGGTTCGCAGGTCTTCAGTGCTTGCTTCGTCGGTGCCAGGCCGCACCGCAACGGCGTGCGCGAAGCGATATTGTTCCACGAGGCGAGGGTGTCTGACGGACATATCCGCGGCGCGCTGATTAAAATCGGCTACAGGATAGCCACGAGCCTGCATGAGCGAAGAGACCAACTCATCGGCTTCCGTGACCGCACCCTTTGGATGATCGACGAAATGGGATTGCACCGATTGCCACTCTGCCACAAAGCGTTCCCGCTCGGTGGCGCCAAGATTGCGGATCTTCAGATTTTCCACTCGCATTTCACGATCCGCCAGTTTTACTTCGGCGTTGCGTTCGGACCCATGTTCAAGAACAGCCCGGTCGTATTCTGCTCCAAAACGCCTGCGTAATCCTGCACTGGTCTTTCTACGCTTGCGCACGGTCAGTGCAATGCCAACGACGATGAGCAGAACGATCACAGCTACGCCAACAATCAATCTGGGGTCTGACAAGTTTAGATGCATCATGCCTCCTATACATTGAATGTCCGCCACGGCGAAGGTTGTGGCTGGGGAGGCTTCCCCGCCAAGGGCAGAGCATCATGCATAACCAGTATTGAACGGGCAGCTTGGAACAATCTGGTCAGAATTGCTCATCTAATCGCAGAAGAAAGGAAGTTAATTGCGTCGCTTAGTTCATCACATCAACAGCTGGGCATTTCTCGTTTCGAGCTCCTCTGGCCAGGCCTCGCCCCGAACCGTTGCAGAGAAGAAAGCTGCCTTCTCCGCGTTCTCGCAATATTTTAGCTGGATGCTACGGTGCGGACTTACGAGACGAGCAATTGTGACCGGTTTTTCCAAGCGGAAAATTTGATACTGGGAGCGTACAAGGTTCTGATGACAGAGGGAACTTGGTGCTGAAACTGTATGCCGAATGGCCTTTCGGATGCGGAACGGAGTTCTCAAGTGAAGATGCATGGACTTATGCTTTTGCTGCTGGCAGCTGCGGATCTTGCGGTCCTGCCGCCATTGGCAGAGCCGCAGTTACTGGCCGATTCGGGAGACTCCTCCGCCACGGTTGCAAGCCCAGCCCCGGCGCAACGCGACCTGACGTACACGCGCCCGACGGAGACGACGAAGCTCCGCAACTACGCTTTCGATGCCTTCGGTCCATACTCCCTCGCCGGCGCCGCGCTCGCGGCGGGAATTGGCCAGGCGGATGATAGACCTCCGGATTGGAAGCAAGGAGCTGTTGGTTACGGCGAGCGGTTCGCATCCGATTTCAGCATCGCAGCGATAGGCACTACGACGCGTTATGCGCTCGCAGAAGCCTTCAGGGAGGACACGTTGTATTACCGCTGCGACTGCAAGGGCGCACTTCCGCGAGCAAGGCACGCCCTGACTTCGAGCTTCACCGCGCGCCGCGGCGACGATGGCCATCGTGAGTTTTCTTTCCCTGCTCTCATTGCTCCGTATGCCGGCGCCATGGCTGCAGTCTATGGATGGTATCCCAGGCGCTACGACGCCAGGGATGCGTTCCGAATGGGCAACTACAGTCTGCTGGGGTACCTGGGCGGGAACCTCGGCTTGGAGTTCCTCTATAGCGGGCCACACTCACTTGTTTCCCGCATGCATCTCAACATGAGCCATGGAGGGCCGTATGCCGGTTCACCGCCCTAGGCCATTGCTGTTATGAGATGACATCTAGCTTTTGCTGAGAGCGGAACGCAACCGCGTCGTTTTGCGGTTGTGGCCTCTGTTAGCTTAAGCGTAAATATTAGGTATAAAGAGCGATATTGCACAGACAATCATTGTGGGCATTCGTTACTGTCCGAACATGAAGAAGTATTTAGTGCTTGTCCTGTTTATGCTCTTTGCAGCCGGCGCTTTTGCGCAGCCATATCGGCATCACCGCCACCACCGCCGCTACCATCACCATGTGGTAGTAATTCGGCATCACCACCACCACTATTACCACCACCAGCAGGCTCTGATAGCCGTTCGGTAGTTTATCCGACTATCGAACATGGATCATTGAGTTTAGCGTGCAGTAACTGGTGTACGAAACCGAAGCTCCGCGCCAAAACGACGTTAAGATCATCTCATTAGTAACGTTACCGACTTTTACGCCATATGTGGTCCGTATTGCTCAGACCGGGGTGGTCTAAGTCGGTACAACATGTAATGTAGGGGTTGAATTTAGGATGGCCCCGATGATAGTGAGGCTAACTAATGCGTGGGTTTAGAGTTCTTGCTTTGACTGCTGTTGCTGGGATTTGCTTCACAGCAACCACTCCTAAAATGGAAGCTCAGGTCAGCATTACCATTGGAGCTGAGCCTTCATGTCCCTACGGTTACTATGACTACAGTCCTTATAACTGTGCTCCCTCTGGCTACTACGGCCCGGAATGGTTCAATGGCGGTGTCTTCATCGGTGCTGGCCAGTGGTATCACGGCCACAGTAACTTCCGTGGTAACGTAGACAACCGTTACGACCCAAAGCAAGGTTATAAGGGCCCAATGCCCAAGAATGGCGAGAAAGCAGGCCCTCCAAGCCATAACGCTAAGGCCCCCACCGAGTTCAAAGGCAATGAAGTGCATGACGGACACGGCCAAGTAAGTGAGGGCAAGAAATAATCAATACTAAGCGACCTTCCAGTCTGCCGATACGAGTCCGACGGCACGGTCCAAATTTCGGAACGATCTAGACTTGTCAGCTGGCGGCTTTCTCTCAACCAAGAGAACCGATCCAGGACTTGTACGAGAAAAAGGCAGATGTCAACGGATCGAAGTGGACATCTGCCCTTTCTGTTTCTTTTGCAAAGATCTCGCCGGTACCGAGGCTAAAACGAGTTAGCGAGGGCCAGATCAAGCATCTGCTGGACCCGGTTCGGAGGGCAGCCCTATTTTCATCGCAACCAGCATACCGATATGGTGATGAGCTTCTGAGACGAGAGGGTGTCCGCCAACGAATCAAGGCGGTCGCTCACGTTACGGAGTTGCCGAGCTTCCCGCAGTATCGCACCAGCCACATCGGAACGCACGGCTCCCTAAGGTTGCCCTGTCCCGAGGTTGCCCGGAGTAGCTAAGGAGTCCTGCAAACATTATAGATTCCGCCCTAGGGACGCTGCCCCTCCGCAGTCTCTTCAAGATTGGAGTGATCGGATTTTCATCGGGCGGGCATCTGGTGGAAGCGTGGAAGCGATAAGCACGCATTTTGATGGTGCGAGCCGCACACATCAACCAAGCATGAGTCCATCTACGATCTCCGCCAACACCGAGGTTTCTGCCGGATGGCCGGCATTTTCAATCTTTGAAATATTGGAACCGAGGATCTCAATGACGTCCCCAGAAGGCATCTCGACCCTAAACGTACTCTGACAGACGGATGATTTGATGTCGTCTAGGTTGATGGCATTAGACGTACTTGTGATTTTGCCTGGGACACTCCGGAATTGGTCAGTCTTTATCCACACCTTGCTTCCGATCAGTTCCTCAACTTTCATCTCAATCTCCTGTCTAATCGGCCATTGCTGCACGTTAAGCAGTCATCCTGCTACCTGGAGTCGGTCCTCTGTGACAGTTCCAGGTAAAACAGCGTGGATTGGGACGGTGCCGTTGACCATTTTCCCTACTTCAAATAGCAACTCAGTCGGAGGAACAGGTTTTAAGAGCAAATCGAAGTCATGACCTTGGGCGCGGGCATCTTCCAGTAAATCCAGAGTGGCTGCCTGCCCCGAAAAGAGCAAGATCTTACACTTGGGGTACTGTGCCCTCATTTGGATCGCAAGATCAATTCCGGAAGTGCCCGGCATCACGACGTCGGATATGACCAGATCAGGAGCTTTCAACCGGGCTGCTTTCAAGGCCTCCTGCGGGCAGGTGAAGAACTTCGCCGAGAACCCGTTCATTTGCAATATAGCGGCGAGCGAGGAGGCGATGAGAGGTTCATCGTCAACGACGAAAATACGCGGTACCGGGCGTGAAGACACATAGGTCCTCTTTCGAGTAGCTTTTCCGTGAATAGCAAAAGCGCCAGCATTTCCACGCTGGCGTTTCGAGTGATTTCATAACCGCGAAGCAACGGGGAGGGGGTATGCGAGCAGTATCTTCCCCGAGCTGATCCGGGTGCTGGTCAATTTTGCTCACTCCGGAACATTGAAGGTTAACTGTTATCGAGACTAAAGGCGGCGTATTCCCTTAATTGGGTCGAGGAATGCCGGGCCTCCGGCTCGCCCCAATCGCCTAATTGATCGCGAGTTTGCATGCAGGCAGGGTATTCAACCCTCAAATTGGCTCACTTTGAGAGTTCGACCGGATCGGCCCGGCGCGGGTAGACTCGAGCCCTGGAGCACCTGAGCGACTGGCACGGCTTCGATCCAAACAACCGAAGCACGTACCCGAAGGTGAATCCGCCTATCCAGGTGATTACGCGAACGGTAGCCTTGCCCAGGTAGAGTTTCGTAAGTTCTTTCCGCGCGAAGAATTGACCCCGATTCCCTGATCGTGGGATGGCGATATATCAAAGACAGGCCGATTTGAACTGATCGCGCACGCGCAGGTCTTCGGCCCCCATGGCCAGCAATTCTAGGCGTAACTGCTCGTGGATCATGGCTGGCCGAATTCTAAGGCCTGCGTGGAAAGACGAGCAGCAGTTGTTGGCGAGGTTGGCATGGGTAGTCCGACCGCAAGCGCCTTGGATTCCATGGCGGATCTATACAGGGCACCCTTAACTACTCCGGATCGGAAGTATTCGCGCACTGGTTTGGATTGCTCTCTGGTACCGCAACCTTCGGGAATTTGACCGTCAGATGACCGAGTTAAGACAACCACCGTTTGATGTCGCTTCATTTCTGAAAGAAGCTGGCCTGGGCCGAAGAATCGTCCAATTAAAGCCGAAGCGCGCCTTCTTCTCGCAAGGAGGCCCCGCTGACTCCATCTTCTATCTTCAGGCGGGCCGCGCAAAACTGACCGTCGTCTCAAAAAGCGGGAAAGAAGCCACCATCACGCTTCTCTCCACGGGCGACTTCATTGGAGAGGAGTCGCTCGCAACACTTGGTGGGCGGCACATCACGACTGCCACTGCCATTACTGCATGCACGGCGCTCAGGATCGAAAGGGAGGAGATGGTCCGCGTCATGCACGAGGAGCATTCCTTTTCCGACCTGTTCCTAACATTTCTGCTGGTCCGCGGCATACGGACCCAAGCCGATCTCATCGATCAGCTTTTCAACTCCAGCGAAAAGCGTTTGGCGAGGATTCTCTTGTTGCTGGCGGAAAGTTTAATCATGACCGGTTAATGAATGCCGAAGGCTGCGGCCAACAAAACACCGCTGATGCCTTCTCTACGGCGCTGGAAGGCGCTGGGCCGATGATCAGAGCCTCGCACTCCCTCAGGGCGAGTCTGGGAGGTTGTTCGGCGGCCGGCGCGACTTGGTCTCTCCCATCATTGCGGACTGACTCTGTCAATCGCGGCTTCTGCATCTCCCTTTTGATACTGGCAATCGTCGTTCTTGCAGACTCCCTAGGATTATTCCTCTTCTTCGTCTTCTTCTTCATCCCACCATACTGACACCGATCCCGCGCAGAATCTGTTCGCAACAGCTCACACGGTCGACATGGGGTATGGCAACGATTCGCGACAAAATGGGCCATTTGGGCTAGGCGGGCCCAAATTCTCCACTACTGGAAGAGAATTCGTAATTGCGAGACGTCGCCGCTGGCTCATAGTATGAGCGATTTTGTAGAATGTGGCGTCACCTTTACTAACCACACCGAGCATCCACTTCCCCGAATTGCCGGTTTATCGTCAACCTGCCGAACATATAGATCGAGCAGCAAATCGGCGTAGCATCAGATCAGCGATGCCCATCTACCTGCAATGACGTGGCGCGAATATCACGAAGCAACGAAGCATAGCGTCGATTCGCTGAGGCGAATGCGGCAGGCTCTCGACTGGGCAAATATGCCTGATCCGTTTCGTCATTACGAGGGCGTGCCGGTCCTCGATCTGCCAGCGGATCCGCCCGTCCCTACGATGTCAGCACTTGACGTGCTCCGTGCCACCTCTGGCACCACGCCAGTACGTGACGGACCGGCTCTCCTTTCGCAACTCCTCTTCTACTCCGCCGCGATTAGCGCCTCCAAGCGTGTCCTGTCCACGGGATATAACTACGCCCTAAGAGTGAATCCGTCCTCTGGGAATCTGCACCCGACGGAATTCCACTTCCTCACACGTGGTCTGAAGGGGTGGCCAGATGGGCTATATCACTACGATCCATCCAGGCACATGGCGGAGCAACGCGGGCGCGGTGATTTTGAAACAAAGCTAGCCGGCGGCTCGCCAATAGTGTTCGTTTTGACCAGCATTGTTTGGCGCGAGGCGTGGAAGTACGGTGAACGGGCATATCGATACTGCTTGCACGACATTGGGCACGCCTGGCAAGCGCTTGCACTTTCCGCCCGTGCTATCGGATGCGACAGTTTCGCCGTGGGATACTTCCCAGACGATGACGTGGCGCGGATGTTTCACCTTAACAGTGACGAGTGGCCAATGCTGATTGTCAGCCTGCACGGCAAGTCCATTCCAGTGCGCGAAGCAGACACCGGTAACACCATCTGGTTCGGCGGGCAGGCGAACCAGCTTTCCAGGCAGACGATTGCTCACCCACTGATTGACAGCATCCACTTCGCCACGAAGCGAAGCAGCATCGAGAGCAGTGGCACCTCCTTCGCAGACTCGGAGCTAACTGGTTCCGGTGAGATCACGCTGCCTCCTCCGTCTTCGTCGACTCGCAGCTTTGGCGAGGTTGCCCGCATGCGACGCTCGGCGCTCGACTTCCTTGGTGGAAAACAATCGATGTCATTGGCGCAGCTCTCGGCCATCCTCGCCATCACAGCCCAGCCATTGTCGGCTG
Organism: uncultured Acidobacteriaceae bacterium; assembly: GCA_963790935.1. Taxonomy (GTDB): domain Bacteria; phylum Acidobacteriota; class Terriglobia; order Terriglobales; family Acidobacteriaceae; genus PALSA-350. The sequence continues at coordinate 73,416 of CAWBRJ010000012.1, read as the reverse complement.
ATTTCGCAGGCACACATTTTATCCAGCTTTGCTTGTATGTTCATCGCGTCGATGGGCTACAACCCGGCATCTACAGGTTCCTCGCGGAGCGTGCCGAGTTGGAGCAGATCAAGAGTGGCGACGAGCGCGTGGCGGTCGCTGGTCTCAGCCTCGGTCAGGACCTCGCCGGTAACGCCTGCGTGACCTTTTCGATGATCGGCGATCTCGATCGTGCCACTCGTACCTATGGCGACCGTGGGTATCGCTATGTGCATTTTGAAGCAGGCGCCATTGGCCATTGCCTTTATCTCGCCGCTGAAGCACTTGGACTGGGTGCAACCGGCATCGGTGCCTTCTACGATGATGAGGTGCACCGTCATCTCAACCTGATACCCAACCAGGGACAGGTCGTATACCATTTTGCGATCGGTTATCCGGTTCCCGATCGACGAGTCTCAGCATCCAATGAGCCGCAGGAAATCCCATGGTAGGCATACTCGTGCATGGCGACAATCACTTCGTTGTGCTTGGCCCATTACCGGATCGAGACGCTGCACGGGCACTGATTCGACACTGGTCCATCATTCAGATTGGAGCGACAACGCCGCCTTCGCTCGAGAGATGGCGCATCAGCACGAAGCAGTTCCGGGAAGATCTGGAATGGGCCGTGAATGTTCCGGGAGACAGTGAGATTTCTCCTGCAGTAGCGCAGTTGCTGGATGAACTGGCGGCGCGGGGAATTACCATCCACAATTCCAGTGTCGACTACTGGTAGAATTTCTTCGAACGTCCTCCGACGCAATGTCAATGAGTCCTCGCGTAAACCGAAACGCGCGATACCAAAAATACCAGGCACTAACCTACAGGTACTAATTCCGGGCTGCGCTGGGAATTATGAATGGATCTGACAGCGTCTTCGGCGGTGAATCGTCCCATAAGCAAAGCCAGCTTACGGTCGGTTGTCATCCGGATGGGGGCCCGGTCCATCCGCTGCACGTACTCGGTGGCACGAGTACCGCCACGATTCACTTTTACGATAAATTTGGTTTTTTTCATGGGTCTCCCGTCGCTTGGGATCACAAAGCAAAATGGGAGGCGGTATCAAGCCGCCTCCCATTTTCTGTCACTGGCCACCTCATCTCACGCGGCCTTGCCGGGAGCTTGGGCTTCGACGGTCGTCTCGCTGCCAACACTTACTTTGATCTGCGTGGGCTTGGCTTCGACCCTCTTGGCGAGGATGATCTTCAGCACACCCTTGTCACAGTGGGCGCTCACTTGTCCCGGATCCACTGAGCTGGGCAGCGTGAACGAGCGGGTAAAGCTTCCGTATTGCCGCTCGACGCGACGGAAGTTCTCCTCTTTTTCTTCCTTCTCAATCTTGCGCTCGCCATGGACGGTGAGGGTGCTGTTCTGAATGCTGACATCAATGTCTCTTTCGTCGATGCCCGGGACGTCAATCTTCAGAACGATGTTGTGCGCGTCTTCGTATATATCCACCGGCGGTGCGAGGGTAGTGGTTGTCAGCGCCTCTTCCGGGCCTTCGGGGCTGTTCGACTCACGGAAAAGGCGGTTCATGCGGTTCATGCGTTCTTGCATAGCGGAAAGTTCGCGGAGAGATTCCCAACTGGTTAAAAGTGTCATAACGCAGTTCCTCCTTAGCAGTAATCTAAGAGGAAAAACTTCAGATGGGCTGACTTAGTTCAGTGAACCTGAAAGAGTAAGAAGAGAAACTCGCTCAACAATAACGCTAGGCTTATACGGATACGGTTGTCAAGAGGCAGTACTGCCCTGATGGTGTATGGCTACTTCTTCGAAAGCGCGCCCTCGAGTTGACCTTCACTTTTGTCATGACCAGGTCATTGTCACCGTGAGTGTAGGCCGTAGCCGCGCGGAACCTACACAACGACCACAGCCATAAGAGCGTAAACTGTACATGCCCGCGAAACGTGGTTGACCACCCCGAGCGCAGACCTGCCTGGGCGCCCGTGCTGGAAGCCGCCTGCTGGTGGTGCGGGAATAAACGATGCTATACTCCTCCCGCCAGAGTGGAGGGAATATGCTACGTATCTTCGGATCAATCACGGCATTGGGGTTGTTTCTTGCTCTCTTCTCGTCTCCGCTGCAAGCTCTTGACCCCAACTATAACTTCGAAGTAGTTGCGGTCAACGGCCAGACGATTGATGGTTTGACTGTAGGGAGTATTCAGTCGCCGCAGATCGACAATTTCGGCGAAGTCGTATTCTATGGCGGATACCAAGCCGGAACCACTTCTGGTTCGGCCCTCTTTACGCCGAGCAGAGTCCTGGTGAAATCCGGCGATAACATCGACGGACACATCCTCACCTTTGTCGCTCCATTTGCGCTGGACCGCGTGACCGGAGAGCTTGCCTTCATTGCGAATGACCAGAGCAAAGCCTTTTTATTGTTCAGCAAGCGTCACAGATTCCAACCGAGGTTGCTGGCCAGGTCCGGAGAAAAGATAGATGGTCTGACATTACAGGAGATCCTTTCCGTAGCGGTGAACGCTAACGGATTTATTGTGTTCGGCGCCACGTACACCGATTCGCATGGTAATTCGGGTACTGGAGTATTCGCTCCCGGCTGCGTTCTGGCAAAGACAGGTCAGATGATTGATGGAAATGTGATCACTTCTATCAACACGAGCTTTGTGGGCCTCAGTCTGGAGAACGTCTATTTTGCGGCCGGCACCAAAACCGGCGCAGCGGGAATATTCACCGCGCACAAAGCCGTTGTGAAAACAGGCGAGAGTATCGGTGGAAATCAGATCACGAGCATCGATTATCCGGCGGTCAATGAGTTTGGAAACCTGGTCTTCGCAGCCGACATCCCGAGCGGTGCTGGTCTCTTCAATCCTCCCCGGGTCGTGTTTACGCAGACTTACCCTTTGGACGACTTTCCAGCGGCGATCAATGATTTTGGAGTTCTCGCATATGGAGTAGCGGCGGGCATCAACGTAAATGATTCTCTTCTGCTTGCCGCTAATGACACCATCGGAACAGACGTAATCAATGGATTTGGCTTGCCCGTGTCGTTGAATGACCGAGGTCAGGTTGCTATACCGGGGAACATCGCCGGCGCTGCCGACGCCCTAATCTTGGCCACTCCGAAGCATCAATAGCATCACTATTTGTGGCGTGGTCGATGGTCCGCTGTCACTTGGGCGTGCATTTCTGAAAGCAAGCGTAACTGAGTTCCAATTTTTCCCAAGCAAAAGTGGAACGTGTGTCCAAGGAGCTAACAAGCTTGGGAAAACTCCAGGCAGTTATACCCGGCTAAAGTCGTTCACTCGTGGAGGGTGCCTTTATTGCGTTGAAGCTGCGATTCCAGGCGATTCTGTTGTTGCTTGCGGGAGGGCTGATGCCGAGTTCGCTAGCAGGCGCCCCCGCGGAACCCCTGAAGGAAGCCATCTTCGCTCCGGGCTCCGCGCCCTTTGCGGCGAGCCACGCTTCGACCGTCGTGGAACTGAAGAACGGCGACCTGATGTCGGCGTGGTTCGGAGGAACGGCAGAGGGCAAACCGGACGTGGCGATCTGGGGAGCGACCAGGACCCGCGCCAAATGGAGCGCTCCCGTAGAGCTGGCTCGGGAGCCAGACGTGCCATGTTGGAATCCAGTGCTGTTCCACACCAGGGACGGCAAGCTGTGGCTGTACTACAAGTTTGGCCCCAGCCCGCAGACCTGGACGGGCGCGCGCAAGTGGAGCACGGATGAAGGCAAGACCTGGAGCCCGGTTGAGCATCTACCCGCCGGCCTGCTGGGGCCGATTCGGGCGAAGCCGCTGGTGCTGCAGGATGGCACGATTGTCAGTGGGACGTCGATCGAAGCATACCGCTCCTGGGCAGCGTGGATTGAGCGCAGTACGGATGACGGCAAGACCTGGGCGAAGATTGGGCCGATCGTCCCTCCGGTGGAACCAGATAGGCAGGGGACTGCCGACGCTCAAGCAGGGCAGGTGCCGGGTGCGACTGGGATCCTCGAACTGGAAAGATATAGATGGAATCATTCAGCCGTCGGTAGTGCCGCTGGGGAAAAAGCATCTACGACTGTATGCGCGCTCGACGGCAAAAACGGCGCGGGTTTGCGTGGCGGACTCCTACGACGATGGCGTGACGTGGACACAGGCTCGCCCGCTGGAGGTACCGAACCCGAACTCAGGCATCGATGCGGTGGCGCTGAGCGATGGGCGAGTGGTGTTGGTTTACAACGACACGACGAGCGGGCGGACTCCCCTGAACCTTGCGGTGTCCAACGACGGTGAGCACTTCAAGATGTTCTACACGCTGGAAGAGTTGCCGGGAGAGTACTCCTACCCGGCGATTATCCAGACCGCGAGCGGCGACCTGGAGATGACCTACACCTGGAACCGCAAGACAATCGAACATGTTCACTTTCCTCTGGTGGATGTTCCTAAGTGAGCGCTCAGGTCTCTTGATGATCCGCGCTTCTGAATCAAATCAAGCCTCGGATGGCGCATTCGGGCCGTTCACGAAACTCCCCCCACCTCAGCAAAATCTGATAATCTGATTTTGTGAAAAGGATAGCGATCACTGTCACGGAAGCGGCGCGAAATTTCGCCGACTGCATCAACCGCGCCCGTTACCAGGACGTCACCTTCGTGCTGCTCAAGAATGGCACCGCGGTCGCCCACATTGTGCCGACCAACGAGAAGATATGTACCGGTCGCGATCTCGCCGCGATTTTGAGCACGGCCCGGTTGACCGATAGAGAATCTGAAGCGTGGCGCCGCGATCTTCAGGCTTCACGCAAGACTTTGAAGGATCCTAAAGATAAGTGGAAATAATCCTGGACGCCGATGTGATCATTAGCGGCGAGAAGAACATTTTCAACCTTCGGGGCTGGTTAGAATCTCGAGCGGAAGATCGATTTGAAGTCGCCGCTATCACTATTGCTGAGCTTTGGCATGGCGTGGAGCGTGCATCCGGAGCTCACCGGACCGGCCGGCAGAAATACCTTGAGGCTGTCGTGGCAGTGCTGCCGATCATCGCCTATACGGAAGAAACGGCCTACTTTCATGCGCGTATATGGTCCAATCTAGAGGCCTCCGGAAAGATCATCGGCTCTTATGACCTGATCGTGGCGGCCACGGCATTACAGCGTGGCTGTGTCCTCGCTACATTCAACCGGCGACACTTCTCCCAGGTGGATGGCCTAGACATCATCGAGCCTAAATGGACATAGGCAAACAGACGCACAACTTGCTACTGTCGCCGTGCGTAACGGTCCGTTGTGGCAGCTCCCCCAAAGCTTCCGTTTTAGGACTCAGCTTTCGTTGTTTGCCCCTTCAGCCTTCGGGAACTCCGGCTTTACGAAAGACAGCAAGTGCGCTATCGAGGCCGGCTTTCGCGGCTGCTTCGGGTGTCATGTCTTTCGTTCGCCCGAAGACTTCTACGCTGAGCGCATCGTTGTAGTGGATGCTTTGCAGCGCCTGCAAGAAGCCGGTCAAGTTGATGACACCTTCACCGGGTAGCAGACGCTGATTATCGTGGATCTGCTCTGGGGGCAAGTTCGGCGAGTCATTGAAATGGACGTGCACGATGCGATCACGGCCGGCGGCAATGATGTCCTCTGGGGTGGCTCCTGCGTGGTGCCAGTGCCAGGAATCGAGTAGCAGTCCGACGTTGGGACCACATTCCCTGGCGAACGCGAGCATATCGTTCATGCGCCAAATGAATTCGTATTTGTGCGCTTTGCGCAGTTCGAGTGGACCCAGAAACTCGAGGCCGAGGCGGACCTTCGAGCGCGCCAAAATGCGGGCACTTTCTGTAAACCGCTGCTTATAGGTTTGGCGCAGTTCGTCTTTTGGCGTATCGCTCGACGGCATGATGTACGTGATCATTCTTGGACAATGAATGGCGGCAGCGAACTGGGCGGCAGCGTCGAGCTGGGTAAGCGAGGCCTGGAAGGTTGCGTCGTCTTTGCGGAATTCGACCGGAAAATCGATGACGGCTGGCCGGATCTTAAGGCCGGCAAGCAGGTCGTTGGTCGCGCTGACCCCGGCTTCCATGGCCGGGCGCAGCATGATGTCCGTACCGGGAAAGCCAATTTGCGCGGCCAGGCGCGCGAAGTCGGGCCAGTGAACACGACCTTGCAACAGGACGCTGTTCAAGGAGAGGAACATGTTGCGGTCTTCGGAGGACGCTTGGGCGAGCGGGGCGAAGGCTCTGGCGAGCGGGACTGCGGCGAGCAGCTTACCAAATGACCGTCTGGATATCAAATAAGGCACGCGCACCCAATCATATCCGATGTAGCATAAATGCGAGGTGCGGAAGACATGAACAGACGAGAGATGTTGACCACCACGGGTGCTGCGACGCTTGGGGCACTTGTCATGCCGAAGCTGATGAGAGCCGAGGCTCCAGCGAGCCAGGTTGCGATCGTGCGTTGCCGCGATTACGCGCAGTATGGGCAGCAACTCTCGAGCGCGTTCGATCAGATCGGCGGCCTCGACAAGTTGGTGCGCGGGAAGACCGTTGCGCTCAAGCTGAATCTCACCGGGAATCCGAAAAACTGGCCGCTGACGCCTGAGCTTCCTTATCGGACGAATCCGCAGACGGTGGCGGCGACAGTGCATCTGTTTGCCAGGGCGGGCGCGCGCCGCGTTCGCTTGATTGAAAGCTTCTTCCCGGCCGATCAGGATCTCTCACTGTGGGCACGCTACGGCCTGGACGTAAACGCGATTAACAACATGGGCGTGCCGGTGGCTTGGGAAAACGTGCAGAACCTGGGCAACTACAAGCAGTATGTGCGCATGAAGGTGCCCTGGGGCGGGTACGCCTATCCGGCATACCACCTGAACCCGGCGTTCTATCAGTGCGACGTATACGCTTCGATGGCGAAGCTGAAGAACCATTGGATTGCAGGCGTGACCATGACGATGAAGAATAACTTCGGCAACACGCCCTGCTCGCTCTATGGCGGAGACTGCGGACCTAACGGGAACGAGCGGCCGACGAAAGAGCGTGGAGAGGTGCTGCACAACGGAACGACGCCTGCGCCCTCTGGAGTAGACGCCGAGTTGCATCCTGATTCGCCGCGCGATCCGGGCTATCGGGTTCCGCGCATTCTGGTTGATCAGAACGGTATTCGGCCCATTGATATCGCGATCATTGATGGCGTCGAGACAGTGCGGGGAGGGGAAGGGCCCTGGCTTCCTGGCCTGGAAAAGATGACACCGGGCGTGATCATTGCTGGCCGCAACGCCGTCAACGTGGACGCTGTCGGGATGGCAGTGATGGGCTACGATCCGTATGCGGAGCGTGGCACTTCTCCGTTCATTCGAGGCGACAACTCGCTACGTTTCGCGGAAGAAGCCGGGATCGGAACACGGGACCTGAAACGTATCGAAGTAGTCGGACTTTCGATTAAGGACGCTCATATCAATTTCGGGCCCGGCGCGGTTGGTAAGAAGCTGAGCGAATTGAACTCGTAGATCGCACCGGTGATCACAGCCTTCCGTGCCCTGATACAAAACCACTGAGGGCTCTTTAGCCGTGTCGAGTCCACCACCTGATCCGGGTGCGAATTCGGGCTAGAAATTCTGTTGCATCGATCGGTTTCGTTATGTAGTCATCTGCCCCAAGGTCAAAGCTGAGAATCCTGTCTGCCGACTCACCAGCACCCAACACAAAAAGTGGAACATCCTTCGACTCTTTCCTGACCTGGCGACAGAGATCCTGGACAGGTTCGCCCGCAAGCCCTATATCCAGAACGACAAGGTCAGGCTTCGTTGGTGCGAATACTCCCGCTATCACGGTCGGAAAGTAAGGAACAGCAATCACGTCGTAGGCCGGGAGCAAAACCTGGTTAAGCATCCACCGCGAGTCGGGATCGCCATAGATCACTAATATCCTGTGCACGTCCGCCGCCATTCTGGCGTTCATCGCTAGTTCGCTGAAATCAGTGCCCCGCTATTCAATCCAAGTGTGGCGCTCCAGGTCATACGGTATAGCGGCGGCGGCGGAGGAGTGTCATGCTTTCGTCATTGTTTTGTCAAATCCGGCTTTGCCGGAAGCTCCATGCGCGGTACTCCAGTAAACTCAGCGCTGTGTTCGCTTGAGCTAACCGGATGTCAAACGTAAAGCTCTCAACTCGAATTCAGATTTCGCTGGTTGCTTTGGCTGCGACGTACTTCGTAGGCGGTGTCTCGGTTGGCTTTTGCTTTTGGGACCTGCAGATTTCCTTGATATTTCTATTCTGGAGTTTGCCGTTCTTCGCAGTTGCCTGGATCGCCGCCGGCGTTCCGATCGTTGCGGCGGGCAATCTGGTTCTGAGGATTCCTGTGGTCCTTGTGGTGCTTGCCGGTGCCGCAGCCGGAATTTTTGTTCTGATGCTTCTGCCCTTAGTGGAATGGATTAAATTTTTGATATGGCCGGCTCCAGGAATCAGCCGGTCCATCAGCTTGCCGTGGTCTTATTTGAGGGGATGGCCGGCTTTCTGCGCGGCGCTGGGAGCAGGCGGAGCTGCTCTGTATCGCTGGCTCCTTTCTCGAATCGTCGGTCATCCCCTTGAGGTTGCGGAATGAGCGCGACAAGCTTGAGATCGGTATTGATACTGGGAATCAACGACACCTGGGAATAGGTACTGATCGCTCCCGTCGCAGAACAAAATGTACGAGGGCCACCCTCTCGTTCGCGCACATCCTGTTCGCTCCAATACCTGGCAAACACTCTGCTGCCGCTCTGCAATCCGGAGATCAGCCTGAGTGTCGGAGGCTCGGTCAAATGCCGTCCGGCATCGGACCGAAACTCGGCCACCAGCCGCTTCGCACGGCTCCTCCAATCCACGATCAGAGTGCGAGCATTCCGATTCAGAAAAACAAAGCGAAGCAGATTGCGTTCTTCCGATTCAAGCAACCATGGCCGGAAGAGCCTGGCAGCTCTTCCATTCCAGGCCACCGCGTTCCATTGGCGATCCAGCACATAAACGGGGACCGGCATCTGATCGACCAGGTCCTTCAAACCTGCCGGAATTTCCAACGCATCTGCTTCGCTTGCGTCCGGAACGACACAGCGTGCGATCTCAAACAGGTACAACTTCTCGGCACGCGAAAGCTGGAGGGCTTCGGCAATGCGCTTCAGAGCCGAGGCCGAGGCACGAACCGGACGCCCTTGCTCAAGCCATGTGTACCAGGTGGTGCTTACTCCGCAGAGTTGAGCCACTTCCTCCCTCCGCAAGCCGGGGGTTCTGCGCCGTCCAGCGGGAGCTAGTCCAAGCTTCGAGGGCGACAGCCGTTCACGATGAGCACGGAGAAATATTCCGAGCGTCCGGGTGGAGGATTGGATGGGTTCGGCGGATGTCATCGGTTGTTCAGGGTACCCGTTATACCAGGATAAAAAATCATCTTGTACCTGCATAACCTGGCGGCTAGGGTTTCTTTAGAGGGCACCCCGTGCAGCACGAACAATCCATATCAAAAAGTTTCGGTACAAACGCCGAAAGGTATCTCACCAGTTCGGTCCATTCAACCGGAGCCGATCTTGATTTTCTGGCGCGTTTCGTCGCCGGGTTGGATGAACCAAAGGTCCTCGACCTCGGTTGCGGAGCGGGCCACGCCAGCTTTGCTACCGCACCGTTCGCCCAGGAGGTGATTGCGTTCGACCTCACGCGGGCGATGCTTGGGGTAACAGCTGCGGCCGCCAAGGAGCGTAGCCTCTCAAATATCCGTACGATGCAGGGCTCGGTGGAAGAACTTCCATTCCATAGTGCGCAGTTCGATTTCGTAGTGAGCCGTTATAGTGCCCATCACTGGAACGATGTTCCACGAGCATTGCAGGAAGTGAAACGTGTTCTCAAGCCCTCTGGCCAGGTCTGTTTTATCGACCTTACGGGCGCTCCCTCTCCTTTGCTGGACACGTATCTCCAATCTGTAGAGCTTGCGAGAGATCCGTCCCATGTCCGCAGCTACACCAACGCAGAATGGCTTTCCTTTTTCCGGGCAGCCTCGTTCGATGCGCGTGTGGAACAGAGATGGCGCCTGGCTACTGAATTTTCATCCTGGGTATCCCGGATCGGTACGCCGGTAGAGGGCATCGCTGCCATTCGTTGGCTTTGGTCGGGCGCACCGTCCGAAGTGCGAGATTACTTCAAGCTACAGGACGATCTCTCCTTTGAGGTGGATGCTGCGATGATTCTGGCGCAGATGACTTGTGCATGAGACGGTTTGGTGCTGGCGGCTCCGATGTGGGCACCAACACTCAAAACAAATCAAACGGATGCTTGGGTGTGGAACTCCTTGCATCCCTGCCTGATCCACCGCTCTTTGGCCTCATCGCCACATTCGCACGCCTGCTCTGGCCCGTTGCCGCAGCCACCGTCGACTTGCACGCATCGCCAGACTGCTGGAGCGGGCTTGAAGAGAGCTGTGACGAACTTGAAGATGTAAATTGTGGCCGCAATGCCTACAAGTGCGGTAATCATGTGATTCTGTCTCCTATGAATCATCCCACGTTGGCAGGCAGTATGCTTTCCTCTCGATCCCCCTTTTCCTGGCCTGCGTGAGGGCTCGAAAAGAAGCCCACAGGGGCTAAAAGTCCCTGCGTGAGAACTCGATCTTCTGGAAGGGCACGGGTTCAGCCGTGCCGTAAATTCGTTGAGAGCTTCCGGGCTTTAGCCCCTGAGGGCATCTTTTATCAGCGCACAAGAGAATTTGGAGGATAGAAAAAACGTACCTCATCTTCTAAAGCCGGGGATGGCAGTGTCATTTACGGCACGGCTGAACCCGTGCCCTTCCAGGAGACCCAGTTCTCACGCAGACTCTAAAGCCCGGGAATATTTGAAGCATGTGCGACCCGACTAAAGTCGTGCCCTGATACAAAACCAGGTTCTCACGCAGACTCCTCAGGCGTTTCGGAACGCATCCCCTCTCGCGAGAAGGTCTTCGGGGCGATCGATAACGTGCCGGAACACTCTGGTCGTGATGCGTGGCGGTCCCGTCCGGGAGATGCGAAAAACCGGCAAGCATTCGTATCAAAGTAAAAGCTAAAAGATCAGGCGGAATCGATTTTTCACGTCCGGGCGGGCTTATCAGCTTCCGGGCTCTCCGCGGACTGGATAATTCGACCTTCGGAAGGCGGAATGGGCGGCTGATGCCATGAACGCTGGTTGGTGGACGCCCCGGGCCGGTAATTGGTCCCGTTTCTGCATTTCCTTTGCCAGCAACGACTTCAGCGGAACCGATGGTAAGGGGACTGGCCGTTCCCGCCACGTAATCGCCGTTTTGGTGCGTTCCCGGGGTACTGGCAAAAATTTTCCACTGCTTTCGCTGGACTTGTGCCCTCGTCCGGGAAGAAACTGTGGGCGAGGAGCACTGACGATGGATATGGAAATCTCAGAGAAGGTTCAACGACTGACCCGCATACTCACCGAAGAAGCCAACAAGTTTCCCAGGGTCACCGTTGACCAGTATTCAACCGGCATCTATGGGTATGACTGGAAGGTGTTCCTGGACCAGGAACGTCAGCTTGGCACCATCTGCTGTACCACCGAAGTTACCCTCTCTGAGCACGAACTCCGGGCAGCCTTCCGGCACGAACTGAAAGCGCTCACCCGGAACGAGGCGCCCGTCGTCGATCCCGCAAGAACGCGGGAGAACGGGGCTGCGCTTCGTCCGCACATTTAACAACTTGAAGGTCGCGTTTTCACGGTCTGCGGAAAGGTCAAAGACCGGCGGGAAAGGTGTACCTCAGGGGCTAAATGTAGGAACTTCGGGGTCCGGCCTTAAAGGCCGACTCAAAATCGTCCCTGATACAGCGTTTTCAGCCTTCGCCGGGGCTCGGGAGAGCACTATGCCTGGTAGACGGTTTTGCCTCCCACGACCGTTCGGACGATCTGGATGTCTTTGATCTTTTCCGGGTCAACGGTGTGGAAGTCGTTGGCCAGGACGACGAAGTCCGCGAGCTTGCCCGGGGTGATCGAGCCCTTAATCTTCTCCTCACGGGAGTTGTAGGCGCCATTGAGGGTGTTCACGCGCAGCGCCTCGTCCAGCGCGATCTTCTGGTTGGCTCCCCAGGTTTCACCGTTCCAGCCAGTGCGCGTGACCATTCCCTGGATAGCCATCAGAGGTGCAAAGGGGCCGGGACTGAAATCCGATCCGGCTGCTGGGGTGATGCCCGCATCGATCATGGTGCGGAAAGCAGTCATGTGCTTCATTACGTCTTCGCCGTAGAAATGGAACTTGTCGGCATTGTAGTAGGCGTAGGTGCTGAACTCCGCAGGTACCACATCCATGGCCTTCATGCGGGCGACCAGACGGTCGTTGATGAGGCTGCAATGGGTGATCTTGGGGCGGGTGTCGGCCCGTGGATAGAGCTTGAGCGCGCGTTCGTAAGCGGTGAGAACGCGATCGATGGCGACGTCTCCATTGGCGTGGCAGTTGAGACGGATGTTGGCACGATGAACGCGTTCGACCCAGGCGTTGAGGTCCTCCTGGGTCTCGGTGAGATTGCCATAGTATGGAGGAGAAATGTCTTTGAAGGGCGTGCTGATGGCCATGGTGCGCTCAGAGAAAGAACCATCGACAGTGTGCTCAGAGGTAGCGCCAAGCGAGATGTATTCGTCGCCAAAGCCGGATTCGATGCCGTTGTTGATCATGGCTTCGAGCAACTCGCCGTCAGGCTCGTAGCTGACACGGTGCAGTAATCCCCCACGGATGCGCTGCTCCTGCATGGCCGGGAGCACGCCTTCCTCGTCATGGTGAACGCTGGTCAGGCCATACTGGACAAATTTCTGGGAGATGAAGGCCACTCCATCCAGGACTCGCTTCTGCTTCACAGCGGCCGTGTAGGTGACGCGCCCGCCGGCCTTGTCAATGGTAGGCATGGCGAGATCGGTCACGCGGCCATTCAGTTCGCCCTTATCATTTCTGTCGTAGGTTCCTCCGTAGGGGTTGGGCGTGTTTTTGGTGATGCCGGCCATTTGAAAGGCCTTGCTGTTGTAGAACCCGGTGTGGCCGCCGCGATGGTGGACGCAGACAGGATGCTCGGTCGAAACCCGGTCGAGATCCTGGACATTGAGAGGACGCTTGTCCTTCAGCTTGGTGTCGTCGTGGAAATAACCCTCGACCCAGGTGCCGGGCGGGGTGGTCTGAGCACGGACGCGAAGTTTTTCGACGATGCTGTCAATGGTGACAAACTCGACCTCATAGGGATTACCGACAAGCACGTCGTAAACCAGAACTTCTCCCTCGCCGTGATTGTGGGTGTCAATGAAGCCTGGGACGACGGTCATCTGTTTGCCATCGTAAATCTGTGTCCGCTTGCCGATGAGTGCCTTGATGTCGCTGTTGTTGCCCACCGCGAGGAAGCGCCCGCCCTTGACGGCAAAGGCCTCTGCCTTGGGCATGCGCGCGTCGACGGTGTAAATTCTGGCGTTGAAAACAACGAGGTCGGCATCGAGCGGTTTGAAGCCGGGGTCCTGGGCGAGCGCGGAAAGCCATGCAGGGCCGGCCACACCGGCGACGCCGAAGCCCATGAGGTGCAGGAAGTGTCTACGGTTGTAGCGAGAGTCGATCATCCTCGGAATCCCATCTGAAGCAAACTAACACGGAGGCACTTTCGTACCTCTCGCGAGGATGGGCGTTTTTGGGTAGAGAGGAAGGAGACCCGTTCAGAGTGGATCAGCAGGAAAGTTCTGAACGCGTATATAAGAGAGGTGGCCCAGGCCTCAAAAGAGAGACCTGGGTCACCCACTCAAAGGCTGGGAAGAAGAAGACTCCTTACCAGGGCAGTTCTTGACCGAGATGAATAAATCGCCCGTTCGGACCGTCGGGACCAAGCAAGGCTAGATCGACGCTGGTTTTGGCTCCCTCTGGTAGCTCCATCGGAGCTTGGTCCCCGCCCATGTCTGTCTTCACCCAACCAGGGTGAGCGGAATTCACCTTGATTTTTGTATCCTTCAGCTCGGCGGCGAGATGAATGGTGAAGGCGTTGAGGGCCGCTTTCGATGCGTCGTAAGCGAAAGTCTTCACGCTTGCAATTGGACTGTTCGGATTCGCATGGAGTCCTAGGGAGCCAAGAATACTGGAAAGGTTCACGATGCGGCCCGCTTCGCTCTTCTTGAGCAAAGGCAGAAACGCGCGAGTGACTGCAACCACCGAGAACAGATTCGTTCCAAAAACCTTTTGCAGTTCTTCTTCCGTGGTGTGGATCGTCTTGTTGACCAACGTCCCGTCCTGGGCTCCCACGCCGGCGTTGTTGATCAGAATATCGAGTTTTCCAAACTTGTCGCCGACGGTTTTGGCGGCTGCTTCGCGATCATGAGCGTTGGTGACGTCAAGCTTCACCGGGAAAGCGTCTATACCTTCCGCTTTGAGCGTGGCAGCGGTTTCCTCTGCGGACTTCAAAGTTCGAGCGGCGACGATGACCGTCACGTGTTTCTTTCCTAATTGGCGAGCGGTTTCAAGACCAATTCCACGATTCGCGCCGGTAACGAGTGCAACCTTCTTCTCTGGTGCCATAAATTCCTAATCTCCCAAATACCCAGATGTTCGGTTTCAGGAAGAGGTTTCACAACTTGTGCCGGCCGGTCCCGTAAGATGTGTTCATTCCGGTGGAGATTTGGATGGACAAGTTGTTGACGGAGACTGCGGACCGAGCGGCGCGTTACCTCGCAGGGCTGGCCGATCGAAACGTCGCACCCTTGCCGGAGTACGTAGCCGGATTAAAAGCATTCGCAGGACCTTTGCCCCAGGGTCCCGCTGATCCCGCAGAGGTTTTGGCACTGCTCGATGACATTGGGTCACCGGCTACGGTGGCAACCGCCGGCGGCCGTTATTTTGGATTCGTGATCGGCGGCACGCTGCCTGCGGCATTGGCAGCCAACTGGCTGGCTGGAGCATGGGACCAGAATGCGGCCCTGCAAGTCATGTCTCCGGTTGCAGCCAAGCTGGAAGAAGTTGTTCTGGAGTGGATGGTGGACCTGCTCGGTTTTCCATCCGGATCCGGGGCGGGATTCGTTACCGGCACAACCATGGCAAACTTCACCGCCCTGGCCTCTGCGCGGACCGCGCTGTTGCATCGTGCAGGATGGAATGTGGAGGAGGATGGGTTATTTTCGGCGCCGCCACTCGATGTAGTGGTTGGCGACGAAGTGCACGTTTCGCTGTTGAAGGCGCTATCTATGCTGGGGCTGGGACGCTCGCGGGTTACCCGGGTCCCCGCCGATAGCCAGGGACGCATGAGGCCAGAGGCGTTGCCCACACTCGATGAGCGCACCGTGATCTGCGTTCAGGCGGGTAACGTGAACAGCGGCGCCTTTGATCCTGTAGGGGAAATCTGTGCCCGAGCGAAGGAGAAAGGCTCGTGGGTACACGTAGACGGAGCCTTTGGCTACTGGGCGGCCGCTTCGCCGGAGTATGCGCCGTTGCTGTCAGGCGCCGGCGCCGCCGACTCGTGGGCCATCGATTGCCATAAATGGTTGAACGTGCCCTATGATTCCGCCGTGGCCATTGTGCGGGAGCCGGAGCACCTCAAAACCGCCATGGCGGTGAGCGCCGCGTATCTTACACCAGGAGCGGGCCGAGAGCCCTGGCTGTTCGCACCGGAAGCTTCCCGGCGTGCACGCGGCGTCGAGTTGTGGGCGGCCATGCGGTCCCTGGGACGCAGCGGGCTCAGCGAACTCATCGAGCGAAACTGCCGCCAGGCAAGGTTGTTTGCGCATCTGCTGCGCGAGGCGGGCTTCCGCATCCTCAACGATGTGGTGCTGAACCAGGTGCTGGTCTCCTTTGGCAGTGACGAGCACACGCGGCGGGTCATTGCAGGTGTGCAAGAGGACGGCACCTGCTGGTGCGGAGGCACAGAGTGGCACGGGCAGGCGGCGATGCGTATCAGCGTGTCCAGTTGGGCGACCACGGATGACGATGTTGAGCGCAGCGCCGCGGCAATGATCAGAATCGCCAACAGCATTTAATACATCCAACTGCAGTCGCGAGTGAAATCAGTGGTCGCGGAACGCTGCCACTTGCCGTTTTTTCTCTCAACCGCAAAAATTCCCCCGCTTCCGCAAAAACGCCCGCAGCTCTTGATAACCGATACCAGTGCGCGAGTGTGTGCGTGGTCGAACCCCGGCACTGCCAGCAGCCGTACATAGCGGAACTGCCCATACTTTGCACATTGTGCGCCGTCACGCTGGTGGTTTGCCAGGCAGGTCTGCATCTGGTCAACCTCATCGAGGGGGAACAATTCATAGCCCTGGGCTATGGAAAATTTTTGCTCCCAGCGATGGCTCTGCTGATTGGCTGCGACGAAGGAGGTAGCCATTTCCTGCTCCTGAGGCGTCGCCGGCCTGAGGCAGTTTCCATTCACCTGGGGAATGTCGGCGTTTGAGTCCTCCGCGAACGCCAGCGGTTCGGGCATCGGAGTCTGGTAAAGCGCAGAGTAGACCGGGTATGCGTCACTGGGCGCCGGGCCACCACCCGGTTGGTCGAGCGGCATCGTCACTCCCAAATCAGTGAACGGCTTGGCCGGCTTTGTCTTTGGATGGTGCGTCGAGGTGATCCACACCCATACGAGCGCTGCTGCAATCAGGGCCAGGGACAGTGCCAACCCAAGCCGCCACGAATTGTTTCCTCCGGCTTTTGTTTGCGGCATGGATGCGCCTCCGCTTTCTACTATTAGTTTTCCACCAAAAACACTTGCCCGGAGAAACCCAGGTCTCAAAAGCGAGGGCCACCCACTTAAGATCGATGTTTGGCTTAAGGTTGAGAGGCTTAGCTCAAGTTGAGGTTTAGCTTAAGGTCGAGGTTTAGTAGTTGGTGACGTCCAGTAGTATCATTGCAAATCTTTTTTGTGCTGCGTTATACGCGAAAGGATCTTTGGGAATGCTGAAGAGAGTCGCCGCCTTATTGGAATTGGGACGCTTGGACACGGCCGCGGAGCCGCGGCGCGGATGAAGAACCTCACACGCCGCCGTTTCGTGCAATCGGCACTGCTTTGCTCTGCTGGTGCTGCCCTCGCCGGAGAGCCGAGTGGTCCCCACGCTGTCTTTCCCGTCGAACCGCGAGCGCGCATTGCGGTGGCAACGTACCCTTTCCGCGAGTCGATCATCGCTCCTGGCAATCGCGATCGTGATCCCAAAAAACCTGGTATGGATCTGGCCCAATTTGCACGGTCGATCCCGTCCCAGTTTGGAGTGCAGGGAATTGAGCCGCTGGACTCGCACTTTCCCTCCACCGAACCTGCCGAGGTAAGAAAACTGCGCGCAGCATTTGACGCCGCGGGCGTGCATACGGTCAACATCCCGGTCGATGCGCGGGTGGATCTCTGCAGTGACGACCCGGCCATACGCAGTGCCGGCAACGCCGTTTATCGCCGTTGGGTCGATATCGCGGTGCAGTTGGGGTCTCCCAGCATCCGGGTTTGGATTCCCAAGTGTCGCGACCTTTCGGACCTCGCAAAGGCAGTGCAGGCGCTGAAGCCGACTATTGACTATGCAGCGAGCCGCAACGTGGTCGTCAACCTGGAGAACGATGATCCGGTTTACTCGTCCGAGAAGCGCGTGCTGGCAGCTATCCAGTTGGCCGACACTCCCTTTTTGCGGGGTCTTCCCGACTTTGGCAATTCGTTGACGCTTGGTGACGAGCGTTTCAATGCCGAAAGCGTGAAGCGCATGTTCGCCCACGCCTGGAACATCAGCCACGTGAAAGATGCCGAGTCGATCAAGGGCGAGCGGAAGACAGTCTCACTTGGTCCACTCTTTGCCATTGCCAAAGCTGCGCACTTTCGCGGCTATTATTCGATGGAATCGGATTCTGACGTCGATCCGTTTGTCGATACCAAGCACCTGATTCAGCAGAGCTCTTTCTCTTATGTGAACAGGGGAAGGGAAACCGCAGATCTCTCCACTACGCTTCGCTTCGGTCGAGATGACAAAGGGTAGGGCGGTTATGGTCCGGAGCTTAGGTCTAGGGAAGAGCAACCGCAGATCTTATGCTTTTGCTAGCCGTGATACCAGGCGGATGAGGCTTTCGCGGTCGTGCGGATCCAGAAGTGCCAGCATCGAGCGGCAAACCTCCACCTGGTTCGACCGGATTTTTGTGACCAGACGATGGCCGGCGGGCGAAAGTTCTATGCGCACCATCCTGCGATCCTCAGCCACATGCCCACGAGTCACCAGGCCGCGGCTCTCGAGCCGATCGAGTGCCGAAGAAATAGTCGTAATGGGCGCTCCCAAAGATTGAGCAATGCGCCGGACGCTCCACTTTTCCGGCTGCCGCAGCATAACCAGCAAACCGACATCATTTGCGTGAAGATCCGCGTACGGACTCCCGGCGATGATACTTGGTTCGAGTTTGAACTTCTGCAGAAGCATAGCCACGCCCTCGTCCAAAGACATGGCCTCCCGATCGGTCACGGGGGTTTCCGGAGCTCTCTTTGCCTTCACTCACCAGATGATAATGCATGCGTTTTCCCAGCCATTGACAGAAGTAGTACGATGATCGTATATTCCGAACATCGTAGTACATGGAGCATCCGCATATGAACAGGAAGCGAGCCGCGTTTCTCATTCTGTTTACTGCTGCCGCCTCGTGCCTGAGCGCGCAATCCTGTGTTCCTCCGCCGGGTTTTGTCGACCGGCCCCACCCGGCGATGGTCGATACGACCGAACTTGCAGCGCACACCGAGGAGATCACGGTGAACCGCCCGCTTGCGGTTGTTTTAAGCAGCGGAGCCAAAACTGATATCAAAGACGCGATCCGCAAAGCAGGTGATCTGCCCGGGGTCACCGGTCATTACGCGCTGAACCAGATTCCGTTCGGATCAGTCGGCGCCCGCCGGCTCGTTTGTCTCAGCGACGGGGCAACACTTGAGGAGCAAGTGCTGGAGACGCGACAAACCAGCGATTCAAGCGTGTTCCGGTATATCGTCTGGAACTATACGAGCAAACAAGCGCGGCCCATCGAGTATGGCCTGGGTGAATTTCATGACACTGCCCTCGACAACACGCACACTCATATTGTGTGGACCTATTCCTTCAAACTCAAGGATGACGAGTTCCCGGGATATCTAGGAAGCCTGGGCCGGGTCCTTTTTCGGTGGGGGTTTCTCGACCGGCAATATGCGGCAATGATGCGCGCCACTCTGGATGCGGGCAAGGTAGCCGCTGAGCAGGCGCCGGCCAGCTAACGGCCTGGCAAATCCAGCTCGTAGGGCGCCCTGGTTTAGGTAGAATGGCAGGCGTTAACCGGGAAAGCGAAAGCGATCAGGAAACGCCCTATGCGCCGTATCTCGTGGTTGTTCATTTGCCTGGTGGCCATCCTGCTTACCCAATCTCCGCGCCTCCTCGGGGCAGAATCATCTCTGGTCTTACAGCCCCACGGTAAGGCTAAGGGCAAGAACATCGTGCTGATCAGCGGGGATGAGGAGTACCGCTCCGAGGAAACACTTCCGCAACTGGCCAGAATTCTATCCACTCACCACGGCTTCAAGTGCACCGTCTTATTCGCTATCAATCCCAAGGACGGCTCCATCGATCCCGATCAGCTTGACAATATCCCTGGGCTGGAAGCGCTCGACTCTGCCGATTTGTTGGTGATTCTGACTCGCTTTCGTGATCTGCCCGACGACCAGATGAAGCACATCGTGGATTACATCGAGTCCGGCAAACCGGTGGTGGGGATGCGCACGGCCACCCACGCCTTTCAGTTCAAGGGGAGTCCTACGTACGGCCGATATAGCTGGAACAGTCCCGATGGCGGGTTCGGACGCATGGTGCTGGGAGAAACCTGGATCAAGCACCATGGACAACATGGCAAGCAAAGCACTCGGGGGGTTCTCAATCCGAAGCAAACCGCGCATCCCATCCTCACCGGCATTCACAATGGTGAGTTGTGGAGTACCACCGATGTTTATGAAGTGAGATTGCCGCTGCCCGGAGATAGCAACGTCCTCGTCTTTGGAGAGGTACTCTCCGGCATGGATCAGAATTCACCTCCAGTCGCCGGTGCGGTGAACGATCCCATGATGCCCATCGCATGGGTGAAGAGTTACACCGGAAGCAGTGGAAAGACCTCGCGGGTGTTCGCTACGACGCTTGGAACTTCGCAAGACCTGCTGCTCGAGGCCGACCGCAGACTGTTCGTCAATGCCTGCTACTGGGCGCTCGGGATGGAGCGGCAGATTCGCGCGACATCCAATGTATCGTTGGTGGGGGAATATCATCCGCACCCTTTCGGTACGGAAGGTTTCGTTAAGGGTGTCAGACCGGCCGATCTGCATTGAATTTTGATCGGATCGCTGTTTGGAGAAGCGTGAAGTGAAAATATTTGTGCTCTTGCTTCTCCTGTCAACTCTGCCATCGAACTCTCAGCAATCGCCGGGATTATTTGCCAGGAACTGTGCAAGCTGCCACGGCGACAACGCACGCGGCACAGCGAAAGCACCCGGCCTTGAAATGAATTCGCGGGTGGCGGAGCAATCCGTCGATCAACTAAGCTCCTTTTTGGAGCGTGGCAATGTCGCAGCAGGCATGCCTTCGTTTGCAGATCTGCCCGCCGCTGACCGCAGAGCGCTCGCCAACTACCTGCTGGGCTTGAATGTTGGCTTGGTGATCAGGCCAGTCACAGTTGCAGAAGCCCCCGGAAAGTTACCTGGGGATCTCCGCGGCCAGGCGATTGGCTCACTTATAACGGGAATGATTCAGGCAATCGCTTTAGTCCTCTCAAACAAATCAACACCTCGACTGTTTCGTCACTCAAGTTAAAGTGGATTTTTCCCATGCAGGCGTTTGGCCTGGAAACCACACCGCTGGCCGCCGATGGAGTACTTTATGTGACCGGCCCTAACCAGGTGTATGCCCTGGAGGCCCTCACCGGCGCTCCCCTTTGGCACTACTCTCGGCCGCCCAGCTCTGGTATGGAGGGTGACGCGAAACTTGGCACTAACCGCGGAGTCGCGATTCTACGCGATAAGGTTTTCTTCGTTACCGACAACGCCCACCTGCTCGCGCTCGACCGGGGGACGGGCAGACTGCTTTGGGAAATTCCGCTGGCGCCCGACCTGGAGGGTCAGCACTACGGCGGCACCATGGTCCCGCTCATCGTCGACGACATGGTCATCGCCGGGGTCGCCGGTGCCGATGAAGGGATTCGGGGCTTCGTCGCCGCGTTCAAGCCCGACGATGGCGCGCTCATCTGGCGGCGTTGGACAGTGCCTCGCGCGGGTGAGCCGGGCATAGAAACCTGGAAGGGCGGCCCACCACGCACCGGGGGTGGTTCTACCTGGCTCACAGGCTCCTACGACGCCTCTTCTGACACACTCTACTGGGCTACGGGCAATCCCTGGCCCGACCAGGACGATCGTACCCGCCCTGGTGACAATCTGTTTACCGATTGCGTTCTTGCTCTCAATCCCAGAACCGGGGAACTGAAATGGCATTACCAGTTCACGCCTCATGATCTGCTGGATAGAGATGCGACGGAACCCAATGTATTGGTAGATACCGGCTTCCACGGCAAGCCCTCGAAGCTGCTGCTTCACGCCGATCGCAATGGATTTTTTTATGTACTGGATCGAAACAGTGGCGCGTTGCTTTTGGCCAAGCCTTTCCTGCACCGGGTGGATTGGGCTTCAGGCATTGGAGCGGATGGCCGGCCGGTGGTGAAGGACGCCGGCGGTTGTCCCAGCGATGCGGCGAACTGGGACGCAACTGCCTTTTCCCCACAGACAGGCCTTTATTACGTCCTTGCCCTGGAAGAATGCACCGGTGACAAACCCACGTATCCCGATCAAAAAGGGCAGCGTTTCCTGCGCGCGCTCAACATCGAGACGGGGGAGATTGCCTGGGAGATTCCGCAGCCCGGGCCGGCGCGCGCCAAAACCTGGAGCGGGGTTCTGGCTACTGCGGGAGGGCTGGTCTTCTATGGCCAACCCAACGGAGGCTTCGCGGCCGTCGATCAGAGGGATGGGAAAACCCTTTGGCAATTCCCGACCAACGTCTTTATGAAGGCGTCGCCCATCGCGTTTACCGTGGGGGGCCATCAATATATAGCCGTCGCGGCAGGGGCAGACATCCTGTGTTTTGGGCTCTGACCAAACCGAAGTGCGACGAATAGTAACTGCCGTTGGTGACTTTTAGCATGGGCTGTGCCGTAGCGTGACTGATCCGTTACTGGAGACATGGCCCACCGTTCACTCCGCAAAATCAGATCGAAAGATATAGACCACAGATATCCGGCCAGAGTACTTTTTGGTTACTGCAGAGCGGACCTATTCGCGAAAATCCTTCGACGCCTGACCAGTTGCATCGTAAGCTTCTCAAACAGGATCCCAGCTGGACATCGCCTTGGAACAACATCTGACCAAGAGAGCCAACTGTATCCTGCTGCCTAACCTTCCCCTAAAAAAATCTTAGTGGCGTTGCCGCGTTCCGGCTGCGCCCAAGCAGGTGACATTGAGTCTCGATCGCACAGGTGTGGTCATTATCGGGGGAGGCCCGGGAGGGCTTGCGCCTCTGCTTGCAGCG
Organism: uncultured Acidobacteriaceae bacterium; assembly: GCA_963790935.1. GTDB lineage: Bacteria > Acidobacteriota > Terriglobia > Terriglobales > Acidobacteriaceae > PALSA-350. Next base: position 50,941 of record CAWBRJ010000012.1, on the reverse strand, counting down.
CATAGGCGTGGGCGCCTGGCGGAATTGCTCAAAGAGGGCGTTACGCTGGTTGAGCAATCGGGCTCAGTGGGGGAGGGAAGCCTTGGGCGCTGGTGTATCAATTCCGACAGCACCGGCTTCACCTTTGCGGACTGCCTTGCGGGACCCGCCGACAGCGAGCTGGCAGCTCTGCGCAACCATCCGCTTACAAAAGAGCTGGTAGAGGTTGGAGACGGAACAGTGCCGTTGCGCCGTGCCGGCGAGTTTCTCGCTTTGGTCGGGCGAGGCATGAACCAGGTCATTACGGCCGCGCCCAACGGACGTGTGTTGAAACGGCACAAGGCGGTTTCGACTGAGCGCACGCGAACAGGCTGGCTCACGCTACTCAGGGATGTTGAGACCGGACGCGCGCACACCATCGAGTCAAAACATGTGATTCTCGCCACCGGCGCCACGCAGCCAATCGAGCGCCTGCAGAACGAGCAAGTGGCCGGCGTGAACCTCGCCGAGCGGTGCGGTCAACGACTGTTGCAATCGGGTGATGTTTTTAGCGCCCCAGGCTTCGCAACCGTCAAAGAGAAATTTGTCCGGCTGGGCCGGTCTCCACGAGTGGCCATCATCGGCGGTTCCACCAGTGCCGCGGCGGTCGCACATGCGTTGCTGAACCGGATGCCCGAGGTTCAGTTCGATCCGGGCGCTGTGAGCCTGCTCCACCGGCGCGAATTGCGAATCTATTATCCGACCGTCGAAGCGGCGCTTGCTGATGGATACACGGAATTTGGTCCTGATGACATTTGTCCCATCAGCGGTCGTGTGTTTCGGTTGGGCGGCTTCAGGCTGGACTCGCGTGAGCTGATCATGCGCGCACGCGGAATCGGTGGCCGGGCGCCCGAACCTCGTCTACACCTGCATCGCCTCGGCGTCGACGATGCGGCTTCGCTGAAACTGCTGGACGAAGCGGACCTGGTGATTGCTGCGTTGGGTTACCGGCCTCGTGCGCTGCCGGTGTTCGACCAGGCAGGCAAACGGGTGACGTTGCAGTCGGAAACAAGCCCCCAGGCGCGGCTTGTCGACAACTATTGCCAAGTATTGGATGCGGGCGGGAACCCACTTCCTAACTTATTTGCTATCGGCTTGGCCGCGGGCTTTCTCCCCTGGGGAAAGCTCGGTGGTGAAAAAAGCTTCCGAGGTCAGGCAAATGGTCTCTGGCTTTGGCAGAGCGACGTTGGCGGCTTAATCGTCGATGCCATCTTTTCGCCAAAGTTGGGCGAGGACGACTCACTTGACGAGTATTCGCTTGACCGCCTGGAACAGATCCCCGTTGCGCAGGAGCTCGAGGTATGAAAATTCCGCTGGTACGCCCCGCCCCGCCACAGCTTTCACTCGCCGTCGACGAGCTGCGTTCGCTCGAGCAGAGTGGAATTTTCAGTAACTACGGCCCGGTGAATACGCGCTTTGAAGAGGAGATGCTGGAGCGCTTTTTCGGCGGCGAGGGCGCGTGCGTGACGGTTTGCAACGCGACCATCGGTCTGATGCTGGCCATCAAAGAAGCGGTTGGCGACGTGGCCCCGGGGCAGTTTGCGCTGATGCCGGCCTTTACCTTTGCGGCCGCGGCCCACGCAGCGCTTTGGTGTGGGCTGACGCCGCTCTTATGCGACATCAATCCACAAACCTGGGCAGCCGACCCTGATGCCGAGTCAGACCTGCTGGCCCGTTATGCGGGCAAGGTTGCGATTGCCATGCCCTACGCCACGTTTGGTTACAACATCGATCTGGAGCGTTATCGGCGGATTACGTCTCAGCTCGGCTTGCCGGTGGTGGTGGACGGCGCAGCTTCGCTGGGCAGCTTTGACGCGCAGGGACGAGGATTCGGCAGTGGTTTCGCGGGAAGCGTAGTGTATTCGATGCACGCGACTAAGTCGTTTGCTGTGGGCGAGGCGGGATTGATCTACAGTGCTGATAAGGATCGCATTGCCAGGCTGCGCACCATGAGCAGTTTTGGCTTTGGTGAGCCGCGCACGGCGACCATGGCCGGCCTTAACGGCAAACTCAGCGAAGTGACCGCATTGCTCGGCCGCTTACGCCTCCGGGATTACGACAGCATCACCCAATACCGGGCCCAACTAGCGAATCGCTATCGCGCGATGTTGCCAGAACTGGAATTTCAGGCGCAGGCGCCAGGCATTCAGGCTTATCAATTTGTCCCGGCCTTATTGCCTCGTGAACTGAGCGGCCGCAAGGCGGCTATCCGCGAAGAGCTGGCCTCTCGCGGCATCGCGACGGGAGCCTATTTTAGCCCGCACTTGATGGAGCAGCCGTACTTCCAAAAAACCAGCGTAGCGGGACCGTTGCCGGTTAGCGATGACGTTTCCGCCAGGATGATCAGTCTGCCGCTGTTCGACACGATGACTTTTCAAGAGGTTTCACAGGTTGTCGAAGAACTCCGCTCTGTGATGGGTCTCAACCAGGCGCCGGACAGACATTCTCGCGACACACAACCCGTTCCGCTTTATGCGGGCACGGTACCGGCCGGCGCAGTCATAGGCCGGAAATAAAATGGGCGAGGAATCTGCCGCCGCTTTTTAAAGCAAACCAAATTGGTAAGAAGGAAGACATGAATACCGCCGTTCCGCACTGCGCTGTGATCTTTAAAGCTTATGCCTGGGATGCATTCGTTGAGCGCCAAGCGCGGCGTCTTGCGGAATCGGCCGGCGCGATGGATTTCTATGTTTTGATGGATGAGACTGCGGGACCAGCCGGGCCTATACCATTCGAGCGAGTGATCCGCTTTACCTGCGCTGATCTTGAAGCCGCGGGTATGGCGATGCGGTTTGCCGTGGGCGGAGTGTTGTGGTGGAATCCCGACTACGCACACTATCACTTTCTGGAGCAGCAACCCGGACTACGATCATTATCTGTTCGTTGAGTACGATTGCGTGGTGCAATGCTCGCTGGAGAGTTTTGTTGCCCGCGCCATATCGCAAGATGCCGGTCTGGTTGCCTTGCCGATTTCGCGAACATTTGACCAATGGCATTGGACCCCGTATCAGCGCGATGTTTATCCGGCTGGAGAGAACAAACTTGCTTTGCTCAACGTGAGTTTGTTTTCCTCCGCGGCGCTGAAATTGTTGCATCAGCGGCGGCTGGCGATGAACGTTGATCCGTCGGTCGTCAGTTGGCCCAGCAGTGAACTGTTTGTACCTAGCGAAATCGTCCGGGCAGGGATGAAATGGATATCGCTTGCCGACTTTGGAGATGTGAGCAATTACGATTGGTTCCCGCCGACCCTGGAAGATGATTTGCGTCCAGGCCAGGGCGATACGTTTCTCCATCCAGTTCTTGACCGGCGACGGTATATAGTCTCTATTCTGCAAAACAAGGGATCGCTCCCGGCCGGGGAACTTAAACGAGCACTCGCTCGTTTTCCCCGCGAGGAATATGCGAAGCTCATTTGGCCGGCGGCCCGGAAGGGCGCCGCAAGGCGGATCCAGCACAAAATCACCCGGTGGCGAGCACAGATGGCTTAGCGAAGTGATCAGTTCAATTGCGGAATGCTTGATGGAGTGTTCCGGCTAGGACCGATTTGCGAGGGGAAACCCAGGTCTCAAAAGCGAGACCTGGGCCACCCACTCAAGTGGACCAAAGAGCGTGTGTGAGTACCGGGAAAAGAAACCGCAGGTCCCTCCACTACGCTTCGCTCCGGTCGGGATGACAATTCATTGCGGGGGTAAAGTAGTTCTCGCGGAAGCTCTTTGCGGGCACAACAGAATCGTCATCCCGACCGGAGCGAAGCGTAGTGGAGGGACCTGCGGTTTCTTTTCCCGGGTTACGTTGTGTCAGCGCCTGTTCATGAACGCGCGTACCAGCGCCGCCATCTCCTCTGCTTTTGTGTCCAGCGCGAAGTGTCCGGCGTCGAGTACGTGGACCTCCGCGGCTGGTACGTCCCTGCGGTAGCGTTCGGGCTCACCGGGCTCGAAGGAGAGATCGTGCTTGCCCCACAGAACCAAAAGCCTGGGCTGGGTCTTTTGTAACCATGCCTGCCACTTTGGATAGGTATCGACATTCGTGCGGTAGTCATAAAACAAATCGCTTTGAATCTGCGCCTGCCCAGGCGTATTCAGAAAGGCGAACTCATCGGTCCAAAGATCGGGGTCGTAGAGTTCGATATTCGGATCATCTCCGATGTGGCGTGTTTTTGTGGTCGCCAGTGATAGCAGATTTTTGCGCAAGGCTTCTTCGTAAGCAGGCCGGTCCGCCCAGAACGCTCGCCGTGTTGCCCAGTTTGCTCCCAGACCTTCGTTGTGAGCGACTCCATCCTGGACAATGAGAGCCTGCACCCGTTCCGGGTGCGTCAATGCCATACGAAAGCCGACTGGTACACCGTAGTCCTGCATATAAAGCGTGTAACCGGACAAGCCTAAGGTCGCGGTGAAGCCGTCCATCACGGAAGCAATGTGGTCGAAGGTGTAATCGAATTGCTTGGGATCGGGCCAATCGCTATGTCCATAGCCCGGGTAGTCGGGCGCAACCAGGTGGTAGCTGTCGGCAAGCCTCGTCAGCAAAGGCTGAAACATCCTCGAAGACGATGGAAGGCCGTGGAGCAAAAGGATGATGGGGGCGCCTTTCGGGCCCGCTTCTCTGTAGAAGATGGAGAGTCCATCTACCTTCACGGTGCGATAGAACACCTGCTGTTCCATTGCCTGGTCCTTCCTCAGGGCAATCGTGCCCAGGCTTGGATAAACATTCAATGGCCCGCGCTAGTCCGCAATCTCGAAGATGACTTCGAGTTCTACGGGCATGCCGAGGGGAAGGCTGGCAACGCCGATCACCAGTCGAACCGATGTTTTCTCGATGCCAAAGACATCTCGAAACAAGTCGGAGACAGCGTCCGCAACTCTGGGCTGGTCGAAGAAATCCCCGTGCGTGGCGATGAACACGCCGAGTTTGACCACGCGTGTCACTCGATCGAGTGAGCCCAGATGCTTTTTAGCCGCAGCGAGAACACCTAAAGCCGCAGTGTAGGCGGCATCCCGGCCGGCTTCGATATCGAGCTCTTTTCCAAGCCGGCCCACATACTTGGGTTTGTGATCGACCACCGGGAGCATCCCGCTAAAATAAAGCAGGTTGCCCGTCTGTAGAGTCTCCACGTAAGGTGCCGAACGGCGTGGGGGCGGCCGGGAGCTGAATGCCAAGGTCCTGCAACCGGCGATCTGCTCCACCCGGCATGCGAACCTTGCGTGGTCACCACCGGCCCACCTGCGCACGGTCGTCCACGTGCAGCACCTCCCCGGCGACTGCGTCGCTTCCGTCCAATAAACCACGGCCTCTGCGATTCTCTTCGGGTCAGCGATTACGAGCTTTGTTCCTGCCATACATTGTTCCTTTGCTTTCGGAGAATCTTAATTTTATATCAGTCCCATGCCCCTGAACACCCTGAGGGGCCGCTACAAATGAACAGATTCTCCGAATGTCTGAAGGCTTCGTAAGAATTCTGCCAGGCATGAAGATCCCGTTCGAGGCTGGCCTTCCGTCAATCGAGCGATGTCCCCAGGAGTATGGCGAAGAGTTGGAGCCGAGATGACAAAAAGGTAGGGTTGTTATCCCCTCGTAGCAGAGGTCAAGGGAAGTAATTTCGATAAATCGATCTGCCGGGGAGTCACAGTTGCTGGGTATTACGACGGTCTTTCCTCGCTCCCGGAGGAGACCGTTGTGCCATCAGTCGCCACGTCCTTCTGCAACGGTGTACGGTCCGAGCGAACAATGTTGAGGATCTCTCGCACACGGTCGAAAAAAGAAGGTTTATGGTCAAACCTCGGAGGCGCTCCCTTCGCAAAGGGCACGATCTTAGGTCTTTTCATTCTTACGCCGATCTGCGAACCTCTGTGCTGTCACACACCCTTCTGTGGTACTGGCCGTACAGTTGTTGTATCAGTTTGTTTGAGCTGATCCAAATCTGTTGATGCCTGGTGGCATAAAATGACGCCCGCGATCACGGCGACTTGAATAACACACTGGCCGCGAGCACCCTGGTGCGCAGACCAATTGATCGCTAGCTGACTCTCCAGATATACAAATGCTCTTCATCGCTTGAAGTTCCTAGTTCAATTTCCCGCTGTTTGGTCGCTCGATTGAGCGCCGAGCGGATGTTCTCTTTCGTGTCCGGCAAATCGGCCAGTGGAACCTTGAGGGCTTCGCCGGTGGCCAACTTCTCAATGTCGCTAAGCAGGGCGAGAACAATTTTCTTGTGCTTTCCATTACGGCCGGTCGGAATGTTCGCCTTCTGCACCGCCTGAAATCGCATCGCACCCTTGGCATCCCGATCTACACGCATCTCTCTCTCTCTCTCTCTCTTCGTTAACGACGTGCTATCGTAACGCTAAAAACGCGCACTTCTGACGCAAAAGTATGCTAAGGCATAACGCCCGCACTTGGCAAGAGGAAACTTACGCTAGCCGTTAAATGATTGATATTGTAACGAGTTACCCCGTATTTAGACTTTAAGAGTAGGGTGTTAATAGAGGTAGAAAAGCATGCCCCGGAGCCTAAATTTCGAAACCGTTCCCGTCTCAGACTTGTTGAATAGAAATTTGACAGCCGATCAGAATTTTCGGCCCCTGGTACTCGTCGTCGATGACGAGAGGGTGATCGCGGATACGCTGTGCATGATTCTCGGCCAAAGTGGCTATGCCTGCATCGCTGCCTACGATGCAGAGAGCGCATTGGAGGTGGTGCGGCTCACTCCACCGCAGCTGCTCATCTCTGACGTTGTCATGCCCGGGCTGAATGGAATCGATCTCAGTGTTGAGGTCAGGGCATTGGTTCCTGATTGTAAAGTGCTCTTGTTTTCAGGTCAGGCTGCCACTGGCGATCTGCTGGGCGATCCCAAATATGCAGTTCACAATTTTGTGCTTCTTAATAAACCTGTACACCCCAGGGAGCTTCTCGCACACATTTCCGATTTTAGACTGGAATTTCAAACCGAAATGAGCCTCTCCTGGGAGGGCACAATCGATCGCGAGAGTGCGGCGCGGCCTTGAGTTGGTTCTGCCTCTGAAGGAACAGCGGAATTTGCTATGATGGCGCGCATAAAGGAGAGCACATGGCACTCGTTTCTTTCGCGGCTGACATCGCGCCCTTGTTTCGCCCAGTGGACGTTGCCCATATGAAGGTATATGGAGTCGACCTGGACGACTATGACTATATGTCCGACCCTTCCGGCAACTACAGCCATGCGGAGGTAGTGCTGGAGACGGTATCTCCTCAAGGCGGTCAACCACCGTCGATGCCGCCAGGTGGACCGTATTGGACGAAAGACCAATTGGCCCTGTTCGCAAAGTGGCGTGTCGACGGATACCAACCGTAAGATAGGGTTTCAGACAGCCTTAAAAATTGTCCCCTTCCGTTCAGTGTCAACTAACGGTTCAGTCCAGGACTTTTCCCCCTAACCTCCGACCATTGACATCCTATCCATAGATCGCCTATGGTTGTGGGCTATGGCCACCAAGCCCGAATTGATGCCCGGCACCCTGGACATGCTGATCCTGAAAACTCTGACCCGCGCACCACTGCACGGATACGGAATTGCTCAGTCGATCAAGCGCGTGTCAGATTCCGTTTTGACGGTAGAGGAAGGTTCGCTGTACCCGGCTTTGCAGCGGCTGCTCCTGCAGGGCTGGGTCAAAGCGGAATGGAAAAAGACAGAGACCAACCGCCGTGCACGCTATTACACCCTCACGGCCGCAGGTCGAAAGCAGTTAGGCATCGAAGTCTCTGATTTCCAGAAGATGATAGCCGCAATTGGGCGGGTACTCGAGGACGCACAGGAGACAGCATGAATGCCCTGGTCCGTTGGCTGAAAAAGACTGCGCTTCTATTCCGGCGCCGGGAGTTCGATCAGGATCTGCAGGAAGAAATGGAGTTTCACCGGGAGCAGACAGCCAAGGAGTTCGAGGCCGCCGGCACTACGCCCGAAGCCGCCCGCTATGCTGCCATGCGGCAATTTGGGAATGCGACGCTGCTCCAGGAACGCAGTCGTGAAGTCGTGCAATTTCGCGCGGAAACCGTGGTGCAAGACCTGCGGTTCGCGCTCCGGCAGCTGCGAAGAAGTCCTGGCCTGGCCCTCACAGCAATTCTGGTGCTCGCGCTGGGCATTGGAGCAAGCACTGCCATTTTCGCTTTCGTAGATGCGGTGCTGATTCGGCCACTGCCCTATGCGGAGCCGAATCGCCTGGTGGACGTTGACGAAAGCGAAGCCGTGTTTCCACGCTCCAATCTCTCCCGCGAGGACTACGAGGATTGGAAGCGGCTGAACACGACACTCAAGTCGCTGGAAGTCTATGGAGGCACCGGCTTTCTGCTGCGCGCGGGTTCACTCTCAGAGCCTGTGCCGGCGGCCCGGGTCAGCGACGGATTCTTTCGCACCCTCGGGGTCACGCCCATCCTGGGCCGCGACTTTCGGCCAGGCGAAGATAAGCCCGGGCAGCCGAAGATCGCCATGCTCTCCTACGGCACATGGATGACGCGCTTCGGCGGCCGTCGCGACGTGATCGGCGAGACCATAAGCCTGTCCGGCGAGGCATACACGATTGTGGCCGTGTTACCGCGTGGGTTTTCCTTCGCGCCGCGTGCCAGCGCGGAGCTCTGGGTTCCATTGCTGGACAAGAACGGATGTGAGACACGAAGAAGCTGCCACAACCTCGACGGAGTAGGGCGTTTACGAGACGGTGTGACCGTGCAGGCGGCATCCGCCGACCTGAAGGCAATCGCAGCGCAGCTGGCTCTTGTCTACCCAGGTTCAAACAAGGGACAAAGTGCCAGCGTCGTTCCGTTGTCAGAACTCTTTGTGGGCAAGCTGCGGCCGACTTTGCTCATGCTGCTTGCAGGGGCAGGGCTGCTGCTGCTGATTGCCGGTGTGAATGTGGCCAGCCTGCTACTGGTGCGCGCGGAAAGCCGCAGGCGTGAAACAGCAGTGCGTAGCGCTCTCGGCGCTACCCCCGGGCGCCTGGTTCGACTGTTTACCACCGAAGGCCTGTTGCTCGCCGGCCTCGGGTGTGCGGCGGGCATGCTGTCGGCGGTCTTCATGATTTCCCTGCTGACGCGGATCGTTCCCAAGCCGATGGCGCAGGGGATGCCCTTTCTCGACGCCCTGGGCCTCAACCCGCACACGGTGTTGTTTGCCGCAGGAACCGCGCTTCTGGCGGCGGTTCTGCTGTCAGCCACACCCTCTCTGCGGCTCGCTTTCAGAGATGTACAAACAGGGCTAAGTGACGGGGGGCGGGGCACAGCGAGCCGCTTCTGGCGTCGCCTGGGCGCCAATCTGGTTGTGGTGGAGCTCACCGTGGCCGTGGTGCTGCTGGCCGGCGCTGGATTGCTGGCCAAGAGTTTCTACCTTATGCTGCACGTCGAAACCGGATTTGATACCTCGCACCTGGCAACCGTCTGCGTGATGGCTCCCGACAACGTCTACAGCAAGCCTGAACAAAAGATCGCTCTCTATCACCAGATTCTGGAGAAAGTTTCGGCGATGCCGGGCGTCCAATCGGCCGCCGTCACCAGCGATTTGCCGTTGGACTGCAATTGCGATACGGACTGGATACGAATTCCGGGCAAACCGTTTCATGGCGAGCACAATGAAGTGTTGCAACGAGACGTGAGCCCGCAGTACATGAGCTGTGCTCAAGGCCAGGCTGCTGCGTGGGCGCATGTTTACTGAAGCGGATGATGCAAACCACCCCCAGGTGACTATCCTCAACGAATCCATGGTGAAAAAGTATTTTCCTGGTGAGGATCCTCTTGGCAAGATGATCGGTGACGGGGATTTATCTCCCAAGTCGATGCGGCAGGTGATCGGAATTATCGAAGATGTGCGCGAGGGAGCGCCGGACGACCAACCTTGGCCTGCGGAGTATTTTTCCATTTACCACAGCGTTGATCCGTACTTCGAGGTAGCAGTGCGCACGGGTCAAGATGAGAACGCCATGCTGCCCGGTTTGGTGAAGACGCTGCGCAGCATCAATCCCAACCTGGGGGTCTATGGAGAAAGCACCATGACCGCCCAGTTGAGCAGCTCGCAAAGCGCCCTCTTGCACCGGTTCGCCACCTGGCTGGTGAGCGGCTTTGCGGGGTTAGCCCTGGTCCTGGGAGTCGTGGGACTTTATGGAGTAGTCGCCTATTCGGTAAGCCAGAGGACGCGCGAGATCGGTGTGCGTATGGCGCTGGGTGCGCAACGGAGCTCGATTCACGGGCTCATCCTAAAAGAAGCGGGATGGCTGACCGCAGCCGGGATCATTGCCGGCCTTGCCTGCTCGGTTGCGGCAGCGCATCTGATGCGGACTCTGCTGTTCGGCGTGCATGCGTGGGATTTCTCCACGCTGGCGGCGGTAGCTGCGGTGCTTGGAGCTGCAGCGTTGCTGGCCAGCTTGATCCCGGCGCGAAGAGCTTCTTCGGTTAATCCAGTCGAAGCATTGAGCGCCGAGTAGCCATCGAAAAATAAACCTCCAACTTCAGACTTGCTTTTAAGCTCTTGCCCCTCCACAAACGCCGGGTGCCCCATATCTGCCCGATTTTGGCAGATGTGGGATTCCGCAGGTCTCCCCCTCAAGTCTGTCGCGGGCAGACAGATCTACAGGGGTGCCCCACGTTCGCCCCAGCGTACGTGGGCCGAAAACGATGGGCGACCCCACCAGAGCCTTTCGTCCCGGACCCTGCGCCTTCTTTCTTAGGAGACCTTTCTCCTTTGAAATGCGGTTAAAGATCTGCAGAAACTACCCCTATGCCGCGGCGCTTGGTGAGAAATTGCACCAGCCACCGCAGCATGACTAACAAGCGATTGGCGAAGCCGACCAAAAAGTAGACGTGGACGCCGGCCCAGAGCAACCACGCCGTCAACCCGGCAGACCTCCAGAACCTCAGGTCGGCGACGGCATAGCCACGTCCCACCACCGCCAGGTCGCCCTTGTCCCAATACCAAAACGGCTCGGGTGCAGGCTGGCTGGATACACGGCGGCGAATCAGCTTGGCTACATATTCACCCTGTTGGATGGCAGGCTGCGCAAGGCCAGGCATCTGGACCGCGGTTCCGCTTTTCAGACCAAGCAGGTTGCGGGTATCCGCGACAACAAGGGCCGTATCGCCAACGGCAAAGATCTCCGGATGCCCGGGCAGCGAAAGATCGGCATTCACCTTGACCCTTCCTGCCTTGTCTGCTTCCGCGCCTAACCACTGCGCTGCCGGCGAAGCCGCCACTCCCGCCGTCCAGATCACGTTCCGGCTCCGTACGCGGGTCCCTTTGGCCACAATGCCTTCCGCATCCACTTTCTCAACGTTGGTGCCGGTAAAAATCTTTACTCCTAACGCTTCCAGATGACGATGTGCTTTGGCCGAGAGCTCTTCGGCGAAACTCGGCAGTATTCGGGAAGTGCCTTCGAAGAGGAGGATCTGCGCGGAACCCGGGCGAAGATGACGGAAGTCGCGTTCCAGCGCCATACGCGTCATCTCCGCAATCGTGCCGGCAAGCTCGACACCCACCGTGCCGCCGCCCACAAGAACGAAAGTGAGCATCTCCTCAATCAGGGCTTGATCCGCATTCCCGCAAGCGGCGAGACGTTCTGCCTCTTCAAACGCCGTCAACAGCCTGCTGCGAATTTCGTCTGCCTCTTGAAGCGAATCGAGCCCGGGAGCGATCTGCTTCCAATCCTCGTGGCCAAAGTAATTCACGTGAATCCCAGTAGCCAGGACAAGGTAGTCGTACGGCAGCTCGCAGTGAGGCAACAGTACCTTCCTGTTTGCAACATCCACGCCCGTCACTTCAGACAGCAACACATCTGCATTCTTTTGTTCGCTGAAAAGGACACGCAGAGGCGGAGCCACCTCATCACCGGCGAGAAGCCCGGTGGCAACCTGGTACAACATGGGCCGAAACAGATGGTAGTTGTGCTTATCGACCAGGGTAATTTGTACAGCAGCTTTTGCTAAGGCGCGCGCAGCATAGAAGCCGCCGAACCCGCCCCCCACAATCACCACTCGCGGAACTGACTCTGCTGGCAAGCGGAACCTCCATCATCATGTTCTAGTTGGATGTGATGTGGTGTCAAAGGTGCCGGAAATTCCGCTACCAGGGTTTTGACCGGGCTACAGCGATTCCACGTATCTCGTTGGGATATTGGCCGCTCACCGCACAATAAAAATGGTAGAGAATGCCTTCGTGGCTGATGACGGAAGGCTTGTGGGCGAAGGTTTCATCGATCGTCCCGGGCGCGCCCGTGTCTATGAGAATTTCGGGCACTTTGGCGAAGGAGTATGGATCAGCTCCGATGGCCAGCATCTCGCAGGCGCGGCCTGGCCGCTGGTAACGAAAGCCGTAATAGAACATGGCAAACTCGCGGCCGTTCTGCACCACGAAGGGGTTCGAAGCAAAGCGGCTATCGCGGGCGTCAGGGAGGGGCGGCCGGGTTGCGGAAATGGAGTTCGTTGCAGGGTAGGTCGCACTGCCGCGCGGACCGTTGCGGAGAATCGGATTGCCTTTGTAGCGGGTCCAGGTTTTCAGATCTTTCGAAGTTGCCACGCCAGTTTGCTCGTGCCACCCTCCGCCTTCGCTTTCTGGCAGTACGTCGGTTTTCGCGTTGTAGTAGAGGTAATAGGTTCCACGGTCCAGCATCAGGTCGGGACGATAAAGACCACCGTGTTCCCATTGAGTCCCATCCTGCGGGAGCAGGATAGGATTTGTGAGTTGCCAATGGAGAAGGTCGTCGGACATAGCCAGGCCGATCACCGCCGCGCCTTCCTCGTAACCAGCGCTGGGATAAGCGTTCCAGGCGCCCAGGTATTTTCCGTCTACCTTGATGGCGTCGCCACGGCTCCGGAGCTGCTTGTCACGAAGAATGGAACTCAAGGCCAGGTTGTATTTCGTATACGCGGATGCCGGATCACGAGGCGCCACCAGAGCAGTGCGCGTCCAGTGGAGCAGATCGGGAGAGGTTGCGAGCCCGGTCTGGTACCCAACACCGTCCCATCCGATGTAGAGCATCTGGAAGGCTCCGTTGGCATGGAAGACGATGGGGTCATCAATACTGCGTTGGTCAAAGTCGCCTTTGCGGCCGGTAGGGGAGAGAACCAGCTTTGGGTATTTGTACGGAGTTCGGAAAGGTGCTGCCTGGTCCGCATTCGCTATCGCGAGATGCGGCGCAATACCGAAGGCACCACATGCCATGGCGGAATTGAACAGAAAGCGACGACGATTAATATGCACCCTTTCTGATTCAGACATTCTACACAGGCTGCGGAAAAACGCCGTTTGTACGTCGGGCTAAGTGCCCGGGAAAGAACCGCAGGTCCCTCCACTGCGCTCCTGTCTTTGCCGTCTCAACAGGTTTGTTTGTCTCCTCCACACGGCGTCAGGTAAGCTCGATTCAGTGAAACGGCAGATTATGCAACTAAGCCTGTATCTCTTTGTATGGATGGTCCTGATCCCGGGTTTTCGAGCGGCAGCCATCGATTTTCTCGACACCTACAAGGGAGAGCCTTATCACGATGGCCGCTACGTCGCGGGAGCCCAGGCAATTCCCGGCAAGGTGCAATGCGCCTTTTATGACCTGGGCGGAGAAGGGATTGCGTACCATGACGCGGATGCCAAAAATAATGGCAGCGGAGCCCTAAACCCCGCAGACGGAACCTATCTGAACGAGTTCCGCATGCACGAGGGTGTTGATATCTCCTACACCAAATTTCACGATCAGATCGACAACACGCAATACGACCTGGTTCAGCCCCCCGAGAACCAACTCTATGTGGGCTGGACCCAGCCTGGAGAGTGGTTCAACCTAACAGTTCAGGTCGCCCGGGCAGGAGTCTACACGGCAGATCTGCTTTACACATCGAATCGGGGCGGAAGCATCAGCCTCGACGTGAACGGGAAGCCGAGCGGCGCACCTGTGCCTATATCATCGACTTTCAATGCGGCCGACCCCGTCGCCTGGAGGCAATGGCACCACTGGAATGTCGCACCGAACCTGTTAAGGGTGGAGCTGCCAAAAGGAAAGAGTGTGCTGACCGTTCACATCGTTACCGAAGGGCAAATGAACCTCGCTTATTTTGACTTTCACGAGGCTCATTAATGCTTTGCCGCCGCTGCGTTGGGAGGTTTCCCTACCGTTCTCACGCGGACTCCTGCAATCCATGAGGGACCGCGGTTAGCTTGCGATTGCGCACCCTATAGAAAATGTATCCGACCAAGTTACTGATCAGCGTGGTGCCGAGAATCTTGGCGGCGTAAGCGCGGGGATTGACTACCTCGACGAAAGGATACGAGGAAGTCAGCAGGCTGAACAAGGTTGCTACGAACCCTGCGATCGAGGTCCAGCGAATCCATTGGGGCAGGCGCCGGCGCAGGGCAGCGGTTCCTGCCAGAGGAATGGCAAACATAGCGAGGTACGCAAGTTCGTAGTGGGTGATGGCGGCGTTGGAGAGGACCTGGAAAGCCTCCTGCGCGTGTACGCCTATGTTAGCCAGCAGCAGGATGAGCAAGACCAGCGAGCATGCGCAAGCGATGGAGTTCGTCGGCGTACGGAAGCGGGGATGAAGGCGACTAAACCAGCGGGGAATGAGCTGGTCCCAACCGGCGGCGAGAGGCAAACGCGTGGCCCCGGTGAAGAGGAGGCTGGTAGCGGCGATGAGGCGGAGTTGGACCAGCAGAATGGCCATCACGGCGAAGTAATTACCCACGCCGGAGTTACCCAGTGCATAGCGGAACGTCTGCGGAATGGGCGCAATGTAGTCGATGCGATCGTGGGAAAAAGCCAGCACCGAGCTAGTGCCGAGAATGAACATGGCGCAGATGATGGGTGACGCGAAGATCACCGATTTGCCGATAGAGCGAGCAGCGTCCTCACTTTCCCCAGCCATGATAGCGACATACTCCAGGCCCACCAGGGCACCAAAAATCATCTGGCCAAACAGGGCGGCGGAGACCATGTTGCGGCGAGGAAGATGGAAGGCAAGCGGCTCCCAGTGGACGTTCGTGTGGTGAAGGAGGGCCCAGGCGGGAAGCAGAATCAGCGCAGCGTAGACCGTGAGAATGGCTATCCCGCCAACATTATGGATCCACTTGCCTAACTCAAGACCGCGAACAGCCGCAGCAGCGATGGCCAGAGTGATGACGGCGACAATGGCAAAAGCAGCGGTGTGGTTTTCAGGTAGCCACGCGGCCGCCGGGCCGATGAGATAGGAGAGCTCCGTCGGTATGGCATAAAGGATGGCGGCGGATATTGCGATACCGTAAACCCACATATTCCAGGCCGTCATAAAGCCGCCCAGATCGCCAAAGGCGGTGCGTGCCCAGACATAGAGCCCGCCTTCGAGCGGCATCTCGCGGTTGAGATAGATGACGGATACTGCCATGGGAAAGTAGAAGAGCAGCATCGCGGCAATCCAGGTAACGGTCTGGGCGGGGCCCAGACCCGCAGCGATGCCAACCCAGGAACTACCAACCACGCTGACCACCTGGGTAAGGATGAGGTCGCGCAAGCGGAGCTGGCGATGGAGACTCGTGTCTGGCTTGGGCGAAAGGGAAGCCATGTGTTCGGTATCCTCGCACAGAAGAGTAGCCACCGCACTGCCGCGACCTCAGATCTGTTGCTAATTCTCGTCCGCCCTCAAGCGACGATTGCAGGTTTACAAGACTTTACGTTGCTTTACTAATCTTAACTGCGTGCGTGTCCCTCCAATGCTCAAATAAGTTGATCCGGTCGCTGCTGGGAACAGCAGGCGCGTCACGCTAGGAGCTCTGGAAGCCGATCGAGCCCGCTTTGCCGGAGGCTGCAAGGATTTGTAAAGACCATGAGCCGAGTCATGGAGGTAGAACAATGCCTGACTGGAAACAGGAGATCAGCACGCCCGAGCGCCGATACAACCAGAGCGTCCAAGCGCTGGCAACATCGGGCTGGGGTAATCTGCTCGCCGACCTTCTGCGCGACCTGAAATATGGATTGCGCGGCATGACAAGAGCGCCGGCCTTTTCCTTCTTTGTCATTCTGGCGCTGGCCTTGGGGATCGGCGCAAGCACCACCGTATTCACGGTCGTGAACTCTCTGCTGCTTCATCCGCTTCCGGCACAGGATCCCTCCCGTCTAGTCTCTCTCTATATGACGGATCTGAAGAATCAGAAGCAGTCCGCCAGCCTCCTGCCGATCTCCTATCTGAATCTCAAGGACTACCAGGCCAGGAACGCCGTGTTCAGCAGTCTCGGCGGCTTCGCGCCGCCCATGCCGATGACGCTGGTCGAAGGCACAGCGCAGGAGCGTTTCTTCGGCCAGCTTGTCACCCAGGGTTACTTTGAAGCGCTCGGCCTTATACCTGCAAAGGGTCGATTCTTTCTTCCCGGCGAGGTAAGCACGCCAGGATCCGCTCCCGTAGCTGTGCTGAGTTACGGCGCCTGGAAAAACCGCTTCAACAGCGTTGGAAACGTGATCGGAAAGACCCTTGAGATCAACGGCACTCCATTCACGGTGGTTGGAGTCGCACCCCAGGGATTCCTCGGGGTCAGCGCCGTCTTCGGACCGGATGTATGGCTTCCGGCAACCATGGCTCAGCAAGTCCTGCCTCCCGAACTCCAGGATGTGCTGCAGCAGCGCGGAAAGCCCTTCTTCCAGGGGATCGCGCGCCTCAAGTCCGGAGTCAGCCGCAGCCAGGCGGATGCCAGTTTCGAAACGCTGGCCGCTGCATTGAGCCGCGAATATCCGGATGCGAATGCAGGGCACACGACTTCTGTGCAGCCCGTGACCACCGCACTGTTCTCGAGCACCGGCGGCGAGGGCGGTCTGGCGCTGGCAAGCACCGTGCTGCTGCTCATCGTGGGCCTGGTGCTGCTCATCGCCTGCTCAAACGTTGCCAACCTGCTGATGGCGCGTGCGGTGAGCCGGCGGCAGGAGATCGCCGTTCGTCTCGCCATCGGCGCCGGCCGCGGACGCCTCGTCCGCCAGCTTCTCACCGAAAGCGTGCTCCTCGGCCTCTTTGGCGGCATTGCCGGGCTCGGCGTCGGCTACGAGGGCTGCCGTTTTCTCTGGTCTTTCCGCCCGCCGGAGGTTGCCCGCAATCTTGCCGACCCCAAACTTGACGGCACCGTCTTTCTGTTTGCCTTCCTCCTGTCGCTTGCCACGGGTTTCATCTTCGGCGTTGTGCCCGCCCTGCGAGCCTCCAAGACAGGCCTGGTCGAGAGCCTCAAGGAGGAGACCCATGTCGCAGGACCATCCGGCCGCAGCGCACGTTTTCAGAAGGCGCTGCTCGCCGGGCAGGTCGCGTTTTCGCTGGTATCGCTGATCGCCGCCTCGCTCTTTCTTCGCGCAGTCCGGCGCGCCTACGACATCGATCCCGGCTTCGATCACCAGCACCTCGCCGTTTTCATGATGAATCCGGAGCAGCAGGATCACGACGTGGTGCGGCTCAAGGCCTTTCATCGCCAGGTCGAGGATCGCGTCTCGAGAATCCCCGGCGTTCAGGCCGTCACCTGGGCATCCAATATGCCGTTCTGGTCGAGCGCTTCGCGCGGCATCTTCATTGAGGGACAGGAGCAGCAGCGTAAGTCCGAAACCATCAGCACCGTGACCAACACGATTGATGTGGACTACTTCAAGACCATGCAGATCCCTCTTCTTCAGGGACGAGCATTCACCGCAGCGGACCAGGAGGGAGCGCTGCCCGTCGTTATCATCAACGAAGATCTGGCGCGTCGATACTGGCCGCATGGCGATGCCATCGGGAATCATCTCCGTCTTTCCGGCGACACCGTCAGGCTGCAGATCGTCGGCGTGGTGAAAACCAGCAACTACACGACGTTGGGCGAAGCGCCCCAACCGTGCCTCTACCTCCCGCTCCGTCAAAGTCCCGGAGGTAGCGCAATCCTCTACGTACGAAGCGCGGGTGATCCTTCGCTCTTGCTCACAGAGGTGCAGCGCGGCATTAAGGAAGTGGGCCCCAGCGTACAGGTCACCGATGTCCGCACCGGCGCAAAGCTCGTGAATCAGGTGCTGTGGAATGCCCGCATCGTGCTCGGCATGCTGGGGATCTTCGGCTTGTTAGCCCTTGCCCTGGCCAGCGTGGGCCTCTATGGCATCCTTGCATACTCGGTAAGCAGCCGTCACCGTGAAATTGGAGTGCGCATGGCTCTCGGCGCCTCTCGCTTCGATGTTCTGCGGCTCGTGCTGCGCCAGGGCATGGCGCTGGTGGCCATCGGTGTCAGCCTCGGCCTGGCGATCTCCCTTCTTATCGGCCGCGCGTTCTCTAGCATGCTCTTCGGCCTCAGCCCTGCTGATCCGCTGAGTTTGCTCGGCGCTTCCGCGGTCCTGCTTTTCGTGGCGGCATTGGCATGCTATCTGCCCGCACTCGCCGCAAGCCGGATGGATCCCATGCAGGCCTTGCGAGAAGGTTAGCCTTCTCTGATTACGGAGAACGGAGTTAGCAACCTTTCGATGAGCGAACTCTAGTGACCGACATACTTGACTCGCCAGATGGAGTTCGAGGCATCGTCGGTGACAAAAAGGGACCCATCTGCTCCGACCGCAACCCCGGCTGGCCGTCCCCAAGCACGCTTATTGTCGATGGCGAATCCGGTCAAAAAATCCTCGTATTCTCCTGTTGCTGTCCCTCTTTGATGTAAGCCTATGCGGATTACTTCGTAACCAGCGCGAACGCTCCTATTCCATGAGCCGTGCTCCGCAGCGAAAATATCGCCTGAGAACTCCGGTGGGAACTGACCGCCATCGTAGAAAGCAAGTCCAACGGAAGCATTGTGGGGCTGCAAAAGCACATCTGGTGTAATGACCTTATCTTTGAGCTCGGGATGCTTGCCCGCGAGGCGCGGATCCTGATGACCACCCATGTACCACCACGGCCAGCCGTAAAAACCACCTCTTTGCACATGAGTAATGTAGTCAGGAACAAGATTGTCACCCAGCCCATCGCGTTCGTTCACCGTTATCCAAAGGTTATTCGTCTTGGGGTCGATCGACATAAAGGATGGGTTTCGAATGCCGTAGGCGAAGATCTTTACATCGGAACCATCAGGATTACATTCGAATATCTTTGCGCGGTTCTTTTCCAACGGGCCATCCGCATCATCCGCGTTCGAGAACGACGGCACAGTGACCAGCATTTTTTTACCGCCGGGTTCAAATAGAACGTCTCGGTTATTGTGACCGTTGTCCGGGAGGTCCATGATGTGTTCGGACGGCCCGCGTGCCTGCAGATCCCCGTTGCGATAAGGGAAGCGAACGACTGCTGTTGTGGTTGCCACATAGACCCAATGTGGATCGGGCCCTGGTGGATAGAAGTTCATGCCAAAAGGCCGATCCAGACTGGCAAAAACTGCTGTGCGCTGCGGGTGCCCTCCGCTATCGATACCACGAAAAATCTCAACCTTGCCGGTGCTTACTTCCGCGACAAAGAGGTCACCATTAGGAGCTCGACGAATTCGACGAGGATTGTCAAGACCTGTTGTGTAAAGCGTGACCTCAAATCCGGCTGGTGCTTTGGGCCAGGCGTTTTGAGGTCGCGGAACAATCGTTGGACCGTTGGAAGCGGAAGGCGTGTCGAACGGGGCTGGTAAATCCTTCAACGTGATCTTGTGGATCTGTCCCGGTTTTTCAAATCGGTAGTCGGTAAACGGTGGCTTCGGCGGAGGCGCACCGTTGGTCTGGGCCATGAGCATCAAACCCGATGCCAAACAGCAGAGAGCAAGGATAAGGAGGCGCACATCGTTGGTCCTGCTCATGCGAGATCTCCATCCCGGCAATGAATGCCGCACCCAGCTAAGAGTGCTGTTTATACCAAAAGCGGGCAATCGGCTTGCAGTAGAGAATCTTTGCCGTGCAGGGAACCCACCTAAATACGCAGGGAGTGGGCACCTGCAACGCGACTCGCTACCAGTTATTCCACGCGGAGTGCCGTTACCGGGTTGATGGATGCAGCCCGTTGCGCAGGGATGATGCTGGCAGCAAGGGCGCAGAGTCCAAGGGCGAAGATGGACACGGAAAGGACAAGAGGGTCCCATCCCTTCACCTGATAGAGCTGGTTGGCGATCAGGCGAGAGCAGCCAATGGAGATCGGAATGCCAATGGCGAGCCCGATCAGGATCTGCAGGAAGGCATCGTGCAAAACAAGGTTGATGACATTGCCGCGATTTGCACCCAGAGCCATGCGCACACCAATTTCGCTGGTGCGGCGTTCGACTGCATAAGCGGTGACTCCATAAAGCCCGACGGCAGCCAGAATGAGTGCAAGAAGACCGAAGAGGCCGGTCAGCTGTGCGATGGCTCGCTGCTGATCGAGGTTGGAGTCGACTTGCTCCTGCAACGTCTGAACCTTGAGCAGAGTGATATTGGGATCGATGTCGCTGAGGACGCTGCGAATCTGTGACTCCAGGCCTTCGATGTTGGCGCTGTGTAATTCGAGAACCGCGCCCTCGATGAAGTGGGTGGCGTCATCGATGCTCTGCATCATCGGTTCATCATAATGCGCGCGCTGAGCCAGCGGCACAAAGAAGAGAGGGTTCGGAGGCTCGCGGTTTGCGAAATCCCAACTGTATCTTGCATTGCCGACAACGCCGACGATCTCAAAGGTCGAGCCGTAGCGGGGCAGGTCAAGGCCGAAGTGCGCGCCAATAGGGTCTTCACCGGGCTTGAAAAATTGATGAACGAAGGCTTCATTGACGACAGCGACGTTGCGTGTCGATGCGGTATCTT
Source organism: uncultured Acidobacteriaceae bacterium (assembly GCA_963790935.1). Taxonomy (GTDB): domain Bacteria; phylum Acidobacteriota; class Terriglobia; order Terriglobales; family Acidobacteriaceae; genus PALSA-350. Next base: position 30,233 of record CAWBRJ010000012.1, on the reverse strand, counting down.
GTTCAGTGATGGAACGGCCGCGGATAATTTTCTCTCCCATCGTTTCCAAATAACCCGCGCTCACATGATCCCAGGACGAGCCAGCGTGCTGATCGTTCATGTTGGGCATTGCATGTCCCTCGCGAATGACGAATTCGCCCCAATTGTCCTGAAGTGGCGTGTATTGCGCCAGTGCCGCCCGCTCCACACCGGGAACGTGGGCAAGCCGGTCGCGCAGTTCGCGGTACATCGCATCGAGCCTGGGCTGCGAATAAGAGTTATAGGGCGCGGTCAGGCTGATGGTCACGCGGCGAACGGTTTCATAGCCGAAATCCTGTTTCTGCATGTTCATCAGGCTGCGGGTGAGCAGACCGGCGCCCGCGAGCAGAACGACGGATAGGGTCGCCTGGAAGACGACCAGGACCTTTTGCGGCAAAGTGGAGCGGTCCTGGGTGCTGCGATTGGCGCCACGCAGAGCTTCGACCGGCTCGGCGTGCGAGGCTAACCACGCGGGCGCGGTTCCGAACAGCGCGCCGGTGAGTAGGGACAACAAAAAGGCAAAAGCCAGCACGGGCAGGGACGGCGTGGCGTCAATGGGAACGAACTTCGCACCGTGGAAGGTGAGCGCGACCATTAACTTAACGCCGAGGTAGGCCACAACCAGACCCGCGACGCCGCCAAGGACCGAAAGAACGATGCTTTCGGTCAGCGATTGGCGGATGAGGCGGTTGCGCGATGCTCCGAGGGCGAGACGGATGGAGGTCTGCGCCCGGCGCGACGCTCCTCGTGCCAGCAGCAGATTGGCGATATTTGCGCACGCGATGAGCAGCACGAGTGAGCAGACTCCGAGCAGGATTCGTAGATTGTCTCCGTAATCGGCTTTCATGACACCGACGCCGTTGCCTGCGGGAACGACCTTGACCACCTGCTTGGGCAGTCCGGCCTTGATTCCAGCCATCCAGTCCGGCGGCATGCCGCTGTCATTGACCAGCCATTGGCGGATGAGGGCGGTCATGCGGTCGGGCACAGCGTTGACGGTGGCGCCGGGACGAAGCCTTCCGATCACGCGCAGCCATGCCTGGAAGTGATGCAGGAAGGAGTTTGCTCCAGAGAACAGGGGCTCCTGATTGATCGGAATCCAGAGATCGGGAGGGTCGCTGCGCAGGGTCTCTCCGAAGAAGCCGGGAGGCGTGACGCCGATGATCGTGAACGGATGTCCATTGAGTATGAAGCTCGAGCCGGCGATTCTCGCATCAGAGCCGTATTCCTGCTGCCAGGCGCGATAGCTGAGCATGGCAACAGGAGGCGCAGATGCCTGGTCGTCGGTGGGCTGGATGGTGCGTCCAGCGAAGGCGCCAAGGCCAAAGGTGTGGAAGTAGTTGCCGCTGACGAATTCGCCCCGCAGCGGCTTGGCGACGCGATCGCGCTCGCTGCGGCGGGTGCTGATTTGTCCGCCTCCAGCCTGAAAGGCGGCGAGCTCTTCGAACTCAGGCGTGTTCTTCTTCATGAGCTCGTAGAAAGGATAAGAGAACATACCCCAGTCATCCTGTGGGCTGCCCTGGACGCAGCAGTCATCTCCCTCGCCGATGCGGTAGAGGCTGGACGGATCCACCACGGGCAGAGACTTGAGCATCACGGTATGGATAAGAGAAAAGATGGCGGTCGTGGCTCCGATGCCGAGCGCCAGCGTGAGCATGGCGGTCAGGGTAAAGACGGAGGACTGACGCATTTGTCGGAATGCGTAGGCGATGTCCTGGCGCAGAGTCTGCATGTCGGCCTCTGGCAGAGAAATACGCACGATCGACAATCGATGTTCCGCAGAATCTCGACTTCCACGCTAGCTGTAACAGCTGATTCGGGAGTGGGTGGAAGCCCCCGCATTTATGCGGGGGAAGGAGCGCTTCAGCGCTCCGGGAGGTCTTTCCGTTCCGATCTGCGCTTTAGCGCTGGTGGCAGCGAAGAAGCGCGGTCTGTTTATGGCTCGCGGCTCTCATGTCTCGTATCGGGGCCGACTTTAGACGGGCCGAAACGGACACAACAGGAATTTGGGCTTTACAGCGTGCGGAAAAACTCTGCTTGTATCAGGGCACGACTTCAGTCGGGCCGTAAGCATGACTAAGAATACGTCGGGCTTTAGAGCCTGCGTGAGAACCCGATCTTGTCTCAGGGGACAACTTTGCGGGCTGCGGAAAAGCTCTGTTTTGTATCAGGGCACGACTTTAGTCGGGCCGTAAACGATCGAGAAAAGGTTCGGGCTTTATTGAGTCCTGCATAATTAATGTCCTATTTCAAGCGCAAAGAAAGAGGACTGTGTTGGATGAAGGAGCGCAACAGATTTTCGTGGTTTTGCAGGGAGCGCGTGGAGTTGCGTGCCAAATCCGCGAGTTGATCAACTTCGTGAATGGCGCGATTGGCTAAGGGATTCATCTTCGTCCAGGACCAGAGATATTCCACTGGATTGAGTTCAGGAGCGTATGGGGGAAAGAAGAAAGTGCGCAGCTGAGGGGCGGTGGTCAGCCAGGCGTTGGTGGTCTTTGCGCGGTGTGCGTTCAGCCGGTCCCACAGCAGGCACCAGTTGGCTTCCAGTTCCCGGTCCAGGTGCTGTAGAAAGGAAATGGCTCGCGGGGAATCGACATCGCGGCCCGGGTAAAGACGGAAGTACAACCGCACCTGATCACGCCGGGGCGATACGCACAAGGCGGCGATGGCGGAGACTTTTTTGTGATGACGACCGCGCTGGTAGAGCACGGGGGTTTGCCCGCACGGTGCCCAACTGCGGCGCACCAGAGGGGCGAGCAAAAAGCCGCTTTCGTCCAGAAACACCAGCCAAGCCTTCAGCCGGCTTGCTTTTTTTTAATGGCCGGCCACACCTGCTTGACCCACTGGCCGATGCCTTCTTCGTCGCGTTCTACGGCTCTACGGGTGGGCTTTTGCGGGCTCCAGTTCATGGAGTGCAACAGGCGGCAGACGTGATCGACGTGGTAGCGAACGCCAAACGTGCGCTCAATGTGCTCGGCGACACGGGGACAGGTCCACAGATCAGTCGGGAATCCAGCTACTCGCGCGCCCTTGAGCAGATGCTTTTCCAACCGCTGGCGTTGGGCCGAGGTAAGCTTGCGTGGTCTGCCGCTGGCGGGCACCGCCTGCAGTGCCGCTCTGCCGCCGAAACGCAGATCGCGCTTCCATCGTCGTACGCTACGCGGATCGACATCCACGGCGCGGGCCACTTCGGCCTGAGTAAGTCCTTGTTCCAACAGTGTGACGGCATGCTCCCGCTTGCGCTGCAACTCTTCCGGACTGCCCTGCGGTCGGATAGTTCACCTCCGAGCGACAAGGATATTATAGGACATTAGTTATGCAGGAATCAATAGCCCCTGGGGTACGCTTTTGTAGCTCAACAACGACTTTTTCCGCAGCCTCTTTAGCCCCTGAGCTTCTAACAAATCAGCTGTTACAGTCCTCTAGTGAACTGAGGCTGAAATCTGTTTTGCGTTAACCGGCTGTATGTGCCCGGCCTGGAGCTTACGCAAGACAGAGTAGCCTCTTCTAAAACCACGATCTTCCGATATAAGCTGGGGTGTTGCCGCAGATTTGCTGCAATCCCGCCAATTTCCAGCATGGAAGGAGAATCGCAGCCTATGCCGGCCACTCCAATGGACTACATCTGGCCTGGAATCATTGCCGCCCAGGCGATCTACGCTGCGACCAAGTTGCGTATTCCTGACCTCCTTGCTTCTGGCCCCAGGTCCGTCGCAGAGCTGGCCTCCGATTGCGATGCGCACCCGCCGACGCTCGAGCGTCTATTGCGTGCTCTTGCCAGCATCGAAATGTTCGCGCTTGACCCTGATGGTCGCTTTCGTAACACGCCGCTTACAGAGGTTCTTCGCGCCGACCATCCTGAGTCTCAGCGTGAGAGTGTCCTCTTCTTGCCGGCGCCATTTCTCTGGCGCCCGCTTGGCGAACTGTACGATTCTGTTCGCACCGGCGAGCCGGCATTTCCCCGGATCTTCGGACAGCACTTCTTTCCATATCTCTCCGCACATCCCGACGATGCAGAAATCTTCAATACAGTCATGACGCAGGGCATCCAATGGACTACGCCGGCTTTGCTGGCTGCATACGATTTCTCGCGGTTCCAATGCATCGTGGATGTGGGAGGCGGCGAAGGTGGGCTGCTGCGGGATATTCTTGCGGCAACCCCAGAACTCAGAGGCATTCTCTTCGATCTACCGCAGGTAGTGGCCGGCGCTCCGGCAATCCTGTCAGGCGATGTTGCTGCACGCTGTCAGATCGTGGGCGGTAGCTTTTTTGACTCTGTACCCGAAGGGGGCAATGCCTATTTGATGAAGGGTGTGATTCACGACTGGCCGGATGACGACGCCGTCAAGATCCTTCAAAATATCCGGCGCGTCATCCCTCCGGGCGGTACTCTCCTCCTTGTCGAGTCTCTTGTGGATTCCAAGGCGCGCCCTGCTGGTCTGGCGGACATGCTGATGCTGGCGATCGGGGGCCGCGAACGTACCGAAGCGGATTTCCGGTCCCTTCTCGCATCCACCCGATTCTCGCTCACCCGCATCATCGCAACGGAGGCATCCTCAGTGGTTGAATGCCACCCAGTGTAGTCTTTCGGCAACCTAAGCCGCCTCTAAGGATCCGCTGCACCCTTGACAATCGATAGTCGAGTGCCTACCATCATCGCCAGATTGAGGGTAGAGTGTCTTCTATGGCAAGACAGACACAGCAACGGGTCGGACTTCCCCAGGGGACCCTGGACATGCTCATATTGCGGACCCTCCTCTATGGCCCTGCTCACGGTCATCAGATCGGCAAGCTTATTCAGCGAACCACGAACGAGTTCCTGCAGATGCACCGTGGCTCATCCTACCCCGCGTTGCATCGCCTGGAGGAAAAAGGATGGGCGAGCGCCAAATCGAAGACGGCTCCGGATCGAAACCGCGAATTCAAATACTACCGATTGATAGATAAGGGTAAGAAGCAACTTGCGGTCGAAGAATCCCCGTGGAAGCCGATGGCCAAGGCAGTGGCGCAAGTGATGTGGCCCGCCGCCGAGGAGAGCTGATGTGAAATGGTGGCGGATGAAGAAACGAGATGCGCACCTGGAGCGTGAACTGCGGTCCGATCTCGAATTGGAAGAAGAAGAGCAACGCGACAACGGGAAGTCGCCAGAAGAGGCACGCTACGCAGCCCAGCGCGCGTTCGGAAACCTCACGCTGATCCGGGAGCAAACCCGCGAAGCCTGGGGCTGGGCCCCGTTCGAGCGCTTCTGGCAGGACGTTCGCTACGCGCTCCGGCAGATGCGGAGATCGCCAGGGTTTGCGACGGTGGCGGTCCTGGTATTGGCGCTGGCGATTGGCGCGAACGCGTCGGTATTCGGTGTGCTGAATGCGGTGGTGCTGCGGCCGTTGCAATTTCCGAATGCGGAACGTCTGGTCGAGATTACTTCGCTGAAGGATGGGAAGCCGGTGGGAACATCGCCGCCGGATGTGAAGGATTTTGCCGCACAGAGCCGCACCTTCGAAAAAATGGCAGTGTATGATGAGTGGCCCAAAAATGTGAGCACCTCTCAGGGGGGCGACCCTCAGGAACTGCTGGTTGGCCTGGCGCCGCGGGAACTCTTCGAGGCTCTCGGTGTGCAGCCGCTGTTGGGCCGGCTCTTTACCGCAGAAGAGGGGCTCCCAGGGCGGAATCACGTTGCCCTGATCACCGAAAGTTTCTGGCGCACGCGCTTTCAGCGCGACCCGAGGATCCTGGGGCGGATGCTGACTGTCAACGATCAGCCGTACACGATCATCGGTGTAGTCCCCGATGTGATTCCAGGATGGATAAACGCGAGTTACAACCAGCTGCGCGGGGCGTCCCTGTGGGAGCCATTTCTACCGGCGCCCGACGTGTGGAGCGAACAGTCGCGAAGCGGACGAGGTGAAGGGACGATCGGGCTGCTGAAGTCTGGTGTAACGACGGAAAAGGCTCAGGCGGATCTGACCAGGATCGCTCACAATCTCGCGGCAACCTATCCCGCCGATCAGGATATTGGTGTCGAGGTGATACCGCTGCAAAACATGCGTAGCGGCGATCTGAAACAGCTGTTGTTGCTGCTGATGGGGGCGGTGGGGCTGATCCTGCTGATCGCATGCTCGAATCTGGCGGCTCTGCTGCTGGCGAGGAACACGGCGCGGCAGCGCGAGTTTGCATTGCGCAAGGCCCTGGGCGCAGGCCGAGCGGCGCTGCTGCGGCAAGTGTTGGCAGAGATGCTGGTGCTCTCGGCGATAGGAAGCGGACTGGGCCTCGCGATAGCATGGGGAATCACGCGAGCGCTGCGGCTGAGCGATCCGGGACATTTGCCGCAATTGCTGGAACTGACGCTCGACTGGCGCGTCGTGGTCTTTACGCTGGGGTCGGGGCTGGCGACGTGCTTGTTCTTCGGCATAGCGCCGTCGCTCATAAGCACGCGAGTGGAAGCGGCCGGCGTGCTGAAGGATGGTGGCCGGTCGAGCAGCGGGGCTTCCCGGCAGGGATTCAGGAAGACGCTGGTGACGGCGCAGATCGCGCTATCGCTGATGCTGCTAGTGGGCGCGGGCCTGGTGATTCAGACGCTGGAGCGGCTTGAGAGCCAGGATCTCGGATTTCGCATCGATCACCTGCTGCATGCGTCGGTTGTATCTGCCGCCGGCACACTATGCGACGCCGGAGTCGATCGATGCATTTTGCGATCGGCTCACGGAGCGGCTGCGCGCGCTTCCTGGGGTGCGGGCTGTGTCGATCACAGAAATTTATCCACCGTCTGACCGGTGGCGGGAGATGTTCTCCATCGAAGGTCGGCCGGTTTCGCGGCTCCAGGACATCCCAAGCACGGTGTTTGGCGTGGTCGATGCGAACTATCTGCGCACGGCAGGGATCGCGTTGGTGCGGGGACGGGACTTTGCGGCATCGGATGAAGAGAAAACGCTGCCGGTAGCTATTGTGAACCAGGCTTTTGTGAAGGAGTTTTTCCCGGATGAGGATCCGATTGGGCGGCGCATCGAGGTGGGCGCGCCGCCGAGATTGCTTCCGGACGACGAGTGGATGGGTTCGCAGCGCGTCACGGTGACGATTGCCGGCGAGATGCGCGACAACTCAGATCAGGGACTGGCGCTGCCCGTGGCTCCGCAACTGATCGCGCTGTTCCGGCAAATGCCGCCGCCGGTGAATTCTGGATTCAAGGATCTGCTGGTGCGGTCGGACCTTGCGCCGGAGGCTCTCGAGCCCTCCATCGAACGCCAGTTACATGCGCTCGATCCGCGGATTCCGCTTTCGGACGCAGAATCGATGAGCGCGTACCTTGCCGAGTTGACCACTGTTCAGAGATCCACCAGCGCGATCCTTTCCTGCTTTGCCGGCCTCGGCCTGATGCTGGCGGTGATGGGAATTTATGGCGTCATCGCGTATCTGGTTGCGCAGCGCACGCAGGAAATCGGGATCCGGCTGGCGCTGGGCGCGTCCCGGAGTGCCATCGTATGGCTGGTGTCTTCACAGGGACTGCGGACGGCGCTCGCCGGTGTTGCGGTTGGACTTTTGGGGACGGCGCTAGCGGCGCGGAGTCTGAGGAGCCTGCTCTATGGCATCTCGGCGCTCGACCCGTTGACGCTGGCATCGGCTTCGCTGGGGCTCATAGCAGTTGCACTTGCGGCGTGTGCGCTCCCGGCACGAAGGGCGGCGAAGATCGATCCGATGCGAGCGCTGCGGACGGAATAGAGCGATTGCTTACACATTATGCGAAGAGAGCTTCAGTTGACGCATAATCTTATTCCGTTCGCAACGCCCCTATCGGGTCGGTGCGCATCGCGCGAAATGCCGGAAGATACAGAGCGATCAGTGAGACTGCCGCGAGAAGGACCGCGGAGATTCCGAACACAGTCAGATCAAACTTGTGGAGTGGAAGTGGAGACGTGGCCAGTAATCGGTTAACTAGCAACATCGCCGGCTCCGCCAGGGCGACCCCGCACGTCAATCCAATCGCGATGTTCTTAATTGCCCGCAATAGGACCGAACGGAAAACGGCGGCGCGAGTCGCGCCAAGCACCATTTTGATCCCAAACTCGCGCTTCCGTTGGTTCACCGCGAACGACAGGACAGAGTAGACACCAGTGACGGCCATCAACAATGCGATCGAAGCCATGAACAAAATGATCTGTCCGAGCGAAGCCATAACCTCGGCCGTAGCCTCGAGCGACTCCCAGATCGTTTGCGGCGTGATCGTCAGCGTTGGATCCAGGCGCTTGACTGTCTCTCTAACGGCATTCTCTAGAGGCTTTGCGCTTCCCAGGAAGCGCACGTAGAGGTTGCCGCCGAGTTCGGAGGGGCCGCGAAGTGTGTAGAGACGCGGACCATCGAGGATGCCGAACCGCTCTGAACGGGAATCGGCAACGACACCCACAACGATCAGGGAGCGATCATCCGGCATAACCACCGTTTTGCCTAGCGGATCGGTCCCTGGCCAGAACTGTTTAGCGAACGCCTGCGAAACCACTGCCACTGGGCTTGCACCCGTGGTGTTTACATCGGTGGAGAGAAGGAGGCGTCCTCTCAGCACGGGGATGCCGAATGTGGAAAAGAAACTGCTGGACACTTGGTCGACGGAGACAGGTTGCCCAGTTCCCTTGGTCTGATGCGGCAGACGAATTTCGTCAGGAGGAGACTGGTTGAAGGGTCGAAGGCTCGCATACGCAAGAGACTGCACACCGGGAATCGCAAGGATCTTCGTTTCGAGAGCCTGATAGAACACCTGAGCTTTGGCCCGATTGTTCCCGGACGTATTCACATTGAGGGGTACGGAAAGCGTTTGATGAATCTCGAATCCAGGATTCATGCCCTTAATTAGACCGGGCATCCGGCCGAAGATGACAGCCGCGCATACCAAGACAAAACCTAGAGCAATTTGTGTAACGATAAGGCCGCTGGTTGTACGGGAGCGGACGGTGGAGGTCCCTTCATGTCCCTTGAGCGCCGTCAGGAGATCAAGTTTCCAAGCAGCGCGAATCGGCATCAGCGACGACAATGCGGTTGCAACCGCCATGAGAATCGCCAGATAGCCGAAGACGCGCCAATCGGGACGAAGGAGAAAAACAAAGTTGGCCTGATCCCGCGCCATGATGTTAAAAATCAGCAAGGGCACGCGATAGGCGAGCACCATGCCGAGAGCGGCACCAAGGCAAACTGTAAGCAGGCTCTCCATCAAGAGAATGACGGCAAGCCTGGATCGGCTCACACCAAGCGCTAGACAAATCGCGATTTCACCCCTGCGTGCAAGCGTGCGCGAAAGAAAAAGAGTGGCCACATTGGAGCAGGCCAGCACGAGAATGAGCGCCAGCGGCCCCAGGATCAGAATCAGCAACCCCAGCGCGAGGTCATGAAGAGCTGGGTTTTCAATTTCCGATCCGTTGAAGACGACCAGAGAGGTTCTGCGATTGAAAGCCGAGATCTTCCGCTGTACGTAGGACCGGTCCTGCTGGCTCATGATAGTCGTCAATTCGGCCTGTGCATCGGCTCGGGTCGATCCGGCGCGCAACCGGCCCGACATGGAAAGCCATGGTGTGTCAGGGCTGTCCAGCCAATTTCTGGCGCGGTCAAGTTGAGGCTCCAGCGTGTACGGAAGAAAGACTCCGCCAGGTAGCATATTCGCAGCATCGGAAGGGACAACGCCGATTACAGTCACAGGTACGCCATTGAGGTGAATGGTCTTGCCCACGATCCGCGGATCGGCACCAAATTGGTTCTTCCACAATGGCTCGCTCAGCACGGCCACCTGCGCCCGAGTTCCGCTGGCGCACTCATCAGAGGCAAAGAATCGCCCCATCAGTGGGCGATCGATTCCGAGAACGTGAAAGTAGTTGCAGCTCGCCAGCAGTGTAGTGATGTACTTGTTTCCCTGTTCAAGAATTGCGGGATACTGCCGCCATGCCGATGCCTCAGTGAGGGTGTGAGAGCGGCTGCGAATGGCGTCAAAGTCTTCCGTCGTGAAGGACCATTGTCGGTCCGCTCCCGCAAACCACCCGGAGTATCTGGGAGAAATCTGAACAAAGCTCGCTGGGTCAATGCGCGCTGGAGCTTTGAGAAACATCGCGTTCAACAGGGTGAACACACCGGCATTCAACCCGATGCCCAAGCCAAGGGCAAGGGTCGCCACAGTGGAAAGCAACGGCGCGCGCCGGACCGAGCGGAGGGCATAGCGGAAGTCCTGCCATATCTGCTCCAGCCGTGTCCAGGCCCAGCTTTCATGCGTCTGCTCGCGAACCATGACAAAGTTTCCAAAGGTCCTCCGCGCGGCGAGCCGCGCCTCTACTTCGCTCATCCCGCGGGACAGATTATCCTCGGTCTGGCGTTGGATGTGATCCCGCAACTCTTCGTCGAGCTCCGCATCTTGCCGCTTGCGCATAAGCAGCGAGCGCAGCCGCACGGGAATTGTGTACAACCAGTTCACCCAGTGCATGCTCAGACCTCCTTCAACCGCATCACGCCTGAAATGGCCGTGGAGATACGTTCCCAGTTGGCTGCTTCCCGCTCGAGATGCCGCCTTCCAAGTCGCGTGAGTGAGTAAAACTTCGCTCTGCGGTTGTTTTCGGTGGACTTCCACTCTGCTTGTATCCAGCCTTGCTGTTCCAGCTTGTGGAGCGCCGGATAGAGCGAGCCGTCGCTCACCTGCAACACATCGCCGGAAACTTGTTTGAGCCTCTGGCTGAGTGCCCAGCCGTGGAGCGGTTGCAGGGCGAGAATCTTGAGAACTAGCAGGTCCAGCGTGCCTTGGACCAGGTCGGAAGGTTTGCTCACGCCGTCTCCTCTCGCTTACCGAGGGATCATACCCCATCTTCCCTCGGTAAGCAAGAGGAGCTAGCCGCTGTCCGCACTTCGAGTTGACGCTAACAGGCCAACGCGCTCGTCGAGCCTTGGTGACGGACTAATACGGTGACAGCTTGTGTGCTGCTGCAGAAGCACGGAAGGAGTTGAAGGTGAAATGAAATCCGTGTTGTAAAACTGCAGGTGTACGAGCGTGCGCGACTCTCTTGGGGATGCTCTCATGCTTTGTATCAGGAGGGGACTTAGTAGTGGGTGGAAGCCCCCGCATTTATGCGGGGGAAGGAGCGCTTCAGCGCTCCGGGAGGTCTTTCCGTTCTGATATGCGCTTTAGCGCTGGTGGCAGCGAAGAAGCGCGGTCCGTTTATGGTTCGCGGCTCTCCTGCCTCGTATCAGGACCGGACTTAGTAGTGGGTGAAAGCCCCCGCATTTATGCGGGGGAAGGAGCGCTTCAGCGCCGTCGCCGATCGCAACCGTGAGCAGAGTGATCGTGGTAAACAGTGGTGCACGGCCGAGTCGGCGTAAAACCTGCTTGAGTTGATTACGGAACATTGCCACCAACAAGCCGCCCCAACATGCTAACGCGACGATTGCACCTGCGCTGACGGCACTTGGCCTGCGATCATGTACGTTGCCAAGCAAGGGATTGCTTCCTCAACTTGAATGACTGCCTCATTGACGTAAGGGGCATCTGCGAGGTATCTTTTGCGCCGATTCAATTCAGCTTCAGCGAGGTGACCTCTGACGAATATTCCTCTTCAAACAGAAGGTCTTCCGTCGAGGAAGCGCGAGATTCACTCAGCCACCGCATGGCGCCGGCGGCAATCGCCGCAATCAGAATCAGACCGGTGCAGCTGAGGACGTGACGCAGCATGCGGCTCTCGATTTCTGCTCCCTCGTTCAACAAGCGAAAGATCAGCATCAGGCAGGCCCAGAAAACAAAATCAATTTGTGCCTTGCCCGGGAGATAAGAACAAGTGAACGGGATCTTGGGAAATGTGTATAGGCAGAGCTCCACCAGCAGGATTCCGAGGCACAGCATCACAAGGAAATGTCCCAATGCCGGCGCCCAGGGATACGCAGCGACGAGGATCGCGGCCATCAGCAGCAACGGCGGCGCGAGACCTAATGCGAGCCATGATATTCGAACAGCTTTCTGGTAGTCGAGCGCCGGCCGGATTTGCGTGATGCGGATGACCCAGTTCGCCGAAAGGGAAATTGGAAGCGAAGCGACCACGCGTAGTGAGAAGACGGTCAGGATCGTGGTCACAATCGTGACCAGCAGAAACGATACGCTCATGGTTGCGCTTCCAGACCGGAATCCTCCGAGGTATGCATTGGCATAACCGACAGCGCAGCTAACTCCGAGGCCTAGATAGAAGCCGAGCATCATGCGGTGCTGGCGGCTTCGCAGCAAGGTTCGAAGGCTGAAGAAGGTAATGGCGTGCGTGAGTGGGTCTCCCCATTGTGACGACCATGAGATCGAGCGCGCGCGGGGAAGGATGTCTGGTTGCTCGACGAGCCCTCGCATGATGCGGAAGTAGGACAACAGCAGTGCCGTGCAGGCTCCGAATGCAGCCACAGCGAGGCCGATCCAACCTCTTTTTGCCAGGGGTGCGAACGCGGGATGCGCCGATCCATTGAGGTGGTTAAAGATGGCCAGGAACCAGTAGGAGGGAAGAAACTCCAGCAGCCGCTGATTTTGTGGCGAAGTGAGCGCCGCGGGCGATTCGAGCGATGGCTCGAGAAAATATACGCTCACCAAAAGGCCCATGACGGCGGCCTGCAACCATGCCGATAGACGGAGGAAAAATTGCCGCGGCAACAGATTGGCCGCCAGCCCTTGAACGGCAAGGATGGTGACGACAGAAAATGCGCTGGCGAGAAGGATCGTGATCCAATACGCAGGCCATGCTCGCAACTCACCGAGAAAACCGGCGCTGCTCGATCGAAAAAATAACGGCCAAAGAACGCCCACGAAGATGTTCAATGCGATCGCCGCCAGACCCGGTGCGGCCAGGAGTGCGGCAACCTTGGCCAAAAACAATGTGCTTGTTCGTACCGGCAACGGTCCAAGTATCAAGATATCTCGCTTGTCCGGAAAGGCAGCATCCCAGTTGAGTAGGGCAACGAGCCCAGCCACCGTCATCGTGGTTTCGATCAGGAAATGTTCGTACATCCATTTAGCTGTCATTGGCATACCGCCACCAAAGACCAGGAAGACAAGTGCTGGAAGTATAAGGAAGAAGCTGACGGTGGTGAAGATGGTGACAAACTGTCGAATCAACCGGCTTGGGTCGGCGCCGGCCGAAAGGAGTTCAAGATCAACTACGCGAAGAAGGAAGACGCGATAGAGAGTACGGAATTGTACTTTTGCCTGGGACCATTCACTATGCACGAATCAAGTCCGCAATCTCTCGTGAGACAGCCTCCGAGTCTTGTTCGACGGCGAGTTGAGAGAATATTTCTTCGAGCGTAGGCACGGCCATCAGGACTCTTAGACGTTCAATCGAGTCATCGGCGACCACTTTGCCGCGGTGCAGAATCACGACGTGAGAACAAACACGTTCCACTGTTTCAAGCTCATGCGAGCTAAAGAGCACGATCTTACCCCGTGCCGCCAATTCTTTAATCAGACTGCGGAGGATGAGAGCGGAACCGACATCCAGACCAGAGAATGGTTCGTCCAGCAGAATCACGTCGGGGTTGTGCATTAAGGCGGCGGACAATAGAATCTTCTGCCGCATACCTTTGGAGTAGGACGACAAGGCTACGTCGCGGTCCCCGTGTATTCCGAAAAGACGCAGCAAACCGTGGATGCGCATGTTTGCAGAAGTGCGGTCCATATTCCGCAGCTGCGCGACCATCACCAGGTATTCCAGGCCGCTCAGATGGGTATAGAGGTGAGGCTCTTCGGGAACATAGCCCATCCGCTGCCGATAGGCCATCAGGTTTTCCTTGATCCGTCTTCCTTCGAAGAGGATTTCCCCTGCATTGGGCTCGATCAATCCCGTGGCCATCTTCATGGTGGTTGATTTGCCGGATCCGTTTGCGCCCAGATAGCCGGTCACTTCGCCGGCGCGCGCGATAAAGCTCACCGAGTCCACAGCAGGAATCCCGGAGTAACGTTTATGCAGATTGCGAACCTCAAGCATGACCATATTCGCGATTTCTCGTGTCCTCATCACTCCATGCGTAGTGACCGCATCGGATCCAATCGCGCTCCGCGCCTCGCGGGCACCCAAACTGAGAAGAGCGCGACACTGATAAGCACGCTCGGAACGATGACAAATACGGCGGGATCCCAGCTCTTAACTCCGAATAACAGGCTATTGAGAAAGCGGCTGAGTGGTAATGAGACTGTCCAACCAATCAGAATTCCTATAAGCGCCAGACGCATTCCTTGCCAGATCACCATGTTCCGAATGCGAGCCTGATCCGCCCCCAGCGCTATTCTGACGCCGATTTCCTGAGAACGTTGCTGGACCGAATATGCCATGAGGCCGTAGAGGCCAATCGCCGCTAAAATGAGCGCGAATGCCGCAAAGGCAGACAGCAGCTGTGCGTTAAAGTCCTGTCGAGCGGTTGTCGTCGATACAATCTCGCGCATGGTCAGGGTCTCTGAGGTCGGTAATCCCCCTGTGGCCTGCCGCAGCTGGTCTGCAATCGCAGGTATCAGTTGGTGTGGCTCCACATCCGTGCGGAACACCCAGTGGATGGAATCCATGCGACTCGTCAATGCTGTGATCGCATCCGGAGTCTGTGCCTGGGGAATGATTACCATTGGTCGCGCCGGGCTTTCGAGGCCGTCCACGAGAACATCCCCTACGATGCCAACGATCTCGCGCGGCTTGTCTGCAAACATAGGTGGCATGCCTTTTCCCAGGACAATCTGCTGCCCGATGGGATTTTGCTTAGGCCAGTATTTCTTGGCCATAGCCCGATTAATGAGGACAATGGGAGGTGCTGCTGCGTTATCGTCTAGGCGGAAGTCCCGGCCACGAAGTATAGGAATTTGAAAAACACCCAGAAACCCGGGGGAGGCAGCTTCATATGCAACCCATCCGGCATTTGGATCGTCTCCTGTGGTTCGCCCAATAATGTTGAAGGGGGTTCCATGCGCTCCTTCTAAAGGCAACGATAAGGTCACCGCAGAGGCGAGAACTCCGGGGACCGCATCGATCCGCTCGCGTGCATTGTTTATCAGTTGCGTTACTGGACCAGTTGTCTGAAAGCGGGGCCCGGTCAACGCCATTTGCATCGTCAGGATGTTCTGAGGACTGAAGCCCGGATCGACAGAATATAGGGCCACAAGAGTTCGAACGAACAAAGCCGCTCCGATGGAAAGCATGACCGCGAGTGCGGCTTCGATAACAACCAGCACAGACCTTGCTCTTCTCTGCCTGATTCCAGGGCCGGCTGCACGACCGCTCTCCTTCAGGGCCGTGCTCAAATCGAGTCTTGATGCGCTGAGAGCCGGAGCCAGACCAAATATGACACCTGTAAGTAACGACAAGCATAAGCCGAAAACAAAAACGCGCCAGTCGAGGCGGACGGCTGAACCGCCAACTCCAATGCGCGGAATATCTCCCGAGCTGACCTTCAATAGAAGATGCACTCCCAACTCACCCAGCGCAATACCCAGAACGCCTGCCGTCAGTGACAGCAGCAGACTCTCTGTGAGCAACTGACGAGCGATGCGCGAGCCTGATGCTCCCAGAGAGGTGCGAATCGCGAATTCTCGCTCGCGCCCTGAGGCACGAATCAATTGCAGGTTCGCTACATTTGCGCACGCAATCAGGAGAACGAGACCAACTGCCCCCAGAAAGAGCAACAGAGGGAACCGCGCGTTGCCAATGATGGAGTCGCCAAGGGGGCGAACGAGGAAATATCTGTCCGGGGGAATCGCGCCCGGGTATCTCTCGCGAAAGCGATCCGCTGCTGCTTTTAACTGGTCATTCGCCTGGTTCAGCGTGACATCTGACTTCAGCCTTCCCACAACGCGGTAGAAAGGCGTCGGATCGGAGCTTGCGGGGTCGACCCGCAACGGAAGCCACAGGTCAATCAAGGAATCGGTGTGAAACTCCTCGGCAACTACGCCAATTACCGTGTAAGGCTCGCCCCCTAAGGTAATGCTCCTCCCAATAATGTGTGGATCTCCGGCAAAACTATTCTTCCACAGGTAGTAGCCTAGGACGACGGTCTTACCACTGCCTGGATTTTCTTCCTGGGCAGTAAAGGCATGTCCCAGCAGAATGCGGGCACCATACAAACGAAAATAGTCTGATGTGACGTTGATTCCGTGTACCAGCTTTGGCTCTTCACCCGTTAAGTTCATTCCAATCCCGTCCGTGTTGGCTGCGGACACATCTTGAAACAAGTTGCTCTGCTGCTGCCAAAAATGAAATTCTGGTAATGAGGCGACCGGAAAAGTTCCTCCACGGGGTGATGACTCAAAGAAAAGTACGAGGCGGTCGGGCTTAGGGTAAGTCAGCGGCTTGAGAATGACCGTGTTAACGACAGAAAAAACGGCGGTCGTTGTGCCAATGCCCAGGGCGAGCGCAGCCAGTGCTGTTAGCGTGAAAGCAGGCGCCCTTCGGAGCTGATAAAAACTCAGTTTGAGATCAGCCCAAAAACTCTCCAGCTTCGGCCACTGCCACACTTCGCGACTGCGTTCTTCGATCAGAGTTACATTGCCGAATTCGCGACGCGCACTCCTTTCCGCGTCTCCGCGCGACATACCGCCTTCCATCAGAGCATCGATCTTTTCCTCTAGATGTTCGCGGATGCAGGCGGAAAGTTCGTCGTAACGCGGCTGACGCGAAAATAACTGTTTGAACCACCGCATAATGCCCCCTATGAACTCGCGATCGCTAGCACTCGGTTGATTCCGGCAAACATTCGCTCAAAGCTGGCAAGTTCCTGGGCAAGATGTTTGGCGCCGGCCTTTGTCAATTTGAAAATTCGCACCGGACGATTCCGAGCCGAAATGCCTATCTCGCCTTCCAGCCACCCCACTTTCAACATGCGCTGCAACGCTGGGTAGAGGGAACCTTCCTCGATCTGCAACAGCTCAGCCGAAACACTTTTTATATGCTGAGCGAGAGCGTAACCATGCATTGGTTTCCTGCTTAGCGTTTGCAAAATCATTAGTTCCAAAGCGCCTGGAAACAGGCCGCGGGGCTCCGGCTGCCGCATCATTTTCGAATAGTACACCCAAAAGACTATATTGAACATAGTAAGCGATAGAAATCCGTCGTCGCTGTCCAGGGTGTACCCAACGTTAGGTCGTTGAATCGGGCTCCCCTAAACTCAATTGGCGCCGTACTCGCTAGCGCACTTCGGACGCTGCTCGAAGCGGCATCACTGCGTCTTTTGTTGTCGCGGTCTCTTCCTCGAAGGTGTTGCGAGGATGCAAATCTGCCGCTCGTTGCGCGTTGGCGGCCGCATGAATGACAAGTCGATTTGAAGTAGAAGACCGGTTTTACAAGGTGTTCTTCCGCGAGGTCGAAAGTGCAGAATTTGATGTTGAAGCCCTTCGTTTCAGGCCTGTGCGGATCCTGCGATGACGAGCAAGGCAGTGCTCGACGAGTGAAAACGCCCCAAGGGGCGGACTGTAGGGGTCATGGTCGGCTCACATCTCGATGTTCACAGCAACTTGAATCGAGAGTCCGCTATACGCGCTATTCTGTTCGCAGCGCCCGTATCGGATCGGTGCGCATCGCGCGAAATGCCGGAAGATACAGAGCGATCAGTGAGACTGCCGCGAGAAGGACCGCGGAGATTCCGAACACAGTCAGATCAAACTTGTGGAGTGGAAGTGGAGACGTGGCCAGTAATCGGTTAACCAGCAACATCGCCGGCTCCGCCAGGGCGACCCCGCACGTCAATCCAATCGCGATGTTCTTAATTGCCCGTAATAGGACCGAACGGAAAACGGCAGCGCGAGTCGCGCCAAGCACCATTTTGATCCCAAACTCGCGCTTCCGTTGATTCACCGCGAACGACAGGACAGAGTAGACACCAGTGACGGCCATCAACAATGCGATCGAAGCCATGAACAAAATGATCTGTCCCAGCGAAGTCATAACCTCGGCCGTAGCCTCGAGCGACTCCCAGATCGTTTGCGGCGTGATCGTCAGCGTTGGATCTAGGCCCTTCACTGTCTCTCTTACGGCATTTTCTAGAGGCTTTGCGCTTCCCAGGAAGCGCACGTAGAGGTTGCCGCCGAGTTCGGAGGGGCCGCGAAGTGTGTAGAGACGCGGACCATCGAGGATACCGAACCGCTCCGAACGGGAATCGGCAACGACACCCACAACGATCAGGTAGCGATCATCCGGCATAACAACCGTTTTGCCTAGCGGATTGGTCCCTGGCCAGAACTGTTTAGCGAACGCCTGCGAAACCACTGCCACTGGGCTTGCACCCGTGGTGCTTACATCGGTGGAGAGAAGGAGGCGTCCTCTCAGCACGGGGATGCCGAATGTGGAAAAGAAACTGCTGGACACCTGGTCGACGGAGACAGGCTGCCCAGTTCCCTTGGTCTCATGCGGCAGACGAATCTCGTCAGGAGGAGACTGGTTGAAGGGCCGAAGGCTCGCATACGCAAGAGACTGCACACCGGGAATCGCAAGGATCTTCGTTTCGAGAGCCTGATAGAACACCTGAGCCTTGGCCCGATTGTTCCCGGATGTATTCACATCGAGGGGGACGGAAAGCGTTTGATGAATCTCGAATCCAGGATCCATACCCTTAATCAGACCGGGCATCCGGCCGAAGATGACAGCCGCGCATACCAAGACAAAACCTAGAGCAATTTGTGTAACGATAAGGCCGCTGGTTGTACGGGAGCGGACGGTGGAGGTCCCTTCATGTCCCTTGAGCGCCGTCAGGAGATCAAGTTTCCAAGCAGCGCGAATCGGCATCAGCGACGACAATGCGGTTGCAACCGCCATGAGAATCGCCAGATAGCCGAAGACGCGCCAATCGGGACGAAGGAGCGCAGAAAAGTTGGCCTGACCCGGCACCATGATGTTCATGATCAGCAAGGGCACGCGATAGGCGAGCACCATGCCGAGAGCGGCGCCCATGCAAACTGTGAGCAGGCTCTCCATCAACAGAATGACGGCAAGCCTGGATCGGCTCACACCAAGCGCTAGACAAATCGCGATTTCACCCCTGCGTGCAAGCGTGCGCGAAAGAAAAAGAGTGGCCACATTGGAGCAGGCCAGCACGAGAATGAGCGCCAGCGGCCCCAGGATCAGAATCAGCAACCCCAGCGCGAGGTCATGAAGAGCTGGGTTTTCAATTTCCGATCCGTTGAAGACGACCAGAGAGGTCCTGCGATTGAAAGCCGAAATCTTCCGCTGTACGTAGGACCGGTCCTGCTGGCTCATGATAGTCGTCAATTCGGCCTGTGCATCGGCTCGGGTCAATCCGGGGCGCAACCGGCCCGACATGGAAAGCCATGGTGTGTCAGGGCTGTCTAGCCAATTTCTGGCACGGTCAAGTTGAGGTTCCAACGTGTACGGAAGAAAGACTCCGCCAGGTAGAAAATTCGCGGAGCCGGAAGGTGCAACGCCGATTACAGTCACAGGTACGCCATTGAGGTGAATGGTGTTGCCCACAATCCGTGGATCGGCATCAAATTGGTTCTTCCACAATAGCTCGTTCAGCACGGCCACCTGCGCCCGAGTTCCGCTGGCGCACTCATCAGAGGCAAAGAATCGCCCCATCAGCGGGCGATCGATTCCGAGAACGTGAAAGTAGTTGCAGCTCGCCAGCAGTGTAGTGATGTACTTGTTTCCCTGTTCAAGAACTGCGGGATACTGCCGCCATGCCGCCGCTTCAGCGAGGGTGTGAGAGCGGCTGCGAATGGCCTCAAAGTCTTCCGTCGTGAAGGAAAAATGTCGGTCCGCTCCCGCAGACCACCCGGAGTATCTGGGAGAAATCTGAACAAAGCTTGCTGGATCAATGAGCGTTGGAGCTTTGAGAAACATCGCGTTCAACAGGGTGAACACACCGGCATTCAACCCGATGCCTAAGCCAAGGGCAAGGGTCGCCACAGTCGAAAGCAACGGCGCGCGCCGAACCGAGCGGAGGGCATAGCGGAAGTCCTGCCATATCTGCTCCAGCCATGTCCAGGCCCAGCTTTCATGCGTCTGCTCGCGAACCATGACAAAGTTTCCAAAGGTCCTCCGCGCGGCGAGCCGCGCCTCTACTTCGCTCATCCCACGGGACAGATTATCCTCGGTCTGGCGTTCGATGTGATCCCGCAGCTCTTCGTCGAGCTCCGCATCTTGGCGCTTGCGCATAAGCAGCGAGCGCACCCGCACGGGAATTGTGTACAACCAGTTCACCCAGTGCATGCTCAGACCTCCTTCAGCCGCATCACACCTGAAATGGCCGTGGAGATACGTTCCCAGTTGGCCGCTTCCCGCTCGAGATGACGCCTCCCAAGTCGCGTGAGTGAGTAAAACTTCGCTCTGCGGTTGTTTTCGGTGGACTTCCACTCTGCTTGTATCCAGCCTTGCTGTTCCAGCTTGTGGAGCGCCGGATAGAGCGAGCCGTCGCTCACCTGCAACACATCGCCGGAAACTTGTTTGAGCCTCTGGCTGAGTGCCCAGCCGTGGAGCGGTTGCAGGGCGAGAATCTTGAGAATTAGCAGGTCCAGCGTGCCTTGGACCAGGTCGGAAGGTTTGCTCAAGCCATCTCCTCTCGCTTACCGAGGGATCATAACCCCATCTTCCCTCGGTAAGCAAGAGGAGACGGCCGCTATCCGCACTTCGAGTTGACGCTAACAGGCCAACGCGCTCGTCGAGCCTTAGATGTTCTGGGTTTGTGGTCAGACGGAGACTGGAACTTTGCTAAGAGTCGTAAACCGGCCGCCATTTTTCAGAAGCTCTACAGAAGCGAGGAAAAAGACTGTCACAGACTTAAGGCAACGTGAGCTCACCTTCGACCCCTAGCAGACTCTCGTTCTCCTAAGTGACAGTCCCGGAGCTGACACTCTTGCGATTTTCGTTCAATTCAAAGTGGCAGTTCCGGTCTGACCACGAAATTCATGTCCCCTTATCTTCCTGGTTATTTCGCCATTTCGGCCGCTTTCTGCGGCTTTCCCCAACTCTTGTAAAGCTGGAGGAGCCACTGATGGGCCAGTTGCAAGTGGTAGCGATCGGGGACGCCGATGCGGTCTTTCCGCGCGAGCATCCCCTGGTAGCCTTCGAGCAGCAGCGGTTCAGCTTCGGCGTATTTCGCCTGTCCAGCCAAGCAAGCACCCAGCAGGCTCTCGGCGCGGAATCGTTGCCAGTCATCCGGCTGCTTCTTTTGGTCTGCTTCCACTGCTTCGCGCGCCAGCGGCTCGCTCTCAGCAAATTTCCCCTGCGAGATATAGACCAGCGCCAGATCGGCGGCCGAGGCAATCGTATCCGGGTCTTCCACGCCCAAAGTGTGCCGGCGCCCGGCCAGGACCTGACCGGCATACTTTTGCGCCAGAGCGTAATTGCCTTCTCGCTGGTACATGTCAGCGAAATCCGACCTGAAGGCCAGAGTCTCAGGGTGCTCGGGACCCTGCACCTGGCTTGCCATTTTCAGGGTCTGATTGAAGAGCGCCTCGGCCTGCGCGTATTTGCCCTCCTCCGCGTAGTCGTCGGCCAGATTGTTCATGGATATCAGCGTTTCCGGATGCTCGGGGCCCAGCACGCGACGCTTGCCCTCCAGAACTTGGCGATCGAGCGCCTCGGCCTTCGCGTACTTGCCGTCGTCGCTGTAGACCATGGCCAGATTGTTCATGGAGTCCAACGTGTCGGGATAGTCGGGACCCAGGACGCGGCGCTGAATCTCGAGAACCTGGCTGTCGAGCGCCTCGGCCGGTGCATACTTGCCCTCGTGTTCGTAGATGACGGCCAGGTCTCTAATAGACACCAGCGTGTAGCGATGCTCAGGACCCAAAACGCGGCGCCGAACCTCGAGAACCCGGCTGTCGAGCGCCTCGGCCGGTGCATACTTGCCCTTGCGTTCGTAGACGGCGGCCAGGTCGCTCATGGATATCAGCGTTTCCGGATGCTCGGGGCCTAGCACGCGACGCTTGGCCTCAAGAGCCTGATTGTCGAGCGTCTCGGCCAGTGCGTACTTGCCCTCATCGTTGTAGACCTCGGCTAGGTTGCTAATGGAGACCAGGGTGTCGGGGTGGTCGGGACCTAGGACGCGACGCCGAATCTCGAGAGCCTGGTTGTCAAGCGCCTCGGCCTGCGTATACTTGCCCTCGTCGACACAGAGCACTGCCAGATTGTTCATGGACATCAGTGTGTCGCGATGCTCCGCGCCTAGCACGCGGCGCCGGGTCGCCAGAGTCTGGTTGAGCAGTGCCTCAGCCTCCGGATATTGGCCTTGGAGCTTGGCGGTCCACCCAAGCAGGTTCATGGTGCTGAGGGTCTTCGGATTCTCCGCCCCTAGCGCCCGGCTCTGCAATTCCAGCGCCCGTTCCAGTTGTTTTCGCGCCTCCGGAAATAGCCCGAGCTCTTCGTAGGTCTGTCCGATTGTGTTCCGAATGGAGGCCTCCACCTCCGGTTGCGTGGCGAACTTGCCCTCAATGCGTTCAGCCGCGCGGTCCAGCGCTGTCCGCACCTTCAGATCCGGATCCGGCTTTGTGCCCGGCCCCGATTGCCGGGCTGCACTCGCCTGCGCCAGCAGATCATTCCGCAAAAAATCATTCACCGCCTGCGCCGCCGCAGCTTCCCGGTTCGCCACTGCCGCCGCCTTGTTGGCGCGGACGCCCTGCCGGATGCTGATGACAGCAGCCGCAATCAGCACCAGGGCAAACGCTCCCGCGGTGACCAGGGCGCCCCGGTGACGGCGCGCAAACTTGTGAGCTTGGTATGCCAGCGAAGGGGGAACCGCCAGCACCGCTTCATTATTCAGATACCGCCGGATGTCGGCGGCCATGTCGGAGGGTGTGATATACCGGCGCGCACGGTCTCTCTCCATCGCCTTCATCGTGACCCAGTCGAGATCACCGCTCAGCATACTTACCAACTGTTTGGGTTCTGTTCCTCGCGCTTCGGCCGTGACGGACGCTGTATCTTGATCCGAGCCGACCTTCGCACTGGGACTCGGCGGATCCTCCTCGCGCAAGCGGCGCAGCATTTCGTCCAGAGGTTTGTTCTTCCACTCCTTTGTATCGAACGGTAGGTTTCCAGCGAGTAACACATAGAGAATCACGCCCAGCGAGTACACATCGGTGCGGGTGTCGACGTCCTGCGCTGTCGGATTACACTGTTCCGGACTCATGTAGCCCGGCGTCCCCAAGAAATTTCCTATACGCGTATGAAGTGTTTCTTCGGTAATCTCACTCTTAACCGCTTTCGCCAGCCCGAAATCAATAATCCGCGGAACCGGTTTGCCATCTACTTCAACCACCAGGATGTTTGCGGGTTTAAGGTCGCGATGAATGATGGCCTTCTGATGTGCGTGCTGTACCCCTTCGCAGACCTTTACGAACAACTCAAGCCGTTCAGGGACCGTCAACTTTTTCTGGTCGCAGTAGTCGGTAATGGCTACGCCCGCGACAAACTCCATCACAAAGTAGGGCTGACCCTCGGACGTAGCACCGGCATCGAAAACCTTTGCAATCGCGGGGTGGTCCATGACCGCCAGCGACTGCCGCTCCCCCTGAAAACGATGGAGCAGGGTGTCGTCATACATTCCCCAGCGAATTAGTTTCAAAGCCACTCGCCGTTGAAGGGGCGCAGTCTGCTGCGCGAGCCACACCTGGCCCATCCCCCCTTCGCCGATCTTCTTCAGCAGCTGATACGGGCCGATGAACCGGCCTTCCGTATTCTCCGAGGGCTGGGGCCGGAGCGGGTGTTGCCAAAGGTTGCTGCTGGATTCGTGGGCCTTGATGAGCGACTCTACCTCTTGTCGCAGCGACATGTCCGTACCGCATGCCGCCTGCAGGAAGGCAGCGCGCTCGCTGCTATCGCGTTCCAGTGCGGCCCCGAACAGCTCCTTAATCTTTTCCCACTCTTGCTTTGTCTCCACCTTCGCCTCGTTTGATCCGTCGCCACAACCAGGCTCGTGCCATACTCCAGTCACGCTTCACGGTGGCCGGGGAGATGTTGAGAACCGTCGCCGTTTCCTCCACCGTCAGTCCTGCAAAAAAACGAAGCTCCACGATTCGGCTTTGTTGAGGGTCACGCTGCTGCAGTTGCTTCAGGGCATCGTCAAGCGCTAGCACATCGATGTCCGGATTCTCAACCACATCCATGTCATCGTTCATTCTTACCCTACAGTCATTCCCACGCTTGGCAGCCGCATGACTTCTGGCGTAATCCACCAGAATCTGGCGCATCAGCGTGGCCGCTACAGCCACAAAGTGCCCACGGTCTTTTGTCTGAAAGGGGCCTTGTTCGAGGAGCCGCAGGTATGTCTCGTTGATCAATGCGCTCGTTTGAAGCGTGTGGTCCGGACGCTCTCCGCGGAGGTAATGGTGCGCCAAACCGTGCAGCTCGTTGTAGACCAGAGGAACTAAGGCCTCCAGAGCCTTGTGGTCCCCGGCATTCCAGTTCGCAAGCAGCTTATGAAGCGATTGAGAAGGTAATTCCGGCACGTCCCACACCCCCAGATCGCTGTACACGATAGCCTTCCCTGCGTAGTCAGTCAACTTAGGACCAACTCCCCTCTCCCGCCTTACCCATCTTTTTTGTGAATTCGACAACTTTTTTGAGCTCGTTTGCTTTGGGATTCCGCCTTTACCAGTAGAAGTGGCTCGCCGCGCCAGCCTCAGAACGGAGTTTGGTATGTCCCAAGTAGAGGTGGATCATTGAGGAGAAGATATATGTCTCACAGAACGCGAAGTGGATTCTTTGTTCGAAAATTGTACGGGCCAACTGCGTGGTTCTGGTCGGGCGGGCCCCGCAGGCGAGCCGCGGCCTGCATCGTCGCTCTCGTGGTTCTTACCACGGGTTCTGCGATTGCCGACATCTACTTTCCCAATCTCTTTCCATTTCTTGACGTTACTGGTTTCTCTGCGACCAATAGCATGACGGGTTCGGTCGACGTAAGTGGACCGTTTTTTCAGAGCCTCGGGACAAATGGCCGCAGCTGCGGGACCTGTCATGAGCCCAGTGACGGCTTCGGCTTGAGCGCGGCTGACGCGCAATTCCGCTATTTCACCAGCCATGGGAAAGATCCTCTCTTCGATCAGGTGGACGGCGCCACTTGCCCAACCGGTCCGGTCAATCACAGCTTGACCGTCAATAATGGACTGATCCGCATCGGGATACAGGTGCCCCCGAACACAACCGATCCCAATCCGCCGCAGTTCACAATCACTGCTGCGCGCGATCCCTATGGTTGCGCGTTGACTACGAACTCCGAGGGTCAACAAACCGCCTCGATGTACCGCAGGCCGCTGCCCACTACGAACCTGGGCTTTCTGAGTGCGGTCATGTTCGACGGCCGGGAGTCGTTCTTTAATCCCTTAAATAACGAACAGACGTTTGCAGCGAATTTGAATACGGACCTGACGCAGCAGGCAATCGATGCTGAGCAGATCCACGCCCAAGCGACGCAGCCTCCTACTTCCACCCAGCTCAACCAGATTGTCGCTTTCGAGTTGGCGCTTAACTCAGCACAGCTTTACGATTTCTTCGCCGGAAATCTCTACGGCCAGAACGGTTCGCAGGGTGGGCCGCAGTCCCTGCCAACGCAGCAATATTACCCTGGGATTAACGACGCGTTGGGCGGCGATCCTCAGGGAAAAGCGTTTAATCCTGAAGCATTCACCATCTACGCATCATGGCAGAACTCGCGCAATCCGCAGCAGGCTTCGATTGCCCGCGGCGAGCAGATATTCAATACGCAACCGATAACGATCAGCGATGTACCTGGGTTGACCACTGGCACGCAGCAGATTGCTGGTACGTGCACCACTTGTCATGACACGCCGAATGTCGGAGATCACTCGTTACCTTTGCCACTCGACATCGGGACTGGGCACTCGCTGCAATACGAAACTGATCCCAACATCATTGCCGGTCTCCATCAATTATCACAGCCGGCTCTCCCGGTTTTTGAGCTGCTGTGTACGCAAGGTCCGGACGCCGGGCAGACGTTCTATACGACTGATCCGGGTAAAGCACTGATCTCGGGACAATGCAGCGATATCAGCCGCACCAAAGGTCCGATCTTGCGTGGTCTTTCCGCTCGCGCACCGTATTTCCATAACGGAGCGGCAGCGAACCTATCCCAAGTCGTGAATTTTTATAACGAGCGTTTTCAGATAGGGCTTACGGCACAGGAGATGCAGGATCTAATCAATTTCCTGCAAACGCTGTAAGGAAAGAATGGGAGACGACGAAGACGTGCGCTGGGAGATAGAGGGACAGCCTACCTATCTCCCAGAATTGCCGCAATATGTATGCTGTCCCCCTATCCCTCCACAATCAGCATCTGCCGTAGAAAGCTATCGGAAACAGTTCCCCGACACGCGGGCAGTTTACGAATATTATTCGGCCGCCCGATCGCGTTTCTAATTCTTCCGATCGTCTGCCGTGGCTCCCGATTGTTTGCGGTTCGTCGCCTTGGGCGCAAAATACCCCCGGCGGGCCTGCACATCCAGGCCCTGTTGGTCGACCTTCACTTGCAAGCGGTGATACGTCCCTGTGGGCTTCACGTCCTTGAGCGAGACTTGGAGCAAATACAGGTACTGCGGCGCGGCCGCCAGGCTCTTCAGCCCGTTCTCAAGATCATTATTGTTGTGGAAGAAAGTTCCGCCGGTTCCGTATGCCAGTTCTGCCATAGCATTCTCGCTCTCCTCCATTGCCGCCAGGCGATCCAGCGAGGTTTGTCCAATCGTGTCACTGATGGTGGTATTGCCACCCTGGCTCGCGTCTGCATTTCCCTCGTAGAGCCCACGCGCGTCCAACGCGCTGATGACGACATTCGAGCCGGCAGCCCGGTCGAGTAGCTGTGATTTGAAAGTCATCGCTTCGGGGGAAAGGGACAGGAAACCGGGAGACACCAGGATCAGCGTTCGCTGTCCAGGTAGTTTCGACATGGCGCTCACCACGGCTCCTATCAAGAGCAGCGATTGGCGGGCATCTTCTTCGCCTATGGCAAGCGCCCGCATGGCGGCGGAACGCGCCAATCGCTGGCCCAAAAAAGTCGGGTTGTCAATTCCACTACCCGGGGGGTCCTTCGAGTAAAACGCACCACCCCCGCCACAGGCTTGCGCCTTTGTGACCGCCACCTCGAATTCCGTGGTGTCGTGCTGGTTGAGAATCTTGTCGGCGGCGTAATAGTCGATATCGGGACAATCCCGTGTGTCGTGCTGAAAAGTCCGGTGAACCTTCAGCTTCTTGATCGCCGCCTGCAGCACGGCCCGATCGCGCGTTATCCCGGAATTGACGCCCGAAAACGACAACACAGCCCCGTAATCTGTTGCGGCGAGAGGCTCGTCGAGCATTTTGATTGCGGCCGTTTGGGTAATCGCAAGGTCGGAAGAGTTGAGGTGCCGATCGTCAAAAAGGAAAAGGATGAATCTGTTTTGCGCAGATGCCGGGGTGGCCGAAGCCCCCGAACCGGCAACACCCGAACCGGCGGTCGCGCCCGTCTCAGCCCCGGTCGGCGCCACTCCAGTGGCGGCTGACTTGACCACGGTGAACCCCCTAATGGCTCTTATCTTTCCTTGGTCGAAGACCGTGAAATCGCTCTGGCCCAGTTTGCCCACCGCGCGTCCCTGCTTATCACGAACCACCGCTGGAATCAGCAGTTCCGGGACCTCGACATGCAGCGTGACTCCGCCGGCGGGAACACTCCCCGGAGGCGCAACCGCAAAGGCCGGTGACTCGTTTGCTGCAACGGTCGAAGTGGCCTGTTCCGTCAGCGGCTCGGCTGGCGCGGCACTTGCGGGAGACGGTGGCTCGCCGCTCCTCCCACTCCCCGGCTGGGAAGCGCCAGCCTGGGGAGCCTGCATTTTTGCAGCCGGCAGGGAAGTGGACTCTGCAGCTGGCGGCAGCGGTTGGCCTTCCACCGGGCTCCGGGCCTGCATTTCCGGCGCCCCTGATGTCACAAGCGGCGGCGCGCTTTCCTTCGCGCTTTTGTTGACGACGTCGGTCCTCGCAGGTTCTGCCTTCGCGCTGGGAGGAGCAGAGCCCCCGGCAAGGATCCGCGTTGTCGACGCGAAGCGGTGGTAATGGATGAAGTGAGTCTCGTTGAGCCATTCTTTCGGCGCATCTCCATTGATGGTGTCGGGATCTTCGAGTGCCATCGAAAGAGCAATGCTGCGCACCGGGCAGGTGAATGTGGTTCCAGCGATATCGACGGGGCCATACTCCACCAGAATGGCGGCGCGGCGGAACGGTGCGCCTCTGGTCAAATCCGCGTCCATGGTTATACGCAGAACTGTTCCATCAGTCGGGCTGACTCCGATCGACCCGTGATAGCCGGGTTTGGTATGAACAATTCCGGGGTTTGAAGGGACGGCGTTCAGGACCTCGTAGTGAGAAGCCGATGCAGGCACCTCATAACGGAAGACTGCGACTCCACCCTTCGCAGACTCTTCCCAGTGGCTCCAGCGGATGTTGCCATTGGCCGTATCGGCAAGGATCATGCCCAGTGTGTTGCCGAACTCACCGCCCGAAATCAGGCCCACGTTCGCCTGCCATACGGCCGAACCCTGGGTCGCAGGCTGATTCTCCCGTTCGTTACGCACCGATATTTCTCCGCTCGAAGTGTCAATCAAATGCAACCCCGAACGTGTCGGCCAAGTATCCTTTTTGAGCGCCTGGGGCCTGTCGTCGTAAAGGCTTATCACCCGGGTGGCGAAAAAGTCTGGTAAGCGAGGCAGCGTTTGCGAAACATATCTTCGCGCAGCCTGCAGGATTCGAGTTTGCTCTGTGCTGTCCGGAGCTGGTGTCGCCGGCAACTCGTTTGCCGGCGGGTCGAAGAAAGCCGATCGGTCAGCAAGCAGTTCGAGAGCTCGCGCCCCTTGCGTGCCCGGAACCAGAAGTGCTTCGAGCCTGCCAAGCGTAGCTTCCGTAAGCCGTTCCGTGAGCTCGAAGCCGCCAATTTCCCGTGCAATCTCGGTGTCCGGCTTGTGTGCGTCGATTGCCGTGTTGAGCGCCTGTTGTAACTGCGCAACGGTCGTGTGTTTGGAGGCACTGAGCGGGATTGCTGTGGCAACAAGGAAAACAACAATCCACGACCGCCGCATCAGACTACTCGCGTCTTGAATGGACGCTGGCACCTTAAAATCCCACCGGAAACTAAAGACAAAGGATACGCTCTTCGAGACGCAGAACGGGAATCCGGGTGACAGGAATCCACAGCGTTTCATCTTGTATCTTTCTACGTCCTGGAGGATCGGGGGACATAACCTGAGAAGGGACAGACAGGAAGTTTACTAATTTTCTGCCCGAACCCGGGTCGCCAGACTGCCTTTGACTTCCACCCACGGGTGGATGAGAAATGTGGTACACGTTCGTAGCAGGCTTGTCCATGCAGATGTTTCAGGAGGAACTATGTTGCCGAAGTTCGTGAGGATTGCAGTGTTGCTTTGCCTGCTCCCCGCCACCTTGAGCGTGGCGCAGCAGCTGTCTCCAAAATGGGAGGAGTTAACGGCCGAAGACTTTGTAAAAGCGCTGCAGTCGTCTTCCGGGGTTTGCGTTTTGCCGTTTGGCATTCTTGAGAAGCACGGCCCGTCAGGCCCGTTAGGGACCGATCTGATCAATGTGCGAGCGGCTACGATGCAGGCCGTCAAGACGCAGTATGCCGTGGTTTTTCCGGAATATTATTTCGGCCAGATTGCCGAAGCACGGCATCAACCCGGCACGATTGCCTACCATGCGGATCTGCAGCTGGAGCTGTTGCAGGCAACGACGGATGAGATGGCTCGCAATGGTTGCCGCAAAGTGATGATCGTGAATGGGCATGGCGGCAACACGGCCTTGCTGCAATATTTTGCCCAGGTGCAGTTGGATACGAACCGGGGCTACGTCGTTTACGTCTACGGCGGCCTTGGTCCGGCGCCAAATCAGAAGATGCCGGCGGCTGCGGCGCCATCGAGGCCGGGCGTCGATAACCATGCAGGTGAATCGGAGATTGCCGGCATCATGGCGGCGGCGCCTGCACTGGCTCATCCGGAGCGAGCAGGAGAGGAGTCTGGAGCGGATCAAAAGCGTCTGGCGTTTCCTCCGGGGTTGAGCACAGGTATCTGGTGGTATGCCAGCTATCCCAATCACTATGGCGGCGACGCTTCTGGGGCAACCGCCGCCCGGGGCGCAGCCTTGCAGGACGTCCGGGCCGAAGGCATTGCGCAAGCGATTGCCTGGGTAAAAGCAGATACGGTAGCGCCGCAACTGCAGCAGGAGTTCTTCGAGAAATCCGGAAAGCCTTTAGAAACGAAA
>CAWBRJ010000011.1:0-115046 GCA_963790935.1 uncultured Acidobacteriaceae bacterium | reverse complement strand
AGCGTCTTCTACTTATCATCGATAACTGCGAACATCTCACCGAGGATATAGCCAGGGCGGTTGAGACCCTTCTTCGGGTCGGAGAGGGATTAAGTCTGTGTGCTACAGCCAAGAGCCTCTTGGCACCCCGGGGGAACAGATTTACCGCATACGCCCGCTGGCGGTTCCTCCGGCAGATGCTTCGACCATAGACGTGGTGCTGACCCATGCGGCTGCTCAATTGTTTCTCGAGCGATCCCAGTCCTATACCCGTGATTCCCAGTTCGACGGTGCTACTGCCTCCGAGATTGCCACGATCTGCCGCCAACTCGACGGGGTCCGCTGGCTCTCGAACTTGCAGCGGCCCGGGTACCGACCCTCGGCGTTCGCGGCGTACTCGATGGTTTGTCCGACAGGTTCAGGCTTCTGACCGCAGGCCAGCGCAGTGCGCTGCCCCAGCACAGGACGTTGAGGGCGACTGTGGACTGGAGTCACCTCCTTCTGGATGAGACTGAGCGTACTCTCTTCCGGCGGTTGGCGGTTTTTCCCGCTGGATTTACTGTGGATGCGGCCCATTGTGTCAGCGGCCCGGACATCGAGGATCGGTGGCAAATCATTGACCTGCTGGGAAATCTTGTTGGCAAATCGTTTCTTTATCTGGATGTGTCCGCCCCGGCGCCGCGCTATCGCTTTCTCGAAACAATTCGCCTCTATGCATTGCAGGAGCTTGCTGATAGTGGCGAAACGGACCTGACGGCCCGACGTCACGCTTCCTATTTCCAGAGATTAAGTGAGCAGGACGTCGCTAACTGGAAACGGCAAGCGACGGGGGATTGGCGTCAGGTCCACCGTGGATATGTCGATGATGTGCGTGCTGCTCTGAAATGGGCCTTCTCCGAACACGGAGATAAAGAGATGGGGATGCGGCTGCTACAGAGTTCCATTCCGTTTTGGGTGGGGTTCTCTCTGCTCGACGAATGTCGCCGCTGGGTCTCCCTTGCCCTAGATAAGCACGGAGTCACGGAAACGACCGGCACGCATGAGGAAATGGTTTTGCGTGCGGCGCTCGGCACATCACTGACTTGGGTGCGAGGCCCGGTGGCAGAAACGAGAGCTGCTTGGTCTCGGGCCTTGGACCTTGCACGGGAACTCGGCGACACTGAGATTGAACTTCAGGCTCGGTATGGCCTATGGCTCTTCAGCTTACGAAGGGGCCATTACTCCGAAGCGCTGCGTTCGCCACGGAGATGATGACGCTGGCAACAGCGGCAAAGGATGATGAGGCCTTCGCAACCGCGCAGCGGATCGCAGGAGTGTCCCGTCATTCCCTGGGCGACCACACTGAGGGGCGCGCCCTTACTGAGAGGGCTCTCATTTGGTTTGAGCAAAACCGACCGCAGTCAACATTTCGATTCGGTCTCGATCAACACGCGGCTGGCCTTGCGTTTTTGCTCGCTCCTCTGGCTCCAAGGCTACACAACCGATGCTGTCAAGACCGCTAATCTGGCAGTCGAACGCGCCCTCGCACTCGATCACGCCTCTACTCTGTGCTGCGCGTTAGCCGAGGGGCTATGTATGGTGTCCGCATTGAACCAAGATCTCGACGGACTGGAGAAAGCGACGCGGGATTTAACCTGCACCGCCTGTCGGCATGGTCTACAGGTCTGGAAAGCCTATGGTGAGATATTCGAGTTATGGGCGATGATGCAGCGCAAAGAGAAACCGGCGTCGGGACGCATCACCTCGGTGATACGGCTGTTGGACGAAATGCAGTTCTACCTTTGGTACACGCCTTTTGTCGCTGACGTTCTTCGTTCGTGGGCATCACCCGTGTCTGAGCTCGTTCCGTCCGTCTGTGGATTGCGAGGACAGCCACTGGGCGATGCCTGAGTTCCTCCGTCTCGAAGCGGATTTCGATTTAGAGCACAACGCTGGACGGCTTGAATCGACCGTTGAGCATCGCCTGGAAAGCGCGGTCGCGCTCGCTCACGAACGCGGTGCTCGCTCTTGGGAATTGAAAGTCGCTGCCACCCTCGCTCGTCTGTTGATCAGCGATAACCGCCGTGATAAAGCGCAGATTCTGCTCCGCAGCACGATTTCTTCCTTTCCCAGCGGCAACGAGTCAAATGGTCTGCGAACGGCCAACGCCATATTGAACGAATTACGGGATTTGCCATCACACGAAACGTCGGTCTAACTTCGTGAACGCTGGAGTACGTTTCAAGCCCGCCGGGTGCGCAAATGCATCGCCCGGCGCGCGCCCCAGCGCCGGCAGAGGGTCCAGGGCTCGGACAAAACCCGGTGACAGACGTAACGTAACCGTCACAGTTGGGTACCAGGTCATTGTTCGTTCGGACGCGTGAACGCTCGCTCCAGACGGGATGTATCTTAAAACTTCCAATGTTGTACGCGGGCAGCTTTGGCAGCCCTCCCCGGTGGCAGTGTCGCCCACCAGGCCGTCCTTGGGGTCGACCGAAGGCGCCTGCCCAGCTCGCTTTCCCGGACTTAGTTCGCTTAGTTCACTTAATTCGCACATTTCTACAGCGAGACCACGAGTCGTCGCCCGGCCCGCGCCACCTGAAGCGGCAGCGCTGACTTACCGCACCTAAGGCTCCTTGAGCGCACTTTTTCAGCCTTTTCCCCGGCCCAGGGCCCCGCGGGATCCGCCACCCCACCTTAAGGCGCTTAGGGCGCACTATTTACCGCGAAATTCCAGTCTCCCCTTAGAGAGCCCTTACACGACACGCTCTTTACGCTATAGCCTTCCTGGATCGCAATCGGTCAGAGGTGGGTTTGAGCGCGGGTCCCCATATCTCGAAAATAAATCCTGAGCGGCGCGCGACAAAAGTACCTCAAACTGCATCCTTAGCTGCGTGCAAAAATACCAACCCTACGCCAGTCGGCCAGCACATGGCTCGCTCTCCCGTCCATGCTGCGGAATCCTGCTGTCCACATCCCACGCTCAACGCGCCTATGGGCCGCGAGTTCGTTTCGCTCGCCTGGCCACCAGGGTAATCGCATGCTCTTGTGAAATCGCGGCCAACTGTTGGTTGCACAGCACTCCTAAGTGCAAATACCAGGGAGCCAGTTCCATAACTGGAGTGACGGAATGACCATCGACAAACAAAACACGCACAGTGGAATCTTCTACGGCCAGGCCTTTGGGCCCCTGCCGGCGGTTCCTTCCTCAATTCCAGAAGTTCCTCCAGTCGGCGACGCGCTCACAACACCGAACGATCCGGACACAGCCACCGTTGCCGGCGTCCTCGGCCCGCACGAAGACTCGCCACAAGACGCCCCACCCCACCCTCCGTTCCCATTACCCGCAGAATCACCTGCTGGCGCGGACTTTGTCTATCTCTGCGACCTCCAGCCCCGGCCCGTCGAATGGCTATGGCAGGACATGCTCGCTTGCGGGACTTTGGCCATGATCTCAGGAGTGCCGGGATCGGGGAAAACCTGGATCGCGCTCGCCATCGCGGCCTCTCTCAGCCGTGGCCAAGACCCCTTCACCTGCGAACAACTCGAACCGTGCACCGTCTTATACGCCTCGATGGAGCACAACAGTTCGGAAATCATTCTCCCTCGCTTTGTTGGGCTCCATGGTGACCCTAAACGTTTCGCGGTCTTGCGCGGGGCCCGCTCCGCGGCATCGGCCTCCCTGAACCTCCGCGATACCTCCGTCATCGAAGACGCGCTCCAGCGAACCCATGCCCGCCTCGTGATACTCGATTCACTCGACAGTTGCTTGGGTGCGGATCTCCATCAGCCCACTGAAACTCTTCCTTTGTTCGAGAAGCTCGCACGCTTGGCGGAGAGACACCATTGCTGCATCCTGTTCCTTCGCCATCTCAGCAAACGCGGTCCGGGCCGGCCGGCCCTTCGCGGCCACGGATCCACCGAAATCTCCGCCACCCTCCGCACCGAGTTTCTGGCCGGCGCTTCCCCTGACGCACCATCCCAACCCGCTTTGTTGCAGATCAAGTCGAACCTCGGGCCTCTCGCTCCCCCGCTCTCCTACACCATTGATGATGCCGGAAGTTTCTACTGGACTGGGCTTAGCAGGCTAACCCGGGAGGACATGCTGGCTGACCGCCCGACCGGCGCAGGTCTTCCCCAACGCAAGTTTGCCGGTGAATGGCTGCGTGAGTACCTGCAGAATGGAAGCCAAACGCAAGGCACAATCGAGAACGCCGCCGCGCGCGAGGGCGTTTGCATCGCCACCCTGCGCCGCGCCAAATTCGATCTGGGAGTTCGAAGTGTCAAAGATGGAGTCAAAGGCGTCTGGTACTGGTCATTACCTGCCATTGCGCAGCAATAACCACCATCAAAAGAGGCAAGATGCTCAAATTAATTAAGTGGGGTAGCTGCCTTAATGCAGTGAGCCCAATCTGTTGGGGGTAAATCAGGCCGAGAGACGCTACCTGTTGTAGTTCCTGTACTCAGGCAGCTACCCCACTTAATTAATTCAGAAATTTGAGCATCTTCATGAAACAAAGGACTTAGCTGCAAAAGGAAAGAGAGAGAGAGTGAAAAAGGCTCTTATTCAAGGGTGGGATGAAGCGCCGGATGACGTACGAACTCAACGCCTCGCAAATCCCATTAAGATCGGAGAGAGGCATTCTCCTTTGCAACCAGCGGAGCCGCGGTTTTCCCCTTCCCTGATTCGCGCGCTGGCCAATACGGCCATGGGCCGCGAAGACGTTTTGCCATTCTGGTTTGGGGAATCCGACCAGCCCACCCCGTCCTTCATCCGCGAGGCTGCCATCGCCTCGTTACGCGAAGGAGAGACTTTCTATTCGGAAAATCTTGGCCGGTTGTACCTGCGGCAGGCGATCGCCAACTACCTGACCGGCCTTCACCAGCGCGTCGTGAATGCCGATCGAATCGCGGTGACTGCATCGGGTGTCTCCGCGTTGATGCTGGCCAGCCAGCTGCTCGTCGCACCTGGCGACCGCGTGGTAACTGTTACGCCCCTATGGCCTAACGCGGTCGAGATACCCAAGGTGGTGAGCGGCCAGGTTACCTGCGTCTCGCTCCAGGTGCAGGACGGGCGTTGGACACTTCCGCTCGAGCAGCTGCTGCAGGCGCTCACCCCCGGTACTCGGATGCTGGTTCTGAATTCGCCCAACAACCCCACCGGCTGGACCATCCAGCGTGCGGAGCAGGTCGCGATTCTGGAACACTGCCGCCGGCATGGCATATGGATCCTGGCTGACGATGTCTACGAGCGCCTGGTCTATGCGGAGGGGATGAGATCGGCTCCGTCGTTTCTTACCTTGGCCGAAGAAGGCGACCGGTTGATCGTCATCAACAGCTTCTCAAAAGCCTGGATCATGACGGGGTGGCGTGTGGGATGGATGGTCGCGCCCAGCGCCATAATGCCTGATCTCGGGGCGCTGCTGGAATATAACGTTTCCTGCGTCTCGGTATTTACCCAGCGGGCGGCCGCGATTGCTCTCGAACAGGGAGAACCTTATGTAGAACAGTTGCGAACGGAGCTGGCGCAGACCAAAGCCAAATTGTTTGCCGCACTCAAGAAGATGCCCGGGGTCGAAGTACCGCAAGCGGATGGCGCAATGTACCTCTTCCTGCGGGTCGCTGGTGAAGATGATTCCATGCGTCTGGCGACGCGCTTGATCGAAGAAGTTGGCCTGGGCCTCGCGCCCGGCAGGGCCTTCGGACGTGAGGGAGAAGGCTGGTTGCGCTGGTGCTATGCGGCAGCGTGGGAAAAAAACGAGTCCGGAATTGAGCGCATGGCGCGATTCCTCTCGAAATAACGGTACAATTTCGTTCCGGAGGAAAGAACCGGTGCACACCCTCTACGTTGTGATGCTGGGCTTCCTTTTGCTCGCCGTGTTTCTCCTGGCTGGACACGCCCTCGGATACGGACGACAAGCAGCACTGTACTTTCTGCCGGCATGGTTGGCCGGGGCCGCTCTTAATCTGTGGTTTGGTGTGAGCAAGGCGGGCTATTCTGTACGAGACGAAGCGCCGATCTTCCTGCTGGTTTTCGCCATTCCCTCTGCGTTGGCACTTCTCGCCTGGTGGAAACTTCCCCAATGATCGCTCGCCGACTCTCAACCGCGCTTTTCGCGATATTCCTCCTGGGCGCAGCAGCCGGCTGCCGCTCTTCTGAACCCGCAATCGCCTCCCCTGCGATCGAGCAGATCGACAAATACTTGTGGCTGGAAGACGTCCATGGCGAACGTTCCATCGCATGGGTGAAGGAGCAAAACGCTCGTACCACCGAGGTGCTGCTGAAAGACCCTCGTTTTGCTGATCTGAACGCGGCCGCGCTCAAGATCTACGAATCACCCGATCGCTTACCCCTGCCGGTGTTGAAGGAAGGAACCATCTACAACCTGTGGCAGGATGCAGAGCACGTGCGCGGCATCTTCCGGCGCACAACCTTGGCCGACTATCTGAGCAGCGAGCCCCAATGGAAAACGCTGATCGACTACGACGCGCTGGCCAAAGAGGACAAGCAGGAGTGGGTGGCCAACGGCTTGACCTGCCTTTACCCGGGCAACAGTCTCTGCCTGGTATCGCTCTCAGCCGGCGGTGAAGATGCAGAGACGTTGCGCGAATTCGATTTGAAAACCGGTAAGTTTGTCGAGCACGGATTTGTCTTGCCGCACTCCAAACAAGCCGTCGACTGGCTGGACAAAGACTCGCTGTTGGTGGCACGGGACTGGGGTCCGGGCACGATGACCAAATCCGGCTATCCCTTTGTGGTGAAGCTGTGGAAGCGGGGCCAACCGCTGGAGCAGGCTAAAGAAGTTTTTCGCGGCACCGAGAACGACGTAGACGCCGCGGGCTACACGCTGAATGATAGCCAGGGCCACCGTGTCACATTGCTGCGCACGATGGTCAACTTTTTTGAAACTGCGTATTTTCTTTGGACACCCGACGGCAATCAGAAGCTGGCTTTGCCGGCTAAGGCAGACATCAATGGCCTGCTCGCCAACCAACTCATCGTCACCCTGAACCAGGATTGGAAGCCTGAGGGATTGGAAACGACGTTTCCCACGGGATCGGTTGTCTCGTTAGATATGACCGCGGTCAGACAAGACTCTGTGCACCTGAAACCGACCGCAATTTTTACCCCGACCGCAGTTGAGTTCGCACAAGAGGTGCAAGCTACCCGGGACCATCTGGTGTTGACCACGCTCGAGCATGTCCAGGGACGTGCTTACATTTATTCGCGGAGCGCAAAGGGTGAATGGACGCGGAAGAAGCTGGAAGTGCCGGACAACCAGGCGGTGGACATTGTTTCTGCGAATGGCGCGGATGACCGGTTTTTTCTCGAAGTGCAGGGCTTTCTGACTCCGTCGTCGCTTCTGCTTGGCGACCCGGGTACGCAAACGCTGAAAGAGGCGAAGTCGCTCAAACCACAATTCGACGCATCGCAGGATGTGGTTGAGCAACTCGAAGCCAAGTCAAAGGATGGGACCATGGTCCCTTACTTTGTGGTGCACCGCAAGGACCTGCAGTACGACGGCAGCAATCCAACCTTGCTGACAGCATACGGCGGGTTTCAGGTTGCCAACACACCATCTTATAGTGGGATTGTCGGCAAGTTATGGCTGGAGCGAGGCGGCGTCTACGTGCTGGCGAATATACGCGGTGGTGGAGAGTTTGGGCCGGCCTGGCATGAGGCTGGACTGAAAACGAACCGGCAACGGATTTACGACGACTTCGCCGCAGTGGGTGAGGATCTGGTCACGCGAAAGATCACTTCGCCGCGCCGGCTTGGCATCGAGGGTGATTCCAACGGAGGGCTTCTGATGGGAGTTGAGTTTACCCAGCATCCCGAGATGTGGAACGCCGTGATCATCGGGGTCCCGCTGCTGGATATGCTGCGGTATGAGCAGATCGCAGCCGGGGCATCCTGGGTGGGCGAGTATGGTTCGGTTTCCATTCCGGAGCAGCGGGCGTTTCTCGCATCCATCTCGCCTTATAACCAGCTCAAGCCGGACGCGAATTATCCCGAGCCCTTGATCTTCACCACCACTAAAGACGATCGTGTTGGTCCCGTTCACGCCCGGAAGTTTGCCGCCAGGCTGGCGGAGCTTCACAAACCTTTCTTTTATTACGAGATTATTGAAGGTGGGCACAATACCGGAGCGAATCTGAAAGAGTCTGCGGAGACCAGGGCCGTTGACTATATCTATCTAACCCGCAAGTTAATGGATTAATTCGTAACCTGTGGGTGGGATGGTTCGCGGTAACCACCAGATGAGGAGTGCGGCGATCATCGGCGTGCATCCGAATAAGGCGAACGCCGGGATGAACGAATAGTGGTCAACCAACCATCCCGTCACCAGGCTGAAGAACATACCGCCGAAACCTGAACCCATGCTTGCCAGACCCCAGATCGATGCCACTGCATTCTTAGGAAACAAATCTCGCGGAATGGCGAGCACATTCGCCAGGGCGCCGCTGTAACCAAAGGTTGCTGTCGATATCAGCGCGACCGAGAAGCCTGCGCCGTGCACCATGGCCGCCGGCACGGCTGCCACCATCAACCCGGAAAAGATCAACACTCCCACGCGGCGCGCCGTTTGCGCGGACAGTCCTCGACCCAACAACCAACGGCACAAAAATCCGCCCGCCAAGTTCCCGATGCCGGCGGTGAAAAATGGTACCCACCCCGTCTGACCAATCTCTTTCATGGTGAATCCGCGCCCCACTTTCAAGTACTGCGGAAACCAGAAGGTGTAGAAGTACCAAACCGGATCGGCAAACACTTTAGACAAAGTGAACTGCCAAACAAAGCGGGATTTAGCCAGCGCCCAAACCGCCGGAGGAGGAGGATTGCCCTCATCAGCTGAATCTTCCGGGATTCGATACATGATCAGCCAGGCGGCCAACCAGAAAAAGCCCAACGAACCCACGATGATAAAGGCAGCTTGCCAGCCCAACTCAAGCGCAGCAAACGCGAGCAGCGGAGGGGCGAGCATCGCTCCGATAGCAGCACCGCTATTGAAGATTCCCGAGGCTAAGGAGCGCTCCTCAGCAGGAAACCATTCCCCGATCAGTTTCACTCCCGCGGGGTAGTTGCCCGCCTCTCCCATGCCGAGGAGAAAACGGAATATGCCAAGGCTTAGGGCCCCACCGGAAAAGGCCTGAAGCATTTCAGCCGCCGACCACCAGGCGATGGTCAGGGCATAACCAACCTTGGTTCCAAGCCGGTCGAGGATCGGCCCGGAAACGCCATTCATGATGGTGTAAGCCAACATAAAAGCAAAGATGATGTGGCTATAGGACGTGGCCGAAATCCTGAAGCGCTCCAGCAGCACAGGCGCAAGGACAGAAAGCGTTTGCCGGTCAAGGTAATTGATGATCGTCGCCAGAAATGCGAACC
This sequence comes from uncultured Acidobacteriaceae bacterium, assembly GCA_963790935.1. Classification (GTDB taxonomy): domain Bacteria; phylum Acidobacteriota; class Terriglobia; order Terriglobales; family Acidobacteriaceae; genus PALSA-350. Next base: position 105,697 of record CAWBRJ010000011.1, on the reverse strand, counting down.
CGAGCATCAACCAGCGAGCTTTCGGTGCGGCCGGACGACTCATCAGAACATCTCCCGTCAGGGTTTGCAACGCACACAAAGACTGATATATGCTTGGCGCGTCCCCGTCAACCCAAGTTTACGGGAATTTCTTGAAAATATTTGCAAACGCTTACGAACTTTTGCAGTCTACCGCAGGGAGCGCGAAAATGCTCAACGATTCTCTTTCCGCTGTGATGTCCCGTCGCGCGCTGTTGCTGGGTGCTGCTACGTCCGGAGCGCTGCACGCGCTGGCTCTGAACCCGGATGCAACAGTGACATCCACTGAAGGGAGTGAGAAGCTGAAGATCTGCGTTTTTTCCAAACACTTTCAATGGACAAACGTGCAGGAAGCGGCCGCAATCGCCAGGGATATAGGGTTCGACGGAGTCGATCTCACGGTTCGCCCGGAGGGCCACGTTTTGCCCGAACGAGTCAAATCCGATCTCCCTCAAGCGGTCGAAACCGTTCGCAAGGCCGGGTTGGAAGTTCCCATGATCACCACCGGCATCACCAGTGCAAGCACGCCCCACGCTGCCGAGATCCTTGCAGTAGCCGGCGAGTTAGGCATTCACCACTATCGCTGGGGAGGCTTGACCTACGACGCGAACCAGGGCATCGCCGAGCAAATCAACCAATTAAAGCCGCAGATGAAACTGCTCGCAGATCTCAACAAAGAGCATCAGGTGTGCGGTATGTATCACACGCACTCCGGCCCGGGCATGATCGGGGGTCCGATCTGGGATTTGTGGACCATATTTCAGAGTCTGGATCCGCAGTGGATTGGCGTGAACTATGACATCGGCCATGCAACCGTAGAAGGCGGCTACGGCGGATGGATCGCCAGTTCGCGACTGGTCAAAAATTCCATGAGAGGGATTGCGCTCAAGGATTTCAGCTGGGGCCGGAACCTGAAGAGCAATACCTATCATGATCCATTTGATAAGTCACTCGGCATCGAAGGAGCTTGGGTACCTCATTGGTGCGCCATGGGCGAGGGCATGGTTAACTTCTCAGGATTTTTCGCGATTGTGAAAGAGAACCGCTTCTCCGGGCCGGTGCAGCTGCATTTTGAATATCCCGGACTTGGGGGGGCCGAGAATGGCGATAAAACACTTCGTATTCCAAAGCAAGAACTGATCGCGGCTATGCGGAAAGACCTGACCTACACCAAAGGAGCCATGCAGAACCATCAATTGATCTGAACGTCAGAACACTATGCTTCCGCCGGCACCATCTGTATTTCGGGTACGGCTACCCGCCTGGGCAACTTAGCAACATACAGGATCATTTCGGCTACATCCTTGGGCTGCAACGCCTTTGCCAGGGCTTCGGGGGTCAGCTTCTGCTTTCTCTTCTCCACCAATTCCGTGTTGGTGAGGCCAGGGCACACGACGCAGGTCCTAATGCCGTTCCCTTGCTCTTCCAGCCGGATGGCGTGGGCCAAGCCAAGCATGCCGCGTTTGGAGGCCTGGTAGACGGCGCCGGAAAGGTCGGCCAGAACACCCGCCATCGAAGCTACATAGATCAAATGCCCGGAATGAGCCGCGCGCATGGATGGCAAAACTGCGCGCGAGATATAGAACGCTCCACTCAAATTTGTGTCCAGAATGTCATCCCATACCACCGGCTGCAGCTGCTCCATGGTTCGTTCCGGGGTGTTGGTCCCGGTGGCATAGACGACGATGTCGATTTTTTCAAACTGCGCCAGGGTTTCCTGCGCCAGTTGCTGCATATCTTCGACACTGCATGCATCTGCTTGTCGAATGGTGATCTCAAGGCCTTCTGCAGTCAATTCGTGCTCAAGCGTTTGTAAGCGGTCGTATCGCCGGGCGGCCGCAACGACACTTGCGCCTTCGCGCGCAAAGAGTGAAACCGCCAACCGACCAATCCCGCTCGAAGCACCGATTACCAGGATTACCTGACCGTGCATGCAGATGCCCCAAAAAGCCCTTCAGAGTATCGATGGTGATGCTCCGGACTGTCAATGCTCAAAGGGTCACTTAAGCCTCACTAGCCATTTATCTCGGAAACGCTTGCAGCGATTGCAACACTTAGCATAAGCTCTGGCTATCAGCCATATGGGATAACCCATCGTGAAACGTTCAGAGAGAGACCGAACCCCCACGAAACCTACCCTATCCGGGAATGGGCCGCCGACTCTTCACGATGTTGCGGTGGCCGCCGGGGTCACCGCAGCTACCGCATCGCGCTCTCTCACCGGCGCATATGGGGTCCATCCCGTTACCCGCAAGCGGGTGCACGAGGCTGCCCTTCAGCTTAACTACAAAGCCAACCGGTTTGCCCGCGGCCTGGTCACTGGCCGCTCCGATGTGATCGGGCTGATTGTGAGCGATATCCGCAATTCCTATTTTGCGGAGGTAGCCCGCGGCGCAGAGGACGCAGCGTATGCGGCGGGACTCGATGTTCTGCTTTGCAACAGCGACATGGATTCCACCCGGCAGATGCGCTACGTCAACTCCTTGATGGGCAAGCGGGTGGAAGGCATCATTATGAATTCGGTGGCCAACCTCTCGCGCGAGGACCAGCTGTACATTGCCAACAGCCAGGTGCCTATTGTGCTGCTTAACCGTCCTGCCAAGGCGATGATTTTTTCCACCGTAAGCGCCGATAACGAGCGCGGCGGAGAATTGGCCGCTGAGTGCCTTCTGTCTCATGGCCATCGCCGAGTCATCCATCTGACCGGGCCGGAGAAGCACGACAATCTTTCCGCCAGAACGCGGGGATTCCTCCGCATGGTGCGACAGTTCGGCCGTGGCTCCGAAGCGTCGGTCATGCATGGCGCACATACTCTCGCCGGCGGGTACGAGTTAGCCAAGGCTCTCTTCGCTAACCTGGGGAAGGTCACGGGCATCTCCACGGCCAACGACGCCATGGCTTTCGGCGTTATCAAGGCCGCCATCGAGATGGGCCTCAAGATCCCCGAGGATGTCTCCCTGATCGGCTTCGACGATGTTGAGCTGACCGCGCTGGCGCATCCACCGTTGACCACCATCCGTCAACCAAAGTACGAGATGGGATTTGCTGCAATCGATGTCCTTCTGCGTCTTTCGGCAGGCAAAGATCGTACTCCGGAGCACCGGGTGCTTGGCGTCGAACTCATCGAGCGCTCTTCGGTGAAGACACTACCCGCCCGCAAGTAATCCCCCTTGACAGCGAAGATATCCATGCTTGAGGATCATTCGGAAACGCTTCCAACTCGTGAGCCAGCTGCGAAATTGCCATTTGTGCCACACTCTGTCCGACTTTCACTTTGTCGACTCTGATTAACACCATGGCCTCCACTCAAGTGCGCACGTGCTGCAATCTACTCCTGTTCTCGGCGTGTATGCTCTTCGTCCCTACGCCGTTGATCGGTCAGGATGCGCATGCTGCTGAAGTAACCATGATTCAGGACGGGCGGCTGGCTTACACAAGCAACTGTTCCGGGTGCCACGGAGCAGACGGCTCCGGAACCGAGCATGCTCCCAGGCTGGCCAACAATCCGGACTTGCGCGGACGTCCCATTGACAGACTGCACAGCACCATCGCGGCTGGATTCCCTGCCTCCGGCATGCCTCCGTTCGCCGGTTTGCCGGCCCACGATCTCGACGCGCTCGCGATGTACGTGCACTCGCTTAACTCTCCAGCGGCGGATGCGCCTGTGGCCGGCGATGCCTCGCTGGGAGAGAAGTTCTTCTGGGGAAAGGGTGAGTGCGGAACCTGTCATATGGTTCATGGCATGGGATCACCGATCGGTCCTGACCTGTCGGATGCAGGGCGCAGAATGACGCAGAACGAAATACACGACCTGCTGCTGTCTCCTGATTTACACATCACACCGGGCTACGAGATGGCCACGGTCAAAACGCACAGCGGCGAGACCCTTCGCGGCTTTATGCGCGGGAGGTCGAACTACGACCTGCAGCTGCAGGATCTAACTGGTTCGTTCCACCTGCTGCAGATGAACCAAATCGTCTCTATCGATGAAACCAGGCAATCGCTGATGAAGCCACTGTCGGCCAGCCCTGAAGAATTCCAGAACCTCACTGCTTATCTAAGTCAACTGAAAGGCATCGAGCCCGGGCCGTTGGAGAAGCCAAACCCGCAAGCTACCGGCCAGGCTCAGAGCCTTCCCTTCTCCGGCATCGTCGATCCCAAACCGGGGGATTGGCCCACTTACAACGGCAATCTGAACGCCAACCGCTATAGTGCTCTGCAGCAGATTAATCCTTCGAACGTCAAGGCCCTCGCTCTCAAGTGGATCTTCCCCATGCCCCAGCTGGGCCTGGAGGCGACGCCGCTGGTGGTCGATGGGATCATGTATTTTTCCGGCCAGAATCAAACCTATGCGCTGGATGCGTTGACCGGGCGTCAGATCTGGAAGTACTCTCGCCCGCCCACACCGGGGCTTGTGGGTGACGCGTCTGTCGGCACCAACCGCGGCGTCGCTATGCTGGGCGACAAGATCTTCGTGGTGACAGATAACGCCCACATGCTCGCCTTGAATCGCGTGACCGGCAGCATCGTTTGGGAAGTCGTCATGCCGGAGCAGCCTGAGCACTACGGCTCGACCGTGGCTCCGTTGATTATCAACAACACCGTCGTAGCAGGTGTTTCAGGCGGCGACTGGGGCATACGCGGATTCGTTGTTTGTTACGACGCCGACACCGGAAAGCTCATCTGGAGACACTGGACCCTTCCCGCAAGCGGCGAGCCAGGAATTGAAACCTGGGGTAAGGACCCACCGCTGCTGGGCGGCGGCTCGGCATGGCTGACAGGATCGTACGATCGCGAGACGGACACGCTCTACTGGCCGACAGGTAATCCCTATCCCGATTCCGACGATCGCGACCGTCCGGGCGACAACCTATACACCGACTGTATTCTGGCCCTGAATCCGAAGACCGGCGCACTCAAGTGGTACTACCAGTTCACGCCTCACGATACTGCGGACCGGGATGCCGCAGAGCCTCCAGTTCTGATTGATACCGAGTATCACGGCAAAGCCCGCAAGCTTCTTCTGCACGCCGACCGCAACGGATTCTTCTATATGTTCGATCGCACCACGGGTGAGCTTTTGCTGGCGAAGAGCTTCCTCAAGCAACTGAACTGGGCCACAGGCATTGGTCCTGATGGGCGGCCGCAGCTGGCCAAACAATCGAGCACTCTGTTGACCAAGGAGCGGAAGTGTCCGGACAATGCTGCTAACTGGAGTTCTACGGCATATAGCCCAACCACGCGGCTCTACTATGTAATGACGCTCGAGGCTTGCCACCCTCCCGAGCCCCCTGGCGCTAGTCCCGCTCCTCAAGAGAGATATCTCCGGGCCATCGAAATCGACAGCGGCAAAGTCGCGTGGGAAATTGCCCAACCCGGTCCCGTGATCCTGAAGACCTGGTCAGGCGTACTGGCGACGGCCAGCGGTATTGTTTTCTACAGCGACCCCAACGGGGCCTTTGTCGCGGTTGACGAACGCGACGGTAAAACGTTGTGGCACTACGACACCAACGTTGGCATGAAGGGCCCACCGATGACCTATACGGCCGGGGGCAAACAGTTCGTGGCGGTCACCGCAGGATCGGTCCTGATGTCCTTCGCGCTATCGTCTCCCTAACCTCATCCACTTTGACCTGGTGGGCCTTGACACCGTTGTTGAGCCGCGTGTATGTTCGGAAACGCTTCCAACTTTTACAGTTGCCGAGCCCGCAAATAGGACAATCCTTTACCGAACGCCCAGGGAGCGGACACTGTGGTTGGCTCGGAAGCGCTTTTCATAACCTTTCTGAAAGGGCTATCACTACCAGACCCAGATATTCGAGAAGATGGGGAACCTTGAAGGGAGCCAGTTCGATGCGCACTTTACGAGTAAAAATATTCCTAGCCTTTCTCCTCCTGCTACTCACCGTTTGGCAGCACTCAGCCAGTCATGCGCAATCGACGACGGCCGCCATTGTGGGAACCGTAACCGAAGAATCGGGCTCGATCGTTCCCGAGGCGACCGTAACGGTCAGGAACCTGGGCACGGGTGACGAGCGCACCGTCAAAAGTGATTCCAGCGGAGCGTTTACCATCCCTGACCTTCAGGTTGGCCACTACTCGATGACCGTTACACGCGAGGGCTTCGCACCGGTCGAGATCGCGGACACCGAGCTCCAGGTTGCGCAGCGCGCCACCATCAACCCCGTACTTCACGTTGGCGCCGTCACTGAGAAGGTCACGGTCATCGCCACGGCAACACCCTTACTGAACCAGGCATCCTCGTCGGTAGGCCAAGTGATCGATACGCAGACTGTCCAGAACATGCCGCTCAACGGGCGTAACTTCTGGCAGCTGACGCAGCTCACTCCGGGTGTCAGCTACATTCCGGGCGGACAGACCATTGCTCCGGGAGGTACATCCATCCGCGCCAGCGCCGTCAATGTCAACGTCAACGGACTTTCCCCGACCTTTACCGGCTGGTACCTGGATGGTTCCAATATCACTGAGTTCCAACTGGGTGGCACCATCATCCAGCCCAACGTGGATGCCCTGCAGGAGTTCAAGGTCGAGTCCAGTAATATGGGCGCCGATTATGGGCACAGTCCAACCGTTGTAAATACCACGCTGAAAAGCGGAACCAACCAGTTTCATGGCACGCTTTATGAGTTCCTGCGCAACAACACTTTTGACGCGAAGAACTACTTTTTCGTGCCTCCCGCGGGCTCGACCAGGCGAGATGAGCCGCTGCATCGCAATCAATTCGGCTTCGTGGTCGGCGGTCCGATCCGCAAAAACAAAACATTTTTCTTTCTCGACGCCCAGACCACATTGTTCACCGATGCACAGAATTTCGATAACGTAGTGCCCAGCGACGCTATGCGCGCGGGCAACTTTACCGCTGCCAGTCTGCCCAAGATCAAGAATCCTTTGACCGGGACCCAGGTAAGCAGCGGCGGCGTCAACAACATCATTCCGGCAAATCTGCTCTCGCCCCAGGCGGAATACCTGCTGCAATATATGCCCCATGCCAACCAGCTACGCGGCACCACTTCGCACGCCGTCCTCACCAACTCCCTCAAACAGCAACTTGGCCAGGCCGACATCCGCATCGATCACGAACTCACCGTGAAGGACCGGCTGGCGGGCCGCTACTCCATCTCCAACAATCATGAGACCGATCCTAACGGCTATCCTGCGATGGGCGCCTTCCCTCTTAAGAGCCGGGGACAGAACGCCTTTATCCGCGAAACCCACATTTTTAATCCCAAGTGGATCAACGAAGCCCAGGTTTCCTTTTATCGCAGCGTCTTTCTCTTCACTAGTTCCCTCCAGGGCGTGAACATCAACGACGCCGCGGGCATTCAGGGCATGGAGGGTCTCGCCCCGGACGCAGACCAGGGTTTTCCCACGCTTACCATAACCAACTACTCAACCTTTACCGGTCAATCGGGAAGCAACGCCTATCCCAAGCACAATAAGATTCGCTCCTTGCAATATGCCGACCGTGCGGACTACTCCAGCGGCAAGCATGATGTGCGGTTCGGCTACGATAACTTCCACAATACAGAGACCTATTACTCAGGATCGAATTCGATTGGCACATTCACCTTCAACGGCGATTATTCGGGAGACAACTTTGCGGATTTTCTGATGGGATACCCGCTGAGCTCCTCGCGCAGCTACTTCCGCAATCTGTGGGGCAACGCAGGTAATTTTCAGGCGTTCTATGTGCAGGATAATTACCACGCGCTCCCGAAATTCCACCCTGACCCTTGGCCTGCGCTGGGAAATCAGCCCTTACTACAATGCGCTCAAAGGCCAGCGTACCGGTTTCGATACGAACACCGGCAAACTTGTTATCCCTTCCAATTTCTCACTCGATGCGCAACCGCAAACCGAGACGTTGTATCCGCTTTTCTCTGACCGCATCGAACTTACGAACAGCCTGAATTTGCCCACGACTATTCGTCCGACCAGCACGCATGACGTCGCTCCTCGACTTGGTTTTGCTTACAGCCCGGACAAAGGGAACACTGTAGTGCGCGGGGCTTACGGCATCTTTTTCCTCTTCCCCGACGACAATGCCATCAATAACACTCAGAACTCGGTTCCCTTCATTGCTTCGCAGACGTCGAACAATACCAAGGGAGTGCCCACAGTCACCCTTTGGCAATTTCTATGCGGGCCAACCGATTGTCGCCCCCAATCCGCATCCCGGCGCAGCGTGTTCGTTTGGATTCGCGGCCAACTCCTGCTCCACCCCCAGCCTGACCACCATGGATATCCACGTTCAAAACACCTACATGCAGGAGTACAACTTCGCGGTACAGCATCAGTTCGCACCCAGGATCTCGCTGGATGTCGCGTATACGGGGAACAAAACAACTCACCTGGAGTTGCCCTACTCCATCAATGATCCCGATCCTGGCCCGGGCGCCGTGCAGAGTCGCCGCCCGTTGCCCCAATGGGGCACGATCAGCAATGCGCGCCTGGCGAGTTACGGAAACTATAACGCTCTGCAAACCAAGCTGGAGACACGTTCGCTTGCCGGCGCTACCGTGCTCGTCTCCTACACCTACGGCAAATGCCTGACCAACGGAACCTATAACAGTACGACCATAGAAACCACTCCCTTGATTCGCTACTATGGTCCTTGCAATTTTGATCTTAATCATAACTTTGTCACCAGCGCGCTTTACGAGCTTCCCGTCGGTCACGGTAAGACGTTCCTCTCCGATCTTCCGAAAGTCGCAAACGGCTTCGTCTCCAACTGGAGCCTGTCAGGGATCATTACCCTGCAGTCCGGACTTCCCTTCACCCCGACCATCAGCGGCGGTCAGGCGAACACCGGGGTGGGCAGCCAACGGCCCAATGTGATTGGCACGCCGACGATGGTGCGCAAACCGAATTGCTGGTTCTACGACTCACGCAATAGTTCGTGCGGTTCGGGAACCGACGCCTTTGCTGTTCCCGCGCTCTACACCTATGGCAACGGGGGTATCAACACTCTGCGTGCGGACGGGTTGAAGCAGGTGGATGTGTCGCTGCTCAAGCAGATCCGCTTCGGTGAGTCACGTTCGCTCGAGTTCCGCGGATCGTTCTTCAATGTGTTCAACCACACTACGTTTGCAGCTCCCGCGACCACCAATATCGATTCCAGCTCAGCCGGACAGATCACCTCGACTCTCAATGCCTCAAGGCAGATTGAACTCGCTGGGAAATTCTACTTCTAGCCGTTTCATTGGCTGGCCCAGACACGTAGCAACGAAACAGGGACGATGAGCAATCTTCTCAAGACTGAAAAGCCTTTCCAAGGGATGACTGCGCCGTGACCGGCGCAAGCAGCGGCATCGGGGCAGCTACCGCGGTCGCGCTGGCGCAGCACGGAGCTTATGTCATAAGTGCATTTCAACTCACAGCAACCCGAAGCGGAAGCCGTATTAAACAAGATTCACGCCGTGGGCGCGGATGGGGAGATCGTACAAGCCGATCTCAGCACCACAGAGGGGTCGCGCATGCTCGCCGCATTCGCCAGGAAACGCTCAGTCGATATTCTGGTGAACAATGCGGGCTCGTTGATAGCCCGGACCCGCGTTCTCGATTTCACTGAGGATCTTTGGGAAAAGGTGATGATGCTCAACCTCACCAGCGCCTTCTTTCTTTCCCAGGCAGTTCTTCATGGCATGGTAGAGCGAAAGCGCGGATACATCGTGAACATCTCGTCGGTCGCGGCACGGTTTGGAGGCGGTCTCGGAGCGCTGGCATACTCGGCCGCGAAGGCCGCTGTCTCCACCATGACCAAGGGCCTAACGAAAGAGTTCGCGCCGTTGGGGATCCGTGTGAATTGCTTCTCGCCCGGTACGATCGATACCGGCTACCACAAGGCCTTTTCTACCGCCGAAGGACTGGAAGGGGTGCGCGCTGCCACTCCCGTGGGAAGGCTCGGAACCGCCGAAGAGATCGCCGACGCAGTCGTCTTCCTGTGCAGTGATCAGGCCAGGTTCATTCACGGCCAGGTAATTGAGATCAACGGCGGCTTTCTGATGGCTTGACGATCTTCAAGAAATTAGGAAGCGCTTCCGAAGCTGACCGCCGCCAATAACTATCACGAAGTTTCCGAACTGTGCCGTGTTTAGCACCGGGCGGAGCGACAATGAGATTCTGGCGAATGGTCCAGGGCTGCCTTTTCGGAGAGGCAGCCCCTTATTCGATACTGGTCGTTTAACCGCGAACCCGTCACTGAGCCCTCAGAGGAAGCGGTGATTTAATAGGCCAGCTTCGGGGAAACTTCTATCCTACCATTACGATGCATGTTCATCGAACAATTATCACAGCGTGGTGATGGTGGTAGTGGTGATGATGACGCCAATGTCGGTGGCGATACGGCTGTGCATAAGCAGAAGCCGTGAAGAGGGCAAGGAAAGTAAATACCAATAGTCTCTTCATGCCTGAGTTGGATGCCCACGTTGCACGGCGGCGCTGCCTCATACATTTTCTTGCAGTCTTTTAACGTAACTTATCGGTTACTTATGTACCCGTCTTGCCATGCGCGCGTTGCGCGCATGGCAAGCCCTCAACTAACTAAACTAAAAAGGGCGCCACTGCAGGCAACCTCCACGCTGGATCCTCAAACTCTGGCTGCGCCCACAATGGCTGGTTGGTGGCAGCGTCGGTGCCTGGCTCCGCTGGTTGGGGCCGGACCGGTTGCGCCGTCGCCTTTGGCCGCATACCAGCGACGTCAAAAACGGAAGGAGGGTGGTGAACCGTCGTGCCATGGTCGACCTCACTTGCGGGGCCTGCTGGCACTATACGCACTCAACCGTGTATCGGAAACTTCAATCGCAGGAGAAAGCGGACCACATTCATCGAACAAAGGACTCTGCACGGAGGAGAATGTTGGGATGAAAGAACTCATCAGGAGCGACGCACGCGTGGGGAGCATTCTGGCTGTTTTTTTTGCCTGCGTGGTCGCCACAGCGCAGCAGACCCGGCCGCCCGCCGCGGATAGCTTCACCGGTCATCCGCGAGTGGCCATCATCAGCGATATCGGCAATGAGCCCGACGATCAAATGTCGTTCGTCCGTCTCTTGCTCTACTCCAACGAGCTCGACCTTGAGGCCATGATCGCCACCACCTCAACCTGGCAGAAAACCGCCACCCATCCTGAGACCATGCATGGCATCGTTCAGGCCTACCGGCAGGTGCGACCCAACCTGCTGTTGCACGCCCAGGGCTGGCCTACTGCCGATGAGTTGGATGGGCACATCTTTGCCGGGCAGGCTGCCTACGGCATGGCAGCAACCGGCGAAGGCAAGGCATCTGCCGGCTCGCAGGCGTTGATGAAAGCCACCGAACGTGACGATCCGCGCCCGCTCTGGATCTGCCTTTGGGGCGGCGCCAACACGCTGGCCCAGGCGCTAATGGATCTGCGCGCTTCGCATTCCTCCACCGAGATGGAGCGACTCATATCCCGCCTGCGTGTCTCCTCCATCTCCGATCAGGACGATGCAGGCCCCTGGATCCGGCGCGAATTCCCTACCCTCTTCTATATCGTCAAGCCCAGCCCGCCGAATGGCGAGGAGTACTACCAGGCGACATGGACCGGCATCAGCGGCGACCTTTACTACCGCAACTACGGCGGCGCCGACACCAGCCTGGTGACCAATGAGTGGCTGGAGACTAACATTCGCGTCAAGGGTCCCATGGGTAAGTGGTATCCACGGTTCCTGTTCATTATGGAAGGCGATACCCCGTCGTACCTGGGCCTGATCGACAATGGCTTGAACGCGTATCGCCGGCCCGACTGGGGCGGTTGGGGCGGACGCTATGTATATCGGCAACCCTACGGCGAGACACACGCCATCTGGTCCCAGGGTGGCGACGAATTTAGTCGCGCCACCTCACAGGATCGCGTGGTCGGTATCGACGGCCTGGAGCATATCTCCGATCAAGCCACCATTTGGCGCTGGCGCGAGGCATATCAGAACGACTTTGCCGCGCGCATGGATTGGACGATCAAGGATTTCGCCCACGCCAACCACAATCCGGAGTTGGTGGTAAACGGACAAGGCGGGACCTCCCCTGTCGAGTTAACCGCCGCAGCGAAACAAACAGTAACTCTCGATGCTGCAGGCAGCAAAGACCCCGATGGACACACGCTTCACTACCATTGGTGGGTCTATGAAGAAGCCGGCCTGGCGGGTACGCATGGCGCGGATGTCACCATCAATGGAGTAAACAGTCCTCAGGCTCAGGTGACGATCAAGTCTCCGTGCCGGCCGGCGTGGCTTCCTTTGCTGCCATGCAAGGGGGAAGGCGTGGCGCACATCATCCTCGAAGTTACCGACGACGGAACACCGCGGCTGACCTCCTATCGGCGCGTAATACTTCAGGTGCAGGCGGCTCTACCACAGTGACTGTTACGAAGATAGGACTGTGGAAGGCCAGTCATGCTTTTCTCAATTTCTTTTCGGATACGCAACAACGCGACAAGTTCGCCCACCTTATAAGCACCAGCTCGGGAAGCTGTTCGGGGCGAGGACTGTGGTTATCGAAAGATACTCATTAACAGTGGCGGAGCATTTTCGCGGGTTTGAAAACCCGCTCCCCCCGGACTTAAAGTCCGGGGCTGGCAGAGGGAACGGGTTTTCTGGAAATTAGCTCGCCGCTGCCGCGGCAGGCTCGAGTACGTGATCGTCCAATCCAGTTGGCTTCAAAGTGCTCAAAATATTCCTGGCCTTGGCTACGTCCTCGGCGGTTCCATGGGCCACCACAACAAACTTACCGGCCTTGACCGCGCTTTCATACTGGACGATGCTGTCCTTCGGGATACCCAGGCTGAAGAGCCCAGCGCCGATCGCGCTCAGCCCGCCCACCACCACGGCACCCTCAAGCGCGGCGATGATCCAAGCCACGAGCGGCCCGCCAATCAGCACCGGGCCTACGCCAGGAACCCAAAAAAATGCGGCGCCAAACAGCAGGCCCCACAGGCCACCCCAGAACGCTCCTAACTTGCCCCAGTGCTTCATGCGATCTCCGGCGTTGTAGTAGCCCACCACATGCTCTTCCGTGTGGTAGTCCTTCCCTACTACCGACAACTTCTTCATGTCGAAGCCTGATTTCTGCAGCTCCCTTACGGCTTCGTCTGCTTCCGGGTGAGTGTCGAATACTGCAACTACTGCGTTGGTATCTTCCATGGATCTGACTCCTCTGTCATCTGGTTGTAACGTTTCCTGAAGTTGGTATCGCGAGCCGGTTGATGCTCGCTTCCCCCTTGATTTTCATACTGAACCTTAATCGGGTTTTTTGAAAGTTTGAGAATTTGACATAGCGGGGCCTATCGGCAGGGACGAGCATGTACACGCCGACCGGAGCGGATCAAGATGCAACCTGCACCAAATGTGTGCTGAAAATGTAGAAACTCCAGCTGAGGTCTAAACCTTTGTTTTCTCTTCAAGCGCCAAATATTGATGAATGAAGGCGATTGCCATGCTTCCCTCACCGACTCCACTGGATACTCGCTTGATCGAGTTGTGACGCACATCGCCGGCGCAGAAGATCCCCGGCTGGCTGGTCTCCAGAGGAAAGGGCGCACGGTCGAGTTTCCAGCTGGTGAGATCTCGCCCGGTGCAGATGTAACCTTTCTCGTCGCGCTCCAACTCCTTCGGTAACCACGAAGCGTCCGCAACCGCACCAATCATGACGAACAAGGCATCGGCCTCGTACGTGACCAGTTTGCTGCCGACCCGAGCCACCAGCCTTTGCAGATGATCCTTGCCCTGGGCTTCGACGACTTCGCTGAACGGCATCACTTCGATGTTGGCCTTGGAAGCGATTTCCCCAATCAGATATTGCGACATGCTAAGCTTCAAACCTTCACCGCGCACCAATACCTTGACCTCGGCAGCGTAATTCGAGAAGAACATGGCCGCCTGACCGGCCGAGTTGCCACCACCCACGATGAAGACCTTCTTCCCGTTCACACTGATCGCCTCGGGACGCGAGGCTCCGTAGAGCACACCGCGCCCCAACAGTCGCTCACAGCCCTCCGCTTTCAGCCGGCGCCATTCCACCCCCGTTGCCAGCAAGACAGCACGAGCAGAAACGCGCTGCCCGCCATCGAGTTCCAACTCGAAGCCGCCAGCACCAGGCATTACCTTTTCCATGCAGCGCGTCATCGCAATCTCGGCGCCAAAACGCACTGCCTGCTTTACCGCCCGTCCTGTCAGGTCTTCCCCTGAGATCCCTTCCGGAAAGCCCAGATAATTTTCGATACGCGATGAGGTTCCCGCCTGACCTCCTGCGGCCGAGCGCTCGACCATCAGCACGTTCAGGCCTTCCGACGCGCCGTACACACCGGCAGCCATGCCCGCGGGACCTGCTCCTACGATCACGACGTCGTAACTGTCCCTGTTCGGTTTTGTCTGCAGTTGGAGTGCCTCCGCGACCTCACGCACAGTGGGCACGTGGTCGAAGAGCTTGCCATCGATCGCCACCGCCGGACAACCCATATCCTCAGGCAGGAATTCTGGCAAACGCTCCGGCTCCAGTTCCCGATCGACCCACTCGTAAGGGATCCGATTGGAAGCGAGAAAATTTCGGATATCGCGGCAATCCGTGTCGTATTTCGAGCCCAGAATCAGCACCCTGGCGGAGGGCAGCGTGCTGACATATTCCTGCACCCGCATGAGCCGGTCATTCATGCTTTGCAATATCAGGGCGCTCGCTTCTTTTGAATCTCTGATGAGATTCTGAAGCTGCTGCCGCTCCAGACGCACAATCCGGCAAGCTGTTTCTGCCCGGAGTGAGACCAGGTTCTGAGTACCCAGCAGAATGGGGGTTTCGCCAAAGAAATCGCCCACCTGATATGTATAGTGGCTGATGTCTACCTGGCGGCCGAGGACATCTTTCACCATCTGCAGGTGGCCCTGAAAAAGGACGTGAAAATAGGGCGGCTCGCCCTCGCGACTTAACCATTCCCCGGGCGCAAGCCGAACATCGGCCGCCGTCTCCGCCAATCTGACGATTTCCGGCTCGGACAGAATGCTGAATAGCTTAACTTGTTTGAGCTCCTCGGCAGTGAACATTCCTCATTCTGCCATGTACTGCGCTCAGGCGGGATTGACTTCGAGCTCGGGCTGGCGATGGCCGCTGGTGCCGGCACCGGCATCCGGGGGAAGGCCGAGGCTATCAAAGACCGGTCCGAGAGCCACGAACGCCATCAGCAGCACGGCCAGGTGGAAATCGCGCAGCTGGGGAGCAGCTGCGGAATGGCCACGCGCGTGCGCGACCAGGCGCAGGGTGATGGCTCCGATGGCCACGCCCATCCCCAGGCTTAGCTGCATCACGGCGCTGAGGAAGCCGTTGGCCCGGCTCATCCTTTCTGGCGGAATTTCCGCGTAGGCCAAGGTTGTCAGGCAAGTGAACTCCATCGATCGGGCCGCTCCGTGAAAGAAAAGAGTGGCAATTACCAGAATGGTCGCGGTGGCGGGGCTGAGCAGGGCGCACAGAGCCATGGTTCCGGCGGTAATGATTCCGTTCACGATCAAAAGACGGCGAAATCCGAAGCGGCGAAGAGCCTGGATGACGAAGGCCTTCATCGTCAGGTCGCCGGCAAAGAGCGCCAGCAGATACAGCCCCGACTGAAAGGCATTCAACCCGAAGGCAATCTGAAACATGAGCGGTAGCAGAAACGGGAGCACCGAGACCGCGATGCGGAAGGCGCTCGCCCCGTAAACAGACAGCGAGTAGGTCTTGAGCTTCATCGATTCCAGGTCGATAAGGGATGTAGCGCGATTGCGGTGCGCGGCAACGATCGCGGCCACGCCGCTGAGCACGCTGAGCGCCAGCACCACACCGGGAACCTGCCAGGGAACCCCTTCGCTGCCCAGCTTCTCCATGCCGTAGACGGCGCCGGCGGAGGCGAATCCCGCGAGCAGAAAAGTGAGCCAATCGAACCCATGCTTTTCTCCGCTGCGCACGTTCTCCACCCAGAGCAAGGTGAGGATCAGGGCGGCGATGCCGATGGGGAGATTGAGGAAGAAGATCCAATGCCAGCTGGCATAGGTGGTGATAAAGCCCCCCAGCGGCGGCCCCACGACCAGGGCCGTCAGGCCGGGCCAGGTGATGTAGGCGATGGCCTCAGCGAGCTTGTGCTTGGGGGTTGTACGCAAAACGATGAGGCGGCCGACCGGCACCATCATGGCTCCGCCGATGCCTTGCAGAATGCGCATCAGGGTGAACTGGGTGAGGGTGTGAGCCGCCCCGCACAGGAGCGATGAGAGGGTAAACGTCGCGATGGCAGCAGCAAATACCGAACGGGCACCGAAGCGGTCGGCGACCCAGCCGCTGATGGGGATAAACACGGCCAGGGTAAGCAATAAGCGGTGATGCCCAGGTTCAGGCTGACGGCGCTCGAATGAAAGCTATGCGCCATCTGCGGAAGCGCAGTGGCGATGATGGTGCCGTCCAGATTTTCCATGAAGAAGGCGCCCGCAATCAGAGTGGTGACGTAAAGCGGCGAGCGGGTCTTCTTCATCGTTTGCTGCAGGCTAAAAAGTGACTACGGAGTTTCCAATCCGCTTAAACCGGCTCTGCGCTCGAAGGCCTGGATCAGAGAACCGAGGCTGCGCTCGGCGCCAATTTCCGTGCGCGGCTCAGCAACCACAGGGGGCGTTGGCGGCGGCACCGCACGCTCCTGCTGCTTGCGAGCTTCGTTGGCGGAAACGACGACCGGGCCGGTGGGCACCATTCCGCTCAACGCGGCTCCCGACTTAGCCACCTTATCGGTTTGCGAGTGACGCCGTTCCATCCGGCGCTTGGGCGGAACACGCTTTATTTGCGGCTCCTCTTTTACCGGCGTCGGAGGAGGCAGTGGCGCAGCCACCGCTACTGGGGCCGCGGTAACTTCCGGTTGCTTGCGCTTCCGGGCCGGCGCCGGGGCCTTCAACTTTATCTTTTTTAGCGAAGCGATCGCCGAGGCAGTCTGCGAATTTTTCTTCGATCCGGCGAGAGAGGTTGCGAGAAAGTCCCGCGCCCGCTCCAGGCGGTCCAATACAACATCAATTTGAGCGATGATTTCGGTCCGTGTGGTCATGCACCATCATTCTATCGCCCTCTGGACTCTTCTGCCGATTCTCTGCCCTGTGGGAATTCAACTGTGTCATTATTCACATCGAATGGCTGCCATGGGATCAATTTGGGCCGCACGCAAAGCGGGCACAAGCGAGGCCGCGCTGGCGATGAAGGTCAACGCAGCTACCGACCCCAACAGCACCCATGGGTCGCGCGGCGATGTTCCGTAGAGAAAGCTGGCCAATGCCCGGGAGGCTAAAAGGGCTGCCCCCAGGCCCACTGCCGTCCCAAAAAACGCAACTAAGGCGTTTTCCGAAAAGACCATGACCAGCACCCGGGTGCGCTGCGCCCCCAGGGCCATGCGGATACCTATCTCACTTGTCCGGCGCGCAGTCACGTAGGCGAGCGTTCCATAAAGACCGATGGCGGTTACCAGCAGGGCGCATCCGGCAAAGAACACTGACAACAACGCCATCATCCGTTCCGTACTCATGGAATCGTCTACAACTTCATCCATTGTTGACAATGCCGGCGCGGGGATGTCCGGCGCCAGGCGAGCTGCTAAAGAGCGCACAGCCGAAGCAAGCGCGGGCTGCGGCCCATCGACACGCACCACGGCATGGAAGGACGGCTTCTTCTGCTCATCCTGCATGATGGGCACATATCCTATGGGTGCCGCGGGTGCGCGCATATACCTATATTTGGTGTCGCCGACCACGGCAACTACTTCATAGGAGGCGTGCCTGTCTCGGCTCACTACCTGCTGGCCCAGCGCCTCCCGCCCGGGAAAGAGCAGCTTCGCGGCTGACGCGTTGAGGATCATCTTCAGCCCGGAGGTGTTGGTGTCGGCCCACCTGAATTCCCTTCCCTGATAGAGCGGAATGCGCATGGTTGCGAAGTAATCCGGACCCACGCTATTCATGTCAATGAGCTGCGGGGTCGAACCCGGAGCCGCGTACCTGCCGTTCCAGCCTAAATGCGAAAGCGGCACGATGAACTGGAAGCTCACGCTTCTTACGCCCGGCTGGCGGCTTATTCCCTCGCTCAATTGCTGGTATTGCCGCATCAGGGCGTCGCCCTCCAGCTGTTGCTTGTCCATGTTGAAGGCGATGTTCACCAAGCCGCTGGGGTCGAAGCCGATGCCCGACCTATAAAGGCGCACCAGGCTGGTGGCCAGGAGCCCAGCACCAATTACTACGACCAGGGCCAGGGCCACCTCCGATGCCAATAGGACGCGGGGCAGAATCCTGAGGCGCTCATGTGGCTGCCGTGTGTGCTGGGCATCCTTGATGTGGTCATTTACGTCTCCTGCCGTGGCCCCGAGCGCAGGCAATAGCCCGATCAGCACTGCGGAGACAATGGCAACTAGGGCAGCGAATGCAAATACTCTTGCATCGAGCGAGGTATCGAGCTGCACACCACCGATGTTTCCGCTCATGAGCAGAGCGGCTAACGAGCCACTGACTAATGGGGCTATCAGCAAGCCGGCAGCCGTCCCCAGGACCGTAATGACCATGCTCTCCACCAGTAATTGCTGGATGAGCCGGCGCCGTGTGGCGCCGATCGCCAGCCGGGTTGCCAGCTCCCGTGCCCGTGCCGCGCTACGCGCCATCAACAAGCTCGCCAGGTTCAGGCAGGCCAGGAGCAGAATTCCTGCACACATAAGAAACATGGCCAGCAACGGTTTGCGGAAGAGAAGGCGCGCGTAGGTGAATCCCTTGGAGCCCGGTTCAGCCGCGAAGTGGAAGTGACCCTGTTCTTTATCCGCAATAAAGCTGGGATCGTTGGACGCCTGGTGCAGAATCGCGCCGGAAATTGTTGCCAGGGACGCGTTCGTCTGGGCCAGAGTGGCGCCCGGTTGCAGTCTCGCACCCACGGTCAGCCACCAGGCGTTGATTCCATCATCAATGTGGTTCCTGGGCGCATCGATGATCGGGTCGACCGAAAGCGGTGCAAAGATTTGCGGCCGCTGCGTAAGGTCGGCTCCTATAAACCGCTTAGGCATCACGCCCACCACCACGAACGGCACATTGGCAATGATCAGCTTGCGTCCCACCACGTCAGGGGCGCGATCGAACCAGGTTTCCCAGAAGTGTTCGGTAATAACCACCGAGAGGCCGGCCGGATTTCCTCCTCTGCGATCGTCGTCCTGGGTCAGATAGCGTCCCATTAGTGGTGGCGTCTGCAGCGCGCGAAAGAACTGTCCGCTCACCAGCATCCCGTGAATGTTTTCGTTTCCCGATCGCCCTCGCACCTGCAGGGTATCGGGGTTGTAGGCGAAGACATCGGAGAAGACCTCGTGCCTGGTTTCCAGGCTGCGGAAGAACGGTGTGCAGAACTCATATTCAGGTTGAGGGGCGCCTTCCTCCATTCTTAGCACCGCCAATTGCTCGGCGTGCGGCACGGGAAGCGGTCGTAACAGTAGTCCGTTGATCAATGAAAAGACGGCTGCGTTCGCTCCCACTCCCAATGCCAGAGTCAACAGCGCAACTGTTGTGAAACCTGGCGACTTGCGCAGCAGGCGGGCGGAGAAGCTCAGGTCGCGGAGAAAATTTTCAAGAGTACGGAACTGCCATAGTTCTGTGAGACGCTCCTGCCAGCGCGAGCTATTTCCGAACACGCGCGTTGTGGCGGCGTTCAGTTCCTGCGCTGGTGTACCCTGCCGGGAAAGCCGCTCTCGCAACAGAGTTTGATGAAACTCCAATTCTTCGGCGATTTCACTTTGCGTGCTGCGGGGTCGAAACAGCGATCCGATCCGGAGAAAAAAGGCTTTGAACGCCATAACGGTTCCTCAAGAGGCTTGCATGACAAAGGCCACTGCCGCCGAAAGCCTTGCCCAACGCTGCGATTCGGCATTCATGCGTTTTTTGCCTTCGGCGGTTAGCTGGTAGAACTTGGCGCGGCGGTTGTTTTCGGATGCACCCCACTCGGCTTGTAATAGACCGCGCAATTGCAGGCGATGCAAGGCCGGGTAGAGAGCGCCCTCCTCCACCTTTAGCACTTGCTGCGAGGTTTGCTCGATCCACTCGGCCACGGCGTAGCCGTGTAATGGGCCACGGGCTAGCGCCTTCAGGATTAGCATTTCGAGCGTGCCTTGTATCAGTTCGCCCGGTTCTTCCCTAATCATCTTATGGGAAAGGTATTCAAGGGTCTGGTGGGTTGTCAAATGAAAAAAACATTTCCAGGAAAGAGTATCCACACAGAGATCTCTCCACTACGCTGCGCTCCGGTCGAGATGACAAAGGGAAGGGCGGTGCCTCCATCGACAGTTGTTGTTAAACAGGAGCCGTTTTTCATCACCTTGGGTGGACCGGAGGCCCATCATTCCTCCGGTCAAGATGACAAAGGGGAGGGTCGTAGTGGCCCGGAAAAAGAGTCAGGGGAAGAAAAAACGTAGATCTCTCACTGCGCTACGCTTTCGGTCCTAGTGACGCAAATCCGCTTTCCGTTATGTCTGGTGTTCTCGGGGGTCGGCTGGGATAAAGCCCAAGGGCCCTGGAGGTTTTACAGGATTTTTACTACCACTACGGTCAGATCATCTACTTGAGGCTTTGTTCCCGCAAAGGCGGAAACTGCCTCGGTGATCGAGGCAACCAGGGCGGCCGCAGGCTCTGTCTCCCGGCTCATGAGCACTTCTTTCAGCCTGCTGGTTGAGAACTCATCGCCGGCTTCGTTCTCCTGCTCGGTGACGCCATCCGTGAACAGCGTCAGAATGTCACCCGGATTCAGAGCAACCACGGTATTCGAATACTGAGGGTTCGGCAAAATTCCCAGGATAGGGCCACCAGATTCTAACTCGATAGCGCCGCCATTTTTTGCCCGGATGAGGAGAGGCGGGTTGTGGCCCCCGTTGGCGTATTCAAGGGTCTTGCGGGCCTGGTCGAAGCGGGCATAAAACATGGTCACAAAGGTTGCTGTACTCGTAATCTGCCGGAATACCTGGTCAAGATCCTTGATGATAGCCGCCGGTCCGTCCAGATCGCGTGCACGCAGGCGCAGGGCCACTGCGAGCGAAGGCATTAGGAGCGATGCCGCAGCGCCG
This sequence comes from uncultured Acidobacteriaceae bacterium, assembly GCA_963790935.1. Lineage (GTDB taxonomy): Bacteria > Acidobacteriota > Terriglobia > Terriglobales > Acidobacteriaceae > PALSA-350. The sequence goes on along the minus strand of CAWBRJ010000011.1, from coordinate 84,582 downwards.
TGACCAGAGACATCCGCGATGACCACATCCACCACATCGTCGGATATTTGAAAAAAGTCGTAGTAATCGCCGCCCAGGAGGGTGGCAGTCTGCATCGCAGCACCAATCTCAAGCGAAGGGCAGACCGGAGGCTTAGGTAAAACCTGGCGCTGTACCTTCGAGGCCAGGTATAGATCGTGCTCGTATTCATCACGCTGGCGCCGTACCTCAGCCACCAGCCGGTTACGCTGCCTGGCGACCCGCGTCACCAGAAATCCGACGATCAGAAAGCCTGCCAGCGTGATGACATCGCGGATAATCCTCACTCGAAGGCTGTCGGTCTGAGCGGCGAAGATGTCCTGCAGGAAGGAGCAGATTACAGCGGCGCCAAGCGTAAACGGGAGCGGGTTGACCAATCCGCTTAGGGCAATTGGCAGTACGTAGAGATAGCCTAGAGTAATATTCGGAACGACGATCCAATCGGTGTATGCAATCGCCGCGACCGAGAGAAGGATTATGAAATTAAGCATGCCGGCAATCCGGTTTTCTTCTGTCCGGAGATACCGCTGGTCATCGCTTTTCTTGCCGATACCCTTCATAATCGCCAAGCGCGATTATAAGGGCTAGGGATTATTTGCCAGTTGGTCCCGAGCGTGGGGTGTCAGGCGGCGAACCAGGAATTCCTGGAACAGATTGCCGATCCCCGAGCCCGCGATGCCCAGCAGCGTATTTTCGAAAGTCAGCTGCACCCCGTTGCGGCTGCTCGCAGGATAGTAGAGGTTGGAGATTCCACCGGCGGCAAGGGCGCCCAAAATGCCGGAATAATCTGGTTGCCAGTGGCCGTTGTCGCCCTTGCATACGACGGCATTCGCCAGCGCATACAGAACGCGCGATCGCTTGCTGCCGTTGCCTTTATAGAAATAGCGTGGATCCTGTTTGAGGATCGAGGGCAGTATCGCGCCCCCGATCATGTTCCCGATAAAGCTATCCGCGTAGTTCGCACCGAACCGCTTCGCGTATCCCTGCGATCCCTGTCCATAGCCTTTGAACCCATCGACCGCCTGCTGCACGCCGGCGATGGCTCCCGTGGCCGCAAACGTAACCGGGTCGGCGCTGGTCTTCCAGGCAAGCTCGAACTTCTGTTTTGGCTTAAGCGGCAGAGCTGCCGGATCGTAGGTGACATAAAAATTTGGAATCACCCCCAGAACACGCTGGGTCTCTTGCACCTTGATCTGCTCTTCGGCGAGTTCATAAGTCGTGACCCGCACCTGTACTTCTGTGGTGGCCCCATTGATGGCTAAAGAGAGGTGAGGCATCTCGAGCGCTTCTGATGCGTGCAGAACACCCACTTCCTCCCTGATGCCAAAACCTTCGGCTTTAATCGTGAGCTGAAAGGGCCCGGCCGGCACACCGGTAAACAGAAAATGCCCCTCCTGATCGGACTTAAGTGCCGGTTCAGCCGTGTTTCCCTCGTGACTAAGCTCGACCGAGGCGGAGACAACGAAGTTTCCGTTCGGATCCAGAACCGTACCTGCGATGGTTCCCACGGACTCAGTTTGAGTTTGGGGCGAGACGGGGGCGTCAACTAATCCAGGCTGCTGCGATTGGGCGAGGCACGAAACGGAACAGAACAACAAATAGACGACCGGCAGGCGGAGGATATGGGACCTCCGCCATTTGATTCTGCACCGCACCATGATCGAAGACATGATCGGAGACATGGTCGGAGGAAAAGCGCAGCTCTGGAACATCTGTCTGCAGCATAGAATGCGGCGGCTTTTTCCCGAAGTCCCCTTGCGAGGGATAAGTTGGCGGATAAGGTGCAGTGCCAGACTGGAACGTCGCTTTCTTTAATGGTGATGCCCGTGACCGCCCCCGCCCGAGTGGCCGCCACCGGAGTGGCCGCCACCGAAGCTCTTTCCTCCACCGCCGAAGCTCTTTCCGCCCCCACCGAAGCTCTTCTCTGAATGTCCGCCGCCAAATGGGTGGAATCCCCCAGAGGAGGGCGCCTTATACCCGGAATATCCTTTATTGCCAAACGCATTTCCAAAGGGCATGGAAGACCGTTGGGCAAACTCACGGTTCTGAAAACCCGTTGTAGGGGCGCGGTAGACCGGTTGCGAGTTCCCGTAAAACCCTTGAGGACGGTTGTTGTAGCTGCCGCCAGCGAAACTGGAACCGTACGCGGGCCGCCCGTACGCCGTGTTGACTGCAGGCTGCATATGGTTGTAAGCCTGCTGCACGGGCCGGGCGGGCTCAGGCCGGTTGAACCCAGACCCTTGCGGGCCCCGCGCGTACTCCTGTCGATAGCCGGCGTTATACCCACCGCGACCATAGCCTCCCTCGCCCCGATTAAAGCCCGCAAAGGCCCGCCGGCCACCGTGGGCGAAGCCCCAGTCGGCCACTGTCGTGCTGTGCGAGAAGTAGGTTGCGTGATTGAAGAGGATGGTCTGAGCCAGCCAGCTCAGGCCCCAGCCCAGCAACCCAAAGGGGGTTTGGCTGAAGGCTGTCATGGCAAGGCCGGGCCCAAACGACACCAGCGCATTACCTATAAATGATCCCACAGCACCCAGCAGTGAGAATCCAGGGTACGGAGACATGGGCTGGCCGTAGACAACCCAGGGGTTATAGGCCGGCACATACACCACTTGCGGGTTCGCCGGAGCAACCTCGATATTGCCCTGGTCATAACTCACGGTTTCCTGGGGAGTATTTTGGAGGTTGCCGGCAGCCTGCGCACGCTGGCGCATTACCTGCACTGCTTGCAACAGGTCCTGCGGCTGGTTGTAGTAGGCGTTGCCCAGATCGCTGGTCCAGCGTAGGTTCTGGTCCATTTCCGCCAGCACTTGGGGAAACGCGGTCAAGCCCTTCACGCTCGGATCCCAATTCTGAGCATTGGCCCCGGCTGCGATTTGCTCTGCGGGCGCATAGCCCTGCGCCCGCCGCCACTGATCGGCCTGCGCAACTTGCTGCGGATAAGTCGACGCTGCCAGCACTTCCGCTATCAGCGAGTCAGGGTAAAGCGCGATCGGCGCTACCAGTTGCTCCAATTGCTGAGCACTCAGCGGCTGCACCTGCGGCTGAGGCTGTCCATAGCCCTGCTGTGGGTAGGGCTGCTGTCTGTTCTTGAGAATAGGGCTGCTGCTGCGGATACGCCTGCTGCTGTTGGTAATCGGGCTGCTGCTGGGGATAAGCCGGCTGTTGTTGATAGTAGGGCTGTTGCTGCTGCGGATACGCCTGCGGCTGCGGATACGCCTGCGGCTGGGGATAGTAAGGTTGCTGCCCATAGACCGGCTGCTGATACTGCCCAGGATAGGGAGACTGCTGTGCTAAGAGTTCTACCTGACTGATTGGCAATAGCAGCAGAGCCATGGTGAATGCCAAACAACGTCTGAGTGCCTGCGCTACTCCCTTACCAACCGTGCCGGAAGAGGTGCGCGATGCGTGCAGAAAGCTTAGGAGTTTCATAGGTTTTACGCGGCGCCCTTTTCGGCCTTTTACCTCTCCGTAATCTTGACACGGTCCGCCGAAGTTAGTTCTGTGGCCAAATTGCCACGGTTTTACCGAACGGGCGTGGAAAAGCCAAAATCCTTCATAATGGTCAAACGATGACAAACCTCACCCAGCTCGGGCCAGATCAGCAAATCCAACAAAAGCAACTCCGGGAAAACTACGACGCCTTCAAAGCTCGCGGGCTCAAGCTGGACCTGACAAGAGGAAAGCCGGGCCCGGCCCAATTGGACTTAAGCGCAGGGCTGCTTTCACTTCCGGGCACGCACGACTACCTTGCTGAGGGAGGCGTAGATTGCCGCAATTATGGCGGCCTTCAAGGATTAGTTGAGGTACGCAGGCTGTTCTCCGGGATGATGGGAGCCGCAGCAGAACAGATCGTCGCCGCCAACAACTCCAGTCTCGCCATGATGCACGACACCATTGTTTATGCGTTGCTGAAAGGCACCTGCGATAGCACTACACCCTGGTCAAAGCAAGGAGAGATTTCCTTTCTGTGCCCGGTGCCGGGCTACGACCGGCATTTCACCATCTGCCAGGATTACGGGATCCGGATGATCCCCGTCGCCATGAAGGAAGATGGTCCGGACATGGACGAGGTGGAGCGGCTGGTTGCCGAGGACAGCTCCATCAAAGGCATATGGTGCGTTCCGAAATACAGTAATCCCACCGGAACGGTCTACTCCGATACGACAGTCGAGCGCCTGGCAGCGATGAAGACGGCCGCGCCGGATTTCCGCCTGTTTTGGGACAACGCCTACGCGGTACATCACCTGACCAGCCAGCCGGTCGAGATCGCCAACATCCTGGAACTGTGCTGCACGTCACGGACACCCTAACCGCGCCTTTGTGTTTGCTTCGACCTCCAAGATCACCCTGCCCGGAGCCGGGCTGGCACTGTTTGCCGGCTCAAAAGACAACGTGAAGTGGCTATTGGCGAGACTCGTGCCACGGACGATTGGACCGGACAAGATAAACCACCTGCGTCACGTGCGTTTTTTGAAAGACCACGAAGGCATTGACGAAGTTGATGGAGGAGCACCGGGCCCTGATCGCACCCAAGTTCCAGAAGGTACTCGACATCTTCGCTGACAAACTCTCCGGCGTCGCTGACGTGAGCTGGACGCGGCCCAAAGGTGGATACTTCATCACCCTGGAAGTTGGCAAAGGATGCGCCAGGCGCGTGGTGTCGCTGGCCAAAGAGGCAGGCGTGGTGCTGACCCCGGCTGGAGCAACCCATCCTTACGGGAAAGATCCCGATGACCGTACCATCCGCATCGCGCCCACTTTCCCGGAGCTGGCAGAAGTCGCTCAAGCCGCGGAGGGCGTGGCTATCTGTGTTTTGCTCGCAGCGGCTGAGAAGGCTTAGGGCTAGCGGAACGAGTTCCCTGCAAAAAAAACGTGAACAGAAGGCGGCAAAGCGGAATATATATACAGGGACCCATGTTGAGACCGCCGGCAGACTACGCGTACGAAGTACCTTTTTCGGCGACTTCCGGCGCTCGAACGGGTAGACAAAAAGTCCGAGCGCGAAGAGGAAGTGATTTACCTCTTCGGCCAGTTCCGTAATCCTCTCCTCCGCTACGTGATTTCCCTTGGCCTTTCCCGGCACGACGGAGAAGAAATTATCCAGGAGGTTTTCCTGGCGCTCTTCCGCCATTTGCAGCTGGAGCGATCGCGGCAGAACCTTCGCGGATGGATCTTTCGCGTGGCGCACAACCTGGCTTTGAAGCAGCGAGCGGCCAACAAAAAAGCGCAAACGATGTTGGATTCTGATGAAGCTGTGAGCCTTCGGCAGCCGGACACGGCTCCTAACCCCGAGCAACAATCGGCCAGCCGGCAACGGTGGCAACGAATGCAAGCCGTTCTGCGGGCGCTCCCGGAGCAGGACCGCTTTTGTCTTTACCTACGAGCCGAGGGTCTTCGCTACCGCGAGATAGCAGCCGCTCTGGGAATCTCGCTGGGCGCCGTATCGATAGCGCTGGCGCGCTCTCTGGCCCGAATGAAACCTGTGGATGAAGGATGATGCGTATGTTTAAAGAGCCGGGTCACCTGTCAGACGAAGATATTCTGCTCGTTCTCGATGGAGAAAGCTCGCGAAGGCTTGTCAGGAGCGCCCAGGCGCATCTGGCTGCATGCTGGGAATGCCGCTCACGAATGGGGGTACTGGAAGGGACGATTGAGGCTTTCGTCTCCCTTCATCGGCGCACCCTGGATCCGGAATTACCGGATCCAACGGGGCCAACTGCTTTGCTCAGGGCAAGGCTGGCTGAAGCAGCCGCCGAGCGACCTACCTTCGCGTCATCGCACTTTTTGCGGCTGCCTGTTCTTGCTCGCAGCTTCGCCTATCTTTGCGCAGCCGTGGTTTTGGCCGGGTTGGGAAGCTTGCTTCTTTTCAAGCATCCTCGACCGCATTCATCCACTTTGGCGAACCGCACAATTCCGGACCCCAGGTTAACGCCGGGCGCCACACGGCCGGTCAGTCTTGGGGATGTATGCTCGATGCGCCATGAAGAGGTAGTGCGCGATGTGTCAGGCTCCCTGCGCCAGCAAGTCTTTCGCGAGTACGGGATCGTCAATCCTCGGCCTGAGGACTATGAGGTTGACTATTTAATCGCGCCGGGGCTGGGTGGCACAGAGGACATCCGTAATCTTTGGCCCGAGCCCTCGACGTCTTCCACCTGGAATGCCCACAGAAAGGATGCCCTGGAAGAGCGTCTGCATGAGTTGGTGTGTAATGGCGAACTTGACCTCGACACGGCACAAAAAGCGATCGCAACAGACTGGATCACGGCCTACGAGAAATACTGCCAAACTGACACCCCTGTGGCGCGCCGGCAAGAACAGGCGACGGAAGAAGTTCAGATACGTACGGGCTAAACAGGCTGCGGAAGAACTTCGTGTTGTATCAGGGCACGACGCGCTTTTGGGCTCTATCCCCTAACCAGCACTGGCCTTATGCTAACTAGGACCTGGCCGGTCGCATATCGCTGAATGTCCCGGATTGGGCTTAATCACCCAGGGTGAGAGATGTCTTGATGGTCTGCGCCGCCGGCGGCGCTAATCTTGTGCCCAACTCGATATCGTCCAACCGTTGCCATTTGTAGATCGCGATGGACACGATCCAGCTCAGCACGAAAATTCCGATGATGCAGTAGCCGAGGGTGCCGAAGTTGTCATTGAGTCTGCGCACCATCTCCCAAAACGTTCCGATCAGGCGGAAATGACCGGCCAGCAATCCGAGCGCTTCGATGCCTCCCACGATCAGGGCAACGATGACCGATACCGAAGTGATGGTCATGTTGTAGTAGAGCTTGCGAATCGGCTTGACAAAGGCCCAACCGTAGGCGCCCAACATCAGGATGTTGTCGGTCGTATCAATCAGCGACATACCCGCGGCGAACAGAACAGGAAAAATGAGGATCGACCACAGAGGAAGCCCCTTCGATGCTTCGGCAGCAGAAATTCCCAGAACGCCAATCTCCGTCGCGGTATCGAAACCCAGACCAAACAGCAGGCCCAGTGGATACATGTGCCAACTACGCGTGATCATCCTAAACATAGGGCGAAACATGCGGGCCAACAATCCCCGATTGCCAAGCAGCAGATCGAGGTCTTCCTCGACGTAGGGCTCGCCCCGGCGAACCTTGAGGAAGGTTTGGCACACGGAACGCAGGATGACCAGGTTAACGGCCGCAATTCCAAAAAGAAAAATTGTGGAGAGCAGCGTTCCGACCAGACCGCCAATCTCCCTGACCGCTTCCATTCTGTGCTGCAGCGCCAGGGTAGTCCAGGCAATGGCAGCGGACCCCACCAGAACGATGGTTGAGTGTCCCAGGGAAAACATGAACCCGACGGCGACCGGCCGTTTGCCTTCCTGCATTAGCTTGCGGGTCACATTGTCGATGGCGGCGATATGGTCGGCATCCACGGCGTGCCGAAGGCCAAAGCTGTAGGCCAGAAATGCAGTGCCTAACAACAGGGGAAAATGACGTAAGCCCAGGATAGCCCAGAGCCAGGCCGCCCCATTGAACACCACCAGAACGCTGTAAATCCCGAGAACTCGACCTCGGACGTTGCCGGCTGAATCATTGAGTAGCGTCCGCAGGACAGATCGCATCGCGTGAAACCTTATTTATTTGATGGGACGAACGTAAGATCGGTAGCACGATTATAAAAATGGTAGTACTCTTGCCCGGCACCGATTCTCAAAATCTATTTGAGGCCCACACTCCGTACTTACGGTAGCACGATTCTCAAAGTCATCATACGACCGGACCCGTTCCACCGAGCCGCTGCGACGCGACCGAAATTGCCCTACAAAGGGTTCAGATGTGTATCGCCAGATCAAGACGAGTGAGGGATCGCAGTATCAGATCGCAACTTGCAGGCCTTTTCCTGATCGCTTTTGTCAGCGGCCTCGCAGCCGCGCAGACAGGCGCGGTTCCAGTTTCCGGTTCAGTGCTCGATCCGGCAGGACATCCTGTGGCCGGGGCGCAGATCGAACTTGACCCCACTTCTGGCGCACCGCTGTCCTCTAAAACCGGTCAGGATGGTTCCTTTGTCATCGATTTGCCTGACTCGGGCGCCTATACGGTGCACGTACATGCCCAAGGCTTCGCCGCACTTACCCGCATCATGCAGATTGGCGCTCAGAATACGAGGCTCACGTTACGACTCGACAAGCCGGCAGCGGCGAGCGAAGAAATCATTGTGAATGCAGGCGTCAGCAAAATAGATATCGCGTCGCCCGACCCTTCGCAAAAGATTTTGGTACGGGAGGAGTTGCTGGATGCCAACCCGGCACGGCCCGGCGCGCCGATCTCCATCCCTGGCCTGCCGATTGAAACCGCATCCGGCGGGATCAAGGCTCCGCAGTACTTCGCACCTGGGGTAGCCGGGGATCATGGTGAGCCCATCGCCCAGTACATTTCCCTGGGCGGCTACCTGGTTCCCAATAATCTTTCCGCCAATGCTCACGGAAATGGGTACGCCGACCCGAATATTTTCGTTTCCGCAGTGCTGGGAAGCGTGACGACCGATGGCGGGGCCTACAACATTCTGGAGGGCAATCATTCGTTGAACTTGGCCGCCACCTATGGTCTGCGCCCCCGGCTGGCACGCTTTGTGACCCTGACCGGCGACTATCGCGATATCGATCTGGCCGCCGGACTGGCGCCTTCGGATCCCGCAAAGAAGGAGTGGTTGGCGCTGGAGGCCAACTACGGCAACGGCTTGCTGCGGCGGCTCGAGCATCGGCAACAATATAAGTGGAACGGGCTGCGCGTGTTCGATCCGGGCAATCATGAAATCTCGCTGTTTAGCCTCGGGTATTATGGCAACTCCCATGAAGGGAACCTGGTTCCGGTTGGATTTGGAGTGCAGCTGGATGACACCGTGGACCCGCGCCAGCAAGACCAAACGCACACTTCTCTGTTGGCGTTGAATGACCAATGGAACGTTGGTCCCAACGATGCGCTGGCTTTCTCTGGCTTCTTTCGCACTTACAATCTGGCGCTGTTTTCGAATTTTGGCGAAGGCCTGATCCGGCAGAGCGAGTTCCGCACAGTACAAGGCGCGGAGGCGCGTGAAACGCACGCATTCAAGCCCTGGCTGGAGGCGATGGCCGGAGTCCTCTACAACGAGGACGACATCCGCAATGACAACCTGGACCACTATCTCTCCGACAGTGCGCTCTCCTCTGGTCCATTCGTCAAGGTTCTGAGCAATAATGTCACCATTCGCGAGTTCGCTCCCTATGTGGGATTTCGCGGCGACCTCGGCCGGCACTTGCATTACTACGCCGGCCTGCGCAATGAACAGATCGAGCTCATCAACACCGACAAGATCAAGCCTACCTACTCGTTCAACGTATGGAAGCGATTTGAAAACCCAAAGGCCACACTTACCTGGTCTCCGGGCACGGGGCCGGCCCACTGGCTTCCGTCTGCTTCTTTCAGCCTGGGTCAGGCTTTCTTCACTCAGGACCCGCGTATTCAACTGGCGCCTTCCGCCACGGGAGACGGATCGTCCGCGCTGGCTAATCCGCTGGAGCGGTCGCATGCGGTGCAATTGGCCCTGGACAAAGAGTTCTCCAGGACGGATGTACGCGTGACCGTGGGTCGAACAACGCTGACAGCGACTTCAGGCAAGATCGATCCTGACAATGGCACTGCATTCGACCTGGGACCAGGGACGATCAAGTTTCTCACCGCCAGCGCGCAACATCACTTCGGATTTGGCACCCTGCAGGGGGTCTTCTCCAAGGCGGACGCCCGCCTCGCAAGCTTCAACGGGATTCCGGGCACGGTTACTCCAGAAGCGCCGCGTACCATTTTCGATGCCCTGACGACGCTGGACCGGCTACCTCTGGGCCTACATGGGCGCGGAGAGTACGAGTATGTAGGGCACAAGTTTCTCGACGCCGGCAATTCGCTTCACCCTGAGCAGTATGAGGCGATTCCGGTAGGGGAAACCCGGCTGGCCGTGGTGCGGCCCTTTCTGGAAGGCCGATTGGAGGTGGGGGTGAACGGGCTATTGGCCCGCGGTTATACAGGCCAGACCACGGAGACTTTCGATCCGAACTGGAGCGTGGCCACGCACGCGAGTGTACTGCCGTATTGCGCTCCGGGGTCCGGACCGAGTGGACTGCCGAGTGACTTCGATTGCGGGACCGTGGAGCGAAGCGTGGGGATACGCATGGCTTCGTATGTGGGTGGGTCGATCTCCTGGAGATTCAATTCGGTCAGGTAGCCGCGTTGGAGCGAATAGATAGTGATCAGGCTTCTTTTCAATGCTTCGCGTGTTTGAGTTCCTTGCCGGAGTTGGTCAACACAAGCTTTCCCAGCTCGACGCCGCGCAGGGCCAACATCCGATCCGCGAGCTCCTGCAGTTCCCTGCTCTTGCCCTTCATGATCACCACTTCAAGACAGTAGTGATGATCCAGATGAACGTGGGTAGCGGCAAGAATCATGGCGCCGGCTGAGTGCTGCGCACCAGTCAGCTTCTCGGAAAGATTGGGGACGTGATGGTCGTATACGAGCGTCAGCGTGCCGACAACAGGTTTGTTGGAATCAACGGTCTCGGTCAACAGCGCTTCGCGGATAAGATCGCGAAACGCCTCGGAGCGGTTCTTGTAACCTCGCTTGGTGATTAAGCGGTCAAATTCGAGCAATAGATCTTCATCGATCGAAACGCCGGTCCGGGCTAATTCTGTCATCGTGCTTCTCCATCCTGCATCAGGTGTTCGATGTAGCCAGGTCGTCGTCTTTTGTTTCTCGAATCGAAAGCAAGCCCAGCAGAGTGAGCACCGCGGCCGCTGTAAGGTAGTAACCCACATACTGTAGGCCATAGGTCTTGGCCAGCCAGGTAGCGATGTAAGGCGCCAGCGATGCACCCAGGATGCCGGCAAAGCTGAATGCCAGCGAACTGCCGGTGTAGCGCACCTTGGTCGGGAAAAGCTCAGAAATCACCGTGCCCAGCGGCCCGTAGGTTACGCCCATCAAGGCCAGACCGATCGCCATCATCAACAGCGCACCCGTCGTTCCGGCAACGAACAGCGGCGCCAGGAACAATCCAAAGATGGCGATTGCCAGGCTTACTCCGATCATCACGCGACGACGCCCTCGCTCTGCCAACACAGCCGAAAGAGGAATGGTCAAGGCGAAGAACAAAATATCGAACAACTGCATGAGCAGGAATTTTCCACGGCTATAGTGCAGCGCATTTGTGCCCCAGGACAGCGCAAAAACCGTCATCAGGTAAAACAGGACGAACGTGGCGAGACTAATGGTAATTCCCGCAATCAGCGGCCTGGTGTAGTCGCGAAAGACCGCCACCATCGGTATCTTGACTTGCTGGCCACGATTGAGGGCTTCGCGGAACACCGGCGTCTCGGTGATGGTTAACCGCACATAGAGCCCCAGGAACACCAGCACCGCGCTCGAAAGAAAAGGAAGGCGCCAACCGAACGCAAAGAACTGTTGATCGGTAAGCCAATGCGACAGCAACAGAAATACGCTGCCGGAGAGGAAGAACCCGAGCGGTGCACCGAGCTGGGGAAACATACCGTACCAGGCGCGCTTGTTGGGCGGGGCATTCTCAATTGCCAACAACACCGCTCCGCCCCACTCGCCTCCGAGGCCTAACCCCTGACCGAAGCGGCACAGCGCCAACAACAGCGGCGCCGCAAACCCAATCGTGTGATAAGTAGGCAGCGCGCCAATGGCAACGGTGGAGAGACCCATGGTCGATAGCGCAATCACCAGGGTTGTCTTGCGGCCGATACGATCGCCAAAGTGTCCGAAGAGCACCGAACCTACCGGCCGCGCCAGAAACGCAATCCCGAAGGTGGCCAGCGACTCCAGGGTGGCCGAAGCGGCATCGGCCGCAGGAAAGAAGAGCCGGGGAAACACGAGCACTGCCGCGGTTGCGTAAATATAGAAGTCGAAGAACTCAATGGTCGTGCCGATCAGGCTGGCGAACAGCACCTGGCGAGGCGAATTCAAGCGCACTCCAGTGCTGGTAGGTGTCGTGCTCATCAAATCTCCAGGGTCCGGTGTCGCGCCAACCGTAGGCGCTGCGGTAAGGCCTATGCTAACCTGACGGCACCGAAATGTCCGAGTCTCTCTCCTCTCGCGGCAATCCAAAACAGTAAAGATCGAGGAGTAGAAGGAGCGTTCCCATGAGCCAAACCCAAGCCATTTCTGCTGCAGCTGCGGGCACCCTCACCCTGGGTGGCGATCTCACTGTCCATCGTATGGGTTACGGAGCCATGCGGATTACCGGCAAAGGGATATGGGGCCCGCCCGCTGACAAAGCATCGGCCCTGGCCACTCTCCGCCGGGCCGTCGAGTTGGGCGTCCAATTCATTGACACTGCAGACTCTTATGGTCCCAACATCTCAGAAGAACTCATCGCCGAGGCTCTGTATCCCTATCCATCCGGGCTGGTCATCGCGACCAAGGCGGGGTGGGAGCGCTCCGGGCCCGGCCAGTGGCTGCACAATGCCAGCCCCAGCCACCTGACCGAGGCGGTCGAGGGCAGCCTGAAGCGCCTGCGTCTGGATCGCATTGATGTGTTCCAACTGCACGTCCCCGATCCCGCCGTCTCCTACGATGCCACGATGGAAACCCTGGCCACGCTGCGCCAACAGGGAAAGATCCGCCACGTCGGCCTCTCCAACGTGACCCAGGAGCACATTGAGCGTGGGCGGAAAATTGTCCCCATCGTCTCGGTGCAAAACCGGTACGGCGTCGCCGATCGGGAGTGGGACTACGTGGTCGATTATTGCGAACAGAATGGCATCGCTTTCCTGCCGTGGGCTCCACTGGGGCAAAACAGGAAAGCGCTGGATGTACTGGAGAAGGTTGCCAAAGAACTCGGCGCGACCACCTTACAGACCGCACTCGCCTGGCTGCTCAGGCGGTCAAAAATAATCCTGCCGATCCCGGGGACTTCCTCCTCTGCGCACGTGGAAGAAAATATTGCCGCGGCTGGTTTGGAGCTGCCCGAGGCAGCCTTCCAGGAGCTCTCCAGCGCCAATCCCCCGCCCGTCAGCTATCGCGTGTCAGGGATGCCTCAACAGCCATGAAGACCTATCGCATTGCCACCGTGCCCGGCGATGGAATCGGGAAAGAAGTGGTTCCCGCCGGACAGCAGGTTATGCAGACACTGGGCGGCGGCTTGTTCCGTTTCGAGTTCGAGAACTTCCCTTGGGGTGGAGATTATTTCCGACAACACGGCGTCATGATGCCGGAGGATGGACTTGCCGCTCTGCGCGGAAAAGACGCCATATTGTTCGGGTCGGCCGGCGACCCGCACATTCCCGACCACATTACGCTGTGGGGTTTGCGGCTGAAGATTTGCCAGGGGCTCGATCAGTATGCCAACGTGCGCCCTACCCGCATTCTTCCTGGGATTGATGCACCCCTTAAACGTTGCCGCGCGGAAGATCTGAACTGGGTTATTGTGCGCGAAAATACGGAGGGCGAATACTCGGGTGTGGGTGGACGCGTTCATCAAGGCCACCCACTCGAGGTAGCCACAGACGTATCGTTGATGACCCGCGCTGGCGTCGAGCGCATCCATCGTTTTGCTTTTAAGCTAGCCCAATCCCGTCCCCGCAAATTGCTCACGGTCATTACCAAAAGCAATGCCCAGCGCCACGCGATGGTGATGTGGGACGAGATCGCTGCGCAAATTGCTGAGGAATTTCCCGATGTCACCTGGGACAAGGAACTGGTGGACGCGGCAACGGCCCGGATGGTCAACCGCCCGTCCTCGCTGGATACGATCGTTGCCACCAATCTCCATGCCGACATACTGAGCGATCTCGCGGCGGCTCTGGCGGGCAGCCTGGGCATTGCGCCCACGGCCAACCTTAACCCGGAACGTATTTATCCATCCATGTTCGAGCCGATTCATGGCTCTGCCTTCGACATCATGGGCAAGGGCTGGGCCAATCCGGTAGGAACGTTCTGGTCGGTGGTGATGCTGCTCGAGCACCTGGGGGAAATCGACGCCGCGGGCGAGTGATGCGAGCAATCGAACACGTCACCGCGAAGCCTTCGCTACACACGCGAGATCTCGGTGGCAGCGCTACCACCACCCAAGTGACGGAAGCGGTCTGCGCTCAGATTGCCGCCAAGCACCTGACCACCGCGTGATCCAAGAAACCGCAGCTCCCTCCACTACGCTTCGCTCCGGTCGGGATGACAATTCTGTTGCACCCGCAAGAACTTCAGCGGTAATTCTTGGCCCCTGCAACAGAATTGTCATCCCGACCGGAGCGAAGCGTAGTGGAGGGACCTGCGGTTTCTTTCCCCTGTCCGTTGCCGGCTAGTCATTCTTAAGCGTGAGAGCGTTCATGATGCCGGCGAAGACGAGAAAAATCCGCCAGCGCCAGCCGATCCGCTGGTGAACGAACGAAAAGTAAAGGCCGGTCACCACGAACGGCGTGAAGATTCGGAACAGCTCGGTCAGAATTTCCCAATGGAGCGGAATGTTGGTGAAAGCGGCAACCAACGGCTCCGGCAATTCCACCAGGTGAAGCAGGCCGCCGCTGCAATCCACAAATATTCCTTGTTGCGCCGCTGTGCGGCGAACAGCACAAGGGCAACCAGGCCAAGGCAGATGGTGATCAGATGGTAGAGCCAGTCGAGGGACTTCTGGCCGATCACAGCGAGCCAGTCATAGTGGTAGAACGTGTCCTGCTGGCCAATGGCCAGGTTCCCCGCTGAGTAGCCTGGCCCTTGCGTGCCCCATTCGGCAGGAGAGATGTGCACCCTGACGGCAATACTCAGCGAACCGGAGGCCAGCATCCGGCGAGGAATTGGGGCAACTTCGTAGGCGTCCCAGGTGTAGGGAACGAAGGGAGCAATCTCGCCCGCTGCGATCAGCCGTTCGCCGTTGACATAGACCTCAAAGGCGCGTGCGATGCGCTGCTCACGCAGCGCCAACCCGGCTTCATCCGGGCTGACCTTCACGCGCAACCGGTACCAGATCACGTCGGGATGGCTGGTCTTGAAGATCGTCTTGATGTCGGTGTGCGCATCGAAGGGCATCCATCGCGAGTCGTCGAAGTCAGGCCGTGCATAGGCCGGGTCGTCGCCGGCGTGAATCAGCCACCCCGCATCCAGATTCGCTGGCTGTCGAACACCGGTTGCGTCAAAACCCTGCGCCCAGGCAACGCGAGCGCACACGATCAGAAACAGGCACGTCAGCGCAAACGCGATCCAATGGGATCTTGCGGGGCCGGGCAGGCGCGGAACCGCATGGTGAACCAGCGAAGACAATCAACCTCCCGGGTTTTACAACCCTACCATCCCTCGACTTTAGTCGCTCTTCAGGCTCAAATCGCGGTGTTCGAAAATTGCGCTTCCGGCAGCGAACAGAAGCGCGGCGCCGACAACGATCAGCAGGAAACCCGCGGGGTGCCGCAGCAGAAGCGCGCTTGCCTCAAGGTCCCCCTGGGTCAGGGTAAAGAGCAGGCGCGCGGGAGCAATGCCAGGCCACTGATAACCCGCCAGGCCTAAGAGAGCAAGAAGCCCTAACGAAGCGGTGGACGCCAGCATCATGGGAAGCCAGGTGGCAAAAAAGAGTGCCGCTGTCGCCGTCCACATTCCCAGTACCAGTTGTGCCAGAGCCAGAGCGAATAGCAAACTAAACGATCCTTCGATGGAGCCGAAAAGCACGACTCCGCTGACCACGAAGCTCACCACATATAGCGCCAGGGGAATCCAGGCCGCGCTCACCATAGCGAAAAAATACTGCCGCCTGCTCACTGCTCGAGAAAGAACCGTGGCGATACGCCGGGAGCGCTGCTCATTGCCCAGCAACGCGCTCCCGGTGAAGGCCACTAATCCCAATCCATAAAGGCATTCCTGATGCAGGATGGAGAGCACATCATCCGTCTCCGGCTTGCCCGCGGACACCAGCAGAATCGCAGCCATGCCAAACGGCCATAGCATCAGCAACAGATACAACCAGCGGTTTTGATAAAGCAGGCGGCGCGTGATCTCCCAGATCTTCATCTGCCGCTCCATTCGAGGAACAGGTCTTCCAACCGGTGCCGCAGTGGCGCAAGGCTTACGATCTCGCCTCCTGCGTTCCATATCGTCTCAATGACCCGGCGCTGTTCCTGCGTGGGAACAGTCATCCGTATTGTGCCACTCTCATTTGCGGTGGCAGGAGAGATGCTGCTAACCTCGGCCAGAGATAAACCGCGCACTTCTATTTCCACCCGATCGGACTGGCCTTGAAATTCTTTCAGCGAACCGCTGCGTACCAGGCGGCCCTGGTTGAGAAAAGCGATCTGATCGCAGATTTGCTCTACTTCGGTGAGTTGATGCGAGCTGAAGAAAATGCTTTTTCCTGCATGACGCGCATTGCGCAGCAGCTCGCGTACCTGCTGCACTCCTGCGGGGTCGAGTGCTGCGGCCGGCTCGTCGAGGATCAACAATTCCGGATCGTTGATCAATGCCTGGGCAAGAGCGAGACGCTGCTGCATACCCCGTGAATATTGCCGCGCATCTTTTCGGTCGTCGGGAAGATCAACAGCGCCGAGAAGATCACGGATGTTTTTCGCTAACCGGGGATCATCGATCCCGTTGAGTCGCGCAGCAAATTCCACACTGCGGAAACCGCTCTCGGGAAAAAATACCGGAACATCCGGAACGAAGCCGAGCCGCGACCGCGCTCCGGCATCGCCAAAGGGTTTACCCAGGAGCGTTCCGCTTCCCGCAGATGGCCATAAAAAGCCCAGAGCGAGATGAATGGCAGTGGTCTTCCCTGCTCCATTAGGCCCTAGAAAGCCGAGGATCTCTCCTGGCTCCAGGCTCAGGGTGAGCGGGTGGAGCGCCGTGTAGTTCCCGAACTGCTTCGAAATGGCGGAGAACTCAAGGCGAGGAGCCATGTCAGGAGCTTAGACGGAAAAAGCTTAAAACCTTTCCAGGGAGGAGCATCCACACAGAGATCTCTCCACTACGCTCCCCCGGATTTCCTGTTGAGGGCAGTGGCGTTGATAAACTTCATGCGGTTTCCTTTACGGAAAACCGCACCCGTAGTCCTGGCGACTGCCGCGAAGTAGGAAATCCGGGTACGCTGCGGCCGAGATGACAAAGGGGAGGGCGGCGCTTCCATAACAGTAGCTGTTGGCCAATTTCCCGCCGAAAACGCAGAAGAGATCAGGAACCATTCCTGATCTCTTCTGCTGAGGATCGAACCACTCTCAGTGAACTTTGAGGAAAATGATGACCAGCGTGAACAGGGAGAGTGACTCCATAAACGCCAGGCCGAGGGTGAGCAATAGCAGGATGCCGGCCCGCGCCCCAGGATTGCGAGCCAGTGCCTCGGTTGCCGAAGCAGTTGCCCGCCCCTGACCGAGACCGCAAAGCCCGGCCGCTATGCCCATGCCTACACCAGCCGCAATAGCGATAAGTCCGGCTCCTACGGTAGGCCCGCCCTCGCTCTGAGCGAAGGCCGGTACCGCCAGAAACAGAACCGACAGCGTCATGAATAGATACTGCAGTTTGCGCATTCTTTCTCCTTGCTTCCGTATGAATTGCCGCCAGTGGGTGGTTGAGGCTCACCGTGCTGGCCCCCTCACGCTTGCGGCGATCGAACCGGAGTGGAAGCGGGCTCCGGCCCGAAGACAAATCTAGTGGTCGTGCGCTACTGCCTGGGAGACGTAAATCATCGTCAGCAGCATAAAGATATAGGCCTGGATCAGCGCTACCCCCAAGTGCAGTCCCATAAAGATGATCGGAATCCCTATGGGGACCAGGGAGAAGAAAACCAGCGTCACCTCTTCCCCGGCGAACATATTGGCGTAAAGACGGACAGTGAGCGAAAGGATGCGCGCTAAGTGGGAGATGATCTCGATGGGCAGCATCATGGGAGCAATCCACCAGATAGGACCTATGAATTGCTTGAAGTAGCGGAATCGCAGCTCCCGGATGCCATGGTAGTGGTAATAAAACCAGCACCACAGCGCAACCCCGAGAGGGACGGTGGCGACGGAGGTGGGCGCAAGCAGCCCCGGCACCATGCCCAGAAGATTCGAGAGCAGCACGAACAACAGCACGCAGGTGGCAAACATCACGTAGCGCTCGGAATCGTGCCCAATGATGGACTCGGCCTGGCCGGAAACGAAGCCGTGAATCATCTCGGCAATCTGCTGGATCGAACCGGGATTTTCAACGTTCAGGGAAGCCCGCACCAGCACAAAAAACACCAAGAGGAGCCCGAGTACCAATAGCTCCATGGCAAACGTCGTCGTGATAGGAGCCTGTGGATTGTAAGGCTGCACATGCACCGCGTGCATCACCTGGGCCGCCAGGTTGCCGAAGTACTTGTTCAACGTAGCAGTGATGGGGTCTAGTTCATTCATACCAGTAGATCGAGCCTCACGTGGACCAGCTGCGGAAAAGTCGAAGTGCCTCAACGAACAGGGCGGCCACAGCCAACGCGATGCCCAATAACAGGGCCACAACCTTCCCGTCCAAACTCCTCAGGCTAACATAAAGCAGTCCCGCGGCGGCCACGAGACGGACAAAAAACCAGAACAAAACCGGCCCCACGGGTCGAGGTGCGCCTCGCGAGCCTGCCTTATCGAGGCGAACCAGAACCGCGGCCATCAGTTGCCGCCACTCCAGGATCCCGGTAGCAGCAATCACACCCCCCACCACGAACAGCAACATGGAGCGCCAACCCCAGGCGAACCAAATAATGGGAATGCCTATCGCCATGGCGATCAAAACGCTACGTAAGGCCCGGTTCAAAACGTCCCTCAGGTCGTTGTCCATGAATGGCCGATCGCTGAATTCCATCTATTCCTTGCTGTGGGAGAGAACAATACGAATGGTCTGCACAAACCCGGCGATAGCGCCAAAAATCAGGCCGGCAACGTTCATCCAGTGCAGATGTAACCAGTGATCGAGCGCCAGGCCAATGGCCCAGCCGATCACCAACGAAGCAGGCAAAAGCAGGCCGAGCTGAATGAGGCTTTCCACGCGGACCAGACCCTCCAGCGCTCCGTCCTTCCCCTTGCCCGCTTGTGGATCGGCTTTACCCATGGCTCTGGATCTTATCCCCGGCAGTTATAATACGCGGGAGAGGCACCCATTGTTTGAGTCGGAATTCGAGCGCAACCTCTTTGCGCTCCGTCAGGACAAGCTGCGCCAGATTTCCGCGCTCGGCCAGCAAACGTATCCCAACCAATTTCTCACCACACACACTCTGGCAGAAGTGCGCCGGCAGTTCGAAGAAGTCTCCCCGGAGACGCTGGACGCACAGCGAACGATCGTGACTATCGCTGGACGTATCATGGCGATTCGGGCTCAGGGCAAGGCTGGTTTCGCCCAACTGCAACAGGGCGGTGAACGGTTACAAATCTATGTTCGCCTGGATGCCGTAGGAGAGCAGGGCTTTCAGCTCTATAAGCTGCTTGACCTGGGCGACCATATTGGGGTCTCCGGATACGTCTTCCGCACCCGTACCGGGGAGCTGACCATCCACGTCGAAAAGATCACTTTCCTGGCCAAGGCCATGCTCGCGCTGCCGGAAAAGTACCACGGTCTGGCTGATGTGGAACTGCGCTACCGGCAGCGTTACGTCGACCTGTTCATGAATACCGACGTGCGCGCCGTTTTCGTCAAACGGGCCCAGGTGCTCAAGGCCATACGATCTTTCTTCGATGAGCGCGGCTACATCGAAGTGGAAACACCCATGATGCAGGCCATCGCGGGAGGAGCTGCCGCACGGCCCTTCCGCACTCACCATAACGCCCTCGATCTGCCACTGTTCCTGCGCATCGCACCTGAGCTCTATCTCAAGCGCCTGGTGGTGGGCGGTCTGGATCGCGTCTACGAGATCAACCGCAACTTCCGTAACGAAGGTGTATCGACGCAACACAATCCTGAGTTCACCATGCTCGAGTTCTACCAGGCCTATGCCAACTACCATGACCTGATGCAACTGACCCAGGAACTCATCGTGCATGTGGCGCGGGAGGTGAACGGGACCACCCTCACCAACTTCGGTGGTCACGAAATCGATCTGTCCCAGTGGCGGCGCTTTTCTATGCGCGAGGCGATCCTGGAATTCTGGCCGGAATCTGCCGGAGCGAAGCCGGCGCTCGAGGACTTTCAAAGCGATCAGGCAGTGGAGCAAATGGCCCACAGGGTCCGAGACGCCAAAATCTCGCTCGACTTTAAGCCCGGGGAGCCTGCCGGGAAGACCATTGCCAGTATCTTCGAAGCGGTGGCGGAGGACCACCTCATCCAGCCGACCATCATCTATGACTTCCCGGTGGCTGTGTCTCCCCTGTCCAAAAACAAGCCGGACGAGCCGGATTGGGTGGAGCGGTTCGAGTTTTATATCGGGGGATTCGAGCTGGGAAATGCCTTCAGTGAGTTGAACGATCCCGAAGAGCAGCGCAAACGATTCGAACAGCAATTGTCTGAGCGCGAGCGGGGGGATGCGGAAGCTCACGTGATGGACGAGGACTACGTCCGCGCCCTGGCTTATGGGTTGCCGCCGACGGCCGGGGAAGGCATCGGCATTGACCGGCTCACCATGGTTTTGACCGGAGCTAAGTCCATTCGCGACGTGATCTTATTCCCGCTGTTGCGCTCCCAGACGGGAGAGTCAGCGGGTAGTTAAACCACCTCGGCCTCTCCCCGCGATAGGGAGAGTGGCCCCAGCTAACCCGGTCCTATTTCCTGGTTGTCTGTTTACCGACTCGTTTGAGTACCTGGCTAAGGCTCGTTTTCTCAAACTCATCCAGCAGAGCTATGATGGAGCCGGAGAAGATCTTTTCGAGCGAAGCATTGACTCGCAAAGCCGCTGCAGCGCGAACATTGGGCGTATGGAACAGCGACCCAGTCTCGACTGCCTTATAAACATCTGCCAGATTGATAGCTTTAGGAGACTTCAGGAGCCTGGAACCTCCGGTAGGCCCCTTCTGGCTCTCAATCAGCTTCGCCTGCTGAAGAGAGGCAAGGACACGGCGAACAACCACCGGATTGGTATCCAGTTTTTCCGCAATGTCGGTTGAGGTTTGTAGCGAATCCGGCTCCGATGCGAGCAGAACCAGCACATGAACACCAGTAGCAAATCTACAGTTGACGGCCATCCTCGAACGCTACCATAACTGAGGCAGAAACGGCATGGCCATGTGACTGCACGTTAGTCACTTCCAAAGTTGCAGTTCCACTAATAGGTAACCATGATCATTTTGTACTCGTGGCAGGAGCATTTGCCGATGAAGCTCATTTGGAGGCGATTTTTTGCGAATTCTCTTTGTTGGTGACGTTTTTGGCCAGGCCGGACGCCGGATCGTTTCGGAACATTTGGCCCCCCTGATCGAGCAGCGCGGGGTGGATCTGGTGGTGGTCAACGCGGAAAACGCAGCCGGGGGATTTGGGGTAACTCCCGGGATCGCCGACGAGCTCTTCGACCAGGGAGCCCACGTCCTGACTACCGGTAACCATGTCTGGGACAAACGGGAAATCATCGAATATATGCAGTCTGCTCCTGCGGACAGCCATGATCGCGCGCGGCGGGTGCTGCGCCCTGCTAACTACGTCGCGGGTACGCCAGGATACGGGGTTTATGAAGGCGAGCTGGCTTCGGGACAAGCGTATGCGGTTATCAATCTGCAAGGCCGGACCTTTATGGCCAGCCAGGAAGATCCCTTCCGCATTGCCGACTCTCTGCTCAAGAAAATTCACGCCAAAGTCATCTTTGTCGACTTCCACGCTGAGGCCACTTCAGAGAAAGTAGCCCTCGGCTGGTACCTGGATGGGAGGGTTACCGCGGTAATCGGAACGCACACCCACGTACCCACTGCCGACGAGCGTGTCCTGCCCGGCGGCACCGCCTACCAGACCGATGTGGGGATGAGCGGGCCCTTTGACAGCGTAATCGGGGTGGAAAAAGATCAAATTATTAATCGCTTCCTGACCGGCATGCCGGGGAAATTCGAAGCTGCCAAGGGCGACCCGCGCATGTGCGCTGCGCTGGTGGAGTGTGACGGAGGAACCGGGAGAGCGTTTTCCATCCAACGCATCATGCTGGGGGAGTAGGGGCGAGAACGAGACGGCTTTAGGCGCTGCTGTTTTTTCCCATCCGGCGAATTCTCTTGTGCGCTTTGCCCGCAGGGGCTAAAGCCCGAGAGCTCTCAACGAATTACGGCACGGCTGAACCCGTGCCCTTCCAGGACCGAGTTCTCACACACGCTCTAAAGCCCCTGAGGGCTACTCGCAACAACGACTTTTCTGCAAGCTCTTTAGTCCAGGGCGATCGGACCCGTGCCAGCCCCGGACTTTTAGTCCGGGGGAGCGGGTTTTCAAATCCGCGTGAACGCTCCGGTCTATAAATTGAGGGCTTTAGCCCTGGTGTATGTCTTTTTCTGCCCGCTCCCGACTTATATCGGCAGCCTGTTAGCCCCTGAGGGCTCCTCAAGGCTTGAGCGCAATGGTGGAAGGCTGCCTCACCTGGCTTTGGGAGGCAGAAGTGATCTGGCCGCTATGGTCGAAACGGAGCGTCCAGTTGGTGGTGATGGTAGGCCGGGAAACATCACTGAACGTGACCTCGGCACTCTGATCAGGGCCAATCGTCATTTGCGGCTGGTTCGCATCCAGTCGAAGCAGGTCCATCGTCAGGTCGGGGCGCGGAATTGTCTTGAGAACCTGAACCGGATAGCCGTTCAGTTCCGCGTAGCACAGCGAGATCATCAACCAATTCGGCGCATAGCTAAGGGGCGTCTTGCCGCGCTCTTCGCGTAGCATGCCGTTGAATACTTCAAAGCTGCCTGGTCTGTTCCAGGAAGCTTGAAACGGCCGTAAACCGTGGGCATAGGTGGTGATGATACGCACGCGGGAATCATTGCGCGGCAGGATGGCTCCGAAGCGGGATGAGCCGCTCTCATCCGCCCCATGGCTGAAGGCCAGGAACACATAATCCGGGAACGCCGGGCATAGGATTTGCTGGAAATGCCATGCAGGCTTGCTGATATCGAAATTTGCCAGCGCGGCCTGCTTGGACAACTCGGCGCTCAGGTTGGAGACAACTTCGTAATCCGCACTGCTCATTTGCGTGGGATCGAGATGTTCGAGCGCAAGGACGGTTGGTTGAGCAGCGAGTGCGGTGGTCCCCATGGGAACCGGGACGACGCCGGGAAAGGGCGTGTCGGTTTTGGTTGCTGTAACCCCGGGAAACAGGTCCTGCCTGGGTGCCTGAGCTGATACGAAGACGGCTTGCAAGGCAACGCTGATGAGCAGCAGAGGCCGGAACATGGGGGCGATGGGCGGCATCAACTTCCCCACTCTACCACGCGGTTAGCGGGGGTCTCCCGCGCCCGACGGGGGATGAGCTTAGCTTGACACCGTCAGTCTGGAGGCTAAAGACCCCAGACGTTGCGCTTTGTCGTTCAGCGAACACTCCCTTACCGGTGTGTACGGGACTTGGCACCCCCAAGTGAGTGCGCCCTGCCGTGCGCACCAAAGAAAAAAGGCAGCCCCTTAGCGGGGCTGCCCTCCTTGTTTACCAGGGCTCTAGTGCGCCGCGCGGCGGTGGGTTGCGGCCGGTGCTTTAGCCGGTGGCTCACCGTCAATGAGGGTGATCATCGGCGGGTTAGGTGTATACGAATCAAACGTCGCATCGAAGGTAACTGTCGAGCTGATGGTCGGGACCGTTTTGAGCGGGGTCTTCATGTTGATCGTGAAGTCCGCCTTGTTGCTCTGCTTGTTGTCTTCCGTAACCGCCAGTTGTACCGAGCCAGCGGTTGCCGAGATCACTGTACCCGGCACCTTGACCCGTTGTCCCTTCATCACGTCCCAAACCTTCTGCGCGTCCTCAGGCTTACCGTTGAAAAGGATGAACTCCTTGTCGGCAAGGCTGAGCGATTTCAGATCAGGCGTGGAGGCAACCGTCTGCGCCGCAAGATCGGCAGGTGACGGCGGAGGAGGAGCCGGCGTGGGGTTATAGGCGTCCGGCGGAAATAAATTGGCTTGGGCCAGCGTCTGAACCGCCGGGTAGCCGTCCATGCTGCCGTGGTACTTGTTGTAGAAGTACTCAGCCGCCTTTTCAATCGTTGGCTTGGCTTGTGCGGGAGCGAACTGCGCTGCCCGGGTCAGGAACCATGCCGCGTTCTTGAGGTCCGGCGGGGTCTGTTGCGCGTACACTTGCCCCAGCAGATAGGTGTCGTTGAGTCCTGGACCGGATTGCGTCAATGTCGGGTCCGGATAGGCTTTCAGCTCGTTGGTGAAGGCGGTGATGGCGCCGGCGAAATCCTTCTTGTTATCGTCGTCTTTGGCAATCGCGCCATAAAAGATGGGCGTGGTGGCGGTCTTCAATTTCTGGAAGTCGGCATCCGCCATGTCAGCCGGCTTGGTAGCCGATAAACCAGTTTGTGCCTGAGCGGCAGCCTTATCAAGAATAGGCTGCGCCTCGGCCGGGCTGGTCTTCGCAGAGGCCTGGGTCCCTTCAAGATAGACCTCGATAAAGAGGCCGCGGAGATTGCCCGGGTCAGCCGCCAGCAAGCGGTCAGCGGTGCTCAGCGTCTTAGCCTGGTCGCCAGCCGCCTGATAGGTGGCCATCAGTGTTTCAAGCAGACCGACTTTGACCACAGAGTTAGGGTATTTGGTGAGGAACGTCTCGATCGCAGCAGCCTTTGCAGCGGGCGGGGACCCGACAGCGTTGGTGTAGTCGTTGTATTCGGTGGGGTCTTTAATGGTGAGCTGACCGGGTTGGGCGCCTTGGCCGTAGACCATAGGAACGCTGACCGGAACGATAGTGGCCAAGGCCAACAAGGAAGCAAGGACGTACTTCTTCATGCAACGCTCCTAAGAGATGCGGGAATCAGGACAGTACAAAGTTCAGAAATCATTTTCATTCGATGGGGTGCTTGCCGGAAAACTCATGTCTACGCTAAACGCTTTGATCCTTCGCCCCGATGGTTCAGACTGCCATTGGGAAAAACTAGAGTCTTTCCGATCTGCTGTGGATGGATTATAGAAACGGTTATCGCTTCTGACAAGGTAAACGAATGGACGAGGACCAAAGCACAATGACAAAAGCTCAGAATACCCTTGATTCGCTCGCTCCCTTGACGAACCAGGTTGCGGTGGTGACAGGCGCAGCGCGGGGAATCGGTGAGGCCATCGCACTCCGCCTCGCACGCATGGGTGCAGCCGTACTGCTCACCGCCCGCGATCAACCTCGATTGGCGGAGGTAAGAGCAGAGATTGAGCAGCAAGGCGGAAAGGCCTTTGTCATGCCTTGCGACCTGACCGACGAAAGAGCCGTAGCCGCGCTCGGCGAAAGGGTTCAAAAGGAACACGGCCGATGTGACATTTTGGTCAATAACGCCGGGATCGGGGTATTGCGGAAACCACTCATCGAACTGCCCGTCGAGGAGTGGGACAAGATGATGCATACCAATTTGCGTGGGCCCTACCTCATGATCCGTTCTCTAGCTCCACTGATGATCGCTGCCAATTCTGGCCATATCATCAACATTTCCTCGCTTGCAGGAAAGAACGCCCTGCCCGGGGGCGCGGCCTATTCCGCCTCTAAATGGGGGCTCAATGGTTTGACGTATTCGGTTGCAGAAGAGCTACGGCAGTACAACGTGCGCGCTTCGGTCATTGCGCCGGGATCGGTCAACACGCATTTCGGAGACGCAAATAGCACCAAGAACCGCGATCGGATGATCCAGCCGGACGACGTGGCAAAGGTGGTGGCCATGCTGGTGACTCAGTCCGGCACCTCCTTCGTCAGCGAAATTCTGCTTCGTCCCACCATTAAGCCCTGAACCATGCGGGATAATGATCAAGGAAGCTAAGCGCGGCTCGAAGACCGGCTCACGGGCCCGATGGCTAGTCTTTATAAATCAGGTGCTTAGGCTGGTGATACTCAATTGAAGGGTTAGCCCATGTGCCCCGAACGTTACTTGTAACGTTTCCGGGGCAGGTCTAGCCTCTAAAGTGTGTCTATTTAGAAGACGACAGCCATATTCCGTGACATCGAAGCACCAAGAAGGCCTACTCGTTGGGTTGTGTACGGTTTATCCACAACATGTTGGGGTGCCCATGTTGCTTCCGGGCAACTCCCCCGCTAGAGTCTTTTCTAAGGCCAAAGGAACACGTCCATGCTGAAGCTTAAAAAGATCCAGATGCTGGGGTTCAAGTCGTTCTGCGATCGCACGGAGGTGACTCTGCCCGGCCAGGGAATCGCCGTAGTGGTGGGTCCCAATGGCTGTGGCAAATCGAACATTCTCGACGCGGTGAGCTGGGTTCTGGGCGAACAGTCGGCCAAGACTCTGCGCGGCGCCAAGATGGAAGACGTCATCTTTGCCGGAACCCGGGAGCGTAAATCGCTGGGCATGGCCGAGGTTTCCCTCTCGCTTATCGATCCCGAGGCCTATACCGACGGCCCACTCCTGGAAGGACAGGAAGCCGCCGAGGATACTGGACTCGAGAAGGTCGACTGGGACGAAGAGCAGATACGGGCGGAGCGGGCGTCGGAGACAGAAGAGATCATCGCCGAGGCCCAACCCGGCACTGTCATAGAGGGTGCGGTCGTAGAAGGAGCTGTTGCCGGAGGGGTGGTCCCCGCGGCAGAAGAGCAGGCAAAGACCGAAGTTGCACTACAGTCGGCAGAAAACCCAGTAACGTTGAAGATCCGCCGCCGACGCTTCCAGCGAGCCGCGCGCCAGGGTGAGATCATCGTCACCCGCCGTCTATTCCGCACCGGCGAAAGCGAATACCTGCTCAACGGCAAACTCTGCCGCCTGCGCGATATCCAGGACATTTTCATGGGCACCGGGCTGGGGCCGGAATCCTACGCCATTATCGAGCAGGAACGCATCGGGCAATTGCTTAGCTCGAAGCCACATGACCGGCGCGCCATTATCGAAGAGGCGGCGGGAATCACTCGCTTCAAAACCAGGAAGCGACTTTCTGAGCTTCGCCTGGAACAGGCGAAGCAGAACCTGGCACGAGTCGACGATATCTTCGAAGAAGTCACCCGGCAAATGGGGTCGCTCAAGCGCCAGGCAGCAAAAGCCGAACGCTACGCCGCCCTGCGGGACGAAATGCGGGCCCGTTTACGCGTGGTCCTGGCCAGCCGGATTACGCAGATGGATAGCGAGCAGGCCGCGCTAACGGTTGAGATCGCTGAGTTGGCAGCAAAGATCGATCAGGGTGCTGGGCAGGTGGACTCGCTCGATGCTGAGTACTCCACCGGAACTACGCGCGGCTATGAGCTGGATTCGACCGCGAAGAGCCGCCAACGCCCGCGCCAACCAGGCCTCCGTAGACCTGGAGCGCGCGACGACTCGGGAAATATCGAACCAGGAGCGCATCGCCGAATTGAAGACGCGCGCGGCCGCCGGTTCGGCCGAACTGGAGCAGGCGCGACTGCACCTGCAAGGACTAGTCGTCGAGCGCGACTCACATCGCAGTTTTCTCGAGACGGCCGCAGCCGAGGCAGCCGGCGTCCGTGAAGAGTCAAAGCTGCGCCAGTCGCAGGCACGCGAAGCGGCTGAAGCAGTGAACGGGGCTGAACAGCAGCTCGAAGCGGCACGCCGCTACGCCATGCAACTGCTCACCCAGGCCGGGCATGCGCGCAACCAGACCATGCACGCGGAAGAATCTTTGGCCGCGCTGGAACAGGATGCGGAGCGGCTGTCAGGGGAGATTAGCGCCGCCAGCAATGAGCTGGCATCGCTGGGCCAGGAACGAGGACAGGCTTCGCTCAAGTTTGAGTCCGTCACCGAGCAGCTGCAGCGGCTGGAATCAGAAATGACCGCCCTGCGTGCTGAGACCGAGACCAAGCGGAGTGAAGAAAGCGCCACCAAACTCGAGGGCGACCGCTTACGCGCCGAGATGGCCACCCTGACCGGCCGCCGTAACTCGCTCCAGTCGCTCATCCGTGAGCACAGCTATTCCACTGACACCGTGCGCAAGCTGCTCAAGTCCAACTCGCTGGGCGGCGGCCTGGCTCCGGTAGGCACGCTGGCGGACTTCCTGGAAGTGAACGGCGAATACGAAACAGTGGTTGATTCTTTTCTGCGTGATGAGCTGAACTACATTGTGGTTCACAGCTGGGACGCGGCACACGAAGGCATGCGGCTGCTGAAGAGCGACGTCGATGGGCGGGCAACGTTCCTGGTCCATCCCGACGATTCCCAGGCCAAGTTCTCGTTTGCCGGTGATTCGCTGGACGCGGAACACAACAGCGTCGGCGTAAAAAGGCTCAAAGACTGCATCCGCGTGCTGGATGGCTTTGGCCGATCGCTGGAAGTGATTCTGCCCAAGCTGCGCGATGGATTTGTCACGCCCGATGCGGACTCGGCAAAGAGCCTGGCTCTGGAAAACCCCAACGCCTTCTTCCTTGCCCCGTCGGGCGAGTGTTTTCACAACGTGACCGTGACCGGGGGCAAGCCGAGGGCGGAGGGTCCGCTGGCGCTGAAAGGCGAGTTGCGCGAAACGCAAAAGAGACTGGACTCGGTCGAAGCCGAGCTAGGCCGTGCGGAAATCACTGCCGCTTCCCTCGCCCGTTTGTTGAGCGAGCTGGCTGCCCACGCAGAACGGCTCAGCGAAGAGCGACGCAATGCTGAAAAGGAAAGCGCCAACCAGAGCGCGGCGCTGCGTCAGATGGACGCCGAAGTGGCGCGGTTGGAACGGCGGCTGAACGACTGGATGGTGCAGAGCGAGCGTAACAAAGACCTGCGCAATGTTCGCCAGGCGGCGATCGAAGCCCAGCGCGAAGAAGTAGCGCGCCTGGAAGGCGAACATGCTACGGCTGAGGGCAAGCTGAACCAGCTGCAGCAGAGCATGGAGGAGTTACGCCGCCAGCGCGAAGAAGCGCAGCAGCAGGCCGCCAGTGTTTCCGCAACCCTGGCGGGGTTAGAAGAACGCAGCCGTGGCGCAGAAGCGGCGTTCGCTCGCATCGATCGCATGTATGGCGACCTCGAGCGGCGGGTGAACCAACTAGAACAGCAGCTGGCTTCGGCCACCGCCGAAGAACAACAGCGCAGCCGCGAGAACGAGCAGTTGGCGGTCGATCGCGAGCGCCTTACCGAAGAACGCAGAAGCGCTCTGGAAGAAGCGGCCCAATCCACCGAAGAAGCCAGGGTGCTGCGTGAGCAATTGAAAGAGCTGGAACACAACCTGAAGGCTCTACGATCCGAGATGGATGCCTTCCGCGAGGCGCGCAGCACGCGCAGCGCGCAGTCAGCCAAGCTGGCAGTGGAACTCGAGTACATGGAAGCGGCGTGCGTCAGCGATCTGGGAATCGAAGCCGGCCCACTGCGGCAGGAAGAGTTGGCCCGCCTCGAGGGTGACCCGCTGGCGGAAGAAGAGGAAGCATGCCGCGGGCTGAAGCAGAAGCTCGAAGCCATGGGCCCGGTCAACATGATGGCGCTCGAAGAGTACCAGGAGACAGCGGATCGCCACGGCTTCCTCGAAACCCAGCGCAAAGACCTGATGGACGCCATTGAGAACACGCAATCGACCATCCGCGAAATCGATCAGATTACCCGGCAGAAGTTCGACGAAGCCTTTGCCGCCATCAACGAGAACTTCTCCACCACCTTCACCAGTCTGTTCGGCGGTGGGCAAGCGTTTATGCGCTTGACCGATGAAGAGAACACGGCGGAAAGCGGCATCGACATCGTGGCCTCGCCTCCGGGCAAGAAACTGCAAAATGTCTTGCTGCTCTCTGGTGGTGAAAAGGCTCTCACTGCGCTCTCGCTGCTGGTTGGCATTTTCAAACATGCCCCCAGCCCCTTCTGCGTGCTGGACGAAGTCGACGCGCCTCTGGACGAAACCAACGTGGGCAGATTGGCGGATATGCTTATGGGAATGAGCAGCGAAACGCAGTTCCTGCTGGTAACTCACTCCAAACGCATGATGACCGCTGCGGACTTGATCTATGGAGTAACCATGCAGGAGCCGGGAGTATCCAAGCTGGTCTCTGTACGGCTCGCTCATGACGAACCCAGTCACGGCCGCACCCGGGAACGGGTGCAGGAGCGCAAGTTGGCGATGGCGTAACTAGCACTGTCCAAAAGTAACCATCCCTCCACAGCAACCTGCGAATGCTCTCGCGGCAGCGCAGGCGGTTCGAGTTTTTCCTGCGTTGACAAAGCTGTCGCCACCTCGGACAATCGGAAAGTCATCCTCTCCCGAGGCACCACCTTTGCCGACGCTTATCGCCACCGAATTCGAAGACCTCGAACTATATACGCGTGGTAAGGTGCGCGATCTGTACGCAGTCGGCGATCTGCTGCTGCTGGTTGCCACTGATCGCATCTCCGCCTTCGATCATGTGCTAGCTACCGGAATACCGGGCAAGGGCCGCGTCCTCACGCAAATTTCTCTCTTCTGGTTCAATTACCTCGCCGACATCGTTCCCAATCACCTGGTTACCGCGGACGTAGAAAAATATCCGGCGCAGCTGAGACCCTACGAAGAGGAACTGCGTGGCCGGTCGATGCTCGTCAATCGCGCCCGCATGTTTTCCGCTGAGTGTGTGGTGCGCGGATATCTTTCCGGTTCTGGCTGGAAGGACTACACTCGGACCGGACAGATTTGCGGCATTCCCTCTACCGCCCGGCCTGCGTGAATCGGATCGTCTGCCGGAACCGATTTTTACTCCAGCGACCAAGAGCATGAGCGGCGAACACGACGAAAATATTTCTTTCGACCAGATGGTGGCGCGCGTCGGTGGCGGCCACGCAGAGGAATTGCGCCGGCTGAGCCTTGCGATTTACGCCAAGGCATCCGATCATGCGGCCAGGCGCGGCCTCATTCTCGCCGACACCAAGTTTGAGTTTGGACTCACTGCCAAAGGGATCGTGCTGGCCGATGAGGTGCTGACTCCCGATTCCTCACGCTACTGGCCCAGCGAAGGCTATCGTCCGGGAGCAGCGCAGCCGTCCTTCGACAAACAGTTTGTGCGCGACTATCTGGAGACCGTGGGTTGGAATAAACAGCCGCCCGCGCCGGAGCTTCCCGCCGGCGTGGTCCGCCAGACGCAGGAAAAATATGAGCAGGCGCTTCGAGTTACTTACCGGCCCGGCGATTTAGGGAACAAAAATGAACCTGGCCGACTTGCTGATCGTGATTGTGCTCCTGGTTTTTGTGGGCTCTGCTTTTATCAAGGGCTTTTTTGTCGAGGTCTTTTCGCTTGCCGGCAGCGTCGTTGGGCTTTTCATCGCGGCGGCAAACTATGGAGGCCTGTCACCATGGGTTCAGCGCGTTATTCAGAACCGCGAGGTCGCGAATTTGATTGCGTTCCTGCTGATTCGTTGTTGGTGATGCTCGTGGCAGGCATCGCTGGGTCGCTTGCTTCGCGGCTTGTTTCGCGGAGTCGGCTTGGGTATTGTAGATCGACTGCTGGGAGCAGTCGTCGGGCTGGTTGAAGGTTGTATCGTGGTCACCCTTGTCCTGATGGGCATGGTGGCGTTTTTGCCGCGGCAGGATTGGTTGGTCAGCTCGCGGCTGGCTCCGGTTTTTTTAACCGCCGCCCATGGCGGCTCACACGTTGTTCCAGTAGATCTCGGGCAGGAAATCCGTCAAGGGTTAGAAGCGCTTCGCCTGGCTCAACCCGACTGGTCGAAACCGAGTTCAGAAATTCATTACCAGACAAACACAAACCCGGCGGTCTAGCGGGTAGGAAAAGGAAAGAGGTTTTCGTGAAACGTGAGCTGGATAGTCTTGTGACGCAGATGCACGCCGGCGGCATTCATTATGACGAGGCTGTGCGCGAGTTCAAACGACGCTTCATTTTGGAAGTGTTGTCGCATCACAGGGGAAACCAGTGCAAGGCAGCTCGCGAGCTGAGCATGCACCGCAACACGCTTCGTCGCACCATCGCGGAATTGAAACTCGATCCGGAACAAATTCGCAATGGCCTCAAGCGTCCACCGCGCGCCGAGCGTCCGGCTTTTGAGAACAAACAAACGGTGCGCAACTAGTGGCCGAAAGCCTCGTCGCCGTCCGCGACGGATTTCGTTGGGACGACTGCGATGGCTATCTCTTCGACATTGACGGCACTCTCCTGCACGCCCAGGGCGGCGTACACACCGACGCTTTCTCTTCCAGTGTGGAATTCGTCATGGGACATCCTCTCTCGATTGCCGGCGTGCCCGTGCACGGCAGCACCGATACGGGAATCCTGCGCGATGCTTTTCGCCAGGCCGCCATCGCCGACGAGATTTGGCAGCCCCGCATGGAAGAAATCCTGATGCGCATGCGGCAGACCGTTATGGAACGCCGACAGCACATGAGCGTAACCGTGATGCCTGGCGTCTTGTCTCTGTTGGACTACCTCAAGGGAAGGGGCAAGGTTCTTGGGGTTGCTACTGGCAACCTGGAGCAGATCGGCTGGTTGAAGATCGAGATCGCGGGACTGCGTGATTACTTTACTTTCGGCGGCTTCAGTGACCGGCATGCTATGCGTTCCAACCTGATCGCCAATGCTCAGAAGCTTGCCGGGCTCGGCGTCAAACTATGTGTCGTTGGCGACACGCCTTCGGATATCGCCGCAGCCAGGGCCAACGGGCTTCCCACCATTGCCGTGGCGACCGGTGTCTATTCCTACGACGAGTTACTGCAACACAATCCGGAAGTCTGCGTCTCGACACTCGATGCCCTGCTGTTGGTCTCGAAACCGAACCCCTAAACCCGCCGCCCTCCCCTTTGTCATCTCGACCGAAGCGTAGCGCAGTGGAGAGATCTCTGTGTGGATGCTCTTTCTTGGAAATGTTTTCGACTGAAGGAAAGTCTCTGTCCGAGGGTCCGGTTCCGATGCACAAGTGGGTCCCCGGTAACTTGCCCATGATTGACCGGCCGCCTAGGATATCCTTATGCGCCTAATCCACCTGCTTGCCGCGTTCTGTGCGCTTACGCCCCTCTGCGTGAACGCTCAGCAGGCCTCGCAGGCGCGAACAGCGCAGAAGTTCTACGTGCAGGGTGTGCGCGCCGTGGAAAAAGGCGACGTCGACGCCGCCGAGAAAGCCTTCGCCAAAGCATCCCATGCTGACCCTTCGAACCACGATTACGCGCTCGATTGGCAGATAGCGCGTCAGCACGTGGTCACCAAACTTATCCAGGATGCCGACAAAGCCCGAGTAACAGGCCATCCCGAAGTGGCCCGCGCCAAGCTCGCGCAAGCCCTGGAGATGGACCCTAAAAACCCGGAAGTTGCCCAGCATATCGACGCTCTGGCCAATATCAACCAGGAACCCTCCGACAGCGTCCTCGCTACCCTGGCTCCGCCCATTGATCTCGCGCCGAAGCCGGGATTACAAAGCTTCCACTTCCGCAGTACCGAGCAGGACGTGGTGCGCCGAGTGGTCGAAGCCTACGGACTTAAAATGGTGGACGACGGTTCCCTGGCTACCAAAACCATCCGCTTCGACGCCGACGACGTAGACTTCACCCAGGCCGCGCACCTGTTGAACCTGTCCACCAATTCCTTCATGGTGCCGCTCGATCCCGTCCGCGTTCTGGTAGCTAAAGAAAGCAAAGAGAATCACGACAAATACGACCGCCTGGCGCTCGAGACCCTTCGTCTCCCCGGCCTCACCGCGGCCGAGTTCAGTGACATGAGCAACCTGGCCCGGAACGTGCTCGGTGTTCAACAAACCGCAGCCCAACCGGAATTGGGTACCCTGACGGTACGTGCTCCGGTGGCTAATCTGCGAGCTCTCAATGAGACCCTCGCCGATCTGCTGGATGGCAAAAGCGAGGTGCTGCTGGATGTAAAAATCTACGAGGTAGAGAACACCAAAACGACCCTCTATGGGATCCAGCTACCGCAAACCACAACCGTTTTCAACGTCTCCACGGAACTGAACAGTGTCATCTCGCAGAACTCCAGCCTGGTGCAGCAGATTATTTCGAGCGGCCTGGCCCAAGCGGGGGACTTGGCCGCTATCGCCGCTATTCTGATCGCATCGGGAGAAGTGAGCAGCTCTATCCTCACCCAGCCCTTCGCCACCTTCGGTGGCGGCCTCACCCTGACGGGGCTCACCAGCAACGGCATTAACGGAAACCTCAGCTTCAATGCGGCCGATACACGCTCCCTCAACCAGATCCAGATCCGCCTCGACGACCAGGCGGAAGGAACCGTCCGTAGCGGTACCCGCTACCCGATCACTACCTCCAGTTATTCGAGCATTACTCCCTCATCGGTAAATATTCCGGGTATCACCAGCGCCGGGCTATCCAGCGTGTTGAGCGGTCTGGGCCTCAGCGCGAGCAGCCTTTCCAGCATTCCCCCCATTCCCCAGGTGCAATATGAAGATCTCGGATTGACGTTCAAAGTCACCCCCAGGATCGAGCGTAACGACGACGTGGTGCTAAAGCTCGACCTGAAAATTCAGGCCCTGCAAGGCGCCAGCCTCAATGGCCTGCCCGTACTTACCAATCGCAGCTACACGGCTGACATCCATTTGGTCAGCGGAGCCAGCGCACTGGTAGTGGGCAACCTCTCCCGGCAGGAGTCGAATGCCGTGAGCGGCACCCCGGGCCTCAGCGAGCTGCCCGGGTTTACAGCGCTCAGCAGCACAACCAAGGAATACGACGTAAGCAACCTCGCGATTCTTATTACCCCGCACTTGATCCGCAGGCGGCACAACCAGCTCAGGGGGCCCGTCATTCCCCTGCCCCACCACGCCTGAACCAGCTGGTGAACTATCCGCCTGATTTATCAGGAAAAGCGATTGTTACAAAAGTGAAGTGACCAAAGTAATCCGCTTCCAGCCTTGAACTTCGCTCTTGGAAAGGTGCATGCTATTGGCCAGACACAGCCGAGGGATTCTTCAGAGGCCAAAATGGCGGGCAAACTCCTGGTTCTCACCACGCTGCTGTTGATGTTGACTGCCTGCCGGCAGGAACACCTCTCGTTGCCAGTCGCTCATGCGGCTGGGACAGAAGAGTTCCATCCTGACGTGCGTCCTCTTTCCCAGGAAATCCTCCAGCCACCGGCCAGTCAGAGTTGTTATTCCTTCATCCTTCTCCGGCCGCCGGACCAACGTGCCACTGCGGTGCAGGCACGGCTTAAGAAAGCGGACGAACTCGCAGCCGCATTCCATCCGAGTAAGTTAGCAGTGGACCTGATGGGCGACCACGCCAATATCCTGTCCCTGCAATTTCCTGCAGCCTGGCCGGCCGACCCGGCATATGCCAGTCGCGTGAGCTCGATTGTCGAGGATTACCTCACGTCGCCTGACGTAGAGGACTACCTGTGCAATTCGGGCTTTGACGAAGTCCGGCTATCTGCCCGGGGCCTGAATGACCGCCGCATCCATCCCATCTGGACGGCGCGGATCACCACCGAAGGTCTGCTCAAGCTGGAGCCCGCGAGCTAATCACACCTCAAGACCGATAGAACGCATCAGGACGAGCGCATTGCTGGTCTGGACTATGCCCGGATATAGCTTGTAATCAAAGCACAATTGCCCTTCCTTGATGTGATCCTTGAAGTGACCATTGCTGGCCTTTGATCCGATTTCCTGCGGGATGGCCGTCAGCGCCAGGTCGTGCGTGCTCACCAGGCCGACCGCGCCTCGCTCCACTAGCTTGGTGACGAACGATCGGGTTCCAATTAAGCGATCGTGCGAGTTGGTTCCTGAGAGCAACTCGTCCAGCAGAAAAAGAACCGGAACAGCGCCGTTGGTAAGATCCATGATCTGCTTCAATCGACGGATCTCGGCATAGAAGCGGGAGATGCCGCCTTCGAGCGAATCGAGGACGCAGATAGAGGCCGTCACCTGCAAAGGCGAAAGCTTAAGAGAGGCCGCACGCACCGGCGCACCGCACTGCGCCAGGACTGCGTTTACGCCGATACCACGCAGAAAGGTGCTCTTCCCTGCCATGTTCGGACCACTCACCATGATGAGTTGAAGATCGGGTCCCAGCCTGAGATCGTTCGCGATTGCGCGGTTCAGCGGAAGCAAGGGATGAGCCAGTCCCACGGCTTCGAAGCAGGGTGTGCTTTCGACAAATTCCGGAAACACGTCCGCCGGATGCTCGTAGGTATAACCTCCCAGCGCGGCCAGTGCTTCCAGTTCGCCCACTGTGTCCAGCCAGACCCGAAGCGATGGGCCAAAACGCCTGCGCCAGCTCTCTGCTGCAAGAACAAATTGCAGTCGATAAAAAACCACTGGATCGAAGATGCGCACGAAAAGGTTATGCGCCGATTCGAGATACTCCACTCTCCAATTGAGCTTGGCAATAGCCCGCGAGGCGAAGACTCCAGACTGATTGAGCCGAGCCTGCAGCTGCAGCAGTCTGGGACTGGTAAAGGGCTCGCGCTCAAATGCGGCTAACACCTGGGAGAGGAGATTCAGGTCGCGCCCGGCCTCCTCGGCTGCATGAACCGCATCGCCGAGGTGCGTTCTAAAGCGATAGGAAATCCCCAGGTTGACCAGGGTCACGACCAGCACGAGCAACTCCCATCCGCCCCAAAACTGCCACCCGCGCAGGCTGAGGGCCCAAAGAGACGCGAGCACCGGGATGACGAGACGGAATACTCCAGATGGGAAGAGCGACGCCGCTTCTCCCCAGGCAACGAGCTCTTTGGGGCGAACTCCGAGCGCTACATCTTTTCCCAAGGTGGCAAGGCGTTCGCGAAACCCCAACCGGTCGCTTAACTCAACCGCTGCTGCCTGCCGCTCTCGGACGGTCTGCGGTGTCGCGGGAACCAGCAGCCACTGCGCGAGGGTTTCCTCACCTGCACGGGTACGTGCGGTGCACAGCAGTTCAAACAGCGAGGCTCGCCCGAAAAGATCAAGGTCCCGCGCGTAGGGATGCGCGGGCTCAAGGAAATGTTCGCCGGGAACACCCTTTCCTGCCCAGCTACCGTCCAGCCTCGCCAGCCCTTGCTCATAAAACCTGATCGAGCGGGAGCAACTGGCGACCTCGCGAATGAGACGGCCATGAAGAATGGCCAGCACCACAAAAACTGCGATGGGGATCAGCAGCAGTAGATCCGTCTTACCGAGGTGCCGGAGCCGGAACAGAATCCAGACCAAACAGAAGGCAGCTAACCCGAGTTGGAAATACCCGGCAAGCCGTTCCCGCGATTGAAGCACAAAGCGGCGCGCCGATAACTCAGCGACGCGCCGCGCATATTCTGTCTCAGCCGCCACACTACTTCAACGAAGGAGCGGGCTTAGCGGCCGGAGCCGGTGGCGCAGGCGGAAGAGGCACACCGTCCAGCTTGGCCTGGAACTCGATGATCTTCTGCAGCGTCTCGTAGGGAATTCCAGTGAGCGGCAAGGCGCGGCCGTTCACAAAAATCGTCGGAGTTTGGTTTACGCCCACGCGTTCTCCCAGAGCGCGCGAGGCATCAATCGCCTCCTTGGCCGCCGGGGTTGTGGCGCAGGCAGCGATCTTCGCTGGATCCTGTCCCGCTTTGGTCTCCGCATCCTTCAGCGTATCGTCCGACGTCGTCGGCGTGAGACCTGCCTGGTTAGCGAACAGCGCATCGGAAAATTTAAAGAACGCATCATTCCCGCCGGCCTTGGCGACACAGTATCCGTGAGTCGATGCCTTCAGCGCCTCGGTATGAATTTGTATCAGAGGAAAGTCCTGATAAACAAAGTGAGCACTGGGATAGTCGGCCAGCAACTTGGCCACGATCGGCTGTGCGTCCTTGCAATGTGGACATTCAAAATCGGAGAACTCTACCAACTCCATGGCTTTGGAAGCCCCGCCCTTGGAAGGTCCGGTCGCCCCCGACTGCAGAATCTCACGATAGTTCTGGAAAGGCTTAGCGCCGAATGGAAGGAGAGTGTCGGCGACCAGGAACTTTCCATCAGGCAAGGTGAAAAAGGAAAGCTGCGCGGTTTGATCCTTAGGGCCGGGAGTGGACGGCTTCACCAGTATCAGTACTCGACTCACGCCTGTCGCCGGGGTCGGCAGAATGGCCTGGATCTGCCACACGCGTGTGTTGTCGTAGCCCCAGAATGCGTTGAGAAATTCTTCTACTGTCGCCTTGGTGGGACTCGTCGCCGTAAAATTTGCCGGGTCGACCGGCGGGAACGGCTGCGGTGCTGCAGGGGCTGCTGCGGATGGCGCGGCTGGAGCCGATGGGGCCGCAGGAGGTTGCGGGACAGGAGCCGCCGGAGCGGGGTTCTGGGCGATAGACGACGCCGCGCTGGCGACCGCCAGAACAATAAAACAAAGGGTTGTGCGAAGCTGCATTCAATTCCTCTCTCGTTGGTTAAAAGCACTTATACCTGAACTTTTACGGCGATGGGAAAACGGCGCCCCATGCCAAAAGACTTGCTGGTGACCTTGAGCACCGGCGCTGCCTGCTGCCGCTTGTACTCACTACGCTCCACCAGCTTGACAACATGACTGACGGTTGCGAGGTCAAAATGGTATTTGGCCGCAATCTGTTCCGGAGTCTCGTAGCGCTCCACATATGCCTGCAAAATCGGATCGAGCACCTCGTATGGCGGCAGCGAGTCTGTATCCTTCTGCCCCGGACGAAGCTCCGCGGAAGGTGGTTTCTCGAGGATGGGTGTGGGAATCACCACTCGGTCACGGTTCACGTAATTGCAAAGCTGATAGACCTCCGTCTTCACTACGTCTCCGATCACCGCCAGCGCGCCGACCATATCCCCATAGAGCGTGCAATAACCGACAGACATTTCAGACTTGTTGCCGGTCGTGAGCACCAGCGCGTTGAATTTATTGGAAAGCGCCATCAGAAGATTGCCCCGGATGCGCGACTGAATATTTTCCTCAGTGATGTCGGGCTTGCGGCCGGCAAAGAGAGGCTCCAGCGCTTGGGTGTACTGCTCAAAGAGCTCGTGGATAGCGATGGTTTTGTAGCAAATTCCAAGATTCGCCGCCAGCGCGCGCGCGTCTTCGATAGAACCTGTGGAGGAATACTGGCTGGGCATTCCTATCGTGGTCACGTTCTCTTTGCCCAGTGCGTCCACAGCGATGGCGGCTACGAGCGCGGAATCAACGCCTCCACTGAGTCCCACCAAAACTTTCGAGAATCCGCACTTGCGCACATAGTCCCGGGTGCCTAAGACGAGGGCCTGATAAACAGCCGCGTCCTCGTTGGGATCGACCGGCCGCCGGTCGCCGGTGAGCGTAGCGCTGTCGAAGTACACCAGGTCTTCTTCAAAGGAGCGCGCCTGGGCGACGACTGAGCCATCGGGCCCAAGCGCAAAGCTGGCTCCATCAAATACCAGGCTGTCATTGCCACCGACCTGGTTCACCATGACCACAGAAGCCTGGTGCCGGGTAGCAATGGCAGCCAACATCCGGTGGCGCAGTTCCCGCTTTCCCCGGTAGTAAGGCGAAGCGGAGATGTTGAGGATGATGGATCCACCGGCGCGCATCAACTCTTCGATCGGATCTACGGGATAAAGACGGCGCGGCCAGAACAGCTTATCGTTCCAGGCGTCTTCACAGACGGTGAGCGCCAGGCGCTGGTCATTCAGGGTGTAGAGGTCCTGCGTTTCGGCTGGAGCAAAATAGCGCTGCTCATCGAAGACGTCATAGAAAGGCAGGAGCCGTTTGGATTGGACAAACTCGACCACCCCATTGCGCAAGAGGGCCGCTGAGTTCACGACATGCTTGCCCGAATCCGGGGGAGCTTCGGTGACGTAGCCGCAAATGATGCTCAGGGGCGTCCCTGTGGTGGCGGCAGCGGCAATCTCCGCCACTGCTTCCCCGGCGCGAGCCACGAAGGAGGGTTTCTCGAGGAAATCGGCAGGCGGATAACCACACACCGCCAACTCCGGAAACATGACGACTTGCGCCCCGGCCGCCCCGGCCTGTCGCGCGAAGTCGATGATTTTTTGTGTATTCCCCTGAAAATCCCCTACGGTAGGGTTGATTTGGGCGAGAGCAATCTTCACTTCTTCAGTCTATCAACCGCGCATGAAACCGCAGGTCCCTGCACTGCGCTCCTTCGGAACTCCGGTCGGGATGACAATTCAATTGGGGGCATGTACTTCTCCCTGAAGCTCTTGCGGACGACACAGAATTGTCATCCCGACCGGAGCGTACCCGGATTTCATACTTCGCGGCACTCTCCGGGACCACGGGTGCGGTTTCCCTTTAAAGGGAACCGCATGAAGTTAATCAACGCCACTACTCTCAACAGGAAATCCGGGGGAGCGAAGTGGAGGGACCTGCGGTTTCATCTCCGGATAAGCGCATCGCTAAACGCCAAAGATCAAGATCCGGTGCCCCCAGCGACGACCGACAGAGTCCGGATGAGAATCTTGAGGTCGAGCCAGATGCTCCAATTCTGGATGTACGCCGTATCGAGAGAAATATAGCTGTCGAAGGAAGGATCCTGCCTTGCCTGTACCTGCCACAGGCCGGTCATACCAGGCAGCACATCGAGCCGCCGCAAATGGCTCAGATCGTACCGCTTTACCTCGCTGGCGATCGGAGGCCGGGGGCCTACCATGCTCATGTCGCCGCGCAAAACATTCAAGAACTGGGGCAATTCGTCGAGGGAGTACTTACGCAGAAAACGGCCAAAGCGAGTGATGCGAGGGTCGTTGCTGACCTTGAACAACACTCCATCGCGCTCGTTCATGTGGAGAATCTCAGCCCGCCGACGTTCTGCGTCGGCGACCATGGTGCGAAATTTAAGGCAACGGAAGACCCGGCCCTTCTTACCGATGCGATCCGAGCAATAAAAGACAGGCCCGGGAGACTCAAGCTTAATCACAACGGCGATCCCGAATAGAACAGGCGACAGCATGAGCAGCGCAACCGAGGAGAGAAACACATCGAGGATGCGCTTCAGGAACAATCCAATAACCGGAGTCTCGCCACGGTGCAAAGGAATGGTCGGAAACTGGCCGATGTACTCGATAGGAC
Organism: uncultured Acidobacteriaceae bacterium; assembly: GCA_963790935.1. Classification (GTDB taxonomy): domain Bacteria; phylum Acidobacteriota; class Terriglobia; order Terriglobales; family Acidobacteriaceae; genus PALSA-350. Next base: position 43,708 of record CAWBRJ010000011.1, on the reverse strand, counting down.
TGTTCCATGCCAGACCGTCATAAAGCTCGGGCACGACACGGATGTCGACCCCTGCTTCCCTCGCCTCGGTTACGATGCGGGTGACCTCACGGGCATCGCAGGACGCGGAGAGAAAAATTTCATCTGCGAAAAACTGCCGCGCCAGGGGCAATAACTGGTCAATGGAACCGAGAACATCGCCGGCCACAGCCGGATTTTCGGAATCCACGCCAGGGATCTGCACATACCCTTTGAAGCTGTATCCAAGGTGGCGAATGCTATCCAAATGGTGGCGCATCGCCTGCCCCACCCTCCCTGTTCCCACAATGATGATGTTGCGCACTTCAAGGCCGTTTTCAAACCGGCGGTACATCATCATCCGCCACATGAGGCGCCGGGCGCACAGCAGAACCATGGTCGCGACCACCGTGATGATGACCACGCCGCGAGAGATCACCTCTCCACGTACCAGGTAGAGCGCACCCGACAACAGCAACCCCGCCGTCAGGCAAGCCTGGATGGTGAGACGCTGTTCGTGTAGGGTGTTCCGCAATTGCATCGGACCATAAAGGTGATATCGCTTGCTAACCAGGATCAGAGAAAGAATGAACCATGCCAGGCAGCCAAGCAGGACCGTGGGATGGTTATGGAACATGATGTTGGTGCGGTAAGGGGAATCCGCGCCAAACAACCCTTGCCCCAGCCAGCCGCGAACCGCAATCATCAGCGCGGCCAGGACAATGAGCACGTCCCCCAGAATCCACAACAGGCCAATGCGAGTGCCCCTGCCCTGGGTACCCGGCCGGGATTGGACCGCAACGCCGCTCGGGCGCAGTTCTTCACGACTATTGGTCGCCAAACGCTTGAGAAGTCCGGACGTTGCCATACTTGTCCCGTCAGTAGCTCGGAGAGGCTGAGCAAAAGCTCACTTACACTTTGCCCCTCAGAAGGAGTCGAGTCACAGAAATTGTCGAAGTTACGCTGTTACTACTCAGGTACTCAGACGATCACACGCTTGATGCTACGAGTGACTGAAGTTTGGATGAGGCTGCACCAGCTGGCAAACGGTTCGCCATGCGTGGCAGGTGAAGCAGTACGTGAGATGCAGATGATGCGTTGAAGGTTCCCGTGTGGAAATTAAAAAGTCTGGGTTGCATAGCAACTAAACCTTTGTTCTCCGTAAGTTAACTAGACTCCCTAAACCTTTCCAGGAGCGTTCCCCCGGAACCGGTTCAGCCTGCATCAGCCACCGCCAGAGTCACTGAGTAGACTTCCCGGCAACCCTAAGCTTACTTGAGCGAGCATACCATCGGGTGCCCCACGCAGGGCATATGTATCCCCTAAAGTGTGGTTACTATTCGGGGACGCTATAACCAGAAAGTAATCCCTGCGCCGCCGCTTCGAAGATCAGGCTTCGGGGAGTACCAGCTTGTCTAAATCGAGAAACTCGCGCAGGAAGGGATCCGTTGTTCGCTTGAGTTCGTCCATGGTGCCGAAGAAGTAAGCTTTGGCCTCGTGCAGGAAAAGAACATGGTCGGCCAGCCGCTCAGCAAACCGCATATCGTGGGTAACCACAATGCTGGTAAGGCGCAATTGATGTTTCAGCTTCTGAATCAAGTTCCCCAACAGGCGGCCCATCAGAGGATCGACCATGGTCGTTGGTTCGTCATAGAGGATCGCTTCGGGTTGAGCGGCCAGCGCTCGCGCGATGGCTACGGAGCGCTTCATGCCGGTGGAAAGGTCTGAAGGAAGCAGGTCTGCCATTCCGGCTACCCCCACCATGTCCAACAACCCATTTACTACTTGCTGAATTTGATCTTCAAGCAGTTGGCCGCGCTCCCTTAGCGGAAAGGCCACATTCTCGCCCACCGAAAGCGAATCGAACAGAGCGCCACTCTGGAAGACCATGGTGACTTTCTTGCGCACAGTCTCCATCTGGTCTTCGTTGAAATTTGTGATGTCCACGCCGGCCACCATGATGCGGCCTGTATCTGGCTTGAGGAAGCCCATGATCTGTTGCAGGGAAACCGACTTCCCTACCCCGGATCGGCCCAGGATGCAAAGGGTCTCCCCCGCCTGGACTGAAAAGTTGACATCGATGAGCACGTCGACGTTCCCAAACGACTTCGATACATGCTCAAAGGCGATGTAGGGGCGATCCTGTGGCTCCCCGTCCGGATTCTTCTCCCGATCCCGACCCGTGGGAGGACCAACGATTTCAATTGGCGTTCCCGCGGGGATGCCCATCGTGCTCATGGGGTTAAGACTAAAGCATTTTCGATCCCTGCCATATCCTCTGGCGTGTTGCAGTTATGAAACCACCGGTAAGCAGGCAGAGGGGAAAAGGCAAACATCTCCGGATCGGCCGACGCTACCAGCTCAACATGAAAGATGTCGACGGGTTCGGTGGCCGCCGAACAGACCACTTGCATCACTTTGTAGTTGCCTGCGAGCAGCGACGCCGTGATGGGTCCCAGCAACTGCCGGTGGTACACGGCACACAGGGGCTGAGGATCGCCGTTGATCCGAGGAACAGTGACCATCGCTCGGGTAATTTGCGCACGGCGCAGCATCCACACCAGGAACTTCGGCGGCAACAGGGGCATATCGAGCGGCAGAAACACGTTGAGCGGCTGGGTGCTCGCCGCGAGCGCTGCTTCGATCCCGCTCAGCGGTCCGCATCCGGGATGCAGATCTGCAATGGCGTCGGCCCGCGGACGGGCGCCCGCGACCCTCGGTGGAGCCGGCAATGGCAGCGCGCGAAGCTTGTCCAGCGCAATGTCAAGCATCGATCGCCCACCCAGTTGGAGCAATGCTTTATCCCGCCCCATGCGCGAACTGCGGCCTCCGGCCAGCACAAAACCTTCAGCCTCGGCGTAATCCTCACCCATCCCCAGAGGATAAATGGGTGCGGAGGTCACCCCCTCAAAGTCTGCGCTTTACAGTTTTATTTTCTACACAGCTCCAAAGCCCATGGAGCGAATCAAAGCACCGAGCGGAAAAAGACGGCCATTTATTCCAGTCTTATATACTGGCCTCCGGTCGCTTATTGAATGGCAGAAGAAAGACGAAAAACAATCAACAGTGGTGTGCTCTGGATTCTTGCGGCGATCGCTCTCGTCTTCATCTTCTTCGGCGTCCGCCGTCTCACGCGGGATAAGCTGCCGCTGCGGGTTGCCGAAGCCCAGGTGCAGGATCTCATCAAGCCCAGCAGCACCAGTGGACGGGTCGAGCCGCAGCACGTCTTTGAAGCGCACGCTCCCGAAGCCACTACCGTCAAGAAGGTATACGTCCACGTGGGCCAACAAGTACGGCCGGGGCAGCTCATGGTTTCACTCGATGACACCAGTGCCCGAGCCAGGTTAGCCGCCGCCATCGCGGCCTTGCGGACTGCCGAAGCTGCCACCCAAAGCGTCGAAGGCGGCGGCTCACACCAGGAACAGCTGGCCCTTTCCAGCAACATCGCCAAGGCGCAACTCGATCACGACCAGGCCGTCCGGGATCTTGACGTCATCAAAAAGCTGGAGGCCAAAGGGGCCGCGTCCCCCAGCGAAGAAGCCCAGGCAGAAACCCGACTGCAGATCGCAACCGCCTCTTTGCAGTCGCTCCAGGAACAAAAGACAAAACCCTACGCCGCGACGGACCTTACCCGCGCCCACTCGAGCGTTGCCGAAGCGCAGGCAGCCGTTGCCGCCGCCAACCAAGTGATCGCGCAGTCGAATGTACTCGCTCCCTTCGCCGGCACGGTTTATTCGCTCCCCGCGACCCAGTATGGATATATCGAACCAGGCGGGGAGATCTTGCAAATGGCTGACCTCTCCAAGCTGCAGGTACGCGCTTACTTCGACGAACCGGAGATCGGCGACCTGCACCTGAATGATCCAGTCAGCATCGTGTGGGATGCCAAACCGGACATGCAATTCCATGGGCGCATCACTCGCCTGCCCGCCACCGTCATCACCTACGGAACCCGCTTTGTCGGCGAAGTGCTGGTGAGTATCGAAGACTCCAATGGAGTGCTTTTGCCCAACACCAACGTCGTGGTGACGGTCATCACGCAGGAAGTCAAGAATGCGCTCACGGTTCCCCGTGAGGCGCTGCACATCGAGGGTGGACGCGATTATGTCTACGTAGTCTCGAAGGGCGCGCTGCATCGTACCCTGGTCCAGGTGGGCGCCATTAACCTCACCATGGTGCAGATCGTTAGCGGCCTTAAAGAACACACTGTTGTCGCCCTGGGCACAACCAATGGCACGCCGATCTCTGAGGGTGTTCCCATTCGCATCGTCAATTGAGGATATCGGTGAGAAGCGCCTGCCAGTTCGTATTGCTGGGCATCGCTACCCTGCTTGTGCCAGGCGGCGCGCGTGCTCAGGGAGTCTCCTTTTACACCATAGTCGACCTTGCCCTGCGTAACAGCACCCAGGTGCGCATCAGCGCGGCCGATGTACAACGCGCCGAGGCCTCAGTCATGGAGAGCGTGGACGCCTATAAACCCAGCTTTTCCGTGGGTTCCAGCCTGGGCTATTCCTACGGCTTTCCCGTAGGCCAGCCTTCGGTCTATAGTGTCTCCGCGACATCACTGGCCTACTCTTTTTCGCAGCCCGACTATATCCGCGCTTCCCGTGCGGCACTTGTCGGAGCGCAAATGCAACTGAAAGACACCCGGCAGCAGGTGATCCTTGACAGCGGGCTCGATTACGTAGAACTGGCCTCGCTGAGCCAGCAGATGACTGCGCTTGATGAAGAGACGGGCTTCGTTCAGAAACTGGTGGAGATCGAGACGCAACGGGTGGAGGCCGGCTTAGACAGCAAAGTCGAACTGACGCAGGCGCGTTTGACCGGAGCTCAGATCGCGCTAAGGCGTCTCCACCTGGTGGATCAGGCCGAGCTGGTGCGTGCCCGGCTAGCTCACCTGACAGGCCTCAAACCGGCAGACATCGTTTGTGAATCCCAAACCATTCCCAGCGCGCCCGAAACTTCGGGGCTGACCGGAATCGACGACAACACCGGTGTGAAGGCTGCATATGCCTCCGCGAGGTCAAAGCTTTACGTTGCCCGGGGCGACCAGCGGCAAAATAATCGCCCCACCTTCGGCTTTGGATTGGAATACAACCGTTACTCCAAGTTCAACAATTACAACGAGTACTACCTTCGTTTTCAACACAACAACTTCAATGTGGGCATTCAGATCAACCTGCCGCTGTTCGACGCAACGCGCACCGCGAAAGCCAAAGGCACGAGCGCCGAGGCAGCGCATGCCAGCGCCCAGGCCGATCAAGTGCGGAACCAGACCGATGAGCAGGTGCTGCAATTACAGAAGAATATTGCCGAATTGAGTGCCCAGGAGCAGGTTGCGGAACTGCAGAACGAACTGGCGCAGGATCAACTTGACGCCATCACTACGCAGTTGCAGGCGGGCAGCCCGGCCCCGGGTGGCTCGGCGGTGCTCCCCAAAGATGAGCAGGGTGCGCACATCCGCGAGCGCACACACTTCGTTGATATGCTGGAAACACGGTATGAGCTCACCCAGGCGCGGCTTTCTTTGCTTCGTGCCATGGGCAGAATTGAGGACTGGGCCAAGGCCGTCCCCGCATCTCATCCCTAACCCTAAACATTTGTCCCTGTTGAATTTGCGAGTCCTCCCGCCTGCAGCCGCCATCCAATGCTGGTAGACTGTAGGTTGAGCCTATGCCGCTAAAAACGTTACTCTTAAACCCTCCCTCGTTCGAGAACTTTGACGGCGGAGCCAGCTCGCGCTGGCCTGCTACGCGTGAGATTGAGTCTTACTGGTATCCGGTGTGGCTTGCCTATCCGGCCGGGATGCTGGAAGGCTCCCGCATGCTGGACGCGCCCCCTCATCACATCTCCGCCACCGAGACGATCGAAATCTCCAAGGGCTATGAGTTTCTGGTCCTGTTCACCAGCACTCCTGGATGGACTGGCGATCAAAAGCTGGCCGAAGCCATCAAGCGCGCCAATCCGCAGATCAAGATTGCGTTCGTGGGGCCGCCCGTTACCACTTCTCCCGATAAAGCCCTGAACGAATGTGCGGCCATCGATTTCGTGTGCCGGCGTGAGTTTGATTTCTCCGTGGTCGAATTTGCCAACGGCAAACCATTGGATGAGATTCTGGGCATCAGCTATCTGAAGAATGGGAGTGTGGTGCACAATCCGGATCGCCCGCAGGTAGATAACCTGGATGCGATGCCATGGGTCACCGACGTCTACAAGCGCGATATTGACGTCACGCGTTACAACGTTCCGTTCCTGCTCTATCCCTACGTTGCTCTCTACTCGACTCGCGGTTGCCCGGCGCAATGCACCTTCTGCCTGTGGCCCCAGACGTTGAGCGGTCACGCCTGGCGCAAGCGCTCTACCGACGACGTTGCTGCGGAGATGGCGCACGCCAAGGAGCTGTTCCCCGACGTCAAAGAGTTCTTCTTTGACGATGACACGTTCAACATCCAGAAAGCGCGGACGGTTGAGCTGTGCGCAAAACTCAAGCCGTTGAAGCTCACCTGGTCCTGCACCTCGCGTGTGACCACCGACCGCGAAACCCTGAAGGCCATGCGTGAAGCAGGCTGTCGCCTGCTGATCGTGGGCTTTGAATCGGGTGATCCGCAGATTCTCAAGAACATCAAGAAGGGCGCAACCGTGGAGCGCGCGCGCGACTTCGCCCGCGATTGCCACGAGCTCGGGCTCACCATCCATGGTGACTTCATCCTCGGTTTGCCTGGGGAAACCAAGGAGTCGATCCGCAACACCATCAACTTCGCCAAGGCTCTGGATGTGGAAACCATCCAGGTATCGATTGCGCATGCGTACCCGGGCACCGAGTTTTATGATTTCGCCGCTGAGAACGGCTTCATCATCAACAACGGGGCCATGGTGGACGAAGGCGGACACCAGCTGGCGCACATTGAATATCCAGGCTTGCCCAAGGACTATGTGCTGGAAATGGTCCACCGGTTCTACGACGAGTATTATTTCCGTCCCAAGGCGGCGTGGCGCATCGTGAGCAAGGCTGTCGTCAATCGAGACGTGAAGCGGCTCTATGTCGAAGCCAAGTCGTTCCTCAAGCTTCGCGCCCAGCGCAACAAGGTTGTGGCCGATGGCAAGATAAAGGCTGCCAACACTCCGGGCCCTGCCGTCAACGCCGGCGCCTGATCGGGTTGTACCGTTGCAGACCTTAACCCTGCGCAGATATCTCGTGCTCGTGGTGGTGACGCTTGCCTCCGCTTTAGGAGACACCTCGCTTGCGGTTGGCATGAAGCGGCTGGGCCCAGTGTCTCTGGGACATCCCGACGCCCTGCTTTCTGCATTGCGGACCCCTTGGGTGTTGGGCGGAGTTATGCTGCTGCTGGTGTGGACCGCCTGCTATCTGACCGCGCTTTCCTGGGCTGATCTGACGTTCGTGCTGCCGGCGACGTCGCTGGCTTACGTCGCGGTGGCGTTCCTCTCCAGGTTCTGGCTGCACGAACAAATCTCGCCTGCGCGGTGGCTGGGGATCGCCCTGATCACCGCCGGAGTCGGCTTTGTGACCCGGGGACCGGCGTACACTCCATGAACCTGAGTGGAGGCGAGGCGATTGCGGGAATGGTGGGCGCCATCGTGTTGACGGCCACAGCCGGCGATGTATTGCTTGCTTCCGCCATGCGCGCAGTGGGCGACCTGGATGAAATCAAAGCAGAGCGCGGCTTGGGCGGAGCGATCTGGGCGGTTGTCAGCGAAAGCCGCTTCCTGGCCGGCGGTGCTTTCATGGCGCTGAGTTTCTTCTCCCTGCTCTTCTCCCTGAGCCATGCGGACGTAAGCCTGATTGCTCCTGCAGCAGGTTCTCTTACCTTCGTCAGCAATGCGGTAGCAGCGAGATGGTTGCTGCACGAAAACGTTGATCGCCGCCGCTGGCTGGCGGCCATATTCGTCTGCTGCGGCGTCGCGCTACTCAAACACTAGGCGGTCCGCTCGACAAGCAGAGAAATCCGCGGTCCTCACATCAAACGCTGATCGACGACTTAGCCAGAATTCCCCCGTCGCAGACCACATGCGACCCCGTCACGTAAGCGCTCTCCTCGGAAAGAAGCCACGCAACCACTCGCGCCGGATCCTCCGGACTCGCCAGGCGCCCCAGGGGAATCTCGCGGCATAGTTGCATCCGCATGCTTTCAATGTCTTCTGCAGGAACGTTATTCCACATCAGCCCGGTCTCGGTTGCACCCGGAACAACTGCATTCACGCGTATGCCAAACTTCGCGTAATCGATGGCCATGCAGCGGACCAGCGAAGAGATTGCTCCCTTGGTAGCGCTATAGGCCCCGGAACCTCCCGCAGCCAGGGCCACAAACGATGTGGGCGATGAGGTACAAACAATCGAGCCGGAAATCTGCGCCGCCAGCATTAGCCGCAGACCATGTTTGCAGGTAAGAAAAATACCGGTCAGGTTGGTATCGAGAATTTGCTGCCAGCGTTCGAGCGGCATTTCATGAATCAGTCCACCCATATCGATCCCGGCATTGGCGAAGATGCCATAAGGTGCACCGAACTGTTCATGGATGGTGGCGAAGGCTTGCTCCACCTGGCCTTCGTCACTGACGTCACAGGTAACGCCGACCGCTGCGCTCGCACCCTCAGCCCGCGCAGCCTCCGCGGTTTGCTGAGCGCTATCGCCATTCTTATCCAGAACGGCGACCCTCTCACCGCGCCTGGCGCAAAGCAGAGCAGTCGCGCGGCCGATCCCACCACCGCCCCCGGTAATGACGATGAGCCGTGACGATGTCATTCCCGCTAACCACGCTGCGGTAGATACGCAATACAATCGATCTCGACCTTCATCCCCGGGGCCACCATACCCGATCCCACCGTAGTACGTGCCGGTTTGGTGGCGCCAAACACCTCCGCGTACACCTCATTCATCGCGGCGAAGTCCTTGACGTCGAGCAAGAACACGGAGCACTTCACCACATTTGCCAGGTCCGCGCCGGCGCCCTGCAGAATGGTCTGCAAATGACGCAACACCAGTCGCGTTTGCTCCTGCACGCTCGCCTCTGCCTGCATCTCGCCCGTAGCTGCGTCCACTGGTCCCTGCCCCGAGACAAACAAAAAATCCCCCGCCCGCACCGCGCTGGAATAAGGCCCCTGCGGTTTCGGCGCACCTTCTACTGTTAATCGTTCCAACATGAACCTCTCCGTTGCCGATGAGAATTGGTGATGTGCTACGGTTCAAGATAGCAGAGGAAGGACAGCGATTTTTTTTGATGCCCCGATGACCAGACGCAAGCACTACGATGTGGCCATCATTGGGCTGGGAACCATGGGAAGCTTCGCCGCCGTGGAGCTGGCCCGGCGCGGCCTTTCCGTGATCGGCCTCGATCAATTCACGCCCCCGCATGGGCACGGCAGCCATTCCGGCAATACCCGAATTTATCGCGTCGCCTATCCCGAGGGCAGCGGCTATGTGCCATTGACCCAGGCCGCGGGCGCGCTGTGGGACCAGGCCGCCGAGCAACTGGGAACCAAACTATTGCACCGCACCGGTGTGCTCTACATGGGACCTCCGGAGGAGAGCTTTCTGCGCGAGGTCGCAGACAGTGCGTCCACCCACCAACTCGAGGTGGAATCGCTCACAGCGGAAGAAGTACACCGCCGCTATCCTGCCTTCGAAATCCCGGAAAACTACGCCGGCCTTCTCGATGTCCAGGCTGGTTGGCTCGACGTGGATGCGTCAATTACCTCAAGTCTCGCCTTCGCCCAGTCCCTCGGCGTCGAATGCCTCTTCGATCAACCCGTCAAAGGATGGGACGCGAACCAGCAAGAAGTTCATGTACATCTGGAAAAGGAATCGATCACCGCGGCTCGGCTGATCGTGACCGCGGGTGCATGGGCAGGCGCCTTGTTGCGCGATCTTCAACTCCCGCTGGCGATAAAGCGCAAGGTCGTGGCATGGTTCAATCCTTTGGCGCCTGAGCTATTCGCGCCGGATCGCGTCCCCGTTTTTGCCTTTCCGGAAAACTTCACCTACGGATTCCCTAACCTGCCCGGCCTGGGCGTCCGCCTGGCAGAGCACATAGGCGGCGACTATCTGCCTGATGCCGATAGCCCTGTCTCGCCACCGGGGCCGGCCGACCTGAATCCTCTGGCCGCCATCGCCGCGAGATACATGCCCGGACTCGCGGGCACTCATGACCAGGCGCGTTCCCGCATCGCCCATTCGGCAATCTGCCTCTACACCATGACTCCCGATGAAGACTTCATCGTGGACCATCATCCGAGATTCAAAAACGTGATCTTTGCGGCAGGATTTTCTGGTCACGGCTTCAAGTTCGCGCCTTTGATTGCCATGGCCCTGGCCGATCTGGCACTGCTGGGCAAAAGCGAATTGCCTATCGGCTTTCTCTCGCTCAACCGCCGGTGGTGACCGCCTGGTGTCAGGCCTTCTTACGGAACCAGCGAAAACGGGGACGCGGCAACGAACGGTAAGCAATCGAGCCGGGAATAGTGACCTCGATCTCAGTGCCGGCCCCTACGCCGCTCCAGATGGTGAACTCTGCGCCGATTTGTCTAGCGCGTTCGCGCATTCCCGGCAGGCCATAGTGGCCGGGGCGACCCTCTTCCAACAGCGCTGGTTCAATGCCCTTTCCATCGTCCCGAATTCGCAAGCGGAACATACGCTCCGCGTAGATCATCTCCACTTCAATATGATGCGCCTGGGCGTGGCTGAAAGCATTTCGCAGAGCCTCGCGAGTGATGCGGTAAATCTCGTCCCGAATGATCGGATGCAGGTTTCGCGGCGGACCCTCCACTGTCAACTCGAAGGCCGCGCCGTCTGGTATTGCCAGTTCACTGCAAAGAGTCCTCACTGCCTCGGACAAGTCATTCGTAGTCGTGGCGGACGATCGTAAGTCATACACGGCGTCCCGGCCCTCGGCGATCGCCTGATCCGCGCGTTCCAGCGTTTGTTCGAGTTTTTCTTTCGCTCTTCCGGCCGGAAGCAAGTTATCGACGACCTGTAGCTGCAACATCAATCCCTGAAAGCTCTGCAACAGCGTGTCATGCAACGCGCGCGCGATGCGGGTGCGCTCGCTCACTCGCTCTTCCAGGCGAAGCTCCAGGATGCGCCGCGCTATGGCCCAGCCAAAGAAAGCGGCGACCAACACGGTGGAGATGGCCGTGATCGGCACGATCAAAAAGATCTCGCGCTGAACATTCTTCATGTTCGCGACAGCGCGCGGCAACTCTTCATCGAGTTCGCGGTCAATGCTCTGAACGTGGGCAGACGTCGTATTCTCAATTCGTTTGAGTTCGTCGTCGAGACGAAGACGAACAACTTCCCAATCGCCGGTTCGAGCCAGGGCCGCGATGTCATCGAGCTGAAACGGTAGCGTGACCTCAATCGTGTCCAGAGCAGTCAGAAATGCCGGATCTACACGGAATTCTGGCGGCAGGTAAGCAAGGGTGCTCCTTGTTTGTTGTGTTTGCTTCTGCAGTGTGGCACGTAATGGCTCGGCTTCGGTTACCAGGCGATGTGCATCTTTGGACTGTGCGAGTTCGATCAACCGCTGATGAAATGAGCGCAGGCTTTCCTGAAGCCGCAAGACGGCGATCAACTGCTGACTTACACCGGTGAGACGATCAGTTTGCAGTTGAGCTCGCTTGAATTGGTAAATCACGAGCCCGTTTCCACCCAAAATCAAGGCCACTAACAGGGCCATGATGAGCGCCAAATTCCGGCCGATGTTGAAGTAGTTGCCGTTTGCCTAGCGTCATTCATTTTGTCGTCCGTCGTCCTCGGAGGACCAGGACGGAAACCGGTGATTTCGATGAGCTGCCTTTCAAGTTCAGCCGCGGCCTCAGGCGCACTCTTCTCTCCGATCAGAACTGAATGCACGGCGTCAGAATAGGCCTGCGAAACGGCCTTATAGGCGCTCCCAGTCTCGATCGAAGGCCGGTCGACGATGACACTTGAAAGCTGCTTCGGTGATTCCGGAGCGAGCGGGTCTGAAATCGACGGCGGATTGGAGAGTTCAACCAGGTTCGCCGCGCCGAGACCGCCGCCCTTTTCGCCCTCATCGATCAGGCTGCGAAGCTGGTACCGGAGAAGCGCAATCGCTTCCTGACGATGAGTCGAATGTGAGGAGACGGCGGTGCCGGTCCCTCCCAACGTTCCGGCCGAACTTTCGGTCCCACCAGGCATTTGCGCCAGGCCGGTCTGCACCACCGACGGCAAGCTTCGCCAGCCGATGTGCCGAGCTTCCCCCCTCTTGCTCATCGGGGTCAGTACCCAGATGCGGCTGAAGGCGGCCCTGCCCGAGTCAAAGATGAGCCCGGTATCGGTCTCCCGATACGCGACGACGCCGGGCGGCGATATCCAGCCAATCCAATGTTTCGCCCGTTGCCATGCGCCAATTGCCGCCGGATTATTCACGCTGATTGTCCGATCCCGCTCGATGATCCGGCCTCCTCCCGCAGATACTTGCCACTCCAGGGCGTTGCAGGTCAGCGACTCCGCAGCATTTCCCTGCCACACGTAACCCCAGAAGTCCTTTCTACCTTTGGCGCGCTCACCCTTCTGGATCCGCTCGGCCATGCTCTCGAGTTCGTCCCACGTCCTGGGAGGATGAGCATAGCCGTATTCGCGCAGGAGATCGCTCCGATACTCCAGGCCTCCAAGGGGAACGTTGAAAGGGACCGCCACGAGCTTTCCGTTCACGGAATAACTGCGCAGCAACTGCGGGTCCAGCTGGCTTATTTCAGAGGCAAGGTAGGGCTGCAGATCGATCAAATCGGGTTCGAGAATCGGAGTCCAGATCAAATCGACGTTCAGAAGATCGGGGCCAGAGCCGCCCTTCAGGAGCTTGCGTGCGAGATCAACGTACTCGCGGCTGGCCTCCGGAATTGGAATGTTTGTGACGCGAATACCGGTTTCCTGGGTGAACTGCTGTAACCGAGCCCGCTCCTGCGGTCGATCTTCGTTCCAGGAATAGGCGTATTGCAACGCCACCGCCTCCCGGGGAGACTGCCGGCAACCAATCAGAGCAATCCCCAGCAGGAAGACCACCCCGCAACTGGCGCTACCTTCCATCAGAAACTTTCTGTTCCTCGAGTGGCCGCTGAACCGAGTCCCGATTCATGTTATACGACCCATCTGCTGGCGAGGAACCGCCGAGTCACTCACCTCTATCGATCTTTTCTGACGTTAGACCGTCAGCAACTCTTCGTAAAATCCTCCGATTTCTTTCTCTTTATCGACAAAATGTATTTCCAGAATCCAATGGCGTCGCCGGCCCTCTGCATCGAGCGAGTGCATGGCCAGGTTACTCTTGGGATGAACGTAGAGCGTCACCTTATCGTCAGCGATCCTTTCGTGCGGAAATTGCCCGATGAGGTGTCCGGCGATAGGTCCCCCAAACTCCCAGTTGTATTTCGCAGCGAGCGATTCGACGTAATGAAAGAATTCGCGGCTGGTAATGTTGGAATGGTCTTTGAAATATTGCTTTCCGTCCACGAATGCAGACTTGATGTCCTCACGCATCTTGAGTTTCAGTGGATCGGAGCCGAGAACAAACGTCCGGCCAAAATCCGCTTCCCACTGCTCGAAGACGGGGCCGAGGTCGAGGAAGAGGATGTCGTCTTCACCGATCGTATGGTCAGGCGGATTGTCGGCGTACGGAAGGAGTGTATTCTTGCCGGCGCGAACGATTCGCTTGTGCCAGTAGGTCTTGATCCCATAGAGCTCTTGAGCAAGAGCGTAAATTTCGGCGTTGAGACCGCTCTCGGTGATGCCCGGGCGAATCAGCCCGCGAGCTTCCACTTCGTGAAATAGCGCTTCCGCGTGTGTCTGAGCTTCCAGCAGCTCCAGGGCGCGCTGCTCTTCCATTGCTGCCACTCTCAACTCCGTGAAAGAGATTGTCAGGTACTACTCTAATAGATATGCCAAATCCTCGGCCCCAGGTGAACGGAATTGGTCTTGACGCCCAGACTCGCTGCACTCACTACAACAAGCCAGTGGATGTCATCGCGATCAAGATGAAGTGTTGTGGCGACTACTATGCGTGCAAGGACTGCCATGACGCATTAGCCGGTCATGCGATCGAAGTGTGGCCAAAGGTTGAATGGGATCAGCTTGCAGTCCTGTGTGGGATATGGGAAAGTGACACAGGGGAAATGAGTGTTCCAAAGTGCCCCGCTGTAGGAATCCGGGAGAAGCCACTATCATTTCTATTTCGAAGAGTAATCATCATCCATCCGAATCAATCGAGGGCATTTCGTTTGATTCAGAGTTTCTATGTGTCAGAGGTCATCGTGCTCTTCGACATACATCCCCATGATCCGGGCAACCTCTTCGAGCAGGCTTTTATCCTGCTCCGTAAAAGCCGCGGGATCGTGGCTGTCGATGTCGATCTCGCCGATGACCTTTCCATGGGCGTAAATCGGAACGACAATCTCCGATTTTGTGTTGATCGAGCACGATAGATATCGCGGATCGGAGCTGACATCGTCGACAATCACCGTCTCACCGGAAGCGACAGCAGCCCCGCAGATGCCCTGAGTCACCGGGATGCGGACGTGCGGAGTCGGATCTCCGACGAACGGCCCGAGCAGCAGAGCGCCGGCATCACCTGGATCCAGCATGTAGAACCCCGTCCAACTGTATTGGGCAATATCCCGGGAAAGAACCTCGACCACAGTCTGTTGAAGGGACTCGAGAGTGGGAGCGCTCGCAGCCGCGCGCCGGATCTCCGAGAGAAGAGCGGTCATGGAGGGGCTGAGACTTGATCCCGGCATGTGGGTCAGTGTAACGAAACTGTAATCAAGGCTGCTAATCTGATCCGAAGGTTTTCCAACAACTGGTTATGCAAGAATGTATCGATTCGTGATCGGTTCGGCATGGAAGGCCGAACATGAGGAGAGTTGAACTATGCCCAATTTGAGAGCACTACGGTTTGCTGCCTGCGTCGCCCTATTGTCGGGCCTGGCACAGGCTGCATCTGCCGCTGAAATTCTTATCGTTGATGCGAAATCCCAGCCGGAGAGTTTGACGATCGCACCGGGTGGGGTATTGATCGTCGGTAGCGCGAGCACTCCGTTCATCTACAAGGTGCGCCCGGGCTCGACCACTCCTGAAAAGTTTGTGGATGCCAGCGCTGAAGGCGACGGCACGTTCTTTTTCGGTATGCTCGCCGATGCCGCTACCAACACGTTGTGGGCGTGTCAGCTAACCCCGGTTCCAAACACAACGCCGGCAAATCGTCACACCGCCCTGAGGGGCTTTGATCTCTCCACTGGCGCCGAAAAGCTTCGTTGGAACCTTCCTGGGGACAACAGTGTCTGCAACGATTTCTCGATTGGACCGGACAAGGCGCTGTACATCAGCGACACCATCAACAGCAAAATCTACAAGCTGCCGGCCGGTGCAAAGACTGCCGAGCTATTCCTCGAAGATCACGCCCTCTACGGGATTGATGGGATCACCTTTTTGGACGGCACGCTTTACGTCAACAACGTGTTCTCGAACAATCTCTACCGTATCCCGGTGGACGCTGCCGGCAAGGCCGGCAAACCTGTCGATATATGGATGGATCAGCCGATAAAAGGGCCGGACGGCATGCGCGCAGCCAATGGCAAGCTACTGGTGGCTGAGAATGGCAGCGGGAAGATTTCCGTGCTTACTGTGAATGGCGATAAGGCCAGCGTTACGGTCATCAAGGAAGGACTCAAGACGCCGACCGCAGTTGAGCCGGCGGGCGACACGATCTGGGTCGCTGAACGCGGCGCCGGCAAGGCAGTGTCAATTCCGATGCCGAAATGAGACCTGCCGATAGAGCGGGTCAAATCAGTATCATGAGAGGAGTCGGTAAGGATCCAGACCTGAATTGAGACAACTTTGACCAAGAAAAAGTCTTCGCTTGATACCACACCAGATCAAGCGGAATCGCGCCGCAATCGCGGAAAGACTGTCCGCCGGAGTCTCGTCGAAGCGAGTAAGGCCCAGGATGAGGAACTCCGCGCTCGCGAACTCCGCACCTCGCAAACCCAGCAGGAACTTGCCGTTCTCGTCGTGGTTGAGTTCACCGGAGAACTGCGCAAGCGCAAGCAGCTTAGCCAAGCCGCTCGACTTGCCCGCAGCGCAGCCGCTGTCGTCGCTGGAGAAGCCGAGGCTGAAGAAGAAGACATTCCCGCCCCCGCAGCTCCCACCCTCGACTTCGATGCCGGCCGTGCAGAGTTCGAGGAACTCGCCCGGTCAGCCGGCGCCGCCATTGCCGCCACCCTCGTCCAGCGCCGCCAGAGGCCAGATCCTTCGACCCTTGTTGGTCACGGCAAACTCGAGGAAATTGTTGGGGCGGTGGTCTCCAGCAACGCCTCGCTGGTTATCTTCGACCACGACCTTACCCCCTCGCAACTGCGCAACATCGAATCCCAGCTACCGTGCCACGTGATCGATCGTTCACAGCTGATTCTCGATATCTTTGCCCGCCACGCCAGGACCCGCGAAGGCCAGCTCCAGGTAGAACTCGCACAGCTCGAATACCAGTTGCCCCGCCTCGCCGGCCGTGGCCGCGCCATGTCGCAGCTGGGCGGCGGCATCGGAACCCGCGGCCCGGGCGAAACTCAGCTTGAGACCGATCGCCGCAAGATCAACCTGCGCATCGACCACATCAAGACCCAGCTCAACGCCGTGCGCCGCATCCGCCATGAGCAGCGGCAGCGCCGCGAAGCAGTTCCCGTCCCCGTCGTTGCCCTGGTCGGCTACACCAACGCCGGCAAGAGCACCCTCTTCAACGCCCTCACCGAGGCCGGCGTGCTCGAATCGGCTCGCATGTTTGCTACTCTTGATCCCAAACTCCGGCAGCTGCAGCTCCCTTCCCGTCGCAAGATCCTGCTCTCCGATACCGTCGGCTTCATCCGCAACCTTCCCCCCACCCTCGTCACCAGCTTCCGCGCCACCCTTGAAGAGGTTGAGCGAGCTGAAATTCTTCTCCACGTCCAGGACGCAGCCAGCCCGATCCGCGAAGAGCAGAAAGCTCAAGTTGAAAAAGTCCTGGGCGAGCTTGGAGTCTCGAACAAGCCCGTCATCCAGGTCTTGAACAAAGTCGATCTCGTCCCGCCCCAGGAACTCGCCCACCTCTCCAGCGATCGCGAAGCAATTCCGGTCTCTGCGCTTCAGCGCACCGGTCTTGAGCAACTCATGATGGATATCGATGCCGCGTTGGTGGTGGACCCGCTGGTCGAGGCCAGATTTCGGCTTCCGCAGTCCGAAGGCTCCATCCTGGCCTCTCTCGAGGGCGGAGCGATCGTCTACGAGAAGCGCTTCGAAGGAAACCTCGTTTTTTTTCGAGCCCGCGGACCAGCATCCCTTCTCGACCGTTACCGCCGTTTCCGTGAGAAACAGGATCCTTCCAGCACGCACCCAACGAAGCAGACTACCCATTCATCCAGAGGATGATGGGTAGTCAAAGTGAGGCAGCCGTTACCCGCAGCAAGCCCACTCGCCAAAAGACGAAACGAGATTTGAGCTGGAGGTCACGGCTTATTAGTCCCTGAGCTGCTTTCGGAAAGCAACGGAACTGGGCTTTGTATCAGGGCACGACTTTAGTCGGGCCGAAAACGATCGACAATACGTCGGGCTTTAGAGTCTGCAACTCCTGCACCTACGTCCATTTGCCGATCGTGAATGTCAACTTCGGGAAGCTGAACCGGTATATCCGTGCTGGGCCAAGCCCGCCGCTCGTTGACGGTAGAACTCCGGATCATCGGGAGTCCAGGTGGCGAGACCGTCGACGTATCGGTTCATCATGCAGAAATTTGCAGTGATCAGAACAGTGTCGTGGATTTCAAGGTCGGTTGCGCCCTGTCGCCGGGCCTCGGCAATGTCTTCGGCGGTGACCTGCTTGCCGCCCTGTTGCACATGACCGGCAATGTTGAGGAGCGCTTTGAGTTTGGCAGTGATCGGAGCGGTGGAAGGATCGCTCTTGATCTGCAGGACCAACTTCTCCTGCTCTTCAGTGGCGCCCAGATAATGGGCAGCCACGGCGCCATGGATGGTTTGGCAATAACGGCAGTCGTTTTGCGCCGAGACATAGGTGCCGATGAGCTCCCGCTCGGCGCGCGTAAGGGTGCTGGGGCCGCGCATAAGAATCTCGGCCAGTTCGCTCATGGGCGGTGCGACTTCGGGACGAAAGAGCATCGGGCCTCGTGGGCCCGGCACTCCTTCAGGAAGTGTTATGTGTGGCATGGAAGATTCTCCTGATCTGATGGTTTAAGGCTAGGCGCTGACCGTTTCCTTCTGCGGCGCCGGCTTCTGCGCAGGAGCATTGATATAGCCTTCGTGCGCCATATGCGCGCCCATGGGAATATAAGCTTCCTGCTCCTGCGGAGCCCAGGTGGCAAGACCGTCCACGTAGCGGTTGTACATGCAGAAGGCCGCGGCGATCAGGACAGTGTCGTGAATCTCGGTGTCAGTTGCGCCTTCCTTGCGAGCACGCGCAATGTCCTCGGTGGTGACGCGCTTGCCGCCTTGCTGCACATGTCCGGCAATGTTCAGAAGCGCTTTGAGCTTCGCGGAAATAGGAGCGGATTCAAAGTCCCGCTTGATTTCGGAGATCAGCGCGAAATTGCTCGCGAGTTCCGACGAGCCGCCTAAGTGGTGAGCGGCAGCGGCACCATGACTTGTCTGGCAGAAATGACAATCGTTCTGGCTGGAGGTATAGGTGGCGATGATTTCGCGGTCCGCTCTGGAGAGTGTGTTGGGTCCGCGGAGAAGGAATTCGGCCAGGGCGCGCATGGGCTTGGCTGTTTCCGGGCGGAAGGCAATGGTCCCGGTAATTCCTGGAAGTCCATCTGGAAGCGTGATGTGGGGCATTGGATTCTCCTTTTGCTATTAAGCAATCTCAACTGGTTTCAGGTTCCGGGACGATGACGATGGTTTGGCCTGTGCCGGTTTGAATCTTGTAACGAGGAAGCGCGAACATGAGCAGGCAAGGGATCAGCGCCGGAAGGGCCAATAACTGGATAGTGATGGGCCGATAAGAGCCCAGCGTATCGAACACACGGCCGACGATGACGGGACCGGCGGCGCCTCCGATGGCGTAGGTAGTCCAGGTAAGGGCGTAGAGGGTGGAGAAGCGCTTGAGGCCGAAGTAGCGGCCAAGCAGGTAGGGTGTGATGTCGCCCTCACTGCCCATGCTGAATCCGATGAAGCCGGCAGCAATAAGGCCCGCGGTCAGGCTATTGGCCACCGACAGCAGTATGATCCCCAGCACCGTCATAAGCAGCATAATCTGCGAGACGCGGGGACCAAAGAAGCGGTCCAAAAAGATCCCAGTGAGAAGGCGTCCGATTAAGCTTGTGGCTCCGATGACTGCAACAGAGTAGGCCGCGCCGGCAGCGGAAACGCCGCGGTCGGTGAGCAGGGCGGAGAGATGCGCGATGGCTCCATTGACGCTAATGGCATAGAGGCAGACCGTTGCCGCGATGATCCAGAAGGCTGGCGTCTTGAGGGCCCTGGCAACGGGTTCGCCCAGTTCTGTGGAGACGTCCTGATTCTGTTGAGCAACCGGGCGTTCGCGGACGAATGCCGCGGTCAGGGGAAAGCCTACTACGAAGGCGAGCAAGCCGAGGACCAGGTAAGCGCTACGCCACCCCAGGTGAGTGATGACGGCCTGGGCGAGAACCGGAAGCAGCATGGCTCCCACCGCGCTGCCGGCGAGCATGATGGAAAGCGCGAAACCGCGCCGGCGGTTGAACCATGTCGAGATCGCGCGGGAGTAGCCGATGTAAGCAGTCCCATTGCCGACCAGACCGATGAGAAAGAATGTGAGATAGAAGTGCAGCAGGCGCGGCGTGAGCAATGCGAGCGAAGCATAGGCAGCCGAAAAAAC
Organism: uncultured Acidobacteriaceae bacterium; assembly: GCA_963790935.1. Taxonomy (GTDB): domain Bacteria; phylum Acidobacteriota; class Terriglobia; order Terriglobales; family Acidobacteriaceae; genus PALSA-350. The sequence continues at coordinate 23,855 of CAWBRJ010000011.1, read as the reverse complement.
GACAATGCACGGCAGAATAATGCGGCGAGGCTTATAGCGATCCAGCAGGAAGCCGAGGCCGGGCGACGCGGCGGCCAAGGTCAGTGCGGCAATACTGAATCCTACAGAGGTGGCTTCCCGATGCCAGCCGAAACTCTGCGCGAGCGGCTTCAGGAAGAGCCCGAAGGTGTAAGGCACAATGGCCGCGAAGCTGACCATGAGGCCGAAGAACCCGGCGAGAACGATCTTCCAGCCGGGGTAGCCGATCCGGGACTCTTCCAACTGTGTTTCGACGGTCTGAAGAATTGCCTCTTGCATCAGCGGACTCGAGCCTCGGGTCGCGATCTTCGTAGCGTGAATGACGGGCTTGGCGCTGGCCGGAAACGGAGAACTCAACGATGCAACGTGGCAATCGCGGCCTGGGTCACTCCCGTATAACCGTGTTCAACGATGCGGGCCGCTCTTTCGCGATAGACACCGGGGTCCTGAGGAGCCCAGGTACCCAGACCATCGACATAGCGATTGCACATACAAAAGACAGCAGCAATCAGGACTGTGTCGTGAATTTCCAAATCCGTCGCGCCCAGATCACGCGCCGCGGCGATATCCTCTGAAGTCACATACTTGCCGCCAAGCTGCACCTTTCCGGCAATGTTCAGCAGCGCCTTCAGCTTGGGTGAGATTTTTGCGTCTTCCCAGTCTGTCTTTACTTTCTGGACCAGCGCTTCATCGTGCCCCAGCTGTGCCGCGGCCACTGCGCCATGAATGGTTTGGCAGAAGAAGCAGTCGTTGCGCCACGAGACATGCGTAGCGATCATCTCGCGTTCACCACGCGATAGCGTGCTTTCTCCCCGCAGGAGCACATTTACCAGCTCGTTGAGAGGCGCTGCAGTCTCAGGACGAAACGTCATGGGGCCGAGGATGCCGGGAAACTCTCTGCCGAGCTCCTCAGCAATTGGAAGTTGTATATAAGCCATCGATGAAGCTCCGATCGAAAGGAATACAGCCCCGCCCACAGGCAGAACGCGTCCATCCTACGCGGAGTTGGGCGCCGTGCGCCTCCATCCAAAGATGGAGGGTATTTCCCCACCGAGCCATTTCGCGTAGGGAGGCGCCGGAAGCAGCTTGCCTAGAAGAGCAGTACGGCAAGGTGGTATGTCGTAAATCCTGGCCCCTCGTTACCGATATTGCATGAGCCTACTGCCGCGGTGCGGTAGCGCCCTGTACTGATCTTCTGCTCCAGCACATCGGGCAGCCTGTTTAAACTGGCGGCTTCCCAGCGCATAATGAATTTCGGACGCAGGCCTCCCGCAGCACCATGGTCCATTGCGCATGTCTCCCGGGCTGCAGCCACGTCGCCTGCCGGCCCGAGGCCGCGCTGGTTCAGCAACTGGCCGATGGTAAGTTCAATCTGCGAGGAGCCCAACACGGTGACGGCGGCGGAGAAATCCTCCACCGCCCACAAATATCCTCCCTGGCGCACCATCCCCACGCCTATCTCATTCAGCCGCGGATCGAGAATGTTTGCGCGGTGCCCGGGCGAGTGCATCCACTCCGCCTCCAGCGCCGCAGGAGTTTGTGCAGCGGCGAGATTTTCGGCGACCACGTGAAAATGTGCGCCCTCCTGCGCCACGCGCGTATCCAGATCCGCTTCTCCTCCATACTGGTGTGACAGCGCGCGCTGCCCCACCATAAGCTCAGCGTGTTTTTGCGCCGCTCGCGCCAGAGCTGGGTCCCACTTGAGCGGGCCAAGGCCCTGTTGAGCGCGGTCCGCGTTGGTCGCTTCCATCAACTGCCTGGCTTCCAGGGATTGGGCGCAGGCGTTACCCAGCGCACAGACAGTCCAAAAAGCGCCGAGCAGATAAGCACCAATTAGTTTCCTCATGGGCGGGCCCTCTCTGCATCATTGAACCCGATCGTGGGATCTGTCCCCCTCCCACGAAAGATGTAAAGATACAGGGCATTTAGGCACAGGATCTTCCGGAGCGTTTCGTGGACATCCATGATAGGTGGGGGAACCGGGGACAGCGGCCATAATGGAGTAGGCCGATGAGTAAGAAGAGGAAGAGCTACAGCGCAGATTTTAAGCAGGACGCGGTGAGCCGGACAGCGCACGCCAAGACCATCCACCGGCCTGACTGGTGGTTGTGTGGACAAGACAGATCTGGCACTTTGCTAGTTGCACGAGGATAAGGCTAACCTGTCCCCATGTTGGTTTCGCTGTAGAAATGTGCGAACTAAGCAGACTAAGCATACTAAGTCCGGGAAGCGAGCTAAGCCTGCGGCCGGCGATTCGATCGTCCGGAAAACATGCGTGATAAGCGTGGTATGCGTGGTAAGGGTCTCCCCGCGGGAAAGTGTGCACCTTATGCGCCTCAATCGGTTTCAAGGGTCCTGCCGTATGCGGCACGTGCTTTCCGCGCTCCCGAAAGGATCACCCACGTTGTTGATTGATACCGATCTTGTGCTCTCGCAGCTAAGTCCTTTGTTTCATGAAGGTGCTCAAATTTTTTAATTAATTAAAGTGGGGTAGCTGCCTGAGTACAGGACTAGCAACAGGTAGCGTCTCTCGGCCCGAATTACCCCCAACACATTGGGTCGACTGTACTAAGGCAGCTACCCCACTTAATTAATTTGGCTATCTTGCCTTTTCCATGGGTGGTTGCTGCGCCCTAGCGGCAGGTAAGGGCCAGTACCTGGCTCCTCTGACTCCATCTTTGGCGCTCCAGAACGACATCGAATTTGGCGCGGGCAGATCGCGATCAAAGCGTTATCGCGCTCGGGGAAAGTATGCGCCTTATGCGCCCTAAGCGCCTTAAGTACCTGCCCCGCTGTCCAAGCGATTGCCAACGCGGGAAAAACAGTGCGATAAGGGCGAAAAGTCTCGTTCTCACGTGGAGGCTCGCGGTTTCCCCTCGAAAACGGACCCTCTGCTACAAAATCTTGACGGGCAAAAAGGGTAGCTTGCGCCTGGAACCCAGTTCTACCAGTGACAAACGGGACGATATCTCTGCCCACGCGCTACGTATTGGCGGCTGTCCCGTTTGTCATCCGGCGTCCTAGACCTCTGGACCCGGTTGCCTCGGGCGGGTGCCCCGGGGTGTGGTGTTTCCCAAATTGTCAAAACTGCTCAATCAAGAGGACGCCTGGGCGCACCCTGCTTATGCGGTGATTCCCGCTCTCCGCAGGTGCGCCCTCGCGGGGCGCAGGAATGCTGCGGAAAGGCATAATCCTTCATTTTGATGTCACTCTATCGTTCGCTACACCCAAGTCATCATGCTGACAAGCGCTGATGTTTCCCGGTGGCGGCGGCAGATGCACGGGCAGAGCGCACCAGTGCAAGGCCAAGCAGTGCCGTCGTAGTAAGACGGCGCCGACGTATGGATCTTATCCCTACAGTAGTACGGTTTTTGCACCGCGCACAATGAGGGGTAAAGGATTTCTTTAGTAACCATGGCTGGGCGCTGTTTCTTCATCGCTCATAACATTAAGTTTCTTTAACGTCCTTCGGCTGGTCGTTGTCGTCCCTGAACCCGACAATTTAGTACGCCTCAGGTGATCAGCTCCAGTCCATTTCAAAACTGAACCTCTGCGACTATTTGGGATGGCTTGCTCTATATGACCAAAGACGGGCATCGAGGATTCCGACCAATCGTATGCAACATTCGCCGCTCCAGGAATGGCATTGTTGCTCTCTGGGGTAGAGGGATCAAAGCGTCTAGACCAAGCCGCCCTCTTTCCGAAGAAGGGCTTCACAGTGACAGCTGCGTCCTGGGTAGGAGCATTGAATGGACGGATCTGGCACTTTATTAGTTGCATATCGAGGATAAGACTAACTCTCTTTCGCACCTCAACGCTCTTCTGCTTTTCCGAAGTGTCAGTTCCGTCTGGAAGATGTGAAAAATTTGATTTAGAGACGTGGAGCAATTTCGGCCTTGAAAAAAATCGCGCGAGGATACCTTATAAGCGACCGCTGAGGCTTCGGCGTACATTTCGGTTCAGACGAAATTTCAGCCAAATCGATTTTTTCACATCTCCCTGTCCACAAACCCCGGAGCCGGAGCTCTGGATGGCCTCACTTATCCAATTGGGTGAGGCCTATGTCTACGTGTTCTGATTCGTGCCACAAGAGCGGCATCTTCGGCCAGTTCTCAGCCTTCAGAAACTCGTTGAGTTCCTGCTCAAGCACCTTCTTCCCCTGCTTGGGGTCCGAGACAATCTCGTAGCAGAGTAGAAGGGGCTTGGCTTCGTTCGGGGGTCGATTATCCAGGAGTTGAGCTACCCATCCTGCCTTCGTGTCTTGGATGACCAGCGTAAGTGCAAGCATCGCGTCCTTCAGGTACAGCGCCAGGTAACGCTTGCCTGAGATCAGATGAGTCATGGCCGCAACGCTAATGCCGCATTGAAGGCCTGATCAATGGTTCTTTAGCGGTATGAGAATCTTTAGAGTAAAAGTATGGCCAGTAAAAAATTGAGTGTGAAGCGGTTTATTTCGGGGACGGAATTTCCCCTAATGAGCGTCACGTACGCAGTAGCGCAGATCCAAGACAGAACGTTTCATCTCTGGCAAAATGGCAGCGGCGCAAAGGGCAAGATGGGCGAAAACGGACCTCGGCTAGCTCGGGTGACTGCCGTGCTCCCCCTTGCTCACGAAAATGGGTAAGGAGTAGCCTGTTTACGTCAGGAACCTGGAGGCAGATATGAAATGCGCCAGCATTCTCCCGCTTGCCATCATGCTCGCAACCACATCCGCTGTTAGGACAGAGTTACACGCTACCCCCACGCATTGATCCCTCCAAGTGTCCCGTCGGGCTGCGAGTGGAGCGTAGCAGCGGTCTCTTTGCGTACAAGAACGCCAAAGCCGTCCCAGCAGACGATGTTGCTCCGGTCACCGGAGCAATGGTTTGACTTGAGAATGACAAATTTCTTGCCTCACGAGATCGTGAACGCGGAAATCACAGCTCACGGGTTAGGTTACAAATGGAGAGTTATCCCTGTCTCCGCTGCAACACCTGACATCTGGAAGACGATGGATGTCGCCTTGGACGTGAAGGGAAATAGCAGCGCTTCCCGTGAACTTTCGTTTGCCCATTTCTCTACTATCAGACCATTGACGTGAACTCAGTAACCTATGCTGACGGCTCCACCTGGCATGCCTCTTCACCGGAGCCTGTAGCGTAGCCCCCAGTCTCATCATGCGCATCAGTGCTCAATGATCCGTGTGACAGGCGGGTTGAGGCGATAGCGCGCCCATCGTGCGGGCACAAGATTCAGCCGGCTCGCCTCTCACACCTTGCTCTCAGGTAGGAGCCGCCGTTCCACTTCGGCTAGCAGGTCCGGAGCGAACGTTAATCCGTCCAATACAAGGGTGGGCGTCTCACCGGCTGCTGAAATCACGCGGCTTCTTTCCTCTTGGCTTAAAAAGGCAGAGACGATGACGAGGTCGAACGCCTCTGTATGCAGAAGCATCTCCGCATCCGCCACGGTGGCTGCTATCGCATCGTAGCCATAACGGCTTAGCACGGCGCATCGGGTTTGAAGGAGGTCTGGGTCCTTCCCTACGCAGAGCAGGCGTGCAGGACGAGACGGCATAGAGAATCCTTTATGTGGCTAGGGGGGTCTCACGAATATAAACCGGCAGTTCGCTCCAGATTTTGAGCAGACGGCGCGTGGCGTCAAATGGCGCGCACTAACCGAGCGGCGGGCGATGAAGCAACCCCCGTCAACGTTTTTATGTCTCAATTCTTTGAGACTGGAAGCGGGTGATTCCAGACTGCAGGCGGGAGTTCCCTAACCGGGGGGCGAAGGGACTCCCGCCACTTGCACCTGCAGGAGTGGCTCAGGGCCGCCTCAGCCTCGCGTATTGATCTGGCGTGAGTCTCAGGTAAACCCCGCCTCTGCCAGTCTCGATCGCATGCTCCAACATCTGCCGGCTTTCTGAATCGCCCCAGGCCTCACCTTTCTTGGCCAACTCCCTGATCTTCTCGGCATCCGTGAATGTAAGCTTCCTGGGCAGAGGAGTCCTCAAGTCGGCTTCGAGAAACTGAACCTGCCAACCTTGACGCTGGAAGAAGGTCATAAAAACGCGATGGCTCGGCCTCTCGTAGCGAGACATTAAGCCAGTATAGGCGAATATAAGGCGAAGATGTCCACAGGCTTATGGTCGGTCACGCCGAGAGATTTCTAGGGTTGACTCGGAGCATCAGGCTCTTCATGCTTTGCCGTCAATCCCATGGTGGTTGCCACGTCCATCAGCATTGGGGCGTATTTCCGCATGATCCCTTCCAACTCCGCGTTGCGGCTCCGCAATTCCCGGGTCTCGCTTTCGCGGCGGGACAAAACCTCCCGCAATTCCCGGTTCTGGCGGAAAATGTCCCGGGCTGCGTCCAACCGTTCGAATATCGCGCCCAATTCTTCTTCGGTGACCGGTTGTGCGACGGCCGGGTCAGTGGACTTGAGTGGTTCGGTAGCGGCGGTTTCTTTCCACATAGATTCTTAGGGGCATATCACTCGAAGTTGGTTGCTTGCAGGATGAAACGGACCAGTGTCCCGTCATCTCTCCTTTGCCGATCCCGAGGCGCTGCGGAACTGGAAATACATATAGACCCGATGGCTCCGCCGGTCGTAGAGAGACATGAGGCGGGTATAGGCGAATAAAAGGCGAGGATGTCCACAGTTGGCCGTCTCAGAATGATATCCAGGCGAGCGGGGCGCACAAAAATGGACCGGACGGACCCTTTTCAGGGCCCGCACGAAAGGAAGAAGGGAAGGCAAACCACAGATTGCGCTGCGCTTCGGTCGAGATGACAAAGGGGAGGGCGGTCGTGGCCTGCAGCAGCGGTCAACACCAGACCGGCTGCGATCACTCGTTCTTCAGCGCATCCACAGGATTGATCGCGGCAACGCGTGAAGCAGGCAGAAGACTCGCCAGCACCGATGCCGCGGCGAGAATGAACGGCACGGCGGCGAAGCTCAAGGGATCGAGAGGGCTGACGCCAAACAACAGCGTCCTCAGCATCCGCGCGACCGCGGCTGCAGTCCCCAGGCCAATGACCACGCCAACCCCTGTCAGCGCCAATGCCGAGCGCACGAACATCCAGCGCAGTTCGCCCTTCGGCGCTCCCAGCGCCATACGAATGCCGATTTCGCGCGTGCGCTGCGATACAGCGTAGGAGATGACTCCGTAGATGCCGATGAGGCTGAGCGCGAGGGCCATGGCCCCCGAGATTGCCAGCATGACCAGCGTGAACGAGGTGCGCGCCATCGAGCGGCTGTAGATTTCGCCCAATGTCTGCATCGACGCCATGGGGAGACTGCTATTCACCTGCCCCACTGCTTGCTGAATCTCGCTGCGCAGGCTCTCGGTTCCCGCGCGGCCGGTGTGCAACACGAAGGTGACCTCGCGCTCCGAATCGATCTGTCCGGCTACAAACGGGTTCCGCATCATCGCTGGCCAATAGACGATCGCCGGCGCCGCTTCATCGACCCCGTTCTGCTTTACATCCTCAGCCACGCCAATCACCTCCTGCCACGCCTGAGTGGTCGTAATGCGCAACCGCTTGCCGATGGCCCCTGCGGCAGACCCCCACGACTCGCGCGCCAGGTTTTCCGAGACGATGGCCACCGGCCTCAGTCCGTAGATATCGGTCCAGGTGTAGTCGCGGCCGGCCACCAGGCGCGTTCCCGCGCTATGAAAATATCCAGGCGAGATGCTGTTGAACAGGCGCATCGGTGCAGATCCCGGCCGCTCGTTCTTCCCCTCGATGGAAATGTTGTTCCAGCCCGGGTCGCTCCCGTCCATGGGCACGACCCGCGCGAAACCGGCAGAGCCTACGCCGGGAATGGCGGCCAGCTTATCGGCAATGCTGTTCTCGACGCGCGTGGTCGTCTGTGCGTCGGCAATGAGTTGCTGTGGAATCGCGATGCGCAGAGTCTGCACATGGTTCGCATCGGCAAATCCGGGGTCGACGCCGCGAAGCGCCGCCAGCGTGCGGATCATGAGCACGGCGCTGATCAGCAACACCATCGCCATGGCCACTTGCGCGATCACCAGCAGATTGCGCCCCGCGCTGCCGTTCGCGGCTTGCGCTCGCTGTCCGCCCCTGGGAGGCGTGCGCAAGCGATGCAGCCGGCCGCATCGACTTCAGCGCCGCGATCGTCCCGAAGAGCAGTGCTGAAACCAGCGAAAGCCCAAGCGTGAACGCAATCGAGCGCGCATCGAGCGCGATCTCGTGCAGGCGCGGAAGATTCGCAGGGCCGATGAGGGCCAGGAGCCGCAACCCTTCCTCCGCAATCCCGACGCCGGCCACGCCGCCAATCAGCGCCAGCAGCACACACTCGACCAGCACCTCGCGGGCTATGCGTGCCCGCCCTGCACCCAGCGCCGCGCGAATCGCCAGTTCCTGCTGCCGCCCCTCGGTGCGCACCAGCATCAGGTTCGCGACGTTGGTGCAGGCAATCAGCATCACCACGCCTATGGTGCCCATCACCACCCACAGCACGCTGCCCACGCTGCCGATCACTGCTTGCTTCATGGGGCGAATGGCGCCCGAAATCTTCCATGTCCTATAGAAGTGCGAGTCGCCGCCGTCGTTGTTGGTCCACGAATCCATCCAGATCTCGAGCATGCGCGCGATGTCCGCGTCCGCCTCGCAATCGTAACTCCCGGTTTCAGCCGGCCAATGCCGTTATATCCGAAGCCGGCCAGGATCTGGTGTCGCGGATCGAACGCCAGCGGGATGAGCAAGTCGAAGTCCTGGTTCACAACCTCAAAACCTCGCGGCATTATGCCGACGATCTCCCGCGACTGGGAATCGACTTGGATGTTTCTTCCGATCACCGACGGGTCGCCGCCAAAACGCCGCTGCCAGTAGCCGTAGCTCAGCATCGCGACCTGGTGGCTGCGCGGGACCTGGTCGGCCGTCAGGATCCATCGCCCGGCAGTTGGCGGAACATTCAACGTCTGTAGCACCCCGTCGCTGATGTACGTTGTGATCCACCTCTTCGGGCTGCGCGATCCCCGTGACGTTAGCTGTACCTGAAACCCACACGCCGATGGACTGAAAGGTGCGGTTGTGTTCGGCGAAGGTCAGATACATCGACGGCGAAAGGCGTAACCCCTCGACGAAGTTGGCCAGGCCGGCCACTCCAGGAGCGTGCAGCCAGACCGCCACCAGTTGTTCCGGCTGGGGATACTGCAGCGGCTTGAGCAGAACGCTGTCGACGACGGTAAAGACCGCGGTGTTGGCGCCGATGCCGATAGCCAGCGTGAGAAGAACGGTGATGCCGAATCCGGGCGCTTTGCGCAGGCGGCGCAAAGCGAGTTTCAGGTCAGCAAGGAGGGATTCAAGCCTGGGCCATTGCCAGACCTCGCGGCTCCGTGTCTGGACGAGGGTGGGATTTCCGAACGCACGAAGGGCTGCCTGGCGTGCCTCAGCTCGAGAGAGGTTCTCCAGGCGCATCAGTTGCTCAGTCTTCTCTTCGAGGTGTTCCCGCACTTCTTCGCCCAATTCGTCGTAAAGTTTTCGGCGGCGGAAGATTCGCTCTAGCCAGCTCATCGCGGAATAGTCTCCTAGGAATTCGCGGTTCGCCTCTCAGGCCCGAGTACCATCTGGATGCCTTCGAGCATCCGGTCGAAGCTGGAGATCTCACGTTCGAGGTGCTGCAGGCCGGATTTGGTGATCTGGTAGACGCGCACGCGACGGTTGGTCGACGGCGAAATGGTCCAATCGGCCCTGACGAGCTTCGCTTTCAGCAGCCGCTGCAGGGCTGGATACAGCGAACCCTCTTCCACCTGAAGCAGGTTGTTGGAGCGCTGCTGGATGTGCTGAACCAGCGCATATCCGTGCGCCGGTTGACGGCGGAGCGATTCGAGAATCATCATCTCCAGCGCGCCGGGAAACAGATCGCGCGAGGTGTTTGTGCTGTTTTCCATAAGGCATGCTTACAACATGCCTAGAGTAAAAAGGTAAGGGCCAAAAGTCAAGTCAATGAGAAACGACGAACTACAAATGTGTAGCCGGTCGTGGGCTGGCCGGAGGGACCTTGGATTGGCTTCAGGAATTATTTTTCGGGCGACTGTTTTCCTCGAAGTGAGATAGATCGCCAAATGGTTTCTCGCGTCTCCAAGGCGCATTCTGTAGTGCCGGTTCAGGCTAAAGACTTCTACCCTTGCACTTCTACAAGACGTCTTGTATTTTACCTGTAGAAGTGAAAGGGGGACGTATGACCACCCCGCATATCGATCTTCCGCAAGGAACCCTGGACCTCCTCATTCTCCGGACACTCGCTCTCGGGTCTCAGCACGGCTGGGCCATCTCCGAGCGTGTTCAGCAACTATCGAGCGACGTGCTGCGTATTCAGCAAGGCTCGCTGTATCCGGCTCTTCACCGGCTAGAGCGTCGCGGCTTGATCAAGGCTCGCTGGGGAACTTCGGAAAATAACCGCCGCGCCAAATACTACGAACTTTCAAAGAACGGGCGTAAGCAACTTGAAATGGAAACCAACGCCTGGGAAAAACTGACAGCTGCGGTAGCCCAGGTACTTGGCACCACATAGGAGGCGCGCAATGTTCAGCGATATACTTTTCCGGCTTCGTTCCCTTTTGCGGCGTAGCACCGTTGAAAATGAACTGGACGACGAGTTGCAATTCCACATAGAGCAACAGGTGGATAAGCATGTTCGCGCCGGGCTGCCCCGTGAAGAAGCTGCTCGACAGACCCGGCTCCAATTTGGGGGTCTAAGCCAGGTAAAAGAAGACTGCTGGGAATCACGCGGCACGACCTTCCTTGAGACTGCAGCCCAGGACGTGCGCTATGCGCTTCGCCAGCTGGGAAAGGCCCCCGGTTTCACTATCACGGCCGTTGTGACATTGGCGTTGGGAATTGGCGCCAACGCCACCATCTTCACGCTGGTGAATGCGATGCTGCTGAAGAACCTGCCTGTAGCCGACCCCAAGTCGCTGGTGCGCGTTGGAGATGCCTACCAATGCTGCGTGAACGACGAAGCGTTGGATGACGGCGACTATGCACTCTTCTCCACCAACACCTATGAGCAGTTCAAGAAGAACACGCCTGAGTTTGAAGAGCTGTCGGCGATGCAAGCGGGCTTTGGCTTCTTCAATCCGCTGACTACCCGGCGTGACGGGGCCGACAACCTTCCCCGTTCTTCCGTGAGCGAGTTTGTCTCCGGCAACTACTTCCGCACCTTTGGTTTGCGGCCCCAGGCAGGTCGTCTGCTGAGCGATGCCGACGATGTGAAGGGCGCTCCGGTAGTGGCCGTCATGAGCTACGAGGCATGGACAAACGACTACAACCGCGATAGCTCGGTGATCGGAAACACCTTCTGGATGAATACCAAGCCGGTGACGATCGTGGGCATTGCGCCACAGGGCTTTTTTGGCGACCGCCTCACCGCTGCGCCGCCAGTTTTCTATCTACCGATGAAGCAGATCGCGACGATCGAGAGCGCGGATTACGTAGACGACCCGGACCGGATGTGGCTCTATGTGATTGGGCGAGTCAAGCCCGGCGTGGATCGCGCTGCGATGCAAGCGAAGCTTAGTGGGCAGCTCCGCCAACTCCTTGCTCCCAGCAAAAACTTCTCAACGGTTCATGACAAGCCACTTCTGGAAAAGGCCCACGTCGTTCTCACCGACGGCGGAGGTGGCGTCCAGATCATGCAGTTGGACTATACCTCCAAACTGACGCTGCTGATGTGGATCTCCGGCCTGGTACTGCTGATAGCTTGCGCCAATATCGCCAACCTTCTGCTCGTCCGTGGAATGGGCCGAAAGGCTGAGATGTCCGTGCGCACGGCGCTGGGCGCGGCACGCATGCGAATCGTCCGGCAATTGCTCACGGAAAGCACCGTTCTGGCGGTATTGGGTGGGACAGCGGCGCTCGGCGTCTCCTATCTGGGCACACGCATGCTGCTGGCACTCGCATTCTCGGGAGAACCCAACGTGCCGATCCATGCCAGCCCCTCGTGGGAGGTGCTGGCATTTGCACTCGGCGTCTCACTCATCACCGGCGTGCTCTTTGGCGTAGCCCCAGTGTGGATCGCTGCACAGTCTCAACCGGCCGATGCACTGCGCACCAGTACGCGCACCGCCACCGGCGGCGCTTCCCTGCTACAGCGCAGCCTGGTCGTCCTGCAGACGGCGCTTTCGCTCATCCTACTGGTTGGCGCAGGCCTCTTCGCTGCCAGCCTCAGCAAACTGCAGAACACGGACATGAAGCTGGAGTCGAAGAACCGCTACATCGTCCACATCGATCCTCAGGCGGCGGGATATTTACCTTCGCAGGTCGGACCGCTCTACCAGACGCTGGAGGAGCGCTTTCATGCAGTGCCCGGAGTGGTGAAGGTCGGGCTCAGCTCTGTAACGCCGATGGAAGCCCATAACAGCAACGACGATGTCCAGATTCAGGGACAGCCGAGCCTGCACAAGATGGCGGGGTGGGACAGGGTGAATGCGGAGTACTTCGACGCCGTGGGTACGCGCGTGGTAATGGGCCGTGGCATCGGCGTACAGGACACGCCGTCGACTCCGATGATCGGGGTCGTAAACCAAGCGTTCGTAAAGACCTTCTTCAAGCCGGGAGAGAATCCCATCGGCGCGCACTTTGGCTCATCCGGACCTTCGTCGGGCGACGTCGTGATTGTGGGCGTCGTGGAGGACACCGTCTACACGGACGTGCGTATGAAAAACCACCCGATGACGTTCGTCCCCATACTGCAGCGAGCTGCCTCTGATAAGCGACCGATCGATAAGGTTGGAGCACTCTATGCCGGCGCGATTGTGCTGGAGAGCTCGCGCTCGATGGAGGACATACAGGCCATTGCACGGAAGACAATCGCTGGAATCAATTCCAACCTAACGGTAGTGAAATTTCAGACCTTAGATGAGCAGATCGCGGACCGCTTTACTCGGGAGCGGATGATCTCGCGGCTGATGACGTTGTTTGGCGCACTGGCATTGCTGCTGGCGGCGGTGGGGCTGTACGGCGTCACCTCTTATACCGTAGCGCGGCGGGCCAGCGAGATCGGCATCCGCATGGCGCTTGGCTCGGAGCGTAGCGGAGTCATCGCGATGATTATGCGCGGCGCTATGATTCAAACTGTCCTGGGCCTCGCGATAGGACTTCCGGTGGCCTTCTTCTGTGTAAGGTTTGTGAAGTCGCAGCTATACGAAATCACAACTGCGGACGCAAGTGTGTTGACCGGTGCGATCATAACCCTTGTGGGCGCTGCGTGCATCGCTGCGATTGTTCCGGCGCGTCGCGCCGCATCCATTGACCCTGTGCAGGCGCTCAGAATGGAATAAGTCTGGAAAGGGATACGGTGACATGATCCCCGTTCACCGTCACGAGCGTTCATCCGTTGCAATTGGTATGCTGTCGCCGCGGCCAAAAGTCAAGTTAAGCGATGCCCCAGACCTGATCCTGAGATCCATCCCTCACGCTAAATTCACAGCGGCCGTTGAGAAGCCAACCCTGGATCGCGAGCGATTCTACGGTCGATTTTCAAGGCCAGGACTCCGATGCTGGGCGGCACTTTGGTTTTCACTCCGCAGTGAATAGATGCCACCCTCCCTATCAGCGCCACGGTTGCAGCAAGTGGGCTTTGAATTCGTGTGGTAGCTCCAGGAGGCTACCGGCCTCTATCGACCGGCTAGCCCAATCGACCAGAGCCCTGTATTGATTGAACTCGGTTATGTTCCCCAGCCACTGAGAACCGGAGTTGGAGTTCACCACAACCACATTGGGGATATCACACGGACCCACACAACCGCTAATCGAAAGCTGAACACGCTTTAGTAAACCGCGCCTCCGCCACTCCTCCTTTAGCCAGGCCACCGGCACCTCCGGACGATCCTTGTGCATCGCCCCACAGCAGCATCCCTTGCAAACAATGATCTGTGCAATCACGCGGCGCTTGGTATCCAGCATTTTTCAACTCCTCTCTACGATTGATATAGTATAGGGGACTATATTATATAAATCGGAGGTGATCTTGGCCCACACCACAAAGGATAAGAAAAAACTGCTGTCGCGCACCCGCCGCATCAAGGGTCAAGTTGAGGCGGTGGAACGCGCTCTCGAAGGAGATGCGGAATGCGAAGACATCCTGCAGCTCGTGGCGTCGTGCCGGGGCGCACTGAATGGTCTGATGGCGGAGTTAATCGAGGGGCACGTACGGTTTCATGTTCTTTCTCCCAATCAGAAAGCTCTTCCCTCGCAACTTGAGGCGGCGGAGGAACTTATTTCTGTAGTCAAAAGATATTTCAACTAGAAGTCGGAGGGTGATATGACCGTTATGAACCAGAACGGAACGCGGATTGATCTGGGCGAAGTAGCCGAAGCCGGAACTCACCTTCCCGAAACTACGTACGCTCTCTCCGATGTCGTGGCGGAAGAAGACCACGGACATGGCTTTGAGCTGGTCGACGTCCTTCGCGTAGTCTTTGTCGCGCTTGCCGCGGCGGCAGTCTGGTTCCATCTCTGGGAGCCGTTCCACCGGGTAAGCGTTATCGGCCTGGTGGCCACGGTTATCGGCGGCTACCCCATTTTCAAAGAGGCGTTGGAAAACGTTTTAGAGCGTCGCATGACGATGGAACTCTCCATGACCATCGCCCTCGTTTCCGCGCTGGCGATCGGGGAGTTTTTCACGGCGCTGGTGATCACAGCGTTCGTCCTCGCAGCCGAGATTCTCGAAGGGCTCACTGTCGGACGAGGGCGCCGCGCCATTCGCGACATGCTTGATTTTTTGCCCCGGACCGCGAGCGTACTCAGAGAGGGCCGAATCTTCGACGTCGAGACCAGGACAATTCTGCCGGGAGAGGTGGTAGTCATACGGCCGGGTGACCGGATTCCGGTGGATGGCCGGGTCCTGAGTGGTCATTCGTTCGTGGAACAGGCCGCAATCACCGGAGAACCGATGCCCAGTGAAAAGCGGGCTGGCAGTGACGTTTACGCAGGCACCATCAATCAGGCCGGAACACTCCAGGTCCGCGCCGAGCGCCTCGGAAAAGAAACGACTTTCGGCAAGATCATCGAGGCAGTCGAGAATGCAGAGCGCTCCCGGGCACCGATACAGAAAACGGCAGACCGGCTTGCCGGCTACCTGGTTTACTTCGCTCTAGGCGCCGCGGTCCTTACCTTCCTGATCACCCATAATCTTCGGTCTACGATCTCAGTCATCATCGTTGCCGGGGCGTGCGGCATTGCTGCGGGCACGCCACTGGCAATCCTGGGCGCGATCGGACGCGCGGCCCGAAAGGGCGCAGTCATCAAAGGTGGGATCTACCTCGAAGCGCTCGGACAGCTAAAGATTGTCTTCCTCGATAAGACGGGAACGTTGACCTACGGAACGCCTCTCGTCTCGGCCACCCACAGTGCACCGGGTATTTCGCAACGCACCCTTGTCGAGGCCGCCGCCACGGTGGAACGAAATTCAGAGCATCCGTTAGGCCGTGCCATCATCCGCTTTGCGGAGCAGCACGGCATTCACGCTGCTGATCCCGAATTCTTCGAGTATCGCGTTGGGCGGGGAGTTCTTGCCTCCTTGCGTGGAACAGCCATCGTGGCCGGAAATCGAGCTTTGTTTGAAGAGCTGGGAATCGCACATCCTGAAAGGAAGATCGATGGCAAAGACACGGGAACCGAGGTCCTGGTCGCTCGGGGGGGCCACTACTGCGGATCCCTTTGGGTCACTGACCAATTACGTCCGAGCGCCGCACCCGCTGTCAGGGCTCTCGGCGAGATGGATATCAAAGTGGTCTTGCTTACAGGGGATAGCAAGGCAGTTGCCGAAGCAGTAGCCGACCAGCTCGGCATTATTGAAGTCTATTCCGAGCTTCTGCCCGAACAGAAGACAACTTTTATCGCGGAACAGGTGAAAAGAGGTCGAACGGTGGCCATGCTGGGCGATGGCATCAATGACGCACCCGCACTGAGCGAGGCGACCGTCGGCGTCGCCATGGGCGCCGGAACGGATGTTGCCCGGGAAAGCGCGGATGTCGTTTTGATCGGCAATGATCTGGCAAAGTTTGTGGATACTGTCCGCATCGCGCGCAACTGCCGGCGCATCATCCTGCAAAATTTCTACGGGACTCTCATTGTCGATACCATCGGCATTGGCTTGGCAGCGGCGGGTTTTCTCAATCCCCTTCTGGCGACGTTGATTCATGTCGTTTCAGAGCTTACGTTCATCCTCAACTCAACCCGCTTGCTGCCGCCTCGTGAAAAGACTAAGGCCAACAACGCACAGCGGGTCGCCGGCATCGCCTGAGGAGCCGGACCAAGTGCGCCGCTTCACCTTTCCCGACATCCTCGTCACGCTGCTTGCTGTGGCGTCATGGATCCTCGTTACGCTCATGGCTTGGGCAATCTTCGCGACCTCCTGATCGAAGGAATGTCCGATGCGCCACAACAATCTTCTGAGTACGAAACCGCCGTCAATGCTCGCTACCAATCTGGTGCACGATCCCTCCTTCAAGGATGGAGCTCATAGAGGGTAAGATGGTGGCCCGCGACAAGCGCCAACATAGACCCGTTCGGCGAAAGGGCAAAGGCGTTGCTGGAGTGTTCGGCAGCAGGCAAAGGAATCGAGGCAAGGAGCGACCCATCTTCACTTCCGAAGACTTCGATCCTTTGCGTTTTGATCATGCTGAAGCGGAAGAGACGCCCTTGATCCCAATTCTCCTCTGCTCGAGTCAGCATGAGGGCGACTCTGGCGGAAGCGCTCGAACCTGCGACCGACGCGGGTAAATCCTGACGAGTGGATGTTTGGTCGATCACAGGTGAGCCGTTCTTCCGTGTCAGAATGGTGTGCATCGCCTTGCCTGAGGTGTCGCAGGTGGTAGCGGCGAGCAGATCCGGTGAGACGTTGTCCAGAACCGGGAAACAGGCAGAATGCAGACTGCCAAGCAGTCTGTCACTGTTGCTGTCCCAGGCTTTGCCCACCAGAAACCATTCCGACCCCACACCTTTCCGCAACTCGATCATGCTGTCATTGAGCAGGATCGGTGTGGGCACGAAGTTGCTGGAAGTACCAAGAGCCCTGATCCGCTTCAACTTTTGGTCAAGCAGCGACCACCGCACCTCCTCTTGCGGCCCGCGGGCGAGCGTGTCCACCAGCATTAGATGGTCTTCCGAGGAATGCAATTCGTGTAGTTCTCCGACGAGGAGGTGCTCGCCATCCGGAGACGCGCGCAGGGAAGCCAGTGGCAGATCGAGCGGAAGAGAGGCAAGTTCCTGCAGGCCTGGCCCGTACATCCTGAGAAAGCGGCCTTTATGCACAAGCAGATTGCGCCCAAAGGACCAGACGTAAACATTGTGGTCGTCGATGATCCAATTCTCCATGCGATCGACCGACCGCGTCTCAATGTTGAAAAGAACGGCGCGTACCTGCTGTGGGTTGTCCGTAGGGCGTTCGTCACCGGAATGCCTCAACAATTCATGGGTTGGGAACGTGACGAGTACTTCTGCATCGCTCACGAAGTGAACAGTCGTACTCTGTTGCAGCTGTAACATCTCGCGATCGCTCTCGGGTCTCATGCCGAACCGCGAAAGGTCTTCTGCGTCGCCCGCACGATGAAAGCCAAAGGGAGGTGTGCTGAGAGGCGCGGGATCGAGCGTACACTGGCCAGCACGGCAACGGCCGATAAATGGATCCGGAGAACGCAGGCCTTCGCGGACGGAGTGGTTTGCAACAGCCGGTAAGGCGGGGAGAGGCTGATTCCCCTGCCGCGCGATTTGCAGAATGAAGATCGTTTTCGCGGGCAAACCAAGTGACGACTTTTCCGTCGTGATCGCCGACTCCGTACTATTCCCAGATGGTAGAACCAGCTTGATGTGGGAAAGATGCCAGACTTCGCCAAGGGTAACGGTCTTGGGAAGCTGGTCAGTGTTTGTCGTATGACGAACAGCAAAGGAAGCCGGCTTCGCCACGTCCAATGGGTTTAGAGTGGCGGACGAGACACGAGGCTGATTCACTCCAAAGGTGCCAAAGCCGGGGAATTCTTCGGTCTCCTCTTGAATCCTAGGTGCGGCAAGCAAGTTGGTAACCACAGGTTCGAGCGGCTTTCTCTCCCCGCACGGTGCCTGCACCATAAATGTGATCCCTTGCGTGTGGCGGTTTGTCCGCGTGACCGCCTGGACGGTCGCGTGTAACAGCGCGCCGGACGCTAGGCGGCACTCCGCCTGTTCCCAGGGAGCCAGGACCTGCAGAGCAAAGGTGGAACCAATTTCCAGCCGATCGCCGGCAAGGGTTTTCGAGAGTTCCGCCTCAATCGGCGCCTCCTGCGCGCTTGCACAAGAAAGGCACGCGACGGTCATGAACGCAGCAATCCACTTTGGAAGATAGCCGAGAGAGCAATAAGGCATACCGAATGGCATCATTCTCTCTCGCGCAAAGCTCTGGTGTCCATTCCGATGGAAGGCTGAAGCGCTTCGGGATCGTATGAACGAGGAGGGACAGAGAGCACCGGGATAAACCGGCACATTGTGAGGGAAAAACAGGACAGACGGGCTAACCACCATATCTTCGATTACGGGGTTACCCCGTCTGTCCTCCTCTGGTTCGTGCATCTACTGTGTCAGGGTTGTGACCGTCCTGTAGGTGTTGCCGCTGATCGTGTTGCCGGAAGCGCCATTGACGCCGACCTGAGCATCGGTGATCGTGTTGTTACTTATAGTGTTACCAGTCTCAAGGAACAGGTATACGGCGTTCACTGTACCGTAAATGTCGTTGTTCTCGAAGGTGACCCCGCCAACCTCATCGGACGTCTTTATGCTTAACCCATTGTGTGTGTCGAAGACTAAGTTGCCGGACACGGTCAGGCCGGTACAGACGGGGAAACAAAAGATGCCGGCCACTCCGTTGACGCCGCCGTGGACGGTGTTGCCCGACACGGTCCCTTGCGTGGTGCTCGTGACATACAGGCCGTAGCTGCAATCGGCCACCGTGTTGTTGCTGACTACGACCGTCTCGGCGTTCGAATAGATGCAGTTGCTACCTGCGCTGATGGGCGCAACCGTGGTCGTTTTGACCGTGGCGGTGGAGGTTGCTGTTAGATAAATTCCTGTGGCGTCAAAGTTGCGAACGCTCGAGTCGGTGATGGTCACACTGGTTGCGCCATTCGCGTAAATGGGGGTGCCAGTCCCACAGTAGCCGCCGCTTCCGTTGCTGATATTGTGATTCCTGGCCACGACATCCTTGAGGGTTCCCGACGATCCCGAGTCAAACATGATCCCGGTTAGACTTGCGGAAGAGCAGCTGCTGAGCGAGTTGGTGCCGTCGACACCAATATCAGTCAGAGTGACGCCTGTCGCAGTAATGACAATCTGCGTGTACGCGCCCGAGAACGTGTTATTCGGTATCGTTACAACAGCGGCGCCGGTGTTCCCGGTGGTGTTTGTGACACCCTTCAACGTGAGCGGCGTAGCAATCGTAACCTGCTCGGCGTAGTTCGCCGGGCAGACCTGGATTGTGGCGCCCGACGCCGCAGCGCTTACTGCGGCCTGAATCGTCGTGTAGTGCGTCGTGGCTGAAACGCACGGTGTTGTATTCGGGTCAACGACAATCGAAGCGACTGCACGAGTTGCACCGAAAGCGACCAACAATGCGAGCGTGGCCATCGGCGTAGCCGTGGTCACGGCACGCGCGACATTCACAGTCGTACGCTTGATGAGACTAACCATAACTTACTCTCCTTCGAAGTCTTCGCCATTGCGGCGAGTTCCCTGCATGCACTTGTTTGGACCCGAGGATTGCGCTGCAGGCGTCAGTGGGCTCAGAGTGTATCACACCAGTGGGACCCCAGTTCCTCAAGACCCTGGCGAGATTCCCCCATGCTCAGGTGGTGCCGTGAGCCGCCAGCTGTCCGACACTTCAGTCCTAACACCAGTTCCACGCCTGAATAGTTCACAAGAGGACCAACACTCATCTTCTTTAGTTCTTATTGATGTTGGTCGTATCGAAGAGATTGGGGTGCGTTTCCAGGATGAGAGTTTATTGGTAAACCAGACCTTAGGATTTTGATGGTCTGTATTCACCTCTCGCTACAGCCATCGTCCGTTTCTTGAACGCATCTCGATTGGCGATACCAACTTTCAAAGTCCTCATCCCTTTCCTTCCCTTCCCTGCAAAATCGCGTCCACATCCGTCCAAAAATCTGCGAGTAAGGTGACCGCGTCTGTGTAGTCATAGAAACGCACACGTTGACCCTTATGCTTATGGTCGTATTCAATACGGGTTCTCACGCCCGGCCCCGGACCCTCCTGAATTCCATGCGCGTTGTCGTATCCCAGCAGCCCCGCCCTCTGTCGTCATGGAGCGTCAGAGAATAGTCGAGGCCATGCGGCTTTTCCGATGAGACGGGGACTCTCTTTGCCTCGAACTTCACCCAGTACAGCCCATCGAGAACGTATGAATCGCCGTCCAGGTCCAACAGGGTGTCGAGGCTATGGTCCTTTGCCCTCGCATCAGCATGTTATCATCCGGTGATAACATCGACAAAATCAACGATTTAAGGGGAAAAGTGGCAATGGATGGCGTGTCATTGACTTTGCTCGCCGTCGAGGGAGTAAACTGAGGCGGCGACGCTCGTAATCTACTGAAACTGCACGTGTTCGGAAGGAGGCTTCGTGTACCTAGACTATTTTGCATTCACTCGGACCAGGCGGGGCTGGCTTACCTCACAAGTGTTGTGGTCAATGATGGCTCTCGGCTTAGCCCTTCTTTCGCGCCCTGCCGGATGGGGACAGGACGACGTTGCGCACACCGGGAGCGATGTCCCTCCAATTCTGAAGATCGGCTCGCAGGCGCCGGATTTTAATCTGCCCGGAGTCGATGGAAAATCGCACAGCCTCAAAGACTATGCGTCGAGCAAGGTCCTTGTGGTTATCTTCAGTTGTAATCATTGCCCGGTCGCCCAGATGTATGAAAAGCGAATCAAGCAGTTAGTGACGGACTATCAGGGCGGGGGAGTGTCCGTGGTCGTAATCATGGGAAATGATGCCAAGGCAGAGAAACTCAGCGAATACGGATACACCGACGTAGGCGATTCTTTTGCTGATATGAAGGCACGGGCAGCCTATAGGAGCTTGAATTATCCATACCTATACGATGGCGCCACTCAGGCGGTTGCACTGAAATACGGGCCTACTGCGACTCCCCACGCGTTCATCTTTGACCAGCAGCGCATTCTGCGATACGAGGGACGTATCGATAGCAATCAACGTGAGGAGTTGGCGACGAAACACGAAGCGAGAGATGCCGTCGATGCTCTGCTGGCGGGAAAGCCGGTCGCCGTCACAGACACGCCGGCGGTTGGGTGCTCTACGAAGTGGGCCTACAAAGCGACCAGTGTAGAAAATGAGATTGCCCAGTTCAACGGGAGGCCGGTAACTCTGGATTTGATCTCCGCCGATCAGCTCAAGACCTTGCGCCAGAATGCCGGCACAGACAAGCTTCTGCTGGTCAACGTTTGGGCTACCTGGTGCGGACCATGTGTCGAAGAATTCCCGGAATTGCAAACCATGGTCCGAATGTATGCCAACCGGCCGTTGAATATTGTGACTCTGAGCATCAACAATCCTGACGAGAAGCAATTGGTTTCGGCATTTCTTCAGAAACAACACGCGTTCAATAAAAATTATCTCTTTAACAGCAACGATGCGGCGGATGCGGTAAAAGTTTTCGGCACGGGGTGGGAGGGCGGTGCTCCGTATACGGTTCTGATTGGAACCAAAGGCGAAGTGCTCTACAGAACGCAGGGAGAAATGAACGTTTTGGACGTGCGCCGCGCTATTCTGAAGAACGTTGCGGACGACCTCTATATCGGGCAGCACTCCTATTGGAACAGCAAATTCTGAGAGGGCTCGAACTTATCTAAAGAACAGACGACGAACCCGAATTTCACTCAATACCAACCTGGTCGCTGGAGATGGGTTGGGGAGTTTCGTGAACAGACGGGACCTTTACCTTGCAGCACGGAAATGTCCGGCTTGTTCCAGCCTGTCGGCAGCATTGGCTCCCAAGTGGCAATGAACTCTAAGATACAGACAACAGACCCCGCATCTCACTCTCGATGGTCTTGATGTCAGTGTCGCCTTCGTGCTTGAAGCGGATCTTGCCGCTTCTGTCTATCAGGAAGGTGACGGGAAGACCGAAGATACCACCATACATTTCTCCGATCTTTTCGTCTCCCACGACCACGGGGTAATTCAATCTGTATTTCTGATACGTGATGCGTACCGGTTGCTCCTCATCATCCATCGAAATGCCGATGATCTGCAGCCCGCGTCCGCCATACTCCTGCTGCCACGCAACAAACCTCGGCATTTCACTGAGACACGGTACACACCAGGTCGCCCAAAAATTGAGTAGGACCACTTTGCCGCGATAATCTGCGAGACTTACTTGCCGATGGTTCAAGTCGATCCGGGTAAAGCTGGGAGCCCTGCGGTAGGCGATCGGGGCAGGAGTTTCCGTCTTTGCGGCGAGGTTGTCCGCGGCGGGGAAAGCCGTCAGCAGCAGTAGTAGAAGAACCTTGCGTTTCGAGTTGATTCGCCGAAGCACGATTCGTAGCATCCCCTGGTTCTCAGCGGCCTTTCGTAACTGGATAGCCCTTATTTACCCAATCGGTTCCGAAGTTATTGGCGAGATAGAGCACTCGAACGTGAGTGAAGCCGAGAGTGTGCAACTCCCGATACGCGGGCCGGATATTGGGACATTTGTTCCATGGGCAGCACCCACAATAGATGACAAGAAACCGATTGCGCTCCAGTCCCTTCACGCTATCCCGCAGTGCCTGGAGTCCCGTATCCTGGCCACCAGCACCGCCATACTCCGATCCGAGAATATGCGCTTCGGCGTACATGACATGCGAGCCGACCTGTAAAATCAGGGGTTTCTCGTCCCTAGAAGAGCGCAAGAGCTGCACCAGTTCTTCCGGCTGCAACAACTCTGCCGGGGGAATCTCCGTAGCCGCGGAAGGTGTTGATGCGGCTTGCAGCGCAGCGGCTGACGGCTGGGCATCAGTCTTAACGCAGAGAACGGCCAAGCTTGGCAACAGCCACGCTGCGAGGCTATACCGAAGTAAGTATTTAATCATGACGATTGCCCTCATTTCTTGAGCGGACGATTGAACATCACAAAACAGGGCGAGTCGGATCGCGCCACAACAACATCGGGCCATCCGTCGCCATCCAGATCGGCAGCCGCCATACCATAGATCGCTCCTTTTCCGTCGCCGAATGGCACTGGCTGGTACTTGGTCCCGCTGCCGTCGTTGAAATAAATCACGCCCGGA
Source organism: uncultured Acidobacteriaceae bacterium (assembly GCA_963790935.1). Classification (GTDB taxonomy): domain Bacteria; phylum Acidobacteriota; class Terriglobia; order Terriglobales; family Acidobacteriaceae; genus PALSA-350. Next base: position 559 of record CAWBRJ010000011.1, on the reverse strand, counting down.
GCGTTGACATAGCCGACGAGGATCTCCGGCCGGCCGTCGCGATTCAGATCCGCGGTGATCATGGAGTAGGGCACCGCCGCGGGCTTATCGAATCGAATACCGTCGCCGAAGTGACTTTTACTGTCACTGAGGTAGACAAAGCAGCCCAGGTTTTCGTGGCAGGCCGCAATGTCGAGACGGCCATCGCCGTTAAAGTCAGCGACCGCCATGGCGCGCGTGGATGACTTCGGCGGTCCCCAGGACACTTTGCGAGTGAAGCTTCCCTTCCCGTCGTTGAAATAGACAGCGCTTTGGCATTCATCCCGACACGCGTAAACCACATCATTTGCGCCGTCCGCATCAATGTCCGCAATGGCCACAGTCGCCGCGCTCGGCGAGTCCGGCAGCGGACGGCAATCGAAATGAATCTTGCCGTCATTCATGATACATAGCTCGTCATGCCGCGGTTCCGATCCGCAATATCCGGATACCCGTCACCGTTCGATCGCCAACCGCTGCGTTTCTGTAGACCACTTTGGGTCGCCGTAAGTCCCGCCGACGGTGAAATTGCCTTTGCCAT
>CAWBRJ010000010.1:0-205508 GCA_963790935.1 uncultured Acidobacteriaceae bacterium | reverse complement strand
TCTGCGGCGGCATCGGTTGTTTTGCCCTGGCGGTCGAACGCGTCGGCAAGCCCCAGGTGCGCTTGGGGGTAGCTGGGGTCAAAGCTGATGGCGTTCTGAAATTCCACGATCGCCTCCGGGACATTTCCCTTCTGCAGCAGCGAGGTTCCGGAATTGGCCGCGACTTCGGCACGCTGGCGATTCATGTTGGCACGCATCAACTCGGCTGCCTTGGCCCGCTCAGCTTTGGCCTCCTCAGGCTTGTTTTGCTTGGCCAGCACGGCGGCCAACGTTAAATGAGGATCGGGCTGCTGCGGCAAGCGCTGGATAGCCTGGCCGAGCGCTGCGGTCGCCTGGTCAAGTTGATCAAGATGGTTGTAGACACTTCCCAGCGTCGCCCAGCCATCGCCGTTCTCCGGCTGCAGCTTGAGCGAAGTACTGAGTTCCCGCGCCGCATCGGCGTATTGCCCCGCCTGCAGATGCAGGATGCCCAGAACATAGGGGGGCTCAGACATGGCAGGGTCCAACCGCTCCGCAGTTTGCAGCTCGGGGATTGCGGCCGCGATGTTGTCCTGCATCTTTAAAGCCAGGCCGAGGTTGTAATGAAGCTGGGGTGAGTCCGGTGACAGCTTTAGAGCGGTTCGCAGCTCAGAAACAGCATCATCGAACTGGCTCAGCTGAATGTAGGCCGCCGCCAGATTCTGGTGGGCGATGGGCTTGTCCGGCGCCAGTTGGACAGCCTTTTGGAGAAGCGGAACAGCCTGGGTAGCCTTCTGTTGCTGGCAAAGAGCCATGCCGAGGTTGGCCAGGATGTCCGGATTATCGGGATCGGCGGCAGAAGCACTTTGAAACAGCGGTATCGCTTCGGACATGCGATTTGAGCGCTGTAAAGCAAGGCCTAGCTGGTAGGCCGCATCGGCGGATTGCGGCAGCAGCGCATAAGCGTGCTGAAGTAGCGGGATAGCCTGCTGATCATCGCCATTCGCCGAGAGCAAACGGCCTAGTTCCAGATTGATGATGGGGTTCTCGGGGTCGAGTTGGTAAGCCGGTTAGCTCTGCTGAGTTCTTCGGCTGCGCCGGAACGCTGCTGCGCCTGTAGCGCCATTGCCAGGTGCAAGTGAGCAGAGGCGAGCGACGGATTCGCAGCCAGGGCCGCATGGAAACTCTTTTCGGCGTTCGGCCAGTCTTTTTGCATGGCGTAGAGCGAACCGAGATCATCCAGAGAGCCGGCATTTCGGGGATCGGCAGCGACCGCCCGCTTCATGTGGATGATTGCGGCGGGAAGCTGGTGCGTCGCCGCCAGCGCCCGCGCATACATGGCCTCGGTGTCGGCGGGCAGAGCATGCTTCTGGGCTCGAGCCGCGGCATCGAGTTTTCCCAGCAGGATGACTTCTTTTGCGGGCTGATGCAGCCGGTCGTAGCCGATGGCAAGACCCAACTGTGCATCCGAATCGCCGGGGTTGAGGGAGAGAGCTTTCTCCAGGACCGGAACGCTTTCTTCGGCTTTGCCGATGTGCAGAAGCGTCAGCCCAAGGGCTCGGTATCCCTGCTCCTGGGCGGGGACGAGATGGATTACCTTCTCGAAATCGACACGCGCCGTTTCATAGTCGTTTTTTGAGAAAGCTGCAGAGCCTGCGCGGTAGGCAGCATCCGCCTGCTTAAGAGCGGACGGGGCATCCTGGGCAAAGCCCACGCAAACCAGATTGAACCAAAGGAAAAGTCCCGGAAGTCCCAGCCGCCTGAAGCCGATGTCCGATCCCCGCATAGCCACGCCGTGCGCAATCATACCTTACCCCTGCTTACTGATCCGCATCCTGCCCGGCTTCACGGTCATCTCTTCTGCAGGAGACAGACCTATGCCGCGTGCCGTGAAATTCGATCATTATGGTGGACTTGAAGTCCTCGAAGTTGTAGACGTACCACGACCCACCCCAGGGCCTGGACAAGTTCTTGTGAAGGTAAAGGCGGCGGGGATTAATCCGGGCGAGATTTACATCCTCAAGGGTTTTTTCGCCGAACGCTGGCCGGCAAAGTTTCCGTCCGGCCAGGGCACTGATTTTGCCGGCGTCGTTGAGCAGACCGGTCCCGCAGTGGCGAAGTTTGCCGCGGGGGACGAGGTCATCGGATTCACGCATGAACGAGCCAGCCATGCCGAATTTGTAGTGGTCGACGCCGGCAATCTTGTGCCCCGGCCGGCGAACGTCTCGTGGGAGCAGGGAGGCGGACTCTTCGTCGCCGGAACAACCGCCTTCGCCGCGGTCCGTGCTGTTGACCTGAAGGCAGGCGATACGGTTGTGGTTTCCGGTGCGGCGGGTGGAGTCGGGTCGATCGCTGTGCAGTTGGCCAGGAATGCAGGAGCCAAAGTGATCGGTTTGGCCGGCGAGGGAAATCAGCAATGGCTCAAAGACCATGGAGTGATTCCGGTTGCCTACGGAGATGGCGTGGAGGGCCGGATCCGCACCGCAAGCGGCGGAAAGGTCGATGCGTTTGTTGATACCTTTGGCGGCGGATATGTAGAGTTGGCCCTCAAGTTGGGAGTCGCTCGCAACCGGATCGACACCATCATCGATTTCGCGGCAGCTGAGAAATATGGCGTCAAAACCGACGGTAGCCAGGAGGCAGCCAATGCCGAGGTGCTGGGACAGCTCGTCGGTTTGGTGGCGGCGGGAAAGCTGGAGATCCCGATTGCCAAAGTTTATCCGCTGAGCAAGGTTCGTGAAGCGTATCAGGAGCTCGAGCAGCGCCACACACGGGGCAAGATCGTGCTCGAGCCCTAAGTCAGTTCCGCAATTGGTTTAGACCGAAGCGACCGGCCTTGTCGTGGTTTTCTCTCAAGGAAAACCACTCCTCGCCATCTTTGCCAGGTCATCGTAATTGCGAAACTGCTTTAATTCAGGGGTTGAGAGCGAAGGCGAAAAGAGAATCCCCCGAGGCCGCCAGGATGTACTGGCGGCCATCCAGCATGTAGGTCTCTACGGCATTCGATACCTGGCCAAGATGGGTGTGCCAGAGGGGATTCCCATTGGCCGGGTCGTACGCGACCAGGTTGCCGTTGGCGTCGCCGCCAAAAAGAAGTTTGCCCGCGGTTGTGGTCAGGCCAGTATTGTTGTCGCCTTCCCCGGCCGAAGGCTGCAGATGCCGCCAAACGATTTTGCCCGTCTTATAGTCGATGGCAACGATGTATTTGCCCTTGATTCCCACCCGCGATTCCTGAACCCCATTCAGACCCTGCAGGGCGCGGACGTTCGGTTCCGTGCGGTAAAACTCGGAGTAGACCTCGTCCATAGCTACGTAGAAGAGTCCGGTTTGCGGATCGTAGGTCGGCGGCTGCCAGTTGACGATTCCGTCTGAGTCGGGCGAGACCAGAGCACCGCCTGGGGATGCGTCTTTGCCTGGATTACCCATGGGACGGCCCGTCTTATCCAGGCCGGTGGCCCAATTGAGCGTATCCGCATAGGGAACGGTGAGTAAGTGCTCGCCGGTGACACGATCGAGGACAAAGAAATAGCCGTTGCGGCTGGCATCCAGCAGAAGTTTGCGCGGCTTGCCGGCAAAGGTTCCATCGACGATGACCGGCGTCTGCGCCGCATCCCAATCGTGGGTGTCGTGCGGCGAGGGTTGATAGGCCCAGGCAAGCTTGCCCGTATCTACATTCAGCGCCACGATGCAGGAGGTATACAGGTCGTCGCCTTCGCGGGTGGCCCCGGAAAAGGCCGGAGTCGGATTGGCGGTTCCAAAATAGTAGAGGTGGAGGTCGGGATCGTAACTGCCGGGAACCCAGGTGCCCGCGCCGCCATGGCGCATGGAGTCGAGGTTCGGCCAGGTTTCCGAGCCCGGATCGCCCATTTTTTCGGGCTCGCTGTACCACTTCCACTGCAGCTCGCCGCTCTCCGGATCAAAGGATTGCAGAAATCCAGGAGCGTCGAGATCGTCGGCCGTACCGACCAGCAGGTGATTGCCGATCACAATGGGAGCGATGGTGGAGAAATATTGCTCGTTGAAATCCGAAATGACTTTGTGCCAACGCTCCTTGCCGGTTTTAGCGTCGAGCGACACCAGGTAATCGTCAGGGGTTTCGAAGTAGAGCCAATCCTTGTACATACCCATGCCACGATTGCCGATGTGCGTTCCCCCCTTGGTCTTCCAGAAGTAGTGCCAGAGGATGGTGCCATCGCGGGCGTCGACGGCCCACGCGTTGTCGGGTACCGAGACGTAGAGGATCCCGTTCACCTGCAGGACCCCGCCTGAGATATGTCCCGCGCCGCGTACCGGGACGGGTTCATCGATTTCCCCGCCGATGATGGTGGCTGGGTTTCCAGGACCGGGCCTGTTGAATGGGGAGGGAGGTGCTCCGCGCCCTGGAGCCAGGCGGCTTGTCCAGGCAAGGCCGAGGTTCTTTATGTTGCTCTGGTTGATCTGGGTGAGCGTGCTGAAACGGCGGCCAGAGTAGTCTCCGGAATAAGTCGGCCAGGCGTCGATCGCCGGTTTTGTGAGCAGCACGGGATCCAGACCCTGCGCGAAGGCCGCGGTTCCCAAGAGAAGAGCAGGCAGGAGAAGGAGCGTCTCGCTTCATTTCAGGGTCACCAGGTAGGCGGTCAGATTATGGATGTCGTCGTCTTTCAAGGTCTGAAGCATGTCCAAATGAGGTTGCAGCGGATCGGTGACGACCACCTTGGGAACCGCCCCGTGACGGGGATAGCTGTGGTATTCACCGTTGGCGTCGATGAGGGAGACCAGGAAGTCATCGATCTGGTAGAGCTTGCCCTGGACCACTTGCCCCGTCGGAAGAGTGACCGTCACGGTTTTTTTGCTCACCTCGACCAACTCCCCCCGGTGTTCCCCGGAGAGAATGGCGTTTTGCAGCGCCCGGACGTCGGTAATCCTGGCGCCGATGCCGGCCATGTCGCCTGAGATCGAATGGCAGGTCGCGCATTTGCCGGGGCCATTGAAGTAGGCCTCGCCGGCTTTGGCGTCGCCCACCAGGGGATCGACTGTCCCAGTGCTTCGGGCGCGGCCGCCGACGGGGATGCTGTGGAGGAAGGTGGCGATGGTGCCTACTTGCTCTGTGGTTAGATCGAACTTGGGCATGCCCTTGTCGGGACGGCCGTTTTGCACCACGGTGGTGATGAGTTCTCCATTTTTATCGTCCAGGACGGTTTGGCTGCGAATCAGATTCGGCCCGCCTTCTCCGCCTCGCGCGTCGGATCCGTGGCAAAAGCTGCAGTTCGCGCTGAAAATCTGACGGCCCTGTTGCACCGCGGCCGGGTCGGCCGGAGGCCGGGTGGGATAGGCATTCCCAAAGGGCGCCTCAGGTGCCGCCGCCGGTTTGTCCGGGACGGGAGTCTGCGGTTGTTGTGCAATCAGAGCGATGGTGCCGAGCCCGAGCAGGGACAATAAGAAAAGGTTCACCCGGTACAAATTGACCTCCGAACAAAGATAAGCGCCAACGGGCTGGCAGTGCTGTGTCATACAAATGTAACTCGTCGGCGGTGCAGAAAGTCTGGAAGCAGAAGTCAATTTGGGTATGAAGCAATTATTTACGGCCTAAAGAGCCTGCGTTGAGAACTCGATTTCGTCTCAGGACGACAACTTTACGGGCTGCGGAAAAGCTCTGTTTTCTATCAGGGCACGACTTTAGTCGGGCCATAAGGATTGGAAATATGCCGGGTCTTCAGCCCCTGAGGGCATCTTTTTTATTAGCGCAGAAGAGATTTCAGAGGATGGAAAACCGTTACAAAGCCCGGACTCTTCAAAAGCGAGAGCTGAGCTACCCACTCGATATTCGCGGAGAAATTTGGTTTTGAAGGGCGTGGTTTAAACTCCGGCTCCTCTCAGACAAGAAGAAAGGGCCTCCCTTTTCAGGGAGGCCCAAAGTTGACCAGGAGAATTGAACTACTGGCTAACCGCAGGTGCAGAAGCCGTGCTCGGTGCCGTGTCGGTAGCGGCTTTCTCGGCGAAATAGCTGTGATCCCACAGATTGTGATAGAAGACGCCGGTCAATTCCGCCGCTTTGGGGCCGAATGTCGGACGGCCTCCTTCGAGGAAGAACACGGTGACGATCCGGCCGTGGGAAGTGTTGGCAAAAGAAGCAAACCATCCATAACGGGTGCCGTTGTTGGAGCAGGTACCGGTTTTGCCCAGGATAGGCAGTTCGCTGAAGTTAGCGTGCAGGCGGCGGGCCGTGCCGTAGTCAACCGCGCCTTCCATCCCAACACTCACTTCCGGGATCAGGTTCGCAATATCCAGAGTGCGCTTCACCCGCGGCTGAAAGTTTGCCGCGTCTTCCTGGGTCGTCGGATGCTGCAAGTAATAAAGGGTTCCGCCATTGGCAATCGAGGCTACCAGCGCTCCGAGTTGCAGCGGAGTCATCGAGATCCCCTGGCCGAAAGAGCACATGCGGCCAACACCACCCTCGCTTTCGGGCAATACCTGCTCGGGGTAGATGCCCAGCTGCTCACCGGGGATATTCCAGCCAGCCAGCTCGCCTAACCCAAAGGAATTCGCATAATGCCGGACCCGCTCGAAACCGAGCCGGCGGCCGAGCGTCTCAAAATAAAGGTTGTTGGACTTAGCCAACGCCTCGGTCATGTTCACGTGGTAGCTACCACCCAGATTGACCGGGGTGTCTTTGGTGACGATGCCTTCCTGCAGGGCAGCCAGGGCAACCGAAACCTTAATGGTGGAGCAGGGCTCAGCACCACTGGAGAGCGCCAGCTTCTGATTGACCATGGCGAGAATACGGCCATTGCTGGGGTCGATGGCGACCGCAGTACCGTACATGTTGCCCAAAGCGTCGATGGCGGCCTGGCGAACCACTGGATCTTCGCCGGCGGTCACATCACCCTGGGTGATGTCAGAGTCGGCAAACGAGCTGGCGGAAAAGTGCTCGTAGGAACGATGGCGTACCAGCACCATGCGACGGACATGACCTGATTTGCTGTGGACCAGGACAACCCGGCTCTCCGTAGCCACCGGCCGTGTATGGCGCAAGGTGGCCATGTGGCGGCGAGCCCGCGCACTCTCCTGCACATGCGCCACGTGGGCGCGATGGGTAGGATGCGTGGGTTTCGCATGCGCCGGTTTCGCGAAGGCAACGGAGGCCAAACCAAGGATCATCAGAAAGTTAAAGCTCTGCTTTAGAAATCGTCTGCTCACCGCGTATTTTCCTCTCGAAACCGTCGCTTTATAGATGATACGTACTGGGCGAAGATCAGAGTACATCAGTAACCCTTTTCATTTACCACTATCTAATCAAACTTCCTGTCTGCTTGTCTTGTCTTTATTAACCCTAATTTGACAACAATTCTCTTCGCATTTCCATATTCCAATGAACTCTTTGGGATGTCCGTACCACAATTGGGTACACGAGCGTAACGGCGGAATCGGAAACTAACACCCATCAGATGAAATCGTGACCCGATAGTCTTCAAACGGTTCGAAAACAATTCGTTCAGTGGCCTGGCCGGCGGAGAAACGCCGGGATATCGAGATTCTCCGCGTGCTGCTCGCTTTCGGTATGCTGAGCACCCTGCCGGGCTGGGGATGAGGCGGGCATACTCCTCTTCAAACGGCTCGTCGAAATTGATGTGGGTCACAGGTGTTTTCACCTGAGGAGCAGGGGGCGCAGGAGGAGCACCAGCGGACCGCGGCGGCTGGGGTACTTCTTCCGTGACCACGGGGTGGGGATGCAAAGTAAAGGCCGCCGGTTCCGGGGCGACAGCTTCCTTCACCGGCGGCTGCGGCGTTGGCGGCGGCTGAGGCTTTTTGGGCTCGAAGAGCGGGGTGAGCTGCTGTTCTTCAAGCTCTTCGCTGGCGAAGCGGGGAAGGTTTGGCTGGCCCTGGACCGATACCCGGGGCGACGCCGCATCCGAGGCCGAACGCTTTTGCCGGCCCATCTGATCCTGGCGAAAGCCAGTGGCAATCACGGTGATTTTGACGTTGTCGCCCATGCTTTCATCCAGAACCGCACCGAAGATGATGTTGGCCTCTTCGTGAGCCGCATTTTGGATGAGTGTGGAGGCCACGTTGACCTCACTCAGCTTGAGGTTGCTGGAGCCGCTGATGTTGATGAGGATGCCGCGCGCACCGTCAATGGCGCCGGCCTCCAGCAGCGGAGAAGCCATCGCCGCCTGGGCAGCGGCAATGGCGCGGTTTTCGCCACTGCGTACCGCCGTGCCCATCACCGCGTAACCCATGCCCGCCATGGTGGTCTTCACGTCCGCGAAATCGCGATTGATGATGCCGGGAATGGTGATGATGTCGGAAATGCCCTGCACGCCCTGCAGCAGAACGTCATCGGCGACGCGGAAAGACTCGAAGAAACCTGCATCTTTGGCGACGGCGAGCAATTTCTCGTTGGGAATGACAATCATGGTATCGACGCCTTCGAGCAGCTCCGCCATCCCGCGTTCGGCCTGCTGCATACGCCGCTTGCCTTCAAAGCTGAAGGGTCGCGTGACCACCGCGACAGTGAGGGCGCCCATTTCGCTGGCCAGCGACGCGATCACTGGAGCGGCGCCGGTGCCGGTGCCGCCGCCCAGACCGGCGGTGACAAAGACCATGTCCGCGCCTTCCAGGGCTTCAATGATTTTTTCGGAATCTTCCAGGGCCGCACGCCGGCCTACGTCGGGATTGGCGCCGGCGCCTAATCCGCTGGTCAGCTTTACGCCCAGCTGAAGCTTGACCGGGGCCTGGGAGAGTTGCAATGCCTGGACATCGGTATTGGCGACGATGAACTCCACTCCCTCGAGCTTGGCGGCGATCATGCGGTTTACGGCGTTGCCCCCGCCGCCCCCTACGCCGATGACCTTGATTTTCGCTCCGCGAGTGGCGTCATCGTTGTATTGAATGCGGATTTCATCGGAAAAACTCATCGGATTCTGCTCCATTTCTCGTTATACCAATTTCGTTGACTATAAGCTTCCTGCAAAGATGGCGCGCAGCTTAGCACGCAGGCCCTGATCTTCGGCGGCGCGCAACACGCTGGTGCGATGGGTGTAGAGCAACATGCCAATCGCGGTAGAAAATTCCGGCTGAATCAGTTCGTCGGGCATTCGGGAAAGTGGCACAGGATAGCCCAGTCGCGCGGGCACACGCAACAGGCTTTCGGCCACTTCCAGCAGGCCGGCCAGTCGAGCACCACCGCCGGTCAGCACGCATCCGGCGCCGAGTGCTCCCAGAACGCCGCCCTGGCGAAGATTTTCGCGCAGCATCTGGAACAGCTCAAAGGCGCGCGGCTCAAGAATTTCACACAGTTGGCGCTGCTTGATGGTGCGGATTACCTGGTTGCCGCCGGCGATCATCTCGAGCTCGCTCGAGGAAGGAACCGAAGTAACCACACAGTGCCCGTACTCGAGCTTGAGAGCTTCTGCTTCCTGGACCGGCACGTGCAGACCCACAGCGAGATCATTCGTAAAGTGGTCGCCGCCTATCGGGATCACCGCGGTATGAGCCACCGCCCCTTCAAAGAAAACGACCAGCTCGGTCGAGGCGGCGCCAATATCGATGAGGCAGGCGCCGAGTTCGCGCTCGTCCGCAGAGACGGTTGCTTCGGCGGACGCTATGCCTTCGAAGATAGTATCGGTAACTTCGAGGCCAGCCTTGTTGGCGCAGGTGATGACGCTCTGCGCGGCGCTGGCGGAACAGGTGGCAATATGCAAATTCACTTCCAGACGGTTGCCGATCATACCGATGGGGTCGTGAATGCCGGGCTGCTCGTCGAGGATGAATTGTTGAGGTAATAGATGAAGGATTTCGCGATCCGCGGGCAAGGAAACAGAGCGCGCCCGGTCCACAGCAGCGCGCACATCTTCACGTGTAATTTCGCGCAGACGGCTGCCCAGGCTGATGCCGCCCTGGCTGTTCACGCCCCTTACGTGAGCCCCGCCCAACCCCACTACACAGTTGGCGATGACGGCTTCCGCCATTTGCTCGGCCTCGGTGAAGGCGAGATTGAAGGCCCGGCTCGCGGGGACTAGATCGCTGATCAAACCTTTGCGCATCCCCTCAGCGTTGACCACACTGTGCCCACGATAACGCAGAGCGCCTTCGTGCAGTTCCGCTACCAGAACGCGAATTTTCGAACTGCCGGCGTCGAGAACGGTGAGCAAGTCTTCGCTTCTTGGGGTCATTCGCCCTTCGCTCTCGCGGCTTTGGTCGTGTGGGTGGCCGGCTTCCCTGCCGGGTGCCCTGCTGGATGTTTGCCTGCAGCATCCGGGCTCGGTTTCGGGGTCGCTTGAGGCGTCATATCGAGGACTACCTGATTCTCATAGCGCATATCAACGGATGACAAATGAGGGTACTGTTGCCGCCATTCGGCGAGGTGCTGCTGGTAACTGCGGTAACGAGCGAGGAAGTCCGAATCGCCAAAGTGCACCTGGATATCGGAGCCCTGGGCGGGCAAAAGCGCCCAAACGTCTTCAGGATCGGAGATATCGACTTCGCTCAGCTGGGAGGAGACTTTCGTTCCTCCCGAGTCGAGGTCGTGGATGAATTGCTGATACAGATGCATACGCGCGGCACGGACGGGCAGCGGGTCCCGGCTCGAGATTCCCGTGACCACGGGGAAGGAATAGTGTTTTGCCGCCATGGCTGCTGGTGGCAGATGCAGCAGAACACCGCTGGCGTCGACCAGGCCGATGGCATTGCCCTGACGCACGAAGGCCACGGGCGTGCGTTCGATGATGGCGACCCGCAATTGGTCTGGCATCAGGCGCATGACGGTTGCGTGCTCCACCCAGGGAAGCTGCTCGAGGGCGGTGCGGCGCTGGTGTAGCGGGATGTAGAAGATGTTGCGGCCGAGGTCGGATCCGAAGACCGAGAGCAGCTCCGGTCGCGTCACCTGGCTGTTGCCCATGATTTGTATGGAGGAGGAAGTGGCGATGCGGAAGCGGGGATCGTCACGGAAGAAGTTACGTATGCCGATCGCGAGCAAAAATAACAGGCCCAGCCCCAGGACGATTGCGACGGCCGCGGCAATGCGCCCGTTGCGGGTCGTGGGGATGAGCCCGCGGCGAACCGGCACTCGCCAGCGCGCGCGCAGAAAACCGTCCTCCCCTGGGTCCAGCTCCGTGCCGGCGGCAGGTTCTGCCGGCTTGCGGGTGCGCCCAGGGGCGATTGGCTGCGGTGCTTTTGCGCGAGCCGTGGTTGGAGCCGCGGGGCGGAAAAACTCTTCCACCGGTTCATCGTCTGCGAACACCGTAACACGGCTTGTTTGTGAGTCGATTTTTGCCACGCCCGAGTCAGGTCGTGAGATTTGCCTTCCAAACTATAACGCGGATAGCAGCGGGCATTTTCAGGGATTCGCAGGGGTATCTGTGTGGGAAATGGGGTGGCCCTCGGAATACACCTTTATTGGCTCCGCGAAAGTGAAGTAGTGCGCAGTTTGGTGACAGAGGAAGACAGTTCGATTGCGAAACTTCCAGCCAGGGCCTTTGTGATCAGTCTGCGGGAAAGAAACCGCAGGTCCCTCCTGGAATTTGTGTTTCATGTTGCTCAATAAAGCAGATAAGCCTTTCGCTTCGCGTTGAAGTCGTCTACCTGTTGCCGCCATTCCTCGGCTAGCCGCTGCGGATCCCGCCCAGCCAGCAACCCATCGAGCACACCCTTATTGGCGAGCAACCTGTCGATCTTATTCAATTGGAATTTGTCTCCAGAAACCTTGTGAATCGCAAACGCAATCTCCAGGCCAAGCTCCGGTGAATCGAGGACATTGCGGTCAGTCACGATCAGCTCGATTCCATGGCAAACCTGATCCGCATACGGATAAGGCGGCTTTGGAGTGAACTCGACCGGCACAAACCGCACACCGGGCAAAAATCTGGAGTTCAACACCCGAGCCAGCGCCGGGCCGTCGATCCACGGCGCTCCCACGTATTCAAAGGGAGTATCAGTTCCCCGGCCGACGGAAATATTTGTCGTCTCAATCAGCCCCACGCCCGGGTAAAGAATCGCCGCCCGCAAACTGCGCAGGTTGGGAGAAGGATTCGTCCACACGAGGCCAGTGGAGTCGAACCAGTCCCCGCGCTGCCAACCCTTCATGGCAACCACCGTCAGCGGCGCGTGCAGTTTGTATTCGCCATTGAAATACTGTGCCAGCTCGCCCAACGTCATGCCGTGTCGAACCGGAATCGGCGCCACATTGACGTAGCTTTCGCTTCCACTATCTGACAAGGGGCCCTGCACGAACTCACCCGTAACCGGATCGGGACGGTCCAGGATTACGATATCCGTGCCCGTCTGGCCTGCAGCTTCAAGGAAATAGCGGACAGCGGTCTCGTAAGTATAGAAACGAACGCCTGCATCCTGTATGTCGATGAGCACGGCATCGAGCGAACGTAACGTGTCCAATGAGGGCCGCAGCTGCTTGCCAAAGAGGCTGATCACCGGCAGGCCGGTCGACTGCGTCCTTTGTATCGTCGATGCCCTGTTTATCGAGCGTGCCCTGGATGCCGTGTTCCGGGCTGAAGATCACCTTGAGTTGAAGGCTCGGCGCTGCGGCCAGGACATCGATCGTTCGCCGCCGCTGCGCATCCAGGCCGGTCTGGTTGGTGAGCAGACCGACACGCAATTTTCCTCCATGCTTCTGGACGAGCGCTGCCAATGGGGCAAACTGGGTCTCTTCGAGGACATCGATGCCATTGGTCACGTTACCGTTGCGAGCCTGCCAACGCCGCTCCCCGGCGATGGATTCGTTGTAGCCAGTAATATTCGCAACGATGCTTCCGTTATCGGGATGGACCTTCACCCACCGGGCAATTTCGCTCGCGACACCACCCCGGATGGCATTGATAGAGGTGGATCCGTTGGGATACACAGCGTTCGACATGAAGACCACGTACGTGTCGCTGGTCTGGTCGATCCAGAGGGATGTTCCGGTGAACCCGGTATGGCCAAAGGAACCGACTGGGAACAGCTCGCCCCGGTTGCTCGAGTAAGGCGACTCGATATCCCAGCCTAATCCGCGAAGAGCGGTGCCGGTAGCGGGCTGAGCTGGCGTGGTCATTTTCTTGAGCGTGAGCTGCGATAGGGGAAAGTGGCTGGGTCTGCCGGCCAGCCGGTCGAGTAGGTTCTGGGCGTAAATGGCGACATCTCCAGCGGTGCTGAAGAGGCCGGCATGGCCGGCAACACCGCCCATGCGGCGCGAAGTTGGATCGTGGACCACTCCCCGCAGCATGACGCCTTGATCGTATTGCGTGGGGGCGATACGGCCGCGCCAGCTTTCAGGAGGCAGGAACTGCATATGCTCCACGCCCAGCGGCTCGGCCAGGTATCGCTTCTGGTATTGATCGAGAGTGAGGCCGGAGAGCTTCTCCACCAACGCGCCGAGCACAATGAAGTTGATGTCGCTATAGCGGAATTGCACGCCGGGAGCCGTGACAGGTGTGCAGGTAAAGGCGCGGCGCAGTCCTTCTGCTTTACCCTCCCATGGGTCATCGAGTGAGACATCGGGCGGCAAACCGGAGTAGTGGGTCAGCAACTGGCGGATGGTGATGTCCTCCTTACCGTTGGCGGCGAACTCGGGCAGATATTCTGCAACCGGATCGTTGAGGCGAAAGCGGCCCTGCTCGTAGAGCTGCATGACTGCGGGGGCGGTGGCCAGAACTTTGGTTAACGACGCCACGTCGAAGATGGTGTCTTCGGTCATGGGTTCGGGAGCGGGAATGAGAGAGCTGTTTCCGTAGGCCTTGTGAAAAATGATCTGGCCGTTGTGGCCGGCGATCACCACCGCGCCGGGGAATTTTTTGGCGGCAATGCCGGCTTCCACGATGCGGTCGATTTGCTGGAACTCAGCGTCCTCAGCTCTTAATTGGGGAACGAACAGCAGGAGCAGCACAACCGCATAACGCTTCTTGAATGGCAGCAGTTTACTCATGACCCATCCCAGAATGAATGTCAGCAAAGACCCGATGAGCACGAACCATGTCCAGGCAACTTTGGGAACGAAGTGCGGCTGTTTCCAAAGCAGGACGTTGGCCACTAAACCGCCGATCATGCCGACGATGGCGCCCGATTCGGTTGCGCTTTTGGTAAGGGTACCGAGCAGAAAGACTCCTAACAGAGCGCCGTAAGCGACGGATGCGATCGACAGGCCCACTTCTACCACGTGGCCTCCGCTGCGCGACATTAGCGCCAGCACGAACAACAAAAGGGCCCAGAAAAAGGTCATGGCGCGCGACAGCCGGGCGCGTTCCCGTTCGTCGGCATCCGGCTTCCAGGCCAGGTAGAAATCCACCATGCTGCTGGAGCTGAGCGAGTTGACGGCGGCACTCAGGTTCGACATGGCAGCGGCCAGAATAGCAGCCACCATTAATCCTGCTACCCCACGGGGCATTTCGCTCACGATGAATGTGGGGAAGACGCGGTCCGGGCTCACACCATTGGTCACGTTACCGTAGAAATAGTAGAGTCCCGTCCCGATGGCAAGAAAAAGCGCGAACTGAACCAGGATAACGCCGCCGCTGGCGAGCAGGGCGATGCGCGATTCGCGCAGATTTTTTGCTGCGAGCAGGCGTTGGACCATCAGTTGATCGGTACCATGACTGGCCATGGTCAGGAAACAACCGCCGGCAACCCCTGCCCAGAAGGTATAGGTTTGGCTCAGGCTGAAGGCAAAGTGAAAGATGGTGAGCTTGCCCGCCGATGAGGCGACGGTATGGATTGCGTGCCAGCCTCCCGGCACTCGATGTGCGAGCACAAAGACGCTGACAGTTGTGCCGGCAACATAGAGCGCCATCTGCACCACGTCGGTCCAGATGACGGCGGCCATTCCGCCTTCGAGGGTGTAAATCAACGTCAACAGGACGATGATGGCGATGGAAAGAACATCGCCGGTCCCGATCGCGATACCGACGACGATTGAAACGGCGAACACGCGGACACCCTCGGCAGCCGCCCGGAGAAAGAGGAAAAGAAAGGCTGTGAGCTTGTGCAGCCGGGGACCGAAGCGCTCACCGATGACCTCGTAGGCGGTGAGAAGTTCTCCGCGAAAATACCGCGGGAGAAAAAGGATGCACACCACAATTCTTCCGAGAAGATACCCGAGGACGATCTGGAGAAATCCCCAGTCTCCCGTATAGGCCAGGCCAGGCACACTGATAATGGTCAGGGTGCTGGTTTCCGCAGCCACGATAGAGAGCGCGATAGCCCACCAGGGAATTTTGCGATCGGCCAGAAAGTAGCTTTTTAGCGAACGGTCTTTGCTGCGGAATTGCAGACCGAAGAGGGTGATGCCTGCCAGATAGATGGCTACCAGAGAAAGATCGACCGAGCTCAACCGGTGCATTCGTTTACCTGGACTTCATCCTAATATCCGGATGGGCTGCATTAAGGAATTCCGAGCTCCGCTGGAGAAGGCAGCGTGTGCTGTTGCTGCCATTGTTCGCGGGCTGCAACAAATTTGTCGCTGCGTAATACCCAGAGTTGGCTCGCCAGGTCATAACGAACCAGAACGTTCTGCAGCCCGTAAGGCCGATGCTCCCGCAGCCAGAGTTCGGAATATTTAAGACGGCTGTAGTCATATCGATCCCGCATGTCTTCACACAGGCCGTCGGTGCCGGAGAGGTTGTAAAGCAATCCGGTGATGCGCTTCGCGTTTTGCGTATCTTGCTGCCACCCGTAGGCCTGTTTGTAGAGGCGCGCAATTTCATCGGCGGTTTCGAATTTCTGGCCGATGAAATCCAGCCTTCGAGCACCCAGTTCCAATGCGTCGAGCGCGTCGGTCTCCTTCAGTCCCGAACCCGCAGCCGATCGGGCTTGCGCCAGCAGCGTGATGGCGCGCTCGGCATGCAGACGCAAGCCCGATAGCAGCGGCCGCAGTTCAGCTGCTACGACCTGGCCTTCGGTGGTCCAGGGATCCATCCAGTACAGTTCATCGGTTTGCTTCTTCACCTTTGCCTGTTGCAGCATTTGGTAGAAGGCGATCAGCTCGCGTTGGGCGTCATTGATTTTTCCAGTCCGGTCGCCATGAAAGACCTGGCCGTAGGAGTCCTGGAACTGTGTCAGGTCGCTGGTTCCCGGCTGCCAGGCAGCGGCTGCGCCGAACAGTACGCCGTACCAGTCCTCTTGAAACAGGCCTTCGCCGTCGTCGTTCCAGGCGGTGTTGAGCATTCCGGTGCTATGCGCCGCCTGGCCGTCGCGGACAAAGCCCTGGATGTTGCGCAGTGCGGCGTCGTTGTCTGGATAGACGCGTCTCCAATTGCTGACTCCGGGAGCGACCCAGGTCTCCATTCCCGCGTCGGTGTAGGGCTTCAGCCAGGACGAATATCCTTCCTCGGCGGGAGAGTAAACCCAGGCGACGGGGATCATATCCTTTGGCAGACGCTTCACTTGCTCGGGAGCATTCATGGCGATGTCGCCCCAGAAGAGCAGGCGGCGATGGAGCGGGGCCAGCTTGTCGTGGATCTGGAGAAGGAAGTCCACGTAGACCGCGCCCAGGCCGCGTGCTGCTACGTCAGCCTGGGTTTGTCCTTTGCCCAGGTCGGAGGTCTCGTCCGCCCCAATATGCAGGAAGGGACTGGGAAACATGGCGGCAATTTCGCTGAATATTTGACTGATCAGTTGCAGGGAGCCCGGCTGACCGGGAGCGAGTAGGTGTCCGAGTGGAGTTTCGGCGAGAGGTGCGTACTGCTCGTACTCCAATATGTGGTGCAGGTGCCCGAAGGCCTCCTGCTCGGGGATGATGGTTACATGGTAGGCGCGGGCGTAGTCGACCAGCTGGCGCACATCTTCGCGGCTCAGGCTGCCGCCGGGCAGGCCTGGCAAAGGGTTCGACTGGTATTGCAGGGTGTTCTCAAAGTGGAGGCAGTAGACGTTGAGCTTGTAGGCAGCGAAGGTTTGTATCTGCCGTTTTTGAAAGTCCAGGGTGGGGAATGGGCCGCGGGAGAGGTCGTCTAACATGCCCCGGTAGCGCATTGCGGGCCAGTCGCGGATCACTGCTCTCTCAAGCATCGCTGAGGAACCTTCACCGGTGGTCAATTGTTTTACGGTTTGTGCGCCGTAGAAGATGCCCGCCGAACTGGATGCGATGACCGCCAAACCTTTTTTTGTGGGAAGGATGATGTAGCCTTCTTGCTGCATGGGCTCATCGATTTTTGTATTGGCGTTGGCGAGTAGGCGTGCTGCAGAGTGCGATTGCGCGCGGAGCAGTTCGATGACTACGGTACCGTGACCTTTGCGCAGGTTCAACTTTTCGAACCAGTCGGAGAGGTCCTGCCCAGCAAAACGGTCTTCCGGGTCAGAACCCGTGACAACGGAGACACCGCGGGCCAGGCTGAGAGGATCGCGGGGGGAATATTCGCGGGGGATGGGAATCAGCTTTGTTGTGTCACCGCTTGCGGTGGCAGCGCGTGCGATTCCGCACGCGCTCAGTAAGAGCAGGGCCACGGCGACTAGCCGTTTGCTGATCACCAATATCGTCTCCCGTACCAACGTCACCTCACAAACCGACGCTACTCCGCCACAACTCTGTGGGTGCCCCATGTTCGCCCGTGTCTCGAGATGGGGGATTCCATTGCTTTTACCCCGAAACTCGAAACGCAATCACAGTTTCGGGTCAAGCAATCGTTAGTCCCACAGCTCGTGAAAAACGATCGAGATATGCGGACCCACGTAGTGGTAAGGCAACGGTCTTTGGCCCCTACGACCTTGCAAGTTGCGTCTGGTTCGGTCAATGTTTGCTGGCTTCGCCTTCGGTGATGGTAATGTACTTGTCGATTGGTAGTTCCGTGAATCGTTCGGTTGCGCCACTGGGCTCCGGCCACTTTACTTCCAGCCAATCGATCTTAGTGCGAGCACCCAGACCAAGAACTACGCGAGGATCGTGCGAGGACAAATAGCTTCCACCACCCACCTTGGTTCGCGTGCGCTTGAGATCTCCAGCCTGGTAAGTGATGCGCGCGCCAATCGCATCACGGTTCGACTTTTTCCCTACCAGCTTGATTCCCAGCCAATGATTGTCTTTGGCCGCCTGGTTGCGCAACAGCAACGGGGCATCATCATTCACTGAGACCAGGACATCGACGGCGCCGTCGTTATCGAAATCGCCGATCGCCAATCCCCGGGCGGAAATATTTCTGGCGAAGAGCGGTCCGCTCTCTGCGCTCACGTTGTGCAAGCCTTTTCCGTCGCTGTGAAACAGCATCAGAGGCTCGCGATAGGTCACATCCTTCTGCATGGTTTCGATCAGGTCGTCGGGATTTCCGTTGGCCAGGAACAAATCGAGGTTGCCGTCGTTGTCGTAGTCGAAAAACTTCAGACCCCAGCCGCTCATCAAGCGGGTCGCCGCCCCGATGGCTGTCGAGTTGGCCTGGTCGTCGAATGTTTCATCGCGATTGTTCTGGTAGAGCGAATACCGTTCGTGGTCGATGTTGGCGACAAACAGATCCATCCAACCGTCCTGGTTGAAGTCGGCCGAATCAACTCCCATGCCCGAGCGGGGCCGGCCTGTCTCGCTAAACCCAACACCAGCCAGCGCAGCAATCTCATCGAACTTTCCATTGCCGCGGTTCATGTAGAGAAAATTCTGCACCGTATCATTGGCCACGAACAGATCCATCTTGCCGTCATTGTTCAGGTCGGTGGCGACCACGCCCCAGGCTTTCCCCAGGTGCTTCGCTATCCCGGAAGATTGGCTGACATCGGAGAAGGTTCCATCGCCATTGTTGTGGAACAGCCAGCTGGCGGAGGGCTTGTACAGCGTCGGGACACAATACCCGGGCTTGTTGTAGGCGACGCAGTTCAGGTTCCCGGCTTTGCTGAATAGACGAAATTGCAGACAAACAGGTCCAGCCGCCCGTCGTTGTCGTAGTCGAACCAAACCGCGCTTGAGCCCCATCCAGGAGCCGCGACCCCGGCTTTCTCCGTCACGTCGGTGAAGGTTCCGTCGCCGTTGTTGTGATACAGAATGCTCTTTCCGTACTGGGTCACATACAAATCCGGAAATCCGTCGCCGTCATAGTCACCGACGGCAATTCCCTGCCCGTAGCCGCCGCCGGCGACGCCGGCCTTTTCCGTCACGTCGGTGAAGGTTCCGTCTCGATTGTTGCGATAGAGCGCGTTGCGCAGGGGCGGATCGGGATGGTAGAAGTCACATTCGCCGCTGTTGACGAGATAGATGTCCATCCATCCGTCATTGTCGTAATCCAGAAAGGCGCAACCTGCCCCGGTAGTTTCCGGCAGATATTTTTGCGGCGACTTGCCGGCGGTGTGCTTCCAGGTAATGCCGCTCGCGGAGCCGGGTACTTCTGCGAAGGGATAGGCCGGTGTGGAAGCAGTCGCGAGCCGGGGCCAGGAAGCGTATGCACCGGCCATGCATGCCATGCCCTGGAGGAAATGCCGGCGGGACCACCGTGTGCTTTTCAAGGTCACTGCGTAGGCTGGGCTCCCTGTGCGCCTGCCGGTGCTGAGGTTTTCTGCTGCAGGGCGAACTCGCGCTCTGCGTCGTCTTTGCGGCCGGTGCGCGCGTAGGCGGTCGCCAGGCTATAGTGTCCCGCAGGGTTCGCGGGTTGCAGTTTGACTGCTCTTTCCAGAGGGGCCACGGCCTCCGGGTATTTCTTTTCCGCCAGAAGCACCATGCCAAGCCCGAGGTAGGCATCAGCAAAATTGGGATCGAGTTGGGTGGCTTTGGACAAATGCTGCTCCGCCCCCGGTAATTCCTGCGCCTGGCGCGCTAGTTCGCCCAGCACATACTCCGCACCGGCATTTGCGGGATCGATTTCCAGTTCCTGTTGCAGCTCTTTCTTGGCCTGCTCAGCAAAGTCTGGCGGCGGACTTGGCTTGGATAGGATAAGCCGCGCCAGGCGAAAATGGATCGCTGGATAGCGCGGATTTTGCTCCAGAATCTTACGATAGTCTTTTTCCGCTTGATCCCATTTCCCTTGCTGCTCTGCGGCATCTGCATCCATCTCGAGCGCGGGGATGGACGTGGGAGCCGTTGTCGCCAACTCGCTCGCTGCACGCGCAGCCAGATCGGAATAAGCATGGGTGAGAACGTATAGAGACTTGGGGATCGTGGGGAAACTGCCGGCTCAACATGTGTAAGAAGTCTTGCAGCGGTTCCGGCTGCTGCAGCGTGCTGGCGCAACGAACACCGTCAAGGCCGACCCTCTTTTGCAGCTCTTTGTCGGTGATGTGCGGGGCAGCCTTTTCGAGCAGAGGCAATGCCTCGGCGCAACGGCCGCTCTCGGCCAGAGTTGCGGCGTGTTCCGCGACAGCAGGAGTAACCGCAGCTGGCTTGCTCGCGACCTGCGCTATGGAAGCGAGGCTGATGCCAAATGCAAGGAACATCGGGAGGGTCAGCTTGGACAATTTGGCCATCATGAGGTCGAGAGCGAGATTTAAGCATTCATCCCAAAAAACAAGGGGCAGACGCTCTTACTCGAGCGTCTGCCCCTGAGTTTATCAGGGCGCCTAATAGTAGAACTTAAACGCGAATTGTATGTTCCTTGCGGGTTGCGAAGTATTGATCAGCCCGAAGGTTGCACTGGGGAAATTGGTATTGGGATGACCCAGCTGAACATTGTTGAACGCATTCAGGAAGTCGCCCCGGAACTGGATGTATTTGGATTCGGTGATATGAATGGACTTCAGCAAACCGATGTCCGTGTCCGCGTAACCGGCGCCGGTTTGGGGTCCTTGCAGCGGGCAATTACCAAAGGTAAATTGCGCTGGTTCGGAATATCCGGCTGCGCTCAGATACTGATAGCCCTGGAACGATCCGTTGTTAATGCTCGCTTGACGGCCAAAGGTCTGCATCTGGAGCGGATTGCAATTCGGACGAGCACCACGGCCCCCCGTATTCGAGGTGTCGGTGGCGTTATAGACGGCCAGCGGAAAGCCGGCATGAAGGGTGACGATGGTGGAAGCCTGCCACCCGCCCACAACAGCGTTGACAACCGAGTTCATGTTCTTGCCGATCAGCTTATCCCTGCCAATCGGGAGATCGTAGGTAGCGTACGAGGCAAGAATGTTCTTCGAGTCAAAGTAGCAACTCGCGTAGTCGGCATGCGGGTCGTACATGTTCTGGTAATACGGGGAACCCGGTGTCGCCTGGGTAGCCGCGCCCCAGGTACCGTAGTATCCGCTGTTGTTCGACATGCAATGCGACCAGGTGTAGGCAACCTGGCCCTCCAGCCCATTCGAAATACGCTTCTGCAATACAGCCTGCAGCGCGTGGTAGGTTTGGAAGCCCTCGCTGGAGGTTCCGGATACGGTCGAGAGGTCCTTCACCAACGCGGGATTGCCCTGGAAGTAAAGGCTAGGTCCAACTACCCCGTTATTTAGCGTTTGCTGTGCGTACGGTGTCGGCACGATCAAGTGCGTTCCATGATCGCCGACATAGCCAATCTGGAAAGTAGTCGTCGCGCTGGCTTCACTCTGGACGGTAAGGTTCCATTCCTGATTCATCTCAGGCTGCACCTTGGGCGCCCAAACATACATGATGGCTCCCGCGAACGGATCGCCTGGGACCGCTCCACCGGGGCCGGACTGCGTCTGGTCGGTTGGGCTGTTGTAGACAGCGGAAACTTCCGTCGGCGTGAACGGAGGGTTGCGAGCGAGGCGAAGGTTGGTGCCGGTTCCTTCCAGGTAGGAGGAAATGGTGTAAGCGCCACGCAGGACCGTCTTGCCTTGCAGCCACGCAGGTGAATAGGCGAAACCGACGCGGGGTTGGAAGTCGGGCAGACCGTACACCGAATTGTAGAGGGAGCGGCTGTTGCCACCTACGCCAGCATATTCGATGGCGCCGGTGACCAGGTTCAGATTGTCCTGGCGGTTGTTCAGTTCCACCCAGGGAGTGCTGGCTTCGTAGCGCAGGCCGAGATTCAGAGTAAGCGTGGGCGTAATGCGCCAGTCATCCTGACCATACCCGCCAAACCTCCAGGCCATCTGGTGCCAGGTGCCGCCAGTGGCCACGCCCTTGCCGGTTGCACCCGGATAGCCGGTGAAGAAGTCGCTGGACGGATCGCCCGTGAAGGCGCCGCCGAACAGGATAGAACCGTACTCGCCACTGTTACCGCTGTAGAAAGTGTCTAAGCGGTAACGCCACATCTGGAAGCCGGTCTTGAATACGTGTTTGCCGCGGGTAATGGTCACGCCATCGTCGAACTGAATCACCGTGTCGTTGAAGTTCTGGTTTACGACAGAGTTGCCAACGTTGCTGAGCGTCCCATTACCCGGTGCCGGCGCCGTGCCGCCGCCAAAACCCAGCAGCAACAGGCCAGGACCGACGGTGTTGGCGTTCGCAATCCCAAGTTCGGTACCGAGGTCGCCAATGCTGGGAACAAACGATGTATCCGTCGTGATCCCGATCCATGACGCGCCCACACGAGCTTCGTTCAATATGTTGGGGGTGAAGGTGTGGGTCCATGATCCGACCACATTATGGACCGGAGCGTGGGTGGCGGTGTTCGCCTGGATCGCCAGCGAGTTGGTCAGAGGATCATTTTGATATTGCTGCGAGTAGCGCGCGCTGAAGCGGTCCCTTTGAGTGATATTCCAGTCAACTTTGGCATCGCCCTGGTCGGTGTTGTAAGCCTGATTGGTCTGGTTGATCGCGTTGTTAGTGAGGTTGCCGTTGATCGGCGTCGGATAAAACTTCGACGCAAACAGAGCCGCGGCTACAGGGTTGATCTGCGATATGGGGATCTGGTTTTGGACGTAAGGCACGCCCGTGACCGGATTCTTTAGCTGCGTCGATAGCTGCGAAAAGTCGCCAGCACGCTCGTTGTTGGTGAACACAGTGAGGAACTGGCTGGTGGTCGGGTGGTCGAAACGCTGACCCTGGTAATCCGCAAAAAAGAACAGCTTGTCCTTCAAGATCGGGCCGCCAATGGTGCCACCAAACATATTCCAACGCACTGCTGCGCGGGCCAGTTCGTTGCCCGGACCATTGAACTTGTTCTCCCACTGGTTGGCATTCAGTTTGTCGTTGCGGAAGAACTCCCAGACATCGCCGTGGAACTGATTGGTACCCGACTTAATCGAAGCGTTGATGATACCGCCCGAGTAATTGCCGAACTCTGCCGGAGCATTGGACGTGATCAGGTTGAATTCCTGGATCGCGTCAGGGGAGGGAGTAAAGCCCAACTGGTTCTCAGAGGTCTGATTGTTATCCATCCCGTCCAGGATGAAGTTATCGGACTGCTCACGATGACCATCAATCGAAGGGCGGCCGCCGTTAGCAGTGTTATCGCCGTTATTGAAGGTGGAGTTGTCAGGGGTAACGCTACCAGGAGCGAGCAGGGTCAACTCGACGTAGTTGCGCGTAGCCAGCGGAATGCCGACAATCGTGTTCGAGTCGATCAGCGTACTGACCTGGGTAGTATCGGCCTGCAGCTGGGGAGCCTCGGAGGAGACCTGCACCGTGTTGGTGACCGCGCCAACCTTCATCTTGAAGTCAACACGCGCCCGCTGATTGAGGACCAGCGTGATGGGGGGCAACACTTCGCCTTCAAAACCTGCCGACTCGGCTTTCAACTCATAGGTGCCGATGGGAAGATCGTTGAAGTTGAAAACGCCACCCGAGCTGGTTTTGGTGGTTTGGGACGTGCCCCGCTCGGTATCTCTGGCGGTGACGGTAGCGTCATTCAGGGCTGCGCCCGCCGAATCTTCCACTGTTCCCGTGATGGCCGCAGTGATCTGCTGCCCCCAGACGGTTTTACAGACAGGAAGGGATCCTAGGACCATTACGAGGGCGAAGCCCCATAAGGAAATGCGTTTCATACTCGCCTCCAAAACCAACAATGTCTACCGGGGCCCTATTAACGGAACCATTTAGCAACTCTTGGACAGGCTGCTCTGCGCCGGGCATTTACTTCAGTGAGCGTACTATATCGGCAGCTTGAGTGGATTGCAAGCAAGATTTGTTGAGGAAAATATTTTTTTTTAATCGGGCTTTGAAATTAAGTCTAATTAAGTATCCTGTTAGGGTGGGGGCGACGGTCCGCCCGTGCAGTCGACCCAGAACTCGCCGCAGGGGCGCGGGGGGCCTGGCGGACCCAAGACTGCTTGATAGCAAATTAAGGGTGTAATGAACGCGCTTTTGGGCTCTATTCGCGCCACCCACCCCGATTTCCTGTGGAGTTTCGTGGGTTCCCTGCAGTTCATGCGCCTTTCCTTAAAAGAAAGGCGCACACGTCGTCCTGTCCAGTGTTGCGTACAGGAAATCGGGGCAATCGACGGGTGCCCCATGCGGCTACCGCGGGTAAAACATCTGTTCTTCCCGCGGTATCCGCCCCATCCTTCGCGTTCTTTGCGAAGGGTGGGATACGCAAATCTCACCCCTCTACCTCCCACAACAGCAGACAAAACCGGAGGGAGAAGCTACGGCTTTTCGTCGAACTGCAGGTGCTTTTTGAAGAACGGAAGGACCTCATTATAGATACGGCCGTCCTCGCCCCAGGTCTTGTCTCCCCAGACGCCGTTGTACTCTTCCGCCTCGTGGGGTATTCCAAACTCGTTCAGCTTATGAGTAAAGGCCTGGTTGGAGTAGACGTGATCCTGATTCAGGTCGCTGCGTCCCCAGTCAAACTTCAATCCCCTGAGGGATTTCAGGTTGTCGGCATATTGGGGATCATTGACTCCAGGAAAAAGTTGTCCCGCAAGCGCTGCGTAAGCCGGGTGTCGATGATCAATTGATCGCCAACTTTGTGTGCCGGCATATCGATATAGAGCGGGGGTTTGTCTGGATCTGGCAGATGAGCTTGAAAGATGGTGGTAAAGATGTCCGAATAACCATCTTTCCTTACATCTTCGAGTGATTTGGCGTTGGTCATGAGATCCCAGTTAGGCAGAGAATCCATCACCTTGAGGCCGGAGCCGGTGCCTACCGGATGCAACGCATACACGGAGCCGAAAACATCCGGGTGGCGCATGCCGAAACGGATGGCGCAATACCCCCCGTGAATTCTCCGGCAACTCCCTGGGACTCCCGTTTGGGCAGTGTTCTGAAGTTGGCATCGATATAGGGTTTCAATTCCTGAATCACAAAATCTTCCCAGTTCCCTGTCGCCGCCGAATTGACGCACCAGGAACTACCCAGGGAGGTATTCATATCGACTGCAACCAGGATGAACTTGTCGATCATGCCGCCGGCGATAGCGCGATCAAAGAGAGCCTGCGCCCCCTTATGGTCGAAAGGGTCGCGAAAACCCGCGAACGCATCAGGAAAGAAATAAATGACTGGATATCGGCTGGAGGAATCATCGTATCCCGCCGGTAGATAGACCGCCATCTTTCGCATCGGAGTCGTGCCAATCTTGCTCTGGACAAAGTTGGTCGAACGGATCTCGCGGCTCTCTACCTTACTGCGGCCGTCGCCGGCAGCGGCATCACGCTCACAGTCGCAAACAGACGGGCGGTTCCCAAGTATCTAATTTCGTCAATCATAATATCAACGACATTGTGATACTAATGGCGGCGCTGGTCAAGTGCATTCGTCAGAGCGCTATTGCGCACTCCGCAGAACCTCTTACTTTTATAAACAAAATTGTTTATATTCAATACGAGTGAAGAGCAGCGAGTTCAAGCGTTGGCTGGCGGATCAAGGGGCACCATTCAAGGCAGGTAAAGGTTCCCACCTCAAGGTCACCCTGAACGGCAGGAATTCTGTTCTGCCGATGCACAGCAAGGAACTCGGCACTGGGTTGGTGGCGGCTATCAAAAAGCAGCTTGGGCTCAAATAGGAGGCATCATGCGATACCCAATCGAGATAAAGCCGGATGGAAAGTTCTTCCTCGTAACCTTTCCCGATATCCCGGAAGCTATTACTCAGGGAAAGAGCCTGAAGGAGGCCAAAGCGGTAGCCGAGAGCGCCCTCGAAACCGCACTGGATTTCTATTTCGAGAACTCCCGGGTTGTTCCCAAGCCATCACGCATAAAGCGTGGTCAGGATTTCGTCGAACTGCCCACCAGCGTTTCGGCCAAGGTGCTTCTGCTGAATGAAATGATCCGGCAGCGGGTTCGTCCTGCCGAGCTGGCGCGCAGGCTGCAGACGACACCCCAAGAGGTGAACCGGCTGACGAACATTCATCACACTTCGAGGATCGATGGAATCGCTGGAGCGATGAAGGCCCTCGGCAAGACGTTGGAGATTCGCGCAGTTTAGGCCCAGAAGGTACTGAAAAGCGGCGCAAACCCGGACATGTCGACAAACTGCGGGATATTGTGGCGACGCTTCACGCCACTGCGTCGCCCAATCTGCGAACTTTGGTTAGAAGGCATCTGATTGCACTCCTACTCAAGCTGAACACGTAACACGACTCTAATTCGCCGAAGGCCGACCGCTCAAGAGTTTGCCTTCACGGTAATTTGTCGACTTCGGGCCAACCCACTCATCCAGACGGGTTGAAGGTCAAATCGCGGGTTCAGGTCGGATTGTCGCCTATTCGGAAGTTACTCTTTAGACGATAGATCGCCTTAGAGCCTGTTATTAACTTTGCGCCTGTAACCCAATGGAATCACCGCGGCCAGTTGACGGAAGTTCCTTGGAACGGGGATCGGGCCTGGAACGACTCTCACGGGTCCGGGAGCCGCTGATATGGGAAATCCGCTAGGCCTGACAGCCGTCGCAAGTCAGGGCCTGTTATCTGGGGACGTGCGGCCATGAATCCAATCGCCGAGACCTGGCAGGATCGCCACCGAATTGCACGATATTTCACACATCATTAGAGCGGGCAGACATTGGCCGCTTATGGCGATTTGTCACGAATCGAGAAACCTTCCCGGCGACACGGGCGTTTTTCACGACTGATCCGGTTGAACATTGTGGCACGTGCGACCGGTTTATTTGGAAGGCGCTCCTAGCGAATGACCCAGTCGACGAATCGGTGCCAGGCCTGTGTGTGGCCGATTGCCAGGCGAGTGGGGGGCATTGTGCAGACTACGAAGAGCAAACCCCAGACATATGCCCGGTGAACGCGGCGACGGGTCAGCAGGTCGTAAAAGGGACCGGCAAGCAGGAAGGCAATGATGGCGACCCCAACCCCGGCCGGTCCAAGTCGGATCATGGGAGAACGTGCGATGGCGGCGGCCAGTAGACCTGCGATCAAGGCAAGGAGCATGAGGCGTTTGTGAGTTTCAGGCATCGCTCGCAGCAGGATCGCGGCCGTTGCAAGGATCGCAAAGACAAGAACATCGAAGATATTGATGATTGCGTTGGTCTCGAGGTCGGGCCAGATCTGCTTATGCCCAAGCCTTGCGGCCTGGATGACAGCCATGGTGCCGAGAATCGATATGGCTGGAATGAACACGACGGAAGCCCAGCCCAGGGTCATGTGAAGAGCTCTGCGGCCTGTGCCGGCCATTGCGGTTTGCAGGACGTAGAAGAGGATATATGCAGTCATCACGGCGCCATGAATGAGGAGAAGAGTGGCAAGCTTCGGACTTGGCGGGAGTGGTAACAGCGGTTCCAAAGGCTTCTGGAAATAGGTCGGGAAGAAGCCCAGGAAGACCGTGATGGCAGCCAGGATCGCCATGGTCAGGAAGAAGCGATGGTCCCGGCGCTGCAGGATTTGGACCGATTCCCGTAGCTGCTCGCCTTTGCGGAGCAAGGCTTGCTCGTGGTTTGGGGTGAGTTCAGCTGATGCTTCGGGGGCGTCCTGCGCGGGGGAAGCCGGCGTCATGGTTTGCTCCTTCTCTGTCCGTGTTGGTCTCGAATCTGTGAACAGATGCAGATGACCATCCGGGAAATTTGAAGCTACATTAGAGCGAAAGACCCGATGCGTCCTCAGATCGCGCTCAGGAATTTCTCAGGGTTTTCTCAAGGAGACGGCACGTTGATTCAGCGGGAGATATACGAGTTCGGCCCGTATTCGCTGGATTCAGCGCAGATGCTTCTGCGTCGGGCCGGGAACGTGGTGCAGCTGCAACCGCGGGCGCTCGAGACGCTGCTGGTGCTGGTAAGGCGGCGTGGCGAAGTGGTTTCGAAGCAGGAATTGATGGATTCGGTCTGGCCGGACAGCTTTGTAGAAGAAGGCAATCTCACACAGAACATCTTCTTGCTGCGAAGAGAGTTGGGAAAAACCCCGGAGGGCGAGGAATACATTCAGACGCTGCCGAAGCGTGGGTACCGAATGAATATGCCGGTATCGCATTCAAAGTATTCAACCGGGGAGCAGGGCAACGCAGATTCGGGGTCGGAAATTGCTGCAATCGACTCGTCTCCGGCTTCGGCCGTCAATGCGAGAGCAGTGCCCGCGATGCATTCAGCGCGATGGCATGGAAGCCAAAGCTGGCTGGTAGCAGCCTGGCCCTTGTTGGCGATACTGGCGGTGTTCGCGTTCGGGATAGCGGCCATTGTTTTTTGGCGCATTGCGTCGGCGCAACCGAAGGTCTCAGCGTATGTGCGGATTACGCATGACGGAGCGATGAAGCGCGGGAATGCCGATCATGTCGGCGGCCCGGATGCGGCCCTGTTTGCGGATGATAGCCGAGTCTACTTCATGGAAGGCTCGTCGGACGCGCCCTGGATCGCCGAAGTCTCGGCGAGCGGTGGAGAGACGGGGAGGGTAGCTACTCCCTTTTCGCTGCCGGAGCTGATGGATTTTTCTCCTGTGCGTTCGGAACTTCTGGTGGGTAGAACGGTGGATGAAGCAGGGCCGTTGCAATTGTGGGCGGTTCCGGTTCCGGCTGGCTCGGCTCGCCGCCTCGGAGATATCTCCGCCTGGGATGCTTCGTGGTCGCCGGATGGACGAGAAATCCTCTATGCCCGAGGCACAGAGTTGTATCGGGCCAGAAGCGACGGAAGCGAGTCGAAGTTGCTGGCGAAGTTGCCGGGACTAGGATGGCAACCGCGCTGGTCCCCGGATGGAAAGCGGTTGCGATTGACGGTCCTTGACGTGCTCACATCCACCACTTCAATTTGGGAGGTTTCGCGAGAAGGCGCAGGTCTACATCCGTTGCTGCCGGGGTGGGCAGCTGGTTACAGGCCCAGCGCGGGCCCGGCGGATGGGCCAATCAGTCTATGTTGCGGGAGCTGGACGCCTGATGGGAAGTATTTTGTCTTCCAAGCGACGCATGGGGGCCAATCGGAGATATGGTCGATACCGGGCAAGCCGAGTCTTCTGGGACGGCTGTTTCCATCTGTAATGGACCCCGTGCAGATTACAAACGGACAACTGAGTTCTCTTGCGCCGGTTTTCAGCTCCGATGGACGAAGGCTGTTTGTAATTGGGCAGCAGTTGAGGGGTGAGTTACAACGGTTCGACGCTCGAACCGGGCAGTTTGTGCCGTACATGGGTGGCGTTTCCGCCAGCTTTGTCGACTTCTCGCGCGATGGACAATGGGTCGCTTATGTCGCTTACCCGGAAGGAACATTGTGGCGGAGTCGCCTGGATGGGAGCGAGCGGTTGCAGCTCACCTTTGCTCCGATGGAGGCGATGGTGCCGAAGTGGTCTCCGGATGGGAGCAGAATTCTGTTTTACGGGATTGGCACCGGCACGGAGCAGCGGGCCTACGTGATTTCCGTGAATGGCGGTGAGGCCAAGCCGGCTTCTGCAGGGAGTGGCGGCGAGATGACCACGTGCTGGTCTCCGGACGGTGATTCTGTGATGTACAGCGATTTCCCGTTTTTCTCCAAGGAGCCAGGGAAGGTGGCGGTGCATCTCTTGAACTTGAAAACGCAGAAGGTCGAGACACTTCCTGGATCCGAGGGTTTCTTTTCTCCGAGTTGGTCGCCCGATGGACGGTATGTCGGCGCCATGGCTTCGGATGGGCAGAGGATCATGCTGTTTGACTTCAAGAGCCGGGCATGGGCGGAACTCGTCAACGGTTCGGGGCTCATGAAGTGGTCGCGCGACGGGCAGTACCTGTATTACTTGCGCTATGGGCCAGAGTCTGCCGTCATGCGGGTCAGAATAAGCGACCGCCAGGTGGAAGAGGTGGCGAGCTTGAAGGGAATCCGCCAGGCCGGGCGGCTGGCGGGGCTGGAGTTTGGCATGACTCCAGATGGTGCTCCGATGGTGCTGAAGGACGTAGGAACGCAAGAAATTTATTCGCTCGATTGGTACGAGCCGTAATTACGGTCTCGCCCAGAGAGCTCAGCCCCCATCGGCCTTATGGACGATTAAGAGAAACTAGCTGAGCTAACTTGCCGAGCGACAAGCAGTGATGCGTCTTGAGCCCTGGGAATTGACGTAGTTAACTGCTTCCACCATGCCGCGTAATCTCGGACATGACTGATCGATATAGGCCATCCGAGTGCAAGCTTTCGACAGCCTTGCGCAGCGCTGCGTCTACGACCGGGTCCTTGGAATACCGGTCAGCGGCATCCAGTAACACCCGACTCATATCTCCATCTGAAGATATCCGGGTTGCCGACTGAATCGCTGCGATCGCCATCGCGGACGAGGTCCCGGGTTGATCGAGCAGAGCCATCAGAACGTGGCTGTGATCGCCATCCGAACTGATGGTGTCCGCAGCGGCAAAGAAATCGTCGCGGACCGGCTCGACATTCGCCCCAGAGAGTTCCACAAGGACGCGAGCTTTATCTCCGTCAGACGAAATCCGCTGCGCTGACTTCGCAATTCCGCCGAGTGTAGTTGCAGCATTTCCTTCCCGCGCTCGATCCAGCCGTACACCTGTTCTCGCTTCTTACCCGAAAAACTGGATTGCTTCGCGGGTGTTACAAACCGGCGAGTCTCCTCCAGACTCAACTTCTCTGCTTCCTGCACGCTGATGTTCAATCCTCAGCATGCCTAATCCTTCAGGCTCATCTTGTATTGGAAGAGACTCTACCACTCCGGTTCCAGCAATTACGACGCTTCGGTGCGGCTGACCCCAGAGAAATCTTGCCTACCGTAAATCCAATAGAATCCGGCCGGAACCAGGAATACGGTCAGCACAACGGAGACCAGCAATCCTCCCACAAGCGCGCGTGCGAGGGGCGCATAGGATTCGCTGCCTTCTCCAAGCTTCAATGCCATCGGCAACAATCCGATGATCGTTGCCAGCGACGTCATCAGAATTGGCCGCAAGCGCACGCGGCAGGACTCGATCACGGCCTCGGCTACGCCTCTGCCCTCACTCCTGAGGTGGTGCGCAAATTCGACGATAAGAATGCTGTTTGACATGGCGACGCCGGCCAGCATGACGACTCCCATCAGCGACATGACATTCATCGTCGTCCCCGTGAGCAACAGAGTCACAAGGACACCGATGATGCCGGGCGGCAAAGCCAGCAGAATGATCAGCGGATCGATAAACGACCGGAACTGTGCCACAAGAATCAGATAAAGAAGAATGACGGAAAGAATAAGCCCGATGCTGAAACTGCGGAACGAGGCGTGCATGGCTTCCGCGCTTCCGTGCACGGTGACTGTCACGTTCGCGGGAACACGCAATGACTTGAGAATCTGCTGCACGTGGTCGTCGGCGCCTCCCAGGTCTTCCGTAGCGGGCCGCACATAAATATCAAGCTTGCGGCGAATCTGGTAGTGGTCGACTTCCGTGGGAGCCAGGATCGGTTCGATATTCGCTACCATTCCAAGGCGCGTTGGCTGGCTTACGCCATCGGCATGCAGCGGAATGGATTCGAGATCCTGGACTGTATGAATCTGCGCTTCGGGGTATTGAACAGTGAGGAAATAATTGTTCCCGTTTTTGTTATCGATCCATAGGTTGGGAG
Source organism: uncultured Acidobacteriaceae bacterium (assembly GCA_963790935.1). Lineage (GTDB taxonomy): Bacteria > Acidobacteriota > Terriglobia > Terriglobales > Acidobacteriaceae > PALSA-350. Next base: position 173,911 of record CAWBRJ010000010.1, on the reverse strand, counting down.
CGATCATCTGATTGGAGGTGAGCGATGTGATGACGTTGTCGAGAACCTCCTTCTCACTCAGGCCGAGTTTGGCGGCGTGGAGCCTGTCCACATCGACGCGAAGAGAGGGGTAATCGAGATCCTGGGGAATGAATACATCGGCGATTTTCGGCGACCTGCGAAGTTCGCTCGCGATATGCTGGGCGACTTCATTGTCCGCAGTGAAATTAGCGCCCGAGATCTGGATATCGATAGGCGCGGGCGCGCCCATGTTGACCACGGCGTCCACCAGGCTTCCGGTTGAGAAGTATGGAGACAGTTCCGGCATCTGCTCGGCGAGCAGGCGCTTGATCTTGCGAATGTAATCATAGCTGCCGACTCGATGGCCGGGCGTCAGGCCCACCTGGATGAAGCCTGTGTGCATGGCGGCATTGGGCGTGTAGATGGCGGAGAAGCCATTGTCGACGCCGATGTTGTCCACGATGATGCCAAGGTCTTGGGGAGCAATCGCGTTTCTGATAAGTTGCTCGGCTTTCGCAAACTCCTTTTCCGTTACATTAAGCCTGGTGCCGGAAGGGGCTTTGATATTGATGACGAATTGGCCGGCATCCGTCTGCGGAAAGTAGGAGAAGCCGAGAAAGGCATAAAGTGACAGGCTGACTGCGAAGACGATCCCAAAAATCGCCAGCACGCTGACAGGCCGCAGCAATACACGCTTGACCAGCACCTCGTAGCGGGCAAGCATTTGTTCAAAGCGGGCATTGAATGCCGTGTTGAACCGGGTGCCCCACCCGGGCTGCCCGCTCAGAGTCCGAGCCTCTCCGGAGTCGGTTTCAGACAAGTGCTCCGGGTTGTTGAGTTTCAGATATTTGGAGCAGAACAACGGCACCACGGTCATGGCTACGACGTAGGAAGCAGCCAGCGAGATGACAACGGACAGAGCCATCGCCGTGAACAGGAACTTGCTCACTCCCTCAAGCAAAGTCACCGGAAAGAACACAACTGCGGTCGTGAGCGTGGAGGCGAGCACAGGCAAAGCAACTTCCCGGCCTCCGTTCTCGGCAGCGACCCGCTGCGACTCTCCCATCTCGAGATGGCGATAGATGTTTTCAAGAACCACGACTGAGTTGTCGATGAGGCGGGAGAGGGCCAGAGCCAGGCCGCCAAGCACCATGCTGTTGATCGACGATCCGCTCATCTGCAGAACGATGAAGGTTGCGAGAACCGAGAGCGGGATGGAGAAGAAGACGGCGACGGTGGCGCGCAGGCTGCCGAGGAAGATCAGGATCATCAAACACGTAAGAAATAGGCCGATGCCGCCTTCATGGAGCAGTGTCTCAATGGCCGTTTTAACGAATCGTGACTGATCGAAGACGACGGTCGTACGCATCGCTGAAGGCACATCCACCAGATGCTGAAGGATCGCGCGGACGCCATTGACTACGGAGATGGTGTTCGAGTTCCCGCCCTGTTTCAGCACCGGCAGATAGACGGAGCGCTGTCCGTCAACGTGGACAACGTTGTATTGCAGGGCGTGAGCATCCTTGAGCTCACCGACGTCGGACATGAGAACGGGGTTTTCCCCATTCATCTTGATCGGATACTGCGCCGCGTTCTTGAGATTGAACTGGGCATTTGAGTAGATGTCGTAATCGAGGTTGCCGATTTGCACGTCACCGGCAGGCAGAACCAGGTTCGATTGATTCAGCGCGCGAACCACGTCCATCGGGCTCAACTGCCGCGCTTCGAGCTTATAGGGATCGACGTAGAACTGGATCTGACGCCATGGGCCGCCAAAGGGCTGAGGAATCGATGCGCCAGGCACACTGGCAAGTTGATTGCGCACAAAGTTCTGCGCGATATCCTTGAGAGCGCCATCACTCATTCCGCCGCCGTTCATCGTGACCAGGCAGACCGGCAGGCTCGAAGCGTCCGACTTGAGCACAACCGGGGGCAACGTACCTGGCGGCAGGTCCTTCATGTCAGACACAGCCAGATTGGCGATGGTGGCCGCATCGGTGTCGGCGTTTGTATCGGGCTGAAAATAGACGCGAATGATGCTGACGCCACTGAGCGACCGCGACTCGATGTGATCGATGCCGCTGGCGAGAGTAAAAAAGCGCTCAAGATGATAAGTGATGTTGCCTTCAACCTGCTCCGGTGGCATCCCCGAGTAGAAGGTCGCGACGATAACGACCGGAACATTCATCGACGGAAACATATCGACCGGCATTCGCGCGACACTGCTCACGCCCAGGACCAGAATGATCAGGCAGGCAACGATGATGAGATAAGGCGTGCGAATTGCAAAGCCAGACATAGTTGATTCCTCAGCGGGGCCTTATCGGCCGATCCTCATTTGCCGATTTTCATTCCGGTTTTCATTCGACGTGGGGCTGTACCCGCTCACCCTCCTGCAGCCCCGAATGGCTCCCCAGGATGACTGCGTCGCCGGGCTCAAGGCCAGACAGCGTCTGGACAAATTGCGGAGACTGGATGCCGATATGGACGGTGCGAAGATGGACTATCCCGGCAGCGTCGACGACGTAGACCTTACCCGCGCGTCCCCTCTCCGTCGATAGCTCCGACGGGAACTGCGACGGCGTTCGGAAAGTCGGCAAGAGTCAACTGCACCTGCGCATACATGCCTGGAATGAGATCGCGACTTGTGTTCTTGATATCCACCTCGGCCGTCATCGTGCGGGTGGAAGCCTGAACACGATCCGAAAACCGGGTTAGTTTTCCCGTTAACGATCTATTCAGCGCCGGCACGGAAACGGTCACCGGCTCTCCATCGTGGATGGTTCCTACATAAGCTTCCGGAACCGGCAACATGAGCCGGAGCACATCATCCTGGGCGACGTGGACAACTGGCATGGCTTGGGTATTGGAGGAAGTTCCCGCCTGGATCATGGCGCCATCGCTGGCATAACGTTGGGTGATCACTCCATTCAGGGGAGAAACGATCCGGGTGTATGCGAAAAGTGCAGTTTCGTGATCGAGCGCAGACTTGGCCGCTTGCAAGCGGCTGATGGATGCCTGAATATTCTGCTCCGCAGATGCCACCTGTGCTTCCGCCTCAAGGTCGCGAGAATGGGCTACGTCAACCTCCTGCAGGGGAACAAGGCCAGGCTCCTTCTTCGAGACATCGAGAATACGTGTATAGGAAAGATGTGCAATGGCCTCCGCCGCTACGGCGCGTTTCCGGTCCTGCTCCGCTCCCGATTGCTCTGCACTCGCCGTCTGAACGTCGGCTTTTGCGCGCTGTAAATCATCCTGCAATTCGGGAATTTCAAGCACGCAGATGAGCTGGCCTGCCTTCACGTGATCGCCAATATCTACCAGCATGTGCCGTATGTACCCGGCTTCCTTGGCCATGACATCGACTTCGTAATAGGGCTCCAGTTCCGCAGTCAAGGTGACATCGTTGCGCATATCCATGCGTACTGCATGGCCGACTGGAACCACGGGGATCTCCTGCGGGGCCGCGCTTGTGCTGGTTGTGCAGCCTGTGCACGCTATCGCGGTCAGCAGTGTACAGCCATCCACAGCTCTTTTCTTATAACTGTTGCCACGCCGTCCCCCTCAATGCAGGTTGCCCATCGCGAATTCGAACGCCGCCATGGCGCGCTGGTAATCGAATCTGGCGCTTGCGGCGGTGATGAGGGCCGAAGTCTGATTCAACTCGGCCTGGTTCAGCTCGACGATGCTGCCCAGGCCGGCATCGTACCTGGCCTGCGCCAGGCGCATGGCAACATTGGTCTCGTCCACCAGCCGTTGCGTCACACCAATCTGAAGATATGCATCTCGTGCGTCGGCCCAGGTCATGCGAACGTCGCGGACTATATCGACCTCGCGGCGCGAGGCATCCTGATCGGCGGCTTTCGCTTCCAGCCTGGCTTCGGCGGTACGCGCTGAATAGAGACCGCCATTGAAAATCGGAACATTGATGTTCACGCCCACCGCACCGTAGTCGTGACGGATAGTCGAATCGTGAATGGGAACCTCTCCCCCCGTGCCCAACGCATTCACCGTGGGAAAGTTGAGATCGTGCTCTGCGCGCGCTTCATGGATGGCCGATTCGCTGTGCAGCTTCAGTGCCTTCAGATCGGGCCTGTTGGCAATTGCCTCGGCGATGTAGCCGGCTGCATCGGGATCGGGAGCGGCCGGCAATGGCTCATCGGTGAGCGTGTAATTGCCCTCAGCTTCCTCTCCCATGGCGCCGGCCAACTGCGCCTGGGCTTTTTGAACATTGGTCTCCGCTCGGACTTGAGCCAGCTCCGCTTCGGAAACCATCACTTGCGCAAACTGCACATCCAGCGTGGATCGCAACTGGCTTTGCGCGAGCGCCGAGAGTTGTCGCAGGGTAACGCGTCTGAAGTCCAGAACAGCCTGTGCAGTCCTTCGGACACTCTCTGCGGCCTGCGCCGCGAAATAAGCTTCCTGGACCTGCATCAGGGTTATCTGCCGGGTGCTCTCCTGGTCCTGATCTGCGGCCTTCGCTTCAAAGCGCGCGGACTGCACCCGATTCGAGGTATGTCCGAAATCCGTGATCATTTGGACCAGAGACGCTCCGCCCGCCGCACGAGTGGAGATACTGGATGTAGTGATCGCGCCCGCGGCAACTGCGCTATCGCCGTTGGCCTCTACGGCAGTGAGATTGGCAAATGCCTGCGGAAAGTAGGCTGATCTGGATTCGGTAATTCTCTTGTCTGCAGCCTGGGCGCGAAACTGCGCGGCAAGCAGGCGCGGTTGATTCTTGAGTGCCCGTGCCTCGGCCTCCGCCAACGTCAGAGCGATTGGTTGACTCTTTGCGGCGGGATTGGCGTCGTTCGGCGGGAGATTTTCTCGTCGGGACCGGCACTGCGGAACGCGGAGTTGGCGCCGCAGGCGTTGCGCTGGTTTGTGCGCTCGCCACAACTTGAATCTCGCTTAGGACTAGACAGAAAAACAACATTCGGGACAAAAACGGCCTCATCCGCTTTTGTCCTCCCGCTCTCCGGTTCGGTTCAGGTGCGCAATGTGGACGATGCTGGTTGCCTGGACTTCAATCACTCCGTCCGTCACCAACTCGATGAGTTTGGGCATCAGTTTTTCCACTGTCTGTACCGATTCAAGGAATTCGACGCGTATCGGGAGGTGCTCACCACTGCTGCCGGGGGCGCCCTGGGTATGGAGGCGATGATGCGCTCCAAACCCCGCGTATCCGCGTAGCACGGTTGCTCCAGAGATCCCATTGGAAAATAGGAAGGAGACAATCTCCAGGTGAAGATAGTCCCCCTCGGAAGCGGCGTCTTCGTTCAAGTGAATGACGACCCTCTGGGCTGGTCCTGGTGTGAGCATTCGGCAGTCCTTAGAGGGGCCCTCGACGGCGAGGCGGTTTACCTCGCTTGATTTACCTGGAGAAGAGCTGTGCTTCCTGCGTAGAGCTTCTCCGAGCGTCCCCGCACCGCGAGCGTAAACGTACCGCTGCCGTCCTGGCCGTTTTCTAGAATGTAGTCACCGGCAAAGCCGTACACCCCGCATGCATCAGGCGAGAAGATTGCCACCGATTGTTCGGTATCTGTTCCTTCGCAATGGATCGATGTCCCTCGACCGGAAGACCCCGACGCGATCAGCCTTGCAAAAACTCCGCCCTTGCGGTTGTATCCAATTGCATCGCCGTCGCCGGACTGGATCATCTTTTCCAATGGCGAGTAGGTTGTTCCCCCGATGAGGGTCATCATCCCTAAGGGATCCCCATCCACGTTGCTGTGCGGATAGGAAGCCTGTGTTGAGTCGTTCGTGTCCGCGATCGCGCGCACCGACAGATTGACCGGAATGACGGAATCGCTCTTTTGGAGCTTGTCGAAATGAATTGAGATCAGCGAAGGCGATTGGTGTGCATAGGGAGTCGGATCGAAATGAAATGGCTCAACAGCGACGACATGGCCCACAACCACCGTCCCTTTGTCGATGGTGGCGCCTCCCGGAAGCAGGATGACCTGCATCGTCTTCGCCGTCACCGTGTCCCCGACCTTCGCTTTCTTTGCGTCCACGGAATGCACAAAGCGGACCGGAACGGCTGTGGCTGCGGGCAAGGACTGGGGCTGCGCGGCCACCGACGCCGTATTTGCGCAAAAAGCAAGATTCGCCACTCCAAAAGCAAGCATTCCCACCTTTAAGGCCAAGCATTTTCTGCATCTCCGAAACTCCTCAGCGCGGGCTGACGCCCAACTCCCCGATCACATCACGGAGTACCCTTAAGGAATTCTGAAGTTTGCCTGAAGTGTTAGCTTTGCTCTGCCCGCATCAGATGTCCTGGGATAGAGTTTGAAGCATGAGTACGGGGAACAACGACCGATCCGAGAATGCCTTGCGAATCCTCGTCATAGAAGACGAACGCAAGCTGGCTGGGGCAATCGCCGAAGGATTGGAAGGCAATGGATACGAGGTGGCTGTGGCGGATTCCGGAGAGACGGGCATCAGGCAACTGCGAAATTCGGCGTTTGACCTGGTCCTACTGGATGTCATGTTGCCGCGCCAGGGCGGTCTTGAAACTCTGCGCGAGATGCGGCGAGGCGGTTTCCGGACTCCGGTACTGATTCTTACCTCACGAGGTTCTGTGGATGACCGGGTGCGCGGTCTCGATGCCGGCGCGGACGATTACCTTGTGAAGCCATTCGCTTTTCCGGAACTTCTGGCGCGTGTTCGAGCATTGCATCGGCGGGCCCATCCTGAATCATCTTCTGTGCTTCAGCTTGCAGACCTCAAGATGGATATAAGCGGGCGCGTGGCCATGCGCGGGAACGTGACACTGGATCTCACCGGGCGCGAATTCGATCTCCTCGAATATCTGCTGCTCAACAGCGGGTCCGTGGTTTCGCGTGAGATGGTAGCGCGCGACGTTTGGAAAACCACGGTCCGCTACACTTCGCTCGACAACGTAATCGATGTCCATATCGCCCGTATACGGAAGAAGCTCGACGACCCATTCCCGGTAAAGCTGCTCCATACTGTTCGTGGCCTGGGGTTCGTTCTTCGTAAGGCCGAGGATACGTAGTGCGGTTCCGTCCCAGGTACATCCGCGACCGGCTCACCCTCTGGTATGTGGGTATTTTCGGAGCTGTGCTTGGAATCTACATCTGCGGAGCTTGCATCCTGCAGTATTGGCAACTCAGCGATCAGCTTCACCATGCCGAGATCCAGGACCTTGAAACCGTGGAAGGCCTGCTTTACCTAACCCCAGACGGGCGTCTCTTACTGAACGAGGCTTATCACAGCCATCCTCAGTCGCACCTTCTGCTCGATCGTTACATGGAAGTATTGAGCCCGGGCGGTCAAGTACTCTTCCGGAATGATCGCTTGCACGGGATGGATCTTGGAGGAGCGCCAGCTCCCGGCGAAGGAGAGGTCGGTTATAAGTCGACAAGGATGCATCTCCAGGATGGGACTCGGGTGCTCGCGATTAGCCATCTCCACATCCTCCAGGACGAGCCTCTTATTATCCGGCTTGCCTATAGCACTGAGCCACTCACGGAACGCTTGGTCGAGTTCATTGGACTGCTGCTCCTTGCCCTGCCTGCGGCATTGATCGTAGCTGGATTTGCCGGCTACCGTGTTGCAGGCAAGGCGCTGAACCCGCTTGAAGAAATGGCACGAAAAACCGAGCAGATTACTGCTCAACGACTGAATGAGCGGATTCCCGTGGACAATCCGGACGACGAGTTTGGGCACATGTCTCGCGTGCTGAACGGATTGCTCTCGCGGCTGGGTGAATCCTTTGAAAAGCTACAGCATTTCACTTCCGATGTGTCGCATGAGCTGCGCACGCCACTGGCTGCCATCCGCAGCGTAGGCGAGGTCGCCTTACAGGACGAGCATAGCCCGGAGAAATACCGGGACATCATCGGGAGCATGCTGGAAGAAGTAGCCAGGCTTACCGCAATGATCGACACTCTGCTGACCATAGCCCATGCCGATTCCGGCGCAGTTGAGTTGCACCGGACGACCTTTAAGCTCAATGACCTGGTTCAGGAATCGGTCGCCGTTGTAGGCGTTCTGGCCGAGGACAAGAAACAGGCAATTCTGGTTGGAGGCAACAGTCAGCTCAGTGTTTCAGCGGACCGCAGCTTTCTTCGAATGGCAATTATTAATCTGCTCGACAATGCCGTTAAATATTCCCCCGCCGGCTGCACCATTCGGGTGAGTGTGAGGGATGGCGTCGCTCCTGATAGGGCCAGTTTTGTCGGAGTCGTGATTGAGGATGAGGGGCCCGGAATCCCGGAAGATAAGGCGGAACGTGTCTTCGACCGCTTCTATCGGGTTGACGAAGGGCGTACACGCGACGCCGGAGGAGCAGGACTCGGATTGGCAATTGCCAAATGGGCTGTCGAAGCTCATGGCGGGTCGATCAGTCTCACGCCTCGATTGCCACACGGGTCGACCTTTTCTATTTGGCTGCCGACTACGTAAATAGGGTATGGGTTTGGAGTACCACATGAAAAGCAACCGCATCTACGATGATCGGCCTTCAACCCCCCTCATCTTTGTCGTTGAAGATGACAGGGACATAGCGTCGCTGATCGCGCACACGGTGAAAGGTGCAGGATTTGCGCCCCGCGTCTTCCTGGACGGAGAAGCCGTTGTCGAGGCCGCACACGAGCAGTTACCAGCATTGATCCTTTTGGACCTCATGCTGCCCGGTCAAGACGGAATGGAGATCTTGCGTTGCCTTGAGTCGCAGCAACGGACACGCGAGATACGGAAGATCATACTTTCTGCTCGTGGCTCCGAACTGGACAAGGTGCGAGCCCTTGAACTTGGCGCGGACGACTACGTCACCAAACCTTTTAGCCCTCGCGAACTAATCCTTCGCATCCGAGCCGTCTTACGGTCTTTGCCCGGCGAGTCAAACCGGCATCGAACCTTGCAAGTGGGGGACCTCATTGCGGATTTAGATGCGAGAACTGTCACAACTCAGAATGGGCAGGTTCACCTTACCGCAACCGAATACAACGTTCTCGTCCATTTCATGCTTCATGCAGGTCGTACATTAAGCCGAGATCGGCTACTCGCAGATATATGGCCATCGAGTAAGCCAATCGAGGAGCCACGCATTATCGATGTGTATATCCGCCGGCTGCGAGAAAGGATAGAGGTTGATCCTTCTGACCCGCGCAGGCTAGTCACTCGACGAGGGGGAGGGTATACGCTCCTCGATCCCGATAGGTAACTTGAACTCATCGTGAAGTGGAGGTGCCCGCGTTGATCGACCTTTTGGCCTAGCGTTCTGAATGCATCAGCTGTACTTGGGCTCGGACAATTACGACTGTGAGGTCCATCTCGGTAATTCTGGGACAAACAATCGAGAGGAACTCCCCGGTTTATCGGGACCGGTTGGTCAGTATTCGGAACTTATCCATTGGACGGAAGCCGGTTATTCGTCCAAGTGCCAGATATGGATCGATCTGAACCGCTCAACACTGGCCGATTTATGAGGACTAATCTAGTCGCAGAGTTCCCAGCCGTTCGTCGTCGATGACCCCAACAGGGTTGAGCGCATAGCTTCTCGGTCCCGGGCCAGAACCATCTTCTCGGCATGTTCCGACGTACGCAGTGATGCGTCTTGAGCCCTGGGAATTGACGTAGTTAACTGCTTCCACCATGCCGCGTAATCTCGGACATGACTGATCGATATAGGCCATCCGAGTGCAAGCTTTCGACAGCCTTGCGCAGCGCTGCGTCTACGACCGGGTCCTTGGAATACCGGTCAGCGGCATCCAGTAACACCCGACTCATATCTCCATCTGAAGATATCCGGGTTGCCGACTGAATCGCTGCGATCGCCATCGCGGACGAGGTCCCGGGTTGATCGAGCAGAGCCATCAGAACGTGGCTGTGATCGCCATCCGAACTGATGGTGTCCGCAGCGGCAAAGAAATCGTCGCGGACCGGCTCGACATTCGCCCCAGAGAGTTCCACAAGGACGCGAGCTTTATCTCCGTCAGACGAAATCCGCTGCGCTGACTTCGCAATTCCGCCGAGTGTAGTTGCAGCATTTCCTTCCCGGTGGACGAGTGCCACAAGCACCTGCTGGTGGTCGCCATCGCTCGAAATTGAATTCGCCGCATCGAAGAACGCCTTGCGGACGAGCTCGTCATCGCTATACCGGGAAACCGCCTCTTTGAGCACACGGGCTTTGTCACCGTCGGAGGAAATTTTTTCGGCCGACCGCAGCGCCCGAATGAGTACGTCGCGATCGTAGCCATGTGCCGCCAGTATCGTCGAGAGAACGCGCGCGTGGTCCCCATCCGACGAAATCGACTTCACCGCTTCGAAATACGCCATATCAAGACCATCGTTTGCACGATAGGAGTCTGCCATCTCGATCAGCACTTCCGCCTTGTCGCCGTCGGAGGAAATATGCTTTGCTGCCCTGGCCGCGCTAACAAGTGTGTCAGCGCTTCCCGCGTCCTTCTTCACGATGTCAGAAAGCACCCTGCGTTTGTCGCCATCCGAACTAATGCTCTCGACTGCCTCGAAAAGATACGGGCGCAGTTCGCCAGTGAAATACTTTCCGTCCACGGTAACGAGCACCTGCGCTTTGTCGCCATCCGATGAGATCCGCCGGATCAGTCTTGCGGCGTCCTTCAACTGCTCCGTGTTGAGCGTCGCTTGCGAAAAGAGCTGTTCCAGATAAATACGTTTCGAACCATCGCTGTGAATCAATCCAATCTCAGTAATTACGGCCTGCGGACCGCCTTGCCGGAGTATTCGCGCGACACGGGGTCCCGCTCCAATCCCACTATCTCGAATCATCTGCGGCAGCAGGCGCCCCAGCCATGCCTGCCCCTCGGAGTCCAGCGGTTTCGTGGACCAACCCACCGAGTAGGTTTTGGTGAGGTTACCTGACGAATCTGCCTTCACGTCATATGCGCGCCCGGAAAGCCAGGTCCCTTCCTCCATCCGGAAATGGCCGCCAGGAGAAAGTGACTTGACGTCACGATCGTCATCGGTGAATTCGATGGCGCCGTCAACCTTCAGGCCGAGTGACGTCCATCCGTTGCGGATTGTTATCTCCATGTGAGTCTCGCCGCTCTGCTGCGCGCCCACGGGCGCCATCGGTGCGAGCGGCGCCTTAGGAGCGAGTGGCGCGCTGGGCGCCAGGGGGGCGGGTGGCGCCAGCGGTGAGGTAGGTGACTGCGCTGGCGCCATAGGAGTAAGCGCCGCGATCGGCGTTTGCGGCGCCGGTGACGCCGATCGTGCAACATGAACTGGTGCTGCGATTGGCACTCGGGGTGCTTGCAGTGGGTGCGGCGGGCTTGGTGGGATCAGCTCCTGCCGGCTATTTTCGTCGGCCGTATTCTGCGCGAAGACGATCATTTGTGGCGCCCGCGCGCCCACATAGATCAATGTCCCTAGTGCGGCAATCGCCGCCCCCAGCGGACCGAGCGCAAGCTTCGGAGCTGCGTTCTGAGTTCTGTCCAGCATGTGATGGATGCGGCTGAAAAGTTGCGAACGGTTTCCTGTCGCGCCTGCTGCCAGAGTGCCCGCGCGCTCCCATTGGGTAAGTTCTGCCACTTTTGTGAGTGAGGCCGCATACGGCTTCGCGGTTCCGGTGGTTGCGATGACCCAGTCATCACATGCCATCTCGCGCTCGATCGACATGCGGTGACCGATCCAGTAAACCGCCGGCTGGATCGGTAGTATTGCTTCCATCAATTTGTGTGCGAGGCCGGTCCAATCATCCCGGCGCCGCAGGTGGGCTAGTTCGTGCAGCACGACGTGTTCGAGTTCCGAATCCGAAAGCGTGTCGAGAAGTGCTCGCGGGATCAGAATTGCCGGATTGAGAAATCCGAGCGACATTGGAGCTGCTATGTGGCTCGAAACGAGCAATTGCGTTTGCCGGCGGACACCATTGATTCGGCTCAGACTTCTCAGCCGCAGCTGCCATTCTGCCGGAACCGGTACGGCGTCTGCTTTCAATCCCCGCAACTCCCGGTAGCCGGATCCGAGGCGCACCAGCATCACTAAAGACAGGAACGCCCACATGATCTCGAGCGCGCCCAGAATCCTTCCTGAGCGAATGCGAATCAGAGGGTGCTCAACGGCCGCCATCACAGCCGATGCACTTCGGGAGGCAGTATTCCGCGCTGGTACAGATTCAGACGCTTGCTCAGATACCGGATCGGGCTTTGATTTCGGGATTGATACAAGATTTGACTCAGGGCTCGCCGCCGTATTCGGTAAGCTAAATTTGGGCTCCTGAATCTTAACGGGTGCAAGAGTCCTGGTCGTGGGCTTGCTTGTTGCTCGCTGCAATCGCCGGCGAATCCGTCTGCGCACGTGGAATGAACACTCTGGACGTCAGCGGTCCGAAGGGCAACGCTACGACAGCGAGTAAGGTTACCCACAGAACCGTAAAGCGAGTTGTCGGGTTCAGTCGAGGAAGCAGTTTCAGAAGCAGCCACATCGCCGCCGCCAGGAACGTCCCCTGCCAGATTCCGTTGAGAAGAGTTGTCATCGCAAAGTTGACGTGCGTCATTTCTGCTCTCCTTACTCGCTCTCCGCGATCATCTTTTTGATTCGACGCAATTCTGCCCGGCCGATCGTTTCCTCTTTCAGCAAATTCATCACCAGCAGTTCGCGCGAGCCGCCAAAGAAGCGGTTCACCAGGTAACCGAGTGCGTTGCGGCTGGCTTCTTCTTGAACGATTACGGGTTCATAGACGAAGGCTCGCCCCTTCTTCGTGTGCCGCAGGTAGCCCTTGGCTTCCAGAATACGCAGGGTTGTCAGCACCGTGCTGTACGCAAGCGGCGGATCGGCCGGTAATGACGCCACTACATCGCCCACGGTTGCGTGTCCCTTCTTCCAAAGCACTTCCATGAGCGGCAACTCTCCGTCCGTCAGGTTGGGTGACTTTTTCCTTGCCAACACTTCCTCCCCGCCTCAACAATTAAGAAATTAATAGTTCGAGGAATTTATACGGCGAGCAGCACCGCTTGTCAACTATGAAATTAATAGTTTGGCAGTTCGAGTCAGGTTTATCCGGAAATCACACGAGCCGCAGTCGCCTGTATGGATGAGGACACACTATCCTAACGAAAGCCCAGCATATGGTATCGTTTACGTGCAAGTTGAAGACGTAGCCTTCGAAGAAAACAATTTCCCGCAACCTGTAAAGCACATTCATCGAATTGATAAGGAGAAGCGTCATGGGATTTTTGGAAGATGCAGAGAAGATCGCCGGAGCTGTGGTTGCCGTAGAGGGTGCTAAGAAGTTGGATCCGAACGCATCGATTTTGACCGAAGGTGCCGCTGCCGTCGCAGGTTTTGAAGGTGCCGGCGCCATCGCTGAGCATCTGGAAAATAAGGAAGAGACAAACAACGGCTAAGCACAATCCGCACTCCTGGTTTGCTACACGCACCCCTTCACTCTGCGCGCAGCGCCTCCACCGGGTTAACCGACGCTGCTCGACGCGCTGGGATGTAGCTAGCCAGCAATGCGGCCGTAGTAAGCACCGCGACCACCAGCCCTAACGTCTGCGGATCCCAGGAGCGTACTCCGAAGAGCAGCTTACCCAGGAGTGAGGTGGCTGCTACCGAACATAGCAGACCTGCCGTGATTCCCAAGGCGACCAGACCGCCGGCCTCCTGCAGAATCAATCGATACACCTCACGGCGCTGCGCTCCGAGCGCCATGCGTACTCCGATCTCCCGGGTCCTCTGGCTTACCGAATAAGCAATCACTCCGTAAAGCCCTACCACTCCAAGCAACAAGGCCAATCCGGCAAACGCTCCGACCAACCAGGCCGAGCAACGGTGTAGAAACGCAGAAGGCGAGTCATTGATTCGCTCGTTCATGGTGTCCCCACCAAAGGTAACAATCCCGGGATCAATTTGATGAATCGTTTGCACCATGTCGGATAAAAGGGACTGCTCTGCAACCGAGGTGCGTACGACCACGGCGAAGTCATTGTTGGTGGCCTGACTGAAGGGAAGGTAGATGGCGGGCCGGACCTTCATATCCAGCGGGCCCTCCTGCAGGTCATCGACGACGCCGATGATGGTGAGCGCCGGAGGGCCGTCCATCAGAATCTGCTTGCCGATCGGATCTTCCGCTGGGAAATACTGTTTCTCAAGGGTGCGGTTGATGATCGCGACTAGTGGCTTCGACATGTCCTCACTCTCAGCAAACTGGCGCCCACGCAGAAGCCGTGCCCGCAGAGTCGCAAAGTAGCTGGGGCTCACAGACCGGTCATTGGCCTCGTTTTGTTCTCTGAGAATGGGCTTGCCGGCCACCTGGAACTGTTTTATGCCGTCCCCGTCCCCGAGCGGGAGCCCGTCGGAGACGGCGGCCGATTTGACTCCAGGCAATCTCGCAAGTCGATCGATGATTTGCTGTTCGAGCAATGCCAACGATTCTGGTTTCGCATACCGGTCACTATGAGCGCCGATCTGCAGCATGGCGAGATGGCCTGGCTCTAATCCGATCTCAACATGAAGCAGGCGATATAAGCTTTTGCCGAGCAGGCCGGCGCTCACCAGCAGCACCAGCGCAAGAGCCAGCTCGATGACAACCAGATGTTTTCCGAAGCGACGCCAAACGGTTCCCGCTGAGCCCCGCCCGCCTTCTGCCAGGCCTTCTAAAATACGCAAACGAGGCAGGCGCAGGATGGGGGCAAGGGAGAAAAGCAAGCCCGCGAAAAGCGACAACGCAACGGCGAAGAGGCTGACGTGGAGGTTGAATCCGACTTCCTGCAGGTAGGTCATGCTGGCCATCATGTCCGGGGGGACAAGGCGGATTACGAGCCGCATAGCCTCATAGGCAGCTGCCACGCCGAGGGTGCTGCCGGCAAACGACAGTAACATGCCCTCGGTCACCGACTGAAGGATCAGACGTGCGGAAGAGGCGCCGAGCGCGCTGCGGATGGCGGTTTCCCGTTTCCGGTTTTCGGAGCGGACCAGCAGCAGGCTGCATATATTCACACACACGATGACCAACAGCAACGCCGCTCCACCGAGGAGTACCAGAAGAATGGGGCGGATGTCGCCGACTATGACTTGCGGGAGCGGGAGCACGGTGGAACTGCGGCTGCGATTCGAATCTGGATACTTGCTTTCCAACGCCGCAGCAATCGACTTCATGGCAGCCACGCTGGTGGAGACGGAAACGCCATCGCGTAGCCGGGCGATTCCGAAAAGATTGTGGCAACCCCGGCAGCTAAGTGAATTCCCCGTGGCATGAAGCGTCGCCCAGAAGTCGGCAGGTTCGGCAGGTGAGAAATGGAAGTCCCTGGGCAGCACGCCGATGATGGTGTTGGAAACTCCGTCCAGGGTAACCGTCTTACCTAATACATCTGCTCGTCCACCGTAGCGGCGCTGCCAGGCAGCGTAGCTCAGCAGCACGGTGTCAGGCGCAGAAGCGAGGTCCTCACCTGGCCGGAAATCTCGCCCCAAGACCGGACTAACCCCAAGCGTACGAAAGAAGCCGTCGCTCACCCGGGTGCCTTCCGCTCTCTCGGCACCGGCGGGCGTGCTCAATATGAAACCGTCCGCCTCATAGACATCGAGCGATTGGAAGACGCGGTTGAGATTCTTCCAGTCCAGGTAGTCAGGATAGGAAAGATGGTATTGCGAGCCCAGGGCATTGCTCTCATAGAGACTTACCAGGCGCGCCGGGCTTCGATACGGCAGCGGCTTCATCAGCACCGCATCGACAAAGCTGAAGATGGCCACGTTGGCGCAGATACCCAGGGCCAGCATGAGAATGGCGGTGAAGGCGAACCCGCTATTTTTTCTCAGCTGCCGCAGGGCGAAGCGAACATCGCGAAACAGTGCTTCGAGCAAGGGGATGGTACTGCGATCGCGATAGGCCTGCTTGGTTGACTCCAGGCCGCCGAGTTGCAGAATCGCATCGCGCCGTGCCTGCTCTGCCGTCAAGCCGGCACGCATCTTATCCTCGACATGCATCGCGATGTGGCTGTCTATCTCCGCCGCTAGTGCGCGCTCCCGCTGCTCCCGCTGTGCCAGGCCGGCAATCCGCGATAACCACGCTCTTAGTCGCTTCATGACATATCTCCAGCCAGAAACCGCGCCAGGATCGCAGTCGTCTGCTCCCAATCGCGCGCTTCCTTCTCCAATTGTTTCCGGCCTGCCCTGGTAAGTTGATAGAACTTTGCCTTGCGGTTGTTCTCCGAGACGCCCCAGTGGGAGGCAATTGATCCTTCCTGCTCCAACTTGAGCAGGGCGGGATACAGGGTTCCGTAGTTAAGGGAGAGAAGATCGCCGCTGGTTTGCTCAATGCGGCGAGCGATTCCGTATCCGTGCAGAGGTCCCAGTGTCTGCAGGGTCTTGAGCACCATCAGTGCCAGCGTGCCTTGCCAGACGTCCGCTTTGTCTCCCATGGCTCTCCTATTGTGTCGCCATAGGAATAGTCCCACGCCTTCTATGGGAAAGCAATAGGTATCTGACCGCAAGGGCGATCGAGCTCTGCAGGGAGCCGGGATTTCCTACTTCGCACTGCCGGCAAACGGTCACGTGTGCGGCTCTCCCCAAAGAGAGGCGCATGAAGCTCATCAACGCAACGGGTCTCCACAGGAAATCCCGGAGCAGTGGTATATTTCCCTTGTTCAACGGGAAGAGAATCCGTATGACGCTGCGACGCTGTATTGGTCTGTTCGCCCTGGCAGCACCCCTTTGTATGGCTCAGAGTCCGCAGAGCAAACCCTTAGTGCGTCCTGCTCCTTCGGACCGGGAGAAGGCGGAACTTCGCGGACCGGTAAAGAGCTGCGTGGAAGAAACGATTTTTCCCGCAGCGACTGGTTCCAATGGTCTGCCGGCAGCTCCCTTCACCCGCTGGTCGGAGATGGACTACGACGAGCAAGGGCACCTCCTCGCCAGGCTGGACCGCAATCCAGATGGTTCGGTGTGGGCGGTCCGCAATACTTATAACGCTTCCGGCAAGCTGATCAAGACCACCTCGGGAAAGGAAGGCGGCCCTTCCGACGCGACCCACTATGCCTACGATGACCAGGGAAGGCTGACCAGCATTACGACGAACGGCGCTCCGCCGGTCATCTTTCATTACGACGAACAGGGACATAAAACGAAAGTGCAGACTTCAAGGGCCGAGGACTACCGGGCAAACGTTGGGACTGCCGGCTCCCCCTTCGTAGCGGCCGATATGCCTCCAAACCTCGCGGGCGGTGGAACGGCCACGACAAAATATGACGAGAATGACCGGCCTACTGAGGTTGAGGTTCGCAATGCACAAGGCGAATTAGTGAGCCGGGCGGTTAGCGTCTACGACAACCAGGGAAATATTAAAGAAGAGAAGCAGATTCTTGACGATCCGATCAAAATTTTTCCGGCCGAGGTTCAGGCTAAGATTGCGAGCGAACCGGGCCAGGCGGACGCCTTTCGGGCGCAACTTACCCAAGCGATGGGTGGACACGAAGGATTCTCTTCCATTGGGTACACCTACGACGCACAAGGACGGGTCATAGAAAGGGCTGAACAATTCTTCAACCAGGTAGAGCGAATCGAGACGACTTACAACGAGCAGGGCGATGTTGCGGGAGAGAAAACGCTGAGTACCGAGGTCGGCGAACAAGAGCAGACGCCTCAGAATCCCGAAGCTCGTTTTACCTATCATTACGACCAGCATGGGAACTGGACGGAGAAAATCGCTTCGCAATCTACGAGTGCCCGCGGCGCGTTTGAGCCTTATGACACCACGCGGCGAACCTTAACTTACTTTTGAGCAAACTCGCTTGCCGGCGGCAAGAGAAGGATGAAAAGAACGCGCTTTTGGGCTCTCTCCCCTCCACCCATCGTCGGGTGCCCCACATCTCGCTCGTTTTTCGCGAGATGTGGGATTCCACCGCTCTCGCCCCGCACCTACCACAAGAAAGAGGGTGTTCCTTAGGAAACCTTATCATTCGGTTTTTGGATACAACCTGACAGAAGCGGAGCCGCTCCCTGCCTTCGGCCCCACAGGTTTGTTGGCAGTAACGCCTGCCCCATCGCCGCCGAGCCAGTCGCGACGAGGAGCCGCTTCATATCTGGCAAATTGGACCGAATGGTAGAACCGTCCCCTTTCATTTCCGAGCATTTCCGCAAGGGGCACTAGCGCCTTGATTACCTGCGATCCCGCACGGTGCTCCATACCTTCGATCCGGCCGCGGCGGGAGTTCAGATCGCTGATGGTGGCTCCCATATACTCCTCCGGGACTACGATTTCGACCCACATCACCGGCTCCAACAATACCGGGTTTGCCTTACGGGCCGCCTCCTTGAAGGCCATCGATCCGGCAATCTTGAAGGCCATTTCGTTCGAATCAACATCGTGGTAGCTGCCGTCGAACAGCGTCACCTTGATGTCCACCAGGGGATAGCCCGCGAGGACTCCCGTTTCGAGCGCATCCTGCACGGCTTGATCGATGGGCTCGATGTACTCTTTCGGAATCACGCCCCCCTTAATTTGGTTGACGAACTCGTAGCCTTCACCGCTCTCGTTGGGCTCGACGCGCAGCTTGCAGTGCGCGTAGTTGCCGACGCCCCCACTATTCCGTATGTACCTGCTTTCCGCTTCGGCCGATCGGTGAACTGTCTCCAGATAAATCACCGTAGGCTCACCAATGTCGAGCTGAAGCCTAAATTCCCGCAAGAGCCGGTCGCAGATTGCCTCCAGATGCTCCTCACTCATCCCACTCAGAATGGTGGGCACATCGTCCGGCGCTGTCTCGATTCGGATGGCCGGGTCCTCTTGGCCGATAACGCTCAGCGCCCGTAGAAACTTCTCCCGGTCACCTTCATTCCGTGGACGGACGGCCACGGATATGACGGGACCTTTTTGAATGTTGTATTCGCTCATGCCGCACCTTACTGGTACGGTTCAGTCTAACCCCGGTGCGAGAATCAACAACCATTCGCAACCGCGGAGCTACTTCATGCCTCTACTGGAGATTGAAATGGAGTTACCTGCAGGATCCTTGGCGTTCGAGAATTGAAACCCACCGGCATCATGGACAACACCAAACCTCAAGCCATTCGCCTCGCAACCCGCTTTGAAGCCGCGGACGTCCCTGACCCCGAACACAATCTTGATCTCGGAGCCACGTTTTTGCGCCTTGCTGGCCTGGTGAAGCGCAATGGAGCTACCGCCGCCTGGCGCGGCTAACTCCAGCCACCCTGGTTCCGTGCCTGGCAATGGCCGGAAACCGAAATGCTTCTGATAGAAGGTCGCCACCTTTGGGATATCCCGAACATAGAGGATGACTCGCGAGATCTGCACAGGCTGGTCATGCTTTTGGTTCACCAGGGTCCTCGCAATCGATCATTTGTTCGATTATGCCAGCGCATCTGGGGGGAAGCCCCACCTCAGCCTTTAGTTCATTACGCTCATTACGCTTAGAAGCTCTCGAACCAAGAGGTTAGTGACGATGGATTATCTGGCTCCTCACTCCCTCGTCGCCATGGTACTACTAGCGAACCACATAAAAGCGTTAATATTGACAAATTCCATTGTTTTCCGCGATATTAGTACGTATTGCGTATGACTTTCCTCGCCACAGCTGCGATCGAAGAGATACGAAGAGCCATCGTTCGTCTCAACCGCTGTCTTAGAGCTGCTGGTTCTGACCGCACCCTGTCGGCCAGCAAGTTGAGCGCTCTTGGCTTTCTCTACACACATCCGCTGTGTTCGGCGGGCGAGCTGGCGACCGCAGAAAGGCTCCAGCCACAATCGCTGACTCGATTGCTGAATGAAATGGAGGGAGACCGGTACATTACCCGCATCAAGAGCGATGAGGACCGCAGACAAAGCTTGTTGGAGATTACGCCAGAAGGAAAACAAATTCTTGTCCGTGACATGCGCGAACGCGACCAATGGTTGATGAAGGCAATCACTCATTTAAGCGATACAGAACAACAGGTACTACAGATTGCGGCCAAGATCATGAATCGCCTTGCTGAGGTCGAACCTGAAGTTGGTCAGAGCGAAGGTGGTCATCGCAACCATGAGGCGCATTCCTAGCCAGCGATTTTCGGAGACTCTCTCGAATGTCTACGTTTGCGTTCTTCAATCTGCCGGCACGTGGTCATCTCAATCCAACCTTGCCCGTTGTGAAGGAGCTTGTTGGTGGCGGTGCCACGGTCCACTACTTCGTAGGTGAAGCGTACCGCGAATCTGTAGAGACCGTCGGAGCTGTATTTCATACCCTTCCGTCTTTAACTCGCCTTGGCGACCAGAAAGGCGAAGAGTCGTCCGCTCCAGGGGACAGGGAGATTGCTCTGATGCCATTCGCCATGGCATATCAAGCGCCACAGGTGGTACCGCAGTTGGTAGAAACGCTACGAGCATTGAAGCCCGATTGTCTTGTGTACAACACACTGAGTCTGTGGCCTCGTTTAGCTGGGCGGATTTTAGAAATACCGGCAGTCGGTTTTCGTCCCTTTCATGGTCCTCGTGCGCATAGGTCCGTCACGGCTCCTTTCGCTTCGGAACGACTTGTGAGGCTTGCTGCTGCAATTGACCGTGAGCTTGCAACCCTGATGTCATCATTTAGCAAGCCTCCGCTGCGTCTCGAACACCTGGTCTCTCAAGTGGAAGATTTGATCGTGATGTTTGTTCCGAGGGAATTCCAGCACGACAGTCAGGCATTCGACGACCGCTTCCTTTTCGTTGGCCCGTCCTTCCTTGAAGGCGTCCCAGCCCCCTGGCCCTTCGAGGATGCTGACCGTATGCATCAGCGTGCATACATTTCGCTCGGAACATTACGAAATAACGACCCCGAATTCTATCGAGCGTGCTTCGCCGCGTTCAGGCCCGATGAGTGGCAGATTGTCATGTCGGTTGGGGAGCACATCGACCTCGATCTGCTTCAGCCCGTGCCCCCGAACTTTCTGGTAGCACGCAATGTATACCAAACTGGCATTCTGCAGCAGGTCGACGTTTTCATCACGCATGGCGGCCTCAACAGCGTGATGGAGAGCCTTTATTTCGGTGTGCCGATGGTCGTCTCGCCGTCGATCAAAGAACAGCACCTGACCGCGCGTCGTGTCGAAGCCCTCAGATGCGGAATTGTGCTGGGCCGAGAATCGGTCACTCCCGAATCCCTGCGCGATAACGCCTCATCGTTGCTTAACGACGAGGCGATAAAGACATACCTTGGCGAGATGCAGCAACACACTATCGCTGCCGGCGGTTTTCAACATGCAGCTAAGGCAATTGCTCGCTACGCAGCTGCATACCATTCTGATGGAAAGGAATGAACATGCGTCGATTCGATGAACGACTGTACTGTATGCCCGTTGTGTTCTGCATGGTGGCGATGTTCTACCCTGCTGCCGGAGCATAGCTTCAGAATAATGATAGTGCGGTAGCTAGGCGGGTGGACGGCCCGCATTCAAACATTGAATTGGACCAGATGAGAAAACCACACCGCAGGACACTGCAGGCACTGTGTGCCGTTCTGATTATCGGAATCATCGCGCTCGTTCTGACCCTTGTAATCGGGCTATGTTGGCGTAGGCCGCTTGCTCCTTCGCTACCTCTAGCAAGAGCGACCCCAAACTTTTCAAATCTTCTACCGATCCAGGTGTGCTGGGTTGAAACTGGACA
The DNA here is from genome assembly GCA_963790935.1 of uncultured Acidobacteriaceae bacterium. Classification (GTDB taxonomy): domain Bacteria; phylum Acidobacteriota; class Terriglobia; order Terriglobales; family Acidobacteriaceae; genus PALSA-350. Next base: position 152,325 of record CAWBRJ010000010.1, on the reverse strand, counting down.
CGCCTTTGGGTCTGGTGGATTCTCGATGACTGCGTCTGCCTTACTCATTCGTCACCCTAAGGGCGACGTGTTGATTGATGCAGGAAACTCGAGCCGCTTCGATGAAGAAGCTTCTCAATTTCCCTCTTTACAGCGACTCATCATGATTGTGATACCCGGTCGACTGAAACCGAAAACACCACTCCCTGATGCATTGCGCGCTGTTGGCGAAAGTCCGCAACGGCTCAGGCTACTTATACCCTCGCATATCCATTTGGATCACATCGGCGGGTATGAAGATCTGCCCAGGATTCCGATATTGCTCGACGCGGAAGAGGTGAACTTCTCGCACGACCACAACGCTCAGAAGACTGGCGCTGTAATCCCTCAACAGGCGGCGATGCTTCAAGATGGTCGAGTTCGAATCCTCCAATTCTCAGGCGAACCGTACGATATCTTCAGGAAGAGCTTTGATGTTTACGGTGACGGTTCCATCGTCGTAGTTCCATTGCCGGGCCACACACCCGGCAGCATAGGTGTATTTCTTAGCCTCGATCCGGAACGACGGGTGTTTTACGTAGGAGATGCTGCGCTTCAGGCGAGCGAAATCAGGAAGAGGATTAGGAAACCGTTCTTCATTCAGGATGTGGATCCAGTTGGGGCCGTCGATCAGATTCAAAAGCTGAATGAGCTGGAAAAGATGGACCCACACCTTGTAATGATCGCCGCACATGGTAGATCTGATTTCCTCGCTGCGTTTCCAGGCGGTCCCGGTACCTGTATACAGAGCGTTCGAGAAACAAAATGACCATTTGCGGTAGCCACTGTGATCCCAGCCGATCCAATTGTGGTCCCGGACTCTCTCTGGCCTAGATGACTCCGAGGCACACTCGTCGACTTCGGCTGGGCAACCGCCCTGCCTAATATTTTTGTTTTGACAAACGATAGGGCCCTATCGTTTCCCAGGACTTATGATGAGAGGCAACGCACTATGCACGCTTCGATCCCGTCGTTTGAGACATCCCGCCTCATCATGCGCGGTCACACGGTAGAGGACTTTTCCCACACACTCCAGCTATGGAGCGACCCGCGGGTCACTCACTTCATTGGGCAGCCCCAGACACTGGAGGAGTCGTGGGGACGCTTGCTTCGGTATACCGGGCATTGGGCGTTGCTAGGTTATGGATACTGGGTCGTCGAGGAGAAGCATACAGGTGATTTTGTTGGAGAGGTCGGCTTTGCAAGCTACAAAAGGGCGATCATCCCCTCACTTGACGACGCGCCGGAACTTGGCTGGGTCCTCTCTCCTGAGAAAAGCGGTTGCGGGTATGCGACAGAAGCTGCAATGGGTGCATTGGGGTGGGCAAGAGTTCACTGGAGCTCGCAGCGAGTCGTCTGCATCATCCGTCCAGAACATCAGGCATCTATTCGCGTAGCGCTGAAGTGTGGCTTTCAGAGAGCCGGTGTAGCCGAATACAAGAATCAGGCTACGTTGATCTTTGAACAGTCTCTGTGTGGGACGCAACCGGTAACGGTCACGAACAGTCAATCCCCCAGAAACACGATGGAGAACGGCCCCATCTCGCGCGACTCGGCAGAGCATTACGTGTGGGGCGACGTCTGCGACGGCTGGCGCCTGGTGCGGTCGGAGGGATTGTCTGTGATCGAGGAGCGCATGCCATCCGGCACCGCGGAGCGCCGCCACGTCCACCGTCGAGCGCAGCAGTTTTTTTACGTTCTGTCGGGCGAACTGACGCTCGAAGTGAATGGACTGGAGACGGTGCTCGCGCCGGGCTCCGGGCTTAGGGTTTTACCTGGGCAGCCTCATCAAATCTTGAACCGCGGGGAGCGGGATGCGCACTTCCTGGTCGTGAGTCAACCGCCGTCTCATGGAGATCGTACCGATGTGTAGTTTATTTCTCTCGCTGGTGCTTGCGTCAGGCGCCGCGCAAACGCAGAAATCCTGCCTCGCCTTCGGCCGCTGCCGCGTTGCAGGAAGACCAGGCTAGGTCGCATGGCCGCTTGGGTCGCATGGCAGAGGCACGGATTGCAGGGGACGAAAAGCAACCGGAGGATTAAGGGAGCATCGAGCCGAGTTCAGATGCAAGACAGGGGAGAAACAGCGCTGCCATGGTTACCAAAGAAATCCTCTTCCCCTATCGACACGCTCCGAAAAACCGTACTAGCATAAAAATAAGATCCTGACGTCAGCGCCGTCTTGCCACGACGGCCCTGCTTGGCCTTGCACCGGTACGCTTTGCCCGTGCATCTGCCGCCCACCACCGGAAAGCATCAGCGCTCATCGGCCTGATGACTTGGGTGTAGCCAACCGTAAAGTGACATCGAAGTGACGGATTTACGCCTGTGCGCAGCATTCCTGCGCTCCGCGAGGGCGCGACCGCGGCGAGCAGAAATCAGCGCGCAAGCAGGGGACGCTCAGGCGTGCTCTTGATTGAGCAGTTTTGACAACTTGGGAAACACCACACCACCGGATAGTCCGATGCCATCCCAGGCTATGATGACTCGGACGCCGGATGACGACGGGACGTTCGCCATTACGTAGCTAGTAGGCCGAAAGTTCGTCCCGTCTCGGCGGAAATGTCCGGACCCGAACTTAGTTCGCTTAGTTCGCTTAGTTCGCACATTTCTACAAATGCAACGGCAACCCGGAGACTTCTTACGCTTTTTTCGCACTTTTTAGGAAACACCTCGCCACGCGAGAGCTTATATGGCAACTGCACATTGCGGCAGACTCACTATCGAGGACCAGGAAAACGCGGCCGCGTGGAAATATTCCGGCCTCTTCCCGCGACAACTTGGCTCGTGCCCGGAAGAGCAGCCACGCTTGCAGAAGGCAAGATGGCCAAATTAATTAATTAAAAAATTTGGACACCTTCATGAAACAAAGGACTTAGGTCTTTTACAAAGATCCGCGTGCGGAACAGTTGGCCAGGAATAGGTGATTAGACGGAAGGTTATACGGCGACTGCACAGCTCGGCAGACCCTTATTAAGCTTATTAAGCTTATTAAGCTTATTAAGCACCCTTTTTTGCAATCGGCAATTGCCTTCCGTATCGGGACAGACCCTTAAAACGCATAAGACGCATAAAACGCACCCTTTTCTGCACGATTCAGTAACGCCACGGAAGCAGTTTTCTCTTCAGAGCTCCACTTCGCCTTCGAGGTAGAAGACACACGAGCCCTCCAACTCAACGCGATCACCCCTGAGGCGGCAAATCACCTCCCCACCACGCGGCGAGGCCTGGAAAGCACGAAACTCTGTTTTGCCCAGACGATTGGCCCAGTACGGCGTCAGCATGCAATGAGCAGCACCGGTTACCGGATCTTCGGGAATGCCCTTTGCCGGAGCAAAGTAACGGCTGATAAAGTCGAAATGCCCATCGCCAGGAGCGGTCACGATCACACCGCTGCGGTCGAGTCGAGCGATCGCACCCATGTCTGGGCTGATTTCCCGCAAAACCTCTGCGCTCTTGAGCACAGCCAAATAGTTGAAGACGTTGCCGAAGACTTCGATAGGCATAACCCCCAGAGCCTCCGCCAAGCCAGGCGGCGGCGTGATCCGCTCGGAAGCTCTTGCCGGAAAGTCCATGACATAACCGGCTCCTGCCCGATGCACCGTGAGGGGTCCGCTGGCAGAGTGGAACACCACAGACGTGCGTCCTGGCTCCAGCCGCTCCATCACCACCGCGGCACTGGCAAGCGTGGCGTGACCGCAAAGCGGGACCTCAGTCGCCGGCGTGAACCAGCGCAGTCGATAGTCCCCGTTTTCGCGAAGCAGAAAAGCGGTCTCGGCCAGGTTGTTCTCGGCGGCAATCGCTTGTAACGTTACGTCCGGCAGGAAAGCCTCCAGGGGCATAACCGCGGCGGGATTCCCTGCGAATCGGCGGGTGGTGAAGGCGTCGACCTGAAATATAGCTGTGCGCATGTAACCTCGTTGGCCAGGGACAATCCAATGTTAAACGGGCACCCGGCTCGGCAGCCTGAATCTGGCACCCTTCAAAAAAAACTGGACTTCCAGCAAGACTTTCCAAGGCGAGATGCTCTCTTTAAGACATACACATGACGGACGAGCTTGAAAATAACGGCAGCCCGATTCCAGCGAAGGGCGAACCTGCTCCAGAGGCCGTGAAGGAGAGTGCGGCCAGCCCGGCGGAGGCAAGCGCGCCGGAGAATGCACCTCCTGCCGCCGCTGTCGAGCCGCCGCCTCCTGTACTTGTAGTGCCGATCGAGCCGCCGCGGCCGCCCGTTCTCCCTCAGATTCGCCTGGACAAGAAGCATCCGCTCGCCATCCGCTGGATGCACTGGATCAATTTTCCCGTGCTGTTCACCATGATCTGGAGCGGCCTGCTGATCTATTGGAACGATTCCGACAATGCCTACAAACATCCGCACGCGGTTTACCGGGTCGGCGTGGGACCCTTCACCCTGGTGCGCTTCTTTCCCCATTGGTTCTGGAAGGCGATGAACGCGCCCTACCATGTGACCGAGGGGCTCGGCTATCACTTCTTCTTTGCCTGGATTTTTGCCATCAACGGGTTGCTGTATGTGCTGTTCACCACTTTCTCCGGAGAATGGCGGTTTGTGGTTCCCGACCGGAAGAGCCTGATCCAGGCAATCCAGGTGACCTTGAAAGATCTGCACCTGAGTAACTACCTTCCCCCGCAGACCAAGTACAACGGGGCCCAAAAAATTGCGTATACCTCGGTAATTTTGATGGGCGCCGGAAGTCTCATCACCGGCCTCGCGATCTACAAACCGACCCAGGCGCATTGGGTGACGACTTTATTGGGCGGCTATGAGATGGCGCGATGGGAGCACTTCCTGCTGACCATGGGCTTCTGCGGGTTTTTCCTGGTTCATGTCACCCAGGTGGTGCTGGCGGGCTGGAACAACTTCCGCAGCATGGTGAGCGGCCTGGAAGTGAAGCCGATCCAGGAACCATCGCTCGAGGCGGAAAGAAAGAGCTGGGGATGAGCGATCTCGAGGAAAACCAGAAGGACGCTGCGGAGCAGAAGGCAGCGGACGAAGCCGTCCTGAAGGAGAGCCGCAAACACACCCGCAGGAGCTTTTTCGTCGCCGCCGCAGGCGCTGCCGCGGGGTGGGGACTCTACCAGTGGATCGACCGCAGCCCGCGGCTGAGTATGCAGCCGAAGCCGATGCGCCGTGTCTTCCAGGCCAACGCCAGGCTGTCGCGAGCAATTTTCGATGACCGGGCGCTGGCGCCCACGTATCCCGTCAAGCGGGCCGAGGAACTTCGGGTGAACGGAGTTTACGGTCTCAAGGAAGAACTGGTTCCTGAGAGCTGGCGCCTGCAGTTGACGGGCGTCGCGAACGCGAAAAGCTTTCCCCAGTATGTAGCCGACGTCACGGCCTGGGAATACCAGTACTCCACGGCGAAAACAAAAGAAGATCAGGGGCACGACACGAAGGTAGCTCCCAGCGCGGACACGGCGGAGAAGATGGCGCCGGCATCCATGGTTGCCGGGCAAAAAGTCTTTCAGGAGCGCGCTGGGCGCATGCCTCGCGGACGCGAGGAAGCAGGAGTAAGCCGGTCCACGCTGGCTCCGGGTACACCGGGCCTGCTACTCACCATGGACGATATTCTGAAGCTTCCAAAACACGAACTGGTGACGCAGTTCAAGTGCATCGAAGGCTGGAGCCAGATCGTGCACTGGGGCGGAGTGCGCATGGCCGACCTGATTGCGGCCTACCCGCCGGAAAAACGGCCTGACGGCCGCCTGCCACGCTACGTGTACATGGAGACGCCCAACGGCGACTACTATGTCGGTTACGATATGCACGTCTGCCTGCATCCCCAAACGCTGCTGGTGACGGAGATGAGCGGCACCCCGCTGACGCAATATCATGGGGCGCCGCTGCGTCTGCACGCGCCCACCAAGTACGGTTATAAGCAGATCAAGCGCATCGGGCTGATCGCCTATAGCGATCAGCAACCCGACGATTACTGGACCAAACTCGGTTACGACTGGTACGCGGGGCTCTGACAGTGGCCACTCCGACCACACAGGTGCGGGCAAAGGACGATCTTCTGCTGGTCCAGGTGGCGCGGGACATCGAACAACAAATTGCCCTCGGACGACTACTGCCCGGCGACCGTTTGCCCAGTGAGAGAACTCTCGCTTCGCAGCTTGGGATCAGCCGCAACACTGTTTCCGCAGCCTATCTGGTGTTAGAGAAGCGGGGAGTCATTCGCCGCGTTGCCCATCGTGGGGCCTTTGTCTGCCCCGCCGGACCGGTGGAAAACCCGATTGATTGGAGCAGCAGGATATCTCGCCAGGCTCATTTGCTGGACGAGCCGGTGTTGGAGATGCTGGCGCAAAGCCGGCTGCCGAATTTACGCTACCGGCTTTCGGCGGGCACGCCGGCCCTGAGTTGTTTCCCCTTCGTGCCCTTCCACAAAGCCCTGAATAAGGTTCTGGCAAACGATGCGTTGCTGGCGATGGCGATTGCTCCCACGGAAGGTCAGCCGCGTTTGCGGCGCGCCATCGCCGCTCTCGAAGAAGTGGAAAGTAGTCACATCCTGATCGTGGCCGGGGCGCAGGAAGGCATTGATCTGCTTGCGAGGTGCCTGATTGAACCGGGAGACCGTGTCATCATCGACCGGCCGACATTTCCCGGCGCCATCCAGGCGCTACAAGCAGCCGGGGCGCAGTTGGTGGAATGGGACACGGCGGAATGGTCCATGGAAGTGCTGGAAAGATTGCTGATTGCTTATCAGCCGAAGTTCATCTTCACCATGCCTACGTACCACAACCCAACCGCGCGCACCATGGACGAGGAACAACGTCGCGAGTTGCTGCAGTTGGCCGCGCGGTATCAGGTTCCTATTATTGAGGATGATGTTTATTCCAGAACCCGCCTGCAGGGTTCGGTGCCGCCGTCTCTCTATCGCATGGATAGACACAAGGTCGTTATTTATCTCAGTACCTTCTCCAAGGTGCTTGCTCCCGGTTTGCGGCTGGGATGGATTGCGGCTCCTCCACATATGGTCAAGCAATTGTCACTGATCAAGATGCGGGCCAACCTGTTTACCGAAGGACTGCAGCAACTTGCCCTGGCCGAGTTGCTGCAGAACGGTACCTTCGACGAGCACCTTATCCGCCTGCGGGCGACTCATGCGGCGTTGCAGAAAATTGCCGTGGAGTCACTGCGGCAGAGTTTTTCCGCCGATGAGCTGGAATTTTCCGTGCCCCAGGGTGGACTCTATATCTGGTGCCGATGGCGTCAGGCGGTAGATATGGAGGCGGTTCTGTTGCGAGCGCAGCAGAAGGGCGCGAGCGTGGCGCCGGGAAGAGCCTTCTTCGCCGGACCGCCGGATGAAAAGTGCTTCCGCATCTGCTTTACTGCGAGCTCTGAACGCGATCTGCCGGAGGCCATTCGCCTGCTCGCGGAAGCGTTCCATGGTGGAGACTAGTGGCTTTCAAGTTGGTTTCGCGGCCGACTTTTGCAACTCCTCGAGCACCAGGGCTGCGGCGTGGGAGACGCTGCCTGCACCCAGGGTCAGGATGACATCGCCGTCTGCGGCCTGGGTGACAGCCCGATGGACTGCTTCTTCAAAAGATGAGGCGTACTGGACTTCCTTGCGCCCGATGGCACGGACCAGGGTGGGTGCGTCTACGCCGGCAATGGGATCTTCGCTGGCAGCATAGATGTCCAGCACCTGGACCGTGTCGGCATCGTCGAAAGCAGTCGCGAATTCCGACATCAGATCGCGGGTGCGGGTATAGCGATGGGGCTGAAAAATCACGTGCACATGGGCGTACCCCGATTCCTTTGCCGCGCTCAGCGTGGCGCGGATTTCTGTGGGGTGATGGCCATAATCGTCGACCACGTTCACGCCGCGAGCGCACCCCTTTAACTGAAAGCGCCGATCCACTCCGCGAAAGCCGCGCAGTCCCCGAGCGATGTCTTCGCAGGACACTTCGAGCTGGGTGGCAATAGCCACCGCGGCAGTGGCATTCAGCACGTTGTGCCTTCCCGGCACGTTCAGAGAAAAAGGGCCGAGCACCAGGCCGCCGGCAGCCACCTCAAAACGGGATCGAACCCCCTCTGCAGGCGGCAGCATGCGCACGACATAGTCGGCATGCGAAGACATGCCATAGGTAAACAGCCTGCGCTGCACCCGCGGCAGAAGCCCGGCAAGCTGGGGGTTGTCGATGCAGGCGGTGCAGGCGCCGTAAAACGGAACCCGCTCCATGAATTCCAGGAAGGCCGCCTCCACATCCTCCATATCGCGGTAGCAATCCATGTGTTCGCGATCGAGATTGGTCACCACGGAGAGTATCGGCGAAAGCTTGAGAAAGGAGCGGTCACTCTCGTCAGCCTCGGCCACCAGGTATTGCGATTTCCCCAGCCGCGCGTTGGAGCCGAGAGCGTCCACCCGGCCACCGACCACCACGGTCGGATCAAGGTTACCGGCAGCCAGCACGGTGGCAATCATGGATGTGGTGGTGGTCTTGCCGTGCATGCCGGCTACCGCAATCCCGTACTTAAGCCGCATGAGTTCGGCCAGCATCTCGGCGCGCTGGATAACCGGGATCTTGCGCTGCCGCGCTTCCACCACTTCCGGATTCTGTTCGTTGACTGCGGAGCTGGTAACCACCACTCCCGGACCCAACGGCGTTGGCCGCGGCGTGGCCCTCGAACACAGTCGCGCCGAGCGAGACCAGCCGGTCGGTAATGCTGGACCGGCGCAGGTCGGAGCCGGAAACGGAGTAGCCGAGGGTCAGCAGAATTTCGGCGATGCCGCTCATGCCGATGCCCCCAATTCCAATGAAATGAACGCGTTGAGCTTTGGCAAACATGGCGGGCGCGGGCAGGGCGGTGAGAGTCACTGCCACCTACTTTAGCAGCCGGGAGGAACTGCTTCCCCTTTGGGGGGTACCGCATCTAATATGTAGGGCAGGTAAAGAGGGTAGCAATTGTTCTGCCATAGCCCTCAAGTAAGCGCAACTTTTTAGACGAAACGTTGTTTTAAGTAGTAGGCGCCCGAAGATAACCAAGGGTGCCGGAAGTTCGCCAAAGCGGTTGGTTACGCAATGCATATGCCTTGGCGCGGAGGTCCAAAATGAAAGCTCTCAGATATTTTCTGCTGCTCGGCGCCCTGATGGTTCCCTTAGCGTTGATGTCCACTCCGGCGGCGAACGCCCAAATCGGAGTCGGTATCGGCGTCGGCGGCGGGTATGGCGATTACGGTTACGGGTATCCCGCTCCGGTTTGTTCCTGGGGCTACTACAATTATTATCCTTACGCCTGCGCGCCTTATGGCTACTACGGACCGAGCTGGTTCGTAGGCGGCGTCTTTATCGGCGCCGGTCCCTGGTATCGCGGATACTGGGGTCGCGGCGGCTACTACGGTCGCGGTGGATACTACGGTGGAGTAGGCTATCGCGGTGGGGTATGGATATCGCGGCGGCGTTGGCTATGCCCGGACTGGGGCTGGCTATAACCGTGGTCCTGCCGGTTACGCCGGTGGCGGACATGCCTTCGCGGGCGGCGCGGCAGGTGGCTATCACGGCGGTAGCGTAGCCGGCGGTGGTTACCACGGCGGTGGCGGCTTCAGCGGCGGTGGTGGCGGATTCCACGGCGGTGGTGGTGGGTTCGGCGGTGGCCACGGTGGTGGCGGCGGCGGACACCGGTAAGAATTAGATGATCCAAGAGAAACGGCTGGCGACTTCGCCAGCCGTTTTCTTTTGTGCGTTACTTCTTTCTACTTGGTTGCGCTTTAGGAAGGTGTTCACGTTGGGAGTGCCCCAGCCGGTTACATTGTCCCATCCCTTGGTAACCGTCAGCGAGGTATCCAAACCGAAGGCGATGGCAACGTCTGTATCGTCGCCTTCATTGATTACAGCACTGGTGAAGCCCGTACTAGTGTAGGTCTGGCCGGCAAAAAGACTGGCTGCCGAGTAAAAGGTAGCGCCGGTACTGTCGTATATAGTCCCGGTCACGTTGGTGACGCTGGAAAGAGGTAAAACGTCTACCAGCTCTCCCGGCTTCAATCCGGCGATGTATGGTGCGCGCCTGTCCCAACGAATGGCCAGCGTGTTGGTTGGCAATGGCCCACAGTGCGGTAATGATTGGACTTGCAAGGCTAGTCCCTCCCCATCCAGCCTGTACGCCCTGGACTCCTTGCGAAGTTAGGACGATAGGAACGCCAGTATAAGGATCCGCCAATGCGGAGATATCGGGAACCTGGCGGCCAGTCCCAGGAAGACTCTCTTGCCAGGAGGGTTTGGGAAAGTAAAGGCTCTCTCCTCCTCCGCTACCCGCCAAAAAAGGGCTGCGCCACCGGTGGATCCAGAACGCCCTGCTCATTGAGCGTGACAAAAGAGCCGCCCCACCCGAGCGTCTCGTAGCCGGACCCGTTGACGTTGTTGAGGATAGAAGTGCCACCCACAGCGGTCGCATAGGGTGAGTTGGAGGGTACTCCAGGTGCTCCGATGGGGGTGCCCAGGCCCCCATCCCCACCGTCACCGCTGGAAAACTGGAACGAGATTCCCTTGGCCGCGGCCATTTCCAGCACTTGATAAAGGCCTGCTCCTCCAGCGGACCCGAGAACAGATCCTGTGTCTTCTTCCCAACTGTCGTTGATGGTGTAACCGAGCTTATTTTTGGTGATATAGCTCATCGCGTCGATGCAAGCTTTCGGTATCCTGACCTGCCGCCGCGACGACAACGATTTTGGCGCCCGGCGCAATGGCTGTGAGCCCACTGGACATCGAGCGCAATCTCTACATCCCACCCTGTCAGCGCGGCCGCGTTCGGACTCAAGGGCGGACCCTGGGGATAAATGATCTTGAAATTGGAAGAGGTGAACGGGGGCAAGCCGGTTAGCTGGCAGAATGCATTGGCGTCCGACTCGATGGTGGCATCCCCATAGGCCTCCAGCAGCACGATGGTTTGTCCGGTTCCGTCGAATCCCGCTTTGTAGGCAGTGGGCAGACCATACAGCGACTGAAGCTGTGCCGGAGTGTAGTCGGGAATCACAGTAGCGGTTTGATTGTAAACATTCCCGTAATAAACCCCCACGGGCAGCGACGCACCCGGGGTAGTGAAAACAAAGGACGATGGCGGGGAGAGAATCTTATCGGTGATGATGGAAGCCAGCCCTCCGGACGCCTGCACCTTGCTCAGAGCTATCGTTGGCGGAGGTTGATTCGGTCACGACATTGATTGCGCGGCGTAAATTAGGCTGAGCCTGATGGCTCTCAAGGCCGGCAACCCCCGCCACGTAGTCCCCGGCAGCCCCGGAAAGTCGCGCATTCACCACGTTGGCGCGGAAGACTTTACCATTACGCTGAAATTCGTGAAGTTGGGTGTTGAACGCGCTCTCTACGCTTGCCGCGGTACCGCGAGCACGGATCGAAAAGCCATCCGCCGAGAGAATTTCGAGACCGTGGCTTTCAAGTTCTTTGCGCACGGCGTCAGATTGCTCCTTGGCAGGTGCGTACTTCGCCAGATCTTCCTCCGTCAACCATTTGTGAAAAGTGGGAGACGCGGGATCGTACAGCGCGTCCACTGCCTTATCGAAGGCAGCTTTATTCTGCATCTGGAGTTGTACGCGTGATGTTGAGCTCCTGCGAGGGTGCCACGCGGCCCAAATCGCTGGCTTGACGGATCCCTTGCAGGAACATTGTCGGCGCTCCGCTGAGCGAGAGCCGCCGGTGGAGTCAGCATGGCGAGGGACATTACCGAAGACGCTGCCATAAGTGGAGAAGGTCTTGGAAAGCATCATGGTTCTCCTAAAGTCTGAGTAGGTGTGTGGTGATTGGGGGCCCAAGGGCTAGCGCACACCGATGTTCAGTCCCTTATCGCTCAGCGTTCGAACAGGACTTTCTTATCTACACCGAAGGAATGTTTAGCGGGCAAACACTTGCACCTTCGGTAGCGCGGACCCAGGGAGACTATACAAAGCAGGTAACAGGGCCGGTACAGACACAGTGCGGGAAACAGCCAAAGCAAAGGCCGTCCGAGAATTAACTTGAATCGACTAGACTGTCAATGGATTTTCGGCACCAAGTTGCGAGTTGACGATGCAAGCGCAGCAACCATCTCGGCGATTCTCGCGGCCGCCTGGGGATGAGCGAATGTACGTGCACGCACTGCCATTTCACCCAGCTTCTCTCGATCTCTCAAGCAGGCTGGTGATGGTTTCCAGCAATTTGGCCGCCGACATATCCTGTTCCAGCAGCATGTTAGCGGCGCCCCCTTCCACCAGGACTTCAGCGTTCTTTCGCTGATGATCGTCGGCGGCCTGAGGAAAAGGCACCAGCAGCGAAGGCTTGCCACTGGCGGCAAGTTCGGCGACGGTGCTGGCTCCACTCCGGGCCAGAATCAGATCCGAGGCGGCAAACTGCATCGGCATATCCTCCAGAAAGGCCTGGACTTTCCATCGATCTGCGGGCGCTCCGCTGGCCGCATAGGCTGCCTGGGTTGTTTCTGCATGGCGGGCTCCCGCTTGATGAAGGATGGTGAGGCCGGGGACGGCGTCCAGCAACGCCGCAGCGATCTCCGGCATTCTTTGGTTCAGTGCCCGTGCTCCCTGGCTCCCTCCCATTACGAGTAAGTGGGGCTGGGTTTCCGGTGCGCGGGGCGGGAGGGCAAAGAACTCGGCGCGCACGGGAATCCCGGTCACTTCAGCATTGCGGAAATAGGACAAGGTGGGAGCGAAATTGACGGCGGCTGCGCGGATCCGCTTACCGATCAACCGGTTGGCCATACCAGGAATGGCATTCGGTTCAAAAGCCAGGGTGGGGATGTGTTGGATCAGTGCGGCCAACATCCCCGGCCCGGAGGCATAACCTCCGACACCGACCACTACCTGAGGTTTCCACCGGCGCAACAGGCCGAAGCAATGCAAAATGCCGCGCGGTAACGCGACCAAAGTTTTCAATTGGGTCGCCAGGCTTACGCGATTGAGCTGGCCAACATCGATCAGTTCGAGGGCGTAACCAGCCTGCGGAACCAGGCGAGTCTCCATGCCCCGGGCCGTTCCCAGGAAGCAAACTTCCGCGTTATAGCCGGATTTGAGTGCACCGGCGATGGCAAGAGCAGGAATCACGTGGCCGCCGGTCCCTCCACCGGCAATCATGACCCGCATGCTCGTCAGTCGATCTCCCGGGTAAGACTCAGCAGGACGCCAATACTCGCCATGGTGATGAAGAGCGAGGTGCCGCCGTAGGAGATAAAGGGCAGCGTAATGCCTTTGGTGGGAAGAAGCGCGAGCACCACGCTGATATTGAAGAAAGCCTGGATGAGGATGGTCGCGGTGATGCCGAAAGCGAGAAAGCGGGCGAATACGTCTTTGGAAAGACTGGCGGCCCGCAGCCCGCGAAATCCCAGTGCGACAAACAGCGCGATGATGGCCAAGCCACCAATCAGGCCCAGTTCCTCAGCGATATTGGCAAAGATGAAGTCAGTGTGCGGCTGGGGCAGATAGAAGAGCTTTTGCCGGCCCTCCATAAAGCCGAGGCCATGCAGTCCACCGGTGCCCACGGCGATCAGCGACTGGATGGTGTGGAAGCCTGAGCCTTGCGGGTCAGCCTCCGGGTTCAGGAAGGCCAGCATGCGGGCTCGCCTCCAGGGCACGCGAAAGAGAAGGATGTAGAGCACCGGAACCGCGGCCAACACGGCGTAGCCAAGGTATTTGAGTTCCACGCCGGCCAGATAAAACATCAGTACCGTTACCGCGGCGCAGACCAGGGCGGTCCCCAGGTCGGGCTCTTTCACAATCAGCAAGACAAACAGAAGGCTGGGCAGAGCCGCCGGCAGCACGGTATTGCGCCAATCGCGGATCGCATGCAGCTTATCCTGCAAAAACCAGGCCAGAAAGAGAACCAGCACTGGTTTGGCAATCTCTGATGGCTGGAAAGAGGAGCCGCCGAAGCGGATCCAGCGGTGAGTGTTGTGCGAGTCACGCAGGAGAAAGACGCCCAGCAACAGCAGGGTGGTGACGGCCACTGCGGGAAAGACCACGATGGGACGGTTGAATCTGCGGTAGTCGATGCGCATCAACAGGGTCATGGTGACCAGACCAAGGACCGCCCAACCTATTTGCCGGCTCACGAAGAAGTAGGGCGAGCCGTAGCGATCTTCCGCCATGACGGCAGAAGCGCTGAAGACCATCAACAGACCCATGAAGACCAGCAGGACGGTTACGCCGTAGAGCCATTTGTCGACCCCTACGCGCTTTGCCATACGCCGGCTCCCTGGCGGGCCAATACCGCCTGCTTGAAGACTTTTCCCCGCTGTTCGTAATTTTCAAATTGATCGAAGCTGGAGCAGGCGGGCGCCAGCAGGACCACATCGCCGGCTACCGCCTGGCCGGCGGCCTGGTCGACCGCGGCCTCGAGCGTACCGGTGTGAATGACCCTGGTGACTCCGGAAATCTGGCTTTCGATCTTTTCAGCCGCCGAGCCGATGGTGTAAACCGCTTTGACCCGCGCCCTCAAGAGAGCATTCAGCTGGGAGTAATCCGAGTTCTTGTCCTTACCTCCCAGGATCAGGTGAATATTTCCCGGGAAGGAAGCAATCGCCTTGGCGGTAGCATCCACGTTCGTGGCCTTGGAGTCGTTGTAGTAATCGACACCGTGGATGGCGGCCACGAATTCAAGGCGATGCTCGACGGCCTGGAAAGCGACGATCGTCTGGGCAATTGCTTGGGTGGGGATTTTCGCCACGCAGGCGGCGCAAACCGCGGCGAGTACGTTTTCGATGTTGTGCTCGCCCTTGAGTGGAATGTCGGCCAGCGGTAGCACCGGTATCGGCTTTCCCTGCTCGGTTGGGCGAAACATGACCATGCCGTCGAGGAGGAAAGCGCCACAACGCACAATTTTGCTGCGGCTGAACCACAGAACCTGCGATTTGGTGCGGGCGGCTGCCTGCTGGGCAATTGGATCGTCGCCGTTGAGGATGAGATAGTCCTCCCCAGTCTGGTTGGCGAAGATCTTTTCCTTCATAGCGACATAGTTCTCAAAGGTTCCATGCCGGTCCAGGTGGTCCGGGGTGATGTTGAGAATTACCGCGACATGAGGGTGAAAGCTTTCCGTGGTCTCCAATTGAAAGCTGGACACCTCGAGGACGGACCAGCCGGCCTCGGTACTCTGGTCGACCACGTCGATGACGGGCAGTCCAATATTGCCTGCCACCAGGGGATTGAACCCGGCGGCGGAAAAGATTTCGCCGGACAGGGTGGTGGTGGTGGTCTTTCCATTGGAACCGGTAATGGCAAGGACCTTTCCCTTGAGGAAGCGGGCGGCAAGTTCTAACTCGCCAATGATGGGCAGGCCCAGTCTACGCACCTGAACCAGTTCCGGTGTCGACAGGGGCACGCCGGGCGAGACCACGATCAGATCCTGGCGGCGAAAGGTCAGCAGCCCATGGCCTCCTGCTTCGACCACGATGCCAGCCTCCAGCAGCGAAGGAATTTCTTTACTGAGGGCCTGGGCACTGCGTAAGTCAGACACGGTGACCTGGGCGCCGCGGCGACGCAGAAAGAGCGCTGCGGCAAGACCCGACTTACCGAGCCCAACAACCAGTATCTTTTTTCCTTTTAATTCCATGCGCTCCAGTATTAACGCAGTTTCAGGGTGGTGAGTGCAAGTAGGGCAAACACCAGCGCGGCAATCCAAAAGCGCACGATCACTTTGGACTCCGACCAGCCCATCAGCTCGAAATGATGATGCAGGGGCGCCATTTTGAAGATACGCTTTTTGCGCAGTTTATAACTGCCTACCTGCAAAATGACGCTGATTGCTTCGAGCACGAAGATACCGCCGATGAAAGGCAACAGCAGTTCCTGCTTAATGACCACAGATACGGTACCTATGGCGCCGCCGAGGGCCAACGAGCCCACATCACCCATGAACACCTCGGCGGGATGAGCGTTGTACCAGAGAAAGCCGATGCTGGCGCCCACCATGGATCCGCAAAAGACGGTGACCTCGCTCACCATGGGCATACGCTGCAGTTCAAGGTAATCGGAAAATACGGCGTTTCCACTGACGTAGGTGAGCACGGTCAGCGCGGCGGCAGCGATGATGGTGCAACCAATGGCCAACCCGTCGAGGCCGTCGGTGAGGTTCACGGCGTTGCTAGAGCCAACGATGAACAAGGTGACGAAAATCACGAAGGGGGCGAAGGCGAACACACCCAGATGAGGAATCGCACCCAGAATATGGATGGATAAGTCGGGGCGAAAGCGTTTGAAGAACGGCACCATCAGGTGAGTGGAGTAGCTGCTCACACTGCGCATGGCCAGCAACACCAGGGCTATGGCGACTCCGCTGATGATCTGCAATCCCAGTTTTTGCGTGGGGGTGAGGCCGAGATTTCGCCGTTGGACGACCTTGATGTAGTCATCGGCAAAGCCGATGGCCGCGAAGGCCATGGTGGAACACATCACCAACCACACGAAAGGATTGGAAAGGTCGCTCCACAGCATCGTAGGAAGAAGGATAGCGATGCAGATGAGCACGCCGCCCATGGTGGGGGTTCCCGCCTTCTTCTGGTGGTCTTTGGGACCATCTTCCCGGATGTATTGACCGATTTGAAACTCGCGCAGCTTCTCGATCACGAATGGACCGATGAGCAGGGCGATGAGCATGGCCGTGAGACTGGCGAAAGCGGTGCGAAACGTCAGATACCGGAAGATACGGAAGGGTCTGAAGTAGGGAAAAAGTTTTTGATAAAGGAGCCAGTAAAGCAAACTTCCTCCGCCATCCGCTTGTGGCTATCTTACAGTCGTTGGCAGAGTTGTCTGTGTTGGTTTTCGACGCGAACCATAGCGGCAACTAGTTCGATCGTTACAGTCGTTGATCCCACCCTTCGCAAAAAGCGCGAAGGATCGGCGCGGATACCGCGGGAAGAACAGATGCTTTTACGCGCGGTAACCGCATGGGGCACCCGGAAATTTGTTACGGAGATTTGTTAAGACCGAGATTCGTTAAGACGGCGACTCCAGCAGACGCAGTGCTTTCTCCAGGCCTACACCGCGTGAAGCTTTCAGCAGTGCCGCATCGCCTGCTCTTAGCTCGGCTTTCAGCCACTCACCAGCTTTTTCCGCGGTGGGGAGAAAGAGAGCCAGTGCGCCGGCGTCGCGTGCGCCTTCTACCAGGAATTGGGCGTTCCCTCGTACACCGATGATCAGGTCAATTCCCTTCTCGGCGGCAACTTTACCGCAGTCGCGGTGCAAGGCAACTGACTCGGCGCCTAGTTCCAGCATCTCGCCGGCGACCAGGATGCGCCGTTTGGCGGGCATCGCGGCGAGGGTTGCGATCATCGACTTGAGTGCTTCCGGATTGGAGTTGTAGCAGTCATTGATGACTGTTGCGTCGCCGATGCGTAACACCTCGCCCCGCTTGTCCGACGGACGGAGCTTAGCGGCTGCAGCGGCGCAGTCGGCTAAAGGGATACCCGCTTCCAGGCCCGCCGCGATCGCCGCCATCGCGTTCCAGATGTTGTGACGGCCAAGCAGCGCCAGGGTGACGGTTGCAGTCTCTTCTCCAGCGGTAACTTGAAACCGCATCCCGTCGGCCCCCAGCTCCTCGATGTTTGCGGCCCTGGGATCGGCGCAAGGCCCTATGCCGTAATAGATGGAGCGGCCGTGAAAGTCGCGTCCAAATTGGCCTACGTAGGGGTCGTCACAATTCAGGATGGCGATGCCGGAAATGGGCAGACTCTGCACGAGTTCATATTTTGCACGCGCGATGCCGGCAACCGCGTCGGGAAAATTCTGTGCGTGGGCCGTGCCCACGTTGGTGATGACTCCCCAATCAGGGTGAGCGATGCGGGCCAGGGCCGCGATCTCGCCGGTATGCGACATGCCCATCTCGATGACGGCAACCTCGTGTTCCGGCTCCAGCTTCAGCAACTGCAACGGCATGCCGAATTCGTTGTTCAGGTTTCCTTGTGATTTGAGGACTTTGAAGCGCGCTCCCAGCACTTCGGCGACAGCCTCTTTGGTGGTGGTCTTGCCTGCGCTGCCAGTGATCCCGATCACCCGCTTGTTCCAATGAGTGCGCACCGCCGTCGCCAGCGTCTGCAGAGCGATCAGCGGATCGTCCACGATCAGAAGCGTGTGAGTATGCGCCAGGTCGAGCAGGTCGGTTACTTTGCTGCGCGCAACCACTGCTGCGCGAGCACCGCGTTCCAGTGCGGCGGCCACAAAGTCATGAGCGTCATAGCGCTCGCCGCGGATGGCAAAAAACAGATCCCCCGGCGCCAGGGTCCGGGTGTCGATGGAATATCCTGTCGCCAACTGCCCGGCCGGATCACCCGCATGCAGCCGCAGCTCGGCTCCCGTCCAAAGGGCAATGTCCTCAAGTTCCAGCTTCATTGGCTTCTTTCCCGCAATACCTGCCGTGCGATGGCCACATCATCGAACGGTATCACCCGTTCGCCGATGGTCTGAGTTTTTTCGTGTCCTTTACCGGCGAGAAGCACCAAGTCACCAGGCTGTGCCTGAGCAATCGCCAATTCGATGGCGTGACGGCGGTCTGGTTCGACGATCACGGTCGCGGGTGTTCCGCTCAACCCAGGAAGCACCTGGTCAATGATCGCCAAAGGATCTTCCCGTCGCGGATTATCGGAGGTAAGGACGACAACGTCACTGCCCGCGCCGGCTGCCTGGCCCATCAGCGGACGTTTGCTGCGATCACGATCACCGCCACAGCCGAACAGGGTGATCACCCGGCCGCCCCCCTTGTCAACAAACTCGCGCGCCACGGCGATGATATTCCGCAAGGCGTCGTCGGTGTGGGCGTAATCCACCACTACAGCAAAATTCTGCCCGCAATCTACGGACTGAAAACGACCGGGGACGTAGTCCAGCGACGCTGCGCCTTGGGCAACTTCTTCTAAAGAGAGTCCGCGGGCCACGGCCGCCGCGCTTGCAGCCAGCAGGTTGTAGACGTTGATTTTACCGGTGAGCCGGGTGGCGAGTGGGACTTCTCCCTGCGGGGTGACCATGGTGAAGCGCATACCAGCCGACTCCATGTGGAGTTTATCGGCGTGGAAGTCACCCTGCTGCAGGCCGTAGGTGTAGACCAGCGGGCTCGAAGATTCGGCTTTTAAGCGGACTCCGTAGGGGTCGTCCACATTGAGGATCGCGACCCGCGGAGAACTCTCGAATAGCTTGCGTTTGGCGGCAAAGTAGTCCTCCATCGTGCGGTGGTAGTCGAGATGGTCGCGAGTGAGGTTGGTAAAGATGGCCACGTCAAATGCGAGGCCGGCAGTGCGTTGCTGGTCGAGAGCGTGGGAGGAAACTTCCATGACCGCTTCGGTGGCGCCGCCGTCCACGCCTTCGCGAAATAATTCCAGCAGGTCGCGTGATTCGGGTGTGGTGTGGGGGGCGGGAAAGATTCTGCCGGCTGCGTGGTACTCGATGGTCCCAGCGAGGATGGTTTTGCGGCCCTGATGGCGGAGCATCGCTTCCAACAGAAATGCTGTCGTGGTTTTGCCGTTGGTTCCGGTGACGCCGCTGAGCTTGAGCTGGGCTTCGGGATGAGCGAAGAAATTTGCAGCAATCGCGGCGAGCGCAGGGCGCCCTTGCGCCACTTCGATTACTGCCAGGTCCGGATACGCTGTGGCCGCGGAGAAGCCAGCGGCTGAGTCGGTCACAATAGCTCGTGCACCCTGAGCGACCGCTTGGGGTAGATAGCGATTGCCGTCCGTGGTGCCGCCACGAAAGGCTACAAATAGCGAGCCTGGCTGGACTCGGCGCGAGTCATACTCGACCCCGCTCACTTCAGTGGTAGGGCCGGCGCGGCGGATGAAATCGACTCCATGCAGAACAACTTCCAGCTCCATGGGCACTCGTCTAGGGAGGTTGAGGCTAACGGCTGGGGCGACTCACGAAACGAAGCGCTGTCAGATTGGCAGATACCGACGCTACCTTCGTGTCGATGAACCCCTGGCTACGAAGAAGCGTTCGCACGGCCGATTCTTTCACCCCGCTGGTCGCGCCTTTGGGATAGATGATCCATAGCGGCTTACTATAAGTCTTGCCCGCTAGGTAACGATCTAGTTCCAATTGTGAATTGACACAGATCAGTATCAGGTCAGCATCTTTCTCTCTGGATAGCGACCCTTCGGCGATGGCCGCCTTTAACTCTTCGCTTTTCACATTACCGATAACGAATAGTTTCGTGGTGCTGGAGATACCGAGTTTATGAGCCAGAGTGGGGAGTGGGGAGGCAATGACTTTTGCCCAACGCTGAGCTACCTCAGGACCGAGATTCAGCTCCACACGATCCGGTCCAACTTTGAAGTGCAATTTACTATCGCGAGCCGATACGGCAGACATCTCAGCCCAAGGCACCCGGCGGCGCATACCCAGGCGGAGGATCAGCTCGCCGGTTTCAAGGAGCACTTTGCAGTCAGCCTCTTCAGCGCCCCACT
Organism: uncultured Acidobacteriaceae bacterium; assembly: GCA_963790935.1. Lineage (GTDB taxonomy): Bacteria > Acidobacteriota > Terriglobia > Terriglobales > Acidobacteriaceae > PALSA-350. The sequence continues at coordinate 131,906 of CAWBRJ010000010.1, read as the reverse complement.
TGCAGTGGCATGTGGCTTCGCGACCCATGGGTGACAGTTTAATCGTTAACGAGTGAAACGCACCACGATCTCAGTCCCGGGTGGGACCATGCTCCCCGGGGCGGGCACCTGTTCCCTGGCAATGCCGCTGCCAACAATCTGCAGCGCCAGGCCGGCTGTTCCGGCCGTCTCCACAGCCACCCGCAACGGCTCACCCAGAAATGAGGGAACACCAACCCGATTGGCGGCGTTGACCACGATGCCGTGAGCAGCAACGTGAGGTTGTTGAGCGGCTGCCACGGTTGCGGCAAACGAAGGGGTATCTTTCTTTTCTTCCGTAGCATGCACCGGGATGGCAGGCTTAGGCGGGGGCGCGACGGGCGGGGCCGCGGCTTGCGCCACCTGCGGCACACCGGAGTTGAGCTCGCTGGCAGCGGAAGGGACTGGCTGCTGACCGCCGGCGTTCCCGCGAAGCGGATCGTCCGCGGGCAGATTGTTCACTTCCGCAAAGAGTGCGTCGAGATCGCCTGTCTGTTCTGGGGGTGCTTCGTTCACCTCAGGCAACGCGGACTTTTTGGCCTCTTCAGACTGCGCGGCCAGATTCGTGTCGTGGGGGACACCGAGATACTCGAGGACCTCCTGCGCTACTTCGCGGAAGACAGGCCCTGCGTTGACGTTGCCAAAATGATTCCCTTCGGGAGAATCGATAACCACCGCTACGCTGATCGCCGGATTGTTGACCGGCGCGATGCCGACAAAAGAAGCCACATATTTGGTCTTCGAGTAGCGGTGAGTCAGCACGTCGATTTTTTGCGCGGTGCCCGTCTTGCCCCCGGAAGTGTAGCCGTTGAGCGAGGCTTCACCCTTGGCCGTTCCAAACATCACCACGCCTTCCATCATCTTGCGCATCTGGGCGGCAGTCATGGTGGAGATCACGCGGTGCGCACCGGGGGGCAACGGGTCGGGCAGTTCTCTCTGGGGATGAAAGGCAGCCGCCTTGAGTTTTCCCGAGGCCCGATCGCCCTGCTGCATAAGGATGTGAGGAGGGAGGTAGACGCCGCCGTTGGCAATGGTGGAAACCATGGTGACTAACTGGATAGGCGTTACCGCAATTTCCTGCCCCATGGCGATGGAACCAATGCTCGATCCGGACCAGCGGCGGGCTGGCCGGAGCAAGCCTCGGGTCTCTGCCGGCAGTTCAACGTTACTGCGCGCACCGAAACCAAAGTCATGAATGTATTGCTCGAACCTTTGCGGGCCCAGCCGCAGCCCCAGCTTAACTGCCGCGACGTCGCTCGACTCCTCTAACGCCTGGGTTGTGGTCAGCACGTAGTTAGGGTGGCTGTCGTGAATGATTCTTCCCGCCAGCTCGATCTTTCCTCCCTGGCAATCGATCAGCTCGTTGGGATTGGTGACCTTTTGTTCCAGGGCTGCTGAGTAGGTCACCAGTTTGAAGGTGGAACCGGGTTCGTAGACATCGCTGACAGCGTGGTTCTTCAGCAGACTTGTGGTGGCGTGACGGAAATCGTTGGGATTAAAGGTGGGGCGAATAGCCAGAGCAAGAATTTGACCGGTTTGCGGATCCTGAACCACCACGGTTCCATTCAGAGCATGCGTGCGGGCAAGCGCGGAATCAAGAGCGCGTTCGGCCATGAACTGAATGTTTTCGTCGATGGTGAGCACCAGATTTTGCCCGGGGTCAGGTTCGCGCTCCTGACTTCCCAGTACGTGGCGTCGAGCATCGAGTGCGGTCAGCATGCGTCCGGGAACCCCGTGAAGATCGCGGTCGTACTTGCGCTCGATTCCTCCCAGACCGTTGTCATCGGTGCCTACGTAACCCAGGACCTGGGCAGCGAGTTGGCTGTTTGGGTAGTAGCGTTTGAATTCTTTCTGGAAGTAGACGCCCTTGAGATTGAGCGCCTTCACGCGCTCGATCATCGCCGGGTCAAGCTTGCGCGCGATCCAGGCAAAGTTTCTTGAAGCGTTGAGCCGAGCCGCAATCTGATGTGCGGTGGTGAAGTGATCGGTGGGGTCTGTGTGCACGACTTTGGCCAGGACAGCGGCCAATGCCTCGCGTTTGTGCTCCCCGTCCGGATCCTGGCGGTCGGCGATTTCTGAAGGGACGGCGTAGATGGAATCCGCCAGCCCGGTCATGGCGAGCTCATGCAGATTGCGATCGTAGAGGATACCGCGCCGGGGGGCGACTTCGAACGTGCGCTGTTGCTGCTTGGCGGCACGGTCTACGTAATCTTTGTAGTGAACCACCTGCAGCCAGACCAGACGGACACAGATGAGCGAGACCCAGAAAGCAAAGAAGAGAGAAATGTGCAGCAGGCCCAGGCGGCGAGGCACGGTACCCGCATTTACCGGGCGCGTGGAAGAGTCACCCCGTTGGGCCGCCGGCTGAGTGCGGTTTGATTGACGAGAGAAAAGAAGCTGCTTCAACTGCACCTGCCATGCTGAAGATTAACGTTCGCCAGAAGCTTTCTGGAGTGGCAAGGTATGTACGTTAAGAGGATGAGTGAGAGCCCGATAAAGCGGGATGAAACCGCAGGTCCCTCCACTTCGCTTACGCTCCGGTCGGGATGACAATTCTGTTTCGTCTGGAAAACCCAGGTCTCAAAAGCGAGACCTGGGCCACCCACTTGAAATTCGTCCGCACCATTTTCTTAGATCGGCCGCCGTCCTCCGGTTAGCGCAGGTGTGGCAGGGGCGCTGCTTCTGCCATGACTGGCGCGTTGGGATCGAACTCGTTCTCGCCTCGCACTACCTGTCCCGGCCTAGGGGCGTCTAGCCCCAGTTGGCGGGCCATGCGGTCAATGCGGTGCGGGTCGCAGAGTTGCGCTTCGGTCAAGCGGAGGGCACGGTTCTGCTCCTCAAGAGCGGCCCGCTGCTGCTTCTCCGCCTCTACTTTGTATCCGTATTCAATGGCGCTGAAGTGCTGCCAGCCATAAAACATTACGAACGTAAACAGAACCATCATCGCCGCAGTGAAGATACGCATCTCGCGTACGCGAACGGGATCGGCCGCTTTGACCAGGCGCGAGTTGTCCAATCGCTTACAGCAGAAGACTTCGGGAGTGGGTCCTCGCCGGGCACGCTGCTGAGCCGCAAATAAATGAAGGTTGCGGTCAGCGATCTGCTGGTTGAACCGCCGCGTTGCATGGTTTAGTTCGTATGCCGGAATTGTCTGCGTTGCCATTTTTAAGACGCCTTTACGATTTTGATTGCCGTTCAGTCCTGCCGTTTTTCGGTTCTTTCTGCCGCGCGCAATTTAGCGCTGCGCGCCCGCGGGTTGCGATCCGTCTCCTCTTCGCTCGCCGTTACCGGCTTGCGGGTCAACACTTCGAAGATTCCCTGCCGCGCACCCTCGCGCAAGGCATCTTTTGCCAGCCGATCTTCGAGGGAGTGAAAGCTGATCACTACCAGCCTTCCACCAGGCTTCAATAGCCTGGGCGCCTGCTGCAACAGCGCCTCGATCTCGTTCAGCTCAGCATTCACGTAAATTCGGAGCGCCTGAAAAATTCTGGTCGCAGGATGGATAGAGTGGCGGCCTCGCTCAGATTTCATCGCCGGGGCGACGGCCGATAAGACCCTGGCCAATTGTGCCGTGGTCTTGATCGGCCGCGCCCTGACAATGGCTCTGGCAAATCTCCGCGATCTCCTTTCCTCTCCGAATTCGTAAATCAGGTCGGCGAGAACTTTTTCGTCGGCCTGGTTTACCACTTGTTCGGCGGTCGTGCCCCTCCGCGGATCCATCCGCATATCGAGTGGCCCGTCCGCCTGAAAACTAAATCCTCTGTGCGCCTGGTCGAACTGCATGGAGCTGACCCCAAAGTCGGCCAGCAATCCATCCAGGCTCGCTTGCGGGATATGGCGACTCAAGGTTGAAAATTCTTCCCCTTGCAGCTCCCATTGCGGCATCTGCTCGCCTAACTCTTCGCTCAGCGCCTCAAACCGCACTCTTGCCATCTCCAGCGCCTCGGGGTCGCGGTCAAAACCAACCAACCGGCCCTTTCCGCCTAATTGCCGGGCGATGACGGTGGCGTGCCCCGCAAATCCCAGGGTGGCGTCCACATACGTACCCCCGGCGCGCACATTCAGATATCGGATCGCATCATTTAAAAGAACCGGCACATGCCGCTCACTGATTGCCATGTGCTCCCCCTGGGGGGCTACTTCAAATTCCAAAGTTCGCCAAATCCTGTTGGTCTTCCGCCGTCAGCGGTTCTGTTTCCATCCGCTTCTTCAACTCGTCGTGGTTCTCCACTTCGAGGTAGGTCTGCACTCCGAAAACCACTACATCTCCGGACAGCCTTGCCGACTCGCGCAAGATCTGGGGCAGTAACACCCGTCCCTGGGCATCCATCTCTGACATCTGCCCGTAGTAGTTCACCCGGTCCAGGAACTTCTTTTTTGCCGCGTTCATGCTCGGAATCCCGGAGAGCTTTTCCTCGATCTTTTCCCACTCGGGTAAGGGGTAAATCTCAGCCGAGTGCCCATCCTTACTAGTGATGTAGAAGTGGGCCCCGTAACGCTCGTCCACCAGGCGCTTGAACTCCGCTGGCAGCTTGAGGCGGCCTTTTTCATCGACGCGGGTTGGGTGATTGCCACGGAACATCGTCTAAACTCTCTTCTGTGGCTGAAAACCACCTGAAACCGTTTCGTTCTCTCCACTTTCGACCACTTTTGTCCACATCTTAGCCCAGCGACGAGGCCTGTCAAAGGGGAAATTCCGGCAAATCCTTCAGAAAGGGGTGGTTTGCTGGTTTGGTTCCAAAAAGCGCAATTTAGCGGGGTGCTCCAGGAAAGACCTACTAGATCCTGTGTTGACTTGGTTGATTCGGGTGGTGCGGGATGTACTTGTCAAACGTATCAAAGTCAGGCTTAGCGAATGACACGAAAGTTGTAGGCGGAGCAGAAGTCCTTGTTTATCAATACCGGCTAACCGGGGTTTGCTGGCGGGCTCGCACCTTTTCGTTGACTACATGCGCCAAATAGACGAAAACGGCCAAATTCAGCAGGGTGAGCACGACTTTGAGCACGGTGACGTGGCGGATGATTTCGTAGAACTCCCAGGGCAGGAACGATCCGGTCAGGATCAGGGTGAAATATTCGGCCCAGACCTTTTCCAGCACCAGGCCGGTGCCCTCGATGATGTCCAGGGCAGCGTACAGAAAAATGGCGAAGCTTATCTCTTTGAGCCTGTGGGGGCTCAGCAGGGCAGACTTTTCCAACAGCATGTTGACAAAGCGGTTTTCGGGATCGAACCGGAGGGCCATGAGGAATCGCAAAAGAACATCGGCAATGTCCTGATGCAAAAGCCGGATGACACCGAACCCCATGGAGACGAAGAGTGCCGCCTTCAAAAGCTTCAGGACGCCAATTGCAATAAGCCAGCGATTTCTCTCTGTATGTGAATGCGTTGTCAAAGCGTCCTTATTCAACCGTGCATTCAAGCCGATGATACACCCTGGGAGCGGCTGATTATTGACACCTGGCGGCATGGAGTGGAGTGCCCTCATTTCGCGACAGTCGTCGCCGTGTCATTCATCCGAAGGCGGTTGAACTATCCGGAGACGCTTGGTTGATGTTGATTACGTCACCAGGACTGCGTCAATCCCACTGCCCGCTCAAACGGAAAACAAAAGCGGCATGTCGATAACAAGAATCCGTTTTGGCACCGCACCCCGTACTAGAAGTGCTGCTAACGCAGTACGAAAGTGAAGGGACACTCATGAACAAGAGAAATTTTGTTGCCGTAGCCGTAGCACTGATGTTTGGATTTTCCGCTCTGCATGCGTCCGCACAAAAGGATCCCATGGTCGGCGGTGCAGCCATGTATCCGACCAAGAACATCGTAGAAAACGCGGTCAATTCCAAGGACCACACGACGTTGGTCGCAGCGGTGAAGGCGGCCGGCCTGGTTGACACTCTGGAAGGTCCTGGACCGTTTACCGTGTTCGCGCCCACCAACGAAGCTTTTGACAAGCTGCCTTCGGGAACCGTAGACACGCTACTGAAACCGGAAAACCTGGATCAACTGAAGAAGATCCTCACCTACCACGTGGTTGCCGGCAAGATGACCTCGAAGGACATCGCGAAGGCGATCAAGGCTGGCGGAGGAAAGACAGTACTGACCACGGTCGAAGGAGGCAAATTGACCGCAATGATGGATGGCGGCAAGCTGGTTCTGACTGACGAAAAGGGTGGAACTTCCACGGTTACAATTGCCAACGTCATTCAGTCGAACGGTGACATTCTCGTGGTTGATACGGTTTTAATGCCTAACTAAGTTTTTTGTTCGCGGGATGTCTTTGGTTCTCGAAAGCAGGCGTCTCATGGCGCCTGCTTTTTGCTTTTGTGGTTTAGGTATCGGCAGAAGATGCTACCTCTGCTCTTGGCGCGAACGTAAGCGGACAGCAATGGAGGGCTTCCCCCGGATTTCCTGGCAAGACCAGTGACGTTGATTAACATCATGCGGTTTCCTTTAAGGGAAACCGCATCCGTGGTCGTGGCGAGTGCGGTGAAGTAGGAAATCCGGGTCGCCCATCTTTTTCGGCCCACGTATCCCGGATTTCCTGTCGAGGTTTGTGGCGTTGAGCAACGTCGTGCGGCTTTCTTTGAGAGAAAGCCGCATGCGTGGTCGTGGCTAGTCCTGTCTAGTAGGAAATCCGGGCAACGCTTAGGCGAACGTGGGGCACCCCTACAGAGTTGTGGGACCCGGTCCGGAGAGCACGGAGGCAGATCTGCCACTGCGCTAACCCTTTAGCGGGCTACAAGGCGTTTGCGGGGCTTTTGCTGGAGGTAGGGGGCTAGCTTTTCCATGGCTGCTTCTACGCTGATGCCGTACTTAGCGCGAAGTTGGTCGACTTTGCCGTGCTCGATGAAACGATCGGGCCAGCCAATGCGCACTACCGGCGCTTCGATCTGCATGTCGCTGAGAGCTTCCAGGACTGCGCTGCCAAATCCCCCCATAAGAACGTGATCTTCCAAGGTGACGATCACTGCGTTGCGACGGGCGTACTCGGCCAGCGTGTCGCGGTCGAGTGGTTTAACGAAGCGGGGGTTGATCACAGCTACCGAGAAGCCCTGCTTCCTGAGCTCGGCAGCCAGTTGCTGCGCCATGGGCAATAAGGCACCCAGCCCAAAAATCGCGATTTCATCGCCGTCGCTGATGATTTCGGCTTTGCCGACTGGGAGCGCCACCGGTTGAGCCTTGACCGTTGCCCCCGGGCCGGTGCCACGGGGATAGCGGACCGCGGTTGGCCCGGGCTGCAGCAGAGCGGTATACATCATGTCCGCAAGCTCGTCCTCGTCCTTGGGAACCATGTGGATGATGTTGGGAATGCCACGCAGATAGCTGATGTCAAACAGGCCGTGATGGGTTGGGCCATCATCGCCGGAAAGTCCTCCGCGATCCATGCAAAAGACAACGGGCAGGTTCTGCAGGCAAACGTCGTGCACGATGGGGTCAAAGGCGCGTTGCAGGAAAGTAGAGTAAATGGCGCAAAAGGGGCGGAAGCCCATGGTGGCCAAGCCGGCGGCAAAGATGACCCCGTGCTCTTCGGCAATGCCGACGTCGAAGTAGCGGCGCGGATGATGGGGACGGAACAGGTCCAGGGCCGTGCCATTAGGCATGGCCGCCGTGATCGCAACCACCTTGGGATCCTTGTCAGCCAGTTTGACCAGGGTTTCCGCGAATACCTCAGAGTAGGTACGTTGGCCGGCAGGCGTGGTTTCGCCGGTATCCGGGTCATAGGGCCCGAGACCATGAAACTTCTTTTGCTTGTCGAGTGCGGGCTGGAAGCCACGTCCCTTCTGGGTGATGGCGTGAAGCAGGACGGGGCGATCCTGAGTCTTGAGGAACTGAAATGTTTCGATGAGCAGACCGATGTTGTGGCCGTCGAGCGGACCGTAGTAGGTGAGCCCAAACTCCTCGAAAAGCATGGAGGGCCAAAGCATGCCCTTGGCAGCTTCTTCGGCCTTGCGCACCACATGACGGGCGGTCTTGCCACCGAATTTTTCGAGCAAACGGGCCGCAGAATCGTGCAGATTGGTATAGCGCTCGTTGGTGACGATCTTGTGCAGGTAGTTGGCGATGGCGCCCACGTTGCGGTCGATCGACCACTCGTTGTCGTTCAGCACCACGATCATGCGCTTGGTTTGCTGGGCGATATTGTTGAGCGCCTCAAAGCTTATGCCATTGGTGAATGCCGCATCCCCGGCAAAGGCAATGACGTTTTCCTTGGTACCGGCAAGGTCGCGGGCGACTGCCATGCCAAGGGCGGCGGAAAGCGCGGTGCCGGCGTGACCCGCCCCATAGCAGTCATGATCGCTCTCGGTGCGCAGGGCAAAGCCATTCAGGCCGCCCGGCTGGCGCATGGTATTAAACCGGGTGCGGCGGCCAGTGAGCAATTTGTGAATGTACGCCTGGTGGCTTACATCAAAAACGAACCGGTCGGTAGGAGTGTTGAAGACGTAGTGCATAGCCAGCGTCAGTTCGACGACGCCGAGGTTCGGGCCCAAATGGCCCCCCGTCTTCGAAAGTACGAGGATCAGCTGCTCGCGTATTTCCTGAGCCAGTGCCTCCAGTTCCGGCACGGTAAAGCTCTTGATATCCGCGGGCGAGTGAATCGTATCGAGTAATTTCCCCATGGTTTCTCGTGTACGCCCCTACCGCTTATAAACTCTTAGGCAATCGTCCCATCAAAAAAGACCCCGAGCGGGGCCTGCTGGTTCGCCTATAGCGGCTCATATCCCGGTAGTATACCAATCTTGCCCGAAGGGCTGGCATTATCTTTAAGAGAGGGCCTCCACGGTCTCAACAGCCGGCGCCTCGGTGCCAAACTCCCCTTCCCAGCGGGCGATCACGACCGACGCCAGGCAATTGCCCACGACGTTGACGGTGGTACGCGCCATATCCATCAGGGCGTCGATACCGAGGATGACGAAGACCGGTTCTTCGGGTAGGTGGAACATGGCAACGGTGGCAAGCAGCACGACCAGGGTCGCACGCGGAACCCCGGCCACTCCTTTGCTGGTGAGCATGAGGGTACCAACCATGAAGACCTGTTGCTTCCAGTCCATGGTGACGCCAGCCGCTTGGGCCACAAAAATCCCGGCTAAGGCAAGATAAAGTGTCGAACCATCGAGATTGAAGCTATAGCCTGCGGGGATCACAAAGGCGACAATCCTGCGCGGAACACCGAGGGCTTCCATGGCCTCCATGGCCCGAGGCAGCGCTGCTTCGGATGTGCTGGTGGCGAAAGCAATGGCAGCCGGTTCGGCAACCGCGCGCAAGAATCTGCGGACGGGCACGCCGGCGATGAGGGCAGCCGGCAGCAAGCCAATGATCCCGAAAGCCAGCAGCGCAGCATACAACGTTAGTAGCAGGCGGCCAAGGTGGAGCAGCACGCCTGGTCCCATTTGCCCCACCGTGTATGCCATGGCAGCGCCGACGCCGACCGGGGCGTAATACATGACGATGTTGGTAAAGGCAAACATGGTCTTGGTCAGCGATTCGATAACCCGCAGCAGAGGCGCCCGATCTTCCGCGGCGAGCCTTCCCATGGCTAAACCAAAAAGGATGGCGAAGACGGCTACCTGCAGTATCTGGTTGTCGGCTACAGATTTGGCGAGGTTCTCGGGAAAGGTGTGGAGCAGGACTTCATCCCATCGCAGCGAAACCTGAGCCTGGGGAAGAGCGCCCACAAGGTGCTGCTGGGGGACGGCAAGGCCAACACCGGCGCGGGTGATGTTGATGGCCGCCAAGCCCACCAGCATGGCAACGGTTGTAAGAATTTCAAAATAGACCAGGGCCTTCAAACCCATGCGGCCAAGGGAGCGCATCTGTCCGTGTGCCGCGATCCCGGTAATCAGGGTCCCGAGGATCAACGGAGCAACAATGGTTTTGATAAGCCGCAGGAAGATGTCGCTGAGCACGCGCAAGCTGACAGCAAAGGCTGGTGCATCGACGCCAAGTTCCGCGCCTGCGATCATGGCCCAAAAAATCCACGCCATCAAAGAACGGCGCCGGATGGTGGACCACAGAAGTAGCGCCAGACCAACCAGCCGCACGGGTAAAGCAATATGCGCTGCGGAATGGCTGAGTAAAGCCAGGAGCCCGGCGCCATAAAACGCTGCTCCTGCGATTGCAGCCGCATGCTTGTGTCGCAAGTTCAAAAAATATCCTCAGTGACCAAGCCAGTTTCACTCATTGAGGGACGCTCATCTTTTTTTGCATTTCGCTGCGGCGGGATACAACGAACTTCCCGGGTAGCGTCTCAAATCGTTTTTGCTTCCGATGTAGATAGCCAGTGTGCATGGGTCCATTCCAATTTTTTCAACTACTCCAGCAGGGAACAGGATGTCGTTTGGTGCCTGGTGACGGGTTCGATTGTTACCGGGAGCGGTTACTTTACGGGGACAAAAGCTCGAGCGCGGACTTAGGTAACCAGCGATCTGCAACTTCGGGCAGACATTACTGCCTTGAAAGATACAGAAGTGCTGCTTTCCGGTTAGGATGTACCCAGTCTAGTCGCTAAACCCCCAAGCGATCATGGTGTTTCCCCTGTTGGTTCGCATTCTACCTTCCCCCGGGTAAGTACTCGATTTGAAGCGCAAGGGTGCAAGAAAACTCCGATGCTTTCCAGCTCCAGCAGTGTGCAGCACGACGAGACTGAGCGGCTTAAGTCTCTCCTGCAATATGAGATTCTCGATACGCTTCCCGATCCCGCCTTCGACGAGATCGCGCGCATGGCGGCGTCGATCTGCAATGCGCCTTACGCCTTTATTGGTTTTCTGGACTGGTCGCGGGTTTGGTTCAAATCAACCGTTGGCTTTACCGCGCGGCAGATTCGCCGCAATGGATCACCCTGCCAGTTTCTTCTGCTGGATGCCAAGCCACTGATCATTAGCGATGCGCTGGCGGATCACCGCTTTGCCGCGTCGGGCATCGTGCTCGACACCGGCATACGATGCCGCTCCTACGCGGCAGCTCCTTTGTTTTCCGCTTCGGGCATGATCCTGGGCACGGTTGCGGTTTGCTCGCCGGAAGCCAATGCCTTCAGCCGCAGCAATTTAGAGAGCCTGCAGGTTCTCTCCCGCCAGGTCGTCACGCGTCTGGAGTTGTATGCGACCGGCCACACGCAGGAGAATGTGGTCCGTTCCCGGCAGCGTTCCGAGCAGGCGCTTACGGTCGAACGGAACTTTGTCGCTGCGGTACTCAACACGATCAGTGCCCTGGTGCTGGTGTTCGATATCGCGGGCCGCATTGTGCGCTTCAATCGGGCCTGCGAGACAACTTCCGGCTATACCTTCGCCGACCTCGCCGGCCGCGCCTTTCCCGAAGAGCTCTTCCCGCCAGGAGAACGCGAGACGGCTATCCGCATCTTTGAGGAGGTGCGCTCCGGCGACAAGACCGAGACGTTCGAGATTAATTGGCGGACTAAGTCCGGCGGAACGCGGCGCATTGCGTGGACTGCTACGTCGCTGGTGAATGCCCAGGACGAAGTGGGTTTTGTGATCATGACGGGCGCGGATGTGACCGAGCAACGGGAAGCCGAAACGGCTCTGCGCGGGAGTGAAGAGCGCTACCGGCAACTGGTGGAAAGCAGCGTGGCCTTCATTTTGACGCACGATCTGAATGGGGTGCTGCTCTCGATTAATTCGCACGCAGCGGGCACTTTGGGCTACTCGGCGGAGGAGCTAGCCGGTACGCCGTTGCGCAACTACATCGACACTGATCACCTGGCTGAGTATGACGCTTACCTTGAGGCGCTGAAGGCAGATACCGATCAGGAGCATCAGGGACGCTTTTATCTGCGTGGAAAAGCAGGACAGCTGTGCATTGTTGCCTATCGCAACAGGGTACTGCATCTTCCCGGCGCAGAGCCCGTTGTGCTCAGTCACGGTATCGATATTACCGAGCAAACGAAGGCGGAAGAAGAGCTCACCGCATTGACGCGCCAGCATCAATCGATTCTGGATTCGGTCGGTGATGGCATCTGGGGCGTGGATATGGAGGGGCGAGTTACCTTCGTCAATCGCAGCGGCGCCGCGATGTTGGGGTATACGCCGCAGGAGTTGCTGGGACAAAACATGCATGCGCTGGTGCATTATTCGCATCCGGATGGTTCGCCATACCCGGAAGAAGAGTGCCCTCTGACCGGCAGCCTGACGAGAGAGACACCATTGCACGTCAGCGACGATGTGTTTTGGCGTAAGGATGGAACATCGCTGCCAGTGGAATACGTTGCCTGCCCGCTGATGGAAAATGGGCGGGCGGACGGGATTGTGGTCGCCTTTACGGATGTTACGGAACGGCGGCGCCTGGACCGCATGAAGGATGAGTTTATCGCCACCGTGAGCCACGAGCTGCGCACGCCGCTGACGTCGTTGAGGGCGGCACTTGGCCTGGTAGCCAGCGGGGCGCTGGAAAATCGTCCGGAGAAGATTCGGCCCATGTTGGATATCGCTCTGACAAACTGCGATCGGCTGGTTCGGCTGGTCAATGACATTGTCGACTTCGAGCGGATTGAAAGCGGAACTCTGCCGCTGCATAAGGCGGAGTGGAACGCCATTGATTTGCTGCGGCGAGCGATGGATCCGGAACGAGCCAGCGCAACGCGCGCGGGATTGCATTTCCGCATCGACGCGGAACCGGTCGATGTATGGGTAGACGGCGATCGGATCCTGCAGGTGTTGGGTAACCTGATCCGCAATGCGATCAAGTTTTCTGAGAAGGGTGGCGAGATTCGTCTGGCCGCACAGGCGATCAACGAAAAGGAAGTCACCTTTGAGGTGCAGGATCATGGGGCGGGTATTCCCCCGGAAAAGCTGGACTTGATTTTCGACCGGTTCCAACAAGCGGATGCGTCGGATTCACGTATGCAAGGTGGCACGGGATTGGGATTGGCGCTGGCCCGCGGGATTGTGAATCAGCACGGAGGACGGATTTGGGCGAAGAGCACCCCGGGCAGTGGGAGTACCTTCTACTTCAGCGTCGAGCAGTATGTGCCCAAGGATGATTCTGAGAGTGGTGCAGAGCAAACGCCTGAAGGGCAAGAGCCTGAGGCAAGCCCGAGCTAGTATCGCAGCTTCGCCCGGAAAACCCAGGTCTCAAAAGCGAGACCTGGGCCACCCACCCGAAAAACATTTCCAAGACAGAGCATTCCACACAGAGATCTCTCAACTCGCTTCGCTTCGGTCCTAATGAACAAAGGGTCGGATGGCGCTCTTCCTGAAGATCGGTTGCTGGGGGAGAACTGCAGATCCCTCCACTACGCTCCTTTGGAGCTCCGGTCGGGATGACAAAGGGAGGGTAGTGGCCAACCTGGGAATCTGCGATTGGGATGTGTGGATTTCAGGTGGGAGAGTAGTCTGACTTCCCCGCGATTGGTGCGGGGATAGAGCCAAAAGCGGGCTTATCCCACACTTAGCTAATCACCGGCAAGTCGTTTGCTCGAGACGACAAAAGGGGAGTAGTAGCCCTTTACTCAGCGTTGATTGCCGTTATTCGTCGGAGTCGCGTAGTTGTGCGATGACGGTGAAGTCTTCAAGGGTGGTGGTGTCGCCCTTGATTTCGCCGCTGGTGGCCAGCTCTCGCAGTAAACGGCGCATGATCTTGCCGCTGCGGGTTTTGGGCAGGGCTTGCGTGAAGCGGATGTCGTCGGGCCTGGCCAACGAGCCAATTTCCCTGGCTACCCACTCGCGCAGTTCCTCTTTGAGTTGCGGCGATGGTTCATGACTGCTCTCGAGCGATACGAACGCTGCAATCGCCTGCCCCTTCAAGTCATGCGGACGGCCGACCACCGCGGCTTCCGCTACCTTGGGATGCGCGACCAACGCTGACTCCACTTCCATGGTTCCCAAACGGTGACCACTGACGTTGATCACGTCGTCGACCCGGCCCATCAGCCAGTAATCGCCATCCTCGTCGACGCGCGCACCGTCCCCGGTGAAGTAGTTGCCGGGAACTTCTGACCAATAGGTCTGGGCATAGCGATCGGGATCGTTGAAGATGGTGCGCGCCATGGAGGGCCAGGGCTTGCGGATCACCAGCAATCCGCCGCTCCCCGCGGGCACGGTTTCGCCATCGCGATTGATGATCGCCGGCTCAATGCCGAGAAAGGGACGAGTCGCTGAACCGGGTTTGGTCGGGATCGCACCGGGCATCGGGGCCAGCATGATGGCTCCGGTCTCCGTCTGCCACCAGGTGTCGACGATGGGACAACGTCCCTTGCCGATCATTTCGCGATACCAGATCCAGGCTTCGGGATTGATCGGCTCACCCACCGTACCCAGCAAGCGCAAGCTGGCCAAAGAGTGGCGCAGCGGATATTGATCGCCCCACTTGATGCAGGCGCGGATGGCTGTAGGTGCAGTGTAGAAAACAGTGACCTTGTGGCGGTCGATGATCTTCCACAAGCGGTCCGCCTCAGGAAAATTAGGCGCGCCTTCGTACATCACCGTGGTGACGCCGTTCTGCAGAATGCCGTAAACGACATAAGAGTGGCCGGTGACCCAGCCAATATCGGCCGTACACCAGTACACATCGTCCGGTTTGAGATCGAAGATCAGCTTGCTGGTCAGGTAGGTTTGCACCGAATAACCGCCGGTGGTGTGCACCAAGCCTTTTGGTTTTCCTGTCGTTCCTGAAGTGTAGAGGATGTACAGCGGGTCTTCCGCGTCCAGCGGCTCGGCCGGGCAATCGGCCGGGGCTTTGGCTATGAGATCGTGCCACCATTGATCGCGGCCCGGCTGCATGTTCACGGCGGATCCGGTGCGGCGATAGACGACAACCTGCTTCACCGTAGGGCAATTTTTTAATGCCTCGTCGGCAATTAGCTTCAGGCGTACTTCCTGCCCCCGCCGGTACGATCCATCCTGGGTAACGAGCACAACGCAGGAGGCGTCGTTGATGCGGTCGACTAGTGCGTTGGCCGCGAATCCACCAAAAATGACAGAATGCACGGCACCAATGCGGGCGCAGGCCAGCAGGGCGATAGCCAGCTCCGGGGTCATGCCCATGTACACCGCGACCCGATCGCCTTTGCGTACTCCCAGGCCTTTCAGTACATTGGCGAATTTCTGCACCTCGAGGTGAAGCTCGCCGTAGGTGAGGGTGCGGGTCTCGCCCGGCTCGCTTTCCCACAGGATGGCGACCTTGTCTTTACGGTCGCCAAGGGCGTGACGATCGACGCAGTTGTAGCAGAGATTGATCTTGCCGTCGACGAACCACCTGGCCGAGGGAGGATTCCATTCGAGCACGCTGGTCCAGGGAGCAAACCAGTGCAGTTCGCTTGCGATCTCTGCCCAGAAACGCTGTGGATCCTCGAATAGAGCGGCGATAGAGCGTCTCGTATTCCTCGAGGCTCTTCACGTGCGCCTTTGCCGCAAATTCGGCGGGCGGAGGAAAAACCCGGTGCTCATGCAGGGTGGAATCTAGGTTCGGATTGATGGTGCCGGTTTCCATGGCTCTCGCTTTCCCTCAAGCATTCTACTCACCCAGCAGTTGTTCGCTGAATGGGTTGGGATTCGCGATTATTTGTAGCGCTGCTGATGCCATTGCCAGGCGCTGCGCACGATGTCGTCGAGCTGGTTGTATTTTGGCTTCCAACCGAGCTCGGTTCCTATTTTTGCTGAGCTCGCGATCAAGACTGCCGGATCGCCCGGGCGCCGCGGCAGCTCCTCGGTAGGAATCGCATGCCCGGTCACTCGCCGGGCCGATTCCACTACTTCCCGCACCGTAAAGCCATGGCCATTGCCCAGGTTGTAGATCATCCGGTCGCGCTCATCGAGCGCGTGGAACGCCAAGCAGGTGTGCTTCTGCGAGGTCCTGCACGTGGATGTAGTCGCGAACCGCGGTACCGTCGGCGGTGGGATAATCCTGGCCAAAAATCTTGATGCTCGGGCGCCTGCCGAGAGCCACGTCGAGAATGAGTGGAATCAAATGCGACTCCGGCTCATGGGCCTCTCCCCGGCCTGGAATCGCTCCCGCGACGTTGAAATAGCGCAAGCTGGCATAGCGCAATCCGTGAATACGGTGGATCCAGGAAAGCATTTGCTCCACCAGCAGCTTGGATTCTCCATAGGCGTTGGTGGGAGCGAGGGCGGCGTCCTCTGCGATCGGGGTTTTTAGCGGCTCTCCATAGACCGCCGCGGTTGAGGAAAAAACAATTTTCGGTAACTTATTTCTCACCATCGCTTCCAGCAGGCTCAGGGTAGCCGCTGTGTTGTTACGAAAGTAAAGTTCGGGAAAGCGCATGCTCTCCCCAGCTTCGATGAGCGCGGCAAAGTGCATGACTCCGGCAAAGGAACCATCCCGGAACAAGTCGTCAAGCCTTTTGCCATCAGCAACATCACCCTCGACAAAGGTGGCGCCGGCGGGGACCATGGAGCGTTGCGCATGGCACAAGTTGTCGTACACCACGACCGTATGTCCACGGTCCAATAGGAGTTGGGTTACAGTGCCACCGATATAGCCTGCCCCGCCGGTTATTAAAATCTTCACGCCTTCACAGCTCCTTCTAGTAGTCTTGGTTGAGAGCCGAATACGGCCATAGGGAACAAAGAATCAAAAGTTGTTGGGCCGGGGATCATGGTGGGGCTTTTGGGCGACGCTCGAGCAAGTGCAATCGGCGCCCCGGACAAGGGTTTGTGAAAGCTTTGGGTTCTGCCCCCAAGCTGAGATTCGAAAAGCTATGGCTGTCTTCATGCCTTATCCATACACTTCTGTTCCCAACCGCTCCACCTTTGGGTTACTGCGTCCTCACAAAATCTCGTCTATCGTGAGCTTATCCGCAAGTACTTTGGTACTGAGATGTTGCAAGGAGCGGAAGTCGATAAAGGCTGCAGGTTTCTCGGCAGAACTCGGGAGTTGTAGAGCATCGTACCCGAGTGCGCGTCTGTTTGAATGTACGAGTTTTTTCGCTGCTCTTTCATCGCCCAGTGGCTCGCACATCACTCTTTACGATTAGAGAGAATTAGGGAACTTCAATTATGCCGAAAGATCTATTGAATCGCGATACGTTCGGACTCCTCCCAGAACCAGAAGGGCGTTGGGGCTCCTTTGGGGTCAGCATGGTGACGAATATTCTCATCATGTCACTGCTGATTCTTCTGACTGCTGCGATCCATAAAGTGGAGAAGCAAAAGTATAACGAGACCCTCATCTTTCCTCAGGAAGTTCCGCCGCCACCTAAGATTATTGTGCCCAAAGTGAAGGTGTTCGCTCCGCCGCAACCTGAAGTGGTGAAGCTGACGCCGCCAAAGATTGTGATACCGAAGATCCAGCCGCCGCCCGAGATTCCCAAACCGGTGAAGCTCGATCAGCCGGAGCAACCCAAGCTGCCGCCGGCGCCGCCCAAGGCGGTAGCGCCTCCGCCGCAGCCCAAGGTTGGACTGTTTTCCAGCCCTAAGCCTACTGAGACGGCCAATAACCAGGTGAAGCCGGACGTCAAATCAGGCGGTTTCGGTGATCCTATCGGCGCCAAGACTAACCCCAACTCCACCAAGTCTGCACTGGTGGCGGTGGGAAGCTTCAACAGCGCGCCTGGAGCGGCTACCGGCGCAGGTGCAGCGCGTAAGGGCGCGGTTTCGGGCACCTCGTTTGGTGCTGGAGTGGCGAATGGCGTCCCCGGCGGACACGACATGGGCAAGGTGGCTTCTGCCGGCTTTGCCAACGGCGTGGTCGGCGGTACCGGGAAACCAGGCGGTACGGGCACGGTCGCAACCGGCGGGTTTAACACCGCGGGCCCTGCGCCCACCCAAGTGGCGATCAAGACCTCAGAACCGGCCTTCGTTCCTCCGATTGTCATCTCAGAGCCGCATCCGGAATACACCCCGGAAGCTGCTCAGTTGAGGATCCAGGGAGAGGTAACTCTGCAGGTGCGTTTTCTGGCCTCTGGCCAGGTAGAGGTATTGCGTGTAGTGAACGGCCTGGGGCATGGTCTGGACGAGGCGGCAAAGCGTGTTGCCGAGCAAATCCGGTTCAAGCCCGCGATTAAAGATGGGCATCCGGTTGATCACACGACATTGATTCACGTGACCTTCCAGCTGGCCTAGCCAGTGATTGCCCAGGTTCTACGAATTTCGGTTCGAAATTGTTATTAGGTTACAGGAGCCAGGAAATGACCCTGCGTCGAGTTTGGATTACCAGTCTGCTGCTGACGCTCACTGCGTCGGCAGCACAGGCCAAAACCAAGTATCAGCCCCCAATGGCTTTGTCGCCGGAACAAAGTGCGCTGGTGCAAAAAGCGATTGCGGCCGAAAAGGTCACCATCAAGCAGATTCAGAAGCACTCTCCGCTGGTGCAGACCTACATCCAAAATATGCGGCCGGACCAGGTCCTGTATGCGGTGCCGGAATCGGACCAGTATCTTCTGGGCCGGGTCGACTTCGGCAAGTCGATCAGCGACACTTCGTACTCCGAGCAGGGCAACAGCAAGGGCCTGTTCAAGGGTTCGATGAAGTATGTGTCAGGTCTGACCAAGGCGTTCAAGATGCAGTACATCTCTGCCGGCTTTATGGAGATGATGTTCCTGGATCCGATCTCCTTCGACCAGCAGCACTATGACTTCAGCTATGTTCGCCGCGACTTCCTGGGCGCGGTGCGCACGTTGGTATTCGACGTGCACCCGAAGCCGGGCACCGGCAGCGGACGCTTTACCGGCCGCATCTGGGTTGAGGATCAGGGCGGAAACATCGTCCGCTTCAACGGCACCTATACTGGTGGCAACCAGGACGACGACAGCTCCAGCTACTTCCACTTCGACAGCTGGCGCGAAAATCTGCAGCCTGGCCTGTGGCTGCCGGTTGGCGTCTACGTTGAAGAGACGCAGAAGAGCTCCGAGCACCCGGTTTCCTTCAAGGCTCAGACCTACATCTGGGGCTACAGCCTGAAGCTGCCCACCCACGAGTCTGACAACGAGTCGGTGAAGATCGACGACGTGCAGGACCAGAGCGATCAGAGTGCTGACCTTAGCCCTCTGCAGGCTCAACGGCAATGGATTTCGCAGGCAGAAGAGAACGTCCTCGATCGCCTGGTGCAGGCCGGCTTGCTGGCTCCTCCGAGCGACTTTGACAAGGTCCTGGAGCAGGTTGCCAACAACATCATCATTGGCAACAACATTCAGATCACCGATGCGATTCACTGCCGTGTGCTGCTCACCGCTCCGCTGGAATCGCTGGCTGTCGGCAACACCATCATCCTGAGTAAGGGGCTGATCGACGTGGTGGCTTCTGAGGCAGATCTGGCCGCGATGTTGTCCTTCCAGTTGGCACACATTGTTCTTGGTCACCACATCGACACGCGTTACGCATTCAACGATCGTCTTCTGTTCCCGGACGAGGCGACCTTTGAGCGCATTCACATGTCGCACTCTGACCCAGACAACGAGCTGGCGGCCAAGAAGGCTCTCGATCTGCTGAACCACTCGGTGTATGCCAACGCGCTGGCGCAGCCGGGGCTTTTCCTGGCGCAGCTGGACGCGCGGTCGCACCAGCTGACAGCTCTGAACACTCCGCGGTTGGGTGATTCACTGCTGCGCCCCACCGGTGAACCCTGGCTGAATGCGCTGATACCTAAAGCGCCCAAGCTGGATATCAACAAGCTCGATCAGATCGCGGCCCTGCCCCTGGGCAGCCAATTGAAGATCGATGCCTGGGACGACAAGGTCATCCGCTTGAACGCCCGGGCGGTTCCGATCATGAACGCGCGGGATAAGATGCCCTTCGAGGTGACTCCGGTCTTCTTCCGCCTAACCCGTTACACGCCGCCCGTCGCGCCAGTTGCGACGCCGGCTGCAGGAGCTGCTGATTCAACGGCTCCCGCGGTGGACACACAGCAGAGTGCGGCTCCGGCGCAGGCGTCGGCGTCGCAACCAAGCCCACAGTAAACCGCTGTTGGAGGGTTTACCAAAGGGATATCCTCCAACCTAAAGCATGTCAGAGGCGGGGTAGACTGAACCTACTCCGCCTCTGCTGCGTTTTCCGGGGAATTTACTTGCGTGGTGTTCATGGCTAAAAGGTCCCTGCTGGCAAGCTTGTTCCTCCTCCTGTTCTCCGTGTCAATCAGCGGTCCTCTTCATGCCCAGGTAGTTGCTGCTGGCCGGGGCGGCGCCCATATGGTTGTCGGAGGTTTTTTTTCGGATTTCGCGCCCGATTATGGGCCGAACCGCCTTTTGGGAATCGGCGGTTTTTTCGATTTTAATATTCGCGGACATCTGGGTGTGGAAGGCGAGATGCGCTTTCTGCGGTTTAATCAGACCTACGATGTGCACGAAGACAATTACAACATCGGTCCCAGGTACCGCTGGCGTATTCATCGTTGGGAACCCTATGGGAAGCTCATGATCGGCAATGGTCAGTTCAACTTCCCCTTCAGTTATGGCCATGGCGGATATTTGCTGGTGGCGCCGGGAGGCGGGCTGGACATTCATTACCATCGCTTCACTATCAGAGCGATCGATTATGAGTACCAGCACTGGTACAACTTCCAAAACAGTTCTTTGACTCCCAACGGATTCAGCAGCGGAATCGCCTACCGAATCTTCTAGGAGGTTGCGGAGATTCGGGCCCCGGACAACAAGGACGTGGGTGCAGGAGTTCAGGGGCTAATGCTCGCTGCGGCGAGGTAGCCCGACGTTTTGGGAATCGTTTATGGCCCGACTAAAATCGTGCCCTGATACAAAGCCCAGTTCACATGTAGACGCTAAAGCCCGTTTGGTTTAGACGATTGCGTACACCAAGGCTGAAGCCCTCAATTGATTTACCGGAACGGTTCCGCGGGCTTGAAAACCGCTTTCCCGGACTAAACTCTGGGGCTACTGACCTATCCGCTGCCCCGGGACCAAAGGCGCCCGAGGGCTCTGTTTATCAGCGCAAAAGAGAACTTAGAGGATGGAAAACCGTACCCCAGCGGCTAGAGCCAGGTATGGCAATGTCACTTGCGGCAGGGCTGAAGCCATGGCCCGATGGGAAAACAGGATTTTTTGGCGGCTTTTCAGACTCTAAGGGCCTTCGTTCTCTGGGCCTTTTAGACGGCAAAACCCAGGTCTCAAAAGCGAGACCTGGGCCACCCACTCGTTTTGTGGGGAGGAAATGCAGTGTCGTTGAGGACTAGAAGTGGTAGGCGATGCCGATTACCGGGTTGTATACGTTGTAGAACCGGCCGGTCTTCTGCGGTTCGAGACCGAAATTCGGAGTCTTCATGAGCAGGCCGCGGTACTCGGCGCGAATGTCCCAGCTGGGGCTCAGCTCATAGGCAACACCACCGCCATAGACAGCCCCTAAAATCGTTTGCCCCTTGACATCGATTTGGGTGGTGCTGGCGTCGTCGAGAGGAGCAAACAGGAAGGCGGCCGGACCGGCCTCAAGAAAAGGGTTCCAGTTCTTGAAATTTGCGTTCAGGACATAAGCTCCGGAAACCTCCTGCATCCGGTCGTGCACTCTCACGTTGTTGAAGCTGGTGTAGTACTTTTGCGCGTTCTGCCCGTATTGATAATTGAGTTCCAGCCCGCTTCGAGGAGTGAGCATATAGCGGTAACTCACCAGGCCGCCCAATCCGTAGGTTCCCGACTGCTGGACATCATTGCCAACGATAAATGGGGGAAAGATGCCGGTTACGCTCACACTTATATCCTGCCGGCTTTCCTGGGCCTGACTCGCCACTGCCATAAAGGGCAGAAGCAGAAATAACAACAACGTTTTCCTCATTCGTTCCTGAACCTCTCGCCTGCGCGCAACCGAAAATGCTTGATCCTTCCCGCAATTGTACCTATCCGACGCGTTCGACGCGAAACTCATAGGGCGCGCCGCGCTCCAGCGACAGCGAACGCACCACCTTAAGAAACGCAATCGCGGCATGAGAGAGGTTTGCCCGCTTGCGGTGAACCAGGCGAAGATGGCGCTCAAACCGCAACGCTTCTACCGGAACCTGGACCAGTTCTCCGCTGGCCAACTCGCGGCCTACCGTCAGCCCGGGAACCAGGGCCACGCCGTTTCCCATGGCGACGAACCGTTTGACCGCCTCCAGACTGGGCAACTCCATTCCCATGTTCAGGGGTGTTTTATGTTTCTCGAAGGCTGCAACTACCTGGCGGCGCAGGGGCGAGGGCACATTGTGGG
Source organism: uncultured Acidobacteriaceae bacterium (assembly GCA_963790935.1). GTDB lineage: Bacteria > Acidobacteriota > Terriglobia > Terriglobales > Acidobacteriaceae > PALSA-350. The sequence continues at coordinate 109,796 of CAWBRJ010000010.1, read as the reverse complement.
CAATGAAACTCTCCGCGCCCAGGTCTTCAATCGCGATTCCCTTCTCTCGCGCCAAAGGATGATCCGGATTGACGACAAAGGCCAGCTCATCGGTGTAAACCGCGATCGTCTTGAAAAGATCTGACTCCGGACGGAAGGAGAGGATGCCAATCTCGACCGTCCGTTCGAGCACATCATCCGGGATGCGGCTGGCCAGGGAGCGCTGAATACTTACGGCGATCTGCGGGCAAAGACGGCGGAAGCGGTCTAAAATCGGCAACAGGTAGAGGCAAGTGTATTCGTTGGCGGCAATCAGCAGTCTTCCGCGGTCCAGCGACTTCAGCTCCTCCATCGCGCTCGCCGCTTCCGCCCGCAGGGTCAACATTCTGCGCGCATAGTCGAGCAAGACTTCGCCGGCTGCGGTGAGGGTTCCGTCCCTGGCGCTGCGTTCGAAGAGCACCTCATGCAAATCGCTTTCGAGCTTGCGAATGACCTGGCTGACCGCGGGCTGGGTGCGGTGCAGCCGCTTGGCGGCACGGGAGAAGCCCTTTTCTTCGGCTACTGCGAGAAAGGTCTCGAGATGATGAATATCCATAAGTTAAGGACGCCAGTTCCAGCGCTTATTGCACTACTATAAGTATTTTTTATCATTTTAAGAAGAATAATAAATTTGATCTATGGCTTTAGATCCGCGAGAATAAAGACATCAGTGAAGGGTGACGCCTCCATGAATCAGGATCGCGTGTTCTTTTTCGATACCACGCTACGCGACGGCGAGCAGTCGCCGGGTTGTAGCATGACCATCCCGGAAAAGCTGCGCATGGCCCACGGCCTCGAAGCCCTTGGCGTCGATATCGTGGAAGCCGGCTTCGCGATTGCTTCCCCGGGCGACTTTGCCGCCATCAGCAGTATCTGCCGCGAAGTGCGCGGACCCCGTATCGCTTCCCTGGCCCGTACCCGCAAAGAGGATATTCAAGCCGCGGCGCGATCGCTCGAAGGCGCAGAGCGGGCCCGCATCCACGTGTTTCTCGCCAGCTCGGATATCCACCTGGAGCACAAGCTCAAGATCACGCGGGCAGAGGCTTTGGAGCAAGCGGGCACGGCTGTTCGCCTGGCGCGCAGTTATGTGGACGACGTGGAGTTTTCGCCCGAGGACGCCACCCGATCGGATCCGGACTATCTGTGCAGTGTGGTGGCAGTTGCAATCGAAGCCGGTGCGAGCACAATTAATTTGCCTGATACCGTCGGCTACTGCGTTCCCAACGAGTACGGCGCCATGTTCCGCATGCTGCGGGAACGGGTGCCGCAAGTTGCGGGAGTCACGCTTTCCTCCCATTGTCACAACGACCTGGGCATGGCGGTGGCCAATAGCCTGGCGGCGTTCGAGGCCGGGGCGCGGCAAATCGAGTGCACGATCAATGGCATTGGCGAGCGGGCGGGGAATGCCGCGCTGGAAGAAGTGGCTGCGGCTATGTTGGTGCGCCCGGACAAGTTCCCGTATTCTCATGGCCTGGCGTTGGAAAAGTTGTACCCCACGAGCCAGTTGCTTTCTGAGCTGATTAGTCAGTCCCCTTCTCCCAACAAGGCGATTGTGGGCAGTAACGCGTTTGCCCACGAGGCAGGCATCCATCAGCACGGCATGCTGGCCCACCCGCTAACGTACGAGATCATGACGCCGGCTTCGGTGGGCGTACCCAACAATCGCATGGTGCTGGGCAAGCATTCTGGCCGGCGTGCCCTGGCGCATCGCCTGAAAGAGCTTGGCTTCACCCTCGACGCCGCGGATCTGGATCTGGTGTACCACCGCTTCAACGAATTGGCGGATCGCAGAAAGTCGATCTTCGATCAGGACCTTATTTCCCTGCTTCCGGACCACCATCGGCGGATTGCTGAAGCTGAGTTGACCACAGGAGGTCAGTAACCAATGAAGTTGAAAGTTCTGGTCGGCGCCGGAGACGGAATTGGCCCGGAAGTGACGCGCGAAGCAGTGCGCATTCTTACTTCTGTGGCGGAATTCGGCGGCTATGACTTCCAATTCACCGAGTCGCCCATCGGTGGGGTTGCCATTCGCCAGACGGGCACGCCGTTGCCTGCGGCAACGCTGGACGCGGCTCTGGAAAGCGACGCGGTTTTGCTGGGAGCTGTGGGCAGCAATGAATTTAATGCTTTGCCTCCGGATCGCCGGCCAGAAGCAGGATTGTTGCAGCTTCGCCAGGCCCTGGGAGGGTTTGCCAACCTGCGGCCTGCCTTTGCGTACAAGGCGTTGTTGGGCAACTCGCCCTTGCGTCCTGAAGTGACCGACGGAGCCGATATTTTGTTTGTCCGCGAGCTGCTGGGCGGGCTTTACTTCGGCGAACCGCGAGCGTGGGACCGGGAGAGCGGAGCCGCCTGGAACACGATGCGGTATACCCGGGACGAGGTCGCGCGAGTGGCGCATGTGGCATTTCACCTTGCCGGGCAGCGGCGCAAGAAGGTGACCTCGGTCGATAAGGCAAATGTGCTGGAAGTATCGCAGATGTGGCGGGCGACTGTGGTTGAGGTTGCGCAGCAATATCCGGGCATCGCACTGGAACACCAATATGTGGACGCCTGCGCGATGCACTTGATGAACACCCCACGCAACTTCGATGTGGTGCTTACGGAGAATTTGTTTGGCGACATTCTGAGTGATGAGTCCGGGGTCATTACCGGTTCGCTGGGAATGCTGCCATCGGCCACCATTGGCGGGGCGGTCAACCTGTACGAGCCGGTGCACGGTTCAGCACCTGACATAGCCGGTAAGGGGATTGCCAATCCGCTGGGCGCAATTCTTACCGCGGCTATGATATTGCGCCACTCCGCCAACCTGGAGCAGGATGCACAAGCGGTCGAGTTGGCAGTGCGCAAGGTTCTGGAGCAAGGGTATCGAACCGCGGATCTGTTGCGCGCGGAACAGCCTGGACAGCATGTATCCACCCAGGAGATGGGACGGCTGGTGCATCAGGCGTTGAACGAGATTATTGACCGCCGGCAGGCTTTGCACGCGGTCTAGGCTGTGTCCCTCAAGGGCACCGTAGCCCTCGAAAGCATCTCTCGGATTCTGAGCGACAGGGGTAGTGCTGCATATCCGACCCTTCGCAAAGAGCGCGAAGGATGGGGCACCCGAAATATTGCTTTTCGGGAAAGATTTTTTAGGGAAAACCGTATGTCACAAGGTGCAAGAACGCTTTTTGAAAAGGTTTGGCAATCGCATGTGGTCGTGGCTCCTGAAGGGGAGCCTGCGCTGCTTTATATCGATCTGCATCTGTTGCATGAAGTCACTTCGCCGCAGGCGTTTGAAGGCCTTCGGCTGGCTGGCCGCACCGTTCGCCGGCCTGATCGGGCGGTGGCGACGGTCGACCATAATGTGCCCACCACAGCCAACCGGCTAATCATCGAAGATGCGATCGCTGCCAAGCAGATGGACGCGTTGCGCGCCAATTGCGCGGAGTTTGGAATTGAACTCTTCGATGTTCAGTCCGCCGAGCAAGGGATCGTGCATGTGATCGGTCCGGAGCTGGGACTGACCAAGCCGGGCATGACCATTGTTTGCGGCGATAGCCACACCAGCACCCATGGCGCTTTCGGTGCGTTGGCCTTCGGTATCGGCACTTCAGAGGTAGAGCATGTTCTGGCCACCCAATGTCTGCCGCAATCGCTGCCCAAAACCTTCCGCATCACCGTGGACGGCAAGCTGGGACCTGCAGTTACGGCGAAAGATATCGCGCTCGGCATCATCGGCCACATTGGAACAGATGGGGCGAGCGGTTGTGTGATCGAGTATGCCGGTTCGGCGATTCGCGCACTCTCCATGGAAGGCCGCATGACGCTGTGCAACATGAGCATCGAGGCCGGCGCGCGCGCGGGCATGATTGCTCCGGACGAAACCACATTCCGCTATCTCAAGGGACGGCGATTCAGTCCCACGGGCGCGGATTGGGATCGTGCGGTCGCCGAATGGCAGTCGCTGGCCAGCGATCCCGATGCCAGGTTCGACCGCGAATTGTTGCTCCACGCAGAAGATCTGGCGCCGTTCGTCACCTGGGGCACCAGCCCAGGAATGGTGGTGCCGGTGACCGATCGTGTGCCTGATCCCGCGTCGAGCAATTCGGCTGCAGAACGGCGCGCGTGGGAACGGGCCCTCGAATACATGGCACTGGAACCAGGCAAAGCCATCGAAGAGCTGGCCATCGATCGGGTGTTCATCGGATCGTGCACCAATGCACGGATCGAAGATCTTCGCTCCGCGGCCAAGATAGTCAACGGATACCACGTTCATCCGCAGGTGCGTGCGATGGTCGTTCCCGGCTCACAGCAGGTAAAGAAGCAAGCAGAAGAGGAAGGACTGGATGAGATTTTTCGCGCAGCCGGTTTCGACTGGCGCGAGCCCGGGTGCTCCATGTGCCTGGGCATGAATCCTGACATCCTGGCTCCCGGTGAACGCTGTGCCTCGACCAGCAACCGCAACTTTGAAGGGCGGCAGGGCCGCGGCGGCCGAACCCACCTGGTGAGCCCCGCGATGGCAGCCGCGGCCGCTGTTTCCGGGCACTTCACCGATGTACGCAAGTGGCAGTTTCGTGAAGTGGAGTCTTTCGCATGAAACCATTTCGAAAACATAAAGGGCTGGTCGCGCCCCTCGATCGCGCGAACGTCGATACCGATCAAATTATTCCGAAGCAGTTCCTCAAACGTATCGAGCGCACCGGATACGAGGATTTTCTGTTCTTTGATTGGCGGCGCATTCAAGAGGGACCGGAAGCGGGCTCGCCGCATCCTGATTTTGTGCTGAACCAGCCACAGTATAAGAATGCGGAAATTCTGGTGGCGGGGAAAAACTTCGGCTGCGGATCCTCGCGGGAACACGCCGCCTGGGCGCTTTCCGATTACGGCTTCCGCTGTGTGATCGCGTCGTCCTTCGCGGATATTTTTCATTCCAACGCGGGCAAGAACGGCATCCTGCTCATCACTCTGCCGGAGGAACAGGTGCAGACGCTGATGGAGCGTGCAACATCGGTACCCGGCTACCAGCTAACGGTTTCACTGGAAGACGAGAAGCTGCATGATGACCATGGCCTCTCGATTCCCTTCTCCATCGATCCATTTCGCCGGGAATGCCTGTTGCTGGGCCTGGACGACATTGGGTTATCGCTCAAACACGGTGGAGCGTTGGAAACATTTGAGCAACAGCACGACAAGCAATTCTGGGTTGCGCCTCGGCCACAAGGAGCGTTATGAGCATGAACGAAAAGACTCGGCTTACCGGTGCGGAGATTATCTGGGCCACACTCGAGGGAGAAGGAGTACGCGAGGTTTTTGGTTATCCTGGCGGGGCGATTTTGCCGGCGTACGACGCGCTGCGGAAATTTCCCATCCGTCACATCCTGGTGCGGCATGAGCAGAGCGCAGTGCATATGGCGGACGGCTACGCGCGTGCGTCGGGCCGTACTGGCGTAGCGATTGCCACCTCTGGCCCGGGCGCCACCAACATGGTCACTGGCATTGCTACCGCCATGCTGGACTCGATTCCGTTGGTTTGCATTACCGGCCAGGTGGGAAGCAAAGTACTGGGGACGGACGCATTTCAGGAAGTGGATATCACCGGTATTACGCTCCCGGTGACCAAGCATAACTATGTTGTCACTCGTGCCGAAGACGTGGGGCCGGTATTGCGCGACGCGTTCCGGGTGGCCATCTCCGGACGTCCCGGGCCAGTGTTAGTGGATATCACGAAGGACGCGCAGCAGGCGACGGCGGAATTTGATTTCGCCTCAGCAGCCCCCAAAAAGACAGGCAGCCATCCGATGCTGAGTGTTTCCGAGCCCAGCATTGCCGGGGCTGCGGAGTTAATCCACGCGGCCAAGCGCCCTGTGATTCTTGCCGGGCACGGCATCATCCAGTCGGGCGCGATGAGCCAGGTGCGCGCGCTGGCCGAGCGGGCACAGATTCCTGTGGCTTGTACGCTGCTTGGCCTGGGTGGGTTTCCTGCCTCCCACAAGCTGAACCTGGGCATGATGGGCATGCATGGTGAGTCGTGGGTCAACCACTCCATCCAGGAAGCGGACTTGCTCATTGCCTGCGGAATGCGGTTTGACGATCGCGTGACCGGCACGCTGGCAACCTACGCGACCAAAGCCAAGAAGATCCACATCGATATCGATCCTTCCGAGATCAATAAAAACGTCGCTGTGGATGTGTCATTAATCGGCGATCTGGCCACTGTGCTGGACCAGCTGCTACCGCGTATTCGCACCCGCGACGGTGCCGCATGGCTGCATTCGATCGATCGCATGAAGGGCGATGCGGCGGTTCTCGACATCAAGAACCTGCCGGACAATGGTCACTTGTACGCCGCGCATGTGATCAACGATCTGTGGCATGCCACGTCGGGTGATGCGGTGATCACCACCGACGTGGGCCAGCACCAGATGTGGGAGGCGCAGTACTACAAGCATGAGGAACCGCGTTCTTTGATCACTTCCGGCGGCCTGGGGACGATGGGCTTCGCGCTACCCGCGGCCATCGGCGCCAAGATCGGCTGCCCCAACAAAGAAGTGTGGGCAATTGCCGGCGATGGCGGGTTTCAGATGACGAGTCCCGAGCTGGCCACGATCGTACAGGAGAAGTTGGATATTAATATAGCCATCATCAACAATGGTTACCTGGGCATGATCCGCCAGTGGCAGGAAACGTTCTACGAAAAAAACTACGAATGCTCACCGATTTTTTCTCCGGATTTCGTAAAGCTGGCAGAGGCTTTCGGCATCCGTGCGGCGGCGGTGACCACGCGCGCTGAAGTGATGAGCACCGTCCAGGCGGCGCGCAGCCATAAGGGCCCGTTCCTCATCAATTTCATGGTGGAGCAGGAAGATACGGTTTACCCGATGATTGTCCCGGGAGCAGCGCTGCACGAGATGATCCGCCGGCCCAAAGCAAATCCGCTGATCGAAAGGTAAGCATGCTGCATACATTCGTCGCCTACGTGGAAGATAAGCCTGGTGTGCTCACCCGCGTGGCGTCGCTATTCCGCCGTTTGAACATTAATATCTCGTCGGTTACTGTGGGTGGTTCGGAACGCCCGAACATTTCCCGCATGACCCTGGTTTGTGATGCTCCACCGGCGGCCGGACACCGCATTATGGCTTCGCTTTATAAACTGGAAAATGTGATCCAAGTGGACGATGTGGGACGTTTCTCTTCGGTCAGCCGGGAGCTGGCATTGATCAAGGTAGCCACCACGCCAAAGACGCGATCGCATATCTTTGAACTGGTGAACGTCTTCCGGGCACGCGTGGTCGACCTGGCGCCCGGGTCGCTGATGATTGAAATCACCGGCAGCGAGAGCAAGATCGAAGGCCTGCTGCAGGTGCTGAACGAGAATGAAGACCGGGTGCTTGAGATTTCGCGCACTGGCCGCATGGTGATGCGCCGCGGTCACCATACCAGCCGGGTGCTGGAAGCGCTGGGCGATGTTGAATCACAGAACGGCGCAGTGAGCCTGCCCCTGGCAGATGCGCTGCCTGAGGACGAGGAGACCGAAGAGTTTGACAACGACAGTGGTCTCCCCCATCAAAAAACGTAACTACGTCTGTATATAAAAGAAAGGTTTTTTAATGACCAAGACTTACCACGACCAGGATGCCGATCTTTCGCTGATCCAAGGCAAAAAAGTTGCCATTATTGGCTATGGATCCCAGGGCCATGCCCACTCGCTGAACCTTAAAGACTCCGGTGTCGATGTACGCGTCGGCTTGCCGGCGAGCAGCCGGTCGATCAAGAAGGCCAAGGCTGCCGGCCTCGAGGTACTCTCCGTAGCCGATGCTGCCAAATGGGCGGATGTCATCATGATCCTGGCGCCCGACACTTCCCAGGCAGCTATTTATCACGAGCACATCGCTCCCTCCATGGGCAAGGGAAAGACGCTGATGTTCGCTCACGGCTTCAATATTCGTTATGGCACCATTGTGCCGACGCCCGAGATTGATGTCAGCATGGTTGCCCCCAAGGCTCCGGGGCACCGGGTGCGGGAAGTGTTTACCGAAGGCGGCGGGGTTCCGGCACTCATCGCAGTGCAACAGGACGCTTCCGGCAAGGCTCATGCATTGGCCCTCTCGTATGCAAAGGCCATTGGCAGCACCCGCGCGGGGGTGATTGAGACCACCTTTACAGAGGAAACCGAGACTGATCTGTTTGGCGAGCAGACAGTGTTGTGTGGTGGCGTCAGCGCGCTGGTGAAGGCCGGCTTCGAAACCCTGGTCAACGCCGGTTACCAACCCGAGGTGGCCTATTTCGAGTGCCTGCATGAGTTGAAACTGATCGTCGATCTGATGTATCGCGGTGGCCTGGCGTACATGCGCTATTCGATTTCAGACACGGCCGAGTATGGTGACTATACCGCCGGACCGCGCCTGGTTACGGATGCTACGCGGGCAGAGATGAAGAAGATCCTTAAGGAGATTCAGGACGGGACCTTCGCCACCAAGTGGATCCGGGAGAATGAAACCGGGCGCAAGCAGTTTGACCAGATGCGGAGCCAGGAAGCGGCGCACCCCATTGAAGAAGTGGGGAGCAAACTGCGGGCGGCTATGCCTTTCCTGGATCCAGTCACGGTGACAGTGGACAGCCCAGGGGCGGCGCCTCGTCTGGCGGAACCGGTCGGCGCGTAAGTGCGTGCCCTCAGGGGCTAACGCCCGGGAATACTTCACGCGCGTACGGCGCGACTAAACTCGTGCCGTACAGGTCTAGCCTCTGAGGATTGGTTTCGAATGTACATCCATATGTTTGCGTTTCGTTGGAAGCCAGGGGTTTCTGAATCGCAAAAAGTGCGCGTAAGAATCGAGATCCGCAATTTGCAGGGACAAATCCCAGGACTCCTCGAGACATGGGTAGGCACGAATATATCGCCCCGGTCCCAGGGCTACGAACTGGGAGGGGTGATGAAGTTCGCAGACGAAGCTTCCCTGCTGGCATATCCCGGCCACCCGGTCCACGTAAAGCTGGTTAACTGGTTGATGCCATTGATCGAACCGATCGAGGTCGACTTCTCGCTCGAAGAGCGGGGTTTCGGGTCGGGATCGGGACACTTTTAGGTTTCCACGCACCATTTGCGACGTTTGTCGAGTCTACTGAGCATGCACTTGCGCGTTCCGGTTTTCGCTCTCCTGTCGAGCTTTGCGGTGGTTGCGATGTACGGGCAAGCCCCTAAGGAACAGCCCAGCGCCGGATGCCCGGCGCAACCGAATACACTTCGGGCTATGCGCGACTGCTATCGGCCGCTGCTGGTCTTCGCCCCCTCCCTGGACCATCCGCAGCTGGTTAGTCAATTCAACCAGCTCAAGGTACGGGCAATCGAACTCAAGAGCCGCAATTTGCTGTATGTTCCCATCGTCCCCGAGGGGCATAACCAACCCATTCCGGCTTCAAAAGTGCCCACCGCCCGGCTCAGCGAAGATGAACTGGCAGCCATGCGTCATCGCTTTAAGGTAGAGGCCGATGACTTCCTGGTGATCCTGATTGGGAAGGATGGAGGAGAGAAGCTGAACAGCCGAACTCCGGTTACGGTGGACCAGCTGGAGAAATTGATTGACTCTATGCCTATGCGCAAGCGCGAGATGCAGCCCGAGCCACAAGGCGAGCAGTAGCTCTCTCAACGTACTAAAAGAAACCCCATCAACAAGTTATGTCGCTATCTGACGAGATTCAGAGGCGAAACTATAGCGCATCGGCTAACATCAAAGCAACACCGTGAGGTGCCATGACGACCCAAGCCACTATTCCCAGTTTCACCACGGCGCCCCCGCCATACCGTGCGCCGCATGACCCGGCAAGAGTTCCCGAAATAGTAGAGGCTCTCAAGAAGGTTGGTCCTTTGCACGACTTGCAAGAGTCGGAGTACGAGTGGCTGGCCACTCACGGTACCGAAATGTTTGCCGAAACCGGAGCCATTTACTTCCGCGAAGGCGATCCTGCCACCAAGATGATCATCCTGCTCAAGGGCGAGGTCTATGTGCGTCGCGAGCATGGAGGGCCCGCCGCTCTTTTTATTGGCCGCTCCGGTCTGATTACTGGCTTGCTCCCCTACTCTCGCATGAAGGCTTATGGCGGCCTGGGCTATACCTCGACCCCAACCTGGGGGCTGGAGTTTGATCGATCTCTGTTTCCGGAGATGCTGAAAACCATTCCTGCGTTGACGGAACGGTTTGTGGGCATTCTTCTGGATCGCGTGCGCGAGGTGACTCGCATGGAGCAGCAATCCGAGAAATTGAATGCACTCGGAAAGCTCGCGGGCAATCTGGCTCATGAACTCAACAATCCTGCTTCCGCAGCCCAGCGCTCAGCTGCGGGCATTCTGGAGGAATTGCGTGTCTATGGGCATGAGCGCTTCAATCTCGGGCGGCTTTGCCTGGATGCCGACAGTACCGAAAAGGTTCTGGCTTGGGAAGAGCGGGTTCGCGCCGAAGCCAAGCGGTTGGGCAAGCCCGCCGAAACCGAGCAGACCCGTCGCGAAGACGAGATCGTCACCTGGCTACACCGCCATGATATTCAGGAATCGTGGCACATCGCACCCGAGTTGGCAGAGTTTGGAGTATTGCCTGAGCAACTGGAAACGCTCACCGGCTACCTGGACCCGGACGCCATCGCCGTGGTGCTGTCGCAATTCACCTCTTCGTTGCGCACGGAGAGGATCGCCGAGGCCATGATCGATTCGACGGCACGGATTTTTGATTTGATCCGCGCCATCAAGGATTACTCCTACATGGACCAGATGCCCATTCAGGAGGTGGATGTTCCCCAAAGCCTGGAAAATACGCTGGCCATGCTTGCGTCTCGTTTGCGCAAAGTGAAGGTTGTCCGCGACTACGAGCCCAACGCGCCTTGTGTCAGCGCTTATGGCAGGGAGCTGAACCAGGTGTGGACCGCACTCATCGAAAATGCGTTGGACGCGGTGCAGGATGAAGGGGAAATCAAGCTGATGGTCCGCACCGCGGGCGATATGTTGTTGGTCGAGATCTGGGATGACGGCCCGGGAATCCCGGCAGAGTTGCAGGCACGCATCTTCGAGCCTTTTTTTACGACGAAGGCTCCGGGAAGTGGGCTAGGGCTGGGACTGGATGTGGTGAATCGGATTGTTCGCATGCACCGCGGTTTCGTGACTGTACAGTCGAAGCCTGGCGAGACGTGTTTTCAGGTTCGACTGCCGTTGCAGCAGGTGCAAGCTTACTAATCGAAGACGCGGGGCACCGGAGCGTTATCGCGGGTTTGAAGCGGCTACCGCGCGAGGAACAGATGCCTGTACCCGCGGTATCCGCTTGAAAACCCGCTCCCCGGACTTAAAGTCCGGGGCTGGCACCCTTAAAGCTGACTCTATTGAGGTAAAGCAGACGCTATTGAGGTGTGGGCGCTGCGACCACTTTCACGATTCCGCACTTCACATGATTGCCTGCGGAGTTTTTTGCCTCGCCGCTTTGTCCGTTGACTTTAAATTGCAGCGGGGCGCCCACAACAAACTGCGTCGGTTTCATGGAGCTACCGAGTTTGGTACGGCAAACATACTCGTTCGATGTGGTGTCGACGACCAGATCGTATTGCTGATGCTTCTGCTTCTTGCTGGTAGTACCGACCGTTTGCAGGTCTTTAAGTGTTGCTGTCTGCACTAGGTCGGCAGCCAATGCGACGGTCGAAAGTACGGCACCGGCCAGACACAGGCTTAATGATTTGTATAAAGTCACGGGTCCCCTCCTCTGATTCAGGCCCCTACAATTTTAGCGCCGAACGCCAGCAGCAACGAGCCCAGGATAATGCGGTAGATCGCGAAGACAACGAAACCATGGCGCCGCACCCATAACAGAAACCACTCCACGACACCCAACGCCACGAAGAAAGAAACCACGAAGCCAATGGCCAGCACGATCCATCCATGGGTCGTCATCACCAGCGGTGTGATGGCTTCTTCTCCCGGGACGTGCTTGGGATGGATGGTGCGTAGGAATTCGTAACCGGTCGCCGCAATCATGACCGGGATGGATAAGAGAAAGCTGAACTCGAGGGCCGCAGTGCGCGTCATACCTACGGCCTGTCCTGCAGCAATGGTAGACATGGATCGCGAGACGCCGGGAAAAACCGCAGACGTGACCTCCCAGAGACCGATCCATATCGCCTGAAAAAGCGACATCTGATCCACATCCCTGGTTTTGAGATCACGCCGCACGCTTAAAGCATCCACCACCCACATCACCACGCCGCCGATCAGCAAAGCCATCGCCATAAGGCGGATGCTTTCCAGATGCTTACCGATTAATTTGACCAGCAAGAGCGAAGGAATGGCGGTGCAGACAAACGCCACCATGGTGAGCGAGAGAGGGTGGGTGAGCACAGTGCGGTCACCGTTTTCCCCCTGGGGAAAGGTGCGAAAGAACTCCAGGATACGACCCGTGAACAGCACTACCAGGGCGATAATGGCGCCCAACTGGATCACCACCGTGTACATCTTCCAGTAAGGGCTGGCCAGATCGACATGGAGCAGGGCCTCGACCAGCCTGAGATGCGCGGTGGAGCTGACAGGAAGAAACTCGGTCAGTCCTTCCACAATACCTAGCAAGACCGACAGGATGTAATCGTTCAAAGGCCCTCCGGCCACCGAGATCTACTGCCGGTCGGTGCCGTAGATGGGAATTGATTCCTGCAACTGGTATACCAGAGAGGCGGCGCGGGCGGCATAGTCCGATTGGGGATATTTGGTAGCAATGGTACCTGCTATGGTTACGGCTCTGGCCTTTGCCTCGGCCGCCTTTTTGTCGTCCCCATTGGCGCTGTAGATGTCGTTCAGAGCGCCTTGCCGGTAGACGGCGTTGTAAAGCGCTTCAGGGGCCCGGGGCGACGAGGGATGCTCCTGTGCGTATTTTTCGTACATCTCTGCTTCCTTCTGCGGGCATTTGGTGGAACCCTGCCAATCGCCGCAGACCTTGTTGTCCAGCAGGTCCCAGTCAGCCAGGTCGGCCCATTTGGAATTGGGGTAATTTTTCCTTAGTTTGTGCAGTTCCTCGTCATCGATTTGTTCGCGCAGGTAGGCGTCTTTTTCGTGCGCAGATGGGAGCGACATGACGTCGGCCTTTTGCAGTTGCCAACGAATATCGGCGGAGCGCCAGGCGGCTTCGGGGGTTAACGGCGACTGGGGAAAAAGATCGCCCATGCGCTGGTAGAGCAGACGCGCTGACTGGGCGACGCTCTGGGGGGCCTTGGGGAGGGCGGCATCGATCTCCTGGCTAGCAGCGGCGCCGAAGAGGACTAAATCGCCCTTGGGGGTTTCTGAGCTCACGACACCGGCAGCCTGCATCCAGCCGGAAACCGGCACCTCAGCCGCCTCGTGACCAAATACAGGCGCGTCCTGCGATCTGGATGTTTGCTCGTCGGTGTTGGCGAACACCCGCAGCCAAGGGCCATTTTTCTCAAGAACCACCATTTCCCTGCCCGGCGAGATCTCAGCCAGGCGCGAAGAAGAGGGATCAGGCGCCACGTAGAGGTTGGTATTGCGAATCACGGTGGCTTTGGGGCCGTTGCTGGGAGCTGGGGATTTTGGCGCTGCAGTCGCCTGGACTGCGAGCAGGAGGAACGCAGAAAAGGAGATGCATGCGGTACGCATTTCTGCTCTAGAATACGCTGCCAATTCAGCCTCCCCAAATGTCGCCTTCTTGTTTCCCTTGCGTGAGAACTAATGTTTCGGGTGCCCCATCCTTCGCGTTTCTTGCGAAGGGTGGGATACCACTGCTCTGCACCCGAGACCCTTGCCCCGCACCTTTTGCTTATCCCACCCTTCGCAAAAGGCGCGAAGGATGGGGCACCCGAACATTAGTTCTCGCGCAACACACTTCTCAACCGCGGCATTCGTCCAGAACGCTGCTCAGCACTGAGGGCTCGACGTTACCTCCACTCATGATGGCCACGGTCTGCTGCGCCGGCGGCAGTTGCTCGCGGTGAAATATAACCGCTGCCAGGGCGACTGCGCCGCTGGGTTCGGGGACCAACCGTGTGGCAAAAATCATTCTCCGCATCGTCTCGCGAATCTCATCTTCTGTGACGGTCACAATGTCGTCTACGTAAGCCTGCATGTGAGCGAAATTTAATGCGCCTACGCTCTGCGTTCTTAAACCGTCGGCCGCGGTCCGCGAGGTTTGTTCGCCAGTGAAGGATACGATGCTCCGTGCCTTGAAGCTCTCGGCTGCGTCGGAGGCAAGTTCCGGCTCGACTCCGATCACTCGCACCGCCGGCTTGCTCAGCTTCAATGCGGCCGCAACACCGCTCAGCAGCCCTCCTCCTCCCACCGGCGCGAGCACCAAGTCGACCGCGGGCCGGTCGGCAAGAATCTCCAGACCACACGTTCCCTGCCCGGCAATGATGTCGCGGTCGTCGTAGGGTGGGATGACCACGTAACCGAAAGTTGCCGCAAGTTCTTCTGCTTTGGCTTTGCGCTCTGCGCTCGCGGGGCCGACGGTGACGATCTCGGCTCCCAGTGCACGGGTGGCGTTTACTTTGACCAGCGGTGCGTTCGATGGCATGACGATCACCGCTTTGATGCCGAGGGCGCGGGCGGCGTAAGAGACCCCCTGAGCATGGTTGCCGCTGGAGTAGGTGATGACGCCACGGGCTTGCTCGCCGGCAGACAGCTGGACGATCTTATTGAAGGCGCCGCGGAGCTTGAAGCTGCCGATGGGCTGTAATCCCTCTGCCTTAACCCAGAGCTCAGACCCTTCCCATTTGACCAGTGGCGTGTGCATGGCGACACCGCGAAGCCTATCCTGAGCGGCGCGCAGTTCGGCCAGCGTCACTAACAATTTAGATTTCCAGAATAATGGGCATGATCATGGGCCGGCGCGAAGTGCTTTTCTGGATATAGCGCTTCAGATCAAGACGGATTTTTTCTTTCATGACCCCGTAGTCGGCCTTCTCTTCGGCCGACGAGCCCTCGAGCGTGCGGTTGACGATCTCCTTTGCCTGATCGCTGAGTGCGATTTCGCCGGCAACAAATCCACGCGTCACCACTTCAGGCGCGCTCTCCACTTTGCCGGTGCGCTTGTTGATGGTGATGATGGCCAGCACCAGTCCATCCTCGCTCAAGTGTCTGCGGTCGCGGATGACCAGGTCTTCGACTACATCGGTAGTGGAACCGGCATCGATGCAAACCCGTCCGGTTGTGACCTTGCCGTTCTTGGTGGCAGTGTTTGCGTCCAGTTCGAGGACGTCGCCATCTTCCAGTAGCAGCGCCTGCTGCGGTACACCGGTATTTTTCGCCAGTTGCACGTGCTTCTGCAGATGACGATAGTCGCCGTGAACGGGAATAAAGAATTTGGGCCGCAGCAGGTTGATCATCAACCGCATCTCTTCCTGACTACCGTGCCCGCTGACGTGGATCAATCCGGATTCGCCATCGTCGTAAATCACGTTGGCTTCGCGGCGGCAAAGGTGGTCGATCACGCGGTAGATGCTCTTCTCGTTGCCGGGGATCACGCGCGAACTTAGCACCACCGTGTCGCCACGTTCGACGCGCGCGTGTTTGTGGTTATCGACCGCCGCACGGGAAAGAGCGGACATCGGCTCTCCCTGGGTGCCGCTGATCAGAATCAAGACTTCAGAGGCTTGATAATCGCGGATCTGCCCGGGATGGATCAATAAGTTCGGGGGCACCGTGAGGTAGCCAAGGTCCTGCGCGATCTCTGAAGATTCCACCATGGACCGGCCCACAATGGCCACTTTGCGACGATGAGCCTGGGCCAGTTCCAGGGCGATGCGGAGGCGATAAATCGAAGACGAGAAACAGCTGAAGAACAGCTTCTGCTTAGTACGCGAAAAAATTTCGTCCAGCCGCGGCTTCACTGCCCACTCGCTCGGCGTGTATCCGGCCCGATCGACGTTGGTTGAATCCTGCAGGAGAGCCAGCACGCCGCGCTTACCGTACTCGGCAAAACCGTGCAGGTCGAAGGGCTTTCCATCCGGAGGCGAGAGGTCAATTTTGAAGTCGCCGGTATGGACGATTATGCCAACCGGAGTCTCGATAGCCAGGGCGACACAGTCCACCAGGCTATGGGTCACGCGGATAGGCTCGATGGTGAAAGCGCCGAGATGAAACTTCTGCCGCGGCGAAATCTCAATCAACTCCGCGGTGTCGAGCAGCCGATGTTCATCGAGCTTGCCTTCGACGTAGGCGAGGGTGAACTCGGTCGCATAGACCGGTACCTTGAGCTCGCTCAAAATCCACGGCAGCCCACCGATGTGATCCTCATGACCATGGGTCAGGATGATGGCGCGGACATGCTGGCGGTTTTCGACCAGGTAGGTGATATCGGGGACGACAATGTCGACGCCTAACAATTCGGTCTCGGGAAACATGAGACCGGCGTCGATGACGATAATGTCATCTGCCCAGCGTAAGGCCAGGCAGTTCATTCCGAATTCGCCCAGACCGCCTAGAGGGATGACTTGTAACTTGCCTGAAGACATCAAATTTTAATGCTACCACGCAGTGATTAACGCAGCAGATCCTCAAGGGCGGTGCTCAGGTCTGTCTTGTCATCGCGATACTTGATGATTACCGGCGTGTACAGGCTCAAACCCCATGCGGGATCCGCACCACGCTTCAACTCTCTCGCCCCCGGCACCACGACCGCGCCCTCAGGAATAATCAGCGGCTGATCTGCGGAGCCCTTGAGGACCTGGTTGCGCACAATGTCGTAAACCGGCGTTCCCCGGGTGAGGATGGTACCTGCAGCCAATACAGCGCTCTGCCTCACCAGGGTGCCCTCGTAGACTCCTGTGTTGCCGCCTATCAGCACGTCATCTTCAATGATGACCGGAGTGGCATTGATTGGTTCTAACACCCCTCCGATCTGCGCTCCGGCGCTCAAATGCACCCGCTTGCCAATCTGCGCGCAGCTGCCGACCAGGGCGTGGGAATCGACCATGGTGTTTTCATCGACGTAGGCGCCGGCATTGACGTACATCGGCGGCATGCATACCACACCCGGAGCGAGAAACGCTCCCTCACGGATAGCTGACCCGCCGGGCACAATGCGCACCCCTTCCTGCAGGCCGAATCGCCTCATCGGGTATGTGCTCTTGTCTACAAAGGAGAAAGAGTGACCGCCCATTTTCTCGAGCTTGCCCAAGCGGAAGCCCAGCAGGATGCCTTGCTTGACCCAAGGATTGACGCGCCATCCGGTCGAGGTTGCAGGGTCGGGTTCGGCGGCCCGCAATCGGCCTTCGGTCAGCTCGTTGCGCAGTTCGAGGAAGGCCATCATGGCTCCGTGGTCGCCGACCGCCTCCGCTCCGGCTGCAAAATAGCGTTCGATGGTTGCTTGTAGCGCCATGAAAATTCCTTAACCTGTCACACAGGGGTTGGGGCTTTAGATGCTGCGGAAAAACTCGGGACCGGGCACAAAAGACGTACCTCAGGGGCTCAAGCCCGACGTACTCTCGACCGGTTACGGCCCGACTAAAGTCGTGCCCTGATACAAAACAGAGTTTTTCCGCAGCCTGTTCAGCCGTGGTTGAATGCGGCATCCCGGATAGCTGCTTCAATTCACCAGCAGACCCAGCTCCTCTGCCAAGGCAAACAGCCTGGCCTGGGTCACCGGGGTCACAGGCACCATGGGCAAACGGTAGTTTTCTTTGAGGCGTCCCATCATGGCCATCACACACTTGACGGGTCCGGGACTTGCTTCCCAGAAGTTGGCCGTCAGCAGACGAAAGTAGCGGCGGCTGAGGGCTCTGGCTGTCGTCCAGTCATTATCGAGAGCCGCGTTCGCCATACGCGCCATCTCTGCCGGAATTTCATTGGATGCCACCGACACCACCCCTGCTCCGCCGAGCGCGATGACGGGCAGAGTCATCAGGTCATCGCCGGCCAGAACGGTGAAACCCGGAGGCATCAAGTAGATCAACTCGGCAATCTGCTGCAGGTTGCCACTGGACTCCTTGACTCCCTCAATATTGGGCGCATCCTGAGCCAACCGAAAAATCGTCGCCGGCTCCAGGTTGGTACCTGTGCGGCCCGGAATGTTGTACAGCACCACCGGGCACGGAACGGCGTCTGCAATGGCACGGAAGTGACGGTACTGCCCTTCCTGACCAGGTTTGTTGTAGAAGGGGTTCGCCGTGAGCAGGCCATACACTCCAGGCACAGAGGCAGCTTCATTTGCACGCGCAACTGCTTCCTGCGTGGAATTATGAGTACAACCAGCCAGAACCGGAACCCGGCCGGCCGCGGCCCTGGTCACGATGCCAATCACCTGCAGCCATTCGTCATGGTTCAGGGTTGGTGTTTCTGCCGTTGTTCCACAGGCGACCAGAAACTGAATGCCGCTTTTGATCTGCCATTCAACTAATTTCGAGAGCGCTTCCTCGTCGAGGCTGCCATCGCTGTGAAAGGGAGTCACCAGTGCCGTGCCGCAGCCACTTAGGGTCATAACAAATGGAGTCTACTACCGTAGCTGAGGATAAATCTCCTTGAAGTCGTAGCAGCCTGTTTTGCCGGCGAGCCACTCCGCTGCCCGAATCGCCCCTTCGGCGAAGCTATGGCGAGAGAGCGAATCGTGGCGGATCTGAATCACATCGTCTCCCGACCTGGCGCTGATGACGTGCGAGCCTACCGCGTCGCCCTCACGATGCGACATGATCTCGATCGCCCGCGAAGGGTCACCCAGCAGCAAAGACTGCTTGAGGGTGAGTGCGGTTCCCGAGGGCTTGTCCTTCTTGCTCACGTGATGGGTCTCGGTGATGCTGATTTCATATCCCGGCACCAGAGGCAACAGGACCTCGGCCAGGCGATACATCGCCTGCACACCTACGGAAAAGCTGGCGCCATATAAAAGAGCGCCATTGCGCCGTTCGCAGATGGTGCGGATTTCGCTTAGCCTGTCATACCATCCGGTCGTGCCCACAACCATTCGAGCCCCATTGGCCAGGCAGGCACGCATATTGTGAATGACCGCCTCAGGGGTGGTGAAGTCGATGACCACGTCAAACTGGGCCAGCATCGGCGCAGTCAGGGCGGAAGCATTCGCATTCTCTTCTTCGCCGATCACCCGAACGCTGTGTCCGCGCTCACTGGCAACATCCGCCACCACTCGCCCGGTCTTACCCCGTCCCAGCACTAAGAAGATCATGGTTACAAATGCACGCTTTCTATGGCTTTTCTTGCGGTGACATCGAAGATGTCCGGATCCGGATCGACAAAAAAGGCCGCGTGCAGGGATCGCACCGCCTCATCTACATCATCCTCGTCGATCATGAAGCTCATGTTGATTTCCGAGGCTCCCTGGGAAATCATACGCACATTGATGTGACGGACGGCGTGAAAAACCTGCGCTGCAATGCCGTTCTGCCCGCGGATATTCCCGCCGACCAGGCAAATCAGCGCTTTTCGTCCTTCGTAGGTCACGTCGGCGAGCTTGCTCAGTTCCGCTGCCAGCTCCGGCAGATGATCGTTCGAATCGACGGTGAGGGAAATGCTTACCTCCGACGTAGACACCATATCCACGGCGCACTTGTGATTATCGAAAACCTCAAAGACGGCGTGTAGGTATCCATGGGACAACAGCATGCGGCTGGCAACCAGGTCGACGATGGTGAGCCGTTTTTTGGCTGCGATGGACTTGAAAGGGCTGCGGCAGTGGGTCGCGAGGGCGGTGATTCGGGTGCCTTCATTTTCCGGATTGCGAGAGTTCAGCACCAGCACGGGAATGTTTTTCTGCACCGCGGGAAGGATGGTTGCCGGATGGAGTACCTTGGCTCCGAAATATGCCAGCTCTGCCGCTTCCTCGAAGCTGATGGTCTTGACCCGCAGCGCATCGGGACAAACCCTGGGATCGGCGGTCATGATGCCGTTGACGTCGGTCCAGATCTCGATGGCCTCGGCATCCATCGCACCCCCTACCAGAGCGGCAGTATAGTCCGATCCGCCGCGGCCCAGGGTGGTGGTGGCGCCCTCCAGCGTGGAAGCGATAAAGCCGCCCATCACTGGTACTTGCCCGGCATCCACCATGGGCTGCAGGTGTTGTGCGCAGCGAGCTTCAATCAGGGCGCTGTTGGGTGTCCCTTTGCCGTGTTGGGCGTCGGTCACGATGCAGGTGCGGGCATCGATGTGCGTGGCGGGCATGCCCTGATCGGCAAAGACCTCGGCCACCAGGCGGCTGGAGATCCGCTCTCCGAAACTCACTACAAGGTCATTGGTCCTGGCAGTCAGTTCCCCGACAGCGGACAGGCCGCGAAGAATCTCATCAAGAGATTCGAATTCCTGTTGAATCCAAGTCTGCAGCGGGCTGCGGCGATGGTCCGGCAGCAGCAGGGCAGAAGTGTCACAATGGCGGTTGCGAAGACGTGAGCTGATGGCCAGGGCGCCGTTCCGATCCCCCCGGCCGGCGGCTTTGCCTGCGGCTAAAAGCTGATCGGTTACTTTGGCCAGGGCACTGACCACGACCACCGGGCGCAGGCCGCGGGCGATCCGGCTCTGCACAATTTTGGCCACCTTGAGGATCGCTGGGGCATCTTCAACCGAAGTGCCCCCGAACTTCATCACCACCGGCTTCATGCGGTGACAGCCACGTGATCGCGGGTGGCAGCGGGCACAAGCTTGCCCAGCGCAGCCAGGAACTCGCCGTTCAATACCGCGGCGCCGGCTCCGCCGCGAATCGTGTTGTGGGAAAGCACGGTGAATTTCCAGTCAAGCAGCGAGCAGGGACGCAGGCGGCCGACGGTGGCTGCCATCCCTTTCCCGCGCATACGATCCAATCGCGGCTGGGGGCGGTCTTCGGCGGCACTCCACTCGATCGGCTGGGCAGGCGCGGTGGGCAACTCATAACCGGCCAGGGGTGCGAATTCGCTCCAGGCCGCGAGGATGTCTTCCCGCGTTGCCTTCGCCGACAGCTTGATGCTGACGCTTTCCGTGTGGCCGTCCTCGACCGCTACCCGATTGCAGTGCGCGGTCACCCGGGCGTCCAGGGGTTCGACCCTGTTGCCACTTAGTTTGCCCAGCAGTTTCAACGTTTCCGCTTCCAACTTCTCTTCTTCGCCCTTGATGTAGGGAACGACGTTGCCCAGGATATCGAGCGATGGAACGCCCGGATAACCGGCCCCGCTGACAGCCTGCATGGTGCTCACAAAGACGCTCTCCAGGCCAAACCGGTCGGCCAGCGGCTTGAGCGCGAGGACCAGACCAATGGCGCTGCAGTTGGGGTTGGTCACAATGTAGCCGCCGGACTGTTTGCGCCAGCTTTGGGTTTCGAGCAGATCCAGGTGGGCCGGGTTAACTTCAGGAATCACCAGCGGAACATCCGCCTGCATGCGAAATGCACTGGAATTGGAGATCACGGCGCAACCGGCAGCGGCGAAGCGGGGCTCGAGTTCGCGGGCAATGTCGGTGTCGAGCGCGGCAAAGATGATGCCGGGCGCGCCCTCTGGAGCCGCGGGCGAAACCATCATGGCGGCGATGCGGCTGGGGAGCGGAGTGTCCAGTTTCCAGCGGGTGGCTTCCCCGTAGGTTTTCCCGCTTGATTTGTCGCTGGCGGCCAACCAGGCAATTTCAAACCACGGGTGCCCTTCGAGCAGTTGGATGAAGCGCTGACCAATCACGCCGGTGGCGCCAAGAATGCCGATCTTGTGTCGTGTTTGCATGGACGTATGGTGGTGAAAAGATTCTGTCTATTCTAGACCATCGCGCTCCGGCACGGTTACGCCAAAGAGTAATGGGTAACTTGACTGCGAAGTAGGGAAGCCCGGGTCCCCTCTATCGAAAATAAAGCTGCAACCTCCAGACTCTGAGTGGGTGGCCCAGGTCTCGCTTTTGAGACCTGGGTTTCTCCTCGCAAGTGGGTCCTGGCCGGAACACCCACTCAATATTCGTCCGCGCCAATTTTCATCTTTTCAGGTAGGGCTTTGGGCCCATCGACACTCCGGCCGGAAATGACAGCGGTTAGAGGGCAGCCAGAACGGCGGCGGTAAAACCCTTGGTGCCGCTGGTGCCACCCACGTCGCGAGTGAGGGTCTTCTTTTCGATATAGACCTTCTCCAGCGCTGCCTGCACCCGATCGGCGGTTTCGGCCTCGTCTATGTAGCGCAGCATCAGGATTGCTGACTGGAGCAACGCCGTGGGGTTAGCGATGTCCTTCCCGGCAATGTCGGGCGCCGAACCATGGACCGCTTCAAAGATGGCGCAGCCATTGCCCAGGTTTGCGCCCGGCACCAGTCCCAGGCCGCCAACGAACGCAGCGCACAGGTCACTCACGATGTCACCATAGAGGTTTTCGGTCAGCAACACGTCATATTGATAGGGGTTCATGACCAGTTGCATGCAGGTGTTGTCGACGATGTGTTCCCCGTAGGTAATCTCGGGATAGCTCTTGGCCACCTCGCGCGCACAACGCAAGAAGAGCCCGTCGGACATCTTCATGATGTTGGCTTTATGGATGGCATGGATTTTGTGCCGCTTGAACTTGCGCGCATACTCAAAGGCAAATTTGGAGATGCGGGTAGAAGCCTTTTCGGTGACGATCTTCAGCGACTCCACCACGCCCGGCACCACTTCATGTTCCAGCCCTACGTACTCCCCCTCGGTGTTCTCGCGCACGATGATCAGGTCCACACCGGGGTAGCGGGTGTCCATCCCAGGCAGGTTCTTGATGGGGCGAAAGTTGGCGAACAATTCGTACTTCTTGCGCAAGTGGACGTTGATGGAGGAAAAGCCACCGGCGATGGGCGTGGAGACCGGTCCTTTGAGGGCCAGGTGGTTTCGATCGATGGAGTCATACACTGCCTGGGGAATGTACTCGCCAAACTTCTCGTAGGCGTTTGCGCCCACCAGGAACGGCTCCCAGACAAACCTGGCACCGGTCCCCTCGATCGCCGCTTCGAGGATCCGCACGACCGCCTCTGTTACTTCCGGGCCAATGCCGTCTCCCGCGAGCAGCGTAACGGTGTGGATTCTTTCCTGTGAGCCTGCTGCCATTCTCTCTCCTCGGCGTTTACCGTTTGCCGGTCTTGGTTGCTTCCCTGGTGTTGTTGAGCAACTGTTCCAGCTCTTCCTTGAACTCACGTACGTCTTTGAAGTCCCGGTAGACACTGGCAAAGCGGATGTAGGCGACCTTATCGATGGTGCGCAGATGATTCATGATCAGCTCACCGATTTGGTTGGTGGTTCGTTCGCGCTCCGCGGAATCCATCAGGAACGCCTCGGTCTCGTCCACGATCGCTTCCAGTTTGGCGGCGGAGACGGGGCGCTTTTCGCAGGCGCGCAAGAGGCCGCTCAGCACCTTTTGGCGTTCGAATTTTTCCCGGCGGCCGTCTTTCTTCACCACCATGTAGGGGATTTCGTCAATGCGCTCGTAGGTAGTGAAGCGCTTGTTGCAACCCTCGCATTCGCGACGGCGGCGAATCGAGTCTGCTTCTTTGCTTTCGCGCGAATCTACCACTCGATCCTGCGCAAAGCCACAATAAGGGCATTTCATCAGTAACTAAATTCTAGCAGTCGGCAGAATGGAGGTTGGGGCAACGCCTGCGGTTACCGCGTCTTCGTTCCAAGCAACCGGTCCAATGTGGCCATGTCCTGATTTAGATCCTCGACAGTGTAGTCGTATATAATGCTGCTGAAGTAATAGTCCACTTGCATACGCGTCCCGAAACCAAGACGTCGCATCTTCCCACGGCCTTCTCGGTGCGCCCGCCACCCATCTTCGATGCAGTGGCCTTCTTCATAACCCTCTTGAATCCGCTTTCTTAAGCTTCGCTGATCGCCGGGGTCCGCTCCGCATCTTCTTGTTCGAGATGCTCTGATTCCTGGGATATCTTTTTGATCGAAACATGCTCCAAGCGCGCCCAGATCAGGCCCAGCGGTATGACGGACATAAACGTCACGATCAGTAGCATTGTTCCGCAGGCCAATGCAGGCTCGAACTGGACGTTGAAAATCTTCTGCATCACACCGGTGGTCACGCCGATCTGAGTGAACCATCCAATCACCGGCAATTGAACCACTGATCCAACCATGCTGGCTGCCATCAAGACCAGGCAGCGAGCGAGGGTCATCGAAGACAGCTCGGGAGAGAGCACGAAGGCCCGCGTAGTTTCCAGGTAGGCTGCGGTAATAAAGCCCCACATCAGAAGGGACAGACCGAGCGCCAGGAAAAACTCGCCAAAGGAGGTAATGGAATCGAGACCGTCGCGAAAGGCGCGAATCTTCGCCGCTACCGACTGGCCCAGCGCCGGCGAAAGCCCACCCAGTGTTCTTTCCGCGAGATCGGCGACGGCTCTTCCCGAAGCACGCACGACAACTGCAAAAACGGCAAGCGCGACGGCAACGACCAAGCCACCCAACGCGGTGTGCTGCAGGGCTTCATGATGGGGCAGCGTCGCGCGGTCCGGAGCCAGCAAGAGCGCACTGGAAAAGATCAGCGCCATTGCTCCCAAATCGAACATACGCTCCACGGTGTAGACCGCTATCTGCGAACTCAACGCCAGTCTGGTTCGTTTCGCGACCAGGTAAGGGCGCACCAGGTCAGCAAGACGGCCAAATAGGGCCACTGCAGCAAAGCCAATGACCTGCGAGCCCAGCAAAGAGAATCCAGTGACCTTTTTCTGAGGCCTGATCAGCACGGCCCACCGAACTGCCCGCAGCCAGTAACAAAACACAATCATGGCCACGGCAAAAATGATGCGCTGCCAATCCACATGCTGCAGCTCGTCGCGAAACACGCTCCACTGGAAATGAACCCGTGTGTGGACCAGCCACACCAACGCCCCCAGCAGGATCGCACCCACCAGGTACATGATCCAGGATTGCTTTTTCACTTGCGGCTCCGAACCATTCTTAGCGGTTGGCTGGCATGGAGGAGAGAGCGGCAGTCGCGGACGGATGCAGCTTCTCCCACTGCTTTCTGCGGTTGAACTCGCGGATCACCCGCGCCACGTAAGCACGGGTTTCGCGATAAGGGGGCACGCCGTGGTACTTGTCGACCGCAGCCGGACCAGCGTTATAAGCCGCCAGAGCCAACGCGAGATGATCGTGATACCTCAGCAGGAGAGCATCCAGGTAAGCTGTTCCGCCATTGATGTTCTGGTCTGCACGGAAACTGTCGGTTACGCCTAATTCGGCGGCGGTTCCAGGCATTAATTGCATCAGGCCCTGAGCCCCGGTTCGACTGACTGCATGGATGTTGCCGCCACTCTCTGCCCGCACTACGCTGGCCAGCAGATCTACATCCAGGTTGTGGTCAGCGCCGGCCCGAGCGATCAATTCGTGCACATCGGCATTGGTTAGCTTGGGTTCTGCGGCCTGGGTGGGCACAACCGGCGGATCCGGAACCGTGTCCACGGATGCGATCTCGGCCGCATCTACTTCCACGAAGTTGCCGCCGTCCTTGCTGGTAAACAGCCGTACCCGGTCACCCTCCTGCTCGCGATGATCGCAAAGCAGGTTATAGCCGTTTTTGAGGGTGACCTGTTCCGCGGCCTGCAAACCAGGCACAGTCCCCAACCCGGCGAGGACCACTAGCCAGCCCGCAAACAAGGACATTTTCCTCATTGGGCAAACTGTACCACGTGGCTGCCGGCTATTGCCTCTTCTCCATTACCTTCGGCATCTTGCTCCGCTGTTCGGTGGCGAAGTACCTCTTCAATGGCCAGGGCTACGCCGTCCTCATCATTGGAGGCCGTCACCTGCCAACCACGGCGCGCAGCAAGAGCTCGAATCTCCGCGCTCGCGTTGCCCATCACCACCCCATACCCGGAATAGTCCAACATTTCGAGGTCGTTCAAGTTGTCCCCAATGGCCATAATCTGCTCGGGCTCCAGGCCGCGTATGCGCGCCAGGCAATCAAGTGCGGCGCCCTTTGAGCAGCCAGGCGGCAAGAGGTCAAGAATGCTCAGATTTCGGGACGCGTATTCTGTCCGATGGGTGGCGATCTGGCCCGCGATATCACTCAACAACAACGCTTTTTCCGCTGCCGCCATTTCCTCAACCGTGCCACAGAGCATGCCCTGGATAGGCTCCTCGCCCACCTCGAAAGCTCGCTCAATAGGTTGGATTTCGACCAGATAAGGCCGGTTTGCCTCCACCCAGCGGTCAATCCGGGCATGCAACTGCTTCAGGTCTTCAATAACCAGGGCGCCTGCGCCTTCACGGTCAAACGTGAAAACCATGGTGCCGTAGCCGCGCAGGGCGACAGCGAGCCGGCGCGCGGTCTCAAGGGGAAGAAAGCGGCGATCCAACAGTTCCCCGCCAAAGCCGCGCACGACCGCGCCGTTGGAGGAGATCATCACGGAATTCTCATCCAGCCCCACCTGGGCGATCAGGGGCATGGCGTAGGCCTGCCGGCGGCCGGTGGCAATGACAATTTCAATGCCGGCGGCTTCGGCCGCGCGCAAAGCCGCACAGTTGCGGGAGCTGATGCGGAGGCCGGTCGAGGGCAACAGCGTGCCGTCGATATCGATAGCTATTAACTGGATACTCACTCCTCTATTTTACCTTTTCGCGGGCCGGCTCCCCGATCATGCATCGAAATGGGAAACCCTCTCATATCATGGGTTTATGCCTTCGATTGCCTGCCTGGAATGCACCCGCTGCTCGGCCCAAATGTCGCCTAAAAGCCCGCAAGGCCTTTGTCCTCAATGCGGTGGGTTCCTTTTTGTTCGTTACGACATGGCCGCACTTCGTTTATCAGCACCGCGTGAAAACATCCTTAAAAGGATCGACGCCGCCAACACCTCTTTGGGTATGTGGCGTTACGCCGATGTATTACCTGCAGTGGAACCGGTCACCCTGGGCGAAGGCTTCACTCCCATGCTGCGTAGCCGCCGCTATCCTGGCCTGTTTCTGAAAGAAGAGGGCGCAAACCCCACCGGCACTTGCGAAGCACGCGGGTTTTCCATGGCTGTCTCCATGGCCAGGCATCATGGCCTGAAGAAACTCGCCATGGCGTCGCCTGGGAACGCGGCGGGCGCGCTGGCCGCCTATGCCGCAGCCGCCCAAATCGCGGCTTACGTCTTTATGCCGCAGGGCATTCCTCAAGCCAGTTACCTCGAAGCAGCGGCATACGGTGCAAATGTCACCCTGGTCGAGGGCTCGATATCTGACTACGCCCGTAATGTCGCCGAACGGAAGGATGCCGAGGGCTGGTTTGACGTCTCCTCCTTAAAGGAGCCGTTTCACCTCGAAGGCATGAAGACGATGGGGTACGAGTTGGTAGAGCAGTCAGGATGGCGATATCCCGACGCCGTCATCTGTCCCAACGGAGGTGGTGTTGGGCTGATTGGAATGTGGAAAGCCTTCGAGGAGATGGAAGCTTTGGGCTGGGTCAGCGGAAGAAGGCCAAAAATGATCGCCGTTCAGTCCTCTGGTAGTGCCCACGGGGACGAGCTAATTGACGAGCTGATTCTTGACATCGTGCGCCAATCTGGCGGTCTTACCCTGGACTTCGAGGAGGGACAAATCCGAACGTCGCTGCTTGATTGGGCGCGTCAAGAGGGACTACTCCTCTCGCCCGAGGGAGCGGCTGCCACTGCGGCCGCCGATCATTTGCTCACCAGCGGATGGCTCTCACCCGAAGAGAAAGTCGTGATTTTTGACACCGGAGCGGGACTTAATCACGCGGACGTGATCGCGACGGCTCTGCAATTGGCGTCCCCTTCGGCTGCGACGGCTGCTGAAAAGGACCACCGCGGAGTCACGCTGCCATCAAGGTATCGGGTGGGAGGAATTATTACTCCGCAGTAGAGGCCCTGTTGCTCTCACGCCCGAGCGTGGAACGAAAGGTAAGGCGGGAGCGTGCTGACATGCTTCACAGTAAGAGAGTTGCCTTGCGTGTAATAGAACGCGATGGCAATCAAGAGCAGAACAGCCAGAAGCGCGACCGCCACAACCACGTAGCGCAGCATTTCGCTCTTATGTCTTTCTGCTTTACTGGGCTTGGTCACCAATGCACATTTGATGGGCTCGCCCATGTTTGTGTGCTTAACACTTGCGGTCATTGGAACTTGCACTGGGCGCCCTCCTTTCGTGTCACTTAACTATCGTGTCGCTTAATTAATAGACGTTTCAAATATGTGGGAGGTTGTAGACCCTTGATTACGGGTTCCACGGAAGTAACTGACTCTGCGGCGACTGCTTGATTGCTCTAGAATAGAAAGGTGAAGCAAGAGCTGACAGAAACAGGTCCGGGAGGCGCGGCAAGCGCTGTGCTGGAACAACGGCCACGGATCGGTTTCGTGAGCCTGGGCTGCCCCAAGAACCTGGTCGACAGCGAAGTGATGATGGGTTTGCTGGACCAGGCAGGCGCAGAGATCACCAACCACCCGGAGATGGCCGACATTCTGGTGGTAAATACCTGCTCTTTCATCGACAAAGCCAAGCAGGAGTCGATTGACACCATCCTTCAGATGGCGCAGCACAAAGTGTCGGGCAGGGCGCAGAAACTGATTGTGGCCGGCTGCCTGGTGGAGCGCTATCGAGACGAAATCCGCAAGAATATGCCGGAAGTGGATGCCGTGGTGGGAACCGGCGAGTTGGAGGCCATTTTGGCTGCTGCCGGGCTGGCTCCTACCTCGGATGAAGCGCCGGCTGCACCCCCGGAACCGCAGTTGTTCTCTATCCTCCCCAGCAGCACTTCCCGGGCCGAGGGCGACCTCCGTGAATCCCAGGGCCGCTTCGCTCGCGAGCAGTGGGACGGTGCGCAGGCAAAGCTTCCCCAGTATCTTTACGACCACACCACGCCGCGCCTGCTGGCTACGGGCAAGTCTTCCGCCTATATCAAGATTGCGGAAGGATGCGACCATCCCTGCAGCTTCTGCGTGATTCCCAATTTACGCGGCAAGTTTCGCTCCCGGCGCTTTGCCTCGGTAGTCGCTGAGGCCGAACAGCTGGTCGCCCAGGGTGTTCGTGAACTCACGTTAATTGGTCAGGACACAACGTGTTACGGCGAGGACCTGGGAATGAAGGATGGGCTGGCACAGCTGCTAGATGCGCTAGCCGGGATTCCCGATCTCAAATGGCTTCGCTTCCTGTACGCCTACCCCAACAAGGTCACCGGCCGTCTTCTGGACACGATTGCCCGGCACGACAACATTTGCAAGTACCTCGACATGCCTTTGCAGCACGCTTCCGGCGCGGTATTGAAGCGCATGCGCCGCGGTGGCAATGCCGACATCTTCCTGAAGACGATTGAGCGCGTCCGCTCGACCGTTCCCGGTGTAGCGATTCGAAGCACGTTCATTACCGGATTTCCTGGTGAAACTGAGGCTGACTTTGCCGTGCTCAGCGACTTTGTCCGCGCTGCCCAACTCGACTGGCTGGGGGCATTCAGTTATTCCGACGAAGAAGGCTCAGGGGCCTTTGACCTGAGCGAGAAAGTGCCTGCCCGTACCATCGAGGCACGGCGCCGCTCGCTGATGCGCCAACAACAGGCGATCAGCAGAAAATCCCGAGCCCGCCAGGTGGGACGGCGCTTCGATCTGCTGGTGGAAGGGCCTTCCGAGGAAACTCCACTGCTTTGGGAGGGGCGCACTGAGCACCAGGCCCCGGAAATCGACGGCAAGGTCTATATCAATGACTTCGGACCGTTCGAACAGCTAACCCCCGGGCAGTTTTACCAATGCGAAATCACCGAGTCACAGGACTATGACCTGGTGGGCCGGATTGTGTCGTAAAGGAACCTTGTTATGGCGAAAAAGCTAAAAAGCCTTCGCTGCCCTACGTGCAGGAAGATTGTCACCGCCAAAGATGCGGATTTCCCCTTCTGCAGCGATCATTGCAAGACCATCGACCTGGGCAAGTGGGCCAGCGGTGTCTACCGCATCTCCTCTCCTGTGCTCGATCCCGATCTGCTGGAAGAGATTGAAGAGATGAGGCCGCGCTCGGCCGGCGATGAGTGAGCCGCCGCCCCGGGGAACGAAAACGGCCTGGGCCTGGGTAGTAGGAACTTTTTTCGGCGCCGGTTTGCTTCGGCCCGGACCCGGAAGCTGGGGATCTGCCGCGGCTGGCTTGCTTTGGCTGGGAGCAGCCAGGATTCTGCATCTTGCCCCGGCGCCCATGGGATGGGTGACACTGGGAGCCGCTCTTTGCGCCGTCGCGATCGGCATCCCTGCGGCTACGATTGTTGAAGGGGAAGGCGACCGTCCAGATCCGGGACATGTGGTCATTGATGAGGTTGCAGGGCAGTGGATCGCACTGAGCTTTTCCCGCGTAAACTTAAGTCATCTGCTGGCCGGTTTTCTGCTCTTTCGTTTATTTGACATAGTTAAACCATGGCCTGCGCGGCGGCTCGAACACTTGCCGGGAGGCTGGGGAATCATGCTCGATGATGTCGCTGCGGGCGTGTATGCTTTGCTCTTGATGCTGGCACTGAACCACTGGATTGGCTAAGTTTCACTCGGCTTGCGTCGAACAGATAAACACAGGGATCAGTTGATGCGATTCTCCAAGGAGCCACCTATTCCGAACACACCCAGGATCGAGGCCACTTTGCCCGACGCAGCATTGCCGGGGGGTGAAATCGAGATTCGCGGAACGCAGCTGGGCGCCGTACGCTCGCGCCTGCCGGTGGCGGTTCTGGACGGAATCGTTGCTCCGGTGCTGCTTAGCCGCTCGAACCGGATGATCGTCCGCATTCCCGACGACGTGCAAAGCGGGAGACTGGAAATCCGGCAAAACGGACAATCGAGTAATACGGTCCGGCTTAAGATCGCTCGCCTGATCACCGGAAGCCTGCATCCGGTCAGCAATCCGGCAGTGGATAGTGAGGGCAACATCTATTCCACCGACTCCGGTTCGCGGGGGCAAAAGACTGCAGTTTCGGTCTACCGCATCACGCCGTCGGGAGAAATGCAGCCCCTGGTGAGCGGGATTACCAATGCCACCGGGTTAGCATTGGACGCCCACGGATACCTCTATGTGTCCTCGCGGCTGGATGGCACCGTGCATCGGGTTTCCCCCCAGGGCGCGTCTTCGGTGTATGCCGAGGGAATGGGGATCGCGACCGGCATTGCCTTTGATTCTGCCGGCAATTTGTATGTGGGCGATCGCAGCGGAACCATTTTCAAAATTGCCCAGGACCGACAGATTTTTGTCTTTGCCACCCTGGAGCCAAGTATCGCGGCATACCATCTCGCCTTTGGGTTGGATGGAACGCTTTTCGTGACTGCTCCGAGCACCTCCAGCTTCGACTCGATCTACGCCATCGATCAAGCCGGTGTGGTGCGGGTTTACTACCGGGGACTCGGCCGACCGCAAGGACTGGCCTTCGATGTCGCCGGCAACGTGTATGTGTCTGCTTCGCTCCATGGCACCCGTGGCATCGTGTGCATCACGCCCGGGGGAGAGGCCTCAGTGGTTCTTGCCGGCTCAGGGATTGTTGGTCTTGCTTTCGTCCCTGGTGGCAACGCAATCCTTGCGGCCAACGGCGCGGTCTATGATGTACCGTTGGGCATCGAAGGTGTGCGCTTGTTCTAGAGGATTGAAGTCTGGATGAATTGTGAAATTATTGCTGTTGGTTCTGAACTGTTAACGCCGTACCGGCAAGACACAAACTCACTTTTCTTAACCGACCGGCTGATCAAGCTGGGCGTGAATGTCAGTTTCAAAACCATTGTCGGGGACAAGCTGTCGCATCTGGGCAGCGCAATCCGCATTGCGCTGGGACGCGCCGACATCGTGATCACCATGGGCGGATTGGGTCCCACGGAAGATGATCTGACGCGGCAGGCGGTGGCCGAAGCACTGGGCATTCGCTTGCGCCGCAATCCGGAGATCGTGGGCGCTCTCTATGCCCGCTTCGCTGCCCGCCGGATACAGATGACCGACAACAACGCCCGCCAGGCGGATGTGCTGGATGGCTCTGTGATTCTTGAAAATCCGCGGGGCACAGCACCCGGGCAGTGGCTCGACACCGTTTACGGAGAGCATCGCAAGCTGGTTATTTTGTTGCCTGGGCCGCCGAACGAAGTCAAGGCCATGTTCGACGCGCAATGCATGGAACGGCTGCGGGCGGTGGTGCCCAGACGGAGCATTGCTGTGCGTACGCTGAAACTGGCCATGATCGGTGAATCGCAGGCCGATGCGCGCATCGCACCGATTTACACCAAGTACAAGGATGTGGACACGACCATCCTTGCGCACACCGGCGATATCACGCTGAACCTGATTTGCTCCAAGGGTGACCAGGAAACCGCACAAGCGCGAGTGGATGAGCTGGCGGGAAAAATCGAAGAAGAGCTGGAAGAATTCATCTACTCGGCGCAGGCTGAGCCGCTGGAGCAAATCGTTCTCTACTACCTTGGCATGCACGCGGCGACGCTGGCGGTGGCGGAGAGTTGCACTGGAGGGTTGGTAGCGCAGCGGTTGACCAGCATCAGCGGAAGCTCTCGGTCGTTTTTGGGTGGAGCGGTGGTTTACAGCGATCAGCTGAAGACTTTGTTTGCGGGTGTTCCTCCGGCGCTGATTGAGTCCCACGGGGCAGTCAGTAAAGAAGTCGCCAGTGCGCTGGCCGAAGGGATCCGCCGGAATACATCGGCGACCTTTGGCTTGGGCGTCACAGGCATTGCCGGTCCTGGAGGGGGCTCGGAGGAAAAGCCGGTCGGGTTGGTTTACGTCGCTGTGACTGATGGCAAACAGACCGAAGTGGTGGAACGGCGATTCGGCGGGGATCGGGAACATATTCGCGCATGGACCAGTCAGCAGGCGCTGGATCTGGTTCGCCGCAGGTTGAAGTAAGGTTGGCGTGGACGCGGGTACGCTGTGGAAGAAGAACTACAACCTCCGAGACTTCGAGTGGGTGACCCAGGTCTCGATTTTGAGATCTGCGGTGTTCCAGCTAGGCCCATTTGCGCGGAGAAACCCAGGTCTCAAAATCTGATACCTGGGCCACGCCACTCAATTATTCGTCCCCACCAGTTTTCGTCTTCTTGGGTGGGCTGCAGGCCCACGAGATAGTAAAATCGCGCAGTCTTTAGAAAGAAACGTACGCGACTTCAGGCGGGACAGGCCTCCATGGCTGCAGCTTCGCTGTCGTAGACCTTGAACAGGCTTAGAATGCCCACCATCTTGAATGTCTTCGCAGCAAAGGGGGAGGGGCTAACCAGCTTTGCGTCCCCGCCGGCTTTCTTGGCTTGGCGTAGGGCGTCGACGATGGCGCCGATGCCGCTCGAATCGACGTAGGGCATTGCGGAAAGATCCAGCAGCAGGTGAATGTGCCCGCTACTGAGGGCGCCCTCGACTGCCTCGTCAAGCTGCTTGACACCTTCTCCGTACCTGAGCGGACCCTTCAGTTTCAAGCAACAAATGTTTCCGCTCTGTCGAATGTCGAGATCCACGTCGTCGTCTCCCGGCCAAGAATTTGCTGTACACCCAAATTACCGCTTGCTAGTCCCCGACCAGATTAACAATCAACCTATCCTGCCCCATACGTCAAGCAGACCGCGTATGAAACCGGAGGCTCAACGCCGCGATCGCGCACCGGTTACTTTTCTGCTTCGCGCACCTTTCCCCAAACCCGTTGGAGAAAGAGATAGCGGTCACGATGCTGGTCCGCAGCAGCTCCCGGATCCGGGCTCAACCGCATCACCTGCCAGTTATCGGCGGCGTTATACGCCGGCCAATGCGGTGCATCCGCACCATTCGGGTCGCCGGTCCTGGCAAAGTTGGTCCAGAAGGTCTGCATCAGCTCGGAAAGCTTGTAGTCCTGGGGACGGAACGTTGCTCCCTTGCGCAGGTCGAGGTTACCGAAGACGTACTCAATCTCATCGGAGTGGAACGCTCCGGCAGAGACAGGGTGGAAAGGATCTCCCGGTGAGGGAAGGTCGAAGAGATACCGATATACCGATGAACCGCCCGTCTTAACCTGAGCCTCTAACCAGGCCCAGGTGGAATACACCAGGAAGTTATCACCGGCAAAATCATTGGCCACCCGGTGCTCATCCTCCTCACCGTTGGCCTGGTAGAGCTTGAGAAACTCCTCGGCCTGAGGCCCGAATTGCCTGGCCGCGGTTGTCTGCAAATCCTCCGTGGTATGTTCCTCATCCCGGTTCCAACCGGCGATCAGCGGTACGTGGGCCTGGTCACCCGCGGCATAGATCTCGGGAATACTGCGGGGCAGGAAATAGCCGTCGATATCCGGACCGAAACGCGGTCTGTCAGCAACCTTTCGCGTGGCCAGCTCAAGAATCTCAGTGCTGCTGGCAGCTCGGAGGGCGGCCAGACTGCTGTCGCTGCGTACAGAGGAGAAGTAATCCTCGTCCCGTTTCTCAGCCTGCTCGAGTGACGGAAACGTCAATCTCGAGCCGGGGAAAGCGCCTCCGCTTTCACCAATGGCGTGGGCGAACAGACCCTTGGAAAGAGGGGAGGCCATCTGCGCGCTCACGGCAAAGGAACCGGCCGACTCTCCGAAGAGGGTTACCTTGTCTGGGTCGCCGCCAAAGGCCTTGATGTTGCGCCGCACCCATTGCAGGCAGGCCCACTGGTCCATTAGCCCGTAATTGCCGGCTGCGTGGTGTGGATCCTCCGCGGCCAGTTCTTTGGTGGCGAAAAAGCCAAAAATGCCGAGGCGGTAATTCATGGAGACGACCAGCACGCCTTTGCGGGTGAGATGTTCGCCGTCCTGACGCGGCTCGGAAGTGCCGCCACCGGCGAATCCACCACCGAATATCCACACCATGACTGGCAATTTGGTTTTGGATTTCTGTGCCGGCGCCCAGACGTTGAGAGTAAGACAATCCTCGCTCTCCCCCGGATCGCGAAAGACCATGTCATCGTAATGTGTTTGCTGCATACAGCGGGAACCGAAGCTGGTAGCCTGACGCACGCCGTGCCACTTGGCCGCAGGTTGCGGCGGTTTCCAGCGCAGAGGACCTACCGGAGGCGCAGCAAATGGGATGCCGAGGAAGTCGCGCGCCTGGCCGTCGGCGCTCATCTTGCCCTGCACCTTGCCGGCGTCGGTTTTGACAACCAGGGGATTGCCGGCGTGTGCCGGCAGGCCGAGCACCAGTGCAGTGAAGCTGAACGCTGTGTACCTCAAGAGAGACCTGAGACTCATGAAATCCTCCGGCCCCAATCTACCAGAGGTAGAGGAAAAGATTGGGACCGCTGCTACACTCAAAACCGGATCGCAACCATGCTTCTGTATCTGATCGTTGTGAGCGGGTCGTATCTGCTGGGCTCTATCCCCTTTGGGTTTCTGCTGGTGTGGC
Source organism: uncultured Acidobacteriaceae bacterium (assembly GCA_963790935.1). Lineage (GTDB taxonomy): Bacteria > Acidobacteriota > Terriglobia > Terriglobales > Acidobacteriaceae > PALSA-350. Next base: position 74,591 of record CAWBRJ010000010.1, on the reverse strand, counting down.
TGGTGCGCAAGGAGGATATTCGCACCACCGGCAGCGGCAACATAGGCGCCACGAATGTGCTGCGTTCCGGCGCAAAGAAACTGGGTGTCCTGACCTTTGTGCTTGACGGTGCAAAAGGTTATGCCGCAGTGATGGTGGCAGAACTGCTGGCCCGCGGTAAAGACCCCGCAACTCTCCGCAATCTCGTAATCACGGCTGGATTATTCGTCATCCTGGGCCATATGTTTCCCGTCTGGCTGCACTTCAAGGGTGGCAAAGGCGTAGCCACTGCCTTTGGCGTCTTCGTGGCGTTGTGTTGGCCGGCGGCGCTCTCCGCGCTAGGACTATGGCTGGCTGTCGTGGCCCTCACCCGGTATGTTTCCCTGGCTTCCATTCTGGCGGCGGTCGTACTTCCGTTCCTTACCCTGTGGCTATCGCCGGGCAGGTATGGTTACGTATCCGGAGCAGCGATGTTTGCCTGCTGCTGGATTGTGATCGTGAAGCACCGGGCGAATATCGTGCGCCTGATGCAAGGCACGGAACACGGCTTTGGGGCATCGAGGAAAACCGGAGCATGAGCCGTATTGCCATTGTGGGCAGCGGTTCCTGGGGAACTGCTCTGGCCCTGAGCCTGGCTCGGCGCGGGGATCACTCCATTGCCCTGTGGTCTCATTCGGCGCCGGTGGGAACCTACCTTCCTGGCTTCTCCATTCCTCCTCAGGTGCATCCGATGACCGATCTGGCCTCCGCAGTCCGGGGCGCGGATATTGTCATCAGCGCGGTGCCCTCGCAGCATGTACGCACGACTTATGAGAAGATGACGCCCTTTCTCGAGCCTGGGCAAATCATCGTCAGCGCCACCAAGGGAATCGAGGACCAAAGCTTCCTGCGTATGACGCAGGTCATCGAGCAAGTGTGTGGGGGAAAAGCGGGCGCATTCAGCGGCCCTTCGTTCGCACAGGAAGTTGCTGCCGGGGCTCCTACAGCGATCACGGTCGCCGCAGCCGAGAGCGAGATCGCCAACCGGCTGCAGGAGGAGCTCAGCTCGCCAGGGCTTCGGATCTATACCAATGATGACGTGATCGGGGTGGAACTGGGCGGCGCACTCAAGAACGTCATCGCGATTGCCTCCGGAATTGCCTCTGGTTTGGGTTTGGGGCACAACAGCGTGGCCGCGATCATCACCCGCGGAGTCGCCGAGATCACACGCCTGGCGGTGGCCTGCGGAGGGCGAAGGGAAACGCTGGCCGGTCTTTCCGGTCTGGGCGACCTGGTGCTCACCTGCACCGGTCCCCTTTCGCGTAACCGATCGGTGGGCGTCGAACTCGGACGGGGGCATAAGCTTCCCACCGTGCTGGCGGAGCTACACGGCAAGGTCGCGGAAGGGGTAAGGACCACCTCGGCGGCGCTCGGACTTGCCAGGGCGCACGGCGTGGAAATGCCTATCACCGAGCAGATGGCCGCCATCCTTGAGAACGGCAAGTCGCCCCAGGACGCGATCCGCGACCTGATGGCTCGGCCCGGCCGCGAAGAATAACATTTTGCCGTCACCTGAATGCCCGCTCTGTCGAAAACCTTCAACCTTCAAACATTGAGTGGGAACTTCAACCTTTCCGGCGCATTTGTTGCGAGGATGGAGCCAAAAACCGAAACCTGCCCGCGACTAGTACACTCAGATCATGTCGTATCGAGCACCGCGTCGATGATTCAGACCCTTTTTGGCAGCCTGGACGAACCCGAGAAAAAGAACATATTCGGCCGCATGAAGGAGGCTGTCTCGCGCACCCGCGAGACCCTGGCGGAGCGGATTGAAAACGTCGTCGCCCTCACCCATGAGGTCGACGAAGCTGCCCTGGAAGAACTGGAGCAAAGTCTGCTGGCCTCGGACCTCGGGTTGGGCACAACCACCGAGATTATCGATGCACTGCGCACGAGGGTAAAGCGGCACGAGATCCACAACGGCGCTGAATTGAAACAGCTGTTAAAGAACGAGATCCAGTCGATCCTCGATGCGCGGGAAGAGCAGAACTTCTTCAAACTCCGATATACCGCGCCTCCCCTGGTGATCATGATGGTGGGGGTCAACGGCACCGGGAAGACCACGACGACGGGAAAATTGGCGGCCTATTACCGCGGCCAGGGTAAAACAGTTTTACTGGCTGCGGCGGATACTTTCCGCGCTGCGGCTATCGAACAACTGGAGGTCTGGGGGCAACGCACCGGCGTGGAGATGATCAAAACCAAACAGGGTGGAGATCCCTCCGCAGTTCTGTTCGACGCCATGCGCGCAGCTCAGGCAAGAAGCACCGACGTCCTGATAGTGGACACCGCGGGCAGACTGCATACCAAAGACAACCTGATGGCTGAACTAAGCAAAATGCGTAGAACGGCAGAACGGATCATTCCCAGTGCTCCGCATGAAGTTCTGCTGGTGATGGATGCGACCACGGGACAGAACGGACTGCAACAGGCCCGGCTCTTTACGGAATCGGCCGGGGTTACCGGCATCGTACTCACAAAACTCGATGGCACTGCTAAGGGCGGCATCGCCGTGTCCATTGCTCGTGAACTGAAAGTTCCCGTTCGCTATGTCGGGGTGGGAGAGAAGTTGGAAGATCTTTTGCCCTTCGACAGCAAGGCGTTTGCCGATTCCTTGCTCGGCAATTAGTCACGATGCCGGAAATCGACCAGCACTGGATGGAACGCGCGCTCAAACAGGCTGAGAAGTCCGTCGGCCTGGCCTCTCCTAACCCCGCGGTAGGCTGCGTGCTGGTCCGCGACGATCGGCCGGTGGGTGAAGGCTTCCATGAGTATGACCGGCGCGACCACGCAGAAATCGTTGCTCTCAAACAGGCCGGCCCTCTGGCCCGGGGCGCCACCGCTTACGTGACTCTGGAACCGTGCAGCCATCATGGACGAACAGGCCCGTGCGCGGATGCATTGCTGGCCGCAGGGATTACGCGTGTGGTAGTAGCGACAGCTGACCCCAATCCGGTCGTGCGCGGCGAGGGCATCTCCCGGCTGCGCGCGGCGGGGGTCGAGGTCAGCAGCGGCGAGGGCCAGGATGCAGCGCGCAGGCTGAACGATGGCTTTGCCAGGTTCATCACCACTGGGCTGCCATTCGTCACCATGAAGGTTGCGGCTACACTCGACGGTCGCATCGGGCCGGCAAAACGCTCAGCCACCGCACCTTATTGGATTACCGGGGAGCAAGCTCGTGCCGAGGTGCATCGCATACGCCATGCCTCCGATGCACTGATCGCCGGGGTGGGCACGGTTCTTGCCGATGATCCTCTGCTGACCGATCGCAGCCAACTGCCTCGGCGCCGCCCGCTGCTGAGGATAGTGTTGGATTCAAAGCTGCGTACCCCTCTGAACTCTCAGTTGGTAAAAACCGCTGACCAGGACGTGCTCATTTTTTTCAGCGATGCCAGCGACACGGCGCAGAAGGACCTCGTGAGCCGCGGCGTTCGCCTGGTTCAAATTGCGGGCGACGGTTCCCATCTCGACATAAGGGAAGTGATGGTGAAGCTGGCAGAAATGCAGATCACCAGCCTGCTCCTCGAAGGCGGAGCCGAGGTGCATACCAGCGCACTCAATCAAGGCCTGGTGGACAAACTCATGCTGTTTTATGCGCCCTGGTTTCTGGGTGACAAGGCAATGCCGATGCTGGGGTCAATCGAAGGGATACCGGCGATCGACGATTTTTCGTTAAGGAGGTTTGGCCAGGATTTCGCGTTCGAAGCGTATCTACGCAATCCATGGTTGAATTTAAGCTGACATGTTTACCGGACTTATTGAAACCACGGGAACCGTCGTCTCGGTCGAACAGCGGGAGGGGTCAAGACGGATTGCGATCGCCGCACCAGGCATCTCGCTGCGCACCGGAGACAGCATTGCAGTGAGCGGAGTTTGCCTGACTGCGGTGGATCTCGAGCCCAGCCTATTCCATGCCGACCTGGCCGCGGAAACGGTCGCCCGCACTTCCCTTTCCCTACTTACGCCGGGCGCTACGGTGAATCTGGAACTGCCCACACCCGCAGGGGCTCCGCTAGGCGGGCACGTGGTGCAGGGCCATGTCGACGCCACGGGCACGCTGTTGAGCCTCCAACCAGTCGATGTGCACGCAGACCCCGGGATCGCCGATTGGTGGCTTAAAGTGGCTGTGCCCGCGCAGCTAAGCCGCTATATGGTCGAGAAGGGCTCGATCGCGATCGAAGGCATCAGCCTCACGATTGCCCGCTGGGAACCAGGTGCGCCGGAGGGCGATATCGTCAGCGTCGCGATCATTCCCCACACTTACGCGCGGACCAATCTGCACTCTCTCAAGGCTGGGCAGGCAGTGAATATCGAGGCCGACGTGCTGATCAAATTTATGGAGCAGCGTGGGTCGGAAACTTCTTTCGATCTCAGCGTCGAGTACCTGATAGCCAACGGGTATTAGGTCACCAATGACGGTGATATTATCAGTGGGTGCCGGGTCCTACGCGACGCAACCCCGCCAACCCCGCCAGGTCCGGAAGGAAGCAACGGTAACGGGTCAGTGTGTGCGCAGTAGGTTGCCCGGTACATACAACCGCCCGTGACCCTTCCAGTTCCCTCCACACCCCGAAGTTTCATTACGGAGAAACAAAATTGAGCATCGAACTGCGTCCGCGTGCAGCACGGCGCGCTAAAATCAGCGCTCTCGGAACCTATGTGCCGCCGCGGATCCTGACCAACGCCGACCTGGCGAAAATGGTAGACACTTCCGACGACTGGATTATGCAACGCCTGGGCATCCGCGAACGCCACCTGGTGGAGCCTGGTATGGCCACCAGCGACATGGCCGTGGAGGCCGCCCGCCGTTGCCTCGCCGCAGCGTGGAATCCAGGCCAGCGAAGTGGAGGTAGTGATTGTTGCTACCGTTACTCCGGATATGTTTTTTCCCGCTACTGCCTGCCTGGTGCAGGACAAGCTCGGCGCCCACGGTGCGTGGGGCTTTGACCTTTCCGCCGCATGCTCTGGCTTCCTTTACGCATTGCAGGTGGGAGCCAAGCTGGTCGAATCCGGTGCTCAGTCCAAAGTGCTGGTGATCGGAGCGGACACCATGTCGTCCATCATCGATTACACCGACCGCGCCACCTGCGTCATTTTCGGGGATGGCGCCGGTGCAGTGCTGGTCGAACCCACCCAGGAGGGTGAAGTAGGGCTGATCGACTTTTGTCACGAGATTGATGGTTCCGGTGCTCCGGCGCTCAATATGCCCGCCGGAGGAAGTCACCTTCCCACGTCGCCCGAGACCATCGCGGCCAGGATGCATTATGTCCACCAGGATGGGCAGGCAGTTTACAAATACGCCGTCCGCAAGATGGTCGAGACATCGGCCAAGCTACTGAAGACAAACAACATCAACGCCAGTGATCTGGGTTGTTTTATTCCCCACCAGGCGAACAAGCGCATTATTCTTTCAACTGCCGAGCGCCTGGAATTGCCGCTGGAACGGGTGATCATCAATATTGATCGCTTCGGCAATACCACTGCTGCCACCATTCCTCTGGCCATGCAGACGGCGCTCGACGAGCATAAGCTGCAGCGCGAAAGCCTGGTGATGTTGGCCTCCGTGGGGGCCGGGTTTACCGTAGGCGCCTGCCTGCTCCGCTGGGAGATGTAAAAGGCAGATGAATGTGCCGGACGAATTTTGAGTGGGTGGCCCTCAAAATCGAGCCCTGGGCCACCCACTTGTTTGCTCCGGTGGGAGATCTAACGTCCGATTTAATTGGCGCCGACGGTAGCGGGCCGCGGCGCGGATGTCTGGCGCCGTTGGCGGCGAAATTTCCACACCCCGTACAAGACGCCGGCTACCACCAGGCCCAGATAAGTCCACATAAGCGGGGTGCTCCAGCCAGCGAGATAGTGGCGAAATGCGCGAACCATCGCCCGGCCGTAGGTCTCGGCCAGCCAAGCCACCAACGCGTAACGAAATGTCCTGGCCAAACCGAAGGAAACCAAAAACTTCCGCCGTGAGACCCCCAGGGCGCCGGCGGCAAGAAGAAGGGGCATTAAGGGGAAAGGGGGCGGCAATAAGGCTGCAATGGTAACAGCGAGGGTTCCTTTACTTTCCACCCAGCCGGTCAACCGGCGGGCGAATCGTTTCGGCATGTAGCGATGGAGCGCTGCTTCTCCGCCTTTGGAACCAGTGCCCCAGGTTAAATACCCGCCTAAAATCGAACCCACCGTGGCCGCTATGGCAGCCAGAAAAGGGTCTCCCTGATGGGCCACTAGCAGGATCAGCAGCAGATCCGTGCTTCCCGGCACCGGCAACGGAATGATCGAGGAGTCGATCACCGAAACCGCAAAAAGCCCGAAGATGCCGAAACTCATCAGCCAGTGCAGTCCGTGCGCACGGTGGGTAGCGGCCTTGCCCGCCTGGCCGGCGGCGGCGTGCTTTGTGGCTGTCTGAATCACTTATCCGTTGGACGCTAAAAGGGTTCGTCGCGACGCATTCCCATTAAAGCATGGTCAAAGGCGGCGCCTCCGGCAGCGCGCCACACTCGGCAGCAAGCCGGTAAAAGGCATCAAGTCCACGCAAGCAAGCGTCATCCAATATGTAGTGAATGTTGTTGGTTAGATAAAAACGGATGGTTTCGCGCGGCACCTCGATGCGACTGGACCACTCCTCCGCCAGATCTTCCAGATGCTCGAGTCCATGATCCCGCGAGGCCTGTAAATCCCTCACCAGCTGGGCGGCACTGGTGCCTGTTTCTTCAAAGGCGCCCGCACGCACAGCCCAGAACGCGGAAACCCACGGCAGATCAGTGAACTTGTGCCACTCATGGGCCAGATCAAGGTAAAGCAGCTGCTCGCCCGTCCGCTCCAGGCGCGCATCCTTATTTTCGAGCGCCAACAGGGCCGGGTCCCCAATCAGCAAGGCCGCATCGGCAACCTGGAGCATGGACTCAAGATCGGGGGCGAGAGGAATAAACTCCACCGGAACCTTCCAGAAGATGTCAAAAAGGATGCGCGTATACGCGCAGGAGGTGCGGGAAGAAGTGTCCGCCGCCACGGTTCGCACCCCGTCGATCCCCTGCTGCGCACGAACAACCAAAATAATCGAGCGCACGCGATCGAGAGACGCTACTGTGCAGCCGGGCACAACCATGAGCGAAGGGGTGGTGGCGTGAGCCGCGACCGGAACCAAGCCGATGTCCGCTTCGCCAGCAGCCAGTTCTACCGCGCAGCTGGAGGGGGTAGTGTAGCCAATCTGGTAGCGCAGGCGCCGTTCGCTGCGCTCGGGCTCGTGCTCGAAGTCCCACATGAGAGGAGCAGGATTGAGAAAGTGGATGGCCGCCATTCTAATGCGGCGCTTAATGTAACGGGTCACCGATTAGTGTACCTTGGCACCCAGCGATGATTGGCTCTGATCAAAACCGGCTCGCCTGGGTTGCGCTCACGCTCACCCCCGGACTGGGACCGAAGCGAATCCTCAAAGCCGCCGAGGCTCTCCCCGATCTAGCGTCCCTATTCCGCCTGTCCCTGACAGAGCTCGAGTCGCTCAACTTCCCCGCCCCGTCGGCTCAGTTTTTGTTCACTGGCAAGGCGCGCACTGAGGCTGAGCGGGAACTAGTGCGCATTGGCGAACAGAAAGGAGTGATTCTCACCTTCGCGGATGAGGAGTACCCTGAACGGCTGCGGGAAATCTTCGACCCTCCGCCGGTGTTGTGGGTTTTGGGTGACGTGAAGCTTTTGGCGCGGCCATCGATCGCCATTGTCGGTACCCGTCACCCGACGCCGTATGGCACGGGCATGGCGGAAATTCTGGCTCGCGACCTGGCCACCCACAAGCTAGTGATCTTGAGCGGAATGGCGCGAGGTGTCGACACCGCAGCCCACAAGGGTGCGCTGGCAGCACACGGCAGCACCATTGCAGTCTGGGGTACCGGAATAGACGTCATCTATCCTAAAGAAAACAAATCTCTGGCCGAAAATATTCTCGTATCTGGAGGAGCCATTGTTTCCGAATACCGGTTGGGAACTTTTCCCGCGCCGCAGAACTTTCCTAAGCGCAACCGCATCTTGAGTGGCATGAGCGTGGGCGTGTTGGTAGTGGAAGCGGGGGAGAATAGCGGCACGCGCGTCACCGCGCGGTGCGCTCTGGAGCAGGATCGCGACGTCTACGCCGTCCCGGGCAACGTGACCACCAGAAATGCCTGGGGTCCCAACACGTTGATTAAGCAGGGCGCTAAGCTGGTTGCGACCTGGGAAGATGTATGGCAGGAACTGCCTTCCCCGGTACGCCTGCAACTGGAGAGCGAACTAGGTTTTGCATCGTCTCCGGGGCAAGCTGCATCGATTGTTGATGAACTTCCGCTGCAGGAGCCGGAGAAGGTTGTGCTGAACGCGCTGCGTCACGACGAAGCCGTGCAGCTGGATGAGCTGATGGAAATGCTCGAATCCAAACTGACTTCGTCCGAGATCTTCACCGCCTTGTTCGAACTCGAGCTGGCCAGCCGGATCAAGCAACTTCCCGGCAAGAACTACGTCAGACGAATGTGACGTTCCTCACCCTCTGCACCATTAGTTGCAGACGCGGAAGTTACACACAGGGCAGGAGAAAGCACGCTCAAGGCTGTGCTGCGGTAAGCTCCAGCCGCGATGCGGATCACGATAAGTAAATAACCATGAACCTTCCAGGTGGTACAGTCAGTCCCATTGGAAGCGAGTTTTTCCATGTTGTCCCTGGTGGTCATCGGGTTTAAGGAACGAAATGAGTAAATCACTAGTGATCGTTGAGTCGCCTGCCAAGGCCAAGACGATCAGCAAATATCTCGGTAAAGACTTCACCGTCGAAGCTTCCGTCGGCCACATTAAAGATCTGCCCAAGAACAAGATCGGGGTGGATCTAAGCGACGGCAGTTTTGCGCCCGAACTGATTGTCATCCCGGGGAAAGAAAAGGTGGTCGACCGGCTGAAGAAGCTGGCAAAGGCAGCGACGACCATTTATCTGGCGCCTGACCCTGACCGCGAAGGAGAAGCAATTGCAGCTCACCTGGAAGATGAGCTGCGCGGCCTGTCCAAAGGAGACTCGATTCGCCGCGTCACCTTTAACGAAATCACGGCCAAGGCCGTGCACGAAGCGTTTGAACACACGCGGGATGTGGACCGCAACCTGGTGGATGCGCAGCAGACCCGGCGCGTCCTGGATCGAATTGTGGGCTATCAGATTTCTCCCTTGCTATGGGATAAAGTGCGGCGCGGCCTTTCCGCAGGCCGGGTGCAGACCGTGGCTCTGCGCCTCATAGTCGAGCGAGAGCGTGAGATCAAGGCCTTTGTGCCAGTGGAGTATTGGACGCTGGACGCACAGCTCACTCCACAAAACGAAAAGACTGAGTTCACCGCACGCTTCACCGGCATCGACGGAGAAAAAGCGGTCGTCGAGACAGTCGATGCCCCTTCCTTGCCCAACAAGCAGCAAATGGATGCTGTGGTGGTTGCACTTGAAAAGGCCAGGTGGTCGGTACAGAACGTAGAAAAGAAGGAGCGCAGGCGTAACCCTACTGCTCCCTTTACCACCAGCAAGCTGCAACAGGATGCTTCGCGCCAGTTAGGCTTCAGCGTCCGCCGCACCATGGGTGTAGCGCAACGATTGTATGAAGGGATTGAGCTGGGCAGCGAGGGTGCGGTCGGCCTCATCACCTACATGCGTACCGATTCCACCCGGGTATCGCCCGATGCCATCAGCGAAGCGCGCCAGTGGATCGAACAGACACACGGCAAAGACTATCTCCCAGCTGCACCCAATGCGTTCAAGAGCAAGAAAGACGCACAGGATGCACACGAGGCGATCCGTCCTTCGAGCGTCAATCATCATCCGGACGCCATCAGGCAGTACCTCAGTGACGAACAGTATCGCTTGTACCGGCTCATATGGCAGCGCTTTGTCGCCTCGCAGATGGTGCCTGCGGTCTTCGACCAGACCACCGTCGATATCGTAGCCAAAGCGGACCGCAGCTATAACTTTCGCGTCACCGGTTCGGTGATGAAGTTCGATGGTTTCCTTAAAGTCTACGAGGAAGCGAAAGAGAAGAAGGACGATGAGGACGAGGAGCTCAAGAACCGCCTGCCGGCGCTGGAGAACGGACAAGCTCTGGCGTTGAACGCGCTGCTGCCGGAAGAACATTTCACCGAGCCCCGGCCTCGCTTCAACGAAGCTTCGCTGGTGAAAGAGCTGGAAGAACGCGGAATTGGGCGTCCTTCTACCTACGCCACCATCATTAATACGATTCAGGAACGCGAGTACGTGCAGAAGGTGGGCACCGGCAGAGGGGCAAAATTTGTCCCCACCGAGATCGGCTTTGTGGTCACCGATCTGCTGGTCGCCAACTTTCCCTATATCTTCGACCCGCAATACACCGCCAGGCTTGAAGAAGAGCTGGACGACATCGAAGATGGCAAGGAAGTGTGGACCACTTTGCTGGGCGCCTTCTACGGGCATTTCGAAAAAGAGCTGGCGCATGCCGGCAAGCACATGGAAAACATCAAGCGGATGGAAAAACCGACAGACGAGAAGTGCGATGTCTGTGGGTCGCCGCTGGTGTTGAAGTGGGGCAAGTTTGGCAGCTTCTTCGCTTGCAGTACCTACAACAAGAAAGATCCGGCCAGTTGCACCTTCACCAAAGAGAACTTTGCCGCCAAGCCGGAGATGAATGCCCAGGAGGGGGAGGATCAGGCGGAAGAATACTGCGAAGCGTGCGGCCGCGTGATGGTGCTGAAGCGGGGACGCTTCGGCGCGTTCATGGCGTGTCCCGGTTACAGCGAAGATCCGCCTTGCAAGACGACCCGCAAGCTGACCCAGAAACAACAGCAGAAGGCGCCCGTGCCCTTGGAGGAGAACTGCCCCAAGTGCGGACTGCAGCTGGTCCTACGCAATGGCCAGTATGGAGAGTTCGTCTCCTGCAGCGGCTATCCGAAATGTAAATACATCAAGCAGAACATTATTGAAGGGATGAAGTGCCCCAAGTGCGGCGATGGAGACATCGCGGAACGCAAGGCGCGCCGCGGCAACATGTTCTACGGCTGCACCAATTATCCCAAGTGCGACTTCACTTCGAATGCCAAGCCGGTCCCCGAGAAATGCCCGGAATGCGGCAGCCCGTACCTGGTCGAGAAGGTGCGCGCCGCTGGGACCTACCTCGTCTGCCCTAACAACCGGAAGTCGTCCGCAGAGGACGAGGCGCCGAAAAAGAAGGCGAAGAAGGGTGCAGCGGCCGAACCTGCGGATCAGGTGGTTTGCGGCTACTCGCGGAAAATTGCCGAGCCGCAGATGGAATCCATTGAGGCCATGCGCTACCAGACAAAAGCGGAAGCTCTTCCAGTCGGTTGAATCTGATCAAATCGGGCTCTCCCGGGGGCCTTGCTTTGACGCGGACCGGGGCGTACAACTCCAAAGGCGGTTGTTTTCGCTTATTCGATCGCATGGAGCAAATATGAAATTGTTTGTGGTGTTGTTAGCGCTGTCGACCGTCCCGGCCTTGGCTGCGGATACGAGCAAGGTCTCTGGATATATCGCCGACTCTATGTGCGGAGCCAAACACAACAGCAGCGCCCCGGATGCGGCGTGCGTTAAGAAATGCATTGACGGCGGCGCAAAGCCGGTCTTTGTGGATGATGCCAAAAAAGAGGTCTACACCATCGACGACCCCGACTCGGTGAAGGGTCACGAGGGACACCACGTCGCAGTGGTGGGCAAGGTCGACGATGCCGGCAAAACAATCCACATCTCCAAGCTGACCATGCTCAAGGACCAGGGCACACCGAGCGGCACCTCGGAAATGCACTAAAAACCAGTTCTATCGCGTACGCTCGCGTCAGTGATTTCGGCTTGCCGAACCCTGTTCGCGGGCGTATGCCTTTGTGTTGAATAGAGTTAAGCGACAGATGCAGGACTAGTCATTGATCTGCTAAGGTGAGAGAGGGTGGGAAGGAATGCAGGATTTAACCCCAGTTATGGCAAAGGCAACCTGGAACGGCAAAGTAATAGCGGAGAGTGACACCACAGAGATGGTTGAGGGCAATATCTACTTTCCGGAGAGTTCCCTTAAGCGGGAGTATTTCCGTCCCAGCTCAACGATATCGACCTGCCCCTGGAAGGGACAAGCCCGATACTACAGTCTTCTGGTCGACGGACAAGAGAATCAGGACGCTGCCTGGTACTATCCGGACCCTAAGCCTGCAGCCCGCAATGTGAAGAATCATGTAGCCTTTTGGCGCGGAGTTGAAGTCGAAAAGTAGTCGCAAAAGGGGTCGCTGGAGCATGGCCGCCGTGCTTTTCAGCCTGATGACTTTGCCTCCCGGCGGGGTCCTGGCTGAGCAGGCGCCCGCTGTAAACTCCCCGCAGAGAGACCTGGAAGTTATACGGCGATTGGAAGAAGAGTATTTGCGGGCTGAGATCGAAGATGACACCGCGATTGCAGGTACGATTCTTGCCGACGACTACGTTGGGCTCAAACCGGATGGGTCCACTTCTTCCAAGTCAGACGTCTTGAACCGTTTGAACCTGCATGAACGCCGTCGCCAGCCTTACCTGATCACTGCCACCAACATGCGGGAGCACCTGTTTGGCGATACCGCGGCTGTGAGCTACACTAAGGTCTACACCAAACCCGGCAGCCAAGCAGCCTACGGCGAAAACGTCCTGCATGTTCTTATTCGCCGAAACGGCGTTTGGCGCCTACAGCTGAGCAGTCCCCTCCCCGGTCCCAAGCCTTAGAGCAAAAACATTTCCAAGAAAGAGCCGCCAAACCGCAGGTCCTTTCCTGGTAATGCTTTTCAGGGAGTCACAGAATCGGTTCCCCGCAGTTCTCTGCTCTGCTGTTTTTGGTTTTCCTCCGCCTATCTCTGGGATAATAAACCCACTCTGGCAGCCGCCTTGGCAGGTGGCACGCACCGCGTATCCCTCATGAAGCCACTCGTGCTTGCACTAACCCCGACGCGCAACCGTCGCCTGAATGAAGTGACAGGCATGGTGCTGCTGGTGGCCGCGAGCCTCCTTTTCCTCGCCCTTGCCTCTTACCATCCGACAGATCCATCCTTCAACACCGACGCGGTCGGGCGTCAGGCGCACAATTGGACCGGACTGGTCGGCGCAACTCTCAGCGACATGCTCCTGCAATTCGAGGGGGTCGCCGCCTTCCTGATCCCGTTTATGCTGGGCGCGCTGGGCTGGACCTGGCTGCGATCACGCCCTGCCGGTTCCCCTGCCGCAAAGATGGCGGGGGCTGCACTCTACCTGTTCTTTGCCCCTGCCCTTTTTGGTCTCATCCCCGGCCAGCTGCGCTGGATGCATGCGCTGCCGCTGGAGGGCCTTACCGGGAGGCTGGTGGTCGATACGCTCGTCCATTACCTCAACTTTCCCGGCGCCGCGATCGTGATCAGCAGCATGGTGCTCATCGCGCTCTACCTCTCCACCACCTTTAGCTTCAGCACCGCCCAACAGTGGACGGCCATTCGCTTTGCTTTTGTTCTGGCGTGGCGCGACCGCTTCCGCAACTGGCATTCCGCCTGGGCTAAGGCTCGCCTGGAAAAGAAGATCTTGGCCAAAGCGCAGGAGCCGGAGAAAAAAATCGCCGTCAAGCGAGTGCAACCGCGGGAGGATGAAGAAGAAAGGATCCCAGCCTCACGCCGTTCTGCGTTTGCCAACGCATCGCCCGCCGAGCAGGCGCCCAGAGCCACGCCACCCCCCGAAAAGCACACCCCGTCGTTATGGAACCAGATGCCACGCACCAGCATCCCGGATCCGGAGCCTGAGGAAGTGGAGGCTGACGAAGCCAAGGAGATTGCAGCCGTAGCCGCCCCGGCGGCAAAGGCCATTTCCGTAAAAGGGCGCGCCGATGCGGACGCGCGGCCGGTTACCCTGGCGCCTCGAGCGGACAGCGGCTTCCGTCTCCCTCCAAGCACACTCCTGCACCGCAGTGACGAGTCGCAGATCGTGCGCGAAGATGACCTGCGCAGTCAGGCCAAGATCCTGGTCGAAAAGTGTGCTGAGTTCGACGTGTGCGGCCAGGTGGTCCAGATCAATCCCGGCCCTGTAGTCACGACCTTCGAATTCAAGCCCGAAGCAGGGGTTAAGTACAGCCGCGTGACCGGCTTGGCGGAAGACCTGTGCCTGGCGATGCGCGCCGAAAGCATTCTGATCGAGCGCATGGCCGGCAAGAGCACCGTGGGTATCCAGGTACCCAACCACGATCGGGAGACGATCTGGCTGCGGGATGTGATCGAATCGGAGAACTTTACTCAAACCAAGTCCAAGCTGACCCTGGCCATGGGGAAGGACATCAATGGACGACTGGTGACCGCCGACCTGGCTACCATGCCCCACGTCTTGATTGCAGGCTCGACCGGCAGCGGCAAATCAGTCGCCATCAACGCCATGATCATGTCCGTGCTGTACAAGGCGACGCCGCAGCAGGTCAGGCTGATTCTGGTTGACCCCAAGCGGGTGGAACTGGGCATGTACGAGGGCATCCCTCACCTGTTCACCCCGATCATCACCGAGCCCAAACTGGCGGCCAACGCGCTGCGCAATGCAGTACGCGAGATGGAACGGCGCTTGAAGCTGCTGGCCTCGCGCAGTGTCAGGAATATCGACCAGTACAACAAGCTTTTCGACAACCAGACTCCGAGCCTGTTTGAGGACAGCGACGCGGAGCAGCCCCTGCCCCACATGATCATCATCATCGATGAGCTGGCCGACCTGATGATGCTGGATAAGGCAAACGTCGAGGAGGCGATCACCCGGCTGGCGCAGATGGCTCGCGCGGTCGGCATCCACCTCGTGCTGGCTACGCAGCGGCCGTCGGTGGACGTGATCACGGGCCTGATTAAAGCCAACGTGCCTACCCGGATCTCGTTCCGCCTGGCTACCAAGGTGGATTCGCGAACCATCCTGGACTCCAACGGGGCCGAGGCGCTGCTGGGGCGTGGCGATATGCTCTTCCTGCCACCCGGGACGTCGCGGTTGCAGCGCCTGCACGCGCCGTTTGTCACCGAAAAAGAAATCGCGGCAGTGGTTGGGTTCTGGAAAGACCAGGGTGAGGCGGAATACGTGCCAGGCTTCCTCGAGTCTCCCCGCGATGAAAAAGGGCGGGACCTGGATGCGGAGCCCGAGGACGGGGATGGTAACGACGAACTATTCGAGGATGCGGTACGGCTGGTGCTGGAATTCGGCAAAGCCTCCACTTCCCTGCTGCAGCGCCGATTGCGGATCGGTTATGGCCGGGCAGCGCACTTGATCGACATGATGGAGCGCGACGGGATCGTAGGCCCGGCGGACGGGTCAAAGCCGCGTGAGATCCTCAAGCCACCCGACTGGCTTAACCAGATCGAACCCGCACTTGCGGTGATCCTCCAGCCGCTTCGCGAGACAACCAAACTGATCTGCCGAAACAAGCTGCGCCTGTCAGATTTGAGTGGGTGACCCAGGTCTCGCTTTTGAGACCTGGGCCACCCACTTAATTTGGCGGTCGCGAATCCGGCAGTCGCGGCTTCCCTCTTCTCCTACAAATCAGTACTCCCAATCGGCGCCGGCCCGTCTGACATTACCTCCGTGTACGCGAGTAACACTTTCGAGTGCCTTTTCCTCCAGAATGCCTTAAGCTGCAAAAGGCAGGGGCCAGGAGGCACTATCGATACCCGGCACAAAGTTCTTGTGGTGGATGACGACGCCGTGAGCCTTGAGCTCATGGCGCTGCTGCTCGCCCACGAGGGCCACCAGGTGCTTCGGGCCAACGACGCCGGAGCCGCCCTGGAATTGCTCTCCTCGGACCAGGCTGCACGCCCGGATGTGCTGCTGGTGGATCTGCAAATGCCCGGAGTATCGGGCGGTCAATTGGCTGAAAAAGTTCGCGCCCTGGGTGGCCCTGGCCCGCTGCTGCTGGCGATGAGCGCGTCAGAGGCCCAACGGCAGCAACTGCTTTCCTTTGATGGGTTTCTGCTCAAACCGCTGGTGGTAGACGACTTCCGCCGGGCGTTGAAGCCCAGGAGACGGGGCCGCGCCCCCGCCGCCCGCGTCACCCATCCCGGAAGCAAAGCGTCTTCCCCTCCTGGCCAGGCTGTGGACAGGGCGGTGGTGGCCAAAATGCTCAAAATGATGCCAAAGGAGGCGTTTAGCGAACTATTCGCCGCCTGCATCGCCGATTCCCGCACTTCCATCCATGCTATCCAGAGCCTCGTCGGCCAACAGGACCAATCCGGCGTGGCCCCGCTGGCTCACCGAATTAAAGGAGCCGCCTCCATGGTAGGGGCGGTGCATCTCGCCTGGCTCGCCGCCGGGATCGAAGCAGGGGGTAGCAAACCAGCGGCCACCCCTGCTGTTTTGGACGATTTACTGAGTGCATGCAGTGAGTTGGAGCGTATGCTTTTGGCAGGAAATCTAACCGAAACACAGGGCCCCCATGACCACTACGACAGTTCCCGCATCACCTAAAACCAGCAACGACCGCCTGCACCAGATTCGTATCGTCATTGCCGACGACCATCCTGTCGTACGCATTGGCGTGAAAAACATGCTCCAGAGCGACGCCGGCCTTGAAGTACTGGGCGAAGCCTCTGATGGCGATGAAGCGATTACAGCAACCCTCGAACTACTGCCCGATATTCTCCTGCTTGACCTGCAGATGCCTCGTCTGCCCGGCCTGGAGGCTATGCGCGCCATCATGAGCGGCTCGCCGACGGTTAAGATTCTGCTGCTGACCAGCACCATCACCACCCAGCAGATCATTGAAGCGCTGCAGATTGGCGCCCGCGGCATCGTCCTCAAGGACGCGCTCGCCGACCATCTCACCACCGCCATCCGCGCGGTTTCTTCAGGAGATTACTGGATTGGCGGCAAACGCGTGGTCAACCTGGTTGGCGCTCTGCACGAACTCATGCAGCAGGCAGCCGTCCCGGAACGCAAGACCTATGGGCTGACGCCCCGTGAGTTGGAAGTGGTTGGCTGCATTGTGGAAGGATGCAGCAATCGCGATATCGCCAAGCAGTTCAGCATCAGTGAAGAGACTGTCAAACGGCACTTGTCGAATATTTTCGACAAAACCGGGGTTTCCACCCGGCTGGAGTTGGCGCTGTTTGCCATTGCTCATCAGCTGGTTGCGTTGCAGTCTTAACCCTATAGCTCCAATTTCGACAGACGCAATCTTCCACGGTTGCATCTAATTCGTTGCGCTCTTTAAGACTAGTTGGCACGCTCTTGAAGACTCGATACGTGTGCCATAAATCCACTGCTCTTGAACGCAACTGAAGCTTGAAATTGGAGTCGAAAGATGACCGCTGGAAGACTGCTGCTCTTAACTTTGCTGGTTTCGTCCCCTCTTGTCCTGTGCGCGCAGGAGGCCAGCCCGACTGCGCAACAACAACAGCCCATCGAGCCCGCACAAACGGAAAATAATGTGCCGCTTTACCGCATTCAGGTTGTGGGCAAGGACATTCCCGGCCATCAACTACTGGCATCGCAGTGGCACACCAAAATCGGTTTTGCCGGAACCCCCCTTTGCCCCAGGGAAAGGGCGAGGCCGAACGTTACCAGCAAAGGGCAGACCTTCATCGAAGCCAAGCTTCAAGGCTTTGTACCGGCCAACAGCTTCGGAGTGGAATACCTGACCTACGTACTTTGGGCGATCACGCCACAAGGCAGGCCGGTCAATCTGGGTGAAGTCATGCCCGGCGGTGGCAAGGCCGAAATGAACGTCACCACCGGACTGCAGCAGTTCGCCCTTATCGTGACCGCTGAACCCTATTTTGCCGTGACCACACCGAGCGACCTGATCGTGATGCAGAACACGATCAAACAGGACAAGACCACGGGCATTCTCGACACCGTGAATGTGCACTTCAACCTGCTGCCGCGCGGTGCCTATGTTCAAACAGCCGGCCAACACGCGAGTCTTAACCCGGTCAAGCCTAACGACAAGTCGCCCGCTGCAGCTTTACGAGGCCATCAACGCGATCCAGATCGCTGAAGCTACGGGCGCGGCCCAATATACGCCGGACATTCTTGCCAAGGCGAAACAGGAATTGGAGAATGCGCAAGCCCTTGACGGGAAAAAGAGCCAGCGCAAGGTCATGATCACCTACGCCCGCGGCGCGGTCCAGGACGCGGAAGATGCCCGCGTCAGCACTCTGCGCAAGATACAGCAAGAGAAGGAGCATCAGCAGCAGGTAGCCACCCAGCAAGCGCAGGAAGCCGCTCAGCAGGCGCAGATCGAAGCCCAACAGCAAGCCTTGAAACGGGCCCAGGCTGATGCTGCGGCGGCACAGGCGGAAGCAGCCGCAGCCAATGCCCGGGCAGCGCAGGTAGCCGCCGAACACAGCGCCCAGCAGGCAACCGACCAGACCGAGCAGATGCGCGAGCGCCTCCGTGTCGCAGCTTAGCCAGGTCCTGCAAACCCAGGAGACGGCCCGCGGATTGATCGTAAACATGTCGGACGTTTTGTTTGACACTGCGAAATACACCCTCAAGCCGGAAGCACGGGAAAAGCTGGCTAAGGTGTCGGGAATCCTTCTCGCCTATCCAAATCTGAAAGTGCAGGTAGAGGGCTACACCGACAATGTGGGTAGCGAGCAATACAACCTGACGCTATCGCAACAGCGCGGCGATGCAGTGCGTGAGTATTTGATTTCCCAGGGCGTCAGTGCGGACAACATCACTTCCACCGGTTATGGCTTGAGCAACCCGATTGCCGATAATGCGACGGCTGCCGGAAGGGCGCAAAATCGGCGGGTGCAAATGGTGGTTTCGGGCACCTCCATCGGTGTCCAGCAGAGCGCGCCTTCCGCTGCGACCCAGCCGCAACCGCAACCCTTACCCCAGGGAATAAGCAACCCACCCCAGTAGCAACAACGGTGGCTGGATGAACGCTTTTTAGCTCCATCCCCGCCACCAATTGACGGGTGCCCCATCCTTCGCGTTCTCAGCGAAGGGTGGGATACGCAAATCTCGCCGTTCATATGGCAAACCCAGGTCTCAAAAGCGAGACCTGGGCCACCCACTCATAGATTGCTTCCGATCCAACTTGAATCGCCTCAGGAGAGACGTGCCAGGCGCGCTTCGATATCGGCCAGGGCAGCCTCCAGCGCAGCCCGGCGTACCGGGCTCGAAGTACGCTCTGAAAGAATGCGCTCACGCTGCAGGTCCAGTTCCTGCCTTTGCCGCTCGCGCTTCGCCCGTTCCACACCATTTCGTTTTGCGGCGTCAACCGCTGCGCCCGAAGCGCTTAGATCCGCTACCGACTGCTGCTCTTCCACAGACTTGCTTTCCCACCCACGCGCCATGCTTCTATGGTACGACAAGCAATGGAATAGTCCCTCGATTTTCATCTGGAGGAATCATGAAGGTCTGGCAAATTCAATCGTTCGGCATTGACCAACTGGCTTTAGCAGATTTGCCCCAGCCCCGGCCCGGACGCGGGGAAGTTTTGGTCAAGGTTCATGCCGTCTCCCTGAACTACCGAGACCTGCGGATGGTGCTTGGCCAATACAACCCCAAAATGGCCTTGCCTCGTATTCCCTGCTCCGACGGAGCCGGAGAAGTCGTCGAGTTGGGTGAGGATGTCAAGGAAGTTGCAAAAGGGCAACGGGTAGCCGGCATCTTCATGCAGAACTGGCTGGACGGTGACCCAACCGCGGAGAAGACCCGCGGCGCACTGGGTGGCGACATCGATGGCTTGTTGGCCGAGTATGTTGTCCTCCGGCAAAGCGGAGTCCTAACTATCCCTGAACATCTCTCCTATGAAGAAGGAGCGACGCTGCCATGTGCCGGGGTCACCGCATGGAACGCATTGGAACGCGCAGCCCACGTAAAGCCTGGAGAAGTGGTCGTCACGCAGGGCACGGGAGGTGTTTCCGTTTTTGCGTTGCAGTTCGCCAAAATTGCCGGGGCCACCGTGATCGGCACCTCCAGCAGCGATGAAAAGCTGGAACGGGCGAAAGCTCTGGGACTGGATGCGGGACTCAATTATCGCCAATCGCCAGAATGGGCCAAATGGGTCCAGAAGCAAACCAACAACCGCGGCGCCGACCTGATCGTCGAAGTCGGGGGAGCGGGCACCTTTAGCCAATCTCTGCAAGCCGTGCGCATGGGCGGCACAGTCGCCCAAATCGGGGTGCTGAGCCAGTCAGACCAACCGCTGCCAATCCCGTTGATTCTTCATCGCCAGGTTCGGGTACACGGCATCTATGTGGGCTCCCGGGCCCATTTCGAGGCCATGAACCAGGCGATTAGGGCGCACCAAATCCGCCCGGTGGTGGACCGTGTATTTCCATTTAGCCAGGCTCGCGAAGGCCTGAAAGCGATGGAAAAAGGGGTCCATTTCGGGAAGATCGTAATCCAGGTTGTTGCTTGATAACCCCAAAGCCCAAACTGGATTCCGGCTATCTGATTGAAATTGCTGGGCTACCTAAAGGTCAGTAACTTCCGGGTGATCCGTTAGAACGAAAGCTGTATTTTCCCTACGACAAACGCGACATTTTCGTGCAGAATGCATCTTAACAGTACGATTTTTAGCAACTACCCAGCGTTTTGGTAAGGGAGACTTTATATGACTTGGATTGCAACTCTGCTTGGTTTTTTCTACGACATTGTTTTCGGCTGCCGCCATTGGAGTCAGACGAGGCCATTCACGCTGGAACAACAGACCTACAAGGTGTGCCTGGACTGCGGAAAACAGATTTATTACTCCACTGAGCGCATGACCCCGCTGAGCGCACGGGAAATACGCCGCATGAAGGCAACCAACGAGCCCGTAACCGTGATTGCGACGTCGATGAACGCGGGTGGTTTTCTCACCCGGCGCGCGAATAAATCGAACGCAGCGGCTTAACGCATCCAGTTGTCCGGCCCAAAAAGGCTGAAGCTCCGTATCGTGTGGCCTCAACAACTTAGGCCCGATACGGGGCTTTTCTCTGTCCGCCGTTCCCTGTCTGCCGTTTCTCGTGCCGCATACTGGTTCACAGGGAGCCGCATTGGTGATTGTCGAAGTTCACGGATTAACAAAAGTTTATGAAGGAAAGCAACGGGTGGTTGCCGTAGATGGCATCGACCTTTCCGTCCAGCAAGGCGAGATCTTCGGCTTACTCGGTCCGAATGGGGCGGGAAAAACAACCACCATCAGCATTGCCACCACTCGCGCCCTGCCGACCAGTGGACTGGTGACGATCGCGGGAGTGGACGTGGTTGCGAGGCCGGCGGCCGCAAGGCGCAACATCGGCGTGGTCCCGCAATACAACACCCTTGACCGATCCCTCACGGTTTTCGAAAACCTGTACTTTCACTGCCGCTATTTTGGTTATTCAAGCACCGCCTCCAGGTCCCGCGCGCAAGAGTTACTGTCACAGTTTCTTTTACAGGAACGAGGCGCAAGCTTTCCCGCGCAACTCTCCGGCGGCATGCAGCAGAGAGTACAAATTGCCCGCGCCATCGCCCATCGTCCCGCAGTCCTGTTTCTCGATGAACCCAGCGCCGGGCTTGATCCACAAAGCAGGATCGCCATGTGGGACGCAGTCAAGGGATTGGGCAGCGAAGGAATCACTGTGGTGTTGACGACCCATTACATGGAAGAAGCCGATGAAATCTGCGATCGCGTGGCAATCATGGACCACGGCAAGCTGCTGGCCCAGGACACGCCTGCGTTGCTGAAGGCCACCTTGGGCGCCCAGACCATCTTTGAGTTGACGTTGCGCCAGATGGAGGGTTCGGCGGACCTGGTAAAGAATCTGGAACGGTTGCCCAATGTCGCCTCTGTCGAAACCATCAGCGACGGTATCCGCGTGTTCTCTCGAGGGTCGGATGGCTTGTTACCCCAGATCGTACAAGCGGCCCAAGGCCTGGGTTTGCGCGACCTGAAGATCAATGAGCCCAGCCTGGAAACAGTTTTCATCCGCCTCACCGGGAGAGATCTGCGTGAGTAAGCAAAGAGCGGGCTACGCCGGGGCCTTCCTCGGCCTGATGCTGCGCGACCTGCGCGTCCTGCGCCGCGAACTGGCGCCGTTTGTAGTTCGCATCATCATGCAACCGCTGCTGTTTCTTTTTGTCTTTACTTACGTTTTTCCTCATATGGGGCAAGGCAATCCCATGGCAGCAGGCGGAGGGAGTTTTGCCACCATCCTGCTGCCCGGCTTGATGGCCGTCGCTATCATGTTCAGCGGGATTGCGGCGGTGGCGCTTCCCCTGTCGCAGGAGTTCGGGATAACGCGCGAGATTGACGATCGTGTCATGTGTCCCCTCCCGGTAACCGCGGTGGCCGTCGAAAAGATGTGCTTCAGCGCACTGCAAAGCATCCTCGCCGCGGCCCTGGTGGTCCCCCTCGCCAGGTTCATCCCCGCGGTGCCGGTCAAGCCCGAGGTGGATAATTGGCCGCTGCTGATCCTCATGCTGGTCCTCTCCAGCCTGGTATCGAGTGCACTGGGGTTAGCCATCGGGGCGAATATCAGGCCGCAACAGATCGGGCTCATCTTCTCGATCGTGGTGGTTCCCATCACGTTTCTGGGCTGCGTTTACTATCCCTGGGAGTATCTGAACCACTTGCGCTGGTTGCAGGTTGTGGTGCTGATCAACCCCATCGTGTACATGAGCGAGGGTTTGCGTGCGGCTCTCACGCCGGCGGTTCCCCACATGCCGGTGCTGCTTATCATTTTTGCCCTGCTGGTGTCACTCACCATTTTGGGTGGGATTGGCATCCGGGGATTCCTCAAGCGTGTAATTTCATAAATCGCTGCACTGGCTTATGCTTACATGGCCATAGGCCCTTCTGTAATCCTGTTCGTCTGATAGCAAAGAGCCGGCAAATGCCTTGGCGATGTTGGGAGCTGCAATGCGTAAAACCAATCTAAAGCTCCTGTTTGCCACCACACCGTTACTGCTGCTATTGGTCGCCGGCTGCGGAGCGATGAGTTCGCCGGTAGCCGCCAGCCCGGGCGGTTTGATCCTCAGCGCGGAAAAATCCGCCCTTGATACCACCACCACTGACCAGTTAAGCGCCCGGTCGACTTCCGGCGCCGGCACCAGCGTGGTCTGGTCCCTCGCCGGGGGGCAAAACGACACTACGCTGGGCCAGGGAACGATCAGCGCGAATGGCGTGTACACCCCGCCGCCAGTGCTTTCACGAGACCAGATCCAGGTCCAGGTCGTAGCCACTTCCCGCACTGACCCTACCACCACCGCCAGTTACCTGCTGACCGTTACGCCTGGATTTGTCCAGGTCCTGTCCCCGGAGACCGCCAGCCTGGCCCCCGGATCGACAGTTCAGGTGAAGGGAGAGATCGCGGAGGTCAATTCGGGGTCCATTCACTGGTCGCTCGGGACGACGCCCGCCGGCGAGCTCGATCCCGGCGAGAGCTATGGCAGTATCAGTGAAACCCGGTGCACTCACTCCCGGCGCAACTACACCTCCTGCACCGCAACCTATACCGCCCCACGCGCGTTGCCTGCGGGCAACCCCGGCGTCTTCGTGGTAGGGATGGCAGCTGGCAATCCTCGCTCCGTCGCGGCACTTCACGTCCTGCTTAACGGCGCCGGCTTTTCGAGCTCGGGACTGCAGAATCAGCAATCCCAGGTTGGTTACGTGGAGATGGGCTCGTCGGGAGGCAATGCCAACGACTACGACTCCAGGCAAAGCGGTGGTAAGGAGTACGTGAACGATTGCTGCGGAGGGACTCTGGGGGCTCTGGTCTCTGACCGGAACAACAATCTTTACATCCTGAGCAACAACCACGTGCTGGCCGAATCAGACCAGGCGCGGACCGGCGATACGGTGGTCCAACCCGCGCTGGTAGATCTGAACTGCAACCCGCAAGCTGGACGGAGCGTAGGGTCTTTGCGTTATGTGGTGCCCATCCAAAGTTCGCAGACCAACGTGGATGCGGCGCTGGCGGCGGCAACACCCGCAGTTGACAGCACAGGAGGGATCCTGCAGCTGGGCCCGCCGGTCAACGGCGCGCTTACTCCGGCGGCTCCAGCCGCAGGGACGGGGGAGGAACTGACCGCCGGCCTGCTGAACCAGTTGAGGGTGGTGAAAAGCGGGCGAACCACTGGATTGACCTGTTCCACGGTCAATACGGTAGACCTGACCGTGCAGGTGGATTACTACTACGACTGCGCCGAAACGCAGCATTACTACACCAAGACCTACGTCAACCAGATCGGCATGCCGGGCGCCAGCTTCGCGGATAGTGGAGACTCCGGCGCACTGGTGCTCGACGCCAGCAATGCACAACCGGTAGGGCTATTTTTTTCGAGTGGAACTGACGATAGTAACCACGGATTCAGCGTAGCCAATCCGATCCAGGATGTTCTCAGTGAATTGGGGCAGAAGAGCCAGGCGGAGGGGCAGGAATTTCAGATAGCCGGTGGGGCTCCTCATCCCATCATGTGCTCCAACTTCGATGAGCACACGCCGCCGGCGACTCGCGTCGTCAGTGCGGTTCAGATGGCAGCCGCCCGGTCAGCATCGGAGGCGGCACTTGCGATGTTGCTGAGGCCGGATGGCGGGATCCTGGGTACGGCGGCGAGCAAGAGCCTGGACAGCCCGGGCGAAGCGGCCGTCATCGTCTACGTGGACCGGAACAAGCCGGGTTTGGTAGTGCCCAGCGTGATTAACGGTATACGCACACTGGTAATCCCCACGGATTCTGCCAGCATGAACGCGGGGGTCGAGCCGACGACTTTAACCCAGGTAGAAGGCATTCATCTGCCGTCCGAGATCCTGCGAGCCGCAGCGGCTGTGCAGCGGCAATTTGCCCCGCAGTTGATGACAGATCCCGCATTTTTTGGTGTGGGTGTGACCCAAAGCTATGACAATCCA
Source organism: uncultured Acidobacteriaceae bacterium (assembly GCA_963790935.1). Lineage (GTDB taxonomy): Bacteria > Acidobacteriota > Terriglobia > Terriglobales > Acidobacteriaceae > PALSA-350. The sequence continues at coordinate 49,782 of CAWBRJ010000010.1, read as the reverse complement.
GCCGAGGCAGCGCTGTTGGTGCTGGTGGACTTAACAAAATCTCCCCGCTCCATGCCAGACGTAGTCGGGGGGCTGCGGGTGCGCTACATGCACATCAATCGCCTGCACGTAACCAAGTCGAAATTCGCGCCGGCAGAGCAAGCGCCGCGTTGCATGCCTCCATCGGCCACTCAGCCGTAGCGGACTGCCCGCTCCCCATCCCGCTAACAACTCCAACCTGAACCACATCTCTCCCCTTGTCATCCCGACCGAAGTAGAGGGATCTGCAGTCTTCGCGGAGTAGCTGCTCCTAGTTCCGTCCGGGCCGCTTGCCAGGAAGGATTTGAGAGAGCCGGAGGGCGCACTGCAGATCCCTCCACTTCGCTGCGCTTCGGTCGGGATGACAAGGGGAGAGGGGTTACTTTTCGAAGGGTGGCGACTTGGATGGACGGAATTAGGAGCGACTGACTCGATCAGCGAACCTCATGCGGCTCTCGAGGACGATCCTCACTTGACGCATTTTGCGCTGTTTCAGTGGCAGGCCCCTTCGGAGGCACTCCGATCCCGGCTTCCGGGAAGAAGAGCATGAACACGGTGCCCGACTGTTTCGCCGCGCCTGCGGGACGGCTGGCGACCCGCACCGTGGCATTGTGCTTGGTAATGATTTCGCTGCTAACCCACAATCCGAGGCCAGTGCCCGTAGTCTCTTTGGTAGTAAAAAACGGCTCGAAAATCCGCAGACGTATGGCCCGTGTCATGCCACAGCCATTGTCGGCAACGAATAACCGAACACCGGGCGTGCCGTCCACCCACGAACGCGAGCGGCGAACCGACAATCGCAGATGTCCTCCCTGGCTCATCGCGTCAATCGCATTGCCGATCAGGTTTGCGAAAAGCTGGCGCAACTCCCCGGAAAAGCAGTACAGATCCAGGTCCGGCCCACAGCTACGAGAAACCTCTATCTGCAGCGAGTGCAACCGTCCCGTAAAGAGCGTAAGAACCGAATCCAACAACTCACAAACGTTGGCGACGACTGGCAAGGTCGACTGGCGGTAAAAACGCAAGGTCTGCTGCGTCATCTCGGCAACGCGGGAGATTTCCTGCTGCGCCAGGTCGGCATAACCCATCGCCTCGCGATCCAGCGACGGCTGGTGCCGGAGCAGGTACAGCAAATTAGTTACCGCCTCCAGAGGGTTGTTGATCTCGTGAGCGATCGACGCCGCCAGCCGGCCAGCGGCGGCCAGTTTCTCCGTCTTCCGCAACGCATCCTCGGCGTGCTTGCGCTCGGTCGTTTCGACCACAATCGCTCCCACCCAACGAACCGCCTCCGATGAAGCCTTCACCGGATAAACGTTGATCAGCCAACTACGCACCTGGGGAGGGTCCCCAGATAATGGCGTGTGCAGCTCAAATTGAACCACCGGTTTTCCGGTTTCAAAGACACTCTCGATGCAAGCCTGCAGCAATTCAGAGGCTGGTCCGGCAAGCATTTCTGAGATGGTGCGCCCCAGGTGCCTGCCGATGGGCGCCTGGTTCATCTCGGCCATGAATTGATTCACGCGCACGTAGCGGAATTTGCGATCGAAGAAGGCAAACCCGATGGGCGCATTTTCCAGCATCGAGTCGAGCAGCGCCAGGGTATCGCTGAGGCCGGCTCTCTGCTCCTCGATCGAAGTCACCATACGATTGAACGCGCGCGTAAGGTCGGCCGATTCGTTGGCCGAAGTAACTTCCAACGGAAAACCTTCCTTGGTTTCCGGATCACGACTCAACTTGCGTGTCGCCGCCAGCAACGCGCGAAGCGGGCGGGTGATGGAACGCGCGAGTGAGCCGGCAATGATGGCTGTACCCAGGGCGGCCAGACCAGCAAAGATGACGGTGATTCGGATGAGTGAGGAAATCTGCTGCCAGGATGCGGTGGCATCTTCATAGACCCAGGCGAATCCGCTCAGTCGGCCGCCGACGTGGATCGCCTTCACAGCTTCCCGGGCTCCTCCGGGAACGCGAAAAATATCCGGGCCCGGCATTTCCTCCAGGTGCTTTTTTTCCAGGCGCGTCAGCAGATCCTTGCCGTTCATGCCTGGATCGCTGCTGGCAATCACCCGCCCATGGCTATCTGTAACCAACGCTGCACGAATACCAGGCGAGTTGACCATGGTGCGCAGGATGGGCACCAGGTACCCTGCTTGGCCCTGGGCAAGCGAATCCTGGCTCTGCAACGCCAGCAGGTTCACCTCCGATTCCAGGCGCAGGCGAGCCCGCTCATGAATCTCTAAGGCCTGTTCGTGCACCAGCAGGGTGGCAAAAACGACCACCAGCAGACCTTCAAAGAGGATTAGACCGGAGATGAGCTGCCCTCGAATCGAACGAGGTTTTAGCCAACTCATAACGTAAGGCCCCTTCCCTTCAACCTTGCCTTAGCCAACCTTGACCGAAGTGCTGCCGGCGAGCTTGGCTTCAATATCCTGGGCGATCTGACCGCCGTGAAAACGGCCATTCTCAATGAAGATCTCATTGGTTCGCATGCCTGCGACGATCACTCCGGCGAGATAAATCCCGGGTATATTGCTTTCGAGAGATTGTGGATCACACGCCGGGCAGCGATCCTGCCCCTCGATGCGTACGCCAAGGCCAGCCAAAAAATCAAAGTCGGGATGATATCCCGTCAAGGCAAACACGTAATCGTTATCGATGGTAACAGTACCTTCGGGTGTCAGCAGATCGACCGCATCCTCCGCGATCCTGGTGACAGAACTAGAGAAATGGGCCGTGACTTCGCCGTTCTTGATGCGATTGTTGATATCGGGCAGAATCCAGTATTTGACGTGGTGGTGCATCTTGTCACCGCGATGCACCAGGGTTACGTGCGCACCGTGGCGCCAAAGATCGAGCGCTGCAATGGCAGCCGAGTTCTTGCCTCCTACCACCAGCACGTTTTGATCGTAGTAAGGGTGTGGGTCGTGATAATAGTGCAGGACTTTCGGCAGTTCTTCTCCAGGGACTTCGAGGTAGTTCGGCAGATCGTAGTAGCCCGTTGCAATCACCACTTTGCGGGCGCCGTAGGACCTTTGACGGGAAAACCGGTCGATGGTGGTAATGGTGAAATCGCCGTCTTCTCCAGTGACTCCGGATACGGTCTGGTATTGACGAAACTCCAGCTTGTAATGCTCGGCGACCTTGCGGTAGTACTCCAAAGCCTCGTTGCGGCTTGGCTTCTGGTTGGGGCTGGAGAAGGGCATATCGCCTATTTCCAGCAATTCCGGAGTAGTAAAGAACGTCATATTCGACGGATAGTGAAAGATCGAGTTACACAGGCAGCCCTTGTCGACCAGAACGGCGCGCAGACCGACCCGTTGGGCCTCAATAGCGCAGGCCAGACCCGTTGGACCCGCGCCCACAACCAGCACGTCAAAGCTTTCTTTCAGGACACCGCGGTTGTACTCCATGTCTATAGCTTAGACGATGCGCCGTTCCCAGCTGATTACGGAAATGGCTATAATCGTGGGTTCTGGTAGTCCAGGAGCCATGGTGCAATGTCTGACGTCCGCAAAGAAAAAGACTCATTAGGTTTTGTTGAAGTGCCATCGAAGGCGTATTACGGCGCGCAGACGGCGCGTGCAGTCGAGAATTTCCCCATCTCCGGCATGCGGGCACATCCGCAGCTGATCCGCGCCCTGGGCATGGTCAAGAGAGCCGCCGCAGAAGCCAACAAAGAACTAGGCCTGGTGGATCAGAAACGGGCCGACGCCATCATCCAGGCAGCCCAGGAAGTCATCGACGGCAAGTGGAATGGCGAGTTCGTGGTCGATGTATTTCAGGCGGGCGCGGGCGTAAGCCTGCACATGAACAGCAATGAGGGCATCGCCAACCGGGCCAACGAGATCCTGGGCGGCAAACTGGGGGAATATGCCCATGTGCACCCTAATGACCACGTGAATTACGGGCAGTCGACGAACGACGTTTTCCCCACCGCAATGCGGTTGGCGACTCTGCTGGCGCTGGACACACTTTACCCGATTCTTGACCACCTGGCAGCCACCTTTGCGGAGAAAGCAAAGGCCTTTCACCACATCATGAAATCCGGCCGGACGCATATGCAGGATGCGGTGCCGATGCGCCTGGGGCAGGAATTTGCGGCGTACGGACTGGCTGTGCAGAAGGGGAAGCAATTCCTCCAGATGGCCTCTGCCACCTTGCGCGAGTTGGGATTAGGGGGCAGCGCCGTGGGCACGGGCATCAACACCCATCCCGATTACCGGGTGAAGGCAATCGCTAATCTGGCAAGAATTTCCGGGCAGCAATTGGTACCCGCCGAAGACATGCGCTGGGCCATGCAATCCAATGCGTGCATGGCGGATGTGAGCTCGGCTTTGCGCGGGATTGCGCTCGAAACCATCCGCATTTCGAACGATCATCCGGTTGCTGAGCTCAGGTCCCAACACCGGCTTCGCGGAAATTTATCTGCCCAGCCTGCAGCCTGGTTCCTCAATCATGCCGGGCAAGATTAATCCCGTGATACCAGAACTGGCGGCCATGGTTGGTTTCCAGGTCATCGGCAACGACACGGCAGTAGCCTACGCCGTTCAGGCCGGGCAGCTGGAACTGAACGTGATGATGCCCACCATGGCCTACAACGTACTGCAGAGCGTGACCATTCTGGGCAACATGCTGCGCCAGTTTGACCAGTACTGTGTTGCCGGGATCACCGCCAATGAGCAACGCTGCGAGACCTATGCCCAGAGCACGGTATCGTTAGCAACCGCGTTGAACCCCTACATCGGTTACGCCAAGGCGGCTGAGATCGTGAAGGAGTCGGTGGCCACGGGCAAGTCGATCATCGAAATCGCGCGCGAGCGGAAGCAACTCACCGAGGACGAAATCGCGGAGATCCTCGATCCGGCGAGAATGACCGAGCCGCAGTATCCGCTCGACGCAGCCAAAGAGCGCGATAAAGCAGTGACTGCGTGAGATTGGTTGCGGCCTAGGACTTTTGCCCCGCCACGAACCCGGGTGCCCCATCCTTCGCGCTCTTTTGCGAAGGGTGGGATGCCACTGCTCTGCACACCTGAGGCCCTTCCCCGCACATTCTGCTTATCCCACCCTTCGCAAAAAACGCGAAGGATGGGGCACCCGATCGTTGATGGTTGCGGATAGAGGACCCATGAAGTCAGGGAACCCACGAAACTCCACAGGAAATCGGGGATATGGGCATGGTGGGGCAAGAGCCTTAGGCCGAAACCCCTCTTCTTTCCCCGCTACTGCCGCCCGAATCGATAAACAATCCCAGCAGTGAAGCCAAGATTTTTTACCTGCGTTGTGCTGCCAAAGGTGGTCAGCCAATAACCGGGTTGTATACGGAACGCGAGCGCGGGACCAAGGTTGTAATCGATAGGCACCCCCGCCGCAAAACTCACACTGGTCCCGCTATTCCAAAGCCCTACGAACGGACCAGGAAGCCCGGCGCCGTTGGCGGTGAAATTGCCCTTGGCGCCACCCACCAGGACTTGCCCGCTGATGGCCCAGTGCTCCCGGCGCACCAGGCGATATTGCGGCCCCGCCATGGCGGTGTACTCGCTGATGCTGGGCTTGAAGATGTTGTACGGGCCTGTGTACGTGAAAGCGGTTCCATAATATCCGCGCAAGTCAGCCGTTAGCCCCAGGCGGCCCCAAAGATAATCAGTAAATCCGCCATTCCAGGCAGATTCGTTGATGTGCTGCAGCGCGGCGCCTGGAAGAAAACGTGTGTACCCTCCGCCGCCGTAGACTTCAAACTTGTGGCTGTACGTATCCTGGACAATCCGTTGCTTTCGCTGCTCGCGGCGTGCCCGTATCCGGGCCTGAGCCTCCTGCGCCAGGCGAACTTGATTTTGCTGGGGATTCTCCGGCTGAGCCTGCCCCTGTGCTGGGGCCTGGGAATCGCTGGGAGTCGAATTCTGCGCTAGGAGCCCTGGTACCGCGAGAAAAATCAAGAAAATTAGCGGATACACTTGGCATCCAAAACGCTTGCTATGATGCATGAACCTGAAAGCCTCCACTGCTGCCGCCAACGGGCACGGAAATACAAATTGATGTCCTGGTTAGTATTAGAGCATTTCTCTCCGTGCTATATCCTGCTCGGGGACGCTGCGCGAGAAAAAGAGGACGAAACTCGATGAAATTCCTTATTGGACTGTTGATCGGTCTGCTGGTAACGCCACTTTGCATCTGGATTTATCTCCGGGCCGGCAGTCCACCGGTCGCCACCAGCGATCCCGCCCTGCCCTTCGAAGAAGCCATCGTCCACCTTCCGCTGCACTTGCGCATTGACCGTGAGATGGTGAAGAAGCCTCCGGTCGAAGCCAGCGCGACCAATCTGGAAATCGGAGCGCACATCTATCGCCAGCAGTGTGCAACGTGCCACGGACTCTACGGAATTCCCGCGAAGTTCGCCAAGGGAATGTTCCCCGAGGCTCCTCAGCTGTGGGAGCCGCACCGCGACGGAGTCGTCGGGGTCAGCGACGATCCTCCGGGGGAGACCTACTGGAAGGTCGCCAACGGAATCCGGCTTTCGGGCATGCCGGCCTTCAAAAAAGTGCTGAATGAGACCGAGATGTGGCAGGTTTCGCAGCTACTCGCAAACGCCGACAAGCCGCTGCCGCCTGGCGTACTGACGCTGTTGAAACAGCCCCTGGATCTCGATCCCGCCGCCCCGCAATAGAGCATTTTCCTATAGGTGTAGACCGAAGAGAGGCGGCCTACACCGCTTTTCGTCAAGAAAAGCGGCACTTAGCGAATCCTCAAGAGGACACGTAATAGGAAAAATGCTCTAGACTACTTCAGTGTGTAATTGACTCCGGCTGTGAACTGGAACGAGTTCTTCTTGCTGCCCGCTGCCGGGTCATTTAGGAAGTCATCCAGCGTTCCTACGCTGAAGCCGAGCCTCTTGTAAACAGGAAATACCAGTCCTGCCGTGGCCGTAGCCGAATAGGCGTTGCTGTTGTTGAACGCAGGCGTAATCACCGCCGTCTGGTTGAAGACCAGCCCATGAGGCAGTTTCGCCATGTAGGTGTCTCCGAAATCCGCTCCGATCAGGTTCTTGCTCGGGGTCAGCGGAGGAGGAGGCAAAATGTTCGGAGTTACGAAATACGTTTGCTTCTCGTAGTGGATGTCGAACTTCACATCCAATTCCTGCGTCGGACGCTTGATCACGACATAACCCAAACCACCCCCGTAGGTTTGCTGCAAACTCAAACCCTGAGAATAATTGTGGTCAAAAGCCGCGTCTACCAGGTAGTAGAACCGAGGCGAAATATACCAGTCCTGCTCGGCATCGCCGTGAATAATGTTGGTCTTGGTGCCCGCGGTGCCTGGCTGGGTCACTGTCCCATAGGCTCCGGTGAAGTCAAAGAGCGTACGGGTACGTGGGTCGAGCCAGTTGACTGTAGGGATGGTCCTCGCGATCGCGGCCCCACCCGTAAAGTTGCGGCTGTTCTGCGTAGCCTCCACCAGCGTAGCGCCCGCGGTCACCGAACCACTCCAACCGTATCCGAAACCCGGGTTTCTTTTTACTTCTTTGTTGTAAGTGTCCTGGTCGATCATGTACTGCGCATTCTTTACGGGGATGTCCTTGGTCGCACCACTCTCAGGTGGACCCACCTTGACCTGGCTGTCCTGAACCTCGACCGGACCGTGGGCAATGGCGGCGTCACTCGTCTTGCGATTGACATGCTGCCCCTCTTGAATCACGGCAAACTGCTGTGAGGAGTGTATGGACTTGATCTTGTCCCAGGTCACCGTCACATCCCCGGCCATGTCGCTGTGGAAGGTGACGCTGCCACTGACCTCGCGCAGCAGCTTGCCCGTTAGCTGATCCCCATTGGTGAAGACGAGGACGTCGGGAGCCGGCGCAGCGCTTTTATCTGCAGGGGCACTCTGTGCCTGTCCGGGCAAGGCAAAACTGGTGGCGGCGAGCACAGCGACCAGCGTAATTAGGAGTCGCGAAAACATGCGGCTGACAAAGCTGAATTGAGACATTGGGACGGAACCTTCCTCGAGGAAAATGGGTAGCCTGAGAAACCAGCCACCTGACTTGCTTTTTGGATTGGCCCGCGATACTGACACAGTTATGGTAAAACGCCGGATGTTACCATGCCGTGATTATTCGACGTGGTCGGCTTAACTGATTGTGACAGGGTGCAACCCTGGTTGCACAGGCTTCCCCGGCGGGCCCTGTATCTTGGCAGAGCCTCTTGCACTGTAACACTGGATTGTGGGCTGACATACCCGTAAAATGATTATGTGGCGATTACCAGGACGCAAGCGCTCGATTATTTCCGCTCAGACGACCTCATTGGCCTGGGCATGGAAGCCGATGCGCTTCGGCGCAAGCTGCATCCTGAGGGCGTAGTCACCTACATAGTTGACCGCAATATCAACTACACCAACTTCTGTACCGAATATTGCAGCTTTTGCGCGTTTTACCGGCCTCTCAAGGGCAAGATGGCCAGCGAAGGTTACATTCTCGACTTCGAGACCATTTATCAAAAGATAGCCGAAACCGTGGAAATGGGCGGCACCGGCGTGCTGATGCAGGGCGGCCTGCACCCCGACCTCAAGATCGAATGGTTCGAACGTCTGCTCAGGGGGATCAAGCAGCGCTTTCCGCAGGTGTGGCTGCATTGTTTTTCCGCCTCTGAGATTCTTGCCATTGCGGAATACAGCAATCTCTCCGTACGCGATACCATTGCGCGGCTGCGGGATGCGGGGTTGGCTTCCATTCCAGGCGGCGGAGCCGAAATCCTTGACGACGAGGTACGGCATCGCATTGCACGGCTGAAATGCTCCACCCAGGATTGGGTCACCGTGCATCGCACTGCTCACCAGCTGGGCCTGCGCACTACCGCCACCATGATGTTCGGCGTGGGGGAAAGCTTCGAGCAGCGTGTCAATCATTTCGAGCAGGTGCGGCGATTGCAGGAAGAAACCGGCGGATTTACCGCTTTCATCCCCTGGAGTTTTCAGCCTACCAACACCGCCCTGGGAGGCCGCAAGTGGGACGAGGCGACTTCGGTCGAGTATCTGAAAGTATTAGCCATCTCCCGCCTCTACCTGGACAACGTGGAGAACGTGCAATCCAGTTGGGTGACGCAAGGATTGAAGGTGCTTCAGCTTGGCTTGCGCTTCGGCGGAAACGATGTGGGCTCTGTCATGCTGGAAGAAAATGTAGTAAAGGCCGCTGGAACCTCTAATTGCACCACGGAAGAGGAACTGCGGCACGTGATACGCGGCGCGGGCTTCCGGCCGGTGCAGCGGGATACGCTGTACACCACCTATTTTCTTAATTGATCTTAGCCGGCAAGGACATCATCTCACGTGAGATGAGCATCTTAGCCGGCTACATCACTAATACGGAGGCCGCGCCCTGATTGCTGATCAACTAAGCAACTCGCCCGTAGCGGCTTTGTGGCTAGCTGCTCCGCAGCACGGTTTCCAGCACTATTTCAGGACGCATTACGCCGACAAGACGTTCGAGCATTTGTATCGCTGGAACCCTTTCGACACCGCGCTCCTGATTCCCTATTTCATCGTGATGATCATCCTCGCCTTTTATGGGATTCATCGCTATCAGTTGGTTTACCGGTATTACCGGAACCGGAAGAATGCGGTCGGGGAGCCTCGATCCCGTTTCATGGAGCTTCCCAGCATCACGTTGCAACTTCCCATCTTCAATGAGCAGTTCGTCGTCGACCGGCTCATTCAGGCCTGCTGCAACCTGGATTATCCCGCCGATAAGCTGGAGATCCAGGTATTGGACGACTCCACGGATGGCACCGTCGAGGTAGCCCAGGCGGCGGTAGAGGCCTATCAATCCCTCGGACACCGGATCGAGTACATTCACCGCGTCAATCGCCATGGCTTCAAAGCGGGGGCGCTGGACGAGGGTTTGCGTGTAGCCACGGGCGAATTTGTCGCCATCTTTGACGCCGATTTTGTGCCACCGAAAGAATGGCTGATGCAGGTCGTGCATCACTTTGCCGATCCGAAAATCGGCATGGTGCAGACCAGGTGGACTCATCTAAACCGCGATTACAGCTTTCTCACCCAGGTAGAAGCCATCCTGCTCGATGGTCACTTTATCCTCGAGCACGGTGGACGATCGCGCACCCGTGAATTTTTCAACTTCAACGGAACTGCCGGCATGTGGCGCCGCACGGCGATCGACGGATCCGGAGGATGGCAGCACGACACACTGACAGAAGATACTGACTTGAGCTATCGGGCGCAGTTGAAGGGCTGGAAATTTCTCTATCTGCAGGACGTGGAGTGCCCCGCCGAACTGCCCATTGAGATGACTGCCTTCAAGACCCAGCAGGCACGCTGGGCCAAGGGCCTGATCCAGACCTCGAAGAAGATCCTGCCCATGATGTTCCGCAGCGATGCGCCGTTCCACGTAAAGCTGGAGGCGTTCTACCACCTGACGGCAAACATCAGTTATCCGCTGATGATCGTGCTCTCCACGCTGCTGATGCCGGCCATGATCATCCGCTTTTATCAGGGATGGTTTCAGATGCTGCTGATCGACGTCCCGCTGTTCATGGCTTCAACGTTTTCTATTTCTTCTTTCTACCTGGTTTCCCAGAGAGAGCTCTTTCCCGGCAAGTGGTACAAAACATTTTTGTATCTGCCGTTCCTTATGGCTTTGGGAATCGGATTGACGATCACCAATAGCAGGGCGGTCCTCGAAGCTATCTTCGGAATCAAGACCGCATTCAAGCGCACGCCCAAATACCGCATCGAAAAACGCGGGCAGCTTCCGCAGGCCAGCAAGTATCGCAAGCGCCTGGGCATTGTGCCCTGGATTGAACTGCTGATCGGCAGCTATTTTGCGTTGACTATCTGGTATGCCATCACGAACGAGAACTATTTCACTGTGCCGTTCTTGCTTCTCTTCGTGCTTGGCTATTGGTACACCGGTCTGATGTCCCTGATGGAAGGCCGGTTCGAACGCTTCCGTATCGGAGCCAACGCCGACGAATCGTCGCCCAAGCCCTTTCCAGTCGGCGTCTAGAACTCTCTTAAGCAATCGCGACTACGGTTCACTCTTTCGAAGATGAGCTGCAACGTCCAAAATATGAGTGGGTGGCCCAGGTCTCGCTTTTGAGACCTGGGTTTCTCCTCGCAATAGGTCCTAGCCGGAACACCCACCTGGTTTCCTGTTTCGCGCTGCTAGCGACGACCACTTACCAGCGAAATCCAAACGTCACCGGAAACATGCCAACTGTGCCGGTTCCAATACCGCTCGCGGAGCCCTTCGGAGAGTCCACCCAGACATAGCGCGCCTCGGCATACAACTTCAACTTACCGTCCGCGTTGGGTTTGAACGTAACCCCGGTGCCGATGTTCAAGCCGCCCTGGTTGCTGGAAAAGTGGCTCAGCGTTACATTTTGGTAAACCGGATAGCAGCCATAGAAATAGTCGCAGTAGTTCCCCGCGTAGACCGGCTCGGTAAAGGTCGTGAGTTTGCGATAAAAACCGCCGCCACCGGTTACGTAACCGCCAATGTGTCCACTGGTCTTGTAGTAAATAACCGGGTCAAGAGTCAACGACCAAACATGTACGTTGCCATCCGGCTCGCCTATGTTGGTCAGCGTGTTTTGCGGAATGTTGGATCCGTTGAAGTTATATTCGGCAAGCACACCGATTCGGTCGTTAAACATCCAACCGCCGCCCAGATTGATGCTGTAGCCCACGCTCTGCCACGTGCCAGTACTCCCTGACGGCACATTCAAGCCTGCGCCTGCCTCAATAGCCAGATGATCGGTAAGAGAGTTGTTATGGTGACTATTGTAAGTCTGCCTTTGATACCCCCCCTGGTTAGGATATTGATCCTGCAACGCGGCTTCGAATGCTGCATGGTTCTCCGCGCTGGAACTTATTTGCGCAAATCCAGCAGGAACCAGGAAGCACGAGGAAAGGGCGGACACGATCACTGCGAACCGAGCGAAACAACCGGGACCCGACAACATCTTGTTATCACCCTTGAGAAGTAAGATTTTGGAAAAGACCCCCAAGACGGGTTCTTTTTCTATTAACACGTACCTGACGATTTTGACGCGTGGAGGGACGCATTCGATGGCCTTGGCCCTCAAAAATAGCGCTTAAATTGCCTCTTGGAGCCTTAATTCAAGGAAAAGGCCCCTACCTGCGGTAGGGGCCCTGGTATGAAGGGACTAGTGAATGTCGAACTGCTCAGGATGCAGGGTGGGATCGCTCTTGACGATGATCGTCTTACCACTCATTTCCTCGAGTTCGTTAAGCCAGCGGGCGTTGCCCACCTTGAGCGTTTTAACGACTTCAGGATGCACACGAAGCAAGACGTCCTGGCGCTCGAGGTGGCTCTGCATCTTGCGCATTTCGATGTAGATTTCGTTGCAAACCGTGGTCGGGCTCTTGACCATGCCGGTACCCGCGCAGATCGCACACTGGGTACTCAGCGTACGTTCCAGGGACTGCTTCACCCGCTTGCGGGTAATCGCGACCAGCCCGAAATCGTTAAACTGAAGTACCTTCGAAGGCGCCCGGTCTGACTTGAGTTCTTCCTCCAGAGCCTGCATCACCTTGTTCCGGTTCTTGCGCTCATCCATGTCGATGAAGTCGATCACGATAATACCGCCCAGGTCACGCAGGCGAATCTGGCGAACAATCTCGGGGATGGCGTCAAGATTGGTCTTGAGGATAGTGTCTTCCAGGCGCGCCGTCTTGCCTACGTACTTGCCGGTGTTGATGTCGATCGCCACCAGGGCCTCGGTTTGATTGATCACAATCGAACCGCCGGACTTGAGCCAGACTTTCGACTTAAGCGCCTTGGAGATCTCATCCTGAATACCGAACTGCTCAAAGAGCGGCGTTTCTTTGGTGTAAAGCTTCACTCGCCGCACCAATGAAGGCTGAAAACGATTCAGGAAGCGAACAATCCGCTCGTATTCTGCCTCGGTATCAACCCAGATGGTGGAGAAGTTATCACTCACCTGGTCACGCAGAATGCGCTCCACCAGGTTGAGGTCGTGATAAATAAGTGCCGGCGCTTTGGCCGTATCGGAACGCTGCTTGATCTCAGTCCAAAGGCTGATCAGGAAGCGAATATCCGCCCGCAGATCGTCTTCACTGGCTCCATCGGCCGCTGTGCGGACGATAAAGCCACCACTGACGGTTCCCTTTTCGCTGATCAGAATCCGCTTCAGGCGCAGGCGTTCCTCATCAGAGGAAATCTTCCTCGACACCCCCACGTGATTGACCGTCGGCATAAAGACCAGGAAGCGGCCCGGGAGCGCGATATGGCTGGTGATACGCGCACCTTTCTTCGCAATCGGCTCCTTGGCAATCTGCACCAGGATTTCCTGCCCCTGCTTCAACAGCTCACTGATGATCGGAAGGTCGCTGGTTTGCGCGTTCTGGCGGCGTCCGTTGTGGCGGCGGCGGCCATCATTGCGCTGACCACGCCCGCCACGACGCTGGTCATCACGCGGACGGCGAGCCGGCTGCCCGGCCACGGCTGCTACCTGTCCTTCTTCTGATTCTGATTTCTTCCTCCGCCCCGTCGGCGAACTTTTCCTCCAGCTCGTCTTCCGCCTCTTCTTCCTCAACCATGAGCCCGGAAGCATCGCTATCGGTACGCTGGTCGATATGAGCGTCGCGCACCATATCGCTGATCGCGCTGCCCACGGAAACTTCCTGATCGAGCGTCTCTTCTTCCAGTTCCTGCAGGTCGTGGTCTTCGCTCTCGACATAAAGCGGGGTAAAGTCGTACTCCTCTTCGTCGGTGACCTCTTCCTCTTCCACCAGCCCGGTTACCGGCGGGCCGTCTTCCAGATCGTCCTCTAACTCATCGAACTCCGTCTCCGGCTCAATCAGTCCAGGACTGGAAGCAGCAAATGCAGGCTCATGACTCGCCTCAGGACGAAGATCCTCAGGTTGCGGCAGGTCTAACTCGGCTTTAGCGGCAGGCTCCTCTTCTTCCAAAACACTGGACTGAGGGGAAGCAAAGCGAAACTCGCTCGGTGCCGAAGGATCAACCCGGTAGGACGCGGAGGCTTCCTCAGGCTCAAACTCCACTGCCGCGAGCGGCTCGTCGGCGATAGTGGCCTGAACTTCCACTTCCGGCTCGGTCACCACTTCGGGTTCAGGAACAGCCGGTTCCGGGACAATCACTTCTTCATAGGCCGCAGCTTCGAGCACCACAGGGGTAGGCTGCTCGATGGCGGGGATAGCTTCTTGCTGCGGAACCGGGTCGGCCGCTTCCAATTCATGATGAGAAGGAGCGGGGGCCTCAGTCGCAGAACCGCGATAGCGGGAGATCGACTCTCCGGGGAGCAGCCCGTCTCCATTCCATTCGATGGGCGTCTCAATCAGCGTGGAAGGCTTGGCCAGGATGACATTGGCCTTGGGCTGTGGAGCTACCGGAGCCGGTGTCCGGGGAGCGGCTTGACCGCCGTATTTGGAAAGCGACTCGCCGGGAAGGGCAAACGGAACGGACGGACGCTTGTCCGTAATCTCGGGTTCGTCAGTTGGCTCGAAGGCCCGCGGAGCTTCGACCCGGGCCGGAGCACCCTGTTCCTGGTTTGCCTGCTGCCCGCCCCCGCCTTGAGCCGGACCCGGACCCGGACCCGGACGAAAGCCCTTGCGGCGGCCACGCCGTCCACGCCACTTCCTGGTGCCGTCCTCAAACTCTCCCTCGGGCGCCTGGCCCCCAGCCGGGGCTCCGTTGCGCCGTGGAGCAGATTCTCCTTCTGGATTTGCCGTCTGAGCCGGCCGCGGTGGCCGGTTTTGGGACTCACGTGGCTGGGCTGATCGAGCCTCCTCGCCGCCGCCTGGAATGCGTTCAAAGTCGGAGGAGTCTTCCTGCTCCTCCATGAAGTCGGTTACGTAAAGAAACGCATCCCGTTCCAATCCCAGGTCGACAAATGCGGATTGCATTCCGGGGAGCACCCGGGTAACGCGACCCTTGTAAATAGAGCCGGCGAGGGTGTACTCGTTTTCCCGCTCGTAATAGACCTCTGTGAGTTGGTCGTCTTCGAGGATGGCCAGACGCGTCTCATGCGGCGTACTGGAAACACAAATTTCTTTTGACATGCTGCCTCTCCTGTCCGCAGGTCTAAAAACCTGTCGGACGGCCGACGCGGCAGATCGGAGGGGAGCTGCTTATCCCACTCCCGGGATGCAGGGAAGGATTAGGTCAGCGAGAAAGCCTGGGCAAAGGCGCGTGATCCAAGGGGCGGAATCCAGCGAAAATTCTTTGTACGGGGATACCGGCGCACAGTCATGACCAGAAGCGGTCGCTGTGCTGCCTGGCGTTCCAGGGCTGTCCGGGCGCAAAGAGTCGGTGACCGCTTCAACCTTGTTATTAGGCGGGGTCGTTACCCTTCTCTGCGTGCTCATTCCTAATCCTGCCCGGCCCCCGGTGATTCACCTGGCCGGCGTATCTAAACTACTGAAAAATAAAGCTTGGTTGACACTGGTCTAATTCACAAAACGGCTCATGCGAACATTCATCACCATGCCCAGAGCCAGAAACGAAAACAATACCGAGGATCCCCCGTAACTCATTAACGGTAAGGGAATTCCTGTTACCGGCATGAACCCGATGACCATTCCGACGTTAACTGCAATCTGAAAGATGAGTACAGCGACCACGCCCATGATCAGGAACGTACCGGATATATCCGCAGCTGTTTGAGCATTTTGAATCAAACGCGTCAATATGAGGAAGTATATCAGGAGAACAAACACGGCGCCGACGAACCCGTGCTCCTCGCAGAACGCTGCAAAGATGAAGTCCGTATAGGGAATGGGCAGAAAATCCCCCTGGGTTTGCGTGCCCTTCGTCGCTCCCCGGCCCCATATGCCTCCGTCGCCCACCGCGATCAGCGATTGCTTGACTTGGTAACCACTCCCTTTCGGATCGGTGTCAGGATTCAGGAAGCTGGTCAGCCGCTGCTTCTGGTAAGGCTTCAACACCTTGGCCCAGACCGGAACCACCAGGACGAGAGCGGAAATGACCAGGATCAGGCCTTTCTTCCACTCCAGGCCACCCAGAAACAGCCCGATGATCAGCACCGGGATGTACGTCAGCGAGGTTCCCAGGTCCGGTTGCTTGAGCACCAGCAGCATGGGCAGGCCAACCATCAGGAACGCCTTGAAGATATCGCTCCAGGTAAGCTCCCTGCCCGCCAGGCTGGAGAAATATCGAGCCACGGCCACGATCAGCACCAGTTTCACCCATTCGGATGGCTGAAAATGGATCCCGCCAGGAAGCTTAATCCAGCGCCGCCCGCCCAAAACCTTGGTTCCGACGGCCAGCACCGCTACCAGCGAGACCAGGCAAAAACCGTAGATCCAGGGTACGGCCTCGAGCAGACGGTGATAATTGATCACGGAAAAGATGAACATGGCCGCCAGGCCGCCGAGCAGCCAAAAGATCTGCTTGGTCTCAAAGCCGACAAACTTGGTATGCAGGGTGGCGCTGTAGATCTCGAAGATACTGATGATCGACAGCAGCAGCACGAGGCCCAGGAGCAGCCAGTCGAAATCGCGAAATGAAATAAATCGGCGCAAGATACTCCTCTCTTCTTCTAGTGCTGCTGCACCGCAGGTACCGGAACCTCAAAGTGTCCGCCATGTAGTTTCGGCTCGGGTTCCTTCACGGCCGCGGTGGTCACCTTTGCCGGGGCTGCCTCGTTTTCGGGTTGCTCCGACCAAACCGCACCCACCTCGACCTTGGAAGGCGCTTTCGCTTGCTGCAGCTGTAGGTTGTTGTCCAGCCGGCGCTGCTTATCGACGAAGGCTTCGATGATACGAGCAGCCAGGGGTGCCGACGCCTCTGCTCCCCAGCCACCATGTTCCACCAGGACCACCACGGCGATATCCGGATTGCGGCGCGGGGCGATCCCGACAAACCAGGCGTTCGCGCGCGCGGCACCGGTGCCAAGACTCTTCATTCCGGCACTGTGGTTCACCACCTGCGCCGTGCCGGTCTTGCCGGCAAAATCGATGTTTTCCAGGTGCACCGCGGATGCCGTGCCGCCCATGTGTGCGTCCAGGGCGCCAGCCATGCTGTCGGTGATGGTCTGCCAAGTTGCCGTATCGATCGGCACCTGGACATCGCCAGTGCCAGGATACGAGTCATACATGGCTTGCCGGTACTCGGCCGGCACTTGATCGGGTTCCACCACATGGGGACGCTTCATGGCGCCGCCGGAGGCTATGCCGGCCACTGCCCGGACCAGCTGAACGGGGGTAACCGCAACTGCTCCTTGCCCGATGCCGACCGAGATCACCTCGCCGGCATACCACTTCTCGTGGAAGGTCTTCATCTTCCATTCCTCAGAAGGCATGGTGCCGCTGACCTCGCCGGGCAGATCAATGCCGGTCTTCTGTCCCAATCCCACCTTGTGCGCCCAGTAGGCAATTTTCTCGATGCCCAGCCGTTCGGCCAGGGTGTAGTAGTAGGTGTCGCAGGACATAGGGATCGCGTGCATGATATCGACCGGACCGTGGCGCTTATCGCAGCCAAAGAAGCGACCGTAGAAGTTGGCGCCCCCGTTGCAGACTACCTTCAAATTCTGGGCGACCCCGTTCTCCAGGCCGGCCAGCGACATGATGATCTTGAATGTGGATCCTGGTGCCAACTGGGCCTGAATTGCCTTATCCAGTAGCGGATGGCGAGGATCGGTGATGAGCGTGTTCCACTCGTCGCGGGAGACGCGCACGGAGAAGTCATTGGGGTCGAAACTGGGCCGTGAAACCAACGCCAACACGGCGCCGGTGTGGGGGTCAATCGCGATAATCGCTCCGTTGCGATCGCCCATCGCTGCTTCAGCGGTACGCTGAAGATCCAGATCGATGGTCAGTTTGAGGCCCTGGCCGGGTACTGCCGGTTCGCGGCCGAGTATGCCTACTTCCCTGCCGTGGCTGTCAACGATGATGTCCTGTGAGCCGTCCGTGCCGCGGAGCAGCTGATCGTAGGACTGTTCGACGCCAGATTTGCCGACCACATCGCCAGGTTCGTAGTAGGCATAGCGCGGGTCATTCAACATGTCGTCGCTTACCTCGCCGACGTAACCGATGAGGTTGGCGGCAAAGCCATTGCGGGGATAGAGTCGCCGCTGTTCGTCAATCGTTTCCAGTTCCGGCAGCTCGTCGCGATGGGCCTCGATGAATTCCACCTCGTCCGGAGTGATGTCCTGCTTGAGCGGAATGGGCTCGTACTTGGGTGCGAGCGCATAGTGCGCCAGCGTGCTTTGCAGCTGCTCCATGGTCATGTGCAGACCCCGCGAAATGAGGGGAAAGTCCGCCCGCAGGTCGCGGCCCGGTTCGCGGATCAGAAAGCAGGAGACGGAGGGGTAGTTGTCGACCAGCAGGCGCCCTTCACGATCAAACAGCTTGCCCCGGGGGGCCAGGATAGGCACTTTGCGGATACGGTTCTGCTCCGCCAGCGTACGGTAGTTTTGCGCGCCCACCACCTGCAACCGCCACAAGCCGGAGAGCAGCACCAACAGGACAGCGACGATCACGTACTGCACGAGCGTGAGCTTATAGGCCGGTAATCTCTCTTCCTTATTGATGAGCACGTAATCCATTCCCTTACTGTGACTCTTCTGCCGTCAATTTGGTGCAAATTTCTAGTCTCGAGGCCGGACGCGATCCAGAATATCGAAGAAGAACACGCCCACAATCGAGTTAATCACTGCTTTGATTGCTTCATGCAGCCAGTTGGTCGTGACGTGGAAGGCCAGCATGTGATGCGTGATGAACAGGTAGATCCCGATATTCATCAAAGTGAATGCAAAGTTGATCATCAGCCGGGTTCCGGGGTTCTCCACATCAATCTTGACCCCCAGCGACGCGGCACAGAAACCCACCACACATTGGGAGATTCCGTTCATTCCCAAGGGGTGGCTGGTAAGCGCATCCTGAACCAGCCCGATGACCGCTCCAGTGATGGTGCCCGCGATCGGGTTGCGCCAACCCACGGAAAAGTAGATGGTGACCAACAGGGGCAGATCGAGGATGTCGAACTTGGGGATAAAACGAGGGATCAGGACCTGGAGGAAGATCGCCAGCAACGGAACCAGGATCACTACGATGAGCGGATAACGCTGCACATCCAGTTCCCGGCGCGCGAGTGATGCCGACATTGCCATGCGAATCTTGCTCCTCTTACCGTCTCAACAACTTCGAATCAATACGTAATCGCTTCAACTACTGAGGCTGGGGACCATTCCCAGCGGGTGGTTCGTCTGGGGGCTCAGGTGGGGCCTCGGGAGCCGGAGCCACAACCTTAGGAACTTTCGGTTTAGCTGTATCGCCGGACACTGCCGGACTGGTTGCGGGATGCTTAGGCTTTACCGGAATTCCGGTATCCGCTTTATCTCCGTCCGCTACTGAAGTCTTGCTTGCCGGGGTCTTGGTCGCCGGAACCTTGGTCTCAGCTGCCGCTTTGGCTGCCGGCGTCTCCGTGACCTGCGACTTGGGTGCCGGCGCGTATTTGGGATCGACAATCGCCTGGCCCGGGGTCAAGCTGGCAGCCGGCGGCGTGGCCAGCGGGCTGTAATGGTCGGCATGCAGGGCCGGCGGCGGATGGAGCGGCGGCGGGATTGCGGGCAAAGCCGCCACAGCCGCAGCCGGTTTCTGGCCCGGGCCAGGATCAGCCAGCGCGGTTGGATCACTCAGGCCTGGCAAACGTTCAGCCAGGATATCGGACGCCCGCTGTTGAACTACCTCCGCCCCCTGGGCAGCACTCTGCGCTAAATCCAGCCGCTCCCTGGCCGTCATCTGATCGGTGGCCTCCGTAATGACGAGCAACTCCTCCAGGTGACCCAGGTTGGCCGCCGGCTTGAGGACGATGTCTACATAAGGAGGGTTTTGCGTGTCGGGAACCACCCGGTCGACCACCCCCACAGGAAGTCCACGAGGATAAATTTGGTCTCCGCCGCTGGTAAGGACCCGTTCTCCTGGCTTGACTCGCTCATCGGGGAGCATGTTGATGATCTGCGGCTGGCCCAGGGCATTGCCGCGCAGTACACCGCGCAACCGCGTGGTCTCCAGCAGCACCCCTGCCCCACTGGTCTGATCGTTGATCACCAGCACCTGAGAGGTATGGGCATACACGTCCTTTAACTTGCCCACGATGCCGTCAGGGGTAATCACGGCCATGTCTGGCTTGAGTCCGTCTTTGGCACCCTTATCGATGTACAGAATGCGTGACTGGTCGGTGCCTGATGTACCAATCACCTGGGCCGGCACAGTCGAGGAGATGTAATGCTCTTTAAACGCCAGCAGTGCCTGCAGCCGCTGCCCCTGGCGTGCATCTTCCAACAGCCCCGCCTGCTCCAACTGCAGACGGCCGACCTGCTCCTTCAGCTCCTGGTTTTGCTGCCGCACGTGGCGAAGGTCGAGATAGTTTGACCACATGCCGCGCAGACCGGTCCCGCTGCCATGGACCACTTTTTCCGGAGGCGACATAAGACTGATCGCCCAGTAGCGGATCAGGCGTACGGCCGGTTGATCGCCACCAGTGGGATTGGGCCGGCGAATCTGGACGGCCAAGCCAATGATCTGGACCACCAGCACCGCCACCAGAAACAGGATGTTTTTATAGCGGCTCACGACCTACCCATGGCTGCTTTCATCTCTTTATAGATCGAGTCGCCGCATGCTCAGTCGATCTTGATTTTGCGCAGTAAACGGAAGTCACTCAGCATCTTGCCCGTGCCCAAGACCACGCTGGCCAGAGGATCATCGGCTATCGAAACCGGCAGGCCGGTCTCTTCACGAATACGCTTGTCTAGATTTTTGATCAGCGCTCCGCCCCCGGTCAGCACGATGCCTCGATCACTGATGTCGGCACTGAGTTCAGGTGGCGTACGTTCGAGGGCTACGCGGATGGCATTCAGGATGGTCGAAATGCATTCCGTTAGTGCTTCACGGATCTCGCTGTCATCGATGGTGATGGTCTTGGGAACGCCTTCGATCAGGTTGCGGCCCTTGATTTCCATGGTGAGCGGCTTGTCCAGCGGATAGGCGGATCCAATGTCGATCTTGATCTGCTCCGCGGTGCGCTCGCCGATGAGCAGGTTGTACTTGCGCTTGAGGTAGTTCATGATCGCCTCGTCCATCTGGTTGCCGGCCATACGGACGGAACGGGAGTAGACGATGCCGGAGAGCGAAATGACAGCGATATCGGTGGTGCCACCGCCGATGTCGACTACCATGTTGCCGCTCGGCTCGGTGATGGGCAAACCAGCGCCGATGGCGGCCACCATGGCCTGCTCGACCAGGAACACTTCACTTGCCTTGGCGCGATAAGCGGAATCTTCGACCGCCCGCTTTTCTACCTGGGTGATTTCAGACGGCACGCCGATGACAATCCTGGGGTGCACCAGCATTTTGCGGTTGTGCGCCTTCTGGATAAAGTAATTCAACATCTTTTCAGTGATTTTGAAGTCGGCGATCACGCCATCTTTCATGGGTTTGATGGCCACGATATTGCCGGGCGTGCGCCCAAGCATCTCCTTGGCCTCTTTACCCACCGCCTCGACCTCACCGGTGTTTTTGTTAATCGCCACGATTGAGGGCTCGTTCACAACAATGCCCTTACCGCGCGCGTACACCAGGGTGTTCGCGGTGCCTAAATCGATTGCCAGGTCGCTGGAGAAGACGCTGAACAACGAACGCACGCCGTGCGTACGCGAAGAACGCGAATGGAAACCGTTTGATGACATGAATGCAGGACTTTTCCTGTCGAACCCGGATTCATTGTACGGCCGCGGTTGCCTTTGTTGCTCGCTACTCTTTTGAGTCTTTGGCACCACTTTTAGGGTATACGCCCTGTTTCGGGGCTGTCTCGAACAGCGACGGTTCGCTTCATTTATCCTCGGACGATGACGATCAAGAGCTACAAAAATTTGATTGGCGGCAAGTGGGTGAGTGCAGCGAGCGGCAAGACTTTCCTCAATCGCAATCCAGCCAACGTCGACGATGTGGTGGGTGAGTTTCAGGCCTCGACTGAGGCGGATGTGGATCGAGCCGTGCAGGCGGCCAGGACGGCCTACCGCCAATGGCGGCTGTATCCGGCGCCCAAGCGCGGAGAGATTCTCTTTCGGACGGGTGAGCTGCTGTTGCAGCGTAAAGAGGAGCTGGCCCGGCAGATGACTCGGGAAATGGGTAAGGTCCTGAGCGAAACGCGGGGCGATGTGCAGGAAGCAGCGGATACCGCCTTCTACATGGCAGGGGAAGGGCGCAGGCTCTTCGGCCAGACCACACCATCGGAATTGCGGGACAAATTTGCCATGTCAGTGCGCATGCCGGTGGGCGTCTGCGGGATGATTGCGCCCTGGAACTTCCCCATGGCGATTCCGTCGTGGAAGCTATTCCCTGCCCTGGTGTGCGGGAATACCTGCGTGATCAAGCCGGCGGAAGATACTCCGCTGTCGACCATCAACCTGGTGGAACTGTTGCTCGAGGCAGGGCTGCCGGACGGGGTGGTCAACATCGTAACCGGGTTTGGCCCCGATGCCGGCGCGCCCTTGGTGGCGCATTCGGGAGTCGACGCTATTTCCTTCACCGGCTCGAGTGAGGTGGGACGGATCGTGGGCCAGACCGCAGCCGGTCTTTTCAAGCCCTGTTCGCTCGAGATGGGGGGCAAGAACGCCATGATCGTGCTGGAGGATGCGAATCTGGACCTGGCGCTGGATGGTGCAGTTTGGGGCGCGTTTGGTACCAGTGGCCAGCGTTGCACGGCGACCAGCCGGATCATCGTGCAGAAGAGCATTGCCGGGGAGTTTACCCGCAGGCTGGTGGACCGAGCCCAGGCGCTGCGGGTGGGAGACGGCCTGGATGCCCAGGTGGAGATGGGACCCCAGATCAATCAGCAGCAGGTGGATACGTCGGCACGTTACACCGCGATTGCTACCGAGGAGGGGGCAAGGCTGCTGACTGGTGGACGCCGAGTGGAAGGATTAGACAAGGGATTTTTCTTTAGCCCCACCGTGTTTGGCGGTGTCGGTCCTGGGATGCGGATTGCACGGGAAGAAGTGTTTGGACCGGTTGTGAGTGTCATTGAGTGCGACAACTTCGATCAGGCGATTAGTTTTGCCAATGGTATTCAGTATGGGCTTTCGACGGCGCTTTATTCCCGCAACGTCAACCTGGCGTTCAAGGCCATGCGCGATCTGGAGGCTGGCATTACTTACATCAACGCACCGACGATCGGAGCGGAGGTTCATCTACCGTTCGGCGGCGTGAAGCAAACCGGCAACGGACACCGCGAAGGTGGAACGGGTGCACTTGATTTCTACACCTCGTGGAAGGCGGTTTACGTGGATTACTCCGATCGGCTGCAACGGGCGCAAATCGATACGGGGGAGTAAGACGACAAAGCGTGACCACCATTATTTTGTGTACATCATTTGCAGCCGCACGCGGGTTCTGTACTGCGGCGTGACCAATAGTGTTGCACGCAGAACTGATGAGCATCGGTCGGCGCTATTCCTGGCTTTACTGCTAAGTACCGATGTCATCGGCTTGTGTGGTTTGAGCATTACAAATACGTTTACAACGCGCTGGAAAGAGAAAAGCAAATCAAAGGCTGGACGCGCGCCAAGAAGATAGAACTTATTGAGCGAACGAACCCGTCATGGTCTGACCTCAGCGAAGCGTGGCGGGGGAAGACTGCAGATCCCTCCCGTTGGTCGGGATGACAAGGGGAGGACGGGTTACGTTCCGGAAGATTAGCGACTTGGATGGAAAGACTTAAGCTGCGAAGCGCAGTGGAGGAATCTGCAGTCCTCGCGGATTGCCGTTCCTCACTCCGTCCGTCCAAGTCGCTACCCTTCCGAAAACTAACCGCCCTCCCCTTGTCATCCCGAGCGCAGCCGAGGGATCTGCAGTCTTCGCCCTGCAGCCGCACCCACCTCGCATTTGCTAGCATTCCCTTGCGAGGCAAATTTCAAGATGATCATTGGCGTTCCCAAGGAAGTGAAAGACCACGAGTCCCGGGTGGGCATTACACCTGCCGGCGCAAAGGCCCTCGTCGACGCAGGCCACACCGTGCTCGTACAAACCCAGGCGGGCGACCTCTCCGCCTTTACTGACGATGAATACCAGTCAGCAGGAGCCGAGATCGTCGGCTCGGCTCACAATGTCTGGGGCCACGCCGACATGATCGTCAAAGTAAAAGAACCAGTCGAACAGGAATACGTCTTCTTCCGCGAAGGCTTGGTGCTCTTCACCTACCTGCACCTCGCTCCCCTGCCGGCGCTCACCGACCGCCTGCTGGCTACCAAAGTCACCGGCATCGCTTACGAGACCATCCGCGATCGTGCAGGGACTCTCCCCCTGCTGACACCCATGTCCGAAGTGGCGGGAAGGATGTCCGTCCAGGTGGGCGCAACCTACCTGGAAAAGGAAAAAGGCGGACGCGGAGTGCTGCTGGGTGGAGTGCCGGGAGTGCCTCCGGCGACCGTCTGCATCCTCGGAGGTGGCATCGTCGGCACCAACGCCGCCAAGATCGCCCTCGGCATGGGAGCAAATGTCACTATCGTTGATCTCAATCTCAACCGGCTGCGCGAACTGGACGACATCTTCAACGGCCGCGTCTATACCCTGGCATCCAACTCCTATAACGTCGCCCGCGCCGTACAAAACGCTGACCTGGTCATCGGCGGCGTGCTGATCCCCGGCGCCGCGGCCCCCAAAATCGTGACCCGGCAAATGGTCTCGCGCATGAAGAAAGGAGCCGTCGTGGTCGACGTCGCCATCGACCAGGGAGGCTGCATCGAAACCGCCCACCCCACCACCCACAGCGACCCCTCGTTCCTGGTGGATGGAGTGGTCCACTACTGCGTTACCAACATGCCCGCCGCCGTGCCCAACACATCCACCCTGGCGCTCACGAACGCAACTTTCCCTTACGTGCTGCGCCTCGCCCACCACGGCGTAGCAGCAGCGATCAAGGCCGATCCCGGGATGTGCGAAGGAGTGAATACCTACGCCGGGCAACTCACCTACAAAGGAGTCGCCCAGTCGCTAGGGAGAGAGTGGAAACCGGTGCTCGATCTGCTCAGCTGAGCACCGGTGGTTCTGAGTTACTGGGCTGGAGGAGCACCACCGCCGCGCTGCATCATGCGCTCCTGCATCTTTTGTTGATCCTGCGCGAATTGCGCCTTCTGCGTATCGTTGAGAACCGCCTGGATCTTGGTGTTCGAATCCTCGTGGATACTCTTCATCTTGGCCATCTTGTCGTCGCGGGACAAAGAACTGTCCCCACGCAGCGCCATCATTTTCTGCTGCTGGTCGGCAATAATCGGCTTGATTTGCGCCTGCTGATCTGCAGACAGGTTGTAACGTTTGGTCATGCGCGCGACCTGTTCGTCTGGGGTGGGCGGCTGACGGTGACCGCCTTGCTGAGCGGCAGCATCAGGGGGAGCGGGGCTATCCTGCTGCGCAAAGGCGGCAGCCGAGCCGAGGGTGAGCCCAGTGGCCAAAATTCCACTGAGTGCTATACGACCTAATTGGTTCTTCATGGGTGTTTCTCCTGCATATCTACCACATTGATGAGAACACGCGGCCGGCCGCATGGTTGCTAGCAGACCGCATGTAAGCCGTCAGTTCACTAGAAATTGACGTAGGCTCTGAAGAAATAGTTCAGTATTTCGGGGGCATTGGCACCGGCGCCGAGCGTAAACCGCAAGCCAGCAGGCCGCGGGTTTCGTCCGCCCCTGTGACGTAGGCGTAGGCGAAGACTACCTGGTATTGGCTTTCCCCAGGGTAAGAGCAGATCGCACAGCCCGGCTTGTACTCGAGCACAGGGTTCTCTTGCGGGCTTGCCGTCCATTCCCTGCTCTGGTGCGGGGGCACGGTGAGGAGGCCGGCCCCCACGAGACTCTGGTTGGGATAAACCATAACCCGGCCATGCTCGTTGCCGGCATTCACCAAACTCCCACCAGCCCCGTTCGATGCCCTCCACCACCAGCGCCCGCGAGCGCGCGCATACCAGTGGGAGCTGGATGGGACCGGTTCGGCCAGCTTGATCTCCCGGCTGGTGCGGTTCGACAACATAAAATGAAAGCCCGGAACCTGGTCGCGGCCTGTCATGGCAAGGTAGCTTGCCGAGAGGGTTATCCCGGAACAAAGGGGAACCGATCGTACCGGAAGGCCGGACGCGCCCGAGTTGCCACAGACGATCAACAAGGCAAATGCGAAGACGAATATCTTCAGACCACGCCCTTCCCTTCTAATGGACGTCAAAGCTGCTTTTCCATATGGACGATGGGCAGGGACAGGCCGCGCTGCAGCGGGACTTGGCGACGTTCGCCCTCCAAGTAGCCACGGGCGAGGTACAGGGGCACGCCGGTGAGGGTGGCTCCCATCTCCAGGCGGCGGAAACCTGCGGCCGCCGCAGCCGCCTCGCAAACCTCAAGAATTCTGCTGCCCACGCCCCGCCGCGCCCAGCCGGGATGAACGAAAAAGGCACGTATCTTCGCGGCTTCGCAATTTGGATCGAGCAGAGCATCTTCGCGACCCGCGCAGTGGTCGCTGCCATAGAGGGTCTTGCGCTTGCTCCAGCCTCCACAGCCGGCAAGGACGCGGCTCTCGCCAGCCTCAGCTACGAAATAGGTGCCGTCCTCGACCAATTGGGTATCCACGCCAAACACCAATTCGACAGCCAGCTCCAGTTGCTCTGATGTATAGTCTGCCGTCTGCAGACCCATCACGGATTGGCGGATCAGGCTCTGGAGCGCCGGGATATCGTCTGCGACAGCTTGCCGGACAAATAGCAGCATGGGGTTAATGACCGAAATTCAGGATACCAAGATCAGGGAGGCGGGATTGGGCAATAACAATTCTTATAGGTGGCTGGGTCAAGAGCTTCGATCGCACAGTCGAGATTTTCGACGCCTTGGGCGGGCACAGTGTCGTGCGAGCTCGAGACATTCAGAATGGTCAACCAGCGGGCGCGGACGCCTGCATCGCTTCGAATACGGTCATAGACACTTTTCAAGCTCGCGCTATCCAGTGGTTCCCTCTGCCACTCCTCCGCAAAACTGTACTCCCGAGTCCACTTGCCCGGGACCCCACTCCCGGCGGAGGCGAGGTTAGTAAGGTAGTAAGTAGATTGATTAGCCAGTCTGCCGCCTTCTGTGAAGGAAACGACTCGGAAAGCCGGGTTCTGACCGTAAATCGGCGAGACAGGCGGATCGATCAGCACGAATGCTTCTCCAGGCTCGTTTGCACGCAAGACGCGGAAATCATCCGTGTGATCGTGGCCGGCAAAAGTCGCCGTGACTGTACTTTGGTAATCGTGCAGGATGCCCTCGAAGCGAGCCGTCCACTCAGGCTTCCACATGGGAACAATTGCCTTGCTACACAAGTCTGCGATTGCACCACCTGCCTGCAGACGCCGGTATTGCATCATGCTTGAAAAACCATCGATCCCGGGAGGGATGTGGAGCATGATCCATACTTTTTCATTGGCCTGGCGGGCTTGGGAAAGAGCAGCTTCCAACCAGGTGAAGGTGCGGGAGGCGGCGGTCGAGTCAACCAGCGAGCAGCCGCCGGCAAAATTCGCCGCCTGATACTTATTGGAAAAAAAGACGGAGTTGACCGAGAGGATGCGAACCCCGCGAACGTTCGTTGGTCGAACGCGTAGCTGCCCAGTGCTTTCCAGTCCGCGATAAAGGAGCCGCTGCCGCGTGCAAGTGCTCGCGCCAGGGCGGCGGTATCGTTCAGAAATGGTCCGTCGGCCTGAATCTGATAGTCACCACATTCGTCATCATTGTTGCCCGGGGTGAGCAGTATTTGCGTCTTGGGAAATCTTCGCCGCAGCTCCCATGCAAGGAAGGTAACCGTCTTGAGCACGAACGCGCGGTAGTGCACAGGATCGGTGTCATGGGTTGCGCCGGCATAAGCGCGCGGAAACCCATGGGCAAGCAGATCGCCTGTGATCATCAGCAGCGCAGGGTGAGGCTCGGTCGTCCGCACGGCATCGAGGGCAGACTGCAGCAGCGGCCAATTGGTGTCCTGACCGTACGGGCTATACGAGGTTGCGTGCGACTGATTAAGGATCGGCTCCCAGCGGTTGGCAGGCGCGGAAGCCAGATTCGCAACCAGGGACGGATCGAAGAAGGGATTGAAGTGAATGTCAGAAACGATCAAAAACTGACCGTTCGCCGGCGCAGCAAGGGATCTGGCAGAACTGGTCAGAAAGACCAGGACTGCCAGGATGGCCAGAGGAAAGTGCCTGCGACTTATTTCGTCGCACACTGTTTGCTTCCCGTGTCGGCTATGCCTGCGATGAGCCACTTGCCGTCCGTCTTGACCAGATTGAAGAGATCGGTTCCGCAATGATCGGGCGTGCCATCCACGAGAAACTCGAACGGCGCCCAGACCATCGCCAGATCATTATCCATACGTATCAGCGGATCGTGGATGCGTTCTTCGATGTGAGTTTTGCTTGGCTTGCTCAGGTGTTCAGCAAATGTCTCGATGGTCATTTGCTCCGGCTTGCCGTCTCGCATGAGTATCAGCATCGTACCGGGCAAGGCCGCGGCCTTAATGGCTGCAGGGTTGCGGTCTGTCATGCCTTGAAACATCGCATCGATGGGGGACAGGACTGACGAGTCCTGCGCGACGGCATGGATGGATGTGACGGCAAGGGTGAAGCCGAGGATTCCAAGGACAGCGATCTTCATGGGTGGATGGCTTCCAGGTGCGGCAGAAGAACAACGCTCTCCTGCTCGTTGGGATCAGTGCGGGAAATGACGGCGATGGTCTCTTCTGTCGCGCTGGGGTTGTAAGGCAGGTGAGGCATGTCGGCTGGGATGTAGAGGAATTCCCCAGGGTGGAGCAAATTATGATGCTCAAGCTGAGGGCCGTACCACATAGCTCCGACGCCTTTGAGCATGTAGATGGCGGTCTCGTGGGAGGCGTGTTTGTGGGCCTTGGCGCGGCCGCCAGGCGGGATGGTGAGCAACTGCATGTGGATGCCCTGCGAACCGACGGTTTCTGCCGAGATGGCCGGGGAATACATGAGGCCTTGCTTGCCCTGAAAGGCTTCGCCCGGTTGAACTACCCGGCAGGTGGGGACGGAGACTTCATTAACGGACGCCATGGCGTGCCTCCCAACATCGTGTCCTTTCAAGAGTAGCGATTGCGGGGGCCTGCTGTCGATCAAAGAACTTCAGGCGAAAGGCCAGACCTGTTCGATGGTCCTGCTGAGCATCCAGCGCTTATCGTCGGCGTTGAGGAATTGCATGTCATCGCGGACGACGGTCAACCTCTGCGCGTAGCTCGCTCGCTCTTTGGCGATGGGCCAATCGGTCGCCCACATGAGCCGCCGCGGTCCGAAGGTATCGTATAAGCGCTTTACCAACCGCTGGGAATCAAGCCAGGGATAGCTTTCCCTGGATAAGGACCAGGTGTGCGAGATCTTGATGAACACCCTGGGATAGCGTGCCAGAGCCACCAGGGCTTCGAGCTGTTCTGGATGATCCACCGGGCAATCGGCCATGTGGTCGATGACTACCGTCAACTCTGGGAATTTGTCGACCAGCTTCTGGACATCAGGAACACGGCTGATGGGAATCAACAGCGTCATGGGAACTTTGAGGCTTTGGCAACGCTTCCATAAGGGGACCATCAGCGGGCCTCGAATCCAGTCTCCGCCGGCATCGCCGGCCGGGCTGAGGCGGACGCCTCGAAAACCTTGCTCTGTAAGCTGCGCGAGGCGATCCGGCGCGGCAGGGTCAAGCGGGTCAACCCGGCAGACTCCTTCAAAGACCCGCGGATATTGCTTGAGGACTGCGGCCAGGTAGCTGTTGTCATAGCGGTAGTGGATGACCTGGATAATCACAGTCCTGGCCACGCCGTTGGCCTTCATCAGCTGCAGCAGCATCTGTGGAGTGGCATCGTAGTCAGGAACTCTGGCTCCGGAAGAGAAAGGAAATTGTGGGTCGTGACTCCAGACATGAACATGAGGATCCAAAACACGATCGCCCGATAACGCAGCAGCGGCTGTCATCTTCACCATCTCCCGGCGGGTGAGCACAGGTATAGCACAATCGACGGCCATGGCTAGACCCTGACAAAGAGCCGCTTCTGATACAGCGGATAAAGCAGAAGAATGTTAAGCAAAACAATCACGATTGCATAAGCCAGCGATGAAGGATAAGGGGATAACCAGCTCGCGAAGAAGTTCCGGTATATCCATTCGTGCATGGTTAGCCCCTGAAGGTGGATGCGGTCGAGCAGGCTGGTGATGATGGTTGACAACGTGAAAGCGAGAATTGCATTCGTGCCCAGGACTTTTGCCGGAAGGAGCCCGCGGCGGAAGCCACCCAGGTCGACAACCGCGTAAACCGCGGCGAACACCAACAAGCTAACACCCGTACTCAGGAGAGCAAAGGTGCTGGTCCAAATGCGCTTATTCAAAGGTAGAAGTGGGCTTAATAGCAATCCTGAGATCGCGAGCGTGCATCCAGCCACGGCAAGGCCCAGCGCCTTTGTTCTGGCGGGACGGCTTGCTCTCATCCACTCGCCCGCGACGATGCCGGCGAGGGTAGAAAACATAGCAGGCAGAGTGGAGAGGATACCCTCAGGATCGTAAGTAACTCCTTTCCCCGCCGTAAGGCCCCAAATCCAGAGGTGGCTTATCCCAAAAACCTGGCGATCAATGTAGGCGGGAAGGCTCCCGAATGTGTCGAGATGGCCGGGCCCGATGCCGGGGACCGGAACCAGCTTCAGCAGTGCCCAATACACAGCAAGCAGGCCGAACGCCACGCCTGCCATCAGCCGCACCTGCCTGGAGATTCTCCCCTTCTCGACCTGCTCACGCGGGCTGGTTGCTAACAGATAGAGAGCGCCGCTGCAGAGGTAGCAGATCGCGATTCTCTGGAGAATTCCAGGAATGCGCAAGGTGCGCAAGTGATAATCCGGAAATCCATTCAACACAAGGCCCAGGATAAACAGCACCACGCTCCTCCGAAGCAGACGCTGGACGAGCATCGTACGACTAGCTCCGCGTTTGATCTGCGAAGCAAACGAGAAGGAGATCGATAGACCGGCCATGAATAGAAAGGCTGGAAAGATCATGTCCGTTGTCGTTGCGCCCATCCACTCCGCATGACGGAGCGGGGTGTATACATAGCTGTAGGTGCCTGGGTCGGTGACCAGGATCATTCCTGCAATGACAATTCCGCGGAAGACATCGAGAGAGACTATACGCCTGTTGGTTTGCAAGGTCTTGCTGGTCGCTAACGATGTTTTCTCAACCAACATCTGACGTGCAGCCCTCCATGTGGGTGAACTAACAATACAACATGCCAGAGCTCTAACAGATGTTTTCAATAGGTGAAGCGTATATGAGTTGGTTATCTTAGACTTTCTAAGTTGCCTGATTGACAACCCCTGAGACAGCGGCTTATCTTTGCGGGCGCGAGTAGAACGTCATGCTCCAAGGGGGTTACAAAAAACATGAGATATAGCCCGTGTAAGCGAGACTTTGCGAAGCCATCGTTGGCGCACTTGGCCGGTGCGCTTATCCTCGGAATCGGAATAAGTACATTCAGCACTGTGGCAGTTGCGCAGACACCGAATTTCGGACCTAACGTCTACATCCTCGATCCCAGCATGCCGGCTGCGCAAGTACAGTCGACGCTCATCTCGCTCTCAAATGAAGCCCAGTTCAGCACCAATCGATATGCCGTGCTCTTTATGCCGGGCGCCTACAATGTGCAGGCGCCAGTCGGGTACTACGAGTCCATTGCGGGCCTGGGTCAAACGCCGGGCGGCGTCACTATCACCGGCTTCCTGAGTCCACAATACGGGCAGGCCGTATACGGCACCCCGACATGGCCTGGAAACAACATCACCGACACCTTCTGGCGTTCGATGGAGAACCTGACCATCAACCCGGTGGCCGACGTTGCCCAAGGTGACAGCAACGTTGAATTGCAATGGGGCGTATCGCAAGGAGCCCCGTTGCGGCGGCTGCAGATTAATGGCGGGCTGGAGTTGACCGACACCTACTGCGGAAATGCCAGCGGAGGATTCATCAGCGACGTCGTGGTGACAGGTAATGTCAACCCTTGCTCGCAGCAGCAATGGTATACGCGCAACAGCAACCTCGGCAGCTGGAACGGCTCGGTATGGAACATGGTTTTCTCCGGAGTAACCGGCGCACCGGCGCAATCCTATCCAACCCCGCCCTATACGACACTGGCAACGACTCCCGTGAGCCGGGAAAAACCATTTCTCTATGTGGACGGCAATGGACAGTACAACGTGTTCGCGCCCGCGGTCGCAAGAAACACGACGGGGACGACCTGGTCCACAAGCAACACTCCGGGACGGTCCATTCCTATCAACCGGTTCTTCATCGCTCAGCCGTCCACGCCAATAGCCAAGATCAACCTGGCACTAGCGCTGGGCAAGAACCTGATTCTGACGCCGGGTGTCTATCAACTTACACAGCCTATCCAGATCCTCTATCCCGACACCATCGTCCTGGGCATGGGCTACGCGACCCTGGTTCCGCAGACCGGTAAAGAGGCCATCACGGTCCTGGATGTAAACGGAGTCCAGATTGCCGGACTCATCATCGACGCGGGCCCCGTCAACTCGCCTGTATTGCTCAGGATGGGGACTGGCTTGTTGGGCTTTCCTCTGCCGCCGGGCGGTTTGCTCCCGCACGCGAGCGACCCTTCCACGATTAATGACGTCTTTTTCCGCATCGGCGGAGCGACCGCGGGCAGCGCCACCACCAGCCTTGAAGTCGACAGCGCGGATGTGATCCTCGATGACATTTGGGCATGGCGCGCGGATCACGGTAACGGAGTAGGGTGGACACTCAATACCGCTGCCCACGGAGTGGTGGTGAACGGCAACCGAGTGACCGCACTAGGCCTGGCGGTTGAGCATTACCAGCAGGAGCAGGTGCTGTGGAAGGGCAATAGCGGGGAGACGATCTTCTACCAGAGCGAGCTGCCCTACGATCCGCCCAGCCAGAGCGCCTGGATGGATGGCACGGCGAACGGCTATCCGTCGTACGTGGTCGCTAGCTCCGTGGCTGCGCATCAGGGCTACGGCCTGGGTATTTATTCCTTCTTCGATCTGGGTATTCCCATCGTCGAAGACAATGCCATGACCGTTCCTGATGTTTCCGGAGTCCAAATCCATGATGCGGGCACGGTCTGGCTCAATGGCAGCGGGCAGATCACGCATGTCATCAACGGGGTGGGAGCGGCAGTCAACAGCGGCTTCGCTGACCAGCTGAGCCCGGTGGTCAGCTATCCGTAGTCGCCGATGGTTGGGGCGACAGACGCAACCGCTGCCGTCGCCCTTCAACCGGTTAATTTAGGATTAAAGGCTGTGCTGAGGGCGACGGGCTGGCCCTGGCAGCTGACTGTAACGATCCGGCTGCCCCGAACACTATCGTTCAGAGAAATGAAAAGCATGTAACGATCCGTTTGCCCTTCAGGAAGTGAGGTCCTGAAGGGCAGATTTTTGTCTGCCCCACTTTCAAGCGCGGCGGAAAAACTGGGCCGAGTCGGGACGAAACAGGAGCCAGGCGATGGCCGCACAAAGTAAAGCGTGGAAGGCAAATTGCGGTAAGGATTCGAAGGCGGTCAGGACTACGTGGCCGGCGAGCCAGGCCACCGTTAGCCAACGGCCCCAGTTGTAGCCTCGGAGCAGACTTGCTCCACAGACGATGGCTAGCAATTCGATGAGTTCGATCCAGATGGCTCCTCGTTCTGAGGTCATCAACTCCGGGAAGTGATGGGCAATGCCAAGGATGCCTACAAATATATAGAGGCAGGCGATGACAAATACGGCGAGGGGAGGTTTGTTCCACGCCATGGCTGCTCCTCCGGAGAAGGACATTGGACCCGGGTTTGCTGATTACGGTAGCACGCGGGCAGGGTCATTGGGCAGGGGCAGGCTTGGGGAAAATTGATGGTCTGGTCGGCATCTTCGAGGCATCTGACTTTCGGAGGAAGCTAACGATGAGCAAAGAGCAGAATTTGGCTGCGCTTGGGAAGTTCGCAGAGGCTGTGAATACTCGCAATTTTGATCTGTTCCGAGAGGCGGTCGCCGCAGAGAACGTCGATCACGATCCGGCACCAGACCAGGGTCCAGGACCGGAAGGCTACCGCACGTTCTTTTCGGCTATGACGAAAGCCTTTCCGGATATGAAAGTTGGTTTGGAAACGATGGTGGCTGACGAGGACTCGATTGGTTTCGCCTACACCTTGACTGGCACACATCAGGGTCCGCTGATGGGGATACCACCGACCGGGAAAAAGGTAAGTATCCGGGGAGTGCAGATTTCGAAGTTCAAGAATGGCAAGATGGTGGAACGCTGGGGAAGTTCGGACGAGCTTGGTATGCTTCAACAGCTGGGTGTTCTGGCGTTGGCCAGTGCATAACGGCACAGCGACAGTGTCCATTGGTCTCGGGTGATGGCGGGGCTGTAAAGCCCCGCCCCTTGACAAGCTTCTATTGAACCTTCCAGAAGGCTGGCTCCTTTTTGACCCACTCGGCTGGTGGGTTACTCATACGAGGATTGATCACGAACAGGTTGGTACCCGTCGCCGCGATACTGGCGGCCGTAAGCTCGCTGATCTTCTTCATGCCGTCGGCTCCGAGTTCACTTGAGAATTTGTCAGAGTCTTGCATGCTCTTGTCAGTTTCCGCGAGAGACTTCATGGTGTTGAACACCAGGAAGATGGCTCCCCCGGCGGTTCCCGGCGTAGGGTTTCCATACGTGAGTTCGAAGGTGTCCCAGTGGGTCTCGGGAGCGATTTTGCGGTAGGCCTCGATGTACATTTTGGCGAGTTCTGTGAAGTCGTGCGTATGCCCGGGTTTCACGACAAAGGTGGTGATCTCAAAAAAGCGAGCGCCGTCGATTGAGCCTTTGTTGAGGCTGAGATCAGGACGAAGCATCATGACGGCGGAGTCGTAACTCGCGAGCAGATCGCCGTCATTCTGGGAAGCCTGGTCGAGCTTAGCGCTCAAGGCTTTGTTGCTCTGTACCGCGGCTGCCTGCTTTTCCCAATCGTCAAAGCTGTCGTAGCCATAGAGGAACAACGAGCGGGAAGCTCCAGAGAGGGAGTCCAGGGCAAAGTAGGGAGTGGTGGATTTGGCATCGGCGAAGGCGTGGATAAACGCGCTTTCTGAGCGCTCATGCAGCATGCCACCCTTGCCGGGTTTGAGGTATTCGCGGTCGATGACCAGGACCTTAGGCGGCCCATCGCTCATCGCTTGTTGGGCGTTGAGAACAGGTGAGAGGGCGGCGGCAAGCGGCAGCAATGTGGCGCAGCCGAAAAAAACGTTACGGA
Organism: uncultured Acidobacteriaceae bacterium; assembly: GCA_963790935.1. Classification (GTDB taxonomy): domain Bacteria; phylum Acidobacteriota; class Terriglobia; order Terriglobales; family Acidobacteriaceae; genus PALSA-350. The sequence continues at coordinate 14,431 of CAWBRJ010000010.1, read as the reverse complement.
CGAGAGCGTGCATAGTTCTCCTCGAAATGGTTGAAAAGCGCTAATCGAGACAAACGGGTACGGTGATTCGTGTTCGCGCTACCGGGACTGAGGAGAAGGGACGAACGAGCCTCGGGAATGCGCGGACGGGGAAAAGCTGTTGCCTAAGCGGAACCTGGGATGCGTGGCAAATCTAGTCCTGCCGGGTAGCAGTTGTCAATTTGCGGGAATGGCTTTCTGGAGGCTGGTGGCAAGCATCGCGATGAGCTTATGGACGGACGCCTGCTCGGGGTCACGCAGGGCGGCATACTCGCTGATCTCCACGATGCGCACGCGCTTGTCGCGGAGAAGTACTCCGAGCAGTTCGGTGCCTTCGGCCAGGGTCAGGCCTTCTGCGTGGGGGAAGTAAGCGGCCGATAGATCAGCGCTGCGGAACACGTCGATGTCGAGATGAAGCAAGATGGCTGCAGAGGGTGGAATGGCTGCGAGCATCTGCGACGCGGCGGCTCGCGGTCCGACGCGGCGAATCTCAGTCAAGGGACAAGTGTGCACGCCGGGTTGTTTGGTTTGCGACGGGCGAGAGAAGCCGACGAGCGAGAGTTGCGATGGATGGAGCGAGGAGCCGGCCCAAAAGGGAGAATCGTTGGTGAGAAACCAGACTGCGCACGCGGCTGCGCTCTGGCAATGCGCGGACGCCGGAGGTGCGTCGTCGCAGTCACCATCCACGTAGAGGACGTGGACGTCTTGCGAGGAAGACTGTACCAGAGCCTTTGCCGTTCCGACCACGACGCTGCAGTCGCAGCCGATGAGCAATGGTATCTGTTGCGGTTGCTTTAAGACATCTGTAACTTTTTCGCTGACAATCTCCCACACGATTCTCGGGCCCGGCCAGCTTCTAATTGGAGGCACCGAATGATGCGGCAGGTAGCTGGGGATGGGAATATCGCCGCCATCGAGCGCGTTGCAGCCGGCGGTGGTGAGGGATGCGATGATCCCGGCTTCCCGGTACGCCTGGGCGTCGTTTTCGTTTCCCGGGTAGAGCGAGCCCGTCCGGAGGGGAACCCCCAGGACTACGTAGACGGGACCGGATTGGCTGGTGCTGGAAAGCGTTGTGGGCGCGGAACTCAAATGGGAGGGATCGAGTGTGAACCCCATGGCCAGGGTCCCTGCGGCTTCGAGAAAGGCTCGTCGCTTCACTTGACACCTCCCCGGATGGTTCCTTGACCGTCGAGCAGCGGTCTTACGAGAACCAGATAACCGTCAAAACGCCCGCTGCTGGTTATCACTGTACAGAAAGACAGGTAACCAGTCAATGAGCCTTCAGTGGTTATTAAGGAGAACACGGAGTCATGTGGTCCCGGTATTGGTGGTGGGTGTTACGGGTTGTATGAAGGGGGTTAGCCGCGACGTTCAGCGCGCGGCTTCACGGTCCGGCTCAAAGCTGATGCGCAAGCGGGTGCGGGTGGCTTTCGCAAACCGCTCCAGCGTGCGCGTGGACGGCAAAACTTTTCCACTCTCAAGGCGTGCTACCACTGCTTGTGTGGTTCCCATCGCTTCGGCAACCTGTTCTTGTGTCATCTCTGCTTCGCTCCTTGCTTTGATCAAGGCGGACGCAAGAGCGAATTCCTTTTCAAGCGCGTCGGCGGCGGCGAGATACTTTGGGTCTTTTCTCCAGCGCTTAAAGGATTCTTCAGCTGAAATGAACTTGCGCTTCATTGAATCTCCTTCGCCCGTTTCAAGGCAGTGATGATCTCTCGCCGGGACGTTGTTTGCGTCTTCTTTGCAAAGACATGGACGATGACAATTCTCTTACCGATGGCTGTCACATAGATGACGGGCAATTCCGCTCTTGCCCTTCATCCGCATTTCCCAAAGCGGACCCTCCAGATGTTTTACATAAGGTTCGCGAACGCGCTCAAGGCCGTGGGACTGAATCAATTCCACAATGCGTTGAAGACTGGCTCGAATATCGAGAGGAAATTCGTCAAGCGCCTCCCTGACGTCCTCGTTCAGGAATTCAACGGACCATGCCGTTTTCCTATTATACCTTTTTTGCGATATGAGAGGCCAGGACGCTTGTCCATCCAGCTGGTCGCGAAAAACCATGAGCGATTGGGCGGTATTTGCCGGAATTTGGGCATCATTCAGGGTGCAATCCTGGCAGGGTTCGGTGTTTACCTTTCAGCAAGTAACCGCGGGGTTTCGGTCATGCCACGTCCGTACTCTGGTGCAATGAGCACCGTCGCGATTACTTTTCATTCACTCGCTCGGTAGAGCAAGAGTTAGCTCGACCGACGGTGGAGGGTGTCTTGAAGAAGACTCTCGTTGTAGTGTCCTGTCGCTGCAAGCGGATTGCTCCCGCCCCATCAACCAGTACAAACTCGACCACTCTTCTCGCCCAACGCCCAGCTGCCGTTTGTGGCGGACCTTGACCTGAAGCCCTGAATTCGCGACGCTGAGAAAGACGGCAGCCAGAGGGAACGCGTGATGGACCGGCACGCGTGTGGAGTCTCTCTGCGTAAAGAGCATACTCGCGCCATAGGTGCGTGAGGGGAGGTTTGGCCGGTCCTTATTCTTTAGGTTTCTGCTTCAGGTTTCTGCAGCAATAGGCGACAAGGACGGAGGTGCAGGAGTGGCAGCGGCTAAACAGGCTGAGGAAAAGGTCGGTTTCGAGTGAAATCGTAACCCTCAGCGGCTTCTAAAGCCGTACTGATTTTAGATTGGTTAGGTACGGCCTAAAGAGTCTGCGTGAGAACTGGCTCTCCTGGAAGGGCACATCTTCAGCCGCGCCGTAGATGACACCGCCATGCCCGGCTTCAGCCGCTGGGGCACGGTTTTTCCATCCTTCAAATTCTCTTATGCGCTGATAAAAAGATGCCCTCAGGGGCTAGAGGCCGTACCCTTCAAAAACTGGGTTTTTCAGCAGCCCGTAAAGCCCGACGTATGTCAACCACACCCGTTACGTGCCCGCTTTTTTCTAGCGGCGCGAACCGCACACCGTATTGAGGGAACTTTAGGGTCATTCACGTCTGGCCACGAATTCCCCTCAATTCGTTTCGACCGTGCCACGCGAACCCTATCTGCCCCGGCAGGCCGGGTGCTTCCCCGAGCGCAGGTTGATTCCTTCCGCGCCGCCGTTCTTCGTGTGTTCGGGCGTCCAGATGCCTTTCTTTACCGGGTGTGCTCCTTCGAATGAGTCCTCTCGTGCTTCAAGAGACCCGCTCTTCTGCTTCTTCAGAAACTCGAAACACTTCTTCCCGGATGATGCGCTCCGTGGCTTCATTCAGATAATCATCGAGAGCACTCTTGATTTCGAGAAACTCCGGCCAAAGAATTTTGTTGATGAAAGAAACCGGAGCGCGCAAAACCACGGTGGAGTAGCGCTGCCGCGGATAGCGGTACGGAGTGAGGCCGTGACGACGGCATAACGCGGTAAAGAGACGCCGGCTCCAGCGATCGGGCAACCGGAAAACGGTCTCGACGGACGTTTCCTTTTGCTCGAGCGCCTTCAGGGCGGCGCGCACCCTGTCGATCGCGGCTGCCGCCGCATCCTGCTCTCCAAGCGTGGTCGCACCCTCGAAAAGAGCCGCAATCTTGCGTAGCTTCTGGCGAAGTTCCTGTTCCGTGCTCACTTGTTCCTCGGTTGCCGCGGGCGCAAAGGTTATTGAAACATAGAAGACGGACCGGACGACGGGATGGGAACGGATGAAAACGTGCCGTTTGTATGGAAAAGCGGTCTCGCATAGGCCGCCCTCTACGGCGATGGTTGTACGCAATCTACCATCCAGGGGAGACGATCGAGAGGGGACCCTCGCCGCGGTCACGGCCTGCTCGATATTTCGAGGAGGTGGCCGAGACTCCTCTAAAGATTCGAGGCCGATGCAAACGCGATAGAGTCTGCATGGTTCGAGCACTTGATGCCGGTTACAACCCGCAGCAATGGCTGAGTTATTGAAGACGCTCTACGTCATCATTCAAGGGCCGCCGTGGGATAGCGGGTCAACAATCGTCACCGTGCCTCGTGTCCCCTATGGCCGATTATGTTCCGGACGCCAGAGCATCCCATTCTGAATACCAAAGAACCCCTTTGCCCGGCGCCGCTGAGCTCTCCGGGAAAGACCACGCATGGCTGTTTGTGGTCCAAGAGACCCAAAAGCTGAATTTCATCGAATTTTACAAAAACAGAGCCGACGTCACCGCTGCTTACAATGGATTGCCGAGCGCTAGATGGACGCCGGCAACATGGCCCGCGGGATTCTCCATACAGGGCTAAGAGCCCAAAGATTTATGGCCCGGCCAAAGTCGGGCACCCAAAGACCGGCATCGACGAACCGCACCTTGAAAAGATTGACATGGTCGAGCCGCTGATGCCTAGAGACTCTCGAGAAATCGATCGCCTTGCAGCGTGGCTTTGCGAACAAGTTTAAACTGGAGTGGATATGAGCAAAGCGGCATCTGCTGGAAGGTGTCAATTCTGTGGTCAGGTCTTGCCTCGTGCGGTCATGGCGCGCCATTTGTCGTCATGCGGCCAACCGGAGGCTTCGGCATTGTCAACTGGCCCGAGCTTTCACCTTTTAGTAGAGGGTCGTCACGCCAAAGCGTACTGGATGCATGTGGCGCTGCCGGTCAACGCCCCACTGAGCAAACTGGACAAGTTTCTTCGGAAAACATGGCTAGAGTGCTGCGGCCACTTGAGCAGCTTCGAGATCGCCGGCGAACGCTACGCCTCCGACCCCATGGACGGTGACAGCAGCATGAAGCGGCCGCTGCAACAAGTGGTTGACGTGGGTATGAACTTTTCCTACGAATATGACTACGGCTCGACCACAGAGCTGAAGTTGAAGGTGGCCGGCGTCCGTGCAGAGGGTACTCCCAAGGGCGCAGCACAGTTGTTGGCCAGAAACGAACCTCCCTCGATCCTCTGTCAGTCGTGCGGGACAGAACCGGCGGCACAAATCTGTGTCCAATGCGCGTGGGAGGAGGTGGGATGGCTCTGCCCAGCTTGCGCCGATAGACATTCCTGCGAAGAGGAAATGCGTCTGCCAGTCACGAACTCTCCGCGGGCCGGAGTGTGCGCGTACAGCGGTTAGACGCCGTATTTTGGCAAGCGGACCCACTTGAGCGTCTTGCCAAGCTTTTCGAAGGAAGGATCGGCGGATACGAGCGTTGCTTTCAAAGTCACCGCCAGCGTCGCAGCAAAGCTGTCAGCGTAGCCCAGCTTGTACTTGTGTTTCATCTCTGCCGCGCCCAGGGCTTGCGCAGCATCTGCTTCGACCATCGTTGCCACATGTTGAAGGACCTGGACGTAATGCCGGGCACGCTGCTCGCCCACATACTTGAGCAGAACGTACAGGACTTCCCCTAGATTGACCACGGACATCGAGAGGTGTGCCTGTCCACGCTCTGCCTGTTCAAAGAGGGCACGCACCTTGTTGGTACCTTGTCCTTCACTGACGCCGAAGTAGCGGAGCACCGCGTTTGCATCCAGAACGTATTCTTTCACCGCTTGTCTTCTCGCTTCTGCTCCGCTTGTCTTTCGTCAGCCAAGTGCCGTTCGAGCGGAAAGTCCGCAAGAGTTCCTTGCAGGGCATAGATCGCCGCGTGATTGCTGGGCTCAAGTACCAGGCGGCCACGGTCTTCCTGAAATACGACGGTCGTGCCTTCTTTTAATCCGTAGCGCTTTCTCAGGTTGGCGGGAATCACAATCTGGCCCTTGGAACTGATGATGGAACTCACCTTCATTTCACACCTGCCCGTATGATTCGTCTTACAAAAGTGTAATACATCAGAACCGGCATCACGGGGCGATGGACGCTCCGGAGTTCTCCAGAAGCTGGATTGCTCTGCGGTAATCCACTCCCGGGGGGACTTGGGAGAAGTGGGTGGCTTGCTCCGTGAGCTGAATGTTTAGCGATTTGAGCAGCAGGGCCTTGCCTTTCAGGTTCAGCTTCATGCTGGTTAGTTCCCAGTCGTGGTTGCCTATGTCGGATTGTTCGAGCTGAATGGTTCCCCCTTTGTCGAGCTTGCCCAGGATGCCCCAGCCGAAATCCACATTGGCGATGACGTGGGCGTCGAGGCGGGTCAGGCGTTCCTGGGCTTGATCGATCCAGACTTCGCCGGCCAAGCCGCGGAAGATGTTGGCTTCCACATCGGGAGGCTCGAAGCTTGGGTTGGGTGAGAAGGTCAGATGATGGCAGGTTCCCTTGCCGGTGGGACAGGGGCACGTGCCTTGGTCGCGATACAGAAAGGCGTCCGGCAGGAGGTGCATCAGGCGGTTCACCCGGTCGGCATCTTTCTGCTCCCGCTGGTGACGATGCTCCTGGATCTCGGGGTGGTTGGCTAAGGTGTTGAGCCGGTCCAGCTCGGCCTGGTTGGCTTCGCCGATCAGCGGCTGGTTGTCGACGGCGATGAGGCGCGCGACGTCGCCTTGAGCGGTTTCGATGATGTCTTTGGTGGTGTCGCGATGGTCGTCGGTCTTGCGGAGTAGATAGCGGAGGGGGCGGTGGGTGTTGGCGGCGTCCTCGCGGTTTTGGATGGCTCGGCGGACCAGGGCGGCGGGGTCTGTGGTCCCTCCACTGCGGTCGGGATGACCATTTGCGGGTTGGGCGTAGGCGTGTGAGGCTAGGGTTAGCAGGGCCAGGAGGAGGAGGGTAGTGGCTCGGGGTGTCCCCCGGTTTGTTGCGGTTGGCGCAGGTTTTGGGCGAGGGAGCACTTGTTGTTAGACGGTGGGAGGTTCGCTGCGGCCCCATGCGAGAGGCGAACCCTGCGATGTAAGGCGGGCTTGAGGATAAACATCTTTCAGTCGTCCCCGTTTGACAAGCTCAGGGCAGGCTCTTCGAGACTTCGTTTGGTGGCTGGGTTGGGCTCGGCCATGGAATGGCTGAGAGCGCTACGGGCCGATTGCGTTGGCGACTTTGCTCGCGAACCGCATCAAGGGTAGGGACGCAAGCGAGAGAGACGAAACTACTGTGCGAATTTTGGCAGACGGACCCACTAGAACGCCTTGCCTAGGCTTTCGAATGCCGGATCGACCCAACGGTATGGGCGCAAGCGACGTCCTCTAAAGCTTACACAGCTCCTATGGCTGCGGACTCCAATTCTCGACAACGTTGGGATTGAAAAGCCTGTTCCAGGGATCCTCGCTTCTCAGGGCAGTTTCAGCTGAAATCCTTTTTCCGTAGGCGTCACTCCCTTCAAGGAGGATTCGCGTACCGCGAGGCATGGATTCCGGCTTCACATCCGGCAGCACCACAATAATCCAACCGGCCATTGCACCTCCCCGACTGATTGGAGGGCCAATTCCCTTATCATTCAAGTAATCGGAACGTCGCAAATAAAGGTCCGGAGTACCTTCAGCGCCAGACAACCTTAAATAAGGAATGGGCGGTGGGAGGAAGATCTTGCCGGTTATTCTCTTTCCATTCGGGAGAATCGCAGAAAGCGACTCAAAGCAGTAGATGCTGGGTGCCCCGTGATTGATTGCTTCGGCGACAACTGTGAGCGCCGTCTGCCCGCTATGTAGCTTCCCAACCATCACTTCTTCAATTTTGACGACCAGGCCCGGCTTGTTCCCGTCCTCAGCCTGCTGTCGGGCACGGTGCTCCTTCGTCCACATATGCACGCTGGCTATGGCGAAACACACGGCCGCCAGAACCAGAAACGCACGCTTTTTGTTAATCGTCGGGCGTAGAAGAATCAACGTGGTCGATGCCACTGATCCCAAGCCGCTCATCCACCCAAGCCAGTCAGAAAGTAGCACTACGAGGAATGCCCTGATGTCCACGGTGTTGTTATCGGCGAAGGTAGATAAAACAAGATGGTGAAGCCGTGCCGCACTTTTACGTCCTTTCCGCTATAGTTTTCCCCGGAGTTTGTATCGTGTTCAGGCGATCAGGAATGGATTGCGGATCGCTAGCGAGCCGATGACTTGACCATTTTGCATGTCTTCGGTGTAGAGGACGTCGCAGTCCGCTTCCAGAGCAGCCGCGAGAATCAAGGCATCGTAGATGGCATAGCCATAGCGCGTTGCGATCTCCAGTCCAGCCTCGTGGGTTTCGATCGACAGAGGGGTTGGGGATTCACACAGGGCGCGGATGGCTAACAACGCTTCCCTGATCTGTTCCCAGGACATATTCAGTTTGCGGTGGGCGACTGCGGCAAACTCGTTTCAATACTTGCACACTGATCCATCCTCCGTTGGCCAGAAGTTTCTCTGCCACTGCAGCTCGAGGTTCTTCCGAGGAGATGGAATAGAGCAAGATGGTGGTGTCGAAAAACGGTCTACCGCTCATTGGCCGTAGTCCGGTCGAACCTGAAACCGGCGGGGAGTGGGCGCCGGAGTTTTCGCAATCGCTCGATCGCTTCTTCGCGGCTGCGATCACGGGCAATCTCGAATTCCCTATGGCCGGCTACCCTTACTTCGATCTGGTCGCCTTCCTTCAACTCCAAGGCATCGACAACAGCCGCGGGTAACCGCACAGCGAGACTATTCCCCCACTTTGATATCCGCATGGTGAACTCCCTGGATATACATTGAGAATAGTATATCCAAAGTAGTGGTTCAGCCAGCCGCGCGAGCGCGATATCGACCGGCATCTGAAGCGGTAATATCGTGCTGAAAGGAGGGCGTGGGTATGGACTACGATCGCAACAAAGTGGACGAGGTTGTGCTGGCGCTGCTAGCCCTGACGATGATGAAGGACGGCTCAGAAGTACGTGCATGGAAAGGGCACGACTGGGAAGCTCTCAACCGTCTTCACGCCCAAGGGTACATCTCGGACCCGAAGAGCAAGACGAAATCCGTCGCGTTCAGCGAAGAAGGAGCGCGCCGGGCACAAGAGTTGTTTGCACTGCACTTCGGTGGCGCGAGCGCTGAATGAACAAATTGCGGACCGGCGGATGGGTGCTTTCCATTTAAAGTGGCGACTAGCGCCTTGGTGCAAAGCCCACTTCTCTTGCAGACTCGAATCTCATTGCTCTTTAGAAGATTGCGCTCACCCGGGCTAAACAGGCCGCGGAGAAACTTGCGACCGGCAAATGGACGTAGCGGCAGCAGAGGCGGGGCTAAACCCAAGCTGTAACCGCGCTTGCAGGACTCTGCGGTTGCTGTGAACCCGACTCGGTTCGTGAATATAAGTTAAGCAAAAATGGCGGCAGACCGTTGATTCCACAGCAATGCGTCGCTCGCCCGTTGCGCTCTCGCGGATTTGTCGTGCACAATCTTTTCCGGCCCGACAGCATTCGCATGAAGGCGAACTTCATGAACATATCCCTGGCAGTTGTTCTGATCACATTGTGTCTCACCGCGACGGCTGAGCAGCCAGATACGTACATCTGGTCATCGACCGCTTGTGCGAAATGCCAAAGCACGATCGTCTACCAGGCCTGGTTTCCCGATAAGTCGCCGCTGGTTGCGGAAGGAATGCCTGGCATGCATGCAGGCGCGTTGGTCGCGTTGTCGCTGGTAAAAGACACCATGGTGGTATCGCTTGGCCTGAGCATCGCTCACGATCCGCCATTGACCCTCGATCTAAGGCAAAGCGTGACGATCGAAACGGACTCGTCTCCGCACATGGTTTTGTATGCACTGCAGGCGCCTGGGCCGGGGTTCCATAAAGACGATGTTGCTGTTTTGAGACAACTGAATAGCCGCTCGCTGCCGCTGCGGCCCCACGTGCCGGCTTCTGGTTTCCTGTTTTTCCCTTTCGATCACAAGGCTACGCGTTTTGTGGTGGTAGTGAAGGTTGGGGGCGAAACCTTTCGCTTCCTTTTTGCCCAGGACCCCATGGCGCAGGCAAAATTTGGCGATCCGGCCATGTTGGGCTTAGGGTCGACAGCAGGAAACGCTGCCGGCCCGCCCGAGCGGTCGCGGGTGTGCTCCAGAAATGTTTCTTTTGTGGTGTCGGACGACGGAAAGCTTGTGGCCCAGGCGCCGGCATTTGCCGGCAAGTGGCTGGAGAAGAACGGGGCACAATACCCCGGCGTGTGTTTTTCACAAATGCCCGATCCCCGCATCGCCAATTACCTGGTGGCCTTTGCGCCGTCAGAGGCGGCGTTTGATGAGTTTTCCCCTTCGCTGCGCGCTTCCTCGGTGAGGGACGCTACGGGCTTGGGTGGAGAAGGGTCCGGCTACGACAGTCACCGAGCCGTATGGACTTACCATTACGCCGGAACCGCAGCCAGCACCACCACCACGACGACCTTTATCGAGCAGCCCTTTGGGGATAAAACCCGAACGTTGTATGCGTTTACCTGGGACCAGAATGGGCGACTGATCTCACGGCGGCAACGGGCGGTCGCTACCCGGCGCGGTGACATCGAGGCTTTCAACCTGGGTGAAGGCATCGCTGCGGCCATCGCCGGCAGTCATCTGAAAGAGCGGCTGTTGGACGATGCGGTCCATGATCTGACACGTTAGGGAGCTTAGCTCGACTGGAGACGGTGACCTTTTGCGGCCGGATCCCCGTCGGGCTCGGATGCTGAGGGGTTGACCTGGGCTCGCGCTCGTTAGGGTTAGATGGGGTCAAGCCCGGCATGCGCAAAGTGGTCTCCTTTGTAGAGGAGGGGTTCGCCGGTAACCGTTGCAAGCGCGTAGGCGAAGCATTCGCCGAAGTTTAACCTGGCTGGATGGCCGCTGCCGCGGCCGAAATCACGATACACGGCGCGGGACAGTTTTACCTGCTCGTCAGTGACTGCCTCCAGAACAATACCGGCTTCTCTTAGCAGATCGTCGAAGCGACGACTCGCAATCGGATCACGGCTCGCATCAATGACGATCGCTGCTTCTAAATAGTTGGCGACGGAGAGGCGTCGCGGGTCGGCGGTGGCAATCAGCTGGGCGAAGCGGGCGGCCTCCGGCTCATTGCGCAAAATCGCGATGATGGCGGAGGTGTCGAGAATCATTTAGGTAGGCCATTTTCGTCGTACAACAGATCGCCATGATCTACGGTCAAGTAAGGTTCTTTCAGGCGCTGAGCGCAGTCCCGACCGATCTGCAAAAGACGCTGGGCCAGGTCTGCCGGCGGCGTCTTTTGTAAACTCTCCAGGCGCTCACGAAGAGAGACAGTCACGGCAGTCGTGAGGCTTTCACCGGTGAGCGTGGCCAGCTTGTGGGCCAGGGTGTCGGCTTCGTCGTTTTTGATGTTCAGGCTCATGGTTTATTTCTACCATTGCAGACCTTAATTCTACCAAGCAAGCACTTCGGATTCGAGGCGGAACGAGAAAAGAGCCCGTCAAGTTTTTGGCCAGGCTTCGCTGAAGAACAACCAGACATGGCCGCCATTGCCGGAGCGAGACCTCTCCAGGACTGCCGGCAGATTCATCAAACGACAGGTTTCCAAAAATGCCCTCGCATCGTCATGCCACGTTGCTTTGTCGAAGTCCGCGGCTATGAAGAAACAGGTCTCGTCCAACAGCATGGGGTAGACCCCCATGGTGAAGTCCCAGCCATTGCCATCATTTCCGGAGAGATGGCAGCGAATTACGTCATCCGTAACGGGTAGAAACCGGCGATGCTGACACTCCGCGCATTTGATTTTCGGCTTTTCGCATATGCCTTTGACCCACTCATTCGCGCAGGCCGGCGAGTAGCCCGTCTTGCCTGTCTTTCGGCTTTCAAAGCGGCGTGGATACACATCTTCACGACCGCGGAAGAGAGAGCGGAACAGTGCGATCTTTTCTTCAGGGGCGGAATGACGATGAATGCGATTCTTCGATTCCATTGATCATGGCTACCTTCTCAAGCTGGGACCACTATTGTAGCTACGACTTCGGATAAAAGATGGGCTTTTGGGTAGATCTTCAAACGGCATGTTCTTCAGGCTGCCGCGCTTGTCGTTGGCTGGCTATAGAAGTATTCCGCCTGAGGCTTTGCAAGCCGCTATCAACTCGCCGTCGAGCGTTGCCAGCGGCAGCTTTTTTCGGAGGGCCAGCTCCAGGTAGGCCGCGTCGTAGGAAGTGAGCCGGTAAGTGACGGCCAAGCGGTAGCTGTCCGTTAGGATGCGATTAGAACTTTCGGGGTCAACGGTGATATTCAGATTGTTCAGGGTCGCAAGAAATTCATCTGCTTTGAGGGCTGTGAGTATTCCATCCTTCTGCGATTTCGCCAGCACAGCGCTCACTTCATAACGCCACAATACCGGCACGAACGCCGCGCCCGTTGCGAGCTGCTGTAAGACGCCATCGGCATAGGGGTGCGCGGCGTTTTGAAAGCACCACCGCATCGTGACGGAATTGTCGAGTACAAAGACCGTCAAGCCCTGCCTTCATGAATGAGGTCCTGAATGGTCACGCCCGCCGGAAGCATGTTGCCTTGGCGCAATTCCAATATCCGGGCAACGGCCTGTTGTCCTTGGGTGTTCCGGGAACGGGAGGCTATGCGTGTGACTTCCAGATCAAGACCGCGCAGGAGAACCTCACGCGCAAGCTCGTCTGCCCCTTTGCCTTCCTGGGCGGCAATCTGTGAAAGCTGGGCTTCCTGCTCTGCTGTGAGGTGGATTTCCATGTTCTCAAGGGTAGAAACCGGCGAGGCTTATGTCAATGGATTGCCCCAATGCTGAATGACTCCCCGGGCGTCATGTGCGTGCGGGTCGCTGGGAGGATAGGGCAACGCAGGGATGCGACCTTGAGCGCCTAACCGGAGGCCGGGGATGGTGGAGGCAGGTTGTAGCTCTCCCGCTCCTCCCAGTGTCGATTTAGTAAAACACTTGCATTATTTAGGAAATGATGGTTTACTTCACTATCCAATTCAGTTTACTAAATAGGAGTTAATTAATATGGACAGCGCGCAACTAGTAGAACTTGCATTGAAATATCTGAAGTGTCCGCAAAAAGAACTCGCTGACCGTCTACAAGTATCGCCAACTCAGATTACCAAGTGGAAGAACGATGAGCACATGTCCGCTGATATGGAGAGAAAAATCCGCGACATGATTGGCGTCGGCGATCGGAACCCTCGAGTCGTGACCTTGGCCGGCTCGATCGAAGCTGCTGACAAATGGGAAGCGCTTGTCGACTTCTTGGCAGAAAGCGCCGCGGAAAACGCGGAGACTGGGTATGACACCTACCCGCTTACTGACGAACACCAGGATATCCCGGGCCTCTTGCTATCGAAAACCTTCGACACCCTTGAGAATATGGGCATTCGGATTCCGGTCCCCTTTCCCGCTGAATTGGACTTTGACTACCGCCGGGAAACACCGAAGGAGCCTTCGGAGCCCGAGGTTGACGAAGATGATCTCGCGATTGAGGCGTCTGAGGAGACCTGGGACATTCTTCATCTGGATCCCTATGCAGACTTGATCTATCACATGTATGAAGCTCTTAACGACGTCTGGGCTTACTACGACGCTTATGTCTCCTACCTCATCAATGATGACGAGTTGAACCTGATCGATACCCCCGCTGAGAACATTGAACCGTGCTTGCTGGACCTCGCCGCTGCAAAGCTTGACCAGGAGCCGGGCAAAAACCTGGCACCAAAATTTCAGACTTTTAAAAACAGGGTTCACACGGATTACAAAAATTGGCTGCGCATAGTGCAGGACCGGGCCTTTCGCGCGGGCATCCCGCTGCGCGAGGACGTTATGGAGTTGGTCTTCAAATCCCACAGGGAACTGGGCCATGATGCGGAGCGGAATAGCCTCGGATTCAATGAAGGGCGGCTGCACCCCGATGTATACATGAACGAGCTTTTGGTGGGCATGCGGACAATCCACCAAGTATTGCCGGTCATCTTGAAGCAGCTCGGTATTTACGAAGAGTTCAAGCTCGACACCTCAGAACTGAGCCTCAACTACGGGGTGGGTAGCAGACTTTCGGGCCCAGACGAGGGTGAAGATGAGTAAGAGGAGGGGACACGCATTAGAATTTTGCACGTTTGGGAACGGAAGTTTTGGAAACGCACGTCCCACCGACGGCCAGCAATCAGGTCTCGGCTGCCATCAATCCATCAATTGCAACCGCCGTGTCAAGATTGTTGATCGCGGAAATCCACGGGCTGGTGTTTCTCGGCAGAGAATGCCGCATCGGCCTCGCTCCGAAGGATCGCGATCAGCGCTGAGGTGTCGACGATCATCGGCGCTGTGGCGCTGTCCCTTCGCGTCGCAAAGCAATCCCCCATGATCCGCAGACGGGTAAGGCTCCTTAACAATCGTTCGCAGGCGAGCTTCAGACCTACCTGCTGAATGACCTTGTATGTGGCTGGAATGCGTTCCAGTTGCTCCGCCACATCTTGGCCGAACTGACGCAATACCCCAGCGCAACCCGGACGGCAAGTCTGGCAAGGCAGATGAGTGATGAGTGATGACCTCACGCGGAAGGTCCTCTGGCAAGGCTTTGCGTGGAGGACCGCAATCCAGGCCTGCTTACCCGCTTAGGCCGCCCCATTCGTATGCAAAAGCACGAGCACCAATAGAAAAGTAAGCGTACGAATTTCTTAAAAGCGGACGCTTAC
>CAWBRJ010000009.1:0-285583 GCA_963790935.1 uncultured Acidobacteriaceae bacterium | reverse complement strand
CACTACTCCAAAGAGCGCGCAGGATGCACCACCGCCGCCACCGTCACCTGGGGACAATATTCGTTACGGATACGTGATTCATCAATCCATTGATCTCGGTGGCCACATTGCGAATTACTCCGGTAGTGACGCTATGTACGCCACGCTGGTCAACTTCCACTCCGGACCTCGCATTCTCGACCAGTCCATGGAGATGATTGCCGTGGATCCGGCCAAGGCGCTCATATTCGATCACCTCTCCAGCAATAGCTTCGGCTACGGAGGGGATCCCTACAACGTCACTTTCCTGAACGCTTCCAAGGGTCGCATTTACGACTTCCGTTCAAGTTTCCGCCGCAATCGTCAGTACTTTGACGATAATCTGCTGGCCAATCCGCTGATTCCGCCTACATCTACACCCTTTGTTCCAATCCTCGACTCGCCGCACCTGTATAACACGGTGCGCCGCATGACGGATGTCAACATGACGGTGGCGCCGCTTTCAGTGGTCAGCGCTCATTTCGGGTACTTCCAGAACGTGAATCAAGGCCCGACCTTCAGTACGTTGCATGTCGGCGCCGAGGCCCTGCTTACCCAGTATTGGCGAGTCTCGACCGATGTCTGGAGGGGCGGTGTCACCTGGAAGCCGCTGAAGCGCACCACTGTCAGCTTCGACGAGTTGATCACGCACTACAAGGGCAACACCCATTGGGAACTTACTGGGCTCAATTACCTGCTCGCCAACGGCACCCCGGTCAGCCTTGGAATCGATCTCTCTTCCGTCTGGGCTAGTCCCTGCGCCGCCCCATTTACCGGCAATGGGAGTGTTAACCCAACCTGCAGCGGCTTTCTGTCGTATACACGGTATGCGCCAACGCGCACCCTCTTCCCCAGCGAGCAGTTTCACTTCGAAAGCGCGTTGATCCCTCACTTCACCATGAATGGACGCATCCTCTACATGGGCACAACCAGCCACCTCACCAATTTCAACGAGAGCTTTAACGGT
Organism: uncultured Acidobacteriaceae bacterium; assembly: GCA_963790935.1. GTDB lineage: Bacteria > Acidobacteriota > Terriglobia > Terriglobales > Acidobacteriaceae > PALSA-350. The sequence goes on along the minus strand of CAWBRJ010000009.1, from coordinate 284,598 downwards.
CTCGATGCCCGCGAAAAAAATCGTGTAGAGGATATGACCGGCTCCGCCAGCGCACGCCGCATCAATGTCAACGCCGACTATGGCGCCACCTGGCAGTTGACTCCCACCGTGTCCCTGAATGACGCTTTCAATTTCTGGTATTTCCGCCAACCCGCGACCAACCTTTTTGTCAATACAAACTACGCCGGGACCTCGATGCTCCAGCCGCCCGGCGCCGTGACCGTGACCACGACCCCTGATTACCAGGCCCTCAATCAGAAAACAAAGATCAACACCTTTTTCGTGGTTTGGGATGCCGATCCGCATACCCGCTTTTCGCTGGGTTACCGCTATAGCAGCCGCATCATCACGGACGCCGGCGGCGACTTTATCCCGATCCACGCGAATTGGGCCCTGTTTGGCATGGTTCTGCGGCCCACGCCTCAATTTCGCGCCAACTTTAATGCGGATTTCATGTATGCGGACAATTCGTTTACCCGCATCAGCCCGCGCCAGTTGCAGCATTACCGGGTGCGTACTGCCTACAATCCGCACCCCTGGCTGAGCTTCAACGGAACCATCAACATCCTGGAAAGCCGCGACAACGTCGATACCGTCAACCATTTATTTCACAATCGTGACTACTCCTTTGCGACCGTGATCACTCCCAGCGAAAAGTGGAGTATCAACCTGAACTATGCCTATGACGACATCTTCTCGACCACGCTCGAGTGCTACACGTCTACGCCGGTTGTCGAGGGCACGCCCCAGGGCCCCTCAGTCTGCCAGCAGGCGGGCCTGCCCTTGCAAAGCAACGGTTATTACAGCCAGCCGACGCAATACGGCTCCATTGGATTTGTATTCACCCCGGTAAAGAAGGTACACGCCGTGGCCGGTTATCGCATGTCCGATACCAACGGCCAAGCCCCACCGATCAATATCCGCCAGGTGCCGGGCTCCCTACAGTCGCAGTATCAAACCCCATACGGCACCCTTGCCTACGATCTCAATCCGAACTGGACATGGAAAGCTGACTATAACTATTACAGCTACGGTGAAGGAACGCCGATCGGCCCAACCCTTCCTCGCAGCTTCCGCGGCAATGTCTACACCCTCGGAGTTCGTTATGCTTTCTAGCGTTTCACGTTGTTTATTCTCAATCAGAAGGAGCGTTCTTCATGCTGAAGCAGATTGTTCGTTGCGGAACTGTAAGTTTGCTCGTACTTGCGTCGAGCACATTGAGCCTGGCGCAGAGCTCGGGCGCTGATACCTATAAAGCCAAATGTCAGATGTGCCATGCCGCCGATGGCAGCGGCAACACCCCTGCCGGCAAGGCTATGAAGGCGCTCCCTTTCAATTCGCCTGACATTATCAAGGAGTCCGATGCCACTCTGACGGCCGTCATCAAGAACGGCAAGGGGAAGATGCCCGCGTTCGCCGGCAAGCTTACGGACGCGCAAATCACTGACGTCGTGGCCTACATTCACACATTGCAGAAGAAGTAAGGAACTGCGCAAACGAGAAGCCCTCAGCGCAAGGACAAGATCGGCTAAAACCGGCCCTAGTGAAGGAGTGGATGGATGGACCTCAGAACCCAACAGAATGATAGAGTCAAAATGCACTCTCCTGGACGGCGTTCATTTTTGGGCGCATTGTTTGCATTGAGCACAGCAGCGGTGACTGCGCTGTTGTCCGCTCCTCTGCTGCGCTTCGTTACGTATCCGATGCGCAAGAGCGCAACTGCCACCGCCTGGTCCGAGCTGGGGCCGGTGCAGGACTTTGCTTCCATCACTGTGCCCACCGCAAAGACAATTACGCTGGAACGCCGTGATGCCTGGCAGAGCACTTCAGCCCAAACGGCGGTATACGTGCTGCCGGCAAAGGATGGGCAATTCCGGATTCTGTCACCCATCTGTCCGCATCTCGGCTGTTCGATTCGCTGGGTGGATGCTGAGGGCAAATTTGTGTGCCCGTGTCATTCAGGATCGTTCACCGCGACCGGAGAGCGCATCGCAGGACCACCACCTCGCTCCATGGACTCGCTCGAATCCAAGGTCGAAGGCGGAGTCTTGAAAGTGCGCTACCAATATTTCCGCGAGTTAGTTCCCAACAAAGAGGTAATGGCCTGAGGTGCAGGACAATCTATGACGAATAAAGAAATACCGGAACCGCCCGCTCACTTGAACGCCGGAGCCCGGTTCGTTCAGTGGCTGGACCAGCGGATGGCGATCGATTCTCTGCTGCATGAGGCACTCGACGAACCGATCCCAGGAGGCGCCAGTTGGGCCTATGTCTTTGGCTCGGGGCTGCTTTTTCTTTTTGTTTCGCAGATCATCACCGGCATTTGCTTAGCTCTATATTACGTGCCCTCCGCAGACCATGCGCACACGGTTGTCTCGTATATCGTGAAAGAGGTGAGCTCGGGGTCATTCATCCGCAGTATCCACGCGTATGGTTCGAGCGCCATCATCGTTCTGCTTCTGCTGCATATCGGACAGACAATCGTATACGGGTCCTATAAGGGCCGGCGGGAACTGCTTTGGCTCTCGGGGTGCATCCTGCTGGCCCTAATGCTGGGCATGGCCTTCACGGGATATCTGCTGCCCTGGGACGAGAAGGCGTATTTCGCCAGCGCGGTAGGAACCAACCTCATTTCAGAAGTCCCGTTCATTGGGCCGCCCTTGCAGCAGTTGGTCCGAGGCGGCGATCAAATGGGAACATCGACTGTTTCCCGCTTTTACGTCCTGCATGTATTCGTCCTGCCGGCGCTGCTGATCGGCTTTATCGCAGGGCACGTGTTTTTCTTTCGCAAAGCAGGTGCAGCAGGCCCCATCAAAGAAGATCCGGTGCGGCCCAAGCTGCCCCCGGTCCCGTTTTATCCCCGCCAGGTGATCATCGATGCTGTTTTTGCCATCGTCCTGATCGGGATCCTGGCCCTGATCGCGATCAGAATCCCGATGGATTTGGGCCCAGCGGCAAACCCAGCGGATACAGCATTTCTCCCGCGGCCGGAATGGTATTATCGGCCGGCGTTTCAGTGGCTCAAATATCTAAGTGGCCCATGGTCCTTGATTGGCGGCATCATTCTGCCCGCCGTGCTGGCGCTGATCTTTGCCGGAGTACCATTCCTGGATCGGCGACTCGAGCGCCGTCCGTGGCGGCGCCCGATCGTAGTGGGAGCGTTCTTTCTCTTCCTGGTTGCTTACACTTCCCTCGGCGTGGCCAGCTATAGGGATGACGAGAGAGATCCTGGAGTGGCAGCGCAAATGCACAAGCAAGAACAGGACGTGAAGGCCTTCATGCAAAAGCCCTTCGTGCCACAAACGGCGGCGGGCAGCGCTTCTGCGGCGCTGGCTTCTGCCGACCCCAAGGTGTTAAAGGGCCTGGCTATATTTCAGGCTCAGTCGTGCAGCTCCTGTCACGGCGATGGAGGTCTAGGCACCGCGGCAGCGGGTCCGCTGACTGGCGTTGGCCAGAAATATACAGATGCGCAACTCATTGCCTTGCTTCGTGCACCCAATGACAAGATGAGCAACGGAGGAATGACTCCTGTCGATTTGAAGCAGGATGACCTGGAAGCGTTGGTCGCATACGTTCGCCAGTTGCACTGATTGGCAGAGTGCGATCATGAAATTGCTGTTGGGGTCCCGGCGATTGGTTGGTCGATGCTTCCGCCGCCAGTCCACTACTACATCATTGGGTGCTGTTGACCTCTCTGTTGCACCCCGCGCAAGACCAGCCATTACTAAGCTGCAACGCTTCCGTATCGACCGCTGGCGAGCGAGTCTTCAAGGATGCGCTGGATGGTTGCCCAGTATAGATATTTTCTCCAGCCGGGCACCGCTAACCGGCCAAAGAGCTCTTGCGTGATCTCATACTCACGCACAAATTCGCCGACTGCCCGAGCGATCCTGATTGCAAGGCGCGCATAAATGGCGCAGGGCCTCGACGCAGAGTTCTATGTCGTTTAGGTGGAACAGGAAAGCGAAGAACCGGGAGAGAGAGACCAGCCTATGTCCAGGGCTACGCTCGGATGGTAAGCACAGGACAGCGGCTGCTGCTGATTACCTGGAACGCCACACCGGTTTTGAAGTTATCGAACCAGTGCGAAGTTTTGCGAGTCCCTATCACGATGAGGTCCGCCTTGACGCGTTCAGCGAGTAAGAGAATGCCATCAGCCGCAAACCCATGCTCGAGGACACATTCCGGTTCGCACCATTCCCGCGCCACGTCGGGAATCAGCCTCTGCAGCGCACTAGTAAACCGGGCGTTCAATTCATAATCATTCATTTGATGAATGCTCGCAGGTTCTGGAAGAACGTGACAAAGATAGAGATGGGCACCGAAATCCTGGGCAAACGATAAGGCAAAGATGCCTGCCTTGGCGGCCTCCAGAGAAAAGTCCGTGGCATAGACAATCCTTTGAAAACTCAACGGCAATTTTGGCGGTGGCACACCTGGCCCGATCGTGAGAATTGGACATGTGGCTTGATGGATCAGTTGCTCTGCTGTCGACCCAAGGACGAGTCTGGCCAGTCCTTTATATCCCCGCGTACCGATAACTAATAGGGCGGAGCCGTCGTGTGCTGCTTGTAGAATCTCGGCAGCCGGGTTCATTGCTTCGCATAGGATGGTCTCTACGTTTATTCTCTCCGAGCCCAGTTCGCTCTTGAGGCGGGAAAGGGATTCCCCTCCAATTCTTCGGAATGCGTCAATACTGAGACCCGCATCGGGCGCCTTAAAGGGTGCAGAAAGATCGACCACATGCATCACGCGAACCCGTGATCGATATCGCTCCGCGAGCGCTTGCACATAAAGCTTAGCGGTTCCCGCGCTCGCAGAGAAGTCCGTAGCAAACAGAATATTCTCCAGGCTCACCTCAACTGGATTTCCAAGAATCGTCATACTACACCTCAGATTCTGACCCTGTCTGAAGAGTCGGTAAGGATCTGTGGCACACGCCACACCACCTCGTGACCACGGAACATCGGCCTACCGCATATTAATGAGGAAGGTCGGGTGGAACGGTCATCACCGGACAGGGGGCTTGGCGAATCGTGGCGCTCACTACCCCGTCGGGGCAATCGATCATCCGGTTGCCGCTACGGTGTAGACCAAACAGAATGAGAGAGGCTTTCGATTCAGTTGCACGCTCAGCAAGCATCTTGTCTGCTCGGCCGTAGAGCACGATTGAAGACACCGTGACGCCTCGGTCACGCAATTTAGAACTCCACTCTTCGCAGCGTTGCTCGTGACCTTTATGACGCACATCTTCTTGCGTGGGATCAACCACATACGCGAGCTCCAGATGCGCTCCCATTTGGCCAGCTAAATGGCCAGCAAAACAAAAAATATTGTCGGGGACCTCAAGTGTGCTCGTAGGGCAAAGAATCCGTTCAACAGGCGGAGCTTCCCGGTCGCGTAGGAGAGCATTCGGTCCCACTATGAATACGGGGCAACGGACTGTCCGCAACAGATGCTCGGCAGTTGAGCCCAGTCGTGACCGGTCAATAGGACCGTAGCCATAAGCACCAAGGAGAAGAAGGTCCGGCGTGTGCTCGAGTATGGCTCCCTGAATCGTGTCTGAGACGTTACCGATCCGACGGACGGAATCGCTCCATATTCCTTCTGCCCGGAGGCGCGCTTCTACTTCCTGGATGCCAAATTGAAGATCACGCTGAGACATTTCCATTGCCAGCGGTCCGGCCTCGAGAGCGCTGGCATATTCGGCTGGGGTCTGAACTCCGATGAGATGGATGAACGATCCAAACCGTTTGGACAACATCACTGCATATTTCAGCGACGAGTCTGCCGCTTGAGAGAAATCGTACGCGACTAGCAGTTCCTTCAAATCGAACTGGATCGATTCTGCGTAAACAGGAAGTGTGGTGTTTTGCTTCATATAATTGGCCATCCCTCTCCTGAGCATCCGATATTGTCACCCGCCGAGCAGTGATCGACATCACCTGCTAGCTGTTTTCATTCTGCGCTCCACCAACCTGCCAAGCTGACCGAACGCTTACAAGGCCTGGGCGCTTGTTAATTCGGAAACTACGCATTCTGGCAACGCTCCCCTGAAGACTCTCCTGATTCGAGAACACCTTCGATCGCCGTCCCTCTTCGCGCCGCGTGGTACAAGCAGAGGCTCACCGTTGTCGGCAGAAGCTAACGCGAATACAGAAGAGCAAGTTGGGCATAGCCAGAAGAATTCCGAGCGAAAGCTTAGCTTCTCGCCAGCACGGCCTCCTCCCAACGTGTCAGGCCCTCGAACCTGCACGCTGGGAAATGATCCGATGCGGGCAGTGTCAGTAAGTCACCTGAATGAGGTTCACTACCCACTCGATTCCCGGAGCAGCCCAAGCTGCGCGTTCGGCTCCTTCGCGTTCCAAAAGGGAATGGACCTTTCCCGACAACTCGACCGTGCTGCCATGTGCAGAAACGTAGATGTTTTTTGCATCAAGCTCTGCACTCCTGCGAAGTGCAGCGTCGATTGCATCCTTCGCGGAGGCGGGTGACACTCGAGGCTTAACCGCGATTCGATTCCAGACACCCAGGACCCCGCGAACGCTCTCCGCTGCCTCTACCGCAGAGGTTTTCTGATAGTTCCACTCGACGGTACCTTCCAAAGTAACGAAGCCCTCGCGTACGGTTGCAGTGATATTCGTCTCTGGAACTGTGGCGTAAGACTTTAGAACATGCTGGACGTCGCGGGCAATTTCTGGGTCGGTACGCGTACCGGGTCGCACCTCGATGTCGTTGGAAATAAAGACTACTCCGCGGACGGATTTAGCGGCCTTCTCCGCACTTGCCTTTTCGGCAAACGTATCGACGAATCCGGTAAGCGCAACGGCAGAACCAGATACTTTGACATTGATGTCCTGCGAGTGAATGTCGGGTCGCCATTCCATCTCGCGCAGGACAGCGGTGCGCAGCTCCTGCTCATGTGTAACGCAATTTGGGATGTTCATCATGGCATTCCCCCTTAAAAACCAAGGCTAGACCTGTCTCATCTAAAGATCTGTGATGAACATCACTCCTCTGCTGTCTCAGCCGAATTCTAAGCGATGTGTTTTCCGTCACAGCCTGGTGGAAGACGAACACCTTACCATGGCTGTAAAGGCAAAGTGCAGTACCCGATCTGTTGGTCAACATAAGAAGATTTGTTGGGAATGTGCTGAGCTCGGCACGTTTGTAGCCCGAATCGATCGGCTGATGGTTAAATAGCACGCCGCACACGGGATGGAGTTCACTCATATGAAGCATGACTCTGGAAAGATCATCATCATTGGCGGCGGCATCGCGGGACTTTGCGCGGCAGTCTATGCACAAAGATGTGGCTATCAGGCTGAAGTCCTCGAGATGCACGACTCTGCGGGAGGGTTGGCAACGAGCTGGCACAGGGGCGACTACACATTTGAGACCTGTTTGCATTGGTTGTTCGGCTCCAATCCAGATGGGGATATGTATTCGCGATGGCTAGAGGTGTTCGACATCGACAAGTTGACATTCGTGTATCCGGAGGAGTTCGTGCGGCTGGAAACCGAACACGGGGAACGTCTGAGCATCTACTCCAACGTCGACCGCCTCGAGAAGGAAATGTTGAGGCGGGCGCCACAGGACGCGGCAGAGATCCGCAATTTCGCTTCGGCTATTCGAAGTCTTTCCAAATTCAAGATGCCCGACCCCACCGAGGGCTGGGGCGGCAATTGGTTGACCTACCTGCGTGACCTACCATACGTGCCGCTGCTGCACGAGTTGTCCAGCATGAGCAGCAAGGAGTACGGCTACAAGTTCACGGATCCACTGATAAAGAGTTTCTTTGGGGAAGGCGACATGGGCCAGCTGTCAGCTCTCGCTCTTTTCTTTTCTCTGGCGTGGACGAATGGGGGTGATGCGGGCTATCCAATCGGCGGTTCGCAGGCTGTGATTAAAGGTATCGCAGACAAGCTCAGCAGCTTGGGCGGTCGGCTGCGTTTCGGAGCCAGAGTTGAAAGCATTCTGGTAGAGAGGGACACCGCTGTAGGAGTGCAGTTGGTGGGCGGGGAAACCATCGCCGCGGATTGGGTGATCTCCGCTGCCGATGGCCATGCCACTATCCACGATCTGCTTGGTGGCAAGTACACGGACAAGGCCAACGAGGAGATTTATGGGGAGTTCGAAACTTTTCCTTCCTATCTGCAAGTCTCGCTTGGAGTCGCAATCGATCTATCCCAGCAGCCTGGATTTGTAACTCGGCTGCTCGACACGCCGCTCCAAGTGGACCCCCATACACAACTTCGGCAGGTCTCATTCCGCTTCTTTCACTTCGACCCGACGTTCGCTCCAACCGGCAAGACGGTGGTCACTTGCTTTTTGCCAACGCGGAATTTCGAATATTGGGTGCAACTGCAGCATCAGGATTCCGCAGGCTATCGGGCGGAGAAGCATCGCATCGCCGAAGCCGTCATCGCAATCCTCGAAAAAAGTGTGCCTGAGGTCCGTCAGGTGGTCGAGGTGATCGACGTCTCAACACCTGCGACTGTCATCCGCTATACAGGCAATTGGAAGGGAAGCATGGAAGGCTGGCTCCTGACACCCACTACCGGTTACCGGCAATTGCCAAACACCCTACCTGGTTTGCGGCAGTTCCTAATGGTGGGCCAGTGGGTTATGCCGGGAGGGGGGCTGCCATCAGGCCTGCTGACGGCACGCTCCGCTATCCAGACCGTGTGCCGACACGATCGGACAAACTTTGTGGCTCCGCGACCCATGACGGCGTTGATGCACACTCTGCTTTAACGTCTCAGCCGCAATACGCAGCAATAGAAGGTACCCGTATGACTCGGCTTCTCCAGGATCCTTTCTGGGCGGTTCGCCAGATCCGAAGGCACCGTGAGTCTTCGACAAGGGTGGGTGACGCCGTCTGAGTCATGTTGCTAAGTTCAATCAGCCATCGAGGTCGGCTGATATTGAATAGCAAAAGCGCATTGCCCATTCGTCTCCTCTGCTATGACGGTCAGGGATACTACCTTGCGCAGAAGCGCCTCTCCAAAGGACGGTTCACGTGGTGGCCGGAATCGACCTCTGCGGCCAAGCAACTGGTTATGATGAATCTCTGCTTGCCGAAAAGGATCCTCTGCAGTCAGGCGGGAACCTCAGCCGAAAATACCCGGAAAACGGGCGGCCGAACGCGGAACCGCTACAGGGTTTTCGGCCGGAGCAGTTTTGCAGGCGCGAAATTGGACTTCTGTTCTCTAAATCGGCTCGAAGTGAGAGAACATCTTCTGGAATTTCGGCAGGTTGGCCGGCGTCTCATATGAACGAACGGCCTCGAAACGTTTCCAAAGCTCTAGAACGGCCGGGTTGTGGTGAGCACCAGCGATAGCCTCCTGGGACACCGACTCAAAGACTTCGACGATGGTTCCGTCTGTAGAGCGCATCAGATAGAGGGCCGCTCTGTGACCAGCCCTCCGAACGTAGCGGGGGAAGGTGATTACGAACGAGCTCGAGCAGAGCTTCCTCGCAGCCAGCTCGCGGCCTAGCAGAGACAGGCGCTTGCTGTTCCAGATACTCGGTTGATGCCATACAGATATACGCTCCTGCGTTGAATTTCGCGGCGCACATGTTGCCACGAGGGTCGTGGTTGAACAAGAACTGTCCTACAAAGAGGGATTCAATACGAATCGGCGTATTGGCTGTGATCTAGAACACATCCCTTCCACCCAAGAGATCACTTGACTCGATCCGGCAGTCGACGCGGGAAGCAGCAATGGGGCCGACCACATTGCGAGATAGTCAACCTCGACTTCGGCCGGCTGGTAGTCCTGGGTAATCGAAACCGGTGAGATTTGCCAGAGCAACAAGATTCGCCCAAGAAGTTTGCACGTGATATCCGTCACATATCTATGGGTAAACAAAGCTTAATCTCTGTTGTGGAATCGCTCTTCGTTTCGAGGGCGGAGGAAGCATGCGGAAGCTAAAGATCTGCGGGATCGTATTTTTCGTTGTGGGTTCGTTGTCTCTTTGCGCGGCACAGGACGTTGTCAGTGCGGTTGAGGGAACTGTCAAGAAAGTCGATGCCTCTACCAAGACGATCGTAGTTGAAACGAGCGATGGAGCCGATCATTCATTCCAGTATGTGGGTTGGACTGTCGTCTATGGTGCCGAAGGCACTGGCCAGGCAACGATTCACGGCGTCTCCAAAATTGGAGAGGGCACGAAGGTCGTCGCCCACTATACCGTTGCGGGCGGCAAGGACACAGTGCAGGAGATCGACCGCGTAGGCGAGGACGGCCTCAAGACCTCCGCGGGGACCATCGCCGAGCTTAATCGGGGCGAAAAGAAATTAGTGCTCAAGGCCGCAGATGGGACCAAGACCACCTTCCGCCTGACCGACCATGCAGCTGTCGACGAAGGCAAGGATATCGGAAAAGGTAGCGAGAAGTCTGCCCACGTCACGGTGTATTACACGGAAAAAGCAGGCAAGAAGATAGCCCACTTCTTTGAGGCATCCAGTTAGTGGGAAACCCAATCTAGCGAGGTGTTGAAAGCCGGCCACTTTCCAAGTGCGAATCTCCGGCTTGTCGATGCCCATGGCGATGTGCATTTACGATACTTTTCGATGATCTATTCCTTCAGTCACGACGCAAAGCAGCTTCGATGTCATTTTTGACGGATGTGGCCGTTACCGGCGGCTTGACGCTGATCAAGTTGATAACACCCAGTACACCGTGAACCCTCTCGGCGCAATCTACTGCGGATGTCTTCTGGTAATTCCACTCGACCATGCCTTCTAGGGTCACAAATCCCTCTTGTACGGTTGCAGTGATCTTCTGATGTTTCTTGTCTCTGGAGCATCCTTGATATTCTTGGCTGCTCTTGGCGGATTGGCGGCACATACTGGCGGGGCAAGCGTTGTGAGGGGCGCCGCCCGCGTTAACTTCTGGGGTGCTTTCACGATGGCCGTCACCCGCCGGTGTGAGTGCTGCCTTCGCAACCACCTGTTAAGAACGGAATCGAATTGTGCGGCTGAATCGCCGGAAAATGCCACGAGAAAAACCATGAATAAAATTTCACCCTGCTCGTTCTTCGCTCTTGTGTTCTGCTGCATCGCGACTTCCGTTCTCACCCAAGCGCAAACCCGGCAGACCAAGAACATTATCTTTGTCATGACAGATGGACTTCGCTGGTAAGAGGTCTTCAACGGCGCAGACCCGGCGCTTATGAACCTGGAACACGGCAAGGTGAAGGATGTCAACGCGCTCAAGAAAGCCTACTGGCGTGATTCTGTGACCGACCGCCGCGTCGCTCTGATGCCCTTTCTGTGGACAGTGGCCGCCAGGCAGGGACAAGATATACGGGAACCTAGAAAAGGGCTCCGACGCGCATGTCACCAACACCCTGAATTTCTCCTACCCAGGCTATAGCGAGACGTTCTGCGGCATCGCAGATCCTCGTGTGAACAGCAACGACAAAGTATGGAATCCAAATCAGACCGTCCTAGAGTGGCTGAACCAGAAAGATGCATTTCGCGGCCGCATTGCCGCATTGCCGCCTTTGCCGCCTGGGACGTCATGCCGTACATCCTCAACGCGCAGCGCTCTCATCTGCTCGTCAATGCCGGCTACGAACCGCTCACGACGATGCCGATGACGCCTCGTCTTGACCTTCTGAATCATGAAACGACTGAGAAACCGCGCATCGGGGAGGAGGAACCCTTCGATCCTATCCCGTTTTATACCGCGCTTGAATATGTCAAGTCTCAGAAGCCGCGGGTGCTGTACGTCTCGCTTGGAGACACGGATGATTGGGCACATGAGGGGAATTACACCGAATATCTCAACGCCGCGCATCGGGCCGATGAGTATGTCCGCGTCCTTTGGGAGACGGTGCAATCTATGCCCGAATACCGCGGTCACACAACTCTGATCTTTTCTCCCGACCATGGACGGGGCGCGGGACTGGACAGTGAGAACGACCACGGACCATCGGCCGCGAATCCGGAAAAGAAGTGGCCCGGCCTGCCCGAGTAGAAACAGATACGCGCAAGCGCAGGTGCCCGCGAAACGGGCAGCACAGCAGAAAGTGGTGGAGATGGTGCGGTCGGAGAAACCCGCACTGGAGGCCAAGATGATGGCTTAACTGCTCCACAAAATGCTCCTCAGGTAAAACTGGGGATTTCAGCTAAGTCTTTTGTTTTGTTGGCGTCCCCGGCGGGATTTGAACCCGTGTTATCGCCGTGAAAGTAACAGGTCAAATCGCAACATTAAGGCAGTGCTGAGAATCAGAATGCATCGGAACGAATCCCAGCAACCTTAAGGAACAGCTCAACTGCTCCGCAAGTGTCCGCGAAGATTAATGAACCGGAGCGGCTCCCTAGGTGCCCTCCGCTGAGGAGCTCCGCTCCTGCCGCGCGCAAGGGCGCTGCCATGCCGGTTTTGGCTCGGCCGCAAGCGGTCCCCAAAAAAAGTCGCGGGGCGCGACTTCAGCAACCCTGTGCGCTTGCCGCCCTCAGGTGATCGGCGACGGCCATTCCGGCATTTGATTAAATGCCGGACATCACTGCTATCACCAGTGCAATGGCCTCAACACTTTACGAGGTCCTTTCATCCCGTTGCGCAGGCGCGGTTCCGACCCAAAGGGTTCGGCGAGTGTTCAAAATCCAATTTTGCAATGGGCTATTGCAAAATTGATCAGGCTCGACCGGTTCGTGTTCCAGGGGCACTGATCGGCTTATTCTTGTTCAGGCAAATCCTTGCGCATCCGGAATTGCACTGGCATCAGAAATCTCGACTGTGATCGTCCCCACAGAGTCCCCAAAAATAGCGCTAGGCTGCGAATTCGAGCGAAGTTGTTGTTGCAATTTGGCGTCCCCGACGGGATTCGAACCCGCCTCCCGGTCTGGTTTGGTCAAATTTCGGGAAATGCAGCATAAGCCAGAATTCATGAAAAGTGCAGGAGGGGGCGGGATAGCTATCCTGTCCCCTGTAATGCGCGCCGGGGCGAGCATACGCTATATCGAATTGTCAAAGAGCGTATATCGCGGGAATATGCCTGGGCACACCCCGGTTTGTGACGCAGCTGACCGTTAAACTCCGAACGCCTTTCGACGAGCGAAGGAAGTGTGCGTGGAAAGCGTGGTAAGTCAGTTCGGTTGCAACCTTGGCTTACGCTTGCGGAAAAGGCACGCAGCTGTAAGCGCTAAAAGCACTCCTATATTCGTTCTGTAGCGAGTGGCGGCAGCACGGGCGCAGCGGTTCGGTGCAACCAGGCAGTGCCGCTAGGACGGCACCGACGTATCAGATCCTGCAACCACAATAGTATGAAATTTGGGCGATGCCAAGACTGAGCGATGGTGATTTTTTCTGGTAACCGGCGCGAACGGCCGTTTGGTTACTACGGCTGTGGCCGTTGCTTCCATTTGCGTCCGGCATCAAGTGTCGAAGATCAGTTTGCTTTCGTGGAGTGTTGACAGGGGTAACTTCGCCTGTCCCGGGACTACCTCCCGACGCGCGTCCGCTACCAGGTGCGCGGCGAACGTCAGATCGTCCAGTAACTCCGGCGGCACTGGATCTCGGACGACATATACCCCCGCGGCGAGATCCGATCGCATTAGACGGCCAAGCAAGTGAATGTAGTCTGTGGCGACCCCTATCCGGAAACGCTCTTGTATGCTCACTAGACCAATTGAAAATATTTGTGTTGGCGCTAAACCGCCGCCATCAGTTCATCGATGGCAGCCGTGAAGAGCCGGTCGTGAAGGGTCACATCATCCAAGGTGGTCGTGGGCGACATGAGCACCATGTTGTGGAACGGTGTGATCAATACGCCGCGGTTAAGCAGGTATAGGTGCAAGTAAGATTCCAGTTCGCGATCGGCGGAAGCATGCGCTTCCGTACCGTTTTGCGCGGGCTTCGGCCGAAATCCGTACTCCACACGGCATCCGAGTTGGACCACATTCCAGGGTAGCTGGTGCGATTCAATTAGTCGCTGGATTGAGCGATGCAAATCACTGGCAAGCGGAATCATCCGGTCAAAGGCTTCGGCCGTTAGTACCTGTTCGAGTGTTGCGCACATCGCCGCAGCCGAAATCGCGTTGCCGGCCAAGGTTCCGCCAACGCCGCCTGTATCTTCGTAGTCGACCCCTTGCTGCAAACTCAGATCCCGCACGACGCGGGCACTCATGCCGAGAGCGCCGCTTGGAATACCTCCGCCAATGGATTTGCCGATGGTCACAATATCCGGATCCAAGCCCCAGGCCTGGGTGCAGCCACCAGCGCCCATTGAGAACGTGTGCGTCTCATCCATAATGAGCAGGGTTCCGTGCCGTCTGCTGATCGTTCTCAGCGCGTCGTGGTAGCCCGCTATCGGCAACACGATGCCCATATTGGTCATAGCGGGCTCGGTCAGGACGCAAGCAATCGACTCGTCGGCAAGCGCGTGCTCAAGCTGCATGACATCGTTGAATTCAATGGCGCGAGTCGTGGTGGCGGGATCAACCGCAGGCCCGACATTGCCCTCGCGAGGGCGTGTTTGCCCGTGAGTGTCGCGCACGGCGAACGCTTCATCGACAGTCCCATGATAGCAGTAGCTAAATACCAGGATCTTCTTGCGTCCCGTAATCTGCCGCGCCAGGCGCAATGCGCAGCGGTTGGCGTCGGTCGCCGACAGCGTAAACTGCCAGTGGTCCACCCGAAACCGGCGGGCGAGTTCTTCCGCCGCCCGTATGCTGTCTTCCGTCGGTAGCATCGTCGTGATGCCGCGACCGAGTTGCGATTGTACGGCGTCTACTACGGCGGGCGGGCTGTGACCACCCATCGCCCCCGTATCACCGAGACAGAGATCAACATAGGCATGATCGTCCACGTCGACTAAATGCGCGCCGGCGGCATGTTTGACATAGAGCGGAAATCCGCCCGGCCAGCGCGCCATCCAGGGCATGGGGACTCCCCCCACCATCGAGCCCGAAGCGCGTTCGTGTAATGCCCGCGACCTGGGATGAAGCGCTGCGAACTGTTCCAGTTCCCTCGCCGTGAGGCGCCGCAGCCGCGCTCTGTCCAATCGAGGGTGGGTATTCCCGTTGGCTGAAAATGACACGGCTACCTCGAATCGGCGACGAATGCCATGGGACTTCTACCTTGCTCGGAACATCGAAAATGAAAGCGTTGACATCACTGGGTGTCGAGTCTAAAGTTCAACCGTATCAGTTGTTTTTCAAAGAAACAACAACGGATTCCGTATAGTTTGTCGTAGCTATGTGCTCCATGGAAGAAGCGCCAAATTGAATGCTTTATCAGATGCGCGGAACGGGATGGCGAGTATCGAACGGGGTCGACAGTCAATGACGACAATGCAAAAACCAGATGGTGGCCAGGTTATTCGCGGCAAGCGCGCACTTGATGCCACCGATATAGCGATCATTCGAGAGCTGCAGAAAGATGGTCGCCTACCGTATAGCAAACTGGGACCGAAGGTGGGTCTTTCGGAAGCGGCGGCCCGGCAGCGAGTCCAGCGACTCTTGAAGCGTCGGGTCATGCAGATTGCCGCGGTGACGGATCCCATTCAACTCGGTTCGAAGTTCATGGCCATGGTGGGCATAAAAACCACCGCTGATTCACGCAAGGTGGCCAAGGCGATCAGTGCCCTTGCGGAATCGATTTACGTCGTCGCAACGGCGGGTGCGTTCGACGTGATCGCCGAACTGGTTTGCGAGAGTCACGAGCATTTACTGCGGGTGACGAATGAAAAGATTCGCGTTCTTCACGGGGTGTCGGACACCGTGGTGCTCATGTATCTCGCCACGTATAAACACGTTTTCACGTATTCGGTAGGTTAACGTCCGGTGATATTCCCGAGACGAATTGCCGAAAGGTAGCAAGCTGGAGTAGATCCGCGTACTGCATTTCGTTCAACATACAGAGTCATCCCGGAGGGAGCTGATTGATGAAAATGAGAATCTGCCTAGTGTTCCTGTCGCTGTGTATTTCCGCGGGCCGCGGAGTTTCCCAGGGGCTCGCCTCTCCGGCTGATCTAGTCGTGCTGCATGGCGAGATCTATACCGTCAATGCCAAGCAGCCGTGGGAGCAAGCCCTGGCCATTCGCGGCGGCAAGATCATCGCCGTCGGTTCAGACAAACAGGTGGAAAGCTATCGCGGTACTTCCACCCAGGTCATCGATGCGAAAGGTCACTTGGTCTTTCCTGGTTTCGTGGACACGCACGTCCATTTCACGGGTGATTCCTTCAGTTTGCAGCACGTCAAGTTGGACGATGCCCAAAGCATTCCCGAGATTCAGAAGCGCGTTAAGGAGTATGCGGCTGCACATCCAGGGACACCCTTTGTCGAGGGATTTGGCTGGATGTATCCAGTGTTCGGAAAAGAAGCTCTGCCGGACAAAAGATACTTGGACGAAGATCTGCCCGATCGCCCGGTCTTATTGACTGCTTATGACGGGCACACTTCATGGGCGAACAGCAAGGCATTGCTGGCCGGCATAACGAAAGATACGCCCGATCCACTCAACGGCATCGTGGTCAAGAATCCCGAAACACACGAACCGACCGTGCCTGCCGACGCCGTATATCGCAGCGGCTATGTCTATACGGTGGATGCCAAGGACAGCGTGCAACAGGCTTTGGCCGTGCGTGATGGGAAAATCGTGTACGTGGGCAGCGATACGGGTCTGAAGTCATTCATCGGAAAGGATACTAAAGTCACGGATCTGCAAGGGCGAATGCTCATGCCGGGACTCATCGACGGTCACATGCACCCGCTCGCCGGCGGCACCGTGCTGTTGAAGTGCAACCTGAATTACGAGCGGCTCACCATCGCGCAAATGCAGGCGAAGGTCCAACAGTGCCTGGACCAGTCCAAAGACCAAGAGCCGAATGGTTGGCTCGAGGTCGTGAACTGGTTTCAGGAGGCGATGCTACCGGCCGGAACCGTGACCAACAGCGCGGTGTTGGACTCGCTGCATACCCGGCGGCCCATCTTTGTTCTCTCGTCTTTCGGCCACACAGGCCTCGCCAATTCGCGGGCTCTGGAACTTGCACACGTCACAGCGAGCACACCCAATCCGCAGGGCGGAAGGATCGCCCACGATGCATCCGGGAAGCCATCGGGCATCCTCGAGGATGCCGCGTACCAATTAGTAGAGACCGTCGTTCCGCCATCGACGCCTGCCGAGGACATCAACGCAGCGGAGACGGCCCTAGATGCGCTGCGCGCTCAGGGCGTTACCGGGTTTTTGGACGCGGCTGCTTCGTCTGCGACGCTCGCCGCATTCGCCGGGGCGGAGAAGGATGGCAAACTGACGCTGCGCGCACATTTCGCTGTGCTCGTCCGACCACCCGAGGGGAAGGATCCGCAGAAGGCAGTGGCATACCTGCAGTCGATGGCGAAGCAATATGATCAGGGGCCACTTGTCCCTGAACCGCACTTGAGCGTGCACAACGTCAAACTCTTTTTGGATGGGGTCATCACCGCGCCGGCGCAAACCGGTGCGATGCTATCCCCCTATTTCGTGAATCAAGGCACCGTGACAAGCCCGTACTGGGCACCGGGTAAGAACCGCGGACCGGACGTATATTTCCCCGCATCGGTGCTCAACGCGTTGGTGATCGCGGCAGCCAAAGCCGGGTTCGAGCCGCACATGCATGCCGACGGTGATCGCGCGGTCCGCGAAGCGCTGAATGCCATCGAAGCATTGCGCAAGGCTGGATTCTCGGGCGACAACATTCGTGCAGCGATCGCGCACGACGAAATCGTCGATCCGGCGGACTTCTCGCGCTACGCATCGTTGGATGCGATTCCCGTGCTGTCCTTGCAGTGGGAAAAGCCTGCACCCGATACCGTTGACGGCGCGCGGGACTATCTGGGCCCGGCACGTTTCAAGTACATGGAGCCAGCGGGTGTATTGGCCGCAGCCGGCACGCGCATCGCCTACGGCAGCGACTGGCCGGTGGATCGGCTCGACGAATGGTTCGCGCTGAAGGTCGGCGTCACACGCACCAATTCTCCGGACGCCGGCAAGCAATACGCGGGGCGCCTGAGCGAGGACAGCGGTCTCACTCGCAAACAGGCTTTGCGGACGATGACGATCAACGCTGCCTATGAGTTGCATGAGGACGCCAACGTAGGCTCGCTCGAAACGGGTAAGCTCGCCGATTTCATCGTGCTCGACCGCAATTTCTTCGATGTCCCCGCCGAGCAGATCGCGAACATCAAGGTCCTGCAAACCGTGGTCGGTGGGCGCGTGGTTTATGAAGCCGGTGAAGTCGCCAACCGACATCAATGATGGAGCACACGAGTCCTGCCCCCGCGGCCTGTAAGCCATGGGTGCCAAATCCAAATTCGCAGCTTATGGCTGTGATATAAACTCTCTCTTTGAAACTGGTACAAAAAATCAGGTAGATCACACCTGCTTCGCGATATCCAACCCAACTCTGTAATCTTCATACCAAACTCCTCCTGCTCCGTGATTGAGTGCCTACACACTCTCAATCTGGCACAACCGATGCCGTAGGAGCAGGGGGAGTCCATGTCATTACTTGAGCAGTTAGCCGTCGGTTGGCGCCGTTTTGGGCGAGCGGCGTTTAATCGGAACATGCACTTGCGTGGTTTTTTTGGGCTGAAAGCGGCGTGTAGTGCCGACTTTGGTCATTGGCTTTTGTCGCCCAATCGCTTGTGATACGGCACATGTACTTGCGATACACCACGCGGAAGAAAGACGGCAAGACGCATCGTTATTGGCGACTAGTGCAGAGAGTGCGTGTAGCGATGCCGACGACGCCTGCGTTGTCGGCGCCGAGCGATACTACGGCATCGTCGAGCATGCCCTGAGCTACGTCGCCGAGTACAAGGCGATGAATCGGCGTGCCATGGCGAGTCCCATGCCGCTCGCTCCGCCCCTAATCAATACCGTTCGCATCTCTGTCCTTGAGGTGGTCGTAGACTCAGTAGTAATCCGAGGGCGGACCCTTGTATTCCTGGATGATGTTGCCGCCGTCGTCAGGCACCATGATTTCCCACGGGCCATACTTCGGGATGGCGAGGAACGGGAGGACGGCAAGATACAAGACATTTTCTGCCATGCCAGAGAGCCTAGCAGACAGACCAGCACCGGGCTCAGGCGGGAGCGTTCTGCGGTGGAAGGGGTGGCAACCCCAAGCGCTCCCGAAGGTGAACTTCAAACAGGTAATCTTCAACACCCTGCTTCCGCTCCTCAATGCGCTGCTGTTCCCGATCAATCTCGATTTGCACCAGTGCGTCACGTGTTTCCGAATTCATCCCTGTATTTTCCCGCCGTGCAAGCCGCGCCACAAGGCCAAACCAAGCTCCGCAAGTGTCCGCGACATCGAATGCTTCGATTGGTTGCGCTCGCTTCGAATAAGTGACACAATCAGGTGAGGTAAAAATTGTGCCTGACACCCTGCTGACCAACACTTTACCCACGCAGACCGAGGCCAAACAGGCCGAGGAAACCAGTCGTGTCCTGTCCTCTCGGCTGCGCTCGAAGACCCCCCTACGACTCCGGGTGGTAGGCGCCCCGGAAGATGAGACGCTCGTCATCCCCGCTTCTGCTGTAAAGATGCTGGTCGGAATCCTCGACGAAATGGGCCGTGGAAACACCGTCACCGTGATTCCCGTTCACGCGGAATTGACCACACAGGAAGCAGCCGACATGCTGAGCATTTCGCGGCCCTCTCTCATTCAGTTGCTCGACGAAGGCAAGATGGAATTCAGGAAGATTGGAACGCATCGCCGGGTCCGCTTCGAGTCCGTGGTCGCCTACAAGCGGCGGCTCCATGCCGAACGTCTCGCAGCACTCCATGAACTGGCTGCTTACGACCAGGAGATCGGGATCTGATTCGTGGCGACTTTCGGGGCCTTCTTCGACGCAAATGTTCTCTACCCTTCCGGATTGCGCAACTTCCTGATGCACCTCGCATTGACAGGCAGTTTCCGTGCACATTGGTCTGCCGATGTTCACGAGGAATGGATGCGCAATCTCCTCAAGAATCGCCCTGACCTCACACGCGAGAAACTGGAACGTACTCGGCACCTGATGGACAAAGCACTACCGAACGCGCTGGTGACTGGATACGATCCTCTGATCGACATGATTGAGCTGCCGGATCGTGACGATCGGCACGTCCTCGCCGCCGCGATTCGTTGCGACGCAAGCGTGATAGTCACCCTCAATCTTGGAGACTTTCCGAGTCAGGCTCTCGGAAAGTTCAGCATCGAAGCGCAACATCCCGATGATTTCGTTTTGACGCTCTTGGAGACCTTCCCGGACCTAGTAATCGAGGCAGCGCGGAACCATCGCGCCAGTCTCACGAATCCCGTAAAGCCGGCCGACCAGTACCTCGCCGAACTCGACGCGCAAGGTCTAAGTCGGAGCGTGATAGCTCTTCGTGAACTCGTTGCCGGTCGATCTTCCGTCATTTAGCGTGACGCGAGTCTTCTCTTGGAGTAATCGCCCGCGCAAAGCGACACACCAGCAGGGGTAAGGAGGAATCAATTCCCTGCCCTTTCTTTCACTGGCGAAGGGATACCTCATCCATGGAGAATTTTCTCCGACCGCAACTGCGGCGGAGAGGTTTATCCATGCAGCGAGGAAGCTTGTTGAGGGTAGAGCGAAAGAATGGTCCGGATGTTTGGCTGTTCAGGTGGTCAGAAAAGGGTGGAGATGGAAGGCGTGTTTATCGGAAGCGGGTGATCGGAACGATCGAGCAATATTCCGACGCTGCTGCGGCTCAACAGCTAGCGGCCAGAATCACTGCAAGGCCAAAATCCCTTGTTTCCCGGCCAGCTCCGCCCATGACAATCGCGGAGCTTTGCGAGCATTTTCAGCATCGCGAGCTATCTCAGAGTGACGCGTTTCGCAGTCATTCGACGAGAAGAAACTACATCTTCTATTTGAACAAGTGGATCATTCCGCGCTGGAAGGATTATGAACTCGCCGATGTGCGAACGGTGGAAGTGGAGGCGTGGCTACGCAGCCTACCGCTTGCCAGAAGCACTTGCGCGAAGATTCGAAACCTGATGTCTGTTGTTTTCAATCACGCCTGCCGGCATGACTTTTTCGACCGCAATCCGATTTCGTTGGTTCGACAAAGCGCGAAGAGGCGGAAGGCACCGAACGTTCTCACGCCTGCTGAGATCAAGTCACTTTTAGATAGTCTCGCGCTTCGAGAGAGAACGCTGGTTCTCCTGGCGGCGTCAACCGGCTTGCGACAGAGCGAATTATTCGCCCTCAAGTGGGGCGACGTTGACTTCGCTCAGGGCACGATGAACGTAACCCGGGCAATTGCCTACGGTGTAGTGGGTAAATGCAAGACCGAGGCGTCACAGAAGCCGGTGCCAGTCCATCCCATCCTAACTGGCGCGCTCACGCTCTGGAGACAAACCTGCTCCTACGGCAAGCCGGAGGATTGGGTCTTCGCCTCCCGCCAACATCGCGGACGAAAGCCCCTGTGGGGCCAAGCAATATTGCGGAAGTACGTAATACCAGCCGCTGAAAGGATCGGCATCCAGGAGAGAATTGGATGGCACACGTTCCGCCACACGTATTCCACTCTCTTACGAAGTGTCGGTGCTGAATTCAAAGTCATGCAGGAGCTGATGAGGCATTCCTCCCTGCGCTCGACACTGAACGTCTACACCCAAGCCGTGACGCCGGCCAAGCATGAAGCTCAGGCAGCAGTTTTGTCGCTCGTGTTCCCTTCGCAGGTCGCAGAAGCTAGCGCTCACGCCGATCCGTTGACCCTGTGATTCTTAAAGCTCATCCGCGCTGTAAGGGGTGCAAAAGGGGCGCCGAACGGTGTCTCTTTCGCACCCACGAATGGATGGCGAAACCTGAGCTAAGTCTTTGTCTGAATTTGGCGTCCCCGACGGGATTTGAACCCGTGTTATCGCCGTGAAAGGGCGGTGTCCTAGGCCGGGCTAGACGACGGGGACGTTGCTTGGCCCGTAGCTTCGGGCCGGCCGGAGTCGACCAGCTTCAACTGTAGCAACTCGGAAAACACGTGTCAAAGCGGCTTCTGCGCGCCCGCTGCGTCGTTTTCAGTCCCCTTTTCCTCTATTCCTTGCCCCGTTGTACGCTAAAACAGACTCCTCATGCCTCGCTACAGATTCCTCGATACCCTGGTGCTCATCTTCGTTGTTGTCCTGCTGGTGTCAAACCTCGTCGCCCAAAAGGTTTGCCGCCTGGGCCCGCTCACCATCAGCGGCGCCGAACTGCTCTTCCCTATCACCTATATATTTGGTGACGTTTTCACCGAGGTTTATGGCTATCAGGCGTCGCGTCGCGCCATCTGGATCGGATTCTTCGCTTCCGCGCTGCTCAGCGCCGCAGGCGCCATGGCCGTGGCTCTGCCTGCCGACCCGGGCTGGCATAACCAAGCCGCCTTCGAGGCCGTCTTCGGCCTGGTGCCGCGCTTTGTGGCCGCTAGCCTGATCGCCTACTGGGTCGGCGAGTTCGCCAATGCCTTCGTTCTGGCCCGCCTCAAAGTGCTGACCCGCGGACGATGGCTCTGGACCCGCACCATCGGATCCACCATCGTCGGCCAGGGCTTTGACACCCTTCTTGTCATGGTCATCTCCTTCGCTGGGCAAGTCTCCCGGCCTACCCTGATCCGCCTCATTCTTTCGTCCTACCTGATCAAGGTGGTCTATGAGACGCTGGCGACACCACTCACCTACGCCGGGGTCGCGTGGCTCAAGAGGCGGGAAGGCGTGGACGCTTTCGATACCCGGACCGATTTCAATCCCTTTGCCCTGCGTGGGTTCGCTGCCGCAAAAGAAGTCAATTTGCCATGACCGCCATCCCTCAATCCATGCGCTCCATCGATATAACCGCTTCGGGCGGACCAGAGGTGCTCCAGCTCGCCACGAGGCCGGTCCCCCGGCCCGGTCACGGTGAGGTGCTGATCCGCACGGTGGCAGCAGGAATCAATCGAGCTGACCTGCTTCAGCGGCAAGGCCACTATCCACCTCCGCCCGGCGCTTCCGCCATCCTCGGCATGGAGGTGTCAGGGTACATTGCAGACTTTGGCCCTGGGACTACCTCCCGCTGGCAGGCGGGCGATGCCGTGTGTGCCCTGCTCGCCGGCGGCGGCTATGCCGAATATTGCGCTGTCCCTGAGGGCCAATGCATGACCGTGCCAACGGGTGTATCGATTCGCGACGCAGCGGGACTTCCCGAGGCAACGATCACGGTTTGGGCGAATCTCTTCGACCCGCGCCGCCTCTTCCCTGGCGATCTTTTCCTGGTACAAGGGGGCTCGAGCGGCATTGGCACCACGGCCATCCAGATGGCTAAGGCCTTCGGCGCCCGGGTCGCCACCACCGCCGGATCCGACGAGAAGTGCAGTTTTTGCCTTAGCCTCGGCGCCGAAGTCGCCGCCAACTACCGTACCCAGGATTGGGCGGCGGAGCTGGCCCACTGGTCCCAACCTCACGGGATCGATGCCATCCTTGATATGGTGGCCGGCGACTACTTTCCCAGGCATATGAATCTGCTCGCCACCGGCGGACGGCTGGTGCACATCGCTACTTCGCACGGCAACCAGGTAACGACGGATCTACGCGCCGTGATGATGAAACGTGTGCTCATTACAGGGTCAACCCTCCGCTCACGCTCAGTGGAGGAGAAGTCTTCGCTGGCGCGCGGCGTTGAGAAGGAAGTGTGGCCACTGTTCACTAGTGGACAGCTTCGACCGATCGTTGATCGCGCCTTTCCGATGGAGCAGGCAGCCGAAGCCCATCGTTGGATGGAAACGGGACAGCATACGGGCAAAATCATTTTAGAAATGGAATGAAGCCCCCCTTCGAGCAACGCAGTAAAATTTCTGAAGCAACCGCCGCCGCAGTCACATCCAACGGGCACTGTTAGAGTTAATCTCTCCGGCTCCTCCATCAGGAGAGCCCCTAGTAACGCTACGAGCTGCGAAGCGACGTTGAGCGCTTCGGCAGCATTCTTTGCATTTGAGGATTTTCCTGTGAGAAGGCCTACCATCTGGATCAAATACTGTTTTCCCCTCGCCGTGCTGGCACTCACAGCTTGCAGCAAGCAGGCACCTCCGCAAGCGGCGCCGCAAGCGATGCCGGTTCAAACAGCAACCGTCGCGGCTTCTCCTGTTCCTCAATACGACGAATATGTCTCCACCATCAAGTCCCGCCGGTCGGCCACGATCCAACCGCAGGTGGACGGCAACCTGACAAAGATCTACGTTCACTCCGGCGACCGCGTTCACTCCGGACAGGTGCTGATGGAAATTGACCCCGCCAAGCAAGAAGCTACCGTTGCCTCCTCCAAGGCGACGGAACAGCAGAAGCTGGCGGTATTTCAATACAACCAGATTGAAGTAGAGCGGCAGCGCAAGCTCTTTGAGCAGGGTGTCACCAGCCGCGACGCTCTCGACCAGGCAGAACAGGCGTACAAGAACTCACAGGCCGACTACGAGTCCACAACCGCCACTACCCAGAGTCAGAGAAAGCAATTGGGGTATTACCACATTGCGGCGCCCTTTGACGGTATCGTGGGCGATGTCCCTGTGCATCTGGGCGACTACGTCTCCGCTACGACGGTGCTGACGACCGTCGACGAAAACCGCGACCTGGAAGTCTACGTCTACATTCCGGCGGAGCGGGTCACACAGATCCGCAAAGGTCTGCCGATCGTGGTGGTCGACAACCAGGAAAATGTGCTGGAGCGCACGGCCATCGATTTCATTTCTCCCCAGGTAGACAACGGACTTCAGGGGATTCTGGTAAAGGCTCCGGTCCACGCAGATTTGGGCAAGTTGCGCAACCTGCAACAGATTAAGGCGCGCGTAATCTGGACAACGTCGTCCATTCCGGTTGTGCCCGTACTGGCAGTCACTCGTCTGGGCGGCCAAACTTTTGTGTTCGTCGCTACCAACCAGGGCGGCAAGTACTTCGCCAAGCAGCGACCGATCACCATTGGCGATACCGTAGGCAACGATTACGCGGTGCTGAGCGGCCTCCAGAATGGGGACAAGGTCATCGTGTCAGGGACGCAGTTCCTGATGGATGGAGCCCCTGTACAACCGCTAGGCTAGGCCAAAAGCAACAGCGTTTGAGGTTTATGAACCGGGAGCGTTCTCGTGGTTGATTTCTTTATTCGACGGCCGGTGTTTGCTACGGTTTGCGCCCTGCTGATCATCCTTGCCGGAGCAGTCTGCATTCCGTCATTGCCGATTTCCCTGTACCCGACGCTGGCACCGCCGCAGGTTACCGTTACCAGCAACTACGTGGGCGCCAATGCGCAAACGGTCGAGTCGGCAGTCACCATTCCTCTGGAACAGCAGATCAACGGTGTTCAGGGGATGCGCTACATCTCCTCCACCAGCTCCAACGACGGCACCAGCTCCATTCTCACTACCTTTCAAACCGGCTACAGCCTCGACATCGCTGCGGTCGACGTGCAGAATCGCGTGTCGGCGGCAACCGGCCGTCTGCCGGCCGCGGTGAACAACACCGGCATCACGATTACCAAGACCAACAGCAACTTCGTGTTCGCGGCTGCTTTCTATTCTCCAGATGCGCGCTACTCCGACCTGTTTATCAGCAATTACCTCGACGTTTACGTGAAGGACTCTCTCAAGCGCATCCCTGGCGTGGGCGATGTGGTCATCTTCGGCGAGCGCCGCTATGCGATGCGCCTATGGCTTGATCCGGAGAAACTGGCTGCGCGGAACCTTACCAGCACCGATGTTACCAATGCCCTGGCAGAACAGAACGTCGAGATTCCCGCCGGCCAGGTGGGCCAGCCGCCTTCCGATGAGAAGCAGCAATACCAGATCCCGGTGCGTGTGATCGGCAGGCTCTCGGAGCCTGCAGAGTTTGACAAGATTGTGGTGAAGAATAGTCCCGGCGGCGTCGTGCTCTTGCGGGATGTGGGGTACGCCGAATTAGGCGCGGAGACCTACTCCACCGATCTGAACTACAACGGCGCCGATGCGGTCGGGGTGGGCGTGCAGCAGCTGAGCAACGCCAATGCACTTGCTGTGGACCGCGCGGCCAAAGCCAAGTTGGATGAGTTGGCTAAGTCTTTTCCTCCGGGCATGACGTACGTCATACCGTTTGATACCACCACGGTGGTGGGCGACTCTATCCGCGAAGTCGTGGGCACGCTGGGCGAAGCGATCATTATCGTCATCGTGGTGATCTTTCTGTTTCTGCTCGACTGGCGAGCAACGATCATTCCCGCAATCACCATCCCGGTCTCTCTGGTCGGGACGTTTGCCTTTATCAAGATCTTTGGCTTTTCCATTAATTCGTTGACCATGTTCGGCATCACCCTCGCCACTGGCCTGGTGGTGGACGATGCCATTGTGGTGATCGAAAATGTGCAGCGCCATATCAATGAGGACCACTCCGATCCGCATACAGCTACCTCGGTCGCCATGGCTGAGGTCACCAGCGCCGTCATCGCCACTTCCCTGGTGCTGATTTCCGTATTTGTCCCGGTTTCATTTTTTCCCGGCACCACAGGCATTCTCTACAAGCAGTTCTCGCTGACGATTGCGTTCTCCATCGCCATATCCGCGTTCAACGCGCTCACGCTGTCCCCCGCATTGGCGGCGATTTTCCTGCGCGGAGAGAAACACAAACGCGGCTTGTTGGGGATGATCGATCGCGCGATCGTCGGCACCACTGTTCTCTACGGCAAAGCCATCAAGCATGTGTTGCAGCTGCGTTACGTCGTTCTGCTGCTCTTCATAGCCGGCCTTGCAGGAACGGTTTATCTTTATCAGCACACACCAAGCGCATTTTTACCGACCGAGGATCAGAATTATCTGATCTGCATTGTGCAAACGCCGCCCGGCGCTTCCCTTACCTACACGACTGACGTTGCGGACAAGGCGGTGAAAATCATCCGCCAAAACGATGATGTGTTCGGGACCTTTGCGGTTATGGGATTCAGTCTTAGCGGGGGCAGTTCGTCCAACTACGGATTGATCTTTGTTCCGCTCAAGTCGGTCGACCTGCGCACGAAAAAGGGGCCAGGCCATTCGGCTGCCGACGTCTTCCACACGCTTGCCCCCAAGCTTTTCGGCGTACCTGGCGGCCTGGTAGCGATCTTCGAGCCCCCGGCCATTCAGGGCCTGGGCAACTTCGGCGGATTCGCCTTTGAACTACAGGATCTGGGTCGCAATACGCTGCAGGATCTGGACCGCGTCGCTCACCAGATCGTCGGAGCAAGCCGTCAAGACAATAAGCTCATTAACCTGTACACCAGCTATACGGCTACCGATCCTCAGCTACTCATCACGATCAACCGGGAGAAGGCAAAAGCGCTGGGTGTTTCGATCAGCCAGATCAGTTCGACGTTAAGCGTGTTCATGGGCTCGTCGTACATCAACGATTTCAATTACAACAACCGCTCTTACCGGGTTTATGTGCAGGCGAAGCAGAACGCGCGCATGACTCCTGCGGATCTGCGCAAATTCTATGTCCGCTCCGACTCCGGGCAGATGGTCACGCTCGATAACCTGGTGACCATCGCACAGCAGTCCGGCCCTCAGGTGATTAGTCATTACAATCTTTTTCGCGCGGCGGAAATCGATGGCTCGGCAGCTCCCGGCTACAGCACAGGGGAAGGCCTGGCCAACATGGAGGCTTTGGCGAAGAAGAACATGATCCAGGGAATGGCCTATGAATGGACAGGACTATCACTGGAGGAAATCGAGGCCGGCGGTAAGGCTGTGCTTATCTTCGGACTCGGACTCCTGGTTGTGTATCTGACGCTCTCTGCGCAGTACGAGAGCTTCGCTCTTCCCTTCATCATTCTTTTGGCAGTGCCGACAGCAGTGCTGGGAGCATTGGGTCTGGTCACTCTGCGGGGTATGGCCAACGATGTGTATTGCCAGATCGGACTGGTGATGCTGATTGGACTTTCGGCGAAGAACTCGATTCTGATCGTGGAGTTCGCCGAGCAGATTCGCGGGCAAGGCAAGTCGGTGCTTGAAGCTGCGATCGAGGCCGCCGAGCTGCGCCTGCGACCGATTCTGATGACGTCGTTCGCGTTTATTCTTGGCGTGCTGCCGCTTTATTTTGCTACTGGCGCCGGCGCCCTCGGGCGCCGTTCCGTGGGCACTACGGTGGTCGGCGGGATGTTGTTATCTACCGTCCTGAACCTGATTTTCATTCCTGTGCTGTATGTGATTGTGAAGTCGTCGCTGGAGTTCTTCAGCCGTAAAAAGCCGAAGGTTGGAGCGATCGCCGAGCCAGCAAAGATGTAGGAGCTAAGCTCTGTCGAAAAACATTTCCAAGAAAGAGTATCCACACAGAGATCTCTCCACTGCGCTTCGCTTCGGTCGAGATGACAAAGGGGAGGGCGACGCTTCCATAGAGAGTTGTTGCTAGACGAACGGAGTAGGTCCGAGACAGTGAGTGGGTGGCCCAGGTCTCGCATTTGAGACTTGGGCCACCCACTCAATATTGGCAGCGCGAATCTCTGCTGTGCGGCTTAGGGTGCTTGGGAGGCCAGGTAGGCGGTGATGGCTACGGTGTCTTCCAGCGTTAGCTTGGAGACTACGCCTTTCATCATCGGAGCCATCGGGCCATTGCGGGCTCCAGTTTGGAAATCGATAATCTGGCGCGTCATCTGGCTGGGCGATCGCCCCGCGATCGAAGGAATGTTTCCCATCCCCTTCAGATCCGGACCGTGACACATAGTGCACGCCATAGTCTTTCCATTGCCGCCGCTCGTTACCAGCTCCTTCCCTTTCTCCAGGCTTCCCTTGGGGACGTAGGCGATGAAGCCCGAAGTGGGATCCCGGAGCTCCGTTTTCTCCACATTTTCTGATACCTCGATGACCCTGTCGCCAATCGGCTCAGTTGCGCCGCCATCGATCACAACCATCATGCCTCCCTCGGGCCTGGTCTTTGGCACCTGGTCCACTTCCACCACACGGATCCACGGCTTCAGCTTGATCGAGGAGAAATAGGCCGCAGCGGCTTTGACATCCTCATCGCTGGTCGACTTGGAGAGTTTCACCATATTGGTGACGGACAACATTTCCGGGTCAGAGCCCTTGCGTAGTCCATTCTTGAAATCCGCCATCTGGGCAATGATGTAGGCCGCAGGCAGGCCGGCAACACTCGCGTTCTCCGGACGCCCCTGTCCATTCGGTAGATGGCAGTGGCCGCAGGCGGGCACATCCGGTTTGCGCCCATGAGCGACCACCTCAGGCATCGGCGGATGCTCATCGGGATACCAATCGGGAACGACGAAAAGATCGTTGATTTCGCTTTTGGTATAGCTTGCTTTGCTGCCGGAAAGATGTTGTTGCTCGGGACCACCTGCATTCGCCGAAAAATGGCCTGGGTAGGCCCATGTTGGCAGCTTGTCCTGAGGCGCCTGCGCGAATGCCGCAATGGTCAGGGTGACAGTGAGGTAAGCGAGATGTCGTTTTTTCACACAGCAACTATCTCACGCCGGAGATAGGCCGTCTCACAGGGGTTGCAAACTCCAGGGCCTGCCGCAACTGCTGGTTTCTGGCCAGCAGCTCGGCAACCAGCCTTTGCAGCCTGGCGTTCTCCTGTTCCAAGTCGGCGAGAGTTTGAGATGTAGCCAGCATCAGATCTTCTGCTCCTCAGGTTGAAAATCGCCATACCCACAGCGCGCACGCATCGCGCGGCTGAACTTTTCCCTTTCTTCGGGAGACATTTTTTCCCAGCGCTCTCCCACGCGATGCCGCCAGTGATTTCCACCTCTGCCGCGAAAGCTGCCAAAAAGTATCTTGCTCAGCAGCAGAATGCCAATCGCCTGCCAGAAGTCAATCGGGCGCCAGCCAACAATCGCAGGGATCAGCCAGTTCCACAGATGCTCGACGATGTAGCCAAAGATTGCTACTGCCGCGATTACTATCAGAAGGATCCCAGGTATTTTTAAAAACCATTTCTTTCTCATATATTCCTCATTTCGTTTGAAGCTCTTCATAAATCGATTTCAGCCTGCGGCGCAGATGCAGCACCGCATAACGCTTGCGCGACAACAGGGTGTTGACGCTCACACCAGTTTCCTCGGCCAACTCTTTGAAGCTGGCCCCTTCCCATTCATGGGCGATAAAGACCTGCCGCTGCTCCGGAGGCATCTCCTCGAGCGCTTCTTCTATCTCGTCCAGCAGAACGCCGCGCGCATAGACGGCTTCCGGTCCTTTGTCCGGCGAAGGCAACAGGTCTTCCAGCGAAACAGCCACGTCGTCATCCTCGCCATATTTGGCTTCGTTGAGCGACTCCAGTTTGCGGCCGCGAAAGCGGTCGATGATGCGGTTCTTCGCCACCCGGAATAACCAGGCGCTTACCTGCTCTATGGGCTTGACCAGCCTGTAAGCCTCCACCAATTCCATAAAAACTTCCTGCAGGATGTCTTCTGCAGCCCCAAAGTCGGCCACCTGTTTGCGGATGTAATTGCGCAGACGCAATCCGTCGCGTTCTATCGCCTGCGCGATCCACTGGTTCTGCTCCGCGGTTACCTGGTCGAGACTCGGCATCGGGGGTTCTAGAGTGAAGACGAAATTTGAGCGCGAATATTGTCTGGAATTGTCTGGAAATGCAAAAAGGGTCCCGCTGGCTGGCGGGACCCTTTTTCGAGACTGAGCGAGGAGTTTAGACGTTAAAGGAGGAACCGCACCCGCAGGTGCTCTTGACTGCCGGGTTATCAAACTTGAACCCAGCCGCTTCCAGCGTTTCAACGTAATCGACCACGCAGCCGTTAAGGTACATGAGGGAAGTCGCGTCAACAAAGACTTTCAAGTCGTCAAACTTGAAAACCTTGTCCATCATGCCCGCCTGATTCTCAAAAGACATCGAATACTGAAATCCGGAGCATCCGCCACCGACCACGCCAATGCGCAGCCCGGCAGGCAGAGGATCCTGGGTGGCCATGATCTCGTGGACTTTCGTCACCGCCTGCGGGGTGAGCGTCAGGGGCATAGCTACGGGATTGAGGTTGGTTACCGCTTCGGCGACGCTTGACATTTTTGGTTATCTCCGTTTGCTATCTGTCTCTTATAGTTTATCCCCGGAAGGCGGGTGAGTAAAGCCCATTGCCTTCCGGTCGATACTGTTTATTCGATGCTATTTCGTGTTTGGCGACTCACCCTAACGGACGGTCACCTGGGCCGCAATGTCCTCGAACTGCCGCTCGGTTAGGATCCCGGCCTTCACCAGGTCATGGGAGGAGGTATAGGGGCGATGATCGATGATTTGCCTGGCTTTACCCGGCGAAATGCCCGGCAAAGACGCTAAATCGGCCTGCGAAGCACTATTGAGGTCAAGGCGGCTTCCCCCGGTCGCTGGAGTCTTGTTGTCCAAGCCCTGCTTGACCCCGGCAGCCACATCATTCACTGCCCGCTCAGCATTTGCCGCCGCTACCTTGGCGTCCGCGAGCGCCTCTTTTGATCCCTGTTTCGCCTGCTCGGTCGCTTGCGCGGCCTGCTCCTGCAGGTGCTGATCGGAGGCGGGAGGGTTGCAGGCGGCCAGAAAGCCAAACCCGGTAAGAGTTGCGATTACCAAGAGACTGCGATGCGTCTTGCCGTTCATTTTCTTGCTCCTTTTGCTAACTCACTGAGAGCGTCCCAATGCCGGACAAGTTGCCGGGAATCTGGCCGGTAAATGAGAAAATCCTGGGCAATCGACCCTCCCCGGGACTATATTTTTATGCCGTAAGCCCCTCCTACCCTCCGAGCCCACGCAATTCGGACCCGCTCGGTATCTGGGACTATTTGGAGAACTCCAGGGAGGATATTATGCACGTTATTTCTGTTTTGTGGATCGTTTGGGCCGTATTCGCGGTGTGCTTATTGAGCCTGCTGCTCTATCGAGGAACCATCACCCGCTATGAAGACGACCAGCTGTTTCTGGACGACATATCCGCCCGCCAGCACCAGGAGAATGACGCGATTATTCGCAAGTTGGACAAAATCCAACCCTATTTGAAAGTGTTTACCGGCGTGACCAGCGTTTTAACCGCCGCGATCGTTGGCATTTATGCCTGGGATGCCATCAAGACCTTCTACATGTAAGACGTTCTTCAGGTGCGACGGCCCTCGCCGTCGCACCTGCTCCCCTGCGCTTACTCCACCGGTTTGATTGTTCCCTTCGCAATCACTTCAATTTCCACCTGCTTGCTTACCCGCAGCAGGAGCTTACTTGGGTTCTTCATTCCCCACGCCACGTAGGGTACCGTGAACCGCGCAGTGGCCGTCACGGTATCCCCGGCAGTCTCCACTTTTACCGGCATTTCCAAAGCATGATCGGCTCCATGGATGTTGAAGGACCCTTGCGCTTGCAACTGCTGGGTGGCGTCGCCCGGCTTGAAAGCGCCTTTGATCTGGGCCGGGTGGAAGAACATCGCAGGGTAACGATTGCTCTCCAGCACTTCCTCGTGCATGCGCTTGTCGCGGGCAGGGTTGCCACTCTCGCCGGTGGTGGCATCGACCAGGATCTCTCCTTCGGCCACACCGGTTGCCGGATCGAAGACGAATTCGCCGCTCTTGAGCTTGAAGGTGCCGTCAACTTTGTGAAGATCGGCGCCAAGCTTCCAGTGGACTTGCGACTGCGCCGGATCGAGGACGACCTTCAGGCTGTGACTTTGGGCCTGTGCCAGTTGAAATCCAAGAACAACGACTGCCGCGATGATTCTGTGTATTTTTCTCAATGTCCCTCGTTCAAAAGGCGCAAACCCAGCGCTGGGGCGTCCCTAAGCAGGAAGTCTCCCAGAGACCGCTCGCCTAGATGGAGCGCGAGGAGGTGGGCGAAAAGTTGTGGCTGACCTGAGAGTAAGCGCATCACCCGTTCCCGCGTCCAGGGCCATGCGTCCATGCGGAGCATGACTCTAGACATGAGATGCGGCATGCGCTGGATAACAGGATGACCGGCTTCGTAGATGTCCAGATTATCGACCGCGATGGCTTCGGCCAGCAGCAAAGCGTGACGGAAGGATAAGCCGATGCCCTCGCCGGTGATGGCGTCAGCGGATCCAGAAGCGTCGCCGGTAAGGGCAATGTTGGCGGCGGTTACACGGCTCAGCTTGCGGGTAGTGGTAAGCGCTCCTCGCACTGTGCTCAATACAGTGGCGCCCTGCAGATGCTCGCGTAGCGCCGGCAGATCGGCCAGGACTGCTTCCATACGAATCGCGGGTGATCGGGCGACAGTCGCCACGCAGACTTCTTCCTCCCCGACCGGGGTGACGTAGGCTTGCCCGAGATCCCCCCAATGCACCTCGACCATGCGAGACCATGGTTTTACGCGGTAGTGGCAGCGCGCGCCGAAGCGACGGCTAAAGATTTTTCCCTGACCCAGGCCCATCGCCAGACGCATACGGGAGGATTGGCCGTCCGCGCCGATGAGGTAGCGATAGGTGCAGGATCGGCCGTCTATGCTCAGGGGTTCATGGGGGCTCAGGGGCTCGTGGGGTGCTACGTGGACGCGGGTGCCCCAGGCGAGCCGCACGCCTAGTTCATGGCAGCGCTCCAGCAGGAGCGCATGGAGTTGCGGACGGCGGATGCCAATGCCACTGCCGCGCTCAAAGTAAGCCGCTGCCTGGTGACGACCAGCCAGAAAAGCGATGCCTTCAAAGGGCGCGCCGTGATGTGTGGCGATACCCAGCGCGGCCAGATCTTGCCGCGCATCCGGCATCAGGCCCTCGCCGCAGGCCTTGTCGATGGGTGGCCGTTGCGCGTCGGCGACCACAACATCCACACCTTTTTGCCGCAGTGCAATGGCGGCCGCAAGGCCTGCGGGACCGCCACCGACGATGAGCGCATCACAATGCATCGGTCTTTTGGTTTACCACTCCAACAGCAACATCTCAGAGCAGAATCCCGGACCCATCGCGGCCAGGATGCTGCGCGATCCAGGCTTGGGACGGCGATGGGCCATGACCTCATCCAGCACCACCAGAACCGAGGCTGAGGAGAGATTGCCCACCTTCTGCAGCGCTTCCCAGGAAAGCTCCAGTTCGCCGTTGTGCAGGCCCAGGGCGTCCTGTACGGCTTCCATTACTTTCGGGCCCCCAGGATGCATGATCCAGGAGTCGACCTGATCCCGGGTCATCCCATGCTCAGCCAGGAAGCCATCCACATCACGCCCCAGGTTTTCTTTTATGACGGTCGGCACCAGGGGTGAGAGTACGACCTGGAATCCCTTCTCGGAGATCTTCCAGCCCATCACATCCTGTGTATCGGGGTAGAAGGAACAGGCACTTCCGAGGATTTTCGGGCCCTTGAGCTTGACCTGGTCGCCTGCCACCAGAACCGCGGCTGCGCCGTCTCCGAAGAGACCGGTGGCAATCAGATTGGCCACATTGAAGTCGTCGCGCTGCCAGGTGAGGGAACATAGCTCTACGGAAAGCAGCACTGCGATCTGATCGGGGTACGCACGAACATAATCGGCGGCCCGGGCAAGACCTGCCGCTCCCGCGACACACCCCAGACCGAAAATTGGATTGCGCTTGATGCGCGGGGAAAGGCCCATGCGGTTGACCAGGCGCGCGTCTACAGACGGACTTGAGACGCCGGTTATGGAAACGAAGAACAGGGCGCCTATCTGCTTGCAATCTACGCCAGCTTTCGCGAGCACACAATTAATCGCCTGCTCGCCCAGGTGTTCCGCGGTTTCAATCCAGACGTCGTTGGTTTTGCCCCAGGTATCGAGGGGTGGATATTGCTCCAGAGGGAGGGAAAAGTAACGGCCGGCGACGCCGGTCCGGGAGTGCAGCCTTTCCAGCACGGCGGTATTTTCCACGCCCTGTTCCCATTGGCCCTTGAGCGCTTCCGTTACCGTGCCCTGCAAGAAGTAGTGTGGAGGGAAGGAAGTGGCGGTAGCGACTATTTGCATGTCTGGTCAGTATACGGGCCGGAAACTGAGCAGATTTGATCGCAACAATATTCAGACAACATTCAAAAGCGAGAAGGATGGGATAAGCAGAATACGCGGGGGAAGGGCTTCGGGTACAAAGCAGTGGTATCCCACCCTTCGCCAAGAACGCGAAGGATGGGAGCGGATACCGCGGGAAGGACAGATGTTTTTACCCGCGGTAGCCGCATGGGGCACCCGATCATTGGTTCTCGCGCAAGGAAAACGGACTCAAGGCTAGAGGGATCGTCGATTGGTCTTCGACGGACGAGTCCCTGCACAGCACTGCCTCAAATGCGCGGCCCACTAACAGCAGGGTGGGTGCAAGAGAAGATGGCAGGTCAGCTAACCCGCTTAGGCGGGAGGCTGTGTAGGCTGCTTCCGGCCGGGATGCATCGGTTACGGTTACACACGGCAGGGCGCCGGGAAGCCCGCTGCACAATAATGAAGCCGCCACGCGACGGAGGTCTTGCCCCGGCATATAGATCGCGAGGGTCGCGTCGGTTGGCAATTCGCCTGACCACAGATCCTGCTGGGGTACAGTGCGGTGCCCACTGAGAACAATCAGCTTGGAAGAGACACGGCGGTCCGTAAGCGACGCCTCGACGAACGCTGCTGCAGACGAGGCTGCAGTTACGCCAGGAACTACTTCGAAGGGCACCTCGGCTTCTCGCAGTGCATCGATCTCCTCAGCGGCGCGGCCGAAGATCATGGGGTCTCCGGACTTGAGCCGGATCACAGAAAGTCCTCGACGCGCGGACACAATCATCAAATCGTGAATGGCCGCCTGGGTGATCTTTTTCCGACCGCACCGCTTGCCCACGCTGATGATCAGCGCTTGCTTTCCGGCCATATCCAGGATGGACTGCGGCACCAGGTCGTCGTGCAGCACGACGCCGGCTTCGGCCAGCAGCCTGGCTGCTTTCAGGGTTAGCAAATCCGGATCGCCAGGGCCGGCGCCCACCAGGTAGACCTTGCCCGCCTCGGCGCTACCCATGACGCAACCTCGTCCGTGCCGGGCAAGCCGCCTCGGCGCAAACTTCACGATGCGCCAGCGCGTGCAACAGGGCCTTGCGCTCCGCCCCGGCCGGCATGGCTTGCAACACTTCACGACGGAGTTGTCCCAAATCCTCGAGCCACGGTCCTAAGTCTGCCGGTAATTGTGCGTCAATCTCGCGCCGCAGCCGCTGCGCTAATGCCGGACTCTGCCCTGCCGTCGAAATAGCAATTTGCAGTGGGCCCCTCTGGACGATGGAAGCAAAGAAGAAATCGCACAAGGGTGGATCGTCGGCGGTGTTGCACAGGATGGAGCGCCGCGAGGCTTCTTCAAAAACTGCGCGGTTCACGTCCCGGTCGTTGGTGGCAGCGATGATCAGGTCACAGCCAGCCGCATCTTCCGGCTGATAGGCGCGAGCCAGCCACTCGATCTTTCCTTCTGAACTGAGCTGCCGGACGGGCTCGACTGCATTTGGCGCGACCACGCAAACGGAGGCGCCACAGCGCAGCAGGCTCTCCACTTTCTCGAGACCAACGAAGCCGGCGCCGACGACCAGGCACCGCTTCCCTTCAAGCTTCAGGAATAGAGGAAAGAGACTCGCACGCTCACTCAAGGTGCTTTCCCCCGACTGGAGCGGCGTCCCTGCCCACCGGCTCGAGCACCGCACCGGCAAGCTGTTCGCGCAAGTGCTCGTCGCTAGTGCGGGCAAAATAAGCGCGCAGGTTTTCACCCGGCTTGCGAGCCTGCAAGTAGCCACCGAGCAGCCGTTCCAGCGCATCCGGCACTTCGGTTGCCAGGCAACGGTACCCAACTGGCCGGGCGATCTGCTGATGCAGACCGACCGCACCGCCGACGCAGAAGTAGTAAGCGTCTTCGAGCTTGCCCTCATGCTTGATCTTTTTGCCTTCGATGCCGATGTCGGCGATCCAATGTTGTCCGCAGCTATTAGGGCAGCCGGTCACGTGCAGCTTCAGCTGCTGGTCGAAGCCCGGCAGCCGCTCTTCGAGTTCGTCCACAATCCAGCGGGTGAAGCCCTTGGTCTCGGTAATGGCCAGTTTGCAGAATTCGCTGCCGGTGCAGGCAATCGCGCCTCTCCAGAATGCGGAACCTTCTACCGGCAGCCCAAGTGCCTCCAGTTCGCGAGCCAGCTCCTGGGCTTTGTTTGCGGGCACATTGACCACCAGCAGGTTTTGCATGACCGTGGTGCGCAGCTGGCCGTTGCCGTAGCGGGCCGCCAGGCCGGCGACCGCATTCAATTGGCCGGCTGTCATGCGCCCGCGCAGGACAGAGAGTCCCACGTAGCAGAGGCCCGACTGTTTCTGGCGGTGGATGCCGACATGGTCGCGGTAAATGTCATTGGGAATTACTTCTTCGACCGCGGGGTCGAGTTGGTAGCCGAGCCGGCGGTTCAACTCGGCAAGAAAGGTCTCGGCGGTCCACCCTTCGCGGAGAAACAGATGCTTCATGCGGGCCCGGTCGCGGCTCTCGCGCAAACCCTGCTGGTCGCGAAACAGCTCGGTGATCTTGCGCACCACGGCAGCGACCTGATGCTGCTGCACGAAGGCATTCAGACGCACCGCCAGATGTGGATCGGCGGAGAGACCGCCACCCACGCGCACAGAGAACCCCACCTCCTGCCCGCGTCTGGCCGGGGTGAGACCAATGTCATTGATCTCGGGGTAGGAGCACCACACGGAACAACCGGTGATCGACACTTTGAATTTTCGCGGCAGGTTGTAGAGTTCCGGGTTACCGTTCAGGTCTCCGGCAGCGGCGACGGCAAACGGGGACGCGTCGATCAGTTCATCATCGGCTAAACCGGCTAACGGGCAGCCGGTTACGTTGCGCACGACATCTCCGCAAGCGCCCTTAGGGGACATGCCAGCGACGGAGAGACGGTCAATGATCCCGGGCAGAGCTTCGATGGTCAGCCAGTGCAGTTGGATGGCCTGGCGGACGGTGATATCGACCAGATCGCGGCCGTGTTTGGCGGCAATGTCCGCGATCACTTCCATCTGTTGCGAGGTGGCCACGCCGTTGGGAAGGGCGATGCGCATCATAAAATATTCCGTCGCTTTGCCTTCCCCTCCCTTACCGCCGAGCGCGCCGGCGCCGTCTCCCTGGGTGTAGATTCCCCACCATTTGAAGTAAGCGGAAGCCCATTCCGGGAGCACCGATTCCCTGCCGGCGGCGGCAAAAGCGCGCACTTCGTCCATTGCCTCCCACGGGTTCTTCTCCCGCTTCAGCCGCTCCATGCGTTGGGCTTTTGTTTCCTTAACCTCGGCCATCGATACACTCCCCCCGAAAATGAAAAAACCCGCGCGTGGCTGATGCCGACACCCGGGTCTCTGACGATGATAACTAGCTGAATTCTCTAGGACCGACCCGTACGGCGCGATGGGATCGCGCAACAACCAGCGCTACGGCGACAGTACAAGGACATAGGTAAACCGTAATCCTGTAAGGGACTCAAGTCAATACACAGCTGGCTTTGCGGTATCTGGAAGCGACGGATGGACACACGGGCGAGGGGACGGGGTTGCAGAAAAGGGTGCGCCTTAAGCGCCTTATGCGCCTTAAGGGTCTGCGTGAGCGTTCGAAAAGCATCGCTCGGCGGTTAAAGTGCAGTGCCAACTAGAGCAATGTGTCGTCCCTTCCGGGACTCGCCTCATAAACCCCAGCCTACCCGGCACTCCGGGCTA
The DNA here is from genome assembly GCA_963790935.1 of uncultured Acidobacteriaceae bacterium. Lineage (GTDB taxonomy): Bacteria > Acidobacteriota > Terriglobia > Terriglobales > Acidobacteriaceae > PALSA-350. Next base: position 246,046 of record CAWBRJ010000009.1, on the reverse strand, counting down.
CAGGCTTTTTCGTCCCTGCGGGACTGCTTCGTTGCGGCATCTGGAAGCCCAGGACGCCAGGAAAACTGCTGGACCGGCCGAGAAGAATGCGGCGGGGGAAAGGGTGCGTCTCATGCGCGCCCATTGCAGTTGAGTCGGCGGAAAGCAATCGAAGAAAATCGTTTTCGTCCCATGTACGCTGGTGCGAACGTGGGGCACCCCTGCAGAGCTGAGGAGCCCTCTGCTTGTGTTGGAAGGAGAGTTCTGCCGTTTCCTACGCTTAATCGATGGCGCTGCTTACCTGGTGGCGGATGTCGGCGCCCCGGATCCAGAAGATGACGTCGCGGGAAATGTTGGTGGCGTGGTCGGCAATGCGTTCCAGAGCCCTGGCGATGATGATTGCATTCAAAGCCTGCAAACTGATCTCCGGCTGCTCCTCCATGACCTTCATGAGCTCTGCGCGAGCCACGCGGTTCATACGGTCAATCTCATCGTCCATCACCACCACCGCTTCTGCAAATTGAGCGTCGGCATCCAGCAGTGCCTGGATGGCGGAACGAATCATTCGCGAGGCGTATTCCCCCATGGAGGCGATATCCACCGGCAGTTCGGCCGCCGGGTATTCGAGCAATTCCTGGGTTCGGATGGCAATACTCATGGACTGGTCGCCGACCCGCTCCAGGTCGCCATTGATTTTGATCACCGCCAGGATGAAGCGCAGATCAATTGCCATGGGTTGTTCCTGTGCCAGGAGCTCATAGGCCATTTCGTCAACTTCACGCTGCGCAGCGTTGATCGCGGTCTCGTTCTCACGCACATACTGGCAGAGTCCGGCGTCCCGCTGAAGATAAGCGTCCACAGCAGAGCTCACTGCCTGCTGGGAGAGCGCAGCCATGGCCAATAACTTATCCTTGAGCGCGGCCAGCTGCTGCTGAAAATGAATACGCGGCAAGACGGCCCCCTTTGTACAAAAATTGTGCATCATGGCCCGTGACAGTTTGAAGAAAATCGGGCTATTTTCTGTCAGCAGAGCCGCTTCTCGGCTTCACGGGTCGCCTCGTAAATCTGGTCAAACGAGTCCACGGCATACAGAACCGGCTGCATCTCAGAGGTCGAAAACTCCTGGTTCAAGACCTGGTCCACGTCGAAGTCCCTGATCTCCGGCCCACCCTTGATGACATAGGTGGATTCGCCCTGGGATGAAATCAGACCGCTCCCGTAAAGGCGGTATTCTCCCTTTTGCCGGATTACGCCAAATTCAACCGTAAACCAGAACAGGCGGCCCATTTTTTCGAGCGCGTCCTTGTCAGTAAGGGCTGCGCACACAGCCCCGTAATGCTGCAGGAAGTCGGCAAAGACCGGATGGGCGTGCATGGGAACATGACCGAAGACGTCGTGGAAGATATCGGGTTCCGGAATGTAGGCGAGCGATTCCCAGCTCCGCAGCCAGGTGGTCGTAGGAAACTGCCGGGCCGCCAGCATGGCAAAAAACGCGTCGGGAGGAAGAAAGCCGCTTACCGGCGTAGCTCTCCAGCCACTCCTCGGCCTAAGCCGTTGATTCACATCTGCCAGATTGGGAATCAGATCGGTTCTAAGCCCAATTTGCTCAAAGCCCTGTAAATACTCCTCGCAAGCATGTGCCTCGATCTGAGGCATGCGGCGGCCCACCAGCTCGGCCCATGTGGCGTGCTGTTCCGGGGTGTAGGCACCCCAATCCTGCTGGATCAAAAAAGGCTCGGCTGCTCCAAGAGTTGCGGAAGCGATCGCCATGATCCCTCTCTTTTCGTCTCTTATTAAGACGCGTTTTCTGGCATTTCCACTCTCAGGCGCATCCAACTCACTGGTAGAAGTCGGAATATGGCGCCCTACAACGTACACACTAGGTTAATCCTACCTTCAGGGGCCTATCCAAGAACCTCCCCAAAGGTATATCTTTCTTCCGGCCCTGGTAGAACTGGGCGACCCAAGGAGTAACAGAAGAGTCATGACCACCCTTACCCATCACGAGCTACAAACGAGTGAAGATCTGCTTCAGCTGAACGGCACCGATTATGTTGAGTTTTACGTAGGCAACGCGCGCCAAGCCTCCTACTTTTACCGCATGGCCTTCGGCTTCAGCCTGGTAGCCTATGCCGGCCCTGAGACTGGCCAGCGCGACCGAGCCTCCTATGTCTTACAACAGGGCAAAATCCGCTTTGTCCTCACTACCCCTCTTCGCCCTGACAACGAAGTGGCTGAGCATATCCGGCTACACGGCGACGGCGTTCGCGACGTAGCACTCTGGGTCGATGATGCCAAACAAGCCTGGCGAGAGACCACCCGGAGAGGCGCGCGCAGCGTGCAGGAGCCCTGCGCGACTTCCGATGAGCACGGAACGGTTAAAACGGCGTCGATCGCAATCTATGGGGACACGATCCACACCTTTGTGGAGCGCAAAAATTATCACGGAGCGTTTCTGCCGGGGTACGTTTCCAAGGGTCACGACCACCTTGCCCGTCCAACCGGCCTCTTGCATGTCGACCACGTGGTCGGCAATGTGGGTTGGAATGAAATGAACCGCTGGGTGGACTTCTACGCGACCGTGATGGGCTTTTCCCTGTACCAGCACTTCGACGATAAAGACATCTCCACCGAGTATTCGGCACTGATGTCGAAGGTGATGGCGAATGGCAACGGGCGGGTGAAATTCCCCCTGAATGAGCCCGCAGAAGGACGCAGGAAGTCGCAGATCGAAGAGTATCTCGAGTTCCACCACGGTCCAGGCGTGCAGCATATTGCGATGGCGACCAATGACATCGTGCACACTGTGAGCCGCATGCAAGCGCAGGGTATCGAGTTTCTGCGTGTGCCCCACTCCTACTACGCCCAGTTGCAGGCCCGCACCGGCCTCATTGACGAGCCGGTAGAGGAACTGGAGAAGCTCGGCATCCTGGTGGATCGGGATGACGAGGGCTACATGCTGCAGATTTTCACTCGCCCGGTCGAAGACCGGCCTACGCTTTTCTTCGAGATTATTCAGCGCAAGGGGAGCCGCAGTTTCGGCAAGGGTAATTTCAAAGCGCTCTTCGAAGCAATCGAGCGAGAGCAGGCGGATCGCGGCAACCTTTGAGCATGCTGGCTTTCGATCCGGGAACCTGCGCCACTGGTGACATCTACAAGTTGATGGTTGGTTCGATCGTTCCCCGTCCGATTGCCCTGGTCTCTTCGCTCGATCAGGGCAACGTGAGGAACCTCGCGCCTTTCAGCTACTTCACCGCGTGTAGCTCGAATCCACCAGTGGTGGTATTTTGCCCAATCATGCGGCCGACCCCGCCGATGGCGAAGGATACGCTGCGCAACATCCTCGAGACGCGTGAATTTGTCGTCAACATCGTGTCAGAAGAGTTCGTCAGGCAGATGAATGCGACGGCAGCCCAGGTCGGTCCGGAAGTGGACGAGTTCGAACTCTCCGGGCTGACGCCTCTGAAAAGCGACCTCATCAAGCCACCGAGAGTTGCGGAGAGCCATGTACATATGGAATGCAGGCTGCTTCAGGTGGTGCAGGTAAGCGACCAGCCGGGTGGAGGGTCCCTGGTTCTGGGCAAGGTACTGCGCTTTCATGTTCGCGAGGATATGATCGAGAACTTCCGCATCGACCCGGATAAATTACAAGCAGTCGGCCGTATGGCTGGGTCCACCTATGTGCGGACCACCGATCGCTTCGACCTTGAGCGACCGTAACTATGCAATCCGCAGAAATGTACTAGGATCGTAGGTTAAGGGGACCCTATGCGCATTCTGCTCGCGGCCGGACTGATGGTAATGCTGATGGGGACAGGTGCGGGCGGCAAGCAGACCGACAAACCTGCCGTGAAATTGACGGCGTCCCTCGATATGGCGGCGCCGGAACAGCAGCCGATCCTGGTCATCCACATACTGAACCAGTCGGGGAAACCATTGCGCATTCCCGATCCGCCCTTGCTCTGCAAGAGTGCGCCTGGTGCGCTTTCACTGGAAGTAAAATTCGTGCCGGAGAATTCCAACCAGCCGCAGGCGGCCATCGATTGCGGCCTGGAAGTGGACGGCCGAGGTCTGCCCGACATTCGCGAACGGGCAAAAAACTGGCTGACGCTGAAGCCGGGTCAGAATTACGAGGCTAGACGGCCGCTGGCCATGGGCGTCGATACCAACGCCCACGGCACCTACGAGTTTCACGTGGTGTACGACGGACCCAGCGCCACCCCGGACGACGATCAAAAGCTCAAGGATGCCGGAATCGCGGTACCGAGCGGACGGTTCGAATCGGACAAATTAACGTATAAGATCACCGCGCCGAAGTCTTAACCCACCGTGTTGACCAGAGTGCCGATGCCCGTGATCGTGATGCGGATTTCGTCCTGCTGTTGCAGGGTGAACTCATCCGGCGGAACGATGCCTGTTCCGGTGAGCAAGAAGCAGCCATTGGGAAAAGCGTTGTCGCGGTAGAGGTACTCGAGCAAGACGCTGAATGTACGTTTCAGCTCGGTGAGCGTCGTTGAGCCGGTAAAAACAGGCTTTCCGGCGCGCAGAATCTGCATGTGAATTTCGGTTGAGGTGGGAATCGGCTCTCCGCTGACGAGTATCCCGGGACCGAGAGCGCAGCTTCTGTCATAGACCTTGGCTTGCGGCAGGTACAAAGGATTTTCCCCTTCAATGTCTCGCGAGCTCATGTCGTTGCCGATGGTGTAGCCGACGATTTTTCCGCCGGGATTGGCGAGGAGTGTCAGTTCGGGTTCTGGTACCGACCAGGTGGCATCTTTTCTTATCGCGACTTTTCCGCGATGGCCAACCACGCGATTCGGGGTGGCCTTCATGAAGAGCTCGGGACGTTCGGCCAGGTAGACGCGGTCGTAGAAGTCTCCGCCGCCGGCGGTCTTTGCTTCTTCCATGCGGGCGTTGCGGCTGCGATAGTAGGTGACCCCAGAGGCCCAAACTTCCTGGCTGCCGATGGGCGCTAGTAGTGAGTTTTCAATGTCTGCAAAGGAGGCGGCGTCCATTGGGTCTTGCAGGGACTTTTCTAAGTTAGATTCGAGGTCGTCTCGGGTGAGGAGTTGATCCCATGACGTGTCGGCGCCTGCATAGAATCGATCGTGGTGCTCGACGATGTAGCCGGCGGCAGTGCGGTAAAGTTTCATTCGTGCCCCTCAGGGGCTAAAGCCCGGAAATATTTCAAGTGGTTATGGCCCGGCTCGAGTAGTGACTGATAGCGCGGAGCCGAGTTCTCATGCTGATGCCAGAGTCCATTTCTATCGCTAGAGTCCATCTCTACTTAGAGATTCCGTACACCAGGGCTATTTGATTCCCGCAGTAACTAATGTCCTATCATATCCTTGTCGCTCGGAGGTGAACTATCCGACCGCGGGCGCCTTCCCAGGAAGCGTTGCAGCGCCAGCGTGTCGCATGCCTTCACACTGTTTGAACAAGGACTTACCCAGGCCTTCGTGGCCCGCCGCTGTAGACGTAACTTTCTCTAGCGTCCGTCGTCGGAAGTACGCTCTGCGTCTCAACGGCAGAGCGCCATTCAAGCGGTTACGCCGCTCTAGCGGCAGATTACGCCGCTCTACCCCAGGGCCTTACGCTCAGCGGTCCGGAAAAGTATCTGCTCAAGGCCCGCGAGTAGCCGGATTCCTCGACTTATCTGCGGCCCCATCCGCCCCTCTCGCCGAGCACATTGCGCGCACGTTTCACGTTCGCTACCACGCTCGATCACGTCTGCCTGCCTGTTGCGCTCCATGAACTGGTGCCCGCCTAGGCCGACCCGTAGAGCCGTAGTTCGCGACGAAGTTGTCATCGGCTCATTCTTTCTCAGCAGGTGTCGCCGGCCACTCTAAAAAGCGACTCCGGCTGAAGTCTCGGCTGGCTGTTTCTGGACGACCGCAGCTTCCTTTACTCGCCCCCGACGCTGGCGCAGTTCGTCACCGTTCGGTACAGACTCGGCACTCCCAGTGCGGTCGTCATCACAAATCCGTCTCACGCCATCGCCACCTTGTGCGTATCGCCCCGCGTGATCAGCTACGGTTCGTACTTCGCGTCTTTACCCGGGCCTGCTGATGTCGTTCCCCGCGAGCCATCTCCTTTCTACAGCACCTGGACCGCGAACTTGCAGCCAACTAGTGCCTGCTGTAGGACCGGCTTAACGCACACCGCGCAAAGACACCAACGCCTTGGCTGACCACCGCCCCTCCGCTGCGCACTTTCTTCTTTCCCCCATACGCTCCTGAACTCAATCCAGTGGTAATATCTCCGATCCTGGACGAAGATGAATCCCTTAGCCAACCGCGCCATTCACGAAGTTGATCAACTCGCGGATTCGGCCGCACACTAAAGTCGCTGCCCTGATAACAGAGCCCAGTTCCTCCTTCATGCCGACGCTAGTGTCCATTTCTATTTAGTAGACTACGTACACCAGGGCTATAAAGCCCTGAATTTTATCGCCCAACGTTTAAGCGGGTTTGAAAACCCGCTTCCCCGGACTAAAGTCCGGGGCTGGCACGTTCCGCCGTTCAAAGCGTACACGACGCATCAAGGGAAAGGATTGTGGGCGCGCAGCTCGCTTACGATTTCGGCGGCGGCGACGCGTGCCCGGTCGCCCTGGTCCGGCGGGAAGGAGATCGCACCCACGCGTGCGTGGCCACCTCCGCCGTAACGTTCGCAGATTTGCGCCAGGTTTACCATCTGCTCCGGCTTTGCCTTGGTCCAGGGATTGGAGCCTACAGCCACCTTGGTGCGAAAACTCGACTTGCTCAATCCCACACTGTAAGTCGCATCAGGATGGAGGAAGTAAGGAACGAATTTGTTGTAGCCCTCAAATGGCTGATCAGTAATGTCGAAGTAGAGTGTGCCATCCTTCAATTCGGTTCGCTCCCCAATGATCGCCAAAGACTTGCGGTGGCGTTCGAGCAGCGGGGGCAAAAGCTCGGCCACGAAAGGCTGCTCTAGCACCTCTCCCAGACTCATTTCGGTGAGCAGCGGAATCAGCCTGGGAATAAACGCGGGGTCCTGGCTCGACTCAATGACCAGAGTAAGCTTCATGGCGGGCTCCGCCATCTCGACCGCAGCCTTAGGGCTCTCGTAAAGAGCGCCATCCACAATGTCAGCCCAGTGGATCAGATCTGCTACCGGGGCGGCGTCAAAACCAAAGCGGGTTTGCGCAATATGAGCGATAAAACTGGTGCAGGAGGTGTAATTCGGATCGTAGAACTGCCGGTTGCTCGTAGTGCCGTCCTGCTGCCCGGCAAGGAAATGCCGCTGATCGGCAGGAGTGAGAAAAGCGCTCAGATGATGATCGAACCACCACGTGATACGCGGAGAAGCGCTGTACTTGAAATCTACGATCGCGTTCTGATCACCGACAAATTCAGACTCCTGAAAGAGCGCTCCGGCTCGATGCACGAGTCCGTGATAGCCGTATTTCGCATTTGGAGAAATGCATTGGCTGTGGAAGCGCATGAAAAGCGAAGCAGAACAGGCTCCGTCAAAGCACCGGTCGTGATAGAAAACGCGGACATTCAAACAGGTATCTTCCTCGCTATTGGACGAATGATTAGGATTGCCGGGAGGCGCTTGCCTGTCAAGCTGCCAGCGGGAGAAATTCTCGCCTGCGATGAGACAATGAGCGCTGGGATGATGGATAAATAATGGCGAGGATCGAACTGGATACCACTCCGAAGCGGAGATTGCCGCTATTGATCCGGATTGCTGCCGGGCTGGTAATCGGCCTATTGATCGCCTTGGTAATAGGCGTTGCGGGCAGCGTGGCTTGGCTGAAGGCCGCCATGCACGAGCAAATGCCGGTGCTGGACGGAACTCTGCAGCTGCCGGGTCTCTCCGCTCCCGTCGTGGTAAGACGCGATGGCCATGGAATACCCCACATCCAGGCTACAAGCATGGATGACCTGCTTGAAGCTCAGGGCTATGTCGTCGCCCAGGACCGCCTATGGCAGATGGATATGGCCCGGCGCTTCGCCGCCGGCGAATTGGCCGAACTGCTGGGGCCGAGCGTGGTGGAGCACGACAAAGTGCAGCGAGTGCTGCAGATCCGGCCCTCGGCCGAGCGCCTGACAGCCACCATGCCTGAAGAGCAGAAGCGTCTCTTCGAGGCGTATGCCCGGGGAGTCAACGCCTTTATCGCCAGTCACCAGGACAATCTGCCGGCTGAGTTCCGGCTGCTCGGGTACAAGCCCCGGCCCTGGCAGCCGGTTGATTCCTGGCTGGTGGCGCTGAATATGGTGGCTCGCCTCGATACTCTCTATCCCTGGAAGCTGGAGCGGGAAAAGGTGCAGGCCAGGCTGGCGCCGAACCTGACCGCGGAGTTATATCCGACGACCACCTGGCGCGATCATCCGCCCACGCAGTCGATTCCCGATCTAACCGCACCGCAGCAAAATATCCCGGATGTTCCCCTCGACGAATCACAATCGAGTCTTGAAGATTTGTTGCGGCTCAAAGAGATCCTCAGGCTGGGAGGAGACAAGTGCGACAGCTGCAAGCCCGGATCGAACGAATGGGCCGTGAGCGGGGCGCACACGGCCACTGGAAAGCCCATGCTCTCGAACGATATGCACCTGGAGCACTCCATCCCCGATATCTGGCATGAAGAGGACTTGCAGGCCGGAAGTTTCCACGTATCGGGGGTCACCACGCCGGGCATCCCCTTCATCGTCGAGGGACACAACGAGCATATTTCCTGGGGCTTCACCACCCTCAACGGAGATGTTCAGGACGTCTACGTAGAAAAGACAAATCCGCAGGGAGAGTATTGGGCGGGCAACGCATGGCGCCAGCCCGAACATGACCGGGAATATATCCACGTGCGCTTCGGCAAGGATGTGGTGCTGGATGTGGAGACAACGGATCACGGGCCGGTGATTACCCCGATGCTGCCTCACGAAACGCGCATGCTGTCGCTCAAGTGGACTCTCTACTCGACGCAACTGCGTGGCATACCGCTGGAGGCAATGGACTCGGCCAGCAACTGGACGGAGTTTCGCCAGGCGACCAGCGAGTGGTGGGGACCCACGCAAAACCTGGCCTACGCGGATGATCAGGGCCATATCGGGTACCAGGCGGTGGGACTGTTTCCGATTCGACCCGCCGGGCTTAGCGGGGTTCCTATCGTCGAGACCGGAACCGCGGCCGACAACGATCACGAGTGGCAAGGGTATGTTCCCTTCCCGCAGCTGCCGACAGTGCTGGACCCGGACAGTGGTATTGTGGCCACCGCGAATGCGCGGATCACTCCTGACGATTACCCGTACCCCCTGGCGTTGAACTGGGACGCGCCTTATCGCAACGAGCGGATCTGGAAATGGCTTTCGGGTCACTCCAAGCTCACGCCGGCGGATATGCTCACCCTGCAGATGGACACCTTTTCTGAGGTGGACCGTGGATTGGCGCAGCGTTTTGCCTATTCCATCGACCGTTCCACGGTTGCCGACGCAAAACTGCGCCAGGCTGCGGACCTGATGCGTAGCTGGGACGGAGTCATCACCACGAGGCTCGGTTGCGGCGGAAATCGTAGACGCAACCAAGCAAGCGCTGTGGCCGCTGGTGCTCGAGCCTAAACTGGGCGCCGACTGGCAACTCTACGACTGGCAGAGCAAGAACTTCGTACAGGAAGAGATGGTCGAGAAAGCGCCGGCAGAATGGCTGCCCGCGAAGTACAAGAGTTGGGATGATCTGATTGCCGCGGCAGTCGAAAAAGGTATGGTGGATGAGCATGCTCCGGCAGCTCTTCGCGACTGGACGTATGGCAGCCGGCACGTGATCGATGTCAGGCATCCTTTGTACGCGCTGTTACCTTTCTTTAAATGGACCAGCACCGGGCCCCACCAACTTGCGGGCGACGAGACTACGGTCGACCATGTGCGTGGCCTGCTGGGTGCGAGCCAGCGGCTTACGGTGGACTGGAGCAATCTGGATGGATCGACGGAAAATATTGTGATGGGCGAGTCGGGCGATCCGGTCAGCGCCTACTATCTGGACCAATGGCCCTATTGGTATAGCGGAAAAACCTTTGCCATGCCCTTTACCGAGGGCGCCGTAAGCGCAGTGATCAAGCATACGCTGCAACTGGTGCCGTGACTCCGTCAGCAAGCTTGAGGTCTGCTGTCAACATTGGTGGTCTTCTCATTGCCGGCACGGCTGTGCTGGCAGTGGGAACGCTGATCGTGCGCGGCAATTCGTGCGGCCATGATTTCGATTTTCATCTGCTTTCGTGGATGGAAGTCGCGCGTGCGTGGCATGCGGGCCTTATCTATCCACACTGGGTACAGGACGCGAACTACGGCGCGGGTGAGCCGCGGTTGATTTTTTATCCTCCCGTCTCCTGGCTTCTGGGTGCGCTGTTAGGAACCATTTTCGGCTGGCATGCAGCCCCGGTGTTGTTTGTGCTGCTGGCGTTGTCAGCTGCCGGAAGCAGCATGTATCTGCTGGCGCGGGAGTGGGCGCCACCCCACGCCGCAATCTTTGCCGCCTGTGCCTACATGGTGAATCCCTATGCCATGTTCGTCGTTTATGAGCGCTCAGCCCTGGGTGAATTGCTGGCAGGGGCATGGCTTCCCTTAATGGTGCTCTTCGCACTCAGAACGCGGTCTTCTGTAGCTCTGCTCGGCGTGTCGGTAGCTGCCCTGTGGCTCACGAATTCGCCCGCCGCGGTTATGGGCAGTTATCTGCTGGCTCTTTTGGCATTGGGAATGTGGATCGCGGAACGCAGGCCCTGGCCGGGTCTGCGCGCCGCGGGAGGAATTGCCCTGGGGCTCGGACTGGCCGCGTTCTATATTGTGCCCGCAGCATACGAACAACGATGGGTACAAATCGGGCGCGCCATCACGCCCGGAATGCGGGTCGAGGATAGCTTCCTGTTCGGCCATACCGCGAACGATTTTCATAACCAGGTGCTGCGGACCGCATCATGGATCTTCATCGCAGAACTCATTGTGGGGGCGATCGTTGCCTACCTGGCGTGGAGAAAGCGAGCCGACGGTTGCGCTCGAGTTGTTATCACCGCTACTCTGCCGATGCTTTTGTTGCTGCAATTGCCGGTCAGCGATGTGGTCTGGAAACACACGCCACATCTAAAGTTTCTGCAGTTTCCGTGGCGTTGGCTATTGCCACTGAGCGTCGTGATTTGCGTGCTCGCCGCCATGGCTTTGGGCGCATCTGGCAAGCGTGGAGCACGCACGCGTCTGCTTGGCTTCACTGTAATTCTGGTCCTGGCGATCGGGGGCGGCTGGCTGTTCTTTCAGCCCTGCGACGACGAGGATGCAGTGGGGGCACAAGTGGCGGCCTTCCGCCTGGGCCAAGGCACGCAAGGCACCGATGAGTACACTCCTGTCGGGGTAGACAATGCATCCGTTCAACAAAACCTGCCCCTGGTGCGGGTTCTGCGTACGGCAGAGGATGACACCGCCGACAGTACCGCGGGAGATAACCCGGAGTGGCGTGCGGGAGACCCGGGTACAGTTGCGGCGAAGGTCGTAGCTGAACCCTGGAATGCAGAGCACTGGGTGGTAAGTTTGTCGACCCCGGAGAGCGGTTATGCTGTGCTGCGGTTGATGGACTACCCTTGCTGGCGAGTCTCCGTCGATGGCCGCCAGGTTGTAGGCCGCCCGCTCAGGGAAGATGGCCTGATGGCTGTGCCGGTGACGCCGGGAAGACACACGATTGAGGTGCAATGGAGTGCGACCCGGGATGTTGTTACGGGGCGGGTTTTGACTGCCATTGCGGTGCTGGGATTGGTAGGGACGGTGGTGCTGGAGCGGCGAGGCCGGAAAATCGGGACCGGACAGAAAAGACGTACTTCCTAATGAAACAAAGGGTGGGGTCTGGAACAAAAGGCTGTGGTGGCGCTTCCCCCGGATTTCCTGTCGAGAGTAGTGGCCTTGATTGACATCATGCGGTTTCCTTTAAGGGAAACCGCATACGTGGTCCTGGCGAGTGCAGTGATGTAGGAAATCCGGGTCGCCCATCTTTTTCGGCCCAGGTACGCCTTGGCGAACCTGGGGCACCCCTGTGGAGCTGTGAGGCCCGCATCAGGCTTGAGGGGGAGGCCTGCGGTATCCCCGGCGATTGGTGGCGGGGATAGAGCTCGAGAGGGTCGGGTATGATTACGAAAATGCTGGATAGCGTGCAGGAGATTCTGAGCGGCGGTGCCGAGCTTGTCGATCAGGCGCTGGACCGTCTGCTTCCCGGCGCGGATCAGGCGCCCGTCTCCATCCATCGCGCCATGCGGCACAGTGTTTTTGCAGGAGGCAAGCGGCTGCGGCCGGTTCTGTGTATGGAAGCAGCGCGCATGATCGCGGGCTCCCTTCCCCGGGGAGTGGAAGAGCTGGCTGCAGCAATCGAAATGCTGCATACCTACTCGCTCATCCATGACGATTTGCCTGCTCTCGATGACGATGATTTGCGCCGGGGAAAGCCGACGTGCCATGTGGTCTTTGGCGAGGCAATCGCCATCCTTGCCGGGGATGCACTGCAGACCCAAGCCTATGAGGTGCTCGCAGGTTTACAGTGCCCAGCCCCACATACGGTGCTCATTGTGCGCGCGATCGCCCAGGCTACAGGGACGGTCGATGGCATGATCGGCGGCCAAGTGATGGACCTGGAAGCAGAAGAGCATCAGCCGACGGCGGAGATGGTGGAAGCCATTCATCGTGCCAAGACCGGGGCCCTGTTTCGCGTCAGCCTGGTCACAGGAGGTATCTACGCGGGCGGCAATGGCGACGACATCGAACGGTTACAGGAGTTTGGACGTAAAGCAGGGCTGGCATTTCAAATCATGGACGACGTGCTCGATGTGACCCAGGATTCGTCCCAGCTAGGCAAGACCGCGGGCAAGGATGTAGCCAGCGAGAAAGCCACCTGGCCGGCTGTCTATGGGATTGAACAGAGCGTAAGGGATGCGGCGCGGCTGATCGATGAGGCATTTACGCAGTTGAAAGTTTATGGCGAGCGCGCCGATCGGTTGAAGGCAGTGGCCCGTTACCTGGTGGAGCGGAAGAACTAATGGCGCTCAGCGAAGAAGACGTTTTTCTAGCGTTGCGTGATTGCTACGATCCGGAGATTCCGGTGAACATCGTAGACCTGGGTTTGATTTACAAGGTGATGCTGACGCCCGATCCAAATTACAAGCGCGCCTTCCCCAGGCAGCGAGTCGAAGTGGAGATGACCATGACCTCGCAGGGCTGCCCCTCTCACGTGATGATCATGGAACAAGTAAGGAACCGGTTGGCGGGCATCCCGGAAATCAGCGAGGCGCTGGTCAACCTGGTGTGGGAGCCCGCCTGGACCCCGGACCGCATCAGCCAAAAAGCTCGCGAACAACTGGGAATCGGTTAGTTCGCACTACTGACGCACGACTTTTTCGACGACCGAGCGCAGCTTCTCGCCCTGGCTGGTAAGTTCTCCGATGAACTTCTCAAAACGGCTCAGCATGTTGTGACCGTTGTCGAGGTAATCGGGAATATTGTTCCAGACCTTCTTGACTCCTTCTGGATCTTCGACCAACGCAAAGACGGTTCCAGCAGCAGCAATCGCTAACCCAGCTTTGCGCCTGCCGGAGGCCAGCAGAACTGCTCCAGTTACCAGCGTTCCCGCGGCCACCGTGCGCACCCAGTTCTTGTTCCAATCCTGGTCGATAAGGCGATTTCCCTGATATTTCACGGTGTCTGCCGCATCCTGAACAGTGGATGCGACTTGCTGCGGAATGTGCGTAATCCCCATGATGTCTCTCTTTCAGCGTGCACTCTCGGTTATAGATGCGCGGAATTAACTAGTCGAGATCGAATTCACGCAGCGGGCGTCCCTCGTCAGGACTTTCCTTTGCCTTGCGCAACGCTTCCTCGAATCGCTTGTCGAACAATTGCTGTTTATTCTTTTCGGCTTCGACCGATTGGCGGAAGATGTCCTCTTTGCGCTCGTCCTGTTCGCGCATGGCTTTGGCCGCTGCTTCAAAATCTTCGAAGGTCCGTTTACGGGGAGCCGGCGTGTGCGAGAGGATTCCCCTGGTTTCCGGGTCGACCTTCAGGATCGCCCCGCAGTCGGGACAGGTGATATCGAATGGCTTGAGCGGCTTAGCCTTCATGGCTGGGAACATTCTAGAACATTTGTTGGCAGCGGGTTGGAAACGCCGCCACCAGGGCTAAAGCCCTCAATTTAGATAGCGGAGCATTCTCGCGGGTTTGAAAACCCGCTCCCCCGGACTGAAGTCCGGGGCTGGCACCCTAGAGCCAGATGGCTTTGTGGCCTGGACATTGCTGCCCGGCTTGCTCGACCAATAGCTCGGCAAGACCGTCGCCGTAGCGGGAGAGGAACCAAACCGCGCCCAGAATCCGCTCCTGAGGATGGCGATCAGGGAAAAGGTTCAGGGCGATCAGGGCGGCGTCGCGGCCCAGCGTTTGTTCCCGGCGAAGCTCGTAGTTCGCCGCCAGGCGGCGAATGCGGTTCATTTGATAGCGCATCTTGGAGCTGCTGACATCGGCAGCCCGGCCAAGACCCGGATCTAAAGAGTGCATGTAGGTTGCCAGCGCAGAGAGCTCGGTATCAAGAGCTTGACCAGCGGCCGCAAGCTTGCGCTTACCAGTAGCAGAAATGGCTCGCGCACCCAAGCGCTGCGCCAGATCCAACGGGTCCTTCAGGGCGCTCTGTATCACATCGGGCAGCGCAACATCATGCCGCGCCAGAAGACCGGCCATCGCAGGCTCGATAAGGGTCGCGGACAGGCGGGGAAGGACGGGGGTGGTGCGGCCCAAGATACGCTCATAAAGCACTTGTGACTGAGCGAAATAAGCAACTTCCGCGGGCCCGCCAACATAGGCGGAAGTAGGCAGAATGCAATCCTGAAACACGGGCCGCAAAAGGGCATTGGGGCTAAGCCTCTCCGGCTCCGCATCCAGGATGGCGAGCAGCTCTGAGGTGGAATAGTGCTGCCTTGCCGCTTGCCAAGCACCCTCCGCCGTGCGCCGCAGCGGCACCCGCGCACCGGACTGATTATCTATAAGAAACAGCAGACTGGAGTGGGCCGGCACCAAAACCTGGGAGTGATAACCGGCGGCAGCAAGCTGCTGGTCGCGATCGTTCAGCGCCACCCGCAACTCGTCGGCACGCACAATCGCCTGACGCAGAACATCACGACCCAAGGCGTGGAAGTCGCGGGAGGATGCGTCGATTACGATCAGCCCCTGGGCGGCAAAGGTGTGGGAGATGAATTGCGCAAACGCCCGGCCCAGAGTTTGTCCGGGGCGATAGCTGGCGGCGAGCTGATCGACAACCGGGCCGGGCCCGAGAATCGCAGCCGCCTCGGCCAGCAGATCCTCGACGTTCTTGTCGAGAGAAAGACCTCCAACGGGAGCCGCATTTGCATGATCGGCGCCGAGCCGCAGGGTCTTCAACTCGTGCCGGTCGGGCAACGTGACATGATCCGCTTCCGCAAGGTCATGATCCTCAGTCGCTAACCAAAAAATGGGTACGTGGGCACTACCGGCGATCGAAGCATCCTTCGCTTTGCGAATCGCAGTGGCCGCCTTGAGGATGGTAAAGAGCGGACCGCCAAAGAGCGTAACCTGCTGACCGGTGACGACGGCACTGGCGCCGTTGCGCAGCCGGGCGATGTTTTCGAACGTCGGCGCAGCGGCGCCAAAGTCCCGGTTCTGCTGCTCCAGCAGGTCACACAGCTTTTGGCGATGTTGGGGAGGAAGAACCGGGCGGGTGGTCATCCAGGCGGTGGAGTAGGCACTGGCGGGATAAAAGGGCGAGAGCGCTTCGCGCTTGTCGGCGAAATCCAGGAACAAGCGGCTGAGACCGGGTAGCATTGCGATGGGATAACACTCGGTCTTCACTTGCTCCATCGCCATTGGCTTGCTCCCTGCCTTTTCAAGTTTCTCATCATTTTCGCCGCAGCGATGCCCGGAGCGCTCTCGTGCCCGGGCTGGGTAAGGCCTCCAGCGCATAAAGAGCCAGGGAGCGATAGACGCTTGCCAACATAGGATGGGGCTTGAGTGCCTGAAGATGCAGACGAATTGTGTCGACGTCTCCCCTGGCAATCGGCCCACTGAAGCTCTTAGCGGGACCGCTGTGGAAGAAGTTGTCCAGGGTAGCGCGGGCGATGGGCTCAATCAGGCGGCGCGCCTGGCGGAGACTGAATCCGGCCCGTGCGGCCGTTTCGTGAGCCGCTGCCAGATGGCTCACCAGCAACGGCGAGGAAAGCACGCCGACCGCGTGGTAGAGCGCTTTGCTCGCTGCTTTGATGGCAAAGGGATAACCCCCGATACGGCGGACGAGCCGGTTGAGTACCCGGCGGCTCGCCGCATCTGCTTCGACCGCAAACGAAACCCCTTCAAGGGTCACCGGCGTGCGGGTGGGAAAGCTCATCAAGGGATGCACCGAGCCAACAGAGGCACCCACTTTCGCAGCTTGCTGCAACACGCCGGCACTCAGCGCACCGCTCGAGTGAATGACAATTTGCCCCTCAAGACCCCGAACCGCAACTCTCTTTGTCAATTGTGCGGTAACCCGGGCAATGGCTTTGTCGGGCACACAGAGCCAAAGTACATCGGCCTGGAGGCGGGCCTGATCCAGATTGACAAGAGGCAGTGCACGAACGGCTTTGCGCGCAGAACGCCGGCCGGAGACGACCACTTCGTGCAGCGGGACCTGGGCGTCCGTCAGAGCTCGGGCCAGCGAACTGCCCCAGTTGCCGAGGCCGATGATGGAGACGCTGGGTTGCATACCGGATGGTACTTTAAAATTGTCCGGCACATTGGCAACGAAGGAGCGGCATGGCGAGAAAAGCGGCGAGCAAGAACGACAAAAAGATCGAAGTTACCTCGTCAATATTAAGTTACGACGGTCCGCTGTTCCGCGTTTACACCGACAAAATCGTTGAGAACGGCCGTGAGATCACCCGCGACGTGGTGCGGCATAACGGTTCGGTAGTCATCCTGGCCATTGATGATTCTAAAAACAAACGAGATCCTTTGGTCGTCGTAGAGCGCCAGTACCGCCACGCCGCAAAGGAATATTTGCTGGAGGTTCCGGCAGGGAAATTGGAGGCGGGCGAGGAGGGACTCGCCGGAGCCAAACGCGAACTACTGGAGGAAACTGGCTTTAAAGCCAAACGCTGGCGGAAGATGGTGCGCTACTTCGCCAGCCCCGGGTTTCTGGGTGAGTTTATGCAAGTGTTTGTGGCGGAAGGTTTGACGCTGGGAGAAGCCCAGCCGGAGTACGACGAGCAAATTGAGATCGAGATGGTGCCACTATCCAAACTGCTCGGCATGATTGAGGAGGGAAAGATCCATGACGGTAAAACGTTGATTTCAGTCATGCTTTACGCGCGGTTGCGGCAGGCGGCAAAGAAAAAGTCCACAAAATAGGGCACTTGTGGCTCGCCCCCTGGAAGCCGTACGTAATCCATCCGAACTTTTGAGGAAAACCATTCCAGCCTGTGATGCGTCTGTTAAGGAGAGCAGTTTGTTTCCCCCCCATGCTCGATACGCATCAAGGAAGGTCGACGGCTAGTGGCTCAATACAAGGGAAAAGTCAAGTGGTTCAACAACGCTAAGGGTTACGGCTTCATTGGCCGGGATGATGGTCCTGACGTCTTTGTTCACTACAGCGCGATTCAACTCGATGGATATAAGAGCTTAAAGGAAGGCGACGAGGTCGAGTTCGACATCGTGCAGGGGCAAAAGGGTCCTCAAGCAGATTCAGTCACTCGGGTGCGAGAAGTCGCCTGATCGTTTGGGAACAAAGTTCGGATCGAGCGGCTTCGGCAGCAGTTTTCCTCTTAATAGGGCTTTGCGCGGTCTTCCGCTCAGGTTGCGCTCCCAACCTGGGGATAGCTATCTGCGTCATGATTTAATGTGCCTTGGATGGATAACAAATCCATTGCGCAATTATTGGGCGAGACCGCGGACCTGCTGGAAATTGCAGCGGGCGACCCTTTCCGTATTCGCTCGTACCGGCGGGCCGCAGAAGCAGTTGAAAACAGCACGGAACAACTGAGTTCGTTCGTTCAGGAACCGGACCGGCTTCTTGCCATTGCAGGAATCGGCAAAGGCATGGCGGCGAACATCCAGGAGATCGAAACGCGCGGGAGCCTGAAACTGCGCGACGAACTCCTCACGAAATATCGCCCAACCATGCTGGAGTTGCTCAAACTACCGGGCATGGGCCCTAAGACGGTGGCTCTGCTTTGGGAAGCGCTGCAGGTCAGCGATGTAGAACAGTTACAGGCCGCTATCGACGCCGGAAAGCTCGCCACCTTGCCCCGGTTTGGGCAAAAGCTGATCGACAAAATAAGCCGAGGAATCGCGGACTACCACAAGAACAGCGGCCGCTTTTTGCTGGACGACGCCGAAGCCGCAGCCGAACGAGTGACCCTCTACCTGAAGCAGCTTCCGGGGATCGACGAGGTCATGCCTGCTGGATCATTGCGCCGGGGACGAGAGACGGTGGGCGATCTGGACTTGCTGGTGACTGGTCCAGCCTGCGAGGCCGACGTGGTCGCCGCCGCAGTCGAGTACATGGCGGCCTATCCACCGATTGCAGAACTGCTGGCCAGAGGCCAGAACAAGGTGAGCTTTCGCCTACGCAGTGGATTGCAAATAGACGTGCGGCTTTTACCGCAGGCAAGCTACGGTGCGGCGCTGCAATACTTCACAGGCTCGAAAATGCACAATGTTTCTCTGCGCCAGCGAGCGCTGAAACGCGGATATACCTTGAGCGAATATGCGCTGGCGCGTTTGGACGATGGCACCGTCATCGCCGCTCGTTCCGAAGAGGATATCTACCAGGCACTGGGCATGGACTGGATTCCGCCTGAGCTGCGCGAGAATCAGGGCGAGATTGAAGCAGCCACGGAACATCGGCTGCCACGGTTGATCGAAGGCAAAGATTTGCGCGGCGATGTGCACATGCATACCTATGCAACCGATGGCAAAAGCAGCATTCTCGAGATGGCCGAAGCAGGATTGGCACGGGGTTATGAATACATCGCCATCACCGATCATTCAAAAAATTTGGCCATGGTCAACGGACTCGATGACCAGCGCGCACTCGAACATCTGAAAGCGATTCGCGAGGTGGATGCCCGGATGGAAGGACGCATCCGCGTCCTGACCGGGATCGAGGTGGACATTCTCGGCGATGGAGAGATCGACCTTTCGCAAGAAGTGCTGGCTCAGATGGACGTAGTGATCGGCAGCGTTCATTCTCTTTTTCAGCAGCCCAGGGAGCAGATGACGGAGCGTCTGCTCAGGGCTTTGGAGAATCCATATATCAAAATTCTTGGCCATTTGACTGGGCGATTGCTGCTGCGCAGAGATGGTTACGAAATGGATTTAACGGCGGTGCTTAAGCAGGCGGCGAAGCTTGGGGTGGCGGTAGAACATAATGCTTATCCTGACCGGCTTGACCTGTGCGATATTGATTGCGCCGGGCACGGGAATTGGGTTGCGATATTGTGATCAATACGGATTCTCACCACATTAGTCATCTAGACGCTATGCACTATGGGGTAAAGCAATTACGGCGGGCCTGGCTTACGAAAGAGGATGTGCTGAATTCCAGGCCAGTTGATGATTTTCTTGCGGCGCTGCGGAAACGGCCTGGGTAGATGATCGAAAGAAAAAGACAGACCTTTGATGGGGCTTCCCCCGGATTTCCTGTCAATTTTCTTGGCTTCGCGGAACTTCATGCGGCTTTCCATAATGAAAGCCGCACACGTGGCTCTTGCTAGTGCCTCTAGCAGGAAATCCGGGTCGCCCCGTCTTTCTTAACCCACGTACGCTGGTGCGAACATGGGGCACCCCTTCAGAGTGGAGTGGATGAAAGAGGGGCTTACCAGGATACTTTTAAAACACTTCCCGCGGGACCCGCAGGAGACTTGCGTGGGCACCCGGCGGTTGTGGCGGGGATAGAGCGCTAGAAGACACGCTCGTCCAAGACGGAGCGGAGATAGCGGCCGTAGCCGCTCTTTGCTACCCTGGCTATTAGCGTCTCCAGGCGCGCAGCATCGATCCAGCCCAGACGATAGGCTATTTCTTCGGGACAGGCTACCTTGAGCCCCTGACGCTTCTCAATGGTCTCAATGAAAATGGCGGCTTCGATCAGCGAGTCGTGCGTCCCAGTGTCAAGCCAAGCGAATCCCCTGCCCAGCACCTGGGTACGCAACTTGCCCCGCTCCAAATACCAGCGGTTCACATCGGTGATTTCCAGCTCACCGCGCGGCGAGGGCGCTATCTGACGCGCGACCTGTGAGGCGTTTCCGTCAAAAAAATAAAGTCCGGTCACAGCGTAACGAGACTTCGGCTTTTCCGGCTTTTCTTCAATCGATAAGGCACGGCCGGATCATCGAACTCCACTACCCCGTAGCGCTCCGGATCAGACACCGGATAGGCAAACACGACCGCACCATCCTGAATCTGCGCCGCCGCCTGAAGGCTGTGAGCAAAATCGTGGCCGTAAAAAATGTTGTCGCCAAGGACCAGCGCACAGGGCTCCCCACCAATAAATTTTTCTCCGATGATGAGCGCCTGCGCCAAACCGTCCGGACTAGGCTGCACCGCATACTGAAAGGAGATCCCCCACTGCTCACCAGTGCCGAGCAGGCGCTCAAAGAGCACCGTGTCCGCCGGCGTAGAGATGATCAGAACCTCGCGAATGCCGGCCAGCATCAGCACCGACAACGGATAGTAGATCATCGGCTTGTCATAGACCGGAAGCAACTGCTTGGAAACAACGTGGGTGACAGGATAAAGGCGGGTGCCCGACCCGCCGGCGAGAATGATGCCCTTCATCGTGCGGCGCCTACGCGATGAGCATAATTCAAGTCGATCCATTGGCGATAGGCACCGCTGGTCACCTGCTGCACCCAGTCCTGATGCGCCAGATACCACTCCACCGTGCGACGCAGACCAGAAGCAAACGTCTCCGCAGGACGCCAACCAAGCTCGCGTTCGATCTTATCGGCATTAATGGCATAGCGGCGATCGTGGCCCGGCCGGTCGGTCACGAACTTGATCAGACCACGGTGGGGCACGTGGGGCGAACTGGGCAGCAACTCATCCAGCAGGCTGCATAGCAACTCAATCGTATCCAGATTAGCCTGCTCATTACGGCCGCCAATGTTGTAGGTCTCGCCGATCTGTCCCCGCTCCAGCACCGCTCGCAAGGCGGAACAGTGATCGCCGACGTAGAGCCAGTCCCGTACCTGTTTTCCATCGCCGTAAACCGGTAGTGCCTGGCCGGCGACGGCATGCGTGATCATCAGAGGCAGCAGCTTCTCGGGAAACTGATAGGGGCCGTAATTGTTGGAGCAGTTGGTCGTTACAGCGGGCAGATCGTAACTATGCACGTACGCGCGCACCAGGTGATCCGATGCTGCCTTGGAGGCGGCATACGGGCTGTTGGGTGCGTAGGCAGTGGTTTCCTCGAACGGCGGAGCCTGGGGAAGAAGAGTGCCGTACACTTCGTCGGTCGAAACGTGGAGAAAACGAAATTTGCGCCGATCCTCAGTAGATGACTTGGTCAGATAAGCCCGAGTGGCCTCCAGCAGCCGGAAAGTGCCGTCGATGTTGGTGCGGATGAACGCTTCGGGACCAGAAAGAGAGCGGTCCACGTGGCTCTCGGCGGCAAAATGCAGGATGGCGCGTGGTTGGTAGCGATCGAGCAGCCGATCGAGAAAGGCGGGTTCGCAGATGTCACCCTGCTCGAAATGGTAGGCGGGATTCCGCTCCACTGACGCCAGGTTCTGCAAGTTACCGGCATAGGTAAGCTTGTCCAGGTTCACCACCGGCGTGCCTACCGCCTGGAGCCATTCAAGGACGAAGTTCGAGCCAATGAAGCCAGCTCCGCCAGTGACTATGATGGGCGACAAATCGTTGAGCATCAGTTGATTCTAACTAAGTACGCGTAGGGAGGCTGGCGCGAAAGTAATCGAGTGACAGCTCCAGGCCCTGGCGGAGGCTTATTTTCGGCTCCCAGCCGAGGAGGGTCCTGGCCCTGGTGATATCAGGGCAGCGCTGCATGGGGTCGTCGATGGGCAAAGGCTCGTAGCGGATTCTGCTGCGTGAGCCTGTGACCGCTAAGACCTCGCGAGCACAATCGAGAATGGTCCACTCCACCGGGTTGCCGATGTTCACCGGAAGATGCTCACTGGAACGGGAGAGGAGAAGGATGCCAGCGATCAAGTCCGACACATAACAGAAGCTTCTGGTCTGGAGCCCGTCTCCATAGACGGTGAGATCTTCATCGATCAGCGCCTGGATCATGAGGTTCGAAATGACCCGGCCATCGGTCGGCTGCAAGCGCGGCCCGTAGGTGTTGAAGATGCGCACCATATGGGTATCGACGCCGTAGTAGCGGTGGTAGGCCATGATGAGGGCCTCAGAGAATCGCTTGGCCTCATCGTAGACGGAGCGCGGTCCGATGGGGTTGACCCGGCCCCAATAACTTTCCGTCTGCGGGTGCACGTCGGGGTCCCCATAACATTCTGAGGTAGACGCATGCAGAAAACCGGCGCCGTATTTGCGCGCCAGATCGAGAGCATTCCTGGTCCCCTGCGAACCTACATTCAACGTCTCCGGACCAAGCCGCGCGTAGTCGGCAGGACTGGCCGGGGAGGCGAAATTGAACAGGTAGTCGATTTTTCCCAGGTCGAACGGCTGGCAGATGTCCTGCTCTACCAAGGTGAATCGGGGCTCGTTGATCAAAGTGGCGAGGTTGGCGACCCTGCCGGTGGCAAAGTTGTCGACACCTACGATGTGATGGCCCTGGGCGAGGAGAGCATCGCAAAGATGAGAGCCAAGGAAGCCGGCGGCGCCGGTGACCAGGACACGATGAGTCGTCAAAATACGGTTTCCCCCGGTTTTGAAGTCAAGCCAGTCAGGGCACGACCCAAGTCGTGCCCCAATACAAAACTAGTCCCTTCCTCAGGGCCAACGCTTGGTCGAGGCGGATTCGACCGAGGTGTGCTGGGAGGGCCTGCCTACGCTGAGATAGGTGAAGCCCAGATCCTGCATGACCCAGGGATCGAAAAGATTGCGACCGTCGATGATGATGGGATAGCGCAAGGTATAGCGAAGTTTCTTGAGGTCCAGACGGGTGAATTCGGCCCAATCGGTGAGGATCAATAAGGCATCAGCGTTGTCCGCGGCTGCATAGGGATCATCGGTGTATTGCAGGAATTCACTGGGAGGCATCTCTACCTTCGCCCGCTCAATGGCCGCCGGATCATAAGCGCAGATGGAGGCTCCCGCGTCCAGGAGCATTTTTATGATTTCCAGGGCAGGCGACTCGCGGATATCGTCCGTGCCTCCCTTGAAGGAAAGGCCGAGGACGCCAAGACGCTTCTTGCGCAAGGTCCACAATGCGGAGCGAATCTTCTGGAAGAAGCGCTCTTTCTGCAGTTCGTTGATCTTTTCCACTTCCTCGAGCAGGCTGAAATCGATACCCAGCTGTTGCGCGACATAGCGAAACGCAGCGACATCCTTGGGGAAGCACGACCCTCCATAGCCGATACCGGCGCTCAGGAATCGCTTGCCGATCCGATTATCCATTCCCATACCCTTGGCGACATGCTCCACATCCGCATCGACCGCCTCGCACAGGTTGGCCACCACATTAATAAAGGAGATCTTCATCGCCAGGAAGGCGTTGGAGGCATGTTTGATAAGCTCCGCGGCCTTGGTGGAAGTCTGCAGGATGGGCGGAAGATCGGCAGCGGAGCGATGGCCGGGAACAGCGTCGGAGCGCTCGTAATAGCTCCCCGAAGTGAGCGGCTCGTAAATGGCAGCCAGCAATCGTGCCGCCTCTTCGCTGTCGGCCCCGAGAACGATTCTGTCGGGATGGAGAAAATCCTTGACCGCAGTGCCCTCACGGAGGAATTCGGGATTGGAGGTGACGTCAAAGAGCGCCCTCGATACCCCGTTGCGTTCGATGGTGCGCCGGATCCAGTCGTTGGTATAGACCGGCACGGTGCTCTTTTCGACGATGACCTTATAGGAGTGAATGGACCGGGCAATCTCGCTGGCAACGGCATCGACATAAGAGAGGTCAGCGTTGCCGGCCTGGCTTTGCGGGGTGCCTACGGCGATAAAAATGACTTGCGACGCCTGGGCCGCATGGCCCAGATCGGTGGTGAACTGGACTTGGCCGCTGGCCCGATGCCTGCCCAGCAGCTCGGGCAGAAATTCTTCGTGGATCGGTATCAGTCCCTGGTTGAGTTTATTGACCTTGTCTTCGTCGTTGTCGACGCACAAGACCCGGTGGCCGATCTCAGCGAAGCATGCGGCCGCCACTAAACCTACGTATCCTGATCCAACTACAGTGATTGCAATAGATTCGCTCATCTTGTTTTCTGGACTCCGCCTCGGCATGGGATGCCTTGATGTGACTACCTATTTGGGGGGAAAGCCATACTCAAATCGTGCAAGATGGACAAGAAGATTCAACTGTGGGCGGTCTAAATGCCGCGTAAATGAGCCGTTTTTGGACCCCAGGCTGCTATCGCCGGGAGGGCTTCTGCTCTATAGAACACAAAACCGGTCGCAGAATTCCCGTCAGAGCTATGATTATCGACGGCGCGCCCGTCAAATCAACCCGCGCGTCTGTGGAAATCCAGCCCTAAACGGTGGCCCCTACGCTGTCAGTGTTCTGGGTGGGGGAACTGGAGGCCCGTGACTCCTGCTTCGATTCCTCTTCATGATATTCCATCTCCGTGTTGATGGACCAGACATTCTCCTTGTCCTGGACCCCGGCGAGGATATTATCGACCGCTGTCATGGCGGTCAGCATGGAGTGGTCTTGATTGTTGTACTTGTGCATGCCATTTCGGCCAACCAGGTACAAATTTTGGAATCGATCGAGAAATTCGCGGATGACATGAAAGCGGTCGTAGGTGCCAAAATAGGCCGGATAGGTCTTAGGAACGCGCACCACGTGGGAGTCCGATACGTCAGCGGCGCGGAGAATCCCGATCTTTTCCACTTCGGCGATGGCAAATTTCTTCAGGTCCTCGTCAGCCATTTTCCATAGGGCGTCGGTCTGGTAACAAAAGTACTCGAGTCCAATCCAGGTCTTGTTGGGATCGGCGACCATGTATGGACTCCAATTGTTGAAGATCTGCAGCCGCCCCACCAGTACATCAGGCTCCTGAATATAGATCCAGTTGTCCTTCAGCGTACCGCCGTCGGCTTCGCGCACGGTCAGCTGGTCTACTAAAAGGCCGACGGTGATGAAATCGCGATATTGCAGGCCGTCGCTCACTTCGCGCACTTCCCCCGGTATGGGGGTATCCATGGCATCAATAAGTTCCCGCACCGGCATGGTGGAGAAGACATAGTCGGCTGCGAAACGGCGCCGGAGACCACTATCGCTAACCGCTTCGACGGCGGTGATCATGTCCCCCTCGACGAAGAGACGG
Organism: uncultured Acidobacteriaceae bacterium; assembly: GCA_963790935.1. GTDB lineage: Bacteria > Acidobacteriota > Terriglobia > Terriglobales > Acidobacteriaceae > PALSA-350. The sequence continues at coordinate 220,629 of CAWBRJ010000009.1, read as the reverse complement.
GTGGCGCGCCAGCCGAGGAGAATCTCTCCGCCCTGGTTGCGAATCAAGTCGGCGGCATGTTCCCACAGTTGACCCGGGCCATATTTCGGGTACAGAAATTTTTCAATCAGCGAGGTCTCGGTTCCCTTCTGCTGGATGGCCTGATTGCGGGAAGAGGAAAAGGCCTTCTTGACGAAATGAAGAATGGCTGTGGTGAGCGAGAGCCCTTTGATTCGCTGTGCTCCCCACTCTGCGCTGATCTGTTCGCAGGGAACGCCCCACACCTTCTCGGTGTACGACTTGAAAAAAGTCAGGTACAACTGGCGGCCGAAGCGATTGATAAGAAAGTCTTCGAGCGACTTCTCTACCTTGCGCGGGAAGAGCCTGGCCCGCAGGTAACTGATACCGATCTTCAAGGTGCGGAGCAGACCAAGTTTGCCGAGCGTATCCGCAGTCAACTTGATGGGGTAGTCGAAAAAGCGGCGTAAGAAGTAAATGCGGCTCTTGCGCGGCCGAACCAGCATCACCAGGTCGGTGTTCTCGGGCGTCAGCCCGGCCGTGATGGTGTTGAGGGTTCGCTGTTTATTCTGGTGGCGCAGCGCATGCTGGGTATCGGCGCTGGCCTCGGGCGGCATCAAATCCATCCACCAGTTCATCACGCGGTCGGACTTGGAAAAAAAGCGATGCCCGCCGATATCGATGCGATTGCCGTTGTGGCGGATGGTACGCGAGATACCACCAATCTCGTGGCTGGCTTCAAGCACTATTGGATGCACATCAGATCGGCGAAGAAATTCAAGCGCGGCCGTGAGCCCCGCGGGGCCGGCGCCGATGAGTATGGCGGTTTTAGGCATGACTACTCCAGGTGCTTGCAATCGATGACCACTGAGCGATGAGGGGGGTTGCTCTGGGGTTGCCTACCTCATCACTAACAAGGTAACAGGATAGGTGCTTTTTCAAACGCCGCAGCCATACTGGAGCAAGACGCCCCGGATTGAGGTCGTGAGACCGTGGTGAGATTTTAGAACGTGCTGTGTGCTCTTCGTGCTATTACCCGGAAAGGTTCCGTTATTCCTTTTTGCCGCGGCTACGGAGCTTTTTTTGCTCCATACACTGAAGCCGTGTAAAGCCTACCACGATGAGTCTCGGTTAAGTCTGCGTCGAATTGGGACAGTACCTCGTGCGCTAATTGTTAGCACTGTTCTGTTCTGGTACAGCGGATGTTTCTGTTCTAGACAGGCGAGTACGTTTTGATTACCCTGAACGTGCACCAGCAGTAGAGCTGTTGCAAATGAGACGAACCTCACGCTGTGATGCAGATTTTGCTTCGAGGTTTGGCCGTTTCAGCATCGAAGGCGGGTTTCTCTGATAAAGTTCCGGATCGGGAAGCACCCCGCAAGCCGCCCTTTGGGCATCATATTGTGTACTGGCGCTGCAACTATTGTTGGATTTGTAACCAGCGAGGTTACTTGGTAGAAACGATTGGATGCATCGCATGCTCTAAATTTGTCTGTACTCTGCGTTACGAGATGGAAGCCTTAACCAGGGAGCGGATGGGTCTTTTTTTGCCCTGGCTTTCCGAGATCTCCAGACACCGAAGGATCAAAGATTTGATGTCACGGGCGAAAAACATGCGACTTCTCTCTAGAGCACTAGCTTTCGCAGTTCTGGCGGCGGGAGCGATATTGCCCAGCGCCTTGAATGCCCAGGTGGTGCCCGCAATCAAGGGTGGCGGAAGTCAGATTAACGTCTACGGGTTGTATAGCGCAGTCAATCCCGACTTCAATTCCACGAATGACTATTTTCCCACGAACCCACCAGCGAACTGCAGCAACGAGACATGCAACTGGAACCAGGGTATTGCGGGCGGCGCTGATTTTCGCCTGGGACGATTCGTTTTTGGTCAACCGGCGCTGGGGGCGCGCTTTACCTGGAGCACGAGCAATTTCGGAAAGCAAAGAACGTTCGTGGTCGGCCCCGAACTTCACTACATCTACAAGAAATTCCGCCCCTACGGCGATTTTCTGATCGGGCCCGGGAATCTTACCTATAGAACAGGCCAGACAGACAACAGCATCGTTTATGAATTTGGCGGCGGTGTTGATTACCACAAGAATCACATCGTCAATTTCCGCATGGTGGACTTCCAATACCAGCTTTGGGATCTGGGAAATCACTACTATCCGCCGGGATTTATCCCTGGCGCGCCCGGCGTTTATGTCGATACCAAGCTCAAACCGTATACGCTCAGCTTCGGAGTTCTCTTCCGCGTCAGGTGAGTGAGATTCGAAGTTCTATCGATCTGGGGAATCTGTTCTGGAAGGCGGGCTTAGAGCCTGTGTGAGAGCATGAAGAGCATGGCTCTCGCGTTTGGGCACGCTCCTGTTGAAAGGTCTCAGGATGGGCTCAAGAGCCAGGGCCTGCACGCACCAGACGGTCGTAGAGATGTATCGAGCTTCCCAACCCGCCGATCCCTACCTTAGGCCTTCGTTCCCGCTGTCGAACCGCATCGGGCGGCTGGCGTGGTCTATGGTTTGGGTTCTCTTATTTCGCACCTCACCGCGACCCTTTCACGCCTGGCGCAGCTTTCTGCTCCGCTGCTTCGGGGCCAAGCTCGGCCCGCAATTGTCACGTCTACCCCAATGCGCGGATATGGGCTCCATGGAATCTATGGTGCGCCGACGGAGTCACTCTGGGCGACGGGGCGGAAATCTATAACCCCTCGCCCGTCTCCATGGGGTCGCACGCCATCGTTTCCCAGCAGGCTTACATTTGCGGAGCGACTCACGACTACAACGACCCCGCCTTCCCTCTGATTTCATTCCCCATGAGCCTGGGCGCCTACTGCTGGGTATGTGCACGCGCTTCTGTCTCTCCCGGAGTCAACGTCGGCGAGGGAGCGGTGCTCGGTTTGGGTTCGGTGGCCACGCACGATCTCGCGCCCTGGACGGTCTATGCCGGGGTTCCCGCTCAAGCAATCAAGCAGAGAGTGGAACGGGAGCAAAGCAGCGCGACCACGTAATGACTTCGACTCCACACTCCGAGTGGAAAAATGATTTCGTCCAGTTCTCCTGTTACTGTGAACAGGAAGGCCAGAGGAGAATTGCTTTAAGCGATGCAGCTTGATGTCGATCCTGTACGGCGAGTTTGGAACCCGATGCGACGGGTAAGGCTACCGTTGCTGACCGCCATGAGTATGCTGCAACTTGCCCTGTGCATTCCTTTCGCTGCAGGACAGAGCTCTGATAGCGGAGGGCTGTCGCAACAAAATTCCGCGCCGGTCGAAATCACGCCCGCACCCCCGAGCCCCACGAATGCCCCCCTGGAGCCGTTGTTTCCACCAGCAACCAACCCCCAATCGAATGGCGCCTGCCCGATCGCCGAGGTACGCGACACCCAATGGTCCCGCATCCGGATCAGGCCTGGGCTATGGCCCCATCCGTGCCGGGGACATCGTAGAAGTACAGGTTTTTGATGCGCCAGAGTATTCGGTGAGAATGCCCGTCTCCTCCGCCGGCCAGATAGCCATTCCATATGCCGGGCTTTTTCATATCGAAGGCATGACTTCGATCGAGGCGGCGAACGCGATTGCCAGGCTCTTTGTGCAAAACCAGATCTTGCGCGACCCACGCGTGATTGTCACCACGGAACAGTTTGGTTATAGCGTCACCGTAATGGGCGAGGTGAAGAGTCCCGGCATCTACACCCTGGCGGGGCACAAGCGGCTCATCGACCTGCTTACTGAGGCCGGCGGCACGACGACGGCGGCGGGACACTTGATTGAAATTTTTGCTCCCGGCTCGATGAAAAATCCGACCACGGTTCTGTGGGATCCAACGCTGCGGGAAAATGACAACGCCGAGTTGGAGATCAAGACCGGAGAAACCATCCTGGTCAGCCGTTGTGGAGTGGTCTACGTGGGCGGCAATGTGGGCCGGCCGGGAGCTTTTCCGCTGTGCGAATCGAACCATACGACTATTTCCGAAGTCATTGCCCTGGCACAGGGAGCGAAGCCAAACTCGTATTCGAATAAAACCCTTCTGCTGCGAACCTCGGGAAACGGGACCCGCGTAGTACAAACCGTCAAGCTTGAAGACGTGTTACGGGGAAAGAAGGTGGACATCACCATGCAGCCTGACGACATTATTTTCATCCCGCCGAGCATTCTCAAGGGAGCCGCTAAGGCCGCATTAGTCGCAGCCATAGGATTCGCCACGCAGGCGTATTTCTTCGAGCGCTAGCGCGTTTGCTTAAATCCGGAAGAAGAACCCATGGTCGCGAATTGCCAATGAAGTTCAGTGTTGTCACCGTCTCATTTAACCAACGGCAGTATCTGGAGGAGTGCCTCACCTCGGTGCTGGGCCAGGATTACCCTTCGCTCGAATACATCGTGGTGGATCCCGGTTCGACGGACGGAAGCCGCGAACTGATCGAAAGCCTTGGCAGCCGGCTGGCAGCGGTGCTCTTTGAACCGGACCAGGGAGCCGCCGACGGCCTGAACAAAGGGTTCCAGCGCGCTACGGGCGAAATCTTCGGGTTTCTGAATTCCGACGACGCATTGCTGCCGGGGGCGATGACGAGTGTCAGCCAGGCCTTCGAGCAGAACTCCTGATTGCGACATTGTGATGGGGAACGGATTTATCGTCGATGCCCACGGCCGGCGAATTCGTCGCATTCGGGCTGCCGGTTTCACATTAGAGCGTTATTTTTACGGGGGCGCCACCTGGCTGCAGCAATCTACGTTTTTCCGGCGGGCGGCGTTTGAGGCGGTAGGCGGATTCAATGTGAACAATCGCTCCTGCTGGGACGGGGAGTTGCTGGTCGACATGGTGCGGGCGGGCGCCAGGGTCAAATATTTGAACCAGGACCTGGCATTGTTTCGCATCCATGCAAAGTCGATCACCGGTTCGCGGCGCCATAGTGAAATGATGAAGGCGGACGCGGAGCGCATGTTTTCGCTTACCCGGGGCCGGAAATGGACGGTTTTCGATACGCTATGGGCTTATTTGTTTCGCGTGGAACGTGTACTCACCCATCCCGGCGCGGTGGAGTCCGCCATCCGGGCGCGCGTGAGCAGGATCTAGGAGGGGCTGAGGAAAGGGTCGAGCTGCCCTTAGCCGTTTTATCGGGTAAAGCCCAGCTTTCGCAGGCGTGACTGTGTATTTATCCAAATACGGCAAAGAGAAACAGGGCGGTCTGGTACGGTACCGAGTTTTCCTCAACTTCGTTCTTAACCGGATTGAGTCACACTGGTCCTGCACACGAGAAAGATTGGTGAACGGCCCCGCGGCACTCTATAATTTGGAATCTAAAGGTTTGAAGCGCGGCCACTTTCCGGCAAGTGGAGGTTGACCACCACTGGACTTCTCCAATCTACCCATTCGGTGAACTTCCAAACGCATGAGTATTTATCCCCCACCATCGGAACCGGCCCTACTTCCCGAATATCGTGAACCACGCGAACACGAGCGTGCCTTTCTCAGCCTGGGCCTGAACGACGGCCAGACGCTGCAACACTTCCTACTGATTGCCAAGAAATACGTTTGGCTGGTGGCGGTGTGCGCCGTGCTGGGCACCGGGGCCGGGTACATCGAGAATGCCCGGACGCCTAATGAATATAGGTCGGACGGCCAACATTGAGATTACTCAGGATACAGCCGATCAGTTTCGGTTAGACACTGGCGGGGGCTACGACAGCGGATACATCGACGTCACGAGACTGGATACGGAGATTGCCATCCTCAAGAGCTCGACTCTGGCAATGCAGACCATCAAGTCGCTGCACCTGGATAAGAACAAGGATTTCCTGCCACTGGGATCGACCTACAACTGGGATTTATCGAAGATCCAGGACCGGCACGCTCTGATTGGGATCTTTGAAGGGGGCCTGGCGGCGCAGCGGTTCGGGCACACCAATATTCTCGATCTCAGCTTTACTGCGCGGAATCCTGAGCTGGCAGCGGTCATCTGCAATACGCTCATCGACAATTACGTGCAGCACAACTTCAGTGAAAACTACGCCGCCACGCAAGAGGTGTCGATCTGGCTGCAACAGCAGTTAGGGGACCTGAAGAACCAGCTGGAGAAGAGCCAGGATCACATGCTCACGGTGCAGAAAGATATCGGGCTGGTGGGCATCGATCAGACGCAGAGCATTGTGCTTTCGCGGCTGGTCGACATCAGCCACGATGTGACTACAGCTGAATCGCAGCGCCTGGTAGCCCAGGCAAAGTTGCTTACTCTGCAGAGTGCGCCGCCCGACGTGCTGGCCACTCTGAGCGGCGATTCGGTGTTGTTGGGCTTGAAGGAAAGGATGACCTCCCTACAAGCTGAAGAAGCTAGCCTGAGCGCGAAGTATGGCGCCAAGAATCCGCGGCTGCTGGAGATCCGGGCTGAACTCGCGGAAGTTCAGCAGAGCACGAAGGTGGAGCAAGGCACGGTGCTTGCGCGGGCGCAGGAAGAAGTGAATGCCGCCAAAGAAAATCAGGATGCCCTGCAGCGCCGGTTAGACCAGGAAAAAGGCAGCGCCTACATGGGCAACTCGAAGGCGGTCGAATACTCTTTGGCCCGCCGGGAATACGAGGCCAATCGAGCATTGTATGACGGGCTGCAACAGCGACTGCAGGAGGCAGGCATCATCGCCGGCTTGCACTCCACCAATATTCGCCGCATCGACCCGGCCGATGCGCCCGACTTCCCCAGCTACCCGCGCAGATCGGTCAACCTGACGCTCGGCCTGCTCTGCGGACTCGGCATTGGTTTGGTGCTTTCGTTCATGGTGGAAGCGCTGGATACAAATATCAAAACCATTTACGACATCGAGGAAAAACTGGGCTTGCCCATGCTTGGGGTCGTTCCTCAAGTCGACACCAAGCTGCTTTCACCGGAAACTTTTGTCAGGGATGCTACCTCGCCGATTCCCGGCGCCTGGTCACGGCTGGCCGAAGCCTATCGTGCACTGCGGACCACCATCCTGCTCTCCCGCGCGGGCACACCGCCGCAGGTCATTCTGGTAAGCAGCGCGAAGCCATCCGAAGGCAAGACATCGATCACCACGCTAGAGGCGATTGTGTTTGCGCTCAACGGAGCGCGTGTGCTGCTTATCGACTCTGACCTGAGACGGCCATCGGTGCATCTGCGCTTCAGGATTTCCAATAAAGTCGGCCTTACCTCGGTGCTCACCGGCAAGACTCCACTGCAGGATGCGATCACCCAGGTAGCAGCGGTGCCTTCCCTGCATATCCTCCCAGCAGGCCCGATCGCTCCCATGCCGGCGGAGTTGCTGGGCTCGCTGCAAATGCAGCGACTGATCGAGGGCTTGCGGTCGAATTATGACTTCATCCTGATTGACACGCCGCCTGTGCTCACGGTGACGGACGCGGCGGTGCTGGTCTCCATCAGTGACGGTGTCGTGCTGGTCCTGCGTTATGGGCAAGCCTCAAGGAATGTGGTAGCGCGGGCGAGCGAAATCCTACTCCGTTCCGGAGCCCATCTTCTGGGCGTGGTGTTGAATGCGGTAGACCTGCAATCTTCTGATTACGCCGAGTATTATGGCCGCGCTTATAACGACTACTACCAATCGCGCGTGGACGTCGAAGAGTAGGGTTTGAAAGCAATCATTGCCACGGGATTCGGCAAGCTTCATTTCCACGAAACAGCCCGAGCCCTGGCGGCGGCTGGAGTCGAAGTAAACTTTCTTACCGGCTGGGTTCCCAAAGACAATCAAACCGCGCTGGTGGATCTAGTGGGACGGTTTCTCGGGGAAAAGCACTTGGCGGCGCGTATGGCTGCCCGGAAAATCAGCATCCCCGGAGCATCCGTGACGCCCATCGCGTGGGCCGAGGTGGCAGGGACCTTCATCAAACTGGTTCAGCGCACAGGCGTCCTTCCGCTCGACCTTGCCTATGGTATGGAATTCCGTCTGGCCGCCCTGGGTAGCAGGAAATACTTGAAAAACGCCGATGTGTTGCTGGTGCGCAGCGGAGCAGGCCAGTCGGGGGCGATTCGCAAAGCGCGCAGCAACGGACTGGCAATCGTTACCGATCATTCCATCGCTCATCCAGCTTTCATGCACGTGGCGTTGCGGGAGGAGTTTGCCCGCTTCGGTATGGCTGCCGGCTATGACTCGCGAGCAGACTTGTGGAAGCTAGTGTTGCGTGATTGCGATGATGCGGATCTGCTCCTGGTCAACTCCGACTTCGTTAAGAAGACCTTTGTCGAGCAAGGCTACCCTGCTGGTAAAGTGCGCGTGGCCTACCTCGGTGTGCGAGAAGATTTTTTTGACTTGAAGAGCGATTACCGGATTGATGGGCCGGTGCGCATCCTCTTCACAGGAAACTTCGATATTCGCAAGGGAGTGCGGATCCTGTTGGAGGCGATTCGCCTCTGCCGCCGATCCGGGATCGACGTTCGTCTACAGTTGCTGGGGAACCTGGGCAATGGGGGGCCGTGTCTCGAACCGGGCGACGATCAATTCTTCACCCACACGCCTTTTGCTCCACTCGCGGAGGTCGCGGGGGCAATGGCCCACGCTGATCTCTTTGTATTTCCCACCTTCGCTGAGGGCTCGTCGCGATCAGGCATGGAAGCCGCTGCGGCTGGTTTGCCCATTATTACGACCGAGAACTGTGGCTTGCCCCTGAAGCATGGAACGAGCGTGATCTATGTACCGGCGAACGATTCTCAATCTCTCGCCGAGGCCATTGCTCGCACTTCTTCGGACGAATCTCTGCGCAAATCGATAGCCCGGAACGCAATGAAAAGAGTGACGGAGAATTTCACCTGGCTGCAATACGGGGAGTTGGTAGCGCGGTACCTCAACGAAGCTTTCAGAGGCAGGAACAACCCCTAAGGCTGAATTCGCCCGCGAGCGTCATCGAGCAACGGTTCGACATCGGAATGAAATCTTCGCGGGAATCCAAAATAGTTAAAGGTTCCAGAATTGACCTGGGGCTCCAAACGGTCGCCGTCTACTAATCTATAGCCCTCCCGCTCCAGGAATTCCAAGCATGCATGCTCAGGATGGAAGCATTCGACGAAAACTATAGGTTGATCGGTAGATATCGTTTGTTGCGCAGCCTCGTAATACGGCTGCTTCATGCCCCTCCACGTCGATCTTGAGGAAGTCAACTCTGGGCCGGCGCGAGCGTTCATCATCGATGGTGACAAGTGGAATCGGGGTTCTTCCTGGAGCGACGCCCCAGTGCTCCTCCTCCCACGTTTGCTCCGTCGAATTATCAAGGGTCGATGTCGTGCCGGCCAGAGAATCCACTCGTAAGTAGCCTTCACCCTGACTGTCGCTTGCTCCTGCTGCGATCAGCTCCACATCAAGAAGCTTATTTCTGTTTAGGGTTGTGCGAACCAGGTGGGCATTAGCCGGCGAGGCTTCAAACAGTACGGCACGAAGTGCCGGGGAAGCAGACTTCAGCAGCCAGGTGTAATACCCGATGTTGGCGCCCACATCCCAGAAGGACTCAAGCTTGAGGCGCTCGACACACGCGAGCGCAAGGGCCTTGGATCCTGGCTCCTGAGATCCGATCGCAGCAAAAACCAAACCGTGAGTAACCAGGCGGCCGCGCACCTTGAAACCAACGTCCAGAACCGAGAGCCACACCGGGAGGTCAACCAGCCGGATCATAGACCGCCCCACTGCTGACTTGCGCGCGTAGTAGAGCGGATGGAAGCGCTCCCGAAGTAGTTGCAGAGGATGGCGGATAGATTAGCCCTTTGAAGACTGACTCTTCAGATATACCATAGGGCTCAAGAACACCGCCCAACCATGAAGTATCCGAAATTGAACCTGCACTTCCTGGTCCTTGGTGTCTCCGCTCTCATTTTTCTTGTAGTAGGAGGACAGAGAGCGTTCCGCTTTTCGCATGACCTCGTTCCCGTTTACACCGGGGCCGGATGTCTGCTACAGGGCTGCAATCCCTACAGTACCTCGCAGTTGGAAGAGCAGTTTTTTCAGCGAGGTGGCCGTGTTGTCGATTTGCCTTCCTGGGAAATCGACATGCCAGTCTATCCGCCGTCAACATTCCTGGTACTTTCCCCGCTTCTGCTGCTCCGGTATCCTTCGGCCCGCTTGCTTTGGTTTGTGCTTAACGGCGGCTTGTTTATTTTATCTGCTGTGCTGGTACTGTCCGCGTGCCCGCGGTCGCACCGCTGGCTCGCTACCATCCTGGTATCCGTTATTCTGGCCACGAGCGGAATCCTCTTGGTAGTTGGTCAACCGGCAACGTTCGCTATTTCGTTGATTATCATCAGTAGTTATCTCTTCCTGCGTGTCCGCTTCCTGCCTCTTTGCGCATTTCTCTTTATGCTCAGCCTCGCTGTCAAACCGCAACTAGGTGGCCTCATCGTCCTCTATTTTCTGGGGCAGAAAATTTATCGGCGCTACGCCGCTTTCGCGCTGGCAGGCGCTCTCGCTCTTCTTCTCTCCGCGGGTCTGACTCTTCGGCTGCATCCGCACAGCGCCAACTGGACTTCAACCCTCCAAGCAAATCTCTCTTCGACCTTGAGTCCCGGAGGCAGTGCCGACCCCAGGCCAGCGAACCAGGAAGCCATCGGCGATATGAATCTGCAGTCTCTCACCAGCATCTTCTTCGCGGAGGCAGGGACGTTTAACCGTGTTGCCTACTTGATCTTTCTGGTTCTGCTGGCAGCGTTGATCATGGTTGTCCCCTGGTCCCGTGCATCCGGGGAGACGCACCTTCTTGCACTAGGCGCCTTATCGATCGTCACGCTGATGCCTGTTTATCACCGCTTTTACGACACCCGCCTGCTGCTGTTGAGTGTGCCGGCCGTCATTCTCATTTTTGAGAAGCGTCGTCTCCTAGGATCTATCATGGCTGTTCTGACTATTCTCTCTGTGATTTCCATTCAGTACCGGCTACAGATATACCTGGTACAGCACGCTGAATGGGAGAGGATACCGCAACACAAATTCCTCTTTATCCTGCTATTGCGGCAACAGAATCTCGAACTCCTTATTCTCTTCGCTCTCTATCTAGTTGCAATTCTTGGCATCCGATCTTCACGTGTTCGGGCGATTGACTCTAGTTCCGTCTATCAAGACCCGATAGCGCTACATCGGTAGTCCAAGGTGCTTTTCGACCGCTTGCAGCAAAGAAGCGGCGACTTCGTCAGCCAGACTCGCGGCTGCTTGTGCTCCTGCTTTTTGTCGATCTGGCTCTCCCTCAATAAAGATGGTTCTCATGCCCAGCTTGCGGCCGGCCTGAATGTCGGAAAGAGAATCGCCGATCACGACGCTATTATCCGCATTGACCTCGGGGAAGTCTTTCGTGGCTTGCTCAAAAAGCCCAATGTCAGGCTTACGGCAATTGCATTCTCCCTGGTCATGGGGGCAGTAGTAGATGGCATCCAGCCGGGCGCCTTGACGCGCCAGATAGCTCCGCATCTGGCCGTGAATGAGCTCCAATTGCTCCACGGAAAGCCGGCCCAATGCAATACCGCGCTGATTGCTGACCACGATCACAGTCAGACCAGCGCGATTCATGCGGGCAATCGCCTCGACAGCTCCCGGAAGCCACTGAAATTGCGCCCAGTCGCTCACATAAGCGCCCTCGGGCAACTTGCGGTTCAACACTCCATCGCGATCGAGAAAAACGTAACGCACTATAATTACCAAGGCTAACATCGGTGCCATGCAACGGATTACATTGCTGAGTTTTCGCACGTTTGGCGATTACGTCCTCAAGGCGCCCTTTCTCTTCGAACTCGCCCGGCTGTATCCCGACGCCGAGGTCACCATGATCACCAATCGCAAAGGCGGCCAGGTGTATCCGCTGATCGACTCGCGCCTGAAATTGGTGGTGGTCGATCATGGCGACTCGAAGCTATCCATGCTGCGCAAGCTGTTTGCTGTGCCGCGGGCAAACCTTGTCATCGCATTGGATGATAGCCGCACTACCCTTCTGCTCTCGCTGATTCTGCGTGGCAGGCGGAAGACAGGCTGGATCCAGGGGATTAGCCGTCTCTATGCAGAAGGCGGCTTCTTTGAATGGAAAAGTGTTCGTCCCTGGGTTTCGGCGATGGTGAAGGCGGTGTATCGGCCGGGCAGGATTCGACTGCCGGAAGACAAACACGATGCGGAAGTGGAGCTGGAATTACTGGATCTGCAAGGACGAGGCGAACCGCTCGCGTCGTATCGCGGCGACTACGCGGCGCCCCCTGCTCCACGTCCGGCGTCACCCTACATTTATTGCGCAGCCGAAGCCGGGTGGCTTGCACGACAGCTTAGCGAACAACAGTGGACGAGCATCGTTCGCGGCCTTTTGCACGCCTTTCCGGAACATACGATCGTTGTCCACGGCGCAATTTGGCTAACCGGTTTTGATCGGCGGGTTGTTTCCTATGGACAAGGCTCGGTCAAAGAGTTGTTCGAGAAGATCTCCGCTGCGGACCTGGTTATCGCTCCCGATAGCTTTGCCCTGCACCTGGCTTCCTTGTATGGAGTGCCGGCGATTGGTTATTTCGGACCGGCCTTTCCCCATCGCTTTCGGCCAACCGGTCCTCGCAGCACCAGCCTCTTTCACCAACCGGAGTGCTCCCCCTGTCTGCAATTGCGAGGCAATGCGCCGTGCCGCAAGGGATTGGTGCAATGCAGTTCTCTGACGGCGATGACGCCGGCTGAATTTATTACCGCGGCACAAACCGCGCTGGGGTAATCATGGCTATCGTTTCGCTCACGCTTGAACTACACATCGAGCAGGCGCACTCGCTCAAGGACCGGCGCCAGGTGGTTCGCAGCCTGAAAGAGAAACTTCGCAACGGGTTCAATATTTCGGTCGCGGAGTTGGACGAGGCGGTCACCTGGCAGAGCGCAACCATCGGGATCACGGCCATTTCCCGCTCCCGCGACTATCTTTCGGGGCTCATGAAGCAGGTCGAAGATGCGGCGGTTCGCATCACCAACGACCTGGGCGCGCAGGTCGCCGATTCGTGGTGCACCTTTCTGGAAGAAGACGCTGAGGAATAGGACTTTTCTGATACTCTAAAAGGTTTAGCTAAGGACTTTTTCGATGGTAGAGCCAAGGGCACGAAAGTACCACCGGGATCGCGTCGCGGAAACGCTACGCGAAGAAATCAGCGGCATGATTGTGGGTGAATTGGGGGATCCGCGCATCAGCTCCGCCTACGTCAGCGAGGTGGTCTTGAATCCAGGCGGCAAGTCCGCGCGGGTCTACATCTCGGTCGACGGCGGTGAGGTAGAGGAAGAAAAGACGATCGAGGCGTTGACCGCGGCTCGCGGATTTATCCGCCACGAGTTGCTGGAACGGATGGGAGTGCGGCACGTGCCGGAACTCTCGTTTGAGATTGATAAATCCAAGCACCTCAAGATGCGCATCGACGAGTTGCTGGGGCGTAACCGAAAGACGGCGAAATCGAAGGAGTAGCAGCAGCTTCGCACCGGCTTATCATGCAATCGACGGCACCGATCGACGCGGTTCTCAGCTCCATCGCCAAGGCCGATCACCTGCTGGTAACCGCACATGCGCGGCCCGATGGTGATGCCGTCGGCTCGCTGCTTGCCTGCTGGATGATCCTGCAACGGATGGGCAAGAAAGCGGACATGGTGCTGAGCGACGGGGTGCCACACATATACCGTTCGCTTCCCTGCGCAGCGCTGATACGGCGATCGAGTCACGTGGAGGGCGACTACGACACGGTGATCCTGCTGGAGTGCGATGGCATTCCCCGCAGCCGTCTGACCGGTTTGGAAAACCGTTTCCTGATCAACATTGACCACCACACCAGCGGGCGCGCTTTTGCCGACGTGAACTGGATTGACAGCAACGCCTGTGCGGTGGCTGAGATGGTGTACCAACTGGCAGGGGCGGGAGGCATCGACATCACAGCCGAGATGGCCACTTGCCTTTATGCCGCGGTGCTGTCCGACACTGGCTCGTTTTGCTACGAGGGCACGGATGCCCATACGTTTGAACTGGCGCGCAACCTGGTTGGCTACGGAGCCAATCCAGTCGTCATTGCCCAGGATGTCTATTTCTCCAATCCGGCCGCGAAGATGCTTCTGCTGGGCGCCGCGTTGGCCAACCTGCACCACGACGGGCATTTAGCCTGGCTCTGGGTGTCGGAGAAAGATATGGACCGCACCCACGCGGCAGAAGAAGACTGCGAAGGGATCGTCAATTACGCCATCGCCATTGCCGGGATCGAGGTTGCTGTTTTTCTGCGTGAGCTGCGGGACGGGCGGGCTCGCCTCAGCCTGCGCAGTAAGGGACGGGTGAACGTGGCCACCATCGCAGAGCGGTTTGGAGGCGGTGGTCACGAAAATGCCAGCGGCTGCACCCTGGACGACCCGCTGCCAGTCGCTACCGAGCGGATTCTCCATTGTCTCCGTAGTGAGTTGGCGGCAGCGACCTCGGTGAATGGAAACGGGTGAGGCACCCTATTCGTGGAGCTTAATGAGACACCCGCGTCATCCTCTCGCTTGAACGCTGAATCTGATAGCCTTGTGCCCGTACACTACCTGGCACAATCGATGGTTGAGAAAAAAGCAATGCTGGGTACGCCTCGAGTCGTGAATCGCCCGGGTACCTTGGATGATTTGAAAGTCCGTTTCCCTGCCCTGAACGAAACCCTGGAGGCCGTCAGCCTCTTCGTTTTTACCCCCTTCTTTCTGTTCTACGGATTGGTGCCAGTCTTCGGCGGAGATGGGCTCGGACTGGTAGGCGCCGACGAGCCAAGATATGCGCAGATTGCCCGGGAGATGTTGAGCCGGCACGACTACATTACTCCCGTACTCTGGAGTCATCCCTGGCTGGAGAAGCCCGCGCTTTATTACTGGCGGGCCATGTTTGCTTTCCTGGAGTTTGGTGTACACGACTGGTCGGCGCGTCTTCCGTCGGCCAGTTTCGCTTTTATCCTGGTCGCGTTGATCTATCTCCACCTGCGTCGCTTCCGGCCTGGAAGCCAGTTGGACGCCGCCCTGATCACTGCTTCCTGCGCCGGCATTGTTGGCTTCGCGCGCGGAGCTTCGACCGATATGCAGTTGGCTGCGCCTTTCTGTATAGGAATGCTTGGGTGGTATGCGTGGTACGAGACGGACAAGAAGTTCTGGCTCTTCGACCTCTATTTCTTTGTTGGGATCGCCACGCTGGCCAAAGGTCCTGTAGCTCCCGCCATGGCGGGGTGCATCATATTCAGCTTTGCCGCCCTGCGAAGGGAGTGGTCTCTGCTACGGCGAACCATCTGGATCCCAGGCGTGCTGCTCTACTTCGCCATGGTGTTGCCGTGGTACATCGCCGTCCAGCATCGTAATCCGAACTTCCTGCGCATCTTTTTTCTGGAACATAATCTGGAACGCTTCGCCACCGGCCGCTTCATGCACGAACAGCCGTTTTGGTATTACATCCCGGTCCTGCTGCTGGCGCTTATGCCATGGTCGGTCATCGCCATACGTGCCCTGGTGGACGCCATTCAGTTATCGATCGCAGAGTGGCGGGCGCGGCGAGCCAAGCACCACTACGTTGGCCATAGCCGTTGGGGCGATGCCTTTCCCGAGTTTTTGGTCTTGTGGACCCTATTTCCGATCATCTTTTTTTCTCTTTCCCAATCGAAATTGCCGGGCTATATTTTGCCTTCGATTCCGCCGCTCACCATTCTTACCGGCGATTACATCAACCGCATCCGGCATAAGGGGCTGAATGGATGGCTGCTGGTTCTGCATGCCGCGCTTTCCGCGGTCACAATCATGCTGGTGCTGCTATTGCCGTGGCGCATCAGCCATCCTGGAATCAGGCCGCCGGCCAGCATCTTGTTGCCGGCGATTTCGACCGGCGTGGCTGCGGCGATTCTCATCCTGATCGTTGTCGGCCGCTTTGGCGTCAAGCGCATGCGAGTGGTGACTATGGTGCCGCTGGTGATCATGCTGTTGTTTATCTTTGGAGTTGGCCCGTTCTTCGGCCTGCCCGCACTGTCTTCTACCAAGAAAAACATCCGCCTGCTGGACGCTGCCTACTCGGCCCGGCCGCTGGCGGCCATCATCAGTCAGATTGCCAAGCCCAACGAAGTGGTCGCCGTCTACCGGGTGCGACGTGACGTCGAATACGGTCTTTCCTTCTACCGCAACCACCAGGTCGACAATTATCAACAGGATGGGATTCCTCCCGGGGAGCACATCCTGATAACCCGCGAAATCTATTCCGGCCAGCTGAATAGCTTGCTCGCAGGCCGGTCCTACCAACCGCTTTTCTCCTATCCTGCGCAAAACCTTGCCGTTTACCAGGTATTTGCCAAACCTTAGAGCTCAAGCTGGTTACCTGCCCCGAATTCCCATGTGATGGCCTCGTGCCGTACACTCCTGTTCAAACGCGGATGACTCCGGCCCTGAATCTGGAAATTCTCGATTTACGACATTTCTCCGCCAGCCATCTCAAGCCGGTGCTGGAGGCGGAGAGCCTTGTCTGGAATCAGCGACTGCGCTGGGACTTTCATGCTTCCGCCAACCTGCTGCTGCAGTACCTGGATTCCCGCCTTTTACCGGGGTATGTGGCGATTGAAAACGGCCGTATTTGTGGCTACGTCTTTTGTGTTTACGAAAGCGAAAAGGCCCTGGTCGGGGACGTGTTCGCGATGCCGTCGGCGAGCAATCCCGCATCAACCGCAGACGTCGAACGCCGCCTACTCGAACATATGATCGAGCTGTTGCAGCATTCTCCAGGAGTTGACCGGATTGAATCGCAACTGTTACTGCGTCCCCATGGAACCCACGAAGAAACGCTGCGCCAGAACGGGTTTCAGATTTACGAAAGACTGTTTATGGAGCTCGAGCTAAGCTCCGCAAACCTGGTGCATGCGCCGCTGGACGGGTTGAAGGAACTGGAATTGCGCACCTGGAAAGACAGCGATTTTTCCGCCGCCGGCCATCTGATCGCGCAGGCCTATGAGGGTCACCTGGACGGCATCATTAACGATCAGTACCGTTCCGTCGCCGGCTCGCTGAGGTTTCTGCACAACATTGTTCGCTTTCCAGGTTGTGGATTGTTTGATCCCATGGCCTCACGGGTGCTGTCGTATCGCGGGCGGGATGAGATCGCGGCTCTGCTGCTCTGTTCCCGGGTGCTCGAAGATGTGGGCCACGTGACGCAGCTTTGCGTGAGCCGGCAGTATCGACGCCGCGGCCTGGGGGCATGGCTGCTGGCTGAATGCTCGCGCACCCTCCGCAGCCGCGGATTTCAAGCGCTGACGCTCACGGTAACCCAGCAGAACGCAGACGCCGTTGCGCTCTATCACCGGACCGGATTCATCACCCGGCAAACGTTTGACGCGATGGTTTGGGAGCGCCGAGGAAAGGCGCGGAAGTAACTGGTATTCTTGATTAATGGCACAACGACCAGAAGCGGTTAAGAAATCAGCAGCAACCCAGACTAGCCGGTTGGGATATATGGCATTGATTGCCGGCTGGCTTGTCCCTGGAGCAGGACACCTGATGCTCAGGCGTTGGGGGCGCGGTGTTCTGGTGCTGGCGTCGATCACCTGCATGTTTGTGCTGGGGATCATGATGGGCGCGAGGCTGTACGCACCCAATACCGCGGACCTCCTGGATATGCTGGGCTTTCTGGGTGATCTGGGAGCGGGGCTGCTTTACCTGGTTGGCCACGGGCTGGGATTAGGCCAGGCGCCGGTGCAGGTAGTGACAGCGGACTACGGGGCTAAGTTCGTCGTGGTCGCGGGCTTGTTGAACCTTATCTCAGCGGTGGACGCGCATAGCATCGCGGTAGGGAGGAAGCCATGACCATTGCACCTTCTCACTTCACCACGGTGATTCTGTTTGCTACTTTTGCCTCGATTATTTTTGGGATCACGCAGCGGAGTACTCCCAAGGCTATGGTCCGCTATGGGGCGTATTGCTTTGTGCTGTTTCTGGGGGCGGTGATTGCGGCCAGCTGGGTCATGTATTTCATCCGCCACTAAAAGCATTCGGAGGGCTTCCCCCCAGATTCCCTGTGGAGACCCGTGGCGTTGATGGACTTCATGCGGCTCTCTTTAAGGAGAGCCGCACACGTGGCCCTTGCTAGCAGCGCGAAGTAGGAAATCTGGGGTCGCCCATCGTTTTCGGCCCACGTACGCTGGTGCGAACATGGGGCACCCCGACGCTTTCTTCAGTTCGCTAGATCCTTGCCCGCTTCAGTTCGCTTAGACCGAGGAGAAACCCAAGGTCTCAAAAGCGAGACCTGGGCCACCCACTCAATTTTGAAGAGGCAGCTTTATCTTGGGCTTTAGATTCTTACCAGTTCGGTTTGGATGGGGCCGGTGACGGTGGCACGGCCGGGTTCGGTTAGCATGTTGACTTCGCTGCGTACGCCGAATTCCGGGAGATAGATGCCTGGTTCTACCGAGAAGCAGGTGTGAGGCAGTATCAGGCGCTCGTCGTGGGTCTCCAGATTGTCGAGGTTGGCTCCGTTGCCATGGGTCTCATAGGAAATGCTGTGACCCGTCCGGTGGGTAAAGTAGTCTGCGAAACCGGCGTTGCGAATCACGGCGCGAGCGGCATCGTCAGCCTCCCAGCCCGCTATCGGCCGACCTGCGGTGAAGGCATCCTGCACGGTCCTAATGGCCGCATCGCGCGCCTGTGCAACTAAGGCGAAGACCTGGCGCTCGCGGTCCGTGGGCTCGCGGCCGACCACGCCGGTCCAGGTGATGTCGTAGAAGCACGACTCCGGACGATCCATGCGGCCCCAGATGTCTATGAGCAGGAAATCACCTTGCTTGATTTGCCGGGAACTGGCCGCGGTTGGTTCGTAATGGGAGTCGGAACTGTTCTCATTCACAGAGACGTTCGGCCCATAGCCCTCGGCAATGCCAGCTCGCCGCATAGCCTCCCGTAGCCACACCATGACCTGGTACTCGCTGCGCGGACCCCCAGCGATGTACTTCCATGCCTCGCTGACAATCTCGTCGATGGACTTCTGGGCCTGGTAGTGACTGGCAATCTGCTCCGCTGTCAGGACGGCTTCGAAGCGGCTCACCAAGTCGGCGGAGCTGACGATGGTCTTGCCCATCTCGCGCAGGACTTCAACCGTTCCTGCATCCACCATGGATACATACATGATCGCGTTGCGTGGGGAGTACTGCATGGCCAGCGTCTGGTATGGCTCAAGCATGATCCGCAGGCCATTTTCCAGTTCCTGCCAGGAGGAGTAGAGATGGCCCGTGCCTGGCAGTGACGCCAGCTTACCGCTCTCTACACGGTGGGTCAGTTTGCGCGGTTCACCTTGGGCTGGAATGAGGTAGTACCAACGCCGCGACACATGCAGGGAGTCACTCAACCCCAGGATCCGATAAGCTATCGGATCCCGGTGATGATGATCGTAGAAGAGCCATCCATCCAGGCTCTGCTCGCGAAGTGCGGTCTGAATTGCTTCCAGGTTCATCAGCCGACTATTGCGCGGTCAGCTCGGCAGCGACCCGCTCGGTCACGAAGGCCTCAACGGTATCGCCCACCTGGATGTCATTGAAGTTGGCAATGCCCATGCCGCACTCCATACCGTTGCTTACCTCGCGCACATCATCCTTGAAGCGCTTGAGCGAAGAGAGCTTGCCCTTGAAGACTTGTTCTCCCTCGCGCATGAGGCGAATCTCGGCATCGCGTTTGATGGACCCATCGACTACGCGGCAGCCGGCAATGGTGCCCACTTTGGGAATGCGGAAGATGTTGAGCACCTGGGCACGACCAACGTAGTTCTCCTTGATGGTCGGCTCGAGCAAGCCCAGCATAGCCTTCTTGATCTCGTCCTGCAGCTCGTAAATGATCGAGTGCAGCCGGATTTCGACGCCTTCCTGCTCTGCAATATCGGCTGCCTTGCGCTCGGGGCGCACATTGAACCCGATGACAATGGCATTGGAAGCCGAAGCCAGCAGGATGTCGCTCTCGGTGATGGCGCCGACGCCGGTGTGCAGTACCTTGATGCGCACCTTCTCGGTCGACATCTTCTGCAGCGAGTCGGCCAGCACTTCGACCGAACCGGTCACATCTCCCTTAAGGATCAGCGGCAGTTCCTTAACGCCAGCCTGCTTGATCTGCTCGGCCAGGCCTTCGAGCGAGACGCGCGAAGATTTGGCCAGCTGTGACTCGCGTTCCTTCATCTTGCGGTACTGCGCAATGCCCTTGGCCTTGTCGCGATCGGAAACCACGAGCACGGTGTCGCCCGCATCCGGCATGCCTTCGAGGCCGAGGATTTCCACCGGCGTCGAGGGCACTGCTTCGTGCGTAGCGCGGCCGCGGTCGTCAAACATGGCGCGAACCTTGCCAAAGGTATTGCCCATAATGAAGCTGTCGCCGGCCCGCAAAGTCCCGTTCTGGACGAGAACCGTGGCCACGGCGCCGCGCCCACGGTCGAGTTTGGCTTCGATCACGGTGCCTACCGCCGGGCGATCGGGGCTTGCCTTCAGATTGCCCAAGTCGGCGACCAGGCAAATCATTTCCAGCAGTAGATCAAGGTTCTGCTTCTTCTTCGCCGAAACATCGACGAAGACCGTCGAACCACCCCAGGCTTCCGGTACCAACCCGCGATCGCCTAACTGCTGCTTCACGCGGTCGGGCTGCGCATCCGGCTTGTCGATCTTGTTAACGGCAACAATGATCGGGACGCCAGCTGCTTTGGCGTGATCAACCGCCTCCAGCGTCTGGGGCATGACACCGTCGTCGGCTGCGACCACAATCACCACAATGTCGGTGACCTTGGCTCCGCGGGCACGCATGCGGGTAAAGGCCTCATGACCAGGCGTGTCGAGGAAGACGATTTCGCGGCCGAAGGCAGGCGAATCCGGCTTGCTGATGCGCACCTTGTAGGCGCCGATGTGCTGCGTAATGCCGCCCGCTTCCCCGGAAGCCACATCGGTTTCGCGGATGGCGTCGAGCAGCGAAGTCTTGCCATGATCGACGTGGCCCATCACGGTAACGACTGGCGGGCGAGTGACTTCAATCTCGCTCACGTCCTCGTCCTTCATGAGGTTTTCGAGGGCCTCGTTAGCCATCTCATCTTCGAAGGTGATGACCTGAGTGTCGGCTCCAAATTGGGAAGCCACATCCTTAACCAGTTCGGCGTCGAGGGACTGATTGACGGTGACAAAAACGCCGCGCATTAACAGCGAAGCGATCAGGTCCTTGCCGCGCACGCCCAGCTTTTCCGCCAAGTCCTTTACGCTAATGCCTTCTGTCACCGTGATGGTACGGGTGATGGGCACCGGCTCAGAAGGGATTTGCGCTCCGCCGAAACGCGGCGGCGGGGCGAAGCCCTTCATTGGTCCTTCCTTGGTCTTGGGATACTGCTGACGTCCGCGACGTTGCTGCGGTGCGGCGCGCTGCGGCCGTGGAGCTTCGCCTGGAGGTGGAGTCAGGCCACCTGCGCCGCCAACTCCTGGGCGAGGCGCACCAAAGCCGGGACGAGCGCCGAAGCCGGGGCGAGGAGCACCAAAACCAGGCCGTCCGCCGGGTCCGGGAGCTCCGCCGGGCTGAGTCCGTGTGGGGTGCATCGGGCGGCGAGCGCCTCCAGGTCCATCCTGCTGCCCTGGCCGGGGGCTGTAACCGGGGCCACCGGCTGACGGCCCACCACCGGGGCGGCCACGATCGAAGATTGGCCGTCCACGCTGAATGGAGCCTCCTGGAGGAGGGGTGGCACTGGAACTTGGGGCAGCAGCCTGAGTGACAGGCGGCGGCGGTGGAGCAGTGTAGACGGGTCGCGGACCGGTTTGCGGCATGATGACACGCCGGGGTGCCGGTGGCGCCGGAGCCTGAGCAGCCACTGGTTCCACAACGGGATGAGCCGGCGTACTGGAGACCGCGGCTGCCACTTCAGGGGCGCTGGGTGGCGGAGGCGGAGGGGCTGCAGGCCGAGGCTGCACAGGAGCCGCAGCAGCCACTGGCGGGCGCACTTCCGCGCCGGGAACTGCAGGTCTTGGAGAGCCGATACCCGATGCGGCACCCGCTGCCGGCGGACGGACTTCGGCCCCTGACACTGGAGGCCTGGCAACTACGGGGCCTGTGGGTGGCTTGGCAGCAATGGCCGGCGCCGAAGGCGGCGGGGCTACGACAATCCGTGGTTCCTGGCGGGGTTGGGGCACAATCCGCCGCGGCGCAGGCGGTGGTGGCGGCGCAGTACGCTGCCCTTGTCCGCCCAGATTGGGGCCGCCCAAGCCTGAAGCACCGAGATTTGGCCTAGCCTGTCCTGGCAGAACCTGCACGGGCGCACCCTGACTGGCTGGCTGGCTGGCTGCAGCCGGGCCCGCGGTTGTGGACGGGACTGGCGGGACTGAAGTAGCTGGACGCGGCACCACTGGCGACTGCGCTGGCGCTCCACTCTGCACTGAGCCGGCAGGAGCGGGGCTCGAGGCAGCGGTCGAAACTATGGGACGCGCCGGAATTGCGGGCTTGGCTGCCTGAGGCTGAGCGGCTTGCGGGGCGGATGGACGCTGGGCTATGGCCGCAGCCTCGTCCTTACGCTGCTGAATGGCCTTAAGCACGTCGCCGGGCTTCGAAACCCGCGACCAATCAATCTTTTGTTTCGGCTCGTTGTCTACAGCCTTCGGCGCCCCGGCACCGTTCCTACCGCCGGTACGCTGGAAATGCTGGCGTACCCGCTCGGCTTCGTCTTCTTCGAGCGAGCTGGAGTGCGTCTTCTTCTCGGTCACGCCGACAGCCGTCAAGGAGTCAAGGATCGCCCTGCTCTTTACTTCCAGCTCGCGTGCTAAATCGTTAATTCGAACTTTGCTCATCCGTCCCTTTGTGTCGCACCCGCTGCCATTCAGACTTTCATTGCACCCTCACGGCCGTGGGAACGACAGATATTATTATTATCCTCTGAAAATGTGAAATTGCGTCATTCAACCACACGTTAACGCTCATTTAAGGTATCCTCGTCCCGGCACTTCCGTGCCGGGCTACAGATTGTTGCGTCCCTTCGGGACTCGCCCGCCTAAACTCCACCTTCGTCCACCTTGGCGTCCTCCCGGGTCTCGTCGCTGGGCTCTTCCACATTTCCCTCACCCACGGCTTCTGACCTGGCTATCTCGTAGTTGGGAACATGGTCAGCGAGGATCTTGCTGGTGTCTTCTCGACCCGGAGCTTCCGAAATGGCACCGACGTCTTCGAGATCCGGACCAGATTCGGTTAGTTCTTCCATACGCACGCGGGCTACATCATCACTGATCCGTCCCGACCCATCCTCGGCGTCTGCAGCTTCCCGCTCCCCTTCCTGATCCAAGGCAAGGGCGTCGATTTCCTCCGCAACCTGGGCATCTTCAATCGCCCGGGCCTTGGCTATTTGCTCCTGGTCAGACTTGGCCGTTGCTCCCTCCGCGGCGGGACGCTCTTCGCCGGGCTCGTATTCACCGAAATAATGGCGTACCGCGAGCGAGATCTTCTCCAGGGTCTTCTCGCCAATCCCTGGTATCTCTTCCAGTTGCTCTGGTGTCATATCGGCTAACGCTTCCACGGTCGTGATGCCGGCAACCACCAGCTTCTGGATGATCTGCTCGCCCAACTCCGTTACCTGCTCGATGGGCGTCGAAGGGCCACCGCTCATCGCCTGCATCTGCTGCTCGACTTCCTGGCGCTTCTCTTCCTCGCTCTTGATGTCGATCTTCCAACCCAACAGCTTGGCTGCCAGGCGTACGTTCTGGCCCTTTTTGCCGATGGCGAGCGAAAGCTGGGAATCGTCGACGATCACTTCGATCTGCTTCTCGCCCAGGTCTGTGATGCTAACCCGGCTTACCTTGGCAGGCTGGAGGGCTTTTTCAGCAAAGGTGGTGATTTCTTCGCTGAACTCGATAATGTCGATTTTCTCGCCCCGCAGTTCGCGAATGATGGACTGTACGCGCATGCCTTTCATACCCACGCAGGCGCCGACCGGGTCTACGTCTTTGTCGCGAGACAGCACGGCGATTTTGGTGCGCTCGCCGGCTTCGCGGGCAATGGCGCGGATGACCACAGTGTTGTCGTAAATCTCCGGCACTTCGCTTTGAAACAGGCTCTGCACCAGTTCCGGCACAGCGCGAGAAACGATTACCTGGGGACCCTTGGCGGCACGATCCACGCGCTGCAACACAACCCGGACGCGTTCGCCGATAGCGAACTGCTCCAGCCTCGATTGTTCCCGCTTGGGCATTCTGGCTTCGGCTTTGCCCAGGTCGAAGATCACATCCTGCAGTTCCAACCGCTTCACGGTGGCGTTCAGGACCTCGCCCAGGCGATGCGCGTATTCCTTGTAGACGGTGTCGCGCTCAGCTTCTCTGACCTTCTGGAAGATGACCTGTTTGGCCATCTGAGCGGCAATACGGCCGAGCACGTCGGTGGGCTTGTAATAGCGGATTTCGCCGCCGGTTTCTACTTCCGGCGCCAGCGCGCGGGCATCGTCCAGGGTGATCTGGTTGACCGGATCTTCCAGCTGCTCGGGAGCCTCGACTACGGTTTTGTATACGTAGGCGCGGATCTCACCCGATTCGCGGTCCAGTTCGGCGCGCATGTTTTCCTGCGTCTTGTAATACTTGCGCGTGGCCAGCGCAATGGCATCCTCCACCGCGGAAACGACAATCTGGGGATCTATTCCCTTGTCCCGGCTTAACGCCTCGATGCTTTGATAAAGAACACTCGCCATGGTTATCTCTTCTACCTACGGTTAAATTTCGGGAGCCAAGTTAGCCTTTTCGATATTCGAAAAGGCGATCTCGACGGTCTGGACCGGGGCGGGTCCTTTCTTGCTCCCTTTCTGTTTTTTCGCCGTCAGGTCGAGTACGATTCCTTCCGGCTTTACTTCTGAGAGCTTGCCCAACCAGTGCCGGTTGCCCGCAACCGGGGTGAAGGTCTGAACCTTCACCGGACTGGCCTGAAAGCGCTCGTAGTCGGCCCGTGTTGCCAGCTTGCGGTCTAACCCCGGAGAGGAGACCTCGAGCGTGTATTGATCCCCTGGCACCAGTTCCTCGACGTCGATCACGGTGCCAAAATCGCGGCTGAACCGTTCGCAGTCCTCGTGTGTTATCCAGGCCAGTTGATCGAGCGCAACGCCTTCACTTTCCAGATGGTCGAAGAGTTTCTGCTCACTGGCCTCGCGCGCCCGTACAGCCCGCTGTTCTGCGTTTTGCTCAATAAAGACCCGCAGAACCCTGTGTTTACTGCCACCCAGGTACTCGATGTCTACTACTTCCAGGCCGTGGGAGGCAGCGACCCGATCCGCCGTTTGACGGATTTGCTCAATACTCAATGCCATAATTGCCGCTTCAAACGTAGATGCTTCGCAGCAAAAGAAAAGTGGGCTTTCGCCCACTCATTTCTCCGTGTTGCTCCGCTGAACGACTTAGAGCGAAGCCATGGAACAAATTCGTCTGCTTCTTTAGATTACGCCGTTTTGGCGTGAATTTCAACGGCCGCCAGGAGTCTGGCAAAGCGGAAGGCGGGGTCAGGGGTTATTGAGGGCTGCGGACAAGGTTAGTTTTGGGTGAATTCTGCGCTCACGGCAGACGTAATGCCGTTGGTGGGCAATGTGTCGTCCCTTCGGGACTCGCGTCATAAGCCTTATCGTACCCGGCACTGCCGTGCCGGGCTACAGGCTGTTTCGTCCCTGCAGGACTGCTTCGTTGTTGGGGTCGAAAGCTCTTCGAACCTCTCAACAGGCTGCGGAAAAGGACTTCCTGGAAGGGCCACGGCTTCAGCCGTGCCACAATTTTGCCATGTGCCACGCGGCTTTTAGCCGCTGAGGTACGGTTCTTTCCATCGGATATCGCGGACGAATCGAGAAAAACCGTACCTCAGGGGCTAAAGCCCGACATTTTTCAATCGTTTATGGCCCGACTAAAGTCGTGCCCTGATACAAAACAGAACCTTTGCGCAGCCCGTAAAGTTGTCCCCCGAGGAAATTCGAGTTCTCACGCGGGCTCTAAAGCCCGAAGTATTTTCGATCAATTTGCGGCACGGCTGAAGCTGGGCCCGGCTACGAACAAGCTCTCGGCAGACTCAGCGACGGCCCCGCGGCTACGTTTCTGCGGTAGGTTATAGGATTAATCGTAGTAACATAAATATGATCCAGACACCGGTACTCGAAGCTCTTACCTTTGACGACGTCCTCCTCGTTCCCGCCTACAGCGACGTTGTGCCTGCCCAAGTAAGTACCCAGACCAAATTAACGCACTCGATTACCCTCAATACCCCCCTGGTTTCCGCGGCCATGGATACGGTGACCGAGTCGCGCCTGGCCATTGCCATGGCGCAGCAGGGTGGCCTGGGCGTGATTCACCGCAATTTAACCATTGAGCAGCAGGCCAGCGAGGTGGACAAGGTGAAGCGCTCGGAGAGCGGTATGATTGTCGACCCGGTTACTATTGAGCCGCAACAACTTATCTCCGATGCCCTGGAGGTGATGCGACGCTACAAAATCTCCGGCGTTCCGGTGACCCAGGGCAAAAAGCTGGTTGGCATTCTCACCAATCGCGACCTGCGCTTTGAGACCCGCACCGACATCCCGATCGGGGATGTTATGACCAAAGACAACCTGATCACGGTTCCCGTGGGTACGACGCTGGAAGAGGCAGAGAAGATCCTGCACAAGCATCGGGTGGAGAAGCTTTTGGTGGTCAATGGCCACTATGAGCTGAAGGGTCTGATTACGGTCAAGGACATCCAGAAGAAGCTGAAATACCCCAATGCAGCGAAGGATGATCAAGGCCGGCTGCGTGTCAGTGGGGCGATTGGCGCGACGGGCGACTTTCTTGAGCGGGCCGCTGAGCTGGTCCGTGCCCGGGTCGACCTGCTCACTCTTGACTCGGCGCACGGGCATCAGACGCGAGTGCTGGAAGCGGTTCGTGCGGTCAAGAAGCGCTTTCCCGATGTAGACCTGATGGCCGGCAATGTGGCCACTTATGACGGAGCCAAGGCGCTCATTGAAGCGGGCGCGGATACGATCAAGGTAGGCATCGGGCCAGGATCCATCTGCACGACGCGGATGGTGACGGGCGCCGGGATGCCGCAGATTACGGCTATTAGCGAAGCTTACCGGGCGGCCCGCGAGCACAATATTCCGGTGATCGCCGATGGGGGTATCAAGTACTCCGGCGACGTAACCAAGGCGATCGCAGCAGGCGCGAACGTGGTGATGATCGGCTCGTTGTTTGCCGGGGTTGACGAAAGCCCGGGCGAGACCATTCTTTACCAGGGGCGGAGCTTTAAGACATACCGCGGAATGGGTTCCCTGTCGGCCATGTCGCAGGGCTCCGGCGAGCGATACTTCCAAGGAAAAGGCGATGTTGAGGAGAGGCCGTCGACGGAGGGAGTGGTGGCGCGCGAGCGCAATGGGGAAAACCGGCTGGCCAAGTTCGTGCCCGAAGGGATCGAAGGCCGGGTACCTCATCGCGGACCACTCGAGGCCATGGTTTATCAGTTGGTAGGTGGACTGCGATCGGGAATGGGCTACCTGGGATGCAACACGATCCAGGAGTTGCAGGAGAAATCCTGCTTTATTCGGATTTCCAATGCCGGACTCCGCGAGAGTCACGTCCACGATGTGATCATCACCCGCGAGGCGCCCAACTACCACGTGGAGTAGTCCGGCTGGGCTTCTGTAGAAATGTGCGAATTAAGCTGACTAAGCTGACTAAGTCCCCCCGGTTTCATTAAGGATCAAGCACCGCGTGGCCGCTCGTAAAGTCATCGTCGTAGGCGGCTCTGTGGGAGGGCTGTTCGCCGCGGTTTTGCTGCAGCAGGCAGGCTGGCAGATTGCGCTCTATGAACGCTCGGTCCTGGGACTCGGCGGAAAGGGTGCGGGCCTGGTGGCGCAACCGGATGTCAGCCGGATCCTCCATGAAATCGGGCGGGAGGATGTGTTGCGTTCGGGTGTGGTCGCTCGCGAACGAATCTTCCTCGATCGACAAGGAAACATTATTGATACGGTACGTACGCCACAAGCCCAGATCTCATGGGACCTTCTTTTTGAGGCATTCCGTTCGAAGCTCCACGATCACAGCTACCGGCGTGGTGTGCGCGTGATATCTGCAATCGATGACGGGAACGCGGCCACGGTCATGTTAGAGGATGGAACAGCGGACAGCGGGGACCTGATCATCGGCGCCGATGGTATTGGTTCGAGCATTCGCGAGTTCGTTGCACCCGGGAGTCTACCCCAGTATGCCGGTTACGTTGCGTTTCGCGGTCTGGCGCCCGAAACGCATATGCCTGCCGGGAGCAGAGATACGCTCCTGGGCCGATTCACTTTTTACAATGCCCATCGTATGCAGATGCTCGGATATCTTGTCGCCGGCTCCGACGGAAGTATCGACCCCGGACAGCGCCGCTACAACTGGGTGTGGTATCGAGCCCTTTCAGAGAGTCAGCTTGCGCGGGTGCTTACCTCTGAGGCAGGCGAGCGGCGACAATACTCGATGGCGGCGGGATCGCTCTCAGAAGCAACACGGCGCGAGCTTGTGGAAAGCGCCGGTTCCCAATTGCCGAAGGTGTGGGCCTTGCTGGTGGAAAGAGAGCCGAACCCGTTTGTACAGGCAATCTTCGACTATGAAGCGCCGGCGATGGTCAAGGGCCGTATCGCTCTCCTTGGCGATGCCGCGTTCATCGTGCGGCCACACACGGCGATGGGCGTCTCGAAAGCGGCCGGCGACGCCATCACCCTACGCGATTGCCTGGCGCAGGCCGGAAGCATACCTGAGGCGCTTGCTCGCTATGAAAAACTTCGCCGGGCGGAAGGACATGAAATTGCGCAGTATGGACGGCAACTTGGGGCTTCGTTCGGAGGAGAATAGACCTAAGTAGTGCCGGGGCCCCTGGTTTCGCCGTGGGCCGGCAATTGGAGAGAAGCGATGACTACCGTATCAGAACTCCCAAAACTGATGAAGGCAGCAGTTGTGGATGCGCCGGGGCCGGCGAATGTGCTCCACATCAAAGACGTCTCTCTCCCGAGTTTGCCCAAGAGCCACGTGATCATTGCGCTCGAGTATGCCGGCGTTGGCATTTGGGACGCTGAGCAGCGAGCAGGTTCGTTCGGGAAGATAAAACCAGGAACGATCCTGGGCGCGGACGGGAGTGGAACGATTGCTGCGGTCGGTAGCGATGTCAGTGGGTTCAGCGTGGGGGATCGCGTTTATTCCTACAGCTATGGCAACAGCGGGGGCGGGTTTTATGCGGAATATGTCAGCGTTCCAGCGGACCGGGTTGGCCTGGTTCCGACACAGATCAAGATGGCGGTTGCCGGCGGGATGCCTTGCGTCGCTTTGACGGCGCAAACCGGGCTGGAAGTCTTGAAAGTGAAAAAAGGCCAGACGTTGTTAGTGTTCGGAGCGAGCGGCGGAGTAGGCTCGCTAGGCGTGTGGCTGGGGAACGAGAAAGGCGCAACCGTGATCGGTACGGCACGGCCGGACGCGCAAGACTATGTTCGTTCGCTTGGAGCCACGCACACTATCGACGCAAATTCGGCGGAACACGAAGGAGTGATCAAGCGCGTAGCCCAAGCAGGGTTTGATGTCTGCCTGGTTACCACCAGCGGCGACAAACTCCCTGATTTCCTGAAGCATCTCAAAGACAAGGCGCCTCTTGCTTATCCGAATGGTGTCGAGCCCGCACCTATTCTTCATGGCCATCCCGTCCTGGCTTGCGATGGTGAGATGTCTCGTGGGGCTATTGATCGGTTGAATGCTGCGATTGGTTCCAAGACGATTCCGCTTCGGATCCAGGTGTTTGCGCTTAAAGATGTCGTCGAGGCGCATAGAAGAATTGAGCAAGGACATGTTGTGGGGAAGATTGTGCTGTCTATTCGCGAGTGATTGGCCTCTTGGCAAAAAAAGCTGTGGTCGGGCTTTGCCCATCATTTTCGGCCCACGTACGCTGGTGCGAACATGGGGCACCCCTGTAGATCTGTGGGACCCGCGACAGGCTTGCGGGGGAGACCTGCGGTATCCCACATCTCGCGAAAAACGAGCGAGATGCCCCGAATTTCCTGTACACAGCTCTCGAAAGGACCGCGTGTGCGCCTTTCTTTGAGGAAAGGCGCATGAATTTCAGGGAACCCATGAAACTCCACAGGAAATCGGGGATGTGGGGCACCCGGCGATTGTCGACGGGATAGAAACCAAACAAAATGGCGGAGCCGAGGCTCCGCCATTTTAAAGGTAACTTCTATAGTTGCTAGGCGTTGGTGTCGCTGCCGCTGCCGTCGGGTGGCGGGTTCTGAGCCATCGCTTTGTCTATTTCTTCGCGACGCTTGGCCCGCGCTTCGGCTCGCTTCTGACGCTTCTCGTCCAGCTCCTGCTCGGAACCGAGAAGTTCGATGAAGGCCTTCTCGGCTCCATCGCCCTTCTGAAAGCCGGTGCGTACGATGCGCAGATAGCCGCCTGCACGATCCCCGTAACGCGGCGCCACAGTGTCAAACAGACGAGAGACCGCCTCCCGCGTCTGCAAATAGGACAGGGCGAGACGACGGGAATGCAGGTCGCCCCTCTTGCCCAAGGTGATCAGCTTTTCTACGTGAGGACGGGCAGCCTTGGCCTTGGTGATGGTCGTCTCCACCCGGTCCTCAAGAAGAATGGACGTTACCAGGTTCCGCAGCAGAGCGCGGCGGTGGCTGGTGTTTCGCCCGAGTTTGTATCCTGCATTGCGATGGCGCATCGGTTTCTCTTTCTAGAAGTTTTCCGGCTCCGACTGGAGCGGAACATCGATCCCGTCGAGATCCTCGTCTTCGTCGTCCTCTTCGTCGTCGTAGCGGTTGTAACTCGCCGCCAACGTCGCAGCCGGAAGAACGCTGGTCGGTCCTGGCACCGCGTTGCCGTGCTCGTCGATCTTCATGCCCAGCGACAAGCCCATCTGCGCCAGGATTTCCTTGATCTCGTTCAACGACTTGCGGCCGAAGTTCTTGGTCTTGAGCATCTCCGGTTCGGTCTTTTGAACCAGTTCGCCAATGGTCTGAATGTTCGCGTTCTTAAGGCAGTTGTAGCTACGCACGCTCAGCTCAAGCTCTTCGACAGAGCGATTGAGATTTTCATTGCGCAACTGCATGCGGCCTTCGTCGTGCGCGCTCTCGGCTTCGATCTCTTCTTCGAAGTTGATGAAGATGCTCATGTGGTCTTTGAGCAGCTTGGCTGCAAGGCCGAGCGAGTCAGCAGGCAGAACCGAACGATTGGTCCAGACTTCAATGGTCAACTTGTCATAGTCAGTGATCTGACCAAGACGGGCTGCGTCCACGGTGTAGTTGACCTTGCGAACAGGCGAGTGAACGGAGTCTACAGGGATGAAGCCGATGCCCAGATCGGAATCAAAGTTCTTGTCGGCAGATACGTAACCACGGCCGCGCTTGAGGCGCATTTCCATGTCCAGTTTTCCGCCTTCACTGACAGTCGCTACGTAAACATCCTTATCCAGGATCTCCACGTCTCCGTCAGCCTCGATCATGCCGGAAGTGACGACACCGGGTTGATCCGCTCGCAGATAAAGAGCCTTCGGTCCCTCACCGTTCAACTTGAAGGGAATCTGCTTGAGGTTCAGGATGATGTCGGTTGCGTCTTCAACGACGCCGGTGATCGATTGGAACTCGTGCAGAACGCCTTCGATCTTTACCGCGGTGACAGCCGCGCCTTCAATCGAAGAAAGCAGGGTGCGACGCAGAGCGTTGCCGATGGTGGTGCCGAAGCCGCGCTCGAACGGCTGAGCGCTGAACTTGCCGTACTTCTCGGTAAGCGTCTCGGTGTCGACTGCAAGACGTTTTGGTTTTTGAAATCCTCTCCAAAGCATTGCGGTATTCCTTTCCATGCACGGCAAGCGTCGCGAAGCATTCTGCAACGGCCGTGCCCGTTTCTCCCTCGTTTGGTTTTACTTGCTGTACAGTTCGACGATCAGCTGCTCGTTTACGGGCAGGTTCACGTCTTCACGCTTGGGCAACGCCAGTACCTTGCCTGAAAGATTCGCGTGGTCAACCTGGAGCCAACGGGGCGCTACCTGGTGACTGGCGAATTCTGTCGAGGTTTCGAGTACTGTGAGTTTCTTGCTGCCTTCGCGGATCTTGATCTCGTCGCCTACCGATACCTGGAAGGACGGGATGTTCACCTTGCGGCCGTTCACTTCCACGTGGCCATGGCGCACGATCTGGCGCGACTGACGGCGGGAGGTGGCAAAGCCGAGACGAAAGACTACGTTGTCAAGACGGCGCTCGAGTTGCTGCAAGAGCAATTCGCCGGTGACGCCCTGGCTTCGCGACGCCTTCTCGTAGTAGGCGCGGAATTGGCTTTCCAGGGTGAAGTAGATGCGCTTGGCTTTTTGCTTTTCGCGCAATTGCAGACCATAGCCTACGATCTTGGGCTTGCGATCGCGGCCGTGCTGGCCGGGAGCAAAGTTGCGCTTTTCAATGGGGCATTTTTCTGAGAAGCACTTGGTGCCTTTCAGAAAAAGCTTCATGCCTTCGCGTCGGCAAAGGCGACAGACTGGTCCGGTATATCTTGCCACTTCATTCTCCTTACTTCAGAGGCCGACCGGTTTACGGATGAAAATCCTTCGTCCCGGTCCAGCAGATTGTTGTTAGACGCGCCGGCGCTTGGGCGGACGGCAGCCGTTATGCGGAATCGGCGTGACGTCACGGATGGAGCGGACATCGAGTCCCGCTGCAGCCAGGGCGCGCACCGCAGACTCACGGCCGGAGCCAGGACCACTCACGCGTACATCGACGGAGCGGAGACCGTGATCGCGCGCCTGGTTGGCGGCGTTCATGGCCGCCTGCTGGGCGGCGAACGGAGTGCCCTTACGCGATCCGCGGAAGCCCAACGAACCGGAACTCTTCCAGGAAAGGGTGTTGCCCTGACCGTCGGTGATGGTCACGATGGTGTTGTTGAACGAAGCCTGAACGTATACCAATCCGTAGGGAACGTTCTTGCGCTCGCGCTTCTTGAATTTCTTGTTCTTGGCAGCCTTGCCGGCGCCCGCCTTCTGCTCTGGTTTCGCCATTAGGTCTTCGCCGTCGCTTTCTTCTTGCCTGCGATTGTGCCCTTACGCGGGCCCTTGCGGGTGCGCGCGTTGGTGTGGGTACGCTGGCCACGGGTGGGGAGGTTGCGGCGGTGACGCAAACCACGGTAGGACTGAATGTCAATCAGCCGCTTGATGTGCATAGAGACGTCTTTGCGCAGATCGCCTTCGATCTGGCCTTCAGCCTCAATCACCTGGCGGATACGGTTTACCTCGTCTTCACCCAGATCCTGGACTTTCTTGAACGGATCCACTTTGGCCGTTACCAGGATGCGCTGGGCACGAGGGTTGCCGATACCGAAAATGTAGGTCAGCGCGATTCTTGCCTGCTTGTGGCGGGGCAGATCGACGCCAGCTATACGTGCCATACCTAATCCTTATGGAGTGCTTTTGCTGCCCTGCAGCTTCGCCGCTGGACAGAAGTTCGTGTTTTAAGGCTACGGGAGAGGTTCAACGCAAGCCTTTATGGCTAACTAGCCTCTCCGGTGCCGGTAAATTAACCCTGGCGCTGCTTGTGCTTCGAGTTCTCACAGATAACCCGTACGACTCCGCGACGATGGATCACCTTGCACTTGTCGCAGATCTTTTTTACTGATGCCCTGACTTTCATTACGGCTCCTGACTGCTCTATTTGTAGCGATACACGATCCGGCCTCGGGTCAGATCGTATGGACTGAGCTCTACGGCCACCCGGTCGCCTGGAAGGATGCGGATGAAGTTCTTCCGCATTCGTCCCGAAACGTGCGCCAGGACCTGGTGCTTGTTTTCAAGCTCTACTTTGAACATCGCGTTGGGCAACGTTTCAACCACCGTTGCCATTACCTCAATCGCGTCTTCCTTCGACAAACTTTATCCCGATTCTGCCTGCTCCCACAGGCTCTCGTACGCTACTGCGTCAAAATGACAGCGCCCTCAGCCGTCACCGCGACGGTGTGCTCGAAATGAGCGCTCAGGCTTCCATCCTCAGTTACTGCTGTCCAGCCGTCGCTCAATACCTGAACACCCGGCTTGCCCACATTCACCATAGGCTCGATGGCCAGGACCATTCCTGCGCGTAATTTGGTTCCGGCTCCCCGCTGCCCGTAGTTGGGAACCTGAGGATCTTCGTGCATCCTGGTTCCAATTCCATGGCCCACAAACTCACGCACCACGCTGAAGCCGTCCGCTTCCACAACTTCCTGCACAGCTGCCCCGATATCTCCCAACGTTGCTCCCGGCCGCACTACCTTGATGGCCGTCTCGAGCGAAGCCCTGGTCACGTCCAAGAGTCGCTTGGCTTTGGGCGCTACCTCGGTTCCCACTGGAACGGTGATGGCCGAGTCGCCGTAGTAGCCGTCTAACACCACGCCGCAGTCGATACTGACGATATCGCCTTCGCGCAGGACTCTCTCTCTCGATGGGATGCCGTGCACCACCTGCTCATTGACCGAAGTGCACAACACACACGGATAACCGCGATAGCCCTTGAAAGCCGACGTGGCGCCCAACTCCGCCATTTTGCTTTCTGCCAGGTTCTCGAGGTCGAGCGTGGTCACGCCGGGCTTGACATGTGCTCGCACATGCTCCAGCACTTCACGAACTACCGCTCCGCTGCGCCGCATTTTTTCAATTTCCTGCGGCGTCTTGATCATGATGGCCATTGGCCTTTTCTACTCTCTCTACTAAGTCTTGGATCTGAGTCGCGCTACCGCGGCCATGATGCCCGCCATCACTTCGGCCGCAGACTGCTCGCCATCCACTTCCACAAACCGGCTGCTGGCACGGTAATGTTCCACTACTGGCGCCGTCAGCGCCGCATATGTGCGCATCCGCTCATGGAATACGTCTTCCACATCATCCGCGCGCTGGACCAACGGTGTGCCGTCCACATCGCATACCATGTCGAACTTCGGCGGCTGCAGGTAAACGTTGTAAATACGCTGGCAGGTTGGACAGTTGCGCCGACCCGTGATACGACGCAACAATTGATTGTAACTTACCTGAATGCTTACTGCAATGAGCGGAAGCCCGTTTGGAGCGGCGGCCAGACGCGCGTCCAGCCACTCTGCCTGGGCCAGGGTACGGGGATACCCGTCCAGGATGTAACCGCGGGCGGTATCTGGCTGGGCCAGCCGTTCGGCCACCATCTGGTTGACCAGATCGTCGGGAACCAGCTTGCCTGCATCCATGATTTGCGTGGCCAGCAGGCCTAGTGGGGTTCCGTTTACCCGGTGGTCGCGTAGCAGGTCCCCGGTCGAGATGTGAGGGATGCCCCAGGCTGCCATGATGCCTTTGGCCTGAGTTCCCTTGCCTACCCCCGGGGCGCCCATGAGCAGCATAGGGCCGGGGGTGATGTCCTTCCAGGAGGGGGTTTCCGGTCCGGCCGCCAAGCCCTGCGCCGCCTCTACCACGACCGCCTTCCACGCACCCTGCCGCTGCGAGGGGAGAAGCCGTCGTAGTGGCGCATGATGAGCTGCGACTCTACCTGGTTAACTGTGTCCATGGCGACGCCAACCACGATCAGCAGGGAGGTACCGCCGAAGTAGAAGCTGACGTTGAGGCCGTGGGTTACCCAGGTTGGGAGACGCTCAAAGAATCCTCCCACCAGCCATAGATTGTTGAGATGAATGCCGCTGATCAAGATTTGGGGAACCAGTGAGATCACGATCAGGTAGAGAGCGCCCACCAGGGTGATTCGGGTGAGGACATCGTTGACGAAGTCGGAAGTGCGCCGGCCAGGACGGATACCGGGGATGAACCCGCCATACTTGCGCATGTTGTCGGCAATGTCGTCGGGGCGGAAAACGATCGAGATGTAGAAGTAGGCGAAGAAGACGATGCCTACGATGTAAAGCAGCTCGTACCAAGGCTCGCCAGGGCGTAATCCGTCGAAAACCCGGGTCAGGAAGCCGCTGTTCTGCACGAACCCGGACCCGGCAAAGAGCAGGGGCGCGGACAGGATAGAACTGGCGAAGATGACCGGCATGACGCCACCGGAGTTCACCTTGAGCGGAAGATGGGTGGACTGGCCGCCCATGAGACGGCGCCCTACGATGCGCTTGGCGTATTGCACCGGGATACGGCGCTCGCTGCGCTCCACAAAAACGATAAAAGCCACGATGGCGATCATCATGACTAGCAGGATCAAGAGTGCGGGGACGGTGAAGGTGCCCCACGCCTGGGTTTTTGCCTTGTCGATCAGGTCCTGAATGCCCCGGGGTATGCCCACCACGATGCCGGCGAAGATCAACAGGCTCATGCCGTTGCCGATGCCACGGTCGGTGATTTGCTCACCCAGCCACATGATGAAGGCCGTGCCGGTTGTGAGGGTGAGGATGGTGGTGAAGATGAAACCGGGTCCGGGGTTTAGGACGTAGGAGACACCGCCCGAGCCGTGGGAGAGGGTCAAGGCGATGGCGAGGGACTGGATGGCTCCCAGGACTACGGTGACGTACCGGGTCCATTGGGTAATTTTCCGCCGTCCCAGTTCGCCTTCCTTCTGCAGCTTGGCCAGCGGTTCGTACACCACGGTCAACAATTGGAAGATGATGGAGGCGGTGATGTAGGGCATGATGCCCAGGGCGAAGATGGTCAACTTGCGGAGGTTTCCGCCGCTGAACAGGTCGACCAGGCCAAGGGCACTGCCGGCTTGCTGATCGAAAAACTGGGCCAGTAGCTTGAGGTTGACCCCGGGGGTCGGTATCTGGGAGCCCAGGCGGTAGACGGCCAGGATGCCCAGAGTGAACAAGACCCGCTTGCGTAGGTCCGGAATGCGGAAGATATTGCGGATCTTCTCAAACATAAAATGCCTCAGGGGCTAAAGCCCCATTCACTGGCTAACTCATGTACGGGCTAATGCTCGCTGCGGCGAGGTAGCCCGTACTCCTACGCTTGCTCGTTCCACAACCCTTGAAAGCCTGACGGGAGGCCTGAGGCGGGGAGAGAACTGCAGATCCCTCCACTGCGCTTCGCTCTGTCGAAAATCAAACTGTGACCTCCAAGCCTTTGAGTGGGTGGCCCTGGTCTCGATTTTGAGACCTGGGTTCACTCCCGCCAGTGATCCACTGGCCGGATACACCCAGGTCTCAAAATCGAGACCAGGGCCACCCACTTAAAATTCGTCCGCGTCATTTTTATTAGGCTACCAGGATTGCTTTGCCGCCGGCTTTCTCGATCTTTTCCTGGGCCGACTTGGAAAACTTGTGGGCGTGCACAGTGACTGCGCCGGTCAACTCGCCGTCGCCGAGCACCTTGACCAAGCCGTTCCGCTTCTTCAATAGACCCTTGTTCGCAAAAGATTCGAGCGTCAGCTCAGAGTGGCCTTCGGCCTGGAGCTCTGCTATGCGGCTCAGGTTCACTACCGAATATTCGGTGCGGAAAATGTTGGTGAAGCCGCGCTTGGGGAGGCGACGATGGAGCGGCATCTGGCCGCCTTCGAAGCCGCGCATCATGTGGGAACCGGAACGGGAACGCTGTCCCTTGTGCCCTCGGGTCGAGGTCTTGCCCATGCCCGAACCCATACCGCGGCCAACACGCTTCTTGCCGGTGTTCGCCTTTTTGGGCGCCCGTAAATTAGAAAGATTCTTTGCCATACTGTCCTCGCTCAACGCCGGTCCGGTGCTACCGACTCGCTTTAGTTTTGACGGCTTACTTGACGATCCGTACCAGGTGGGGCACAGTCTTGACCATGCCTCGGATCGACGCCGTATCTTCCCGCTCCACGATCTGATTAAGCCGGGTAAAGCCCAAGCCCTTGATCACCAGCTTGTGCTTCTTCGGAGTACAAATCTTGGAACGGTAGTACTCCAAACGCATCATTGGTTTCGCAGTGTCTGCCATTTCAATATAGCTCCTGTACCTGCTTGCCGCGAGCCGCGGCCACTTCGCCACGATCGCGCAACTGAACCAAGGCATCGAAGGTCGCCTTGACCACATTGTGAGGATTGGCGGAGCCCAGGCTCTTGGTCAGGATGTTTTGCACTCCGACCGAGGTCATGACTGCACGCACCGCACCGCCGGCAATGACGCCCGTGCCTTCCGGCGCCGGCTTCAAGAGCACGTGCCCGGAACCGAAGCGGCCCAGTACCTGGTGAGGTATGGTCGTCTCGGACAAGTTCACGTGTACCAGGTTCTTCTTGGCCGCTTCGATTCCTTTGCGAATGGCCTGCGGAACTTCCTTCGCCTTGCCGGAACCAAAGCCCACTACGCCGGCAGAGGGATCACCCACCACGACCAGCGCCGCGAACGACATGTTCTTGCCGCCCTTGACCACTTTGGTGACACGATTGATGGACACCACCTGATCCTTCAGGTTGTATTGCCCGGCGTCCAATTTCCGCTTCAGTATTGCCATGCTATTTTCCGATCCTTCCTAATGCCTAAAACTCGAGACCTGCTTCGCGGGCTGCATCCGCCAGGGCCTTAATACGCCCGTGATAGAGATAACCACCGCGGTCGAAAACTACCTTCTTGATTCCCTTTTCGATGGCCCGCTCGGCTACCAGCTTGCCTACTTCTTTCGCCGCAGCCACGTTGCCGCCGGTCTTTATCTTGGCAGCCAGGCTGGAGGCGGAAAGGATCGTCTCTCCCTTGGCGTCGTCGATGACCTGGGCGTAAATGTGATTCAGCGAACGGTATACATTCAACCTTGGACGCTGTGCCGTGCCATCCATCTTCTGGCGAATGCGAAAGTGCACCCGCTGGCGAATTACGTTTCTCTGTCTGATCGGTAACATTGGTCTTCCTTCCTAAAAGCGGAGCTGCCCTGCAGCCCCGTTCGGTTACTTGGCTCCGGTCTTTCCAACCTTCTTCTTCAAACGCTCGCCCATATAGCGCACGCCCTTGTTCTTGTAAGGGTCGGGCTTGCGCAGGGAACGCATGTCGGCAGCCACCTGGCCTACCTTCTGACGGTCGATGCCGCTGATGGTCAAGTGGGTCTGCTTAGGGTCAATGGCTACGTCAATGCCGGTGGGCAAAGGAAACTCGATCGGATGGGAGAAGCCCAGGGTGAACACGACAATGCCCTTACCCTTAAGCTCGGCACGATAGCCAATGCCGACAATATCCAGCTCCTTGGTCCAACCCTTGGTGACGCCTTCGACGGCGTTTGAAACCAACGCCCGGGTGAGGCCATGCAGAGCTGCGAGCTCTTCCTTGTCGCGCACTGCGACCAGGTTGCTGTCCTGCTTCTCGAGCTTGATCCCCGTGGGCAGCATCGCGGTCAGTTTGCCCTTGGGCCCTTCGACCAGAACGGTGTTGCCCTGGACGGTGTACTTCACGCCAGTGGGCAACGGAATGGGTTTTTTACCGATACGTGACATGTCTCTCTCCTACCAGACTTCGCACAGGATCTCGCCGCCGACGCCTTCGCGCCGGGCCTGGCGTCCGGTCATCACGCCACGCGGCGTGGTCATGATGCTGATGCCGAGTCCGCTCTGCACTCGCTTGATTTCATCCCGGCCGACGTAGACGCGGCATCCGGGACGGGAAACGCGAGACAAGGTCGCGAATGGCAGCTTCGTTGTTGGCGCCGTACTTGAGATAGACCCGCAGGATGGCGCGGCCGTTCTCTTCTGCCGCCTTGTAGTTGGCGATGTAGCCTTCTTCTTTCAGGATGCGGGCAATCTCGGTCTTCAACTTCGAGGCCGGAACATCCAGCTTCTGGTGGCGCGCACGGATGGAATTGCGGATGCGCGTCACGAAATCGGCTACTGGGTCGGTCAAACTCATTCTCTCTCCTCCATTCCCCGTTCGCTTCGGATACTCAAGCCGAAGAACCAGCGGGAATGCTGTTATGACACTGGAACGGTTACTTTACTTACCAGCTGGACTTAACCACTCCGGGAATTTCTCCCCGCAGCGCCAGTTGGCGGAAGCACAAGCGGCAAAGGCCGAACTTGCGCAGGTACGCACGGGGCCGGCCGCAGATTTTGCAGCGATTGTGCTGGCGGCTGGAAAACTTCGGCTTGCGGGCGTCTTTAACTCGTTTTGCTGTAGTTGACATGGGTCTCTCTCTACGCAGTCTGGCGGAAGGGTATGCCGAACTGCCGCAGCAGGGCACGCGCCTGGTTATCATCCTTGGCAGTGGTCACGATGGTGACGTTCATGCCCTTCAACTTCTCTACGCGCGCATAGTCGACTTCGGGAAAAATCAGCTGGTCGCGCATGCCCAGCGTGTAGTTGCCTCGCCCGTCGAAGCTCTTGGTCGAAACACCTTTGAAGTCGCGCACTCGGGGGAGGGCGACGGAAACCAAGCGGTCAAGGAACTCGTACATGATGTCGCCGCGCAGGGTCACCATGGCACCGATGGGCATGCCCTCGCGCACCTTGAAGGCGGCAATCGACTTCTTGGCCTTGGTGGTGACCGGCTTTTGTCCGGCGATCGAGGCCAGATCAGCGACCAGCGGATCCATGATCTTCACGTTCTGCGTGGCTTCGCCCAGTCCCATGTTGAGGACGATCTTTTCCAGGCGGGGCACAGCCATCAGGTTGTCCAGGCCCAGTTCCTTCTGCAGGGCGGGCCGGATTTCCTTCTGGTACTTTTCCTTCAATCTCGCGTTTAGCTTTGTCGCCATACATCCATCTCTTTCTTTTCACGGTCCCGGAGTGGGTTCACTTCTCGCCCGTTTACCGTTGCGTGATTACTTTTTCTTGGCGGCCAAAGTCGTGCCGCACTTTTTGCATACCCGAACTTTGGTGTCGCCTTCAAACTTGTGACCAACGCGAGTCGGCCCGCAGGAACCACAGACCAACATCACGTTCGAAATCTGAATAGCTGCTTCCTGCTCGGCAATACCACCCTTGATGTTGCGCTGCGGGTTGGGATGGACATGCTTCTTGACCATGCGGACGTGTTCGACCAATACCCGATCCGAATCGGCCAACACGCGCAACACGCGGCCGCGCTTGCCTTTGTCAGTACCGGTGATGACTTCGACCGTGTCGTTGCGTTGTAATTTCAATGCCATAAATCCTCGCTTTAGAGTACTTCCGGGGCCAGCGACACAATCTTCAGGAACTTCTTTTCCCGCAGCTCGCGAGCGACCGGACCGAATACGCGTGTGCCAACCGGCTCGCCCGCCTCGTTGATCAATACCGCGGCGTTTTGATCAAAGCGGATATAGGTGCCATCGCGACGACGATATTCCTTGCGCGTGCGGACGACGACTGCTTTCACGAC
Organism: uncultured Acidobacteriaceae bacterium; assembly: GCA_963790935.1. Classification (GTDB taxonomy): domain Bacteria; phylum Acidobacteriota; class Terriglobia; order Terriglobales; family Acidobacteriaceae; genus PALSA-350. Next base: position 179,515 of record CAWBRJ010000009.1, on the reverse strand, counting down.
TACACCCTTTTTGACCTGCCCATCGGGAGAAGCTTCTTTCACGGAGGCAGTAATCACGTCGCCCAGGCCGGCCTTCTTGCCGCTCGAGCCACCCAGGGGCAGAATCATCTGCAGCCTGCGCGCGCCGGAATTATCGGCGACCTCCAGCATGGTTCTCATTTGTACTGCCATACTCGTCTCTCCTTCGTTCACTTACGCGGAACCCGAGAAACCCAGGTCTCAAAAGCGAGACCTGGGTCACCCACTTTTTTCGAGAGCTGCTTCTTAAAATGCAGCTTCTTACAGCGCCGCTTCTTAGATCGCCGGCTGAGGTATTTCTTCTACCTGGGGCAGCGAGGAACGGCGAATGACTTCTTCGAGCGTCCAGCGCTTGAGCTTGCTCAGTGGGCGGCTTTCCTTGATCCGGACTACGTCGCCGACGCGGGCGGTGTTTTGCTCATCGTGGGCGTAAAACTTCTTATTGATCTTGATGACGCGCTTGTACTTTGGGTGGGTCTTGCGCATCTCCACCTGGACCACGATGGTCTTTTGCATCTTGGTCGATACGACGTTGCCAATCTTCTCGGTGCGCCTGGATGCTGGCTTGGCTTCTTCTGGCATGGCTTAGCGAGCCCCTTTCCTGGACTTCTTTGGTTTGGCGGCTGGCTCGCCGGCCGGCTTAAGGGCTGCTCCATGCAGACCCAGGGCGCGCTCGCGGGCCACAGTCTTGATGCGAGCTACGTCTTTGCGCAGGTCGCGCAGCTTCTTCACGCCTTCGTTCTGCCCCAGCTTCATCTGGAAGCGCAGGCGAAAGAGCTGCTCAGCGGTCTGTTGTTCCTGCCGCTTGAGCTCGTCATCGTTATAGTTGCGAATCTTTTCCGTTTCCATCGTCTTCTCTCTACTTGGCTACGACCGTGACCTTGACATCGTGACGCATCACAAAGCGAGTCTTGAGGGGCAGCTTGTTGGACGCCAGGCGCATGGCCTCAGCCGCGATCTCGGGATTGACGCCTTCCATTTCAAACAGCACCTTGCCCGGGCGAACTACGGCGACCCAGTGATCGGGAGCGCCCTTGCCTTTGCCCATACGGGTTTCAGCCGGCTTCTTGGTCACTGGCTTGTCAGGGAACAGACGGAGCCAGATTTTGCCGCCGCGCTTGATGAAGCGGGTCATGGCCACACGGCTGGCTTCAATCTGCCGGTCGGTGATGTAGCCGCACTCCATTACCTTGAGCCCGTAGTCTCCAAAGGAGAGTTCGGAGCCGCGCCACGCCTTACCCTTCATGCGACCGCGCTGCTGCTTGCGGTACTTGACCTTCTTTGGCATCAACATGACTAAAACACCCCGCTGGTGCCGGCCGGTTGTGGCTGGCGGCGCTTCTGCTCGTAAATGTCACCGCGATAGATCCAGGTCTTCACCCCGATCACGCCGTAGGTGGTGCGCGCTTCCGCGAACCCATAATCGATATCGGCGCGCAGTGTGTGCAGCGGCAAGCGCCCCTGCAGATACCACTCGGACCGCGCGATTTCGTTTCCGTTCAGACGACCGGAGACGCGAACCTTGATGCCCTTGCAGCCAAAGCGAAGGGCGGAGTCGACCGCCTTGCGCATGGCGCGGCGAAAGCCGACGCGCTTTTCAAGCTGCAAAGCGATGTTCTCGGCGACCAGCTGCGCGTCCAGCTCCGGCTTGTTCACCTCGAGTATGTCGATGAACACGTCGCGGTTGGTACGCTTCTGCAAGTCCAGTTTGAGCTTCTCGATTTCCGCGCCCTTGCGGCCGATGACGATGCCCGGACGCGCGGTGCGGATGATGAGGCGCAGCTTGTTGCCCGGACGCTCGATCTCAACTGAGCTGACACCGGCTGCCTTGAGCTTTTCCTTCAACTCCTCGCGCAGGTGCACGTCTTCAATCAGCAACTTGTCGTAGTCGCGCTCGACGAACCAGCGTGACCGCCATGGCTTGTTGACGCCCAGTCGAAAGCCGTAAGGGTGAACTTTTTGTCCCATAATTTCCTCGAACCTACTTAGCGGCCTTCTTCTTCCAGTTTTTTGCTGCGCTCTTTTTGGCTACCGTCTTCTTGGCGGCAGATTTTTTCAGCATGCGCTTCTTCGGCGCCGCAGTTTCTCCATCCACGGTTTCAGCTAACGCAGCCCGCTTGCGCTCAGCTACCGAGATGACGATATGCGCCATCCTGCGCTGATAGCGGAAGGCCCGCCCCATCGGCGCGGGACGAATGCGCTTCATGCGCGGTCCCTCGTTGGCCAGAGCCGTCTTGACGTAGAGGTTATCTACATCCACGTCGAGGTCCCGCTCCTGGGAGAGGTAGTTGGCGTTCTGAATGGCCGCGCGCAGCACTTTCTCGACCAGCGGGGCAACGCCCTTCTTGGTGAAGGCTACCGTGTCCAGTGCATCGGCCACGCGGCGCCCCTTGATCAATTCGAGCACCAGGCGAGCCTTCTGCGGCGATACCCGCTGAAACTTTGCTTCCGCCCGGAATTCCTGTGTTTCCAGTTGCATTGGTTTCTTCCCTTAAACTCTGCTTAGCGGGGCTTGGCCGACGACTCGGCCGCCTTCGCCGAGTGCCCCTTGAACGTCCGCGTGGCGGAAAATTCGCCCAGCTTGTGCCCGACCATGTTCTCCGTCACATAGACCGGAATAAACTTTCTGCCGTTGTGCACCGCGATGGTGTGTCCCACCATGTCAGGATGAATGGTCGAGCGGCGCGACCAGGTACGAAGGACCTTCTTGTCATTCGCGGCATTCATCGCTTCGATCTTCACCATCAGGTGGGTGTCGATAAACGGACCCTTTTTCGTCGAACGTGCCATGCTTCGCTGCTCCTGACTACTTCTTGTAGCGGCTGACGATAAAGGCGTCGGTCCGCTTGTTGTTGCGCGTCTTGTATCCGCGGGTCGGTTGTCCCCAGGGGGTGACCGGATGACGGCCGCCAGAGGTCTTGCCCTCACCACCGCCGTGCGGGTGATCGACCGGGTTCATGGACACACCGCGATTGGTGGGGCGAATGCCCTTCCAGCGATTGCGTCCCGCCTTGCCGATGGCTACGTTCTCGTGATCGGTATTGCCGACCTGGCCTACGGTCGCCATGCAGGCCACCAGTACGCGGCGGGTTTCACCGGAAGGCAGCTTCAAGAGAGCGTAGTCGCCTTCCTTGGCCACCAGCTGGGCTGAGGCGCCGGCGGAGCGCACCATCTGCGCGCCTTTGCCCGGACGGAGCTCGACGTTGTGCACCGTGGTGCCGGAAGGAATGTTCTTGAGCGGCAACGCGTTGCCGACCAGGATGTCTGCCTCGGGCCCACTCATGATCGTCTGGCCAACCTTCAGACCGACGGGCTGAATGATGTAGCGCTTCTCGCCGTCGAGGTAATTCACCAGCGCGATGCGCGACGAGCGGTTGGGATCGTACTCGATCGAGGCTACTTTGCCGGGAACGCCGAACTTGTCACGCTTGAAGTCGATCAGGCGGAGCTTCTGCTTATGGCCACCGCCATGGTGGCGGATGGTCAAATCGCCGGAGTTACGGCGACCGCCCGTGCGCTGCTTGACTGCCAGCAACGGCTTGTAGGGACGATTCGTCGTAATGTCGTCGTTAACCAGAGTGGTCTGGAAACGGCGTGTGGGTGTGATCGGTCTGTATGTCTTGATCGGCATCTTTTTAGCTCACTTACAGCGCGTTAACGTAGTCGGGCATTTTCTCGCCCGCCTTGAGACGAACGTAGGCTTTCTTCCAGTCGGGGCGAAAGCCGGAGAACTTACCGCGGCGGCGTTCCTTGCCCAGGAAATTGGCCGTACGCACGCTGTGTACTTTTACTTTGAACAGCGTTTCGACTGCCTGCTTGACTTCGGTCTTGGTTGCGTCGGGAGCCACATCGAATACCAGCGTGCTCTCGGTTTCTTTTACGCCCAGACCTTTTTCGGTGATGAGGGGGCGCTTGATCACGTTATAAAGAGTCGGCATCAGGCCACCTCCGCGCGCTTGCGCTTGGATACTGTCTTCTTCAAGGACTCCTGCAGTTGCTCGATGGCGGCGCGGGAGAAGATTGCGCGCTCGTAGCGGAGCAGATCGTAGGGGTGGACTTCCTGGCTCTCCATCAACTCGACGCGGTCGAGATTGCGGGAACCGAGCACCAGGGTCCTGCCTGCTTCTTTGTCTACCAGCAGGGTGGTCCGCTTGGCATCCAGCTTGTCGAGCGCAGTGCGATAGACTTTGGTCTTCGCGTCTGCGAGCTCCAGGCTTTCGACGACCGTCAGCTTGCCATCGGCCAGCTTCGAGGCCAGCGCGGAACGCAGGGCGCCGAGCAGCTTCTTGCGGGGGAAGGCGTAGTCGTGGCTGTGCGGCTGGGGTCCGTGCACGGTGCCACCATGGCGCCAGATGGGGGAGCGCACGGAGCCTACACGGGCGCGGCCAGTTCCCTTCTGCTTCCACAACTTTTTGCCTGAGCCCGAGACCAGCTTCTTGTTCTTGGTGGCGGCGGTGCCTTGCCGCATGGAAGCGCGGTAGTGCTTCACTGCTTCCCAGAGCAGCGCCTCGTTGATCTGTTCGGGCGCGAAGATCTCGTCCGCCAGCTCAAGCGAGCCTACCGTTGCTCCTCCACCGAGATCGATTACATCAATGTGTGCCATAACTTTCCTCTTCGGAATCCGTATCCAGGGTGCGCCCCGCAGGGGCTAAAGCCCTCAGATTTTCGCGCCCGTTACGGCCCGACTAAAGTCGTGCCCTGATACAAAACCGCGTTTCCTACAACCTCTAGACCCGCTGCCCTCGGGGCTAAAGCCATCTATTTACCGGCCTGGCCTACGGGCTAAAGCCCGTACCCTTCAAACTGGCTTTAGCCCCTGTCTCTCAGCTGGCTAAGGCCTGTCGTGCCCTGAAACAAAATCGACTACTTCTTCTTGCCGCCCGAGGGCTTGGCGCCGGACGCCTTCTTCGAGGCCTTCAACGGATCGACGGTGCCGCCGCCGCCAAAGCCACGACGCTCACGCGGCGGCGCTTTGGACTTGGAGATCATGACGTAGCCATCGCGAGGGCCGGGGATTGCTCCTTCGACCATGAGGAGGTTTTCGTCCAGATCAATGCCGCGAATGCGCAGATTGCGCACCGTGATCTGCTTCGCTCCCATGTGCCCCGGCATACGCTGCCCGGGAAACACGCGCGACGGGAACGACGAAGCACCGATCGAGCCTTGCACCTGGAACATGTGTCCGTGTGCCTTGGGGCCGCCGCCAAAGTGATGGCGTCGAACAACGCCGGCGAAGCCGCGTCCCTTGCTGGTGCCGATGACGTCGACATACTTGGCTTCTTCGAAAATGTCCACCAGGACCTTGTCGCCCGCCTTCAGGCCGTTCTCGCCTTCGGTTGCTGCCTCGAGCGGAACCTCGCGCATCAACTTGACCGGGGGTACGTTGTTCTTGGCGAAATGGCCAGCCATCGGCTTGTTCACTTTGCCGCCCTTGACGAACTCGATCAGGCCGATCTGCGCCGCGATATAGCCGTCGCCGGCCAGCGTCTTCAGCTGGGTCACCACGCAGGGACCGGCCTGCAGTACGGTGACCGGGTGAACTTCCCCGCGATCATCGAACAGCTGCGTCATCCCAATTTTCTTGCCCAGAATTCCAGTGACCGACATCTTGCTCTCCTTACTTCTCGAAGGCCTTAATCTCTACATCGACGCCGGCTGGAAGATCCAATTTCATCAACGCATCGATGGTCTGCTGCGTGGGCTCCAGAATGTCGATCAGCCGCTTGTGCGTGCGGATCTCAAAAGCCTCGCGCGATTTCTTGTCAACGTGCGGGGAACGCAACACGCAGTACTTGTTTTTCACCGTAGGCAACGGAATGGGACCCGCGACCTGGGCACCGGTACGCTTGGCCGTCTCAACGATCTCGCCGGTCGAGGTATCCAGTACCCGATAGTCGTACGCCTTAAGGCGAATGCGAATTCTCTGTCCTACCATTTCAATCCTGCTTCCTGCTGCTTACTTCCGGTTGCTTACTTGATGATCTCGGTAATGGTGCCGGCGCCGACCGTACGGCCGCCTTCGCGGATGGCAAAGCGCAGCCCCTTTTCCATCGCCACCGGGGTGTGCAGCTCAATTTCGAGCGACACGTTGTCACCCGGCATCACCATCTCCGTGCCTTCCGGCAGCTTCGCCGTCCCGGTCACGTCGGTGGTGCGGAAGTAAAACTGCGGCCGGTAGCCATTGAAGAACGGGGTGTGACGGCCACCCTCTTCCTTGCTCAGAACGTAAATCTCGCCCTTGAACTTGGTGTGCGGGGTGATCGAACCCGGCTTGGCCAACACCATGCCGCGCTCCACGTCTTCCTTGGCAATGCCGCGCAGCAAGAGGCCGGCATTGTCGCCCGCCAGGCCCTCGTCCAATTGCTTCTTGAACATTTCGACGCCGGTCACGACCGTCTTGCGGGTCTCGCGGAAACCGACAATCTCCGCTTCCTCGCCCACCTTGATCTTGCCCCGCTCGATCCTGCCCGTCACCACCGTGCCACGGCCGGAAATCGAGAAAATGTCTTCAATCGGCATCAGGAACGGCTGGTCAATGGCACGCGCCGGCAGGGGCACGTTCTTGTCTACCGCGTCCATCAACTCGTCGATCTTGGCTTCCCACTGCGCTTCGCCGTTCAACCCACCCAAGGCCGAGCCGCGAATCACCGGCACATCGTCCCCAGGGAAGTTGTACTTCGACAAGAGCTCGCGGACTTCCATCTCCACCAGATCGGTCAGCTCTTCGTCTTCGACCGCATCGCATTTATTCAGGAACACCACAATGTAGGGCACGCCTACCTGGCGGGCCAACAGTACGTGCTCCTTGGTTTGCGGCATGGGACCGTCGGTCGCCGCCACCACCAGGATCGCTCCGTCCATCTGCGCCGCACCGGTGATCATGTTCTTGATGTAGTCGGCGTGGCCAGGGCAATCGACGTGGGCATAGTGACGATTGGCTGTCTCGTATTCCACGTGCGCGGTGGCGATGGTGATGCCGCGCTCCCGCTCCTCAGGCGCGTTGTCGATCGAATCAAACGAACGAAATTGAATCTTCGGATTGTGCTTCGACAACACCTTGGTGATCGCCGCCGTCAGCGTCGTCTTGCCGTGATCAATGTGTCCAATCGTCCCTACGTTCACGTGCGGCTTGGACCGGTCAAACTTCTCCTTCGCCATTTCGTCCCTCTCTCCTGCTTAGGTCAAAAACTTCTATAAATTTTGAGGGCGTTCTTACTTGCCCTGGTTGCGGCCGATGATCTCTTCCGAGACCGATCGCGGCGCTTCCTCGTAACGGTTAAAGTGCATCGAGTAGTTGGCTCGGCCCTGGGTCGAAGAGCGCATGTGGGTGGCATAGCCAAACATTTCACTCAACGGCACGTTGGCCTTGATGACCTGCGATCCTGCACGATGCTCCATGCCTTCAATGCGGCCGCGGCGGGAGTTCAAATCGCCGATGATGGTCCCCATGTACTCCTCAGGAACCACGACTTCGACCGACATCACGGGTTCCAACAGCACGGGAGTGGCTTTGCGAGCCGCTTCCTTGAACGCCATCGAACCGGCAATTTTGAAGGCCATTTCATTGGAATCGACATCGTGATAGCTGCCGTCAAACAAGGTCGCTTTCACGTCGACGATTTCGTAGCCAGCCAGCACTCCGCCCTGCAGCGCTTCGCGAATGCCCTGCTCGGTCGGCTTGATGTATTCCCTGGGCACTACGCCACCCTTGATGTCGTTGATAAACTCGAAGCCCTTTCCAGGCTCGTTGGGTTCGACCCGAATTTTCACGTGGCCATAGTTACCCGAACCACCGGTCTGGCGGATGTACTTGCCCTCCGCCTCGGCATGTTTGCGGATGGTCTCGCGATAGGCTACCTGGGGTTTGCCCACGTTGGCTTCGACTTTGTACTCACGCATCATGCGGTCGACGATGATTTCCAGGTGCAACTCGCCCATGCCGCTGATAATCGTCTGACCTGAATCAGGGTCGGTGTGCACCTTGAAGGTGGGATCTTCCTGCGCCAGCTTGGCCAGGGCCATGCCCATCTTTTCCTGATCGGCCTTGGTTTTCGGCTCCACAGCAACGTGGATAACCGGCGCCGGGAAGTCGATGGACTCAAGAACGATCGGAGACTTATCGGTGCAGATGGTGTCACCCGTCACCAAGTTCTTTAATCCCACGCAGGCGCAAATATCGCCGGCATAGATCTCAACAATCTCTTCCCGCTTGTTGGCATGCATCTTGAGCAGGCGCCCGATGCGCTCGCTCTTGCCAGTACGCGGATTGAGCACCGTGTCGCCGGTCTTCAAGTGGCCTGAGTAGAGGCGCACGAAGATCAGCTGGCCGACAAAGGGATCGGTCATGATCTTGAATCCCAGCGCGGTCAGCGGCTCCTTGTCGTCAGCATGGCGGTAGATGACTTCTTCCATGTTGTCCGGATTGTGGCCTTCGATAGGCGGAACATCGAGCGGGCTGGGCAGGTACTCAACCACTGCGTCGAGCAGCGTCTGCACACCCTTATTCTTGAACGAACTGCCGCACAGCACGGGAAAGAGCTTCATCCCGATGACGGCCCCGCGCAGCGCTTTGCGCAGCTCGGCCGCGGTGGGCGTCTCGCCCTCGAGAAATTTGTGCAGCATCTCGTCGTCATTTTCAGCCACCGACTCGACCAGCTGCATGCGGAAGGCTTCGGCTTTCTTGAGCAGGTTCGCCGGGATTTCTTCGACGTCGTACTTGGCACCCATGGTTTCGTCGTGCCACAGAATGGCGCGCATCTCGATCAGATCGATTACGCCCTTGAAGCCTGCTTCCTGGCCGATAGGGATTTGAATGGCGACCGGGCGGGCGTTCAGCCGCTTGCGGATGGTGTCGATGGCATGCTCAAAATCGGCGCCCATCTTGTCCATCTTGTTGATGAAGCAAATGCGGGGCACGCCGTACTTGTCGGCCTGCCGCCACACGGTCTCCGATTGCGGCTCGACGCCGTGCACGGCGTCAAAGACGGCAACTGCGCCGTCGAGCACGCGCAGGCTGCGCTCGACCTCGGCGGTAAAGTCCACGTGGCCCGGGGTGTCAATAATATTGATCCGGATATCACGCCAGGTGCAGGTGGTGGCGGCAGAGGTAATGGTGATGCCGCGCTCCTGCTCCTGCTCCATCCAGTCCATCGTCGCGGTGCCTTCATGCACTTCGCCGATGCGGTGGGTGATGCCGGTGTAAAACAAAATGCGCTCCGTCGTTGTGGTCTTTCCGGCGTCGATGTGCGCCATGATTCCGATGTTCCGGCAACGATCGAGTGGTACTTGACGAGGCACTGGGTTCTCTCACTCTCGCGCGAGACGTTAGACTCGCGATTCTTCTTTCTTCCCTGGTTAACGTTTGCCGATTACCAGCGGTAGTGGGCAAACGCCTTGTTCGCTTCAGCCATGCGGTGAACGTCTTCTTTCTTCTTCATGGCTGCGCCGCGGCCATTGGCCGCATCCAGCAATTCGCTGGTCAGTTTGTCGATCATGCCCTTTTCGCCGCGCGCCCGGCCGTAGGTAACCAGCCAGCGAATGGCGAGCGAAGTGCGCCGCTCAGGATTGACTTCGATCGGCACCTGGTAGTTAGCACCGCCCACGCGACGGGTCTTGACTTCGAGCAGCGGCTTGCAGTTCTCGACTGCTTTCTTGAACAGCTTCAAAGCCTCGTCGCCACCCTTTTGCTCCAGGTTGGTCATGGCCTGATAGAAGATGCCCTGGGCGGTCGACTTCTTGCCATCCCACATCATCGAGTTGACGAATTTCGTCACCAGGGATGAGTTGTAAACCGGGTCGGCTGCTACTTCGCGTTTGGCGATATGTCCTTTTCTCGGCATAAAACCTTTCTACTTCGCCCCGCTCTTGGGACGCTTGGCGCCATACTTCGAACGGCTCTGTTTGCGGTTGGCCACGCCGACAGAATCAAGCGTGCCGCGGACTACGTGGTAACGAACGCCAGGGAGATCCTTGACACGGCCGCCGCGGATGAGCACGATCGAGTGCTCCTGCAGGTTGTGGCCGATGCCGGGGATGTAGGTGGTGACTTCGACCCCGTTGGTCAGCCGGACGCGGGCTACCTTGCGCAGCGCGGAGTTCGGCTTCTTAGGCGTCTGGGTGTAGACGCGGGTGCAAACGCCGCGCCGCTGGGGCGAGCCCTGCAGTGCCGGCGAGGCTGTCTTGTAGCGCGCCGCAGTGCGGCCTTTTCTCACGAGCTGACTGAATGTAGGCAAACCTTACTCCTTAAAATCCCGCAAAACATCCCTGCGCCGCACATCACCGGAACAGCGCCTGAACGTGGCGCTCAACGGTGCACGAAGCCAGCGGCTGCTGCTTCTCTGCCTGTTTACCAACCAAAGACGAGAACATCGACGGTGGCCGCGCGTTTTTCTCTGGGTTCGGCTGAGGCTATTGCGCTCACGCGCCGTTGTGCCTCGTGCCGGAAAACCGGGCACCAGAAAAGAAGCCAGTTCCGTTTCGAAGTTCCGGCCCGCATAGCCTTCCCAGGTGGAAGGTGTCGCAATGGCCGATGCGATTGTTCCCCTGCATCACGCGAGCGTTTTGGAGGGACCCTGATGAGTGGGCCGCAATTTCTTGCCGCCAGTGTCCGGAGCGCCTTGCTGCAGAACTGCACAGCACATCGTTCAAGCACGCACTTTACTGGCTAATGCGGAACCTTCTTAAGATATCAAGGGTGACGGCTGGCGTCAATATTCGGGGCCGATCGGATGTTACGGGGCTTTAGTTTGGCGATGGAGAGTCTGGGGGTAAGGGCTGTAGAATCCCGGCTTCTGTTTGCGGGAAAAGACGAAAGACAGACCTTTGATGGGGCTTCGCCCCGTCTTCCTTGACCCACGTACGCTGGTGCGAACATGAGGCACCCCTCAAGAGTTGATTTGAGTGAAAGAGCGGGTTACCAGGACACTCCCCGCGAAGAGTTGGCTTGAGTGGAAGACTGGACTACCAGGACATTTCCCGCTCGTAGTTGGTTTGAGTGGAGGAGTAGGTGGTCGCCAGGACCTTCAAAATGGACGCGGCCGGGGGAAGTTCCTGAGCTGGTTATGCTAGCATCCGTCCCACATGTCTTCTCGCGTGTTCGCCCTTTCTGGAGTGCTGTTTGCCCTCTCCCTGACTGCACTCGGATCGTCTGCGCCGCTCGATCCTCGGATCGCGAAGGTTGTCGGCGAGTTGGAGAAGACACGGATCATCCACCAGGCTGCGTTGTCACCGGACGGGCAGACGATTGCCTGGGTGGTCGATGGGGAAACAGGAACGGAGATCCAAGTTGCGCCGACTAGCGATCCTTCCCGTGCCCACCGCCTGACCGCCGGCTCCGGAGGGCCGTGCACAGAAGACAGCCTGGCGTGGTCGCCGGACAGCAAAGCGCTGGCTTTCTCTTCGGACTGCCATGCGCCCGCCACTGCCAATGACCAATCCGATATTTATCTCGCCGCACCGGCAGCGGCTAGCCCCTCTGTCCGCCGGCTGACCCATCTTCACGGCGGAGTCACTACCCTGGCCTTTTCCCCTGATGGCCTGCACTTAGCCTGCCTGTACATTGAGGGCGCCAGCCGGCCCGCGGGGGCGCTTGCACCCATGAAGCCGCCGGCGGGAGTGATCGGCGTCGAGGGGCTCGAAATTCAACGGGTCGCGACCATCGAAACCGCTTCCGGGGACTTTCGCCAGGTAACCCCGGCCGGCCTGCATGTGTATGAGTACGACTGGGCTCCCGACTCGCGGCGGATTGCCTACGTTGCCGCACCCCCACCTGGGGAAAACAACTGGTGGGTGGCACAGCTCTATACGCAATCCTTATCCGGCGGCCAGCCGCGGGCCATTCTTGACCCCGAACATACCCCAGGACCGCTGCATGGGCTGCAGATTGCGGTGCCCCGCTGGTCGCCGGACGGGCGACAGATTGCCTTTATCGGCGGGCTGATGAGCGATCAGGGGGCAACGGGCGGTGACATCTTTCTGATGTCGGCGAGTGGGGGAGAAGCGAAAGACGTCACCCCGGATGCGGACAAGAGCGCAGCCTGGATCCATTGGCTTACGCAACCCCAACTGTTGGTTTCCTGGGTCAAGTCTGGACAGGTGGAGATCGGGATCATCGATCCTGAAAGCGGGAAGACCACGGCCAGCTATCCCGGTATTCCCGCCTCGGTGGGCGATGGACGGCTGGAACAGAGCCTGTCTGTCGCCCAGGGATCGGTGGCGTTCATCAGCAGCTCCTTTCAAAAAGCTCCCGAGGTTTACCTGGGCCCTTTAGGGTCGACCGCGCATGCGTTCACCCGGGTGAATGAGGCTCTCAAGCCGCCGTGGGGCAAGCCGGAGTCGATTCAATGGACCAGCGACACCTTCCCGGTGCAGGGCTGGCTGCTCTACCCGGCACAATACGATCCGGGGAAAAAGTATCCGCTCATCGTCAGCGTGCATGGGGGCCCCTCAAGCGAGGTGCAGCCACACTGGCCGGATCTGGGCTACACTCCCATAGCCTTTTCTGCTCTGGATTACTTTGTGCTGATGCCCAACCCGCGCGGGAGCTATGGCGAGGGAGAAGCTTTTACCCAAGCCAATCGTAAGGATTTTGGCTACGGCGATCTGCGCGACATCCTGGCCGGAGTGGATGCGGTGAGTGCGAAGTTTCCCATCGATCAACAACGGATCGGGATCACCGGGTGGAGTTATGGCGGGTTCATGACCATGTTCGCCGTGACCCAGACACAGCGCTTTCACGCGGCGGTTGCCGGGGCCGGTATCTCCAACTGGCAGAGCTACTATGGGGAAAACTCCATCGATCAATGGATGACGCCCTTTTTCGGCGCATCTGTTTATGACGACCCGGCGGTCTATGCCAAGAGCTCGGCAATCGATTTCATCCGCAACGTCAAGACACCTACCCTGGTGGTGGTGGGCGACCGCGACGGAGAGTGCCCGGCGCCGCAATCCTTCGAGTTCTGGCATGCGCTGCGTGCCCAACACGTGCCCACGCAGCTGGTGGTCTACCCGGATGAGGGTCATCATTTCAACTCGGCGGCCCACCGGCGCGATGTGCTGGCACGGGCGCTCCAGTGGTTCGAACAATACATGCCGCCGCACAGCTAGAAGGTTCGGCGACGCGGCCCCTGTTGCCTCGTGGCCCAGTCCCTTCTACACTTAGGACGTTGACCACGCACAACTCTGCACGCGCATCGGGCACATGTTCAGACGCCAGTGATTGGGCGGGATGCCCGCACGCTCCAACAAAACCTGGAGACTCCGGCTGGAGCAGAGCTGGCAGGCGGGACGGTTTGGGCAATTGGCAATTGGATAACCGCCGGGGACGGCAACACCCCGGCGGGGAGGTTTCATGCAGCGGTTTTTGACTTTTGTAGTTTTGCTACTTCTTACCATTCCGGTAGGTCTTTCTCTCCAGGGGTGTGCTAACAAAAACTCCAATTATTGCAATGGATCCGGGTACGGATACCTGAAGAGCCAACCCGTCTCCATTTCTCTTCAGCCGCAGACCACGGGGCTTTCGGTTGCCTTTTCGCAAACCTCGCAACTGCAGGCGCCGACGGCACAGAATTGCATTGGCGGATCGGCCTCGATCAGCACCTACACGTACGGCACCACCGACCGCACCATCGCGGACGTTTCACCCACCGGGGCGGTCTGCGGCGGTACCTGGAATCTGCACACCCCGGCGGTCGCGGCCTACACCACCTGCCTTCCCACCAACAAAACGGGCGTAGCATACATGACGGCCACCGCGGCAGGATTTACCAGCAACCAGGTGGCGGTGTATTCCCATCCACCGATCACCAGCCTGCAACTGGTGGGCCCGACCAACAGCTCAGGCGCGCCTATATGTCTTTCTCAGGGGCAGACATCACAACTCGACGCCAAGGCGTACTGCACCTCGACCGGCACAACGGGGTCGTGCCCCAGCCCGACGGTGGCCGCCGGGCAGCAGGTCCTTCTGTGCGAGCCGGGCTCGACCACCATTCCCGAGTGCTCGAATTCGATCGGCCATCTTACCTACGCGGCGACCAGCGCGGGAGTGGTCACCATCGATCAGAACGGTGTGGCGACCGCACAGGCCCCGGGTTCTACGTTGATCACCGGCACCATTGCCCAGACCAGCAGCAACGCCGGCTACTTCTATACCTGCCCTCCGTCCAAGATTGCGCTCAGCGTTGCCTCGACCGGCGCGACCAGCGCCAGCGTTACGCTTAACACTCCCCTGGCCCTGACGGCGACGGTGACGGACACGAATAACAACGTGATCAATGGGCTGGCACTCACCTATATATCCACCAATCCGGGCAGCATCGCCGTCAGTTCTACTGGCGGAGTTACGGCATCGTTTCCTTCCAACTCGGCCATCACGGCGATCTGCCAGCCCACTACTTGTAATCCGGCTCCGATTAATGAAATGGGAACCCTGGGGACAGGGGTGCCGGCGATCAGCAATTTCGTGCAAATCGCGTCCCCGGGCAAAAACAGCAATTACATCTGGACATCGAGCCCCGGCTCGCCATATTTCGTGCCTATCGATCTTTCGACCGGGACCATCGGCAATCCCATCAAGCTGCCTTATTCGCCTAACTCGATGGTTCTGGATCCGACCGGGACGACGCTTTATTTCGGCAGCTATCACGAGTTGATGACCTATACCGCGGCCACCAACAGCCTGGCTTCGGAGACGGCGAACGTACCCGGGATAGTGCTGGCGGTTTCGCCGACTAATTCCGCGGTGCTGGTCAATGACCAGTTGCGCCAGGTCCTCTATCTCTACACGCCGTCGAACGGATCGTATACGTCGTTTGCCGGCGTAGCCCAGAAAGCGACCTTCAGCCCCGACGGGCAGACGGTTTATGCGGTGGGCGACGGTGTGCTTTATATCCATAACAGCTTCACCGGTTGGTCGGTCGAGCCGCTGCCCGGGAATCAGGCCACGCCGACTACCGGCATTTGCCCGGCAACCAACACCACCAGCCCCATCCCTACCGACCCGACAACCTATCCGCCCAACACCACAGCGAACCCGAATAACACGTACAACATGTTCTGCTCTCCCGATCTGGCCGTTACCATTCCCGCGGCAGCGGTCTTTCTTTCCGGCACGACCACCTCGGCGTACGGGGAATGCCCGGATACCGCGGTCAAGCCGGTGGTGAACTATCCCGAAGCCGCTACGGTCGCAGCGATCTCCGATCACCTGGCTTCGACGACGGACGGACGGCACATCATCGGTGCTTCCGCCAATCCGCCACTGCTCACCGATCTCTCGGTCACCGTACCCATCAATGCCTGCCCATCGGACGCGAACGGGCAGACGACCGGCATCACCTTTAATCCTCCGCCGGTGGTGAACCAGACTTCGCTGTCTGCCTACGGGCTCAATAACATCAACGAGGTGGTGGCTGCCACCAATTCGCAGGAAGCCTTCATTACCTATGGAAGCAACGCCACGACACCGCCCGCGGGGGGTGCACTGTTGCCCGTGTACAAGCCTTCTACTACGGCAGGAGTGCTGGGCACGCTGAGCAGCGTTACGCTGAGCGGCACCGCACTGGCACCGGTGGCGGGGATTTTCTCTCCCGATAACACCATCTTTTTTGCCGGCACGAGCGGAGATAATCAGCTCCACCTGATCGACACAACAACTTTGCTCGATACCACGCAGATCAACCCCAAGCTGACGGATATCAACGGCAAACCGTTGCCGCCGGTATTCCTGGCAGTCAAGCCTCGACCGACTACTTAATGGCGTCCGGGTGGGAATGGTGACGCAGAAGGAATAGGGAAAGGGGCGGCTGAGTTCTCCGCCCCGATGTTCCGCAGTCCATAACTCCTACGGTCGCTTCGAGAAAGGATTTGCGGGTGTGCTTAGTCGCCGGCGAGTGATACCGCTCCGGCGGAGCCGGCCCTGTTGGCAGTGTCCCGTTCCCATCCCAGGATCTCTGAGATCTGGTCGGCCAAGGTCAGGGGATCGAATGGTTTGGAAAGGATGGCGGCCGCTCCCAGTTCGTCGAGCTTGCGCCTATCCTGACCCTGCACTTTCGCCGTGAGCAGAAGCACAGGGATGTGAGCTGTGTTTCCGTTCTGCTTCAGGATCTGGTAAGTGGTGGGACCGTCGATATCGGGCATCATCACATCGAGCAGGATGGCATCGGGTTGTTCGAGCGACGCACGACGAATCCCTTGCGCGCCCGAAGGGGCCATAATGACCTGCCAGCCGGCAATGGTTTCCAGGCTGAGCGCGGTCACTTCCCGTATGTCGGCTTCATCATCAATGATCAAAATGCGAGGAACCATGCCAATGCCTACTCTCAGTGTTGTTATCACTCTAGGTTCAGAGCCTTCGGGAGTACATAACACTTGCTGTGCATTACCTTGATAACAGGCTATTTAAGGGTCTTTCTGCGGAATCTGTGACAGTTACATAATCGCGCCACCTCGTTCCCCTGCGCGGCGAATCAGTTATGCTAGCGTGTGTCCGAGATTGACTGCAAGAGGCGAGGAACAGAATGACCAGATTGGCCAGAATGTGCATCAATGCGCTACCGGTTTTGTTAGCACTGTCGGCTTCGGCGGCGCTGGCGAGAGACAAGGGTCTGGAGGTGGACTTCAAGACCAGCCAGGGGCAGGACGCGGGAACAGCCCTGCTGACGCCCGCAGGTAACGGCGTCAAGATCAAACTGAACCTGAAGAATCTTCCCGAAGGCGAACATGCCATCCATGTGCATGTAAATGCGAAATGCGATGCACCGGATTTCAAGTCCGCGGGCGCCCATTTCAATCCCGACAACAAGCAGCATGGGACCAAGAATCCCAAAGGCGCACACGCCGGGGACATGCCCGCTAATCTGGAGATCATGGCCGACGGTACGGACCATGTCACTCTGCTTACGCAAAGCATTTCGCTCAAGAAAAACGCGCCGAATTCGGTCTTCGCCAACGGAGGGACGGCGTTCATCATTCACGAGAAGGCCGATGATATGGTGACCGATCCGACGGGAAATGCGGGCGAAAGAATCGCATGCGGGGTAATTACCGCGCCGTAAAGTTTCGCCCTCAAGGCGGAGACTGCCGAAAAGAAGCACTCGGTCTTAGCGGGACGACGAAAGTCGTCCCCGGTTACGAAACAGAGTTAATCCGCAGCCGGCATCATCACGGCAACGTCACCGCCGCGAATGCCTTGCAACCGGGGCCGTGAGCGACGAGAGATACTTGGGAATTCCAGCTGCCGGCAGGGCCGGCGACATGAGATGACCCTGCAAATAGTCACAACCGAGAGTGCGCAGGCATTCCATCTGATCGGGACGGTCTACTCCTTCGCCGACCACCTTAAAACCAAGACTGTGGGCCAAGGCAATTATGGCTTGCACGATGGTGTACGTCCCGTTGGGTTCGGAGATGCGCTCGACAAAAGAGCAGTCGATCTTGAGCGTGCTGACGGGAAGTTGATGCAGGTGGCTTAAACAGGAGTAACTGCTGCCGAAGTCAGCCACGGAGAGGTGCACGCCGAGCGAGGCCAGGCTGCGCATCTGGGAAGCGACCTCCGGGCGGTTGCGCATCACCGTGCTCTCGGTCACGATCAGCTCGAGCAGTTTGGGATCGAGCCCGCACTGGGCCACGGCGTTCAGCACGCGCAGAGAAAAGTCGGAGTGCAGGAACTGTAGCGGCGAAACGCTAAAGGATATGCGCAGGGGCTTGAGCCCAAGGCTTTGCCACTCGATGCTCTGGCGGCACACCTCATCCAAAACCCAGTTGCCCAAGGGAACAATGAGGCCGCACTCTTCGGCTATGGGCAGGAAGCGATCGGCTGGGACGGCGCCCAGCAGGGGGTGGTTGAGACGGAGTAGCGCTTCCAGGCTGCAGAGGTTGCCGGACATGGAGTATTGCGGTTGATAAAAGAGCTCCAGCCCATCCGACTTGAGCGCGCCACGCAGGAACCGCTCCAGCTCAGTTACCTCGTCGAAAGACCCATTGCGGTGGGCGGAAACCAGAAGATATTGTCCGCCACCTGCCTGCTTGGCGCGATACATCGCGGCATCGGCGAAACGGCGAAGCTGCGCCGGATCGGACCCGTCGTCGGGATAGATGGCAATGCCAATCGAGGCGGAGACATCGAAGGAGTAATCGTCGACCTCGATGGGCTGATTGACACTCTCCAGTATGCTGCGAGCGACCATGACGGCGCTGTTCTTGCTGGCCAGTTCGCCCAGGATGATGACGAATTCATCTCCGCCGGTGCGGGCGAAGGTATCGACCGCCCGTAAGCGGGCGGAGATGCGCTTGACCACGTGCTGCAGGCAAAGATCGCCGGCGGCATGACCAAGGTTGTCGTTGATGTGCTTGAAACGATCGAGGTCCAGGCACAACACCGCGGCTTGTTGTCCGTAGCGGGCCGCCTGGGCCAGGCTCTGCTGCACGCGATCTTCCAGCAGCAGCCGATTGGGCAGCCCGGTGAGGAGATCGTGGTGCGCCTGATGAACCAGCTGCTCATGCAGTTGCTGCCGGTCGGTAACGTCCTGCACCAGCACGAAGCTGCATTTCCTGCCCTGAAAGTCGATGCAATGTGAGGCCATGTCCACCTGAATGTAGGAGCCGTCTTTGCGCCGATGGCGCCAGGGACCGGTGAGCTTGGTGGAATTGGTGGCCAAACTTTCACGTAAGATCGCGCCCACGTCCTCGGTGGGCCGCAGATCGGACACGGTCATGCGGATGAACTCTTCGCGCGAGTAGCCGTAATGATCGACTGCCGCGTCGTTGACTTCGAGGATGCGCAGGGTTTCCGGATCATGGACCCACATGGGATGGGGGTTGGAGGCAAAGAGCAGACGATAGTGCTCGGTGGCGCGCCCGACCGCCAGGAACTCGTCTTCGAGCAGGGTCATGATCATGCCGAAGGCGACAAAATACTTGGGCACGTTCCACAACTCTGGAGGAATCTTCCCGGCTTGGACAAAGAAGTCGCAAATCAGTCCCACGGGGAAGACCGCAGCCCACGCCACCAGACCCAGGATGGCGGTCAGCACGCCGGTCGATTTACGGCGGAAGTCGAACCAGTAGAGGGCGGCAAAGGTAACGAAAATTTCAGACAGCAAGGCCAGGATGCCACGATCGGCCTGGTGTTGGGCGATGGAGAAGAGGGTCCAGAGACCGCCCGCGGAAAAGGCGAGGGTGACAACCGCCCACACCCGGCTGCGACCGCGGCACAATCGCCATGCCATGACCACCCCGGCAGTGGCACCCAGCGCGGCGGCGGTGTACAGGGGCCACTGATGGGCACCCCCGAAGATGAGGTAATTGGTGTAGAAGAGCGCCGGAACACCGATGCCGAAGGCAACCAGGGCGCTTGCAAACGGGGACCCGAATATAACGGAAGCCGAGAACAGGAAGCACAGCCCGGAGAGAAGCAGAGCGCTGACACTGAGGCAATCGTCCACTGCCTGCCCGGGAGCAGAGGCGGGCGACACCAGAAGGGCGGCGAAGTGCACCAGGACCAGGATCCAGCCGATGACCCAGCAGCGCAAACGCGCGCTGGCTCGTTTGCGATAGATCGAGGCGAACAGCACTACGAGCAGGCCTAGGATGAGGATGTCGAGCACTTCGTTTTTCATGGGCAACGAGACGCAGCAGAAAAAATTTCAAAGAACCACAAACGGGAAAGCAGACGATCAGCTTTCCCTGGCCTCAAGTATCGCCCAACTGGACCAGGACTCAAGATCACTGAAGTGTGACCGGATTGGGGAGAGGTGGTACCCCTGCCACCTCAAAAGTTAACCGTATCTGCCTTTTTTCCTGTGTTTTAGGCGAAAGGGGTCATTACGAAATGGCGCCGCGAACAAGATTGCGTGTGTCTTTCAGGCCACATCCGCAGGGCTAAAAAGCCGGCATCCATGCCGGCCAATTGTGGCACTCGAATCGTCCATGGACAAGGCAGAGAAATACAGTAGCGCGGCAAGCGTTGGTCGCCGGCGCTGATTGGTTTTTCCTGCTTGTTTGGGGCTGGCAAAGCGACAGTCAGGGCGCAACTACTGCCTGCTCGCCGAGCTTTTTCCGGCCTGTCCCGGCACAACGTTGCGGCGGAACGTTACAGCTGCGGTGGTGACGCGAGGACCTGGAAAATCGGGGAAGGACCTGCCTTCCCTCACACTAGGAAGCGGTTTTCAGTTCTTGTTCCGCGCGCAGCCAGTCCTGCTCGGCCGAACCTTCCGGCCGGCCACGCTCTGCCCAGAACTTCTCGGCCAAACGAGCGATTTCCTCCCTCGAGGGGGCGATCGTCGTCTGCTTTTTGGCCGCCGGTTTGCGGCGCTTGACGGTCCCGTTGGGCGCTTCTGCACTTTTCGTAGGCATCGGTATCTCCTTAATCTGCTCGTCGTCGCTCGCCTAGGAGCACGACAGGCACAGACTCATGATACGAAAGGAGAGGGGCTAATTGCCAGCAGATCGGCTAGTAACCTTCGGGTTACGCCCGGCCGGCTCAGGCTCCCGAAGCCGGGCTGTCAAACCGCTCCTGGCGCCGGGAAATGGCATTGGACAAGGAAATAGGTGGGTCGGATTGAAGCAACTGGACACTCCACTCCTTCATTTCCGGCCTGGACCGCTGGAGCTCTGCCAGATCCGCTCTCCAGTTCCGGAGGTGGACCTTGGTATCCAGCATGCGAATCCAGAAGGCGCGGTATTCGGCCAGATTGAGCCGCTCAACGTTACCGAACAACTCCTCGTCCCCCAGCAGCCATTGCCATAGGAAGCGGTCTTGAGAGCCGGGTTGGCGGGCCGCCAGAGCCTCGTCGGCCAGTTCTTCGTCGCTGGGAAAGGCGTTCAAGGCATAGCCAAAATCGGAGAAATCGCTCTTTTCCCCAGTCTGTTCCGCAATCCGCTTGAGGCAGCGCACCAGATTTCGCCGGGCCGGCCCACGGTAGGATTTCTCTTCGATCAAGCTTTTGTAGAGACTGACCGCGCGGCGCAGGCCGCGGACAAACAGATCGCTGCGTGAGGTGCTGTCGACGGCGTCCTCGCCGATATAAAACCGGCTGCAGAGCAATGCTTCGACAAAGGCGGTGTGCCGCCAGTCGGGATCAATCGAAGAAGCGTGGGCAACGTCGGCAAACGCCTGTTTGGACAAGGACTCGGACTGCGCCCGCTCCCCTTTTCGCAGCCAGGACGGCTCCTTATCCTGCACCTCCAAGACCTGGTAGGCGGCCAGCGCCCGGTAGGAATAAGCTTGCGCGATGCGGCGCCGTTCCACTGCTTGCGGGAAGCGCGTTAATTGAGAGAAAAACTGGTCCAGGCGGGCAAAGGCAGTCCACGGGTCGGAGCGGGACAAATGGGAAACGGCGGACAGGAGCAGGCCATTCAGGTAGACCGCAGCCTCCGGCTCCGCAGGCAGATCATGGAACGCGAGTCTGCCCTGGCCGACATACGCCAGATGGTCGATATCATCGATGATGGCCAGCGCGCGAGGAGCAAAGGCGCTGCCCTCCTCCTGAAACCCCAGGGGTTGCTCGCCTACTTCCTGCAGCAATCCGGGCAAAACGCTGCGCGCTTCTGCCCGGGCGTCCCGCAGGATATCGAGTTGCGCGGCCACTGCTTGCACTTCGGACAGAGACCGGGCCGCATCGCGGTCCCAGGCTCGCGCCTGGAGGTACACCTGGATCACGATCAGGGCCGCTATGACTGCGAAAACCGCCAGAAAGAGCGCCGACGCTGTGCGGATCCTGCGCTGCGCCTGGGCTGCCCGCTCTAGATTTTCCTGCGACTGACGAAGTTGGTCGTGAACCGTATTCAGCTCGGTCTGAATCCCGGAGGTAAATTCACTGGGGGCAGCGTCGGAGCGGGGTGTAGCGACCACCGGACTCTGAGCAGCGGCGGCCTGGGCGGCATAAAGCGGTTGGTGCCGGACGGGCTGGGGAGCTGGGGTGGTAATGGAATCAGTGGAGCCGGTGACCTGCGCCTCCGCGGGGAACCCTACCAAGACGTACAGGCAGGCAAGCAAGCCAACCGCCAACAAGCACAGTGCCAGCACCGTCATCCAGCCGTTGGTGTGCTTATGCACCCTGCTTGCGGGATCGCTATCCATTCTGCCTCCGGAGCTGGTACGGCCTCGAAGCCGGCGCAGCCGCTGGACTTCAACGGCTGCACGACAGCGGCGATTACCCCATTACCAAAGCCCTGATTATGCACTGAAGTATCTGCAACTTCGAGCGGCATCGCAATCCCACTTCAGGAACAGGGTTCTTCCCTTCCACGACAAGCGGCAGAGAAAATCCGTCGACCGTGAGCTTCACCTACTCTCGCATCACGGTGATGGGAGCGGCCAGGTTGAAGGTGACGACGCTTTCTGCAGGCACCGAAACATTTTTGTTACCGGTGAAGGCTCCAGCGGCTGTTCCTCCGCCGGCTCCCAGCAAACCGCCGATTAAGGCGCCTTTGCCGCCGCCGGCGATCCCACCAATCAGGGCGCCAGCGCCCCCGCCCCCGCCGGCGAAGATGGCCGTGCGCTTACCTTTGCCGCCGACCGACTTTTCATACGCAGTGGTGGTGACGTCATAGTTGCCAACTCTGCGAACCGAGATGCCCAGAGCGCCGTCGCCCTTGAATCTTCCCTGCCCTTTGGATGCGGTCACCACCCCGGTCACCGGGGCACCGGCGCGGAATATCGTTGTCCCATGAACGACGACGGACTGGGCGAGGGTCCCACCAAAACTATCGCCCACACTGTTATCTTTCGCACTGACGGTTTGCCCCATGCGGACCACGATCGGGGTGCCCGAAGGCACGGTGATCGGCTTGGGGGCGGGCGGGGGCGCCGGAGTCATCGCCATGGCCGGAGCCGGCGGTGGGGCAGGAGCAGCTGCGGGAGGAGCAGCCGGTGCGGGGGCTGGTGCAGCGGGCTCAGGAGCCGCAGGCGCAGGGGCAGCAGGGGCTGGGGCAGCAGGCGGCGTAGATTGGGCCGTATCCGTTGCGGGCGCCGGCCCCTTGTTGCATCCACCTAGAAGCAGTAAACCTGCCAAAGACAAAGTGCTCAGCAGAACATGGGCGGCCGGTTTACGTGCAGGCCGCAGATTGGTGTGGGCTGCGCTTGAAAAAGCGTGCTTGATCATAGTTCTCTCCCTCGACGCGAAGTTTATGCTGTGCGGTGCCCGGCCCAGTCGTCCAGTGCCTGCAACCTTATAGTTTTGGGGACCCAGGATCTGTTTCTTTGGATCGGTAAATGCAGCAGACTCGGCCCGGCAAGCCTCGCCAGCCAGGAAGAACCGTGGCCCTGCATCCGGTGGCGGCTGCTTAAGAACGACTTAAGCTTACACCAACTCGCAACCACTCTTTAGATGCTGGAGAATCCCGGGGCGAGGCAAGCACGGAGCAGAGAAAGCACGAACGAGCATACCGTCGGACCCCGGACCGGGCTCACATTGGCCCGGGAAGCCGGGCGCAAGAACGGCAGCAGCTCTTGAGTGCTTGGAATGTGCGGCTGGGAGAGGAAACCGCGGCAATCAAAATCCAGCAACGAAATCCAGTAACGAAACCCAGTAACGAAATCGGGCAACCAAGCTGCGAGGCAGCAACCAGAATGGATTAAGCCTGGGCTCGTTCCAGCCTGCGGCGCAGGCTGCCAGCGAGCTCGGCCATCAGTTCCAATTTGCCGGCTAGTTTAGGGGGTAACTGAGGTTCGGCGAGCGCCAGTTGGGATTGCAACAGCAAGCCGGTTACGGTCGATTTCAATTCATTTTCGAGCAGCAACGCGGCGGCGCGCAAAGCCAAAACCTGCTGCTGTTCGCCACGGGAGATGGCGGCTTTTACCTCGCGAGTCAGTCGAGAGCCACCATGGAACGCGAAGTTGATCTGCACCGGGACCGCCATGCCCAGACTTTGCCATAACACTTCCGTGGCCGCGGGATTGGCTTCCGCCATACAGTCGTCCACCACGACCACGGAATAGTCGCGGTGGCGCAATTCTGCAACCCCAGCTCGATGGCCGGCAGCGACCTTGACCGGACACGCCAGGGCGCCGCTCAACGAGAGAGCGACCTGGGTCGCATCGGCCATGGGACTAATGATCAGGACACTGTGCTGCGCAGATGATTGCACGACTTTCTCCTTCGGTTGCTTAGGTTGAACAGTTGCGGTCTGAAGCGGCGCAGTTTAAAAAACGTTTTACAAGCTTTTTATAAACCGGGGGCGGCAGAGTCTTCGTTGCCGGCATGCTCTTCTGTGTCCGGAGCGCCGATCCCGTACTCCTTAAGTTTGCGGTAGAGCGTGGTCTTGCCGATACCCAACAGGCGGGCGGCCAGGAGTTTGTCACCATTGAGCTTGCGCAGAGTTTCGAGGATGGCCTGTTTCTCTAACTGGGCAAGGGGCAAAACCGGGACCCGGCTGGAACCAGGCGCACCCAGCGCCGCGGCGGCCACCGGCATGGGACGGCGATTCTGCAGGTGAAAGTTTTGCAACTGGGTGGGCAGGTCACCCAGATGCAAAACCGGCCCGGAGGAGAGGGTGCAGGCACGATCGAGCGAATTTTCGAGCTCGCGCACATTCCCCGGCCATTCGTAGTCGACCAAGGTACGCAAGGCATCGTCGCTCAAGGTGTGGGTGGTGCCGGTTTCACGCGACATCCGCTCCAGGAAGTGGGCCGCCAGCAGGGGTATGTCCTGCTTGCGCTCGCGCAGGGGTGGAATGCGGAGATTGACCACGCTGAGCCGATAGTAGAGATCCTTGCGGAAGCGCCCTTGTTCGACCGCCGCCGCCAGGTTGCGGTTGGTGGCGGCCAGGATGCGCACGTTGATCGGAATCCGGTGGGTTGCGCCAACCGGACGAATCTCTTTCTCCTGTAGGGCACGCAGCAGCTTGGCCTGCAAATCAAGCGGCAGTTCGCCGATCTCATCGAGAAAGACCGTTCCTCCTTCGGCCGAAGCCAGCAGCCCATCCTTGGAACGATTGGCGCCGGTGAAGGCCCCTTTGACGTAGCCGAAGAGCTCGCTCTCCATCAAGGTGGGCACCAGCGAACCGCAATCGATGGGCACAAACGGCCGGTCGGCATGAGGCCCGTTGGAGTGGATGGAGCGGGCCACCAACTCCTTGCCCACGCCGCTCTCACCTAAGATCAACACCGGGTGGGAGCTTTGCGCCACCTTGGCCAGGATGCGGTAGAGCTTATCCATCTCCGGACTGCGGCCGATCATGTTGCCCAAGCCTTGGGGGGAGCGCAGGGTTTCGCGCAGGCGGCGGCTGGCACCGTCAACCGTGCGCCGCTCCATGGCACGCTCCAGCGCCGCAGTCAGTTCGTCCAGGGCAAATGGCTTGGTCAGATAGTCCGCGGCGCCAGTGCGCATGGCCTCGACCGCCGCCGGCACAGTGGCAAACGCTGTCATGACCACCACCATCAACCCCGGATTGAGCGCCTTGATCTCGTGTAACAAGCCAAGACCTTCTTCGAGTGGGGCACGCAGGTCAAGCAGCAGAACATCGATACCTTGATCACGCAGCAGGGTACGGGCCGCTTCAATACTGGAAACGGTCTGGGGCACAAAACCAAGGTCATTGGCTATTTCGCAGCATGCGGAACGAATCGCGGCATCCTCGTCAACCACGAGCAAATGAAGCTTGCCGGTGCGCTCCGAGGGTCGCGACATAGTTGCCACAGGAAATGTAACTGGAACAGTTATCGCCATTGTACTCAGAATCCTTTCTGGCCGGGTGAAGGAACTTCCCTGCCTGCTGTATCGACACTTATCAGGGTAACTTTCGTTTGCGAGTGCGGAAAACCGGTGGCAGGCGCCAGCCGTTGGTTGAGTGCGGCCGCCGGCAACGCAAACCTCTTTTCCGCAAGCAACCACTCTTGCATGGTCGGTTCAAGAATCAATTTCATTGATCACTCCTTTTACTTGTTTCCACTTGTTCCACACTTACTTGTTTCCATTCGGCTCTTACTCTGCTTGTACCTAACTTGCGGTACCCAAATGCTTTTACCGTCTTCCGATTTGTTGAGGATGTTGGCCGATTGTTGGTGGTGTTAGAGCACGTGGCGCGCCAAAGTGGAGCGTGGCGGGGATAAGGTGCGAAATGGCTGCAGGGCAAGCACTTGCGTGCAAGGCAGGCCAGGGGGGCGGGGATTGGGATTCTTCCTGAAACGGAGCAGCAAAAGCCCAGACGCAGTGGCAACCGCCAAAGAATGTATGGCTTAGGAGGGGGGTTCCATTTTGGAACAAGTCCCAAAACGGAACACTCGCCCCGACGCGACGGGCGCCGGGTGAGGCTCCGAGCGGGGCCGGCAGCCGCTCTCATACAATCAGGAAATGAATACCTCGCCGAAAACAGCAACCGCCTTCTTCCGCCCCAATGGCCGCGCTCCCGAGGGGATGCGCCCGGTGCGCCTCACCCCGCATTACACGTCGATGGCCGAGGGCTCGGTGCTGATTGAAGTGGGCCACACCCGGGTGCTGTGCAATGCCACGATTGAAACCGGAGTGCCCGGCTGGCTGAAGAATAGCGGCAGGGGGTGGGTCACTGCCGAATATGGAATGCTGCCGCGGGCTACCCTTACCCGCACCCCGCGCGAAGCGGAGCGGGGGAAAGTAGGCGGACGGACGCACGAGATCCAACGGCTCATCGGGCGTTCCCTGCGTTCCGTGGTCGACATGCAGGCTTTGGGAGAACGCACCGTGATTCTTGATTGCGATGTGCTGGAGGCGGATGGAGGGACGCGTACGGCGGCAATTACCGGCGCTTGCGTGGCCATGGCGATCGCGTTTCGGCGTCTGGTCGAGGCGGGAACGCTCAAGAAGCTACCGCTTACACAATTGGTCGCCGCAACCAGCGTGGGCATCGTGGAAGGAGTGACGCTGCTCGACCTGGCTTACGAGGAAGATTCGCAGGCCGAAGTGGACATGAACGTGGTGATGACGGAGGGTGGAGGATTGGTTGAAGTACAGGCCACCGCGGAACGCAACGCATTCCCGCGAGCAAAATTAATGGAGATGATGGATCTTGCGGAGCGTGGGATCATCGAACTGGTGGAGGCGCAGCGTGCGGTGCTGGCGCCATCGAAGTAGCCGCCGATGCTTTAGAATGGCCGCGCGGGAACAATGGCAGAAATTGAGAGGAAATAAGCAATGACAACCAAGCTTACGGCTGGAAAACTGGCGGGACTGAAAGCGGTCTCGGACGCTCGGGGAGTGATCGCCGCAGCGGCGATGGATCAGCGCGGATCGCTGAAGAAATCGCTGGCCAAAGAGAAGGGCGTTTCCGACTTGCCGGACTCGGCCCTGATCGAGTTCAAGGAACTGGTCACGGAAGTGCTTACCAAGTACGCGTCAGCGATCCTGCTCGATCCCGAGTACGGGTTGCCGGCGGCCAAGCGGCGTCACGGCAAGGGTCTGCTGTTGGCCTATGAGAAGACCGGCTACGATGCCGATCAGCCCGGCCGGCTGCCTGATTTGCTCGATCACTGGGCGGTGCGCCGGCTGAAGGAAGCGGGGGCGGACTGCGTCAAGGTACTGCTCTACTACACTCCTTTTGAGAAGAGCGATATCAATGACCAGAAGCATGCGTTTATCGAGCGGATCGGGGATGAATGCCGCGCCAACGATATTGCGTTCTTTCTCGAATTTGTGGGATACGATGTGCACGGCAATAGCGAGAAGTCGCTCGAGTACGCGAAGAAAAAGCCGGACATTGTGTCCGGGTCGATGGCTGAATTTGGCAAAGAGAAATATTTGATCGATGTGCTGAAGGTCGAGGTTCCAGTACAAATGGAGTTCGTACAGGGCACCAAGGCGTACAAGGGCGAAGTTGCGTACACCCGTACCGAAGCTCTGCAGCATTTCCGCGACGCTGCTTCGATGAGCCACAAACCATTCATTTATCTTTCCGCCGGGGTGAGCAATCCGGTATTCACCGAGACCCTGGAACTGGCAGTGGAGAGCGGGACGTCGTTCAATGGCGTGCTCTGCGGCCGGGCCACGTGGAAGGATGGAATTGCCGTGTATGCCAAGCAGGGCGCTAAGGCATTTGAAGCCTGGCTCAATGACGAAGGGGTGAAAAACATCCAGAACGTCAATCGCAGCCTGGAGGGAGCGCACTCCTGGTTCTCCAAGGTTGGGGTGACGGCCGCGGATTTGGCTTTGGCTTAGCGGGAGCTGGCTTCCGCGGTCTTCTTCTGAGGCGTTAGACAACGGGCGGTTTTCTTAAGGAAACCGCCCGTTGTTCCGTTCGCTTCACAGCCACCAGGGCTAAAGCCCAGAAATTTGTATACCGAGCGTTTTCGCGGGTTTAAAGCGGCTACCGAGCGAGGAGCAGATGCATTTACCCGCGGTATCCGCTTGAAAACCCGCTTTCCCGGACTGAAGTCCGTGGCTATCACCACCACTAGCATCGATTATTCCCACTCGATGGTTCCTGGTGGCTTGGACGTGATGTCGTAGACGACACGGTTGATGCCGTGGATCTCGTTGACGATACGGCTGGAGATTTTCTTTAGCAGATCGAAGGGCAACGGCACCCAGTCGGCGGTCATGCCGTCTTCGGAATGCACCGCGCGTATGGCGCAGGTGTAAGCATACGTGCGTTGATCACCCATTACGCCAACGCTCTTGACCGGCAGGAGCACGGCGAAGGATTGCCAGATCTGCTGGTAGAGTCCGGCGGCTTTGATTTCCTTGACGACGATGTCGTCGGCTTCCTGCAGCAGGGCCACTCGCTCAGGTGTGACCTCTCCCAGGATGCGGACCGCCAGTCCAGGACCGGGAAAAGGCTGCCGCTCGAGAATCTCAGCCGGCATGGCCAGGTCGCGGCCGATGCGCCGAACCTCATCCTTGAACAAATCGCGCAGCGGCTCTATTAATTTCAACTTCATGTTTGCCGGCAGGCCGCCCACATTGTGATGGCTCTTGATGGTCTGCGATGGGCCTTTGACGGAAGAAGATTCGATCACATCGGGATAGAGAGTTCCCTGCACCAGCCAGGCTACGGTGGCGCTGGGCTGCTGGTTCTGGAGGATGTGGACCGCTTGCTCATCGAATACCTCGATGAATTCGCTGCCGATGATCTTGCGCTTTTGTTCCGGATCGAGCACTCCTGCCAGCCGGGAGAGAAAGCGGTCGCTCGCGTCCACGGCGACCAGCCGCAGACCAAGCTTGTCACGCATATTTTGCTGCACCTGGAGGAATTCGTTCTTGCGTAGTACGCCGTTGTTGACAAAGACACAGGTGAGGCGGTCGCCGATGGCGCGCTCCACCAACACCGCAGCAACCGAGGAATCGACCCCTCCGGAAAGAGCACAAATGGCTCGGCCATCTCCTACCTGTTCGCGGATCGCGGCCACCGTCGACTGAATGAATTGGGCGGGGGTCCAATTGGGCTCGGCATGGCAGATACGGAAGAGGAAGTTGCGTAGCAACTCGGTTCCTCGCGGGGTGTGCCGAACCTCCGGGTGGAACTGCACCGCCCATAAATTGCGCGCAGGATCGGCTATGCCGGCGACAGCATTGGGGGTTCGCGCGGTCAGGGAAAAGCCGGGGGGTAATTCCAAGGCCTCGTCGCCATGCGACATCCAGACGTCGAGCGATGAGGGCAAACCGGCGAACAACGGGTTTTCAGCTTGCCCGGGGACAATGGACACCTGGGCCGGCCCGTACTCATGCTTGGCTGCGGAGCGTACTTTTCCCCCGAGATGATGGGTGAGAAATTGCAGACCGTAACAGATGCCCAGGACAGGGAGTCCGAGCGAGAGGATGGCCGGGTCCGCGACGGGCGCATCCTGGTCATAGACCGAGCAGGGTCCTCCAGAGAGAATGAGCCCGATCGGGTGATGGGTGCGGATCTCGGCAACCGAGGCGCTACAGGGAAGCACGACAGAAAAAACGTTCTGTTCTCGTATGCGGCGGGCGATGAGTTGGGTGTATTGGCTGCCGAAATCAAGGATGACGATCGAGGATGTATCCACTGCTTAGTTTGGCAAGAGGTAAGAGAAAACGCAATCAGGGTTTTCCCGGATGGTAGAAGCGCCAAAACTCGACGAAGGCAGCCAGCCTGGCCACCTGGAAGAAATCGCTGGCCAGGAGGTAGAGCAGGGTTACAAAGGCCCACCAGAGATAAAGCGGGATTCCGCTCATGTCGGCCGTGAAAGGCAACGGGATGGCGGAGAAGACCATGGCCAGCACGATCAGTGCCAGACGGACAATGCCCAGGACCAAATTGACTTCGACAAGTTTGCTGCGCAGTGGACCCAGTTGAAGACTGCGCGCCAGGCTGGGAAAGACTCCTCTGCCCTCAAGCATTGCCAGCAAGGGGGCGATGGAAAAGATCCAGCTCAGTAGCGCCCATAGGACGAAGATACCCAACGAAAGGCAGATAACCCAGGCGCTCCAGGCCACCAGGTTAGGGGTGGCGGAGTTCAGGGTGGTGTCCGCTGCCCAGCCAAGGGCGCGGTACCAGCCCAGGCAAACGGCCACCAGGGCCGCCATGCGTAATAGCTGCAGCACAATCAGGGTTAACGGAGCGGGCCGCATGCGCGGGTCAATGCGCTGGAGGACGGCGCTGCGGCCGAGCCCGGACGCAATGGCCCAGGCCAATGCCAGCAAAGGTCCGAGCCACGCGATGACTCTTTCGACCTCGGGTTTCACCGCTGCGGCCGCCGCGGCCAATTGCTGCCCGGCTTCGATCGGATCGCTAAGCGAAATCGCGGAAGTGTTAAGAGACACAAGGGCCGCGATCCGGGTGGCCTGGTAATAGAGAATTGCCGCCGCGGGAAGGCCAAAGGCCCAACGCCAGAGCAGTTCCCGGCCCAACAGGTTTGGCTTTTTCCAACAGGCGACGCAGATGTGCAACAGAGACTGAGTTCCGCGCACGCTCAGAGCCTACTTGACCACGATGCGGTTGAGCCGGGTGGCAGTGGAGAAAGCCATACCAACCTTTGTTTTCATCGAGCCTACTTCACCACGATGTTAATCAGCTTGCCTGGAACGACTACCACTTTGACGACCTGCTTGCCGGCGATGGCGGCCTGCACCTTTGCTTCTGCCAGCGCTGCGCGCTGCATGTCCTCGCTGCCGGCGTCGGGCGCGAGCTTCACCACGGCGCGCAGTTTGCCGTTGACCTGGACCGGGACTTCCAGCTCCTCGTCGCGAGCCAGGTCTGGATCGAATCCTGGCCAGGGTTGGCGCAATACGGCGCCGGCGCCGCCGGTTTCGCCCCACAATTCGGCGGCAAGATAAGGCGCGAAGGGCGCTAACAACAGGATCAGCGAAGGGAGGATGGTGGCCATCAGCTGGGTGGAGGCCTGGGCTGGCATCTCTGCCAGACCGGGCTCGGCGGCAGTGATTTCGTTGACCAGCTCCATGACCGCGGCGATGGAGGTGTTGAAGTGCCAGCGTCCGGCAAAGTCCTGCGTGATCTTGCTGATGGTCTGGTGCAGCTTGCGCAGCAACGCTTGCGCCAGGGGAGAATTGGGTGCGGCAGGGGGCTGATCGGCCTGGCTGCGTACAGCATCGCGGTAGCGCATGCCCAGGCGGTAGACCCGGCCGAGGAAGCGGCTGACCCCGGCGACTCCGTCCTCCTGCCAATCCAGGTCGCGGTCCGGAGGCGCGGCAAAGAGCGAGTACATACGGGTGGCGTCTGAGCCATAGCGGGCGATCATGTCGTCGGGCGAGACCACATTGCCCTTGGACTTGGACATCTTGGCGCCATTGCGGATGACCATACCCTGGGTGAAGAGGCGTGTCGCGGGTTCGTCGTTGCCGATGAGGCCGAGGTCGCGCATCACTTTGGTCCAGAAGCGGGAGTAGATCAGGTGCAGGATGGCGTGTTCCACCCCGCCGATGTATTGATCGATGGGAAACCAGTAGTCGATCTTTCCCCTGCTGAAGGGAGCGGATGCATTATGGGCGTCGGGATAGCGATAGAAGTACCAGGACGAGTCGACAAAAGTGTCCATGGTATCGGTTTCGCGCCGGGCCGGCCCTCCGCAGCGGGGACAAGTGGCGTTCACAAAGCTGGGAACCCGGCTCAGAGGGGAGCCATCCTGTTGCGTGATCTCGATCTGATCCGGAAGCAGGACGGGCAATTGATCCTCGGGTACGGGCACGATTCCGTCTTTAGGGCAGTAAAGCACGGGGATGGGCGCGCCCCAATAGCGTTGGCGGCTGACGCCCCAGTCCTTCAGGCGGTAGGTCACGGTCGGCTTGCCGAAGCCATGCTGCTGGGCAAAGGCCGCCATTTTCTCACGAGCTTCATGGGGCCCTAAAGAGTTGTACTCCCCGGAGTTGATCAATAAGCTGTCTTCTTCTGTGTAGGGCAAAACCGGCTCGTCAGGCTGTCCTGCGGCATGCGGTTCGCTGCTACGCCGGGGCAAAACCACGATGCGTACTTCCAGGCCATATTTTTGGGCAAACTCGAAGTCGCGCTCATCGTGTGCCGGCACGGACATGACCGCTCCGGTTCCGTACTCGAACAGTATGTAGTTGGCCACCCAGATGGGCACGCGCTCTCCGCTGAAGGGATTGATCGCGTAGTGGCCAGTGAAGCTGCCGTGCTTGTCGATGGCCGCCGGGGTCGCCGGCTTCCCTTGCTTTTTTCTGCTCTTCGACCAGAGACGCTACCTGCTCGGCTAAGACGTGCGTCGGCCTGGACAAACTGGCTGACGAGCGGATGTTGCGGCGCGAGCTGCAAGCTGGTGGCGCCGAAGATGGTGTCCAGGCGGGTGGTGTAGACCGGGATGCGGGTCAGCGTCGGGAGCAATGGGAGTCCCCAGCCACAAACCCTTCCACCGGCGGAAGTGGAGCCTTGCCCCGGTCGCGCAGGTTTTCGGGTTCGGAAGCGGTTGAGTCGAGCACAAAGTCGATGGTCGCGCCTTCGCTGCGCCCGATCCAGTTGCGCTGCATGGTGCGCACCTTCTCCGGCCAGCCAGGTAGTTTGTCCAGGCCCTCCAGCAGCTCCTCGGCATAGCTGGTGGTGCGCAAGAACCACTGCTCCAGATCGCGCTGTTCGACGATTGTGTCTTCGTGACGCCAGCAGCATCCATCGATGACCTGCTCGTTGGCCAGCACGGTGGCGCAAAGCGGGCACCAGTTCACCTTGCTCTGCTTGCGAAAGGCGAGACCGCGTTCGAGCATGCGCAGGAAAAACCACTGCGTCCAGCGGTAGTAGTCGGGCAGGCAGGTGGTAATTTCGGTCTGCCAGTCGTAGCTGAGACCCAGGCGCCGCATCTGCCGCCGCATGTGGGCGATGTTTTCCAGGGTCCACTCCCGGGGCGGGGTATGGTTCTTGAGCGCGGCGTTTTCCGCCGGCAGGCCAAACGCGTCCCAGCCCATGGGATGGAGGACGTTGTAGCCCTGCATCCACATGTAGCGCGCCAAGGCGTCCCCGATGGAGTAGTTGCGTACGTGGCCGATGTGCAGCTGGCCCGACGGGTAGGGCAGCATTTCAAGAACGTAGTATTTCGGTTTGCCGCTGTTCTCGGGCTCTGCTCGATAGAGGTTCGGGTCCGCATCCCAGCGCTGCTGCCAGCGGGCCTCGATATCCGCCGGATCGTAGCGTTCAGGCAGAGAGGCCGGGTCGGGAACGGCGGCGGCAACCGCTTCGCCGAATCGGGCGGCGGGAGTGTTCTTTACCTCGGGCATGTTCATTGTTGATTGTAACTGGGTTGAGAATGGCCGGATTTGATCACGGCCAGATGGAGTTGGGCACGTATCCGGAAGCCCAGCTTCTGGTACAGATGCACAGCTGGATTTTCCGTTCTCACGTGGAGAAATGGGATCTGTCCCCGGCTCATAATGCCGGCTATGACGGCCGACATCAAAGCGTTGCTGTATCCTCGGCCGCGGTAATCAGGATGAGTGCAGACGGCACTCACCTCGGTGTAACCGGTGAGTTTAAACCGCTCTCCCGCCATGGCTACCAACAAGCCGGAATCATAGATCCCGAAGTAGCTGCCCAGCTCGATGGTACGAGGGAGGAAGGGGCCTGGCTCGGTCAGTTTGGTCAGGGCCAACATTTCCGGCACGTCGGCTGTGGATAATTTGCGAAGTGACATGTTGGGCTGAGCGGGAGGCTGGGCTTCGAAGACCATCTGATACATTTCTCCGCTGAGCACCATCGACCAGTTCGTCGGCAGGATGGGCGGTGTGTCGAGAGCCAAGGCTGCGACTTCTCCCGCGAGTGTTTCTTCGAGCTCCCGATAGGCGGGCCTGGATTGGTCCGGCATGGCTGCGAACGGCGCCACGTCTCTTGGGAAACGCTTGGCGAGAGTGCCGCCTTGGGCAAGGTTGGCCTGATCTGTAGTGAGGGCGGACCAGACTGGATTGTCTAGCAGCAGCACGCCGGATGGGCTCGAAGCCTTCATAGGGATAGCGATGAGATGACGCCGTTCTGCTGCGGATTCAAAGCAGGTGAAAGATTGCGTGGGTGGCCCAGGCTAGGGTGTGTCGTCGGTGGGGTTGTTTTTCAGGATTTTGGAGAGCACGTTCAGATTGCCGTCTACCTTGGGGGCATCGAGGCCCAGGATTTTTGCGATGAAGGGATAGACGTTTACATTTTCGAAGGGTTCGAGCTTGGCACCGGGACGAATGTCCGGGCCTACGGCAAGGAAAAGCGCGCGCATGGACGGCATCCCCGATGGGTCGAATCCATGGATTCCTGGCTCGGGAGGTCGATCGTCGCCCGTAGGATGAGCGCGAATGGCAAAGGGCCCGGTGGGGACAATCACCGGATCACCCTCGCGGGCATTGCTGTCATAGTGCAAAGCCGCGGGCATGCGTTGGCGGCGGTAGACGGTGAAGGCATCACTCTTGATTTTTAACTGCTGGTAGGCTTTGGCGGCGTCCGCTTCGGAATTGGGGTAAAGCAACGGTCCTACCGTAGTGAAGTTCTGCAGGTCGGCGTATTTGGACAGATCGATCCAATCGCCCTGCTCGCGCTCCATACCATGGTCGGAAACCACGATCAGATCGATCGGTAACTCCAGCGCGGCAAGCTTGGCCCATAGATCGCCCACTAGCTGGTCGAGATGCGCGACCGCATCCTTGGTGGCGGGGCTGTCGGGCCCGTACTCGATGACCGGCGTGATCGACGTTCGAGTAATAAAGCGTGACCAGGTGGGGTCGCTGCGCAGGCGGCAACTGGAGCCAGGCGATGACCTGATCGATGCGCTTTTCATCCGGGAAGTGATCGTCGAAATGCAGGTAATACGTGGGCCGCGAGCCATCTATCTCGGCCTCCGAGCCGGGCCAGAAAAAGCAGGCGCTGCGCATACCCTGCTTTTCCGCCAAGCTCCACAAGGGGGTGCCTCCATACCAGCTTCCATCGCGATCCGTCTTTGGATCACTGTTGGCGTAAGTCTGTTTGCGCGCCGGATCGTAGAACTTGTTGGCCACGATGCCGTGATGTTCGGGATAGAGGCCGGTCACCAGCGTGTAGTGATTGGGAAAGGTCAGGGACGGGTAGGCCGGGATCATTCCCTGGTCGGCGATGGCTCCCTGCGCAGCCAACTTCAACAAATGCTTGGCGCCATATTTCCGGGCATAGTCGTAGCGGAAGCCGTCGAGCGACACCAACACAACGTAGGGCTTGGCTTGCTGGGCAGCCGCGTTGGGCCCATGGTCGACGGTGATTACCTGCGTCCTCGCGGGCAAGCAGACGAAGAAGAGGAAACAGACCGCCAGAAGCCGGATTCGTTGCATAGCTGTTCTATCTGACGGCGGCCGAGCGCAATTGTTGGGCGGCGGTCTCGGGGGTGATGTCCCGCTGCGGCATACCCAACATTTCAAAGCCCACCATGAACTTGCGCACGGTGGCTGAACGCAGCAAGGGGGGATAGAAGTGGCCGTGGAAGTGCAATTCGGGATATTGCTCACCATCCGTAGGCCGCTGATGAAACCCCATGGTGTAGGGGAAACTGGTGGCGAATAAGCGGTCGTAGATAGCGGTCTGCTGCTTGAGGATGTCGGCCAGGCCTCTTTGCTGGGCGGCGCCGAAATCTTTGAGGTTTCCCAAATGCGCGCGGCTGAGCACCAGGGTTTCGAAGGGCCATACCGCCCAGAACGGTACGAGCGAGACAAATTCCTCGTTCTCACAGACAATGCGCTGGCGTTGCTCGAGTTCGAGCTTAAGCACGTCACAGAGCAGGCAGGTGTCATGCAGCCGGCTGTATCCGCGCTGGTTAGTTATCTCTGCCAGCGGCTCGTCGGGAATATGTTCAGTGGCCCAGATCTGGCAGTGGGGGTGAGGATTGCTGGCCCCCATCATGGCGCCGCGGTTTTCGAAGATCTGGACGTGACGAATCTCCGGACGCGCGCCTAGTTCTGTGAACTCTCCGGTCCAGGCTTCGACCACGCGGACGATGTCGGCCAATTCCATGCCCGCCAGGGTGAGGCTGTGGTCGGGATGAAAGCACAACACCCGGCAAATGCCGCGTTCCGTCTGCGCCAGCAGCAACCCGGGACTGCTCTCGGTTGTAACCTCCGGCGAGTCAGGCAAGAGCGCAGCGTAGTCGTTGGTAAAGGCGAAGACCGCAGTGTAGGGAGGGTTCTGCTTGCCGCCGGCACGGGTGTTGCCGGGGCAAAGATAGCACTCCGGATCGTAATGCAGCGGAGGTTTGGCGTCGGTGCGGCTGACCTCGCCTTGCCAGGGACGCTGCGTCCGGTGGGGGGAAACCAACACCCAGCGGCCGCGCAAAGGATCGAAGCGGCGATGAGGAACTTCGAGATTCACGTCCATTAGTGCGCCTTGCCCTTGACCACGCCTTTTCCTTCTTCCACGGTGAATATCTTATCCACGCCGGGGAGATTCACTTTTTCCTTTTGCCCACTGGGCCAGTGAATCTCGACCGCATCGATTTTGTCCGTATCGCCCAAGCCGAAGTGCACCCGAGGGTCGTTGGAGGAGATGTAACTGCCCCCGCTAAGCACGTCGCCGCGCTGCCGCATGCCGCCGGCGGTGAGATACACGGTAGCACCCACTGCGTCCCGCGGGCTCTTTGGTCCGCCTATCAGACTCAACTCCACCCAGTGGTGCTTGTCCGGGTTGACGTTGCGCAACAGCACCGGCACGCTGTCCATGTTGTTGATCACGACATCGATACGGCCGTCATTGAACAGATCGCCAAAGGCCGCACCGCGCGCAGGGATGACCAGGGCCAGCCCGGTGCCTTCGACCGCGGGCACCAGGTCGAACTTCTTGCCTTGTTGATTGTGGAATAACAGCGGCCGCTCTGCGTAGGTGGTGCCCCAGTTGTTCTGGTCGACCAACGGATAGACGTGGCCGTTGACGGCGAACAGGTCCTTCCATCCGTCGTTGTCGTAATCAATGAACCCGGTGGCCCAGCCGAGGAATGGCACGGTCACCTCCGCTACTCCGGCGGCATAGCTGTCGTCGGTGAAGTTGGCATCGCCGTCGTTGCGGTAGAGCACGTCGTAGTCATCGGAGAAGGTGGTGTTGAACAGGCCGAGCCGGCCGTTGTTCTGGTAATCCCCAATCGCCACGCCCATGGACGCAGTTTCGCGGCCATTCTCATTCAGGGCGTATCCGGAGGCGTAGCTGTCATCTTCGAAGGTGCCGTTGCCCTTGTTGATGTAGAGGTAGTTGGGGGTGGAGTCGTCGGCCACCAGCAGGTCGACCTTGCCATCGTTGTTCAGGTCGACGAATACCGAGGTGAATCCGTAGTAGCCGTTGGGGTCGGTGACCCCCGCTTTTTCGCTAACGTCGGTGAAGGTTCCGTCGCCGTTGTTGTGGAAGAGGTGGTCGTGCTCTCCCTTGAGGCCGCGCGGACCGCACATCACATTGACCCCGCGGAACTGGCAGAAGTTCGAGGCGGTGCTCTTCGTTCCCTGGTCGGGGTCGAAGTGCACATAGCCGGAGACGAACAGGTCGAGCCGGCCATCGCCATCATAGTCGCCGAAGGTGGGCCCGCTCGACCAGTTGCCCAGTTGCACTCCGGCCTTCTCGGCGGTATCGGTGAAGGTGCCATCGTGGTTGTTGTGGTAGAGGCGATTTTTGCCGAAATTGGCGACGAACAAATCGGGCCAGCCATCGTTGTCATAGTCGCCTACGGCCACTCCCATGCCCCAGCGCTCGTTGGTCACGCCTGCTTTGGCCGCGACATCGGTAAAGGTGCCGTCATGGTTGTTGTGGAAGAGGGCGGCATGGGGTGCAGCCGCCTTGCCGGAGAGCGCGTCGAAGGTCGAGCCGTTCACCATGTAGATGTCGAGCCAGCCGTCCTGGTCGTAGTCCAGCAGGGCGACCCCGGAGCCGGTTGCTTCGACGATGAACTGCTTGCTGGGAGAGCCCATCGTATGGTGCCAAGTGGTGAGGCCGGCTTTGGCAGCGATGTCCTTAAAGACCACCGGACCGGTTTTGACGAAGCCGCCGGCGGTGATGGGCCGCTTCTCGGAGTCGAGGACCGGCGCATGCGTTCCGCCGGTGGTGACGCCCATGGCCTGTGGGGCCGTGTCCGGAGTGGGTGGAGCCTGGCCTGGTACGTCCGCGGTAAGAAGCAACAACGACAGCAAAACGAGAGTACGACGGAACAAGCGGAACTCCTTTGAGGCTCACGCCAAAGCATAATGGATTTAGAAGACTATGGTCATTGCCATCGAATGCCGGGCCATCCAACGCGGATTGCGTAGAGGGCATCTGATAAAGTGACTTGGGTGTGGATCCGGCCTGTTTGCAGCCAGGTCCACGATTGGAAGAGGAGAGCACGCTTGCAGCTTTCGGGCCATACGCGAGGAAAACGCCGCTGCGCTTTCTTGCTTTCGTTCGGCCTGCTTGTGTTGTCCATGGCGGTTTTTGGATGGGGTCTGCAGTACAAACTCTCTCTGTACCAGGGGAAGAGTTCGATCGCGCATCTGACCCCGGAAGCCAAGCTACTCTCGCAGAAGGAACGGCCCTTGGTGGGACAGGTGCAGAGCACCCGGCCTGCCGAACCACCCGCCTTCCCCGTTTTTCCGGCTTTGCTGATGGTGACGTTGGCTGCCTCTTTGTGCCATGCAGCTGTGCGTTACATTCGCACCGGGAGCACGGAGAAGTCCCGGGCTCCGCTGCCCGCTTGCATTCACGCTATCTTCTTCCGCCCTCCACCCGTACTGACCTAGAACCGATCGAGAGATATATCGAGTAGATCCAGCGCCGCCGATACGATGGCTTGGCGCAGAAACCTCGTTTGTGCCGTGCGCAGATCCCTGCGTCCCGGCGGTTCGATTTTTGATTTTTTTAACAGGTGCGGGTATCCAATGCGAAAGCGTCTTATTTTCCTGCTCGCTGCGTGCGTAATCCTCGGATTGGCCGCGTGGCTCGTCTTCCGTCCCCATGGCAACGGAAAAGTTGAGGCTGCTCCAGAACCTACTGCTGCGCGCGTCGCGGTGGTAGAACGGGGTTCGGTTTCTCATGTCCTGGCTCTGGCGGGGCAGTTTCAGCCGTACCAGGTGATCGATGTCCATCCCAAGGTTTCCGGTTTCATTCGCTCTATACGGGTGGATATTGGCGACCGGGTGCGCCAGGGTCAGACGCTTGCGGTTCTGGAAGTACCGGAATTGCAGGCGCAGTTGGAAGGCACGGTTGCCCAGGTCTCGCGCAGCAAGGATGAAATTACTCGCGCGCAACACGAGGTGGACGCGGCCAAAGCCCGCTACTCCTCGGTACATGCTGACGATGACCGCCTGCAGAAAGCCGCCCAAGCGCAGCCGGGTCTGATTGCGCAACAGGAATTGGATGACGCTCAATCGAGGGACCTCTCCGCGGCGGCGCAGGTGGACGCAGCCAAGGCAGCCTTGTCCGCAGCGCAGGGCGGGGCGGACGTGGCCCGGGCAGACAACCGCCGGGTGGGCGCAATGGAGAGTTATACCAACGTGATTGCCCCCATCGATGGGGTGATCACGTGGCGCTATGCCGACACGGGAGCGCTCATCCAGTCAGGCACGGATTCCAACAACCAGGCACTGCCGATCGTCAAGCTGGCGCAAAGCGGCCTGCTACGTCTGCGTATGCCGGTGCCTGAAGATGCGGTGCGCTACGTCCAGGTAGGTGACCCGATGACGGTGAGAGTGGACGCCTTGGACCGATCCTTCACCGGCAAAGTGGTTCGCTTTACCCGCGATGTGAACTTCGAAACCAGAACGATGGAGACCGAAGTCGATGTCGAGAACAAGGACCTCTCGATCGATCCCGGGATGTACGCAAACACGCAATTGCAACTGAACCACGCTGACAACGTGCTGACGATTCCCGTAGAGGCTCTGGTGCTGAGGCATGACAAAGAATTTGTCTACGTGCTTGATAGCCAGAACAAGGTCTCTGTAAGGACGGTCGAGGTCGGTTTACGGGGATCGGAGCTGGCCGAAATCAAGGGTGGGCTGGCTGAAGGCGAGCGAGTTATTTTAGGCGGCCAGGAAAAATATCAGGAGGGCGAACGAGTCACCCCCGTGGTTGAACCAAGGCCGGCGAAGGATGTTACCCGCGACGCGGGAAGCACGATTGATCTGCATGACGATGACGGGGGTGAACAGTAATGCCGAAGTTTGCCCTCAGATATCCGTTCTTCATCATCATGATGTGCTTGATTGTCATGTTGGTCGGCGTGGTCAACATCGCCAGTATGCCGGTCGACCTTTTTCCCAAGATCGATCTGCCGGTGGTGGTGGTGGCAACTTTTTACAATGGCATGCCACCGCAGCAGATCGAAGCCGACATCACCAACACCTTCGAGCGATTCTTTACCCTGGGCGCGAACATCGATCACTCTGAGTCGCGCTCTCTGACCGGGGTCAGCCTGATCAAGATCTATTTCAAGCCGGGCACGGATCCAAACGCCGCACTGAGCAATATCGCCAACCTGGCCATGGCGGATCTGCGCCGTTTGCCGCCGGGCACGCTACCGCCCGTGGTTCTGGGTATGGATGCGTCCAGCCAGCCAGTGTGCCTGGTTACGCTTGAGGGCAAGGGGCTGAATGAAACGCAACTGAAGGATTTAGCACAGTTTCAGGTGCGTAATCAGATTTCGAATGTGCAAGGGGCTTCTGTTCCGCAGCCCTACGGCGGCACCTATCGGCAGATTCAGGTTTACGTCGATCCCATCAAGCTGGAGGCACATAACCTCAGCCTGAACGACGTGGTGGACGCGGTCAATAGCTCCAACCTGATTCTTCCCGCGGGCGACGTACGCATCGGCACGAAAGATTACAACATCTACGCCAACAGCCAGTTCCCCGACGCAAAAGCCATGAACGCCATGCCCTTGAAGTCGTATGGCAACTCGTCCGTTTTGGTTGCCGACGTGGGCAAGGCGGAGGATTCAGGCGCCCTGCAGTACAACATTGTGCGCATCAATGGGCAGCGCTCCGTCTACGTTCCCATCTTCAAGCAGGGAGGCAACAGCAACACCATCACCATCGTGGACGGGATGAAGGAAGCGATCAAGAAACTCGTGGACATTCCGGAATCTTTGAAAACCGCGGTGGTCTTCGATCAATCCATTTTCGTCAAGCTGGCGATTAAAAACCTGCTTAAGGAAGCAAGCATCGGGCTGGTGTTGACCGGACTGATGATTCTGATTTTTTTGGGAAGTCCGCGGGCTACGTTTGCGGTCTTGTTGTCGATTCCACTCTCTGCCCTGGTTTGCCTGCTGATCACCAAGGTTATGGGCGGGTCTATCAATACCATGCTGCTGGGCGGCCTGGCGCTAGCCTTCTCGCGACTGATTGATGACTCGGTGGTCGTGCTCGAAAATATCTTTCGTTTTATGGAGATGGGTACGCCGCCGCGCGAAGCGGCAGAGAAGGGCGGGATGGAGGTATCGCTGGCCGTTCTTGCTGCCACCTCAACCACGTCGATCGTGTTCTTCCCGGTAACTTTCCTTACCGGTGTCAGCAAGTACATCTTTACCCCGCTGGCGCTGGGAGTGGTGTTATCGATCTTTGCCTCCTACATCTTCGCCATGACGGTCGTGCCGCTGTTCTGCGCTACCTTTGTGCGCGTCCATCACGAGGAGGGGGGCGAACACGGGAGCAAGAAATCTTTTTTCCAACGCATGGTGGCTCAATTCAACCTGCGCTTCCAACACATGCTGGAGCGCTACGAAGCGCTAGCCAAGCGGGTGCTGGTGCGACCTGGCTTGACCGCCGCTGTTATTTTGGGAGCCGTCGCCCTGGTGATCCTGGTTCTGTTTCCATTCCTCGGACGAGTCGTACTTTCCGCGCACCGATCCGGGGCAATTTGTCATTAACGTGCGCATGCCGAGCGGCACGCGCCTGGAAGACAGCAACCGGTATATCGCCAGAGTGGAGAAGATCATCCGCGATACCGTTCGACCCAAAGATCTGAGCATGATTGTCTCCAATATCGGGGTATATCCAGACCTCTCTGCGATTTATACCAGCAATGCTTCGATGGACACGGCCTTCGTCCAAACCAGCCTTAAGGAAGACCACAGCCTGGGGAGCTATGAATATATGGCAAGAG
Organism: uncultured Acidobacteriaceae bacterium; assembly: GCA_963790935.1. GTDB lineage: Bacteria > Acidobacteriota > Terriglobia > Terriglobales > Acidobacteriaceae > PALSA-350. The sequence continues at coordinate 137,059 of CAWBRJ010000009.1, read as the reverse complement.
TACGGGAGAAGATCTCGCGAGAGATGCCCGAACTATCCACCTACTTCCAGGCTGGAGGCCTGGTGGACTCGGTCATCGATCAAGGTCTTCCGGCGCCCATTGATGTTCAAGTGAGTTCGAACGATATGCAGAGCGCGTTTGAACTTGCCAGGACACTCGCCGCAAAAATCAAAGCCTCCCCCAACGTGAGCGGGGTGTACATCCCCCAGGACCTGGATTATCCCGGGCTTGCACTCAATATTGACCGCGAACGCGCCAGCCTTATCGGCCTTTCGGCAAAGGATGTGGTGGATAACGTGATTACCGCCCTCACCTCGGACGGCCAGGTTGCGCCGACCTACTGGATCGATCCCAAGACCGGGAACAACTACTTGGTGACGGTGCAATACGCCAATCATGTCATCAATCACATGACGATGGAGGATTTCGAAAACATTCCTCTGCGGGGCGTGCGCCCCACGGGCTACGGTCCGGCCGAGACAGGCCGGGAAGCAAGCGATATGGCCGGCAACACGGTGGGCTATACTCCGCTGCGGTCGGTGGCCGAGATCAAACAGATCAATACGCCTACAGAAGTCGACCATTACCAGATTCGCCGGGTGATCGACATTTATGTGGCCACCAAAACGGAGGCGCTGAATAAGGTCGGCCAGGATGTCAACCAGCTCATCGCAAACACCAAGACGGATAAAAATACCCGGCTTACCATGCGGGGCGCGGCGGTGAGCATGAACCAATCCTTTCGAGACTTCGGCCTCGGCTTGCTGATTTCGATTGCGCTTGTGTATCTCATCCTGATGGCGCAGTTTGCTTCGTTCATCGATCCCTTCATCATCCTGATGGCCATTCCGCCGGGGCTTGCAGGGGTGGTGATGATCCTGCTGTTCACGGGCAGCACGCTCAACATCATGTCTTTGATGGGCGTGATCATGATGACGGGGATCGTGGTTTCGAACAGCATTCTGATTGTTGAGTTCTCCGGGATCCTGCATGATCAGGGGCTGCCCTTGCTGGAAGCTACAGTGCAAGCGTGCAAGGTCCGCTTACGGCCTATCCTCATGACCTCACTGGCGACGTTGCTGGGTATGATCCCCATGGCTTTGGGAGTGGAAGCGGGAAGCGAGCAGTACGCTCCGCTGGCGCGGGCGATTATCGGCGGACTTGGTGTATCCGTGGTGGTGACCGTTTTTCTGGTTCCCGCGGTCTATCTCGTCATCCATACTCGCCGCGAACGCAAACAGGGAACACCTCAGGAGGCGCAGGCATGAGAATCGTCAGCCTGGCGTTTTTGCTCCCGGTGTTGCGTAGCTCATGCGCAGTCCACAACCTTGGTGGCTGCTCTGCCCAGCGCACCCGCACCCAGCGTCAATCTTTCTCCGCAAGCATCGGCCACCACAGCTGCGAATTCGGGATCGCAGACGACGCTCACCCGGATGCAGGCGGAACAATTGGCGCTCAAGAATAACCCGCGCGTCAGTGTCAGCCAGTTGCTTGCACTGGCGCAACACCAGGTGGTTCGTGAGGCGCGAGCCGCCGATCTACCCACAGTCCAATGGCGCCATTACGGCAGAGAAGGCCCAGGACGCGAGCCGCATTTCTGCCGGAACGCTTACCGCCTCACGGGTCTTTACCCATGCCGGAGCAGGAGGTAATTTCACTCAGCTGATTACAGATTTTGGCAGAACTCACAATCTAGTACTCACGCAAAAGCTCGCAGGAACAGGCAGCCAAGGCCAATTCTCTGGCGACAAAAGAAGAGATCGTTCTGGCGGCGGATCAGGCCTTTTACGATGCATTAACCGCTCAGGCTGTTCTCCAGGTAGCCAGGCAGACGGTCAATGCGCGGCAGGCTACGCAAACCCAAGTCAACCAGCTGACACAGAATAATCTGAGGTCAACCCTTGACTTGTCTTTTGCCAATGTCAACTTATCGCAATCGCAATTGCTTCAGCTGGATGCACAAAATAACGCCGAGGCAACCATGGCGACGCTCGATACGGTTCTGGGTCTCGATCATGAAGTGACTTACCAGCTTATCGATGATGCAAGCCAGAATCCGGCGCCGCCACCAGACTTCAATCCGCTCATTCAGACTGCCCTCACGCAGCGCCCTGACCTGCAATCGCTGACGTTTGGGCAGCAGTCCGCAGAGAAGTTTGCTCGTGCGCAATGGGACCAGCGTTTGCCCTCGATCACCGCTGCCGGGACTGTGGGCACCATTCCGATCCGTGTCGATCAGTACTATCCCTACAACTGGTGGGGCGGAATTGGAGTGAACATGAATATCCCGATTTTCAACGGCTTTCTCTATGGAGCAGAAGCAAAAGAGGCGAGATATCGCGCCCAGGCGGATGCGGAACGTACCCGCGATCTGCGCGATCGGATTGTGCGTGATGTGCGCACTGCGTGGCTGCAGGCGAACACCGCCTACCAGAGAATCGGGGTAACCGCCGAACTACTCAAGCAAGCCAACATGGCGCTGCAATTGGCACAGACGCGGTATCAGCTAGGGCTTAGCTCCATCGTCGAGCTCAGCCAGGCACAGCTGCAGCAGACCAGCGCGGCCATTGACAATACCAACGCTCAATATGAGTATCGCCTGTCGTTGGCGACGCTAAATTATCAGATCGGGACGACGCCATGATGGGAAATGAGCTTTCCCACGGAGCATAGAGCGATGCCACGCAACGGTACCAGAGCGAAAGGTAGTTTCCGAGCAGTTATCTTTGCGACGGATCTTTCAGTTTGCTCGCAAAATGCAGGGTTCTACGCAGCACTCGTGGCGAAACATTTTTCTGCCGGACTTCTGATCGTGCACGCGTTCACTCTGACACAAGCCGCCATGGAAGTAGAAATCCACCCGTCGCTGATAAGCCAACAGCGGAAGGACCTGGAGGTCCTTCTATCCCAAAAAGCCTCCGCTCTGTCGTCTGACTCCATCAAGGCCGTTCCCCTTTTGTTTGACGGTGACCCGAAAGAAGTCCTGCTTAGTGTGGCAGATAAGGATGAACCTTCCCTGCTGGTCATGGGAACCCACGGAGAAGGCTGGATGAAACGAAAACTCATTGGCTCGGTTGCTGAAAAGGTTCTTCGGTCCACGAGCCACCCAACTCTGACGGTTGGCCCACACGTGCCACCCGCAGACTACGAAAGAGTCGCCATTTCGCCGGATCTTATTGGCGACCGACCTGACCGGGGCGGCTGCCAAAGCGGCCGCAATCGCGGCTTCGTTTGCGCATACGGTGGCAGCGGAAGTCGATGTGCTTAATGTGGTTGAGGAAGGAACAGCCGGTCAAGCAGAGAAACTGAAGGAGATAACGAGGCACTTGTATGACACGCTCGATGCTGTTGTGCCTGCAAGCGGCAAAGGACTTTTCCAATCCGCGAACTTTTATCGAGGCCGGTAATGCACACGAGCGCATCCTTCGGCACATCAGGGAACGATCGATCGATCTTCTGGTACTGGGAATTCAAAAGACCTCCTACCTGGGATTGAAGAGGAAGACGTCCGGAGCCTTCCGACTTATCCGCGAAGCGGAATGCCCTGTTTTGACCGTTCCCGGATGAGAACTGCGCCGATTCAGCAAGGGAGCCTATCGGTGAGTGGAGGGTGGGATTCTTAAGCAGAATTTACTCCGCCCTCCGCTTGCCCTGGAGGACCTTCCGTGCAACTGTATTGTCGAGCCGCTGGAGCGGGGCTGAAGACGATACAGTCTCCACGCTAAAACTCCCGGTCCGTGAGATAACGGAGGTACGGCTGGCGAGGTGTTTGTGGGCGGATCGGCACGTAGGAAGAGCCGCGGCCTGCTCAGGGATGCTACCCATCTCTCCATCGGACAGGGTTTCAGACTGGTCATTCAGGCTGCTTACTTTGTGCTCATTGCGCGATCGCTGGGGCCGGATGCCTATGGGGCGTTCGTGACGGTGGTGGCCATGGCCGCTCTTCTCGGGCCCTTCTCCGGCCTGGGCTCACCTAATCTTTTTATTAAGAATGTCCGTTCCGGGCAAGCGGGAAGCCGCGACCTGCTGGGGCAACGGCATCCTGATCACTGTGTTTTCCGGAACCCTGCTGTCTGCTCTCGGGGCCGGATTGAGCTGGATCCTGGGCCTGAAGACTCCGCCTTTTGTAGTCATTATTGTTTGCATTTCAGATCTGATCCTGGTCAAAGTGATTGACCTCGCGGCATTCGGCTTTACTGCCCTGGACCGGATGACGCAAACCTCCATCCAAAGCGTAGTGGTCAGCCTGTTGCGGCTGGGCGGCATCGCAACCCTCATTGCAGTCGCGCGTCCAGTGACTCTCGACCGGTGGGTCGGTGGTTTATCTGCTCACCAGTGCGTTGGGCACTGCTTACGCAGTGGCTAAGGGTTGGCAGCTTTGGGGACGCCCGGCCACGGATCTGCGGGCGCTGCGGGAAGATGTCACAGAGGGTGTATTTTTCTCGCATCGCCGGCTCGGCAGCGACGGTCTACAACGACATCGATAAGATTATGCTGAGCAGGCTGGCAGACCTGGCCGCAACCGGGGTGTATGGAGCAGCGTATCGCGTCATCGACGTGACGATGACCCCCGTCCGCTCGCTGGCTGCAGCAGCCTACCCCCAGTTTTTCCGTAAGGGCGCAGGTGGAATGGCTGCAACCTACCGCTACGCACTGTCACTGATCGCAAAGACCGCCCTGTATGGTTTATTGGCCTCTGCCGGGCTGTGGCTGTTGGCACCGGCCTTACCGCACGTGCTGGGTTCCAGATATGAGGCTGTCGTTCCGGCAGTGCGCTGGCTGGCGCTGATTCCCCTGCTGCGCTGCGTTCATTCCTTTCTGGCAGACGCGCTCTCCGGTGCGGGACTGCAACGCGCCCGCACCGCCATTCAGGCATCGGTGGCGGTCGTCAACGTGGTGGCCAACTTGATCATCTTGCCGCGCTACTCCTGGCGTGGCGCCGCGTGGACGAGTCTAGGCTGCGATGGATTGCTGGTCGTTGTCTTCTGGTCCACGGCACGCTACTATCGCCACGCTTTGCCTCGAGTCCTGGTGGATTAGGCGCGTTCTTGCGGGCAGGGGTGGAGTCAGGCCTTGGTACGCTTCCAACTGTCTTTATTTGGAACACAGGAAGTCACAGTTTGTCTTGTAAACGTACACAAAGTGAGCACGCCGCCTAAGCCGGATAGAAGATTGTCGGAAATCTTCCCAAAAAGGGCTAAGGAATTTTCTGCGTTGCTGGAATTTGGAGTGCTATACTCTGTCTCACATTAAGGCCTGAACGATACTAAAGGCACCAGGCACGGAAGTGCGAAGTGAGCCCCTTGCCAGGAAATTTAAGTACTGTCACTGTCTGCTGCCGCCATACATCCGATATAGAAAATAAAGTCACGCCATGGCGCTACGTGCTTTGAGGTCCGGAAAAAACAAAGTGGGCTCTCGCGGGTTGATTGATCATGATCAACAGTTGGCTGCCGTCACAGTACGTGACGACGTCAGAGCTACGTCCACCTTTATTGACGGTCCGAGAGAGACGGAACTGCTAATCGGTCGTGGCGCATTGCGTAGTCATTTGGCCGAGGTTCTGGAGCTTCGCCGGCGCTGCGGCCAGGAGGATGATCTCACCACCGAACCGGAATACTTTATGGCGGCAAATACCTTGGCCAATCGAAGATGTTCTGCGGTGCTGATTCGCCGGGATCGGGAACTCGAAGCCTGTGTGCTGTTCTATGAACATACCCGCCTGGGTATAGGGATTGGTCTGTTCCGAGGCGGAGATTACATCGGGGAGAGCCTGGTGGTCGGGCGGGAGCCGTTGCGGGCGACCTACGTGCATTTAGCGACCCAGGCGCTGCTGAAGAAGTGGCGTATCCACGGCGTCAGCCTCACCATAAAAGCCCCAACAGACCGCTGTATCGAGATCATGGGCCCGGCTAGTGATTTCAGGAGATTTCGCTCCAGTGAGGTGCAGCACAAGCTGCCGCTGGAAAGCACATACGAGGGGATGCTTGCCCGCCTGGGACCCCGCACCCGGCGCAGCCTGGCAGGAAAACGCCAACAGCTGGAAAAAAGCGCGAACGTGAAGTTCGTTCCTGTGCTCGATCCGGATCAGGCCCTGGAAGTGATGTTGGAACTGGAACCCAAATCGATGCCGCAGCGCATCAGCGCTTTCTTCCACGCCCGGTATCACCTGCTCCGCGGCAAGACGGATTTTTTTCTATGGGCTTGCGGCTCCCGGATGGGCCCTGGTTGAGTTTGCTCAGTGGCTGGCGACGCCATGGAGTGACTTATGTCGACCTGCAGATGAATGACATGCATTACAAGAAGGAATCGATTTCCGCGGTAATGCGGGCCTTCATGTTGGAAAACGAAATTGCACGCAAGCAGCAGCTCATCAACTTTGTTGGTGGCTCTTCATTATTGCTGAGAAGATATTGCGAACCCCTCGAACCGTGTACCGACTTTTTTGTCGCTAAGCAGGGCTTGCGGTCTGATTTCTTCGAGATGCTGGCCAAACATGTGAGGTCGGGAAGCGTCTATGAGCGTTTAAAGTGCGAGACCGGTTCCCAGCTTCCCGTTGAGACGGTCGACTGAAGCGAAATCAGGGTCAATGCTTGGGCGGAATCAACAGCTCCGTTTCCGACGTAAACTTGTAGGTCTCAGAAAAATTCCGCTGATTGATACCCAGGCTCAGCCGTCCGCGCGAATCGATATAGAACAAAGGTGCGCCCACCGGCACATCACTGAACGTCTTCACAAAGGGAAAGTGGTAATCCTTGCCGCCTAACGTAACCGGTACGGAGTCACCCAGCCTATAGCCCAGTTGGGCAAAAGTTTCGGCGGGTACGTTCAGCACCAGGTTTCCGAACGGCCCGTCCACTCCCAGCACCTTGCCATGCAAACCGGTGGCGTCGATGGTGGCCGAGTGAATCTCCAGACGCACCAATTTGGCTACATCGACCGCCGGACCCGCCGTGGTCCAATCGTCGCCCCGCGCCAGGTGCGCCCCCGCAGGAGAGAAAATATCCCTGCCGTGGAAGGTCGACGAGAGGGCGGCGCCAATCATCCATGCAGGGTTGGTAATCTCCCGGGCAGCTACGATGCCATCGCGGTCCGCCACCAGGGTGAGCAACCCATTGTCCGGCAGGACGAAGAACTGGCCCGCCTTGGACTGGGCGATGATCGCCTTGCGCTTGCTGCCAACGGTCGGATCGACCACCACCACGAAGACAGCATTCTTGGCGAAGTAGGGTGCCGAACCGGCAAGAAAGCGCGCGCCCTCCGCAATATCGAACGGCGTCACCTGATGGGTGATATCGATAATCTTGACCCCGGGAGCGACACCCTCCATGACTGCCTTGCAGATGCCCACGGCGTCATCTTTGACGTCGAAGTCAGTCATGAAACCGATAGTGCGCAAGGAAGGCTGCGCGGTCGCGGACTGCAGAGCCGCGACCACCAGCAGCGCCAAGAGGAGGGCAAAGCGAAACAGCGCAGACTTTCGTGACAAACTCGGCGCCCCCACAAGACAATGAACAGCAACCACTAGTGTAAGACGCCTCTACTTGGCGACCTTCTCCATGTGCCCGCCAAACTCAAAGCGCATGGCGGAAAGCAGCTTATCGGCAAAATCGGCCGCGCCGCGCGAACTGAACCGTTCATACAGCGATGCCGTGAGCACCGGGGCGGGAACGCCTTCGTCAATGGCCGCCTTGATGGTCCAACGGCCTTCGCCCGAGTCAGATACGTGGCCGGCGAACTCCGCCAAGGCGGGACTCTTGGTCAAAGCAGCCGCAGTCAGGTCAAGCAGCCAGGAGGAGATGACGCTGCCGCGCCGCCATACCTCGGCCACATCTGAGAGGTTGAAGTCAAATTGATAGTGCTCAGGATCGCGCAACGGCGTTGTTTCCGCGTCGATTTCGCCGGTTTTGTGGCCGACATTGGCATGGTTCAGGATGTTCAGCCCCTCGGCGTAGGCGGCCATGATGCCGTACTCCATGCCGTTGTGCACCATCTTGACAAAGTGACCCGCACCGCTGGGTCCGCAATGGAGATATCCCTCTTCCGCAGTGCCGCCTATCTTATCTCGCCCCGGGGTACGAGGAATGTCGCCGACACCGGGAGCGATGGTCTTAAAGATCGGGTCCAGGTGCTCAACTGCATCGGTGGGCCCTCCGATCATGAGACAGTAGCCCCGCTCCAGACCCCAGACACCGCCACTGGTGCCGACGTCCACATACTTAATCCCCTTGGGCGCGAGTTCAGTACTGCGGCGAATGTCATCGATGTAATACGAATTTCCGCCATCGATCAGAATGTCGCCGGGCTCCAGGTGTGGGGCAAGCTCGGCAATCGTATCGTCCACAAACCCAGCCGGAATCATCAGCCAAATTGCACGTGGTTTGGAAAGCTTGCTGACCATGTCGGCGAGGGAGGAAGCTCCCACGGCCTTTTGCTTCACCAGATCCTGAACAACCTGCGAAGACCTGTCGAACACCACGCTGGTGTGACCGTTGTTCAGCAAACGCTTAACCATGTTGGAGCCCATTCTTCCCAGACCTACCATTCCTAATTGCATCGAAATTGCTCCTCTTTATGTTTTCGTTCTTCGTCCGTTATGCCGGTTTACTTGAGCTTGCGGTAGCGGCTAATGAGGTTGTTGGTGGAAGGGTCGTGCTTCAGGGCCGGATCCCCCGGGGCTTCGATCTCGGCAATGATGTGCTGTGCCAGCACTTTGCCCAGTTCCACACCCCACTGATCGAAGGAGTCGATATGCCAGATTGCTCCCTGGGTAAATACCGAGTGCTCATAGAGGGCTACGAGTTTACCCAGCGTTTCTGGAGTAAGTTCCTGCGCCAGCAGGACGTTGGATGGACGATTGCCCTCGAATACGCGATGCGGCACCAGCCAATCCGGCGTTCCCTCCGCCTTGACCTGCTCCGGTGTCTTACCGAAGGCCAAGGCCTCGGCCTGGGCAAAGACGTTTGCGAGCAGCATGTCGTGGTGGCGCCCAAGCGGATTGAGGGTCTTGATAAAGCCGATAAAGTCACAGGGAATCAGCCGGTGCCCTGGTGAATCAACTGATAGAACGAGTGCTGGCCGTTGGTTCCCGGTTCGCCCCAGTAGATGGGGCCGGTCTCGTAATTGACCCGCTCGCCTTCCAGAGTCACGTGTTTCCCGTTGCTTTCCATGGTCAGCTGCTGGAGGTAGGCCGGAAAACGCTTCAGGTATTGCTCATAGGGCAGGACCGCCACCGTTTGGGCACCGAAAAAGTCGTTGTACCAGACGGCTAACAGCCCGAGGATGACGGGGAGGTTGCTTTCCAGCGGAGCAGTGCGGAAGTGCTCGTCCATCTGGTGGAAGCCGTCGAGCATGGCGCGGAAATTGTCCGGCCCAATGGCAATCATGGTGGAAAGCCCGATGGCGGAATCCATAGAGTAGCGGCCGCCGACCCAGTCCCAGAATCCAAACATGTTGGCTGTGTCGATGCCGAATTTTTTGACTTCCGCGGCGTTGGTCGACACAGCGACAAAATGTTTGGCGACCGCAGCCTCGTCTTTCAGGCCAGCCAGGGCCCAGTCGCGCGCCGTGTGAGCATTGGTCATGGTCTCGAGCGTGGTGAAGGTCTTGGAAGAGATGATGAAGAGGGTTTCGTCAGGCTTTAGATCGACGACCGCCTCGGCAAAGTCAGTGCCGTCTACGTTGGAGACAAAGCGGAAGACCATGGAACGGTCGCTGTAGTATTTGAGGGCCTCATAGGCCATGACCGGTCCCAGATCGGAGCCTCCAATGCCGATGTTGATGACATTGCGAATGCGCTTGCCGGTGTGGCCTTTCCATTCGCCGCTGCGGAGACGATTGGAAAAGGCTGCCATCTTGTCAAGCACCTCGTGGACGGCGGGGACGACGTCCTCGCCATCGACAACGATCTTTTCCCCTTTGGGGGCTCGCAAGGCTACGTGCAGGACGGCACGGTTCTCCGTGACGTTGATCTTTTCTCCGCGAAACATTGCGTCCCTGCGCTCGCGCAGGCCGGACTCCTCGGCAAGCTGGAGAAGGAGTTTGCGGGTTTCTTCGGTGATACGGTTTTTGGAGTAGTCGAGAAAGAGGCCGGCCGCCTCGATGGTAAAGCGGGAAGCCCGTTGGGGGTCGTCGGAAAATAGGGAACGCAGAGGCGTGTTCCGAATCTTTTCGTGATGCGCGACGAGCGCCTTCCAGGCTGCTCGCTGAGTGAGAGGTTGCACCTTCAGTGCTGTTGCCATTGCTTTACTCCGTTCCCTGATGGGCTCAGCGGTTTAGATGCCCCACCGGCAATTTGGATCTGTCCTGGGAAAGTTTTGCCAATGCAAGGATTCTCTCAGAAGTAGAGAGAGGGCGGAGGCGGGGCTGGGTTTGGGGGTTAAAATCGGGAGAATTTTGTCGGGTTTGGGGGACTGCGAGAAGTTAGCTGCTCCATTTACCGTGCTGTTCGCGGATGGAGTTTCCGGGGTAGCGCTGTGGTGTCCCACCCTTCGCAAAGAGCGCGAAGGATGGGGCGGATACCGCGGGAAGAACAGATGTTTTTACCCGCGGTAGCCGCAATGGGGCACCCGAACTTTGGTGGTTGGGTAAGAGGAAGCGCTACGGAGCCAGGGCGGCGAGTGAGTCCTTGATCGTGGGCGTGCCGCCGGCGGCTATGTCGCGCTTTCGGATTTGGTGGAAGTTTGAGAGGACCGCGTTCGCTTTGGCCAGGGCTTTGATCCTTCGTGTGTAGGCCTCAAGCTTAGCTCCCGGAATCGCGAAAACGGCCACGTCATCGGTGAGTACGTCGAGATAAGCCCGCGCCCCGCAACAGCCGAGACTTAAGGCCGCCCGGCCAGAGTTCATGACCTGGGGAACGATCGCGCACGCCGGCCTGCCCATTGCTGGGGGATTTTGATTTTCTACCTGCTGCGTGGCCTCCGACAAGATGAGTGTCTGATTGGCATTCACGAACAGGAGCACGACGTCCGGCGGCAATGGGGAATCGGCCAAAGGCGCATACACGACGTAGGCAGGCTGCGACTCCAGAACCGGAATCAAGGGCAGGTCTTCTGACCTTACATAGTCAAGTTCGCCGAACACCTTGAGAGCATCCATGAGATCAGTCTGTTGCGCCGGAGAAGGCTGAAGATTGTGGGTATAAACGCCTATGGCACAAAGGCTGTGATCGGCGGCGGTGGTGGCAAATGCAGTGTGCGCACCGTCTTGCCAGAAACTGCAGCCCGCGGGAGCACGGCCGGCGTGCATTTTCACGCCGCCTGGAACTGTATCGGTAAAGGAAAGCGCCACTGGTGGCTGCTTTAGATCCAATGATGCAGTCAGGATGGCAGCCAACTCTCTTTTGGTGGTCATTTCAGCCTTCCACCTTAAAGCCCAGCGAGGCAATGAAAGCAACGATCGCCTGCTCGTTTGTCCGCTTGGGATCGAAGCCGACCGTCACCTTTCCTTCCGGATAGGTCGATTTGCTGGACGTGATGCCTTTCTGCTGGCTCAGCATAGTGTCGAGACCGGTGGCGCAGGTGATGCAGCTGAATCCCTTGACCATATACGTCACGGTTTTGCTGGTCCCCGCAGCCATACCCTCGAGCGGGGCCAAGCCACCGACGCTGGCCATGGTTGCCAATTGAAGAAATCGTCTGCGAAACATTTTGTTGTCTCCTTACCTCGCGGTTGCTGTGCCGGGTTCATATTTCCAGGGTGTCTGGATACTGGCTTGGTCAGAGAAGCGCGTATCGGTGTAATCGCTGAATTCGATCTTCTTGTTCAAGACTCCGGTTTCGATCATCAGATCGCGCACCATGTCGAAGTCCGGTTTACGGGGTGCAAGGGGGCTGTAGGTGACCCGGTCCATGGGCTTGGTAAGCGCCCAGCGCAGCAGAGCAGGTTTCTGGTTGTAGTAGAAACGGCCCACGAAATCGGCGGCGTCCTCACGGTGGGGCTTGCTGGTATCGAGCCAGAGGCCGGAACGGGCAACCCCATCCACCAGGGTCTGGACCACTTCGGGACGCTTGTCGATCAGGTCCTGGCGCACGACCAGAATGCACGACATGTAGTCGGGCCAATAATCCCGGGCCTGGAAAAGGACCCGTCCAAAGCCGGCCATTTCCGCTTGCGAAGGAAAGGGCTCACCCATCACAAAAGCGTCGATAGCGTGAGCGGCGAGGGCTCCAGAAACGTCGGGTGGGGCCATCTCGACCATCTTGATTTCAGCGGGCTTAATGCCGTACACCTTCATGGCGCGAAACAAGAGCAGGCGCTCGTCGGAGAAGCGGCTGGGAATGGCGATGGTGCGGCCGCGCATATCGGCAAAGCTTTTGATAGGGCCATCCTTACGGACCACAACCGCGCTGCCGTAACGGTGACCGAGGTAGACGATCTTGATGGGAACCCCTTGCGAAACGAGGGCTATGGCCAAAGGCGCAACGATGAAGGCGGCCTGCACCCGGTTGGAGATGAGCGCTTCCTTCATCTCGGGGAAGCCCTGAAACATTCGCGGCAGAAACATTTCTCCCGACAGCGAATACTTGGAGATGTAGTCGGTTACCGGGCAGGTAAGCTGGCAGGTGACGGGGAGATAGGCAACTGTGATTTTTCGTTTCTCGAGCGGACGGTAGTCATTGAGCACGGCTGCCCAGTTGACGTTCAGCCACGCATGCAACGCGGTGATGAGCACCAGCCACGCGAAGACACCTGTGACAATTTTGTTTTTAAGACTCATCGCGAAATCCCCATCGAACAGACTTGATTTTTTCCAGGCGCCGGAAGGCGGTGTCGAGGATCAGCCCAATCAGCCCGATCATCAGCATGGCGGCAACCACGAGGTCGTAACGCTTACCCGAGTTGCGCGAATCGATGACCAGGTAGCCCAGACCGGAATCGACCGCGACCATTTCTGCGGCAACGACGACCAACCAGGCGATGCCGAGCGCGATGCGCAAGCCTACGATGATTTTCGGCAAGGCTGCAGGAAAGACGACCTGGGTCAGCATGCGGGCAGGGCTGAGACCGAAGTTGCGGCCGGCCAACCGGAATACCGAGGGCACGTTGGTGACTCCGTCGACACTGGCCACAACGATAGGGAAAAACGCTCCCATGAAGATGAGCGAAGTCGCCGCATGGTCGCCCACACCGAGAAGAATGATCGCGACAGGAATCCAGGCGATGGGGCTAATGGGACGAAGAATCTGCAACACGGGATTCACCACCCGGTTGGCCGATGGATACCAGCCCAGCGTCAACCCAAGAGGAATGCCGACGAAGGCAGCGGCGCCGAACCCGATGGCCACCCGCCGCAGGGAATCGATGATGTCTTTCCATAGCACCTGCTTGCGGAACAGCTCGGCAATTCCCTTGCCCACGTTATGAGGCGAGGGAAAAATCTTGGTTGCCGTCCAAGCGACGGAGTAATGCCACAGCGCGAGAAACAAAGCGCTCGCGAGCAGCGGCCAGAAGAACTTCTCCCACTTTTTTGGCTCTGCGAGTGAGTTCATATCTTGTGGGCCAGACCGATCTGCTGGAAGATGCCGTCGCGCAGTTCGAGATAGCGCGCAGAGCTGATATCACGCGGGTGGGGTATATCGATCTTGACGATTTGTTGAATGATAGCGGGCCGGGCGCTCATCACCACCACACGGTCTGCAAGCTGCACCGCCTCATCGATGTCATGAGTGACAAAGATAATTGTCTTGCGTTCGGCTTCCCAAATGCGCAGCAGTTCACCGCGCATGACCAGGCGGGTAATGGAGTCGAGAGCACCGAAGGGTTCATCGAGAAAGAGCATGTCAGGGTTCACGGCCAAAGCGCGCGCCACTTCGAGCCGTTGCTTCATCCCGCCGGAGAGCGCGGGCGGATAGGTTTTCTCAAAGCCTTCGAGGCCAACCATCCTGATGTAGTGAGTGACACGCTGCTTTCTTTCCGCAGCCGTGAGATGGAAGAGGCCGAACGCGATATTTCCCTCGACGGTAAGCCAGGGAAAGACGCCGCGCTCCTGAAAGACAAAAATGCGGCGTGGATCGGGACCGCGTACCACCTCCCCGTCGATCTTGATCTCTCCGCTGGTGGGAGAAAGGAAACCGGCCATGGTGCTGAGCAGCGTCGATTTGCCGCAGCCCGAGGGACCGAGCAGACAAACAAATTCTCCATCGCCAACTTCGAGGCTGATGTCTTCGAGTACTGGCGTAGTTTTGCCATCCCGGGTAAAGACAGTATGGACATGGTCGGCCTTCAACTTTGCTTCTTGCAACTAGTCCTCCGAATAGCTCCAGCGCAGCGACTTCAATTGCTCCAAGGAGCGCATGCCCATATCGAGTAAGAGGCCGATGAGGCCGATGATCACCATGCCTGCAACCACCAAGTCATATCGGTTGCCGGCGTTACGAGCGTCCACAATCAGGAATCCGAGCCCGGAGCTGACGGCGATCATTTCTGCCGCGACGACCACCAGCCAGCCGACACCCAGAGTGATCCGCATACCGATGATCAGTTGGGGAATGACGGCGGGAAAGAGCACGCGAGAGACCAGGGCCGCAGTCCCGAGGCCGAAGTTGCGGCCGGCATTGATGTAAACCGCTGGTATGCCGCGAACGGCATTGATTGCCGTCAGCAACAAAGGGAAGAAACAGCCGAGAAAAATGAGAAAGATGGCCGCGAAGTCGCCAACGCCGAACCAGAGAATGGCAATCGGTATCCAGGCCAGCGGCGAGATGGGCCGAAGAATCTGAATCAACGGGTTGAAGGCCATGTCTGCCCGGCGGTTCCACCCGATAAGGAGCCCCAAAGGTACAGCCAGAACAACGGCCAGAAGAAAGCCCCAGGTGACGCGGAAAAGTGAGGCGACTACGTACTTGAGCAATAGCCCGTGTTCAAAAAGGTCCCCGATTCCCCTGACGACTCCCCAGGGAGTAGGCAAAATATGCATGGGATTGCGGGTCACAGCAAACTGCCATAGAAGCAACAGGACTGCAACGAGCGCGATGGGGCGGAGACGGACCATGAAGCCTTTCGACATCGTTCCTTTCTCGAATCGAGCTCCGGGGGTAGCAGTCGAATTCTAGCGCCATTGGACGAACTTCACCTCGATCAAAAGGTGGAGAAGGCTGGCGTTCGAAGCCGCGTGCCCAGTATGCTGTTGCATGCGCACGATGCATGATGTAACGGTGATAGGCGGCGGCCTGGCAGGCATGGCTGCATCGATTCATCTCTCCAAAGCAGGCCTACGGGTTTTGTGCGTCGAGCCTGACGTAGCCGATACCAGTTCTGTTGGCGAGTCGCTGGATTGGTCCGCACCTGGGTTGTTAAATGTCCTGGGGCTGAGCATGGAACAGCTGGTCGCGGAAAAGATAGCGACTTACAAGCGTCATGTGACCCTCAAACTAGGGGATGGGTGCAATCGCGAGTATATTCCCGGGGAATGGCTGGGCAAACCGCCTTTCAACGTAGAGCTGCGCACGCTGCATGTGGACCGGAACCAACTCAATCAATTGCTGCGCGCGATGGTTGTGAACCACGGTGTCACCTTTATCCAGGATAAAGTCGTCGCTGTGGAAACCGAGGGAAGACGAGTGACGGGCGTAAAAACACAGCGCGGCGACAGAATTTCATCGCCTTGGTTTCTCGACGCTTCGGGCGCTGCGGCAAGCTTGTTTGCGCGGGCATTTCGTTTGCCGGCCTATGAGTCCGGCCCGAGAAAAGTTGCTATCTGGAGCTACTTCCCTGTTACCACGCCGAGCGAAGGCACCACGCTGTATGCAGAGGGAGTCAGGCCAAGCTACATGGAGTGGGTGTGGGAGATACCGATCAATCCCTCCACCATCAGCGTGGGATATGTCGCCACGGGAGAATCGATCAAGGCCCGGCGTCAAGAGGGACAAACGGTAGAAGATATCCTCAGGGCCCAGCTGGGCCGATTCCCGCGCTTTGAGAGTCTTTTACGTTCTGAGATTTCGCCGTTGGTCACGTCGTTTGTTTGCCGCATGCATGGCAGGGTCGCCGGACCGAATTGGATGATCGCTGGAGAAGCGGCGGCCATGGTGGATCCGATGACGGCGAACGGAGTGACCGCGGCGCTGAGACATGCCTCCGAGGCATCTCGCCTCATTATCGAATCTCGCCACCGGCGCAGGATTCCTGTCATGAGCGCTTGGCTGTACAGCCGGCGGGTGCTGGGCTTGGCGATGTTCTTCAATCGGGGGATCGAGCGGGTCATCTACGAGGCACCGATCAGGAACCGGATCGGCGTTTTGCAGGCGGGTGATGTCTACACGGTGCCGGCCTGGAGTCTTAACTCAATCTATTCGCGGTTTCGGCCACATGGGGCGATCAAGACAATTTTGTTTAGTTGCCTGCTGGATTTGGTGCGCATGGGTGAGTACCTGCTTTACCGGGTTTGCAAGTGGGCGCAACCGTCTTCCCGGGCGCTGGCTTAAGCGGCCCCCGGATTCCTTACCGGAAATAAAGTTGCAGCCTCCAGACCTTGAGTGGGTGGCCCAGGTCTCGCTTTTGAGACCTGGGTTTCTCCTCGCTAATGGACCCCGGCCGGAACACCCACTCAACATTCCGCGCCTTTTAGGCCTCTTGGCAAGGCTGATTGGTTTCTTGTTGGCGGTCAGAACACCAGTCTGGAGGTGAAGGCGAGCTCGTGGTTGTAGGTGTGGAATTGCGAGGTCGCAATTTGCATGCCCGCACCGAACGCAACGCCCACCCGGCTTGTCTCATCGCTGGGACGAAACTTGAACTTGCTGAAGACGATTCCCGGGGTCACGAAATTCTGCTTCTTCCCATCGTTTTTTCCCGCGAAGAACCAGGTGGCGTTTGACTCCAGCTCAGGCCAGACATACTTCGATATATGGTACTGCGCCGTGGTGTTCCACGCGATGGAGCGGCCGACCTTGTTGGTTTCTTCCGTGGGCAGAGTGCCGCCGAGACAGGAAATAACGTTGAACTTGCCAAATCCCTTACCGGAAAGAAGGGTGGGCGAGACCGAGGAATCAGGGCTGCCGTTACTGTGGCTGCCCGTGGGGATGGTCGCCGTGAGCTGCGCACTCAACATGTAGTTTCCATCCTTTTCATTTCTGGAAAGGATGCGGTACTTGTAGAGAAACCCGACATCTCCAAAACCGTCTATGGCTTTGGGCGTATTGTGCTGGATGTAGGGGGCGTAGTACACGTCAACTTCGCTGTTGAAGCCGGGGATCAGGTTCAGCCCACGACTGGCCCCATAGTTCCAGGTGGAAGTAAGCGCCGGCGTGATCTGGCGAGTAAAGTCGGCGCGAAACACCTGGATCAGCATTGGATAGGGCGAGATCAGTGGCGGCGGCCATGAAGGCTGCTTGGCCTGGGTCGCGCTGGTTCGCGCTTCCCACTTGGCAAAGAAATTGTCCTGACCAAGTAGACTCGTGTTGGTGGCCGCCAGAAGAAATAATAGTGCGAAAGTTTTTCGTGTCATGGTGTTTGAGTAAGGTTGCTTGGCTGGAACACGTTGGTCAACCTCACAAGGGATGAAGTCTAGATCAACCTTTCGGATGAGGACAGTCGGCCTTGAAATATGCGTTATTCTGAAACCCGAGGAAACGATGCACCAGCAGTACATTGAGCGCGTGGTTGATCTTACCGAGGCGGAAGCAAACCATCTTTACGGCCTCCCAGTCGAAGAAGCACGAAAAGCCATATTGCACGGATCTGCAGAGGCCGTCGCCGGAATCACCGGTTCGTTTGCGTTGATCGCCCGCGAAGGCAAGACGGTCAAGATGGCGCGCTCGCTCGACCGCCCGCTACGCTACTTTCTCGCCAAGCGCCAGGAAGGTCCGGTGCTTATCGTCGCAGCGCGCATCGATGCCATTTATCACTGGCTGAAGGCGGAGGGGCTTGAAGCGCAGTTCCACCCCAGCTATACCAGGATGGTTCCTGCTCACCATGTGGTGACACTCCAGCTGGTCGGTTGCCCCGATCCCGACCCGGTCTATACACGGTTCTTCACTCCTTCGCAGGGCGGGATGAGCACAGACCTCGATAAGATCGGCGCAGCATATATTGGCGCCCTCGCCGACGAGCTGGCGCAATGGCTGCCCAGCGTACCTGCGCGGGAGCCAATCGGTGTGTGCTTTTCCGGCGGCATTGACAGCGGTAGCGTCTTCCTGACGACCTACCACGTGATGCTCAAGTTGGGCATGAACCCCTCGCGGTTGAAAGCCTTTGTGCTCGACGTGGGAGATGGCCCGGATGTTGGCCAGGCTCGCGTCTTCCTGGAGACACTCGGCCTGGGACTCTTCCTGGAACCAATCGCTGCGGATGCATCGTCGCTGGACGTCGATGAGACGATTCGCGTGATCGAAGACTATAAGGCGCTGGACGTTGAATCAGCAACCATGGCCATGGCTTTATGCCGGGGATTGCGTCAACGCTATCCTGATTGGCGGCACCTGGTAGACGGTGACGGCGGGGACGAAAACCTCAAGGACTACCCAATCGAGCAGAACCCTGAACTCACTATTCGCAGCGTCATCAACAATCCCCTGCTCTACCAGGAGGGTTGGGGCGTGGGCAAGATCAAGCACTCGTTGACGTATAGCGGAGGACTTAGCCGCTCGTATAGCAGAACCTACGCTCCGGCACATCACTTCGGTTTTTCTGGCTTCAGTCCGTATACCCAGCCTCGAGTCATTGCGGTCGCGGAAGCTATTCCGTTTATCGCCCTCACCGAGTACGAGGTAGAACGGTTGTATCCGCTCAAGGGCGAAATCGTATCGCGTGGGGTAAAAGCGATTACCGGCTTTGATATGCCAGTGTTCTCCAAGAGGCGCTTCCAACATGGTGCGGTTGCCGAGGAAACGCTGCACTCGAAACTTCCTTTTCGCGAGGCGGAATATCGCCAGAAATTTTTGTCTTTGTATCCATGAGTTCAGAAGTTGATGCCTGGATTGTGAGCCGTCGCCCGGCGCGGGAAAAACTTGATCCGTATCTGCCTTATGAGTATTTCGTAGAAGAAGAGCGGTCGGCCGATGGGGTCGTAGTGCCGATTGCCACTGTATTTATTACTAATAAAGAGTGTCCGTTTCGCTGCGTGATGTGCGATTTGTGGCGCAACACACTCACCGAAAGCGTGCCCGTTGGTGCGATCCCGGCACAGATCGACTACGCGCTTCAAAAGCTTCCCACGGCGAGCCAACTCAAGTTGTATAACAGCGGCAGTTTTTTCGACCCCCACGCGATTCCTGCACAGGATTACGCCGCGATTGCACAGCGCGCCAACCGCTTCGAACGGTTGATTGTGGAGAATCATCCTGCGCTTACCGGGGATGCCTGCTTGCGCTTCCGTGACCTGCTTGAATGCGGACTTGAGGTTGCGATGGGCCTGGAGACAGCACATCCCGAAGTTCTGGGTAGGTTGAACAAGCGTATGACACTCGATCAGTTCTCTACTGCGGCCAGGTTCCTTCGGCGCAATGGGATTGACCTTCGTGTCTTTATTCTCGTGCAGCCTCCTTACTTGCCGGCAGCAGAGGCGCTTCCTTGGGCAGAGCGCTCTTTGGATTTCGCTATGGAGCAAGGGGCGACGGCGGCAGTCCTGATCCCAACGCGGGGCGGGAACGGCGCCATGGAAGAACTGATGGCAAGTGGTCAATTTGCACCACCATCGCTCGAGACGCTGGAGGCTGCAATGGAATACGGTTTGAGCCTCAAGGCGGGCAGAGTCTTTGCTGACCTTTGGGGGTTGAGCGAGCGTTGCGCGTATTGTCATCCGCAGCGCTTCGCCCGGTTACGGCAGATGAACCTGCAGCAGGTGTTCCTCGATAAAATTTCGTGCGCGCGGTGCTTTGGTGCAAGTTGACCTGGTGATCGTTGGCTCCGGTTTCGGCGGGAGCGTGATGGCGATGGTCGCTCGCCGAATCGGGCTGTCGGTTGTCCTGCTGGAACAGGGCCGGCATCCGCGGATGACGATCGGGGAATCTACTACTCCGCTTAGCAATTTGTTGTTGGAGAGAATTAGCGGAAGCTATGATCTACCGCGGCTGGCGCCGCTTGCTAAATGGGGAAGTTGGCAGCGCACTTATCCGCGGATTGCTTGCGGGTTGAAGCGTGGTTTCAGCTTTTTTCACCAGGAGGAGCGGCTGCTGGTGGCCGCAAGCCCGCGGGATGAGATTGCGGATACACATTGGTACCGGGAAGAAGTGGACCACTTTCTCGTGATGGAAGCGCAGGGGCTTGGCGCCGGGTACCTCGACTGTGTACGGATTGAAGATTTGGTTTTTACAGAAGAGGAAGCCATTGTTGGTGGGCGTGCGGGCGATAAGCCGTTCCGGCTGAGGGCTCGGCTGCTGATTGATGCCACAGGACCGCGTGGGTTTTTGCATCGCAGTTTGCAGCTCCCGGAATCTGCTTTACCCGGAATGCCGCTGACAGAAAGCTTGTATAGCCACTTCACCGGGGTCACGCGTACGGATTGCTCTGGAGATACAGTTCCCTACCCTGTCGATGATGCGGCTGTGCACCACGTGTTTGATGGCGGATGGGTCTGGGTGCTTCGATTCAATAATGGAGTTACTAGTGCTGGGGTTGCGGCCACTCAGGCTGTGGCTGCAGAGTTGAAGCTGAGCGAAGGAGAACCTGCATGGCGTCGGCTGCTAGACCGGTTGCCCGCGCTGCGATCACAGTTTGAGCAGGCGATGCCGTGCCAGCCGTTCCGGCATATGCCTACCATGAGTTTTCGAAGCCGTACGATCGCCGGCAAGCGATGGGCGATGTTACCCTCAGCCGCAGGATTCGTTGATCCTCTGCTCTCTACCGGCTTTACGCTGACTTTGCAGGGTATAGAACGACTTGCGCAGATCCTCCAGAAAGATTTTGATTCGGCTGCGCTTTCTGCGCAACTACAGGGCTACGCAGAGCAAACGGAATGTGACTTGCTTGCTGCGAGCCGCTTAATCGGCGCCCTGTACGCAACCATGAACAACTTTTCGGCTTTTACTGCTGTATCGCTTTTGTATTTTGCTGCTGTCAGCTTCTCTGAGGCCGCGTTCAGACTGGGCAAGCCAGAATTGGCGACCGGGTTTCTTTTGCCGTCTGCTTCAGCCCTGCTCGAACGCGCGCATACGCTGGGTGACGGTCTGGAGACGCAGGCGTTTACCGAGGAAGTCCTTCGTGTGATTGAGCCTTTCAACCTGGGCCGGTTCGGCGACCCCACTCTTCATAATCGCTATCCCGTGCGCGCTGAGGACCTGCTGGATGCGGGGTCTAAATTGAGAGCTAGCAGAACGGAAATAGTAGCAATGCTGGAGAAGTCGGGCTTTTGCGTCTAAGGGAGGGATACCGCAGATCTCTCCACTACGCTACGCTTCGGTCGAGATGACAAAGGGTAGTGTCGTTGTAGCCCGGAGTAGAAGTCAAGCGAAGAGAGAACTGCACATTCTTCCACTGCGCTTTGCTCAGGTCGGCCCTTCAACGTCGATAACAAGATGGTTCCTGTCCGGCAACCTGTCTCCCCGATAGCACTCCGTCTTTTCCTTTGTCATCTCGACCGAAGCGAAGCGAAGTGGAGAGATCTGCGGTTCAGCGGTCCCTTCTTGGAAATGTTTCGACAGAGCGTAGCGTAGGGACCCTCGACTTTATGGAGAGGTTTTCGCTTTCTGGAATACGATCGCATGGGCGGCAATGATTCCTTTGCCTTGCTGCACGGTTATGGCTTGATTGGGCGCTATGTTTTCTACGGTGTCTTTGTGGCCGCCTGGCCAGTCGATGGTCAGACGCATTTTTCTGGCTGGATCGGGTTTTCCTAACCCGAAAGTCACCGGCAACTCGCTTTGCGAAAAGTAGCCGGAGCCCGTCTTTACCATGCGCAACAGTCGAAGGTTTTTATCAACCTTAAGTGTTAGCTTCGCCCCGATGCCGTCGCGATTTGCGCTGGTGCCGACCACCTTCACCCGCAACATGTCGTTCTGATTGCCGTTGTCGTTGCGCAGCAGCCGTGCTGGACCATTGCCTTCCGTGATTACCAGGTCCAGATCGCCGTCGTTGTCAAAGTCCCCGTAGGCAGCACCTCGGCCTACGATTGGCCGCTCCAAGGCTGGACCTAACTTCGTTGACATGTTTTCAAACAGCCCTTTTCCCTGGTTGCGAAATAATAACGACGGCTCCGCATACTTTAGATGCGGTTGCGTCACACTGATGTCGTCCGCTACATGCCCGTTGACCGCGAATACATCCAGCAGACCGTCCAAATCGTAATCGAAGAAAAAAGTGCTGAAGGTGAGCGACTGCAACGACCAGCGATCAATGCCGGTGGCTTCGGAAATGGAGGAATACAAACCTGAGCCGTCCGTGCGGTAGAGCGCCATGCCCTCGTTGGTAAAGTTGCCAATCACCAGGCCGGGATGACCGGTGTTCTCATAGTCGCCGTTATCCACGCCCATGCCCGCACGTGTAGCACCCGCATCGCTGTAAGCCACGCCCGCCTGCACCGCAACATCGGTGAACGTGCCATTGTGATTGTTGCGATAAAGCTTGTTCGGCTGGGTGTCGTTGGTCACTAGCAAATCGAGCCAGCCGTCGTCGTCGTAATCAAGCAGCGCTATGCCTAGCGATTTGCTGGTCGCATCCACTAACCCTGCACGCTTGGTTACATCTTCGAAGGTGCCATCGCCCCGGTTGTGGTAAAGCCGGGCAGTCTCCCCCTTGTAAACCTGCGGTGTGCAATAGGATTTGTTTTTGGTATCGAGAGAGCAGTATTGATCTTTCTCAAGCGACCACTCCACGTAGTGAGCCACGAACAAGTCCAGCTTGCCATCGTTGTCGTAGTCGAACCATACGGCGCCGCTGGGAAAGCCGCTGCCTGCCAGCTTTGCGCGGGTTGTCACATCGGCGAAGCGGCCGTTGCCGAGATTTCGGAACAAGTGGCTGGAACCTATTGCGGTGATGTAGATGTCTTCTTTGCCATCATTGTCATAATCGCCGACGGCGCAGCCCATGCCGTACATCTCTACGGCTAAACCCGCCTGGCGGGTGCGGTCAGTGAACGTTCCGTCTCCGTTGTTGTGGTAGAGGGCGGGATAATACTTGCCCGGAGCCATGGCCCGGCCAGTCCATCGAATTCACGAACAGAATGTCCTGGAGTCCGTCGTTGTCGTAGTCCAGCACGCAGACGCCACTGCCCATGGTCTCGGGAAGGTATTTCTTACCAAAGGCGCCGCTGTGGTGACGAAAGGAAATGCCGGACGCGGCCGTGGCATCGACAAAACGAATCGGTCCGGAAGGACGCTGCGGCGAAACGGCTCCGGCAGAAAAGCTGCACAGCAGAAGAACAATAACAGAGAGCCCTAACCTACGTTCAGGCATGCGCTACCAGAAGGCGGGCGCGGCGTGATTCCAACCACATCTCCAAAAGCATGGCCGTTGGACCCACCATGAAGAGGGCGTAGAACGGCGCATAGACCGCCTGGTGAAGACGCAGAACCATCTCGACTGCAGCTACCACAATCACGGTCACGATTTGGCCCGTCTTCGAGCGCACGGTCGTCTTGGGATCGGTGATCATGAAGAAGATGAATAGCTGGTACATGGGTCCGGTAATGGGAGAAATCTCCGACCGCCACGGATCTCCCGTGATCCAGCTGCGCAGTAAGGCGAACGCAAGAAAGGACGCGACATAGCTGGCGCTGATATGGAAACGGCGCAAGCGCCAGATGATGGCGGAGCCCAACGTCCAGATCACGATCATCGGCCAGATAAAGTTGCCCCACTGAATGCTCAATCCCGCGACCGTGCCAGAAGCAAGAATGAACATGGCGACAATGCCGAAATTGGACGGGTTCCAAATGTGCCGGTCGTGGACGCGGAGCACATACTTGGAAGTAATGGAAATTAATGCGCACAGCGCATAGGGCCAGAAGGCCGGGGAACGAACCAGGATGCCCACGCTGATGCCGCTAATGTAGGCGCTGGCCAGGATGGGCCATTTGCCAAAGTAGACGCGCGACAAAATGATCTCTGCGACCAGGCTGGTGACAATGGCTAACAAGGTACGGGTGTAACTCTCCAGAATGCCGTAGGAGAGCTGGCCTACCAGCAAAATGCAGGAGATGAGCAGCGGGGAAAGATAGCGGTTGGATGGGCTGAAGAATCGCTTCCATGCCGCCTCACGCTTCGCCGGTTGCCCGATGCTCACCTGGGAACTCATTCAGCCTCCGTGACATTGTAGAGCTTTCCGGGCACGAGATTCTCAACGGTCTGGGTTTTCCCCGAGGGCCAACGGATCACCGCCTTCTCGATTTGAGGATTCTTCCCCAGCCCGAAATGCAGCCGGCGATCGTTCTGGGCGGCAAATCCGCTTCCACCGGAAACCTCTTGCAGCTGGTGCTGGCCGTTCCAGTAAAGAGTGACCTGCGCACCGATCGCACTGCGATTGCTGGCAGAGCCGACGAGCGCAAATTCCAGCCACTCGTTCCCTGGGGTCACCGTGTTCTTGTAGATCAGCAGCGGCCCGCGCTGGTTGGCCACTACTACATCGAGAACCCCGCGGTTCCACAAGTCAGCCATGGCCACCGATCGCCCATCGTAGATATCGTTCGCTCCGACCGCCTGGGCTACGTCGACAAATTTGGCTGCTCCATCGTTGATCCATACTTTCTTTTGCTGGTAACCCGATAAGCTGCGGCCGTCGAACGCCGGCCAGTTGGCTGCATCGCCAATTATCTTGCTGTTGCCGCCCGCCACGCGAGAAAAGTCGTACCAATAGCTCTTGTTCCGGTTGAGGGATATGTATCCGTTGGTGAGGTAGAGGTCGAGATAGCCATCGTTATTCAGGTCTCCAAATTGCGCGCCGAAGCTCCATCCCCCCAGTTCCACGCCCATATCGCGCGCCAGGTTTTCGTACTTCAGGCCGGCATTTCCCTCTTGAGGAACCCAGAGATTATTGCCCTGGATCAGCACACCCTCTTCGGAGATGTTGGAGACGTAGATGGCATACTTCCCTTGATTCAAGATGTCGCCGTAAGCAACGTTCATGCCGCTCTTGGGTGCGAACCCGACGCCCGTCGCCTGCCCTGCTTCCTGAAAATGTCCGCCCTCGTTGAGGAACAACTCGGAGACTCCGTAGTCATTGGCGATGAAGAGATCGGGGCGCCCGGTGCCACGCAAGTCCGCCGCAGAGGCAGCAAGAGCCCAGCGGTTACTCTTGATCCCTACCTTCTCGCTGACCTCCTCAAACCTGCCATTGCCGAGGTTGTGAAACAAGAACTTTCGGCCGCCGTTTTTTGCATACTCAAAACTCTCCGGCATCATGCGCGTGTCACGCAAATGCCATAAGTCCAGATTTTCGGAGTAGTAGCCGCCCACGAACAAATCGAGTAGTCCATCGCCGTCGTAGTCGAACCAGATTGCGGTGTTGGCGTTGATCCAGGGCGGCAGGCCTGCAGACTCAGAGACCCGGGTAAAGCCGTGACCCTGGTCGTTGTGGAAGAGCTCGGGCCTGCCCCACTTGATCAAGAACAGATCTTCGTAGCCGTCATTGTCGTAGTCTCCCCAGACCGCTCCCATGGAGACCCCTGTACCTGACTGGTTGACGTCCGCCAGCCCCATCGGGCCGGCAACATCTTTGAATGTGCCGTCGTGCATGTTGCGGTAAAGAGCATTCAGACTGCCGGTGTTGCTGTTGGTGACATAGAGATCAGGCCAACCGTCACGGTCGAAGTCAACGATGGAAACAGAAGCGCCCATCGATGTCACCTCGGGCATGATTCCATCCAGCTTGGCGTCTAACGTTGGGGCCTGGTGAACGAAGTCCACGCCGGCCTGCCGCGAGACCTCCTGGAGATGAAAGCCGTAACGGGTCAGGGCCTGGCTCTCGTCGAGCTTGGCCTGGACTGCTAGCCGCCGCGCGGATAGCTGCTTGATGGCGAGCGGGGTAGCCAGCATCCCGATAAACAGGATGGTCACAATCAATCTGGTGGTGCGACTTGCCTTCATTGGGTTGGACCGCTTACGTAACGGGTGTGGTAATTCTGCCAGTCTTCTGGATGTTGGCGATATACCCATTCGTCTTCCAACAGGCCGGGAGCCTGGTTGTACTCATTCTTTGCGTGGTAGGGCAAAGGCTGCACGGTTCGGGAGTAAGTGGTGTTGTAGTCGCCGTCCTTGATCCACCCATCGCCGGCAATCACGTAATCCCGCACCCATCCCGGCGGCGGCGGGGCCTGTTCTGGAAAACGCAAGCTGATCTCGTCACCGGCATTCATAATCACATAGCGGTCATCGATCGAGGCCAGCAATCCGCGGACATCGCCGTAACGCGTGTAGTAGCCTTCGAGGTCACGCCAGATCTGCTTGCTGGCGGCGATCCGATTGTAATCCGGAAGCTCAGGAGAAGAAGCGTTTGCCTGGTGGACCACGGAATAGCCCCGGTAATGAAGGTCAGCCAGCGATGGATCCAATTGCGTGACCTTGAGCTGTGCATTGGGCAGCCCCTGCGCCCATTCGATCGAATCCCAGTAAATCTCCAGGTTGGTTCGCAGACGCACTTTGTGCGGCGTGCCCGGCAGGAAGACGTGGTCGAGATTGATCAGGCAGGTCTTCTTGCGGCCTGCCGGGAAACCCAGGTTGGCGCGGGCAGTACGCCAGCCTCCGTGCCCATCGGGAACTTCCAGGCTGAGAGCACGGGCCTTGTCGTGGTGTCCCTGGCTGATCGCGACGTTCACCGAGGAGTCTGTTGGATGGAGCCATCCTTTGGCAACGAGCCACAACGGTCCGCTTTGAGGCAGGCCGCTGCCGAGGTCGACCTCGACATAGTGGTCGCGGGTGAGGCCCTGGTACTGTCCACGGCCAAAGGTATCGAGGTATTGGCCATCCAGTTTGCTGACAAGCTGGGTCACATCCGTGCCTTGATCGTCGATGGCCTTCAGGATTGGGTGCGGCGGTGCGACGGCGGTAATGGACGGCTTGACAGCGGGAACCACAAACCGTTCATCGGTAAAAATCTCGGTGCCGGCTGGATGGTCGACCACCATCAACCTGAGGTAGTCATAGTAGTAGGTTTCCCATAGCTCGCCGGTGAGCCGCAGATCATAATAGCCGTCGTGTGGCAGGAGTTGGTCACGACCGATTTTGTACCACTCTTCGGTGGCCGCAATTTTTGATGGTCCGACGGAATCGATTTGCAGCCCGATGGCCGAACCCCACGGCACTGCGTCTTTCACGAAGCTGATCTGTTTACCATTCCAGGCAAAGAGAAAGGGGCAGGAGCCTTTCAGGCGCTGCTCGGTCAGCACTTCCTGATCTGCCTTCAGCGCGAACTCGGCGTTCTCCATACCATTCGGCCACAAGATTTTTACCACGTCGGCGGTGGACTGTTCCCCCAGGCCGAAATGCAATTGAGGCGTCGTAATGGGCTGCTTCTGCACCAGAAGACCGGCGCGCAGCTCCATCTCCCCACCGATGCCGAAGGAATTAATGCGCTGGTCGCCGGTGGCCACGCGTGCCCGCGGCCGAAGGATCTGCCACTGATACTTTTTGCTTCCCTGGTTGATGGCCTGCTGTGCTTGCCCGTCCGCGGAAAGCCCCAGCAGATCAAGCCTTCCATCCCCATTGAGGTCAGCAATGTCAAACACCCTTTGGGAACCGAACGGCGTGGGCATAAAGCGTGAACTTCTGCGCACCATTACCCAGCCACAACGAGGCCCCTGGTGAATCCCCGGCGTCGAGCGCAACCGGCACCACCAATAAATCGACGACTCCGTTGTTATCCACGTCTGCCGCACGCAAGCGCACTTGTTTCGCGAGTCGAGGTGCGGTTCCCAGTTGGATTACGTTCCAACCCTGTGCGCTGTTGGTGCGGGTGATGGCGACGAGTGCGCCCGTTTCTTCTACTGCAACCAGGGCCAACGTTCCTGCACCCACGTCGGCAACCGTCACGGCCCTCACGTGAGGTAGGTTGCCGGGCAGCGCGAGCTCGCGAAACACTCCTCCTCTCTCGTTATGTAGAAAATGCAGCTGGCCCGAACCGTCGATCATGGCAGCGTCAGGATTGCCATCGCTATCCAGGTCTACCCAGGCAAATCCGCGCAGGCCCGAGATTCCGGTAAACGGATGAATCACGGTGAAGGATCCATCGCCATTGTTTCTCAGCACTACCGGAGTTCCCTGGGGTGTGCCGAGCAAGATATCCATATCGCCGTCGGCTTCCACATCGATCGCCCAAGCCCCCGTGTAGGCGGCACGCAACACAGGCGCCGGTAATTTTGTCTGCGCGGTTACATCGGTAAAAGAGGATGGACTTTCCTGGCGCAGGAAGCGAACACCACCGTCGCCGGCCAGCACCAAGTCGGTTTTGAAGTCGTAATTGAAATCGACCGGTAAGATCGACTCGGGCTGAAGCTCGGCGGATCCGCCGGGAAAAGGAAACTCCGCGCCGGTGGCCAGTTTGACACTGTGGCTATTGGCTACGGCGACCACCGGGGCGCCGGCGCCAGTGAGCGAAATGGCTCCGATCCAGCTCCATGAGCTGCCTTCGGTGGGCGTTGGTTCTGTGCGGAAAGTGATGGCGGTATCGGCCGGAGGTGGAGTGAACGAAGGAGTGGGCAGTAGCAGGAAGCGGGTGAAGGGGGATGCCTCGCTGCCTGTAGCAGGCTGGATCATACTCAGGCTCTGACGGAAATCAGGGAGACGCATCAAGGAGTTGCGAAGGAAGGCAATGCGAACGGCGGCCGCCCGCGGATCGGGTCCTGCTGCGGCAGACTGCAGAGCGGTCCATTGCGGCTGCACTTCGGGGGGCCAGTTTGCCGCGTGGGACGCAATTTGGGCAAGAACCGAATGCAGCGTAGCCGCATCGCCGCGTTTGGCTGCCACCCGTCCCAGTTCCAGCAGAACCGCTGGATTGTCGGACTGCTGGGAGAGAATCTTTTGCATTAGTTGTTGAAACTCAGTCTCGCCATTGGCATCGCCCTGGCGCTCAAGCTCTTGCGCCAACAGATACATGGCGCGCGGGTTTTGCGGATCAAGCTGCACGGCTTTGCGCAACTCAACGATGGCATGCGAGGGATTGCCGCGTTTGCTTTCGAGCACCCCGAGCAAATAGTGGATTTGATCATTCTCGGGCGCCAGCTTTTGCGCTTGCGCCAGCCTTTGCGCCGCCGGCTCGAAATTTCCCTGGCGCAAAGCGAGGACGCCCCAGTTCGCCCACCCGGCGGGCTCTCCAGGGGCCAGGTTGGTAGCTCGCTCGAGAGTGCTGTCGGCCCGCACATCGTCGCCTACTTGCAGAGCGGCCAAGCCGACATAGAAAGCTGTGACCTCGTCCAGGTATGCGGGGGTGCCGGTTTTTGGCAGGCCGGAGGAATGGCATCCACTCAGCAACAATGCGAGTGCACCTGCCACCCCTAACCTCCAACAGTCCCCGTTACCCATACAGCCCAACATCCGCCCGCGACTCATCCACGCTAGCTTACGTTACCGGGAAAAGCCAGGTCTCAAGAGCGAGACCTGGGCCCATCCGGTAAATGCCGGTTGGCCGCCGTTGCGCCGGGTCGAGACAGACTGAGGCTACCTGAGAACTGGGTAGACTGTCATCGCGGCGCGGGTGGAGGAAAAAGCCAATCTTTTGGTTGACCCGACAGATAGGATTTGATCGAACACCCCGCCCATCCCCGATAGAATGACCTTGGAAAAACCATGAGTTTCGCTCCATGAACGAACGTGCACTTCGGCAGCTGGCGCATGTTCCGCGATTGGCGATTCAGGCCGCGAGCAGCGAGACTGCACGCGATACAAACCGAACGATCATCCTGGAATTGATTCGTCTCGCCGGAGCGGTCTCGCGCGCCGACCTCGCGCGCCTTTCCGGACTGCAGAAGAGCACTGTCTCCGCCATCGTAGAAGAACTGCTGGAAAGCCGCTGGATCTGCGAAGGGGAGACTGGGTTCAGTAAACACGGGCGCCGGCCGATGATGCTGGGAGTCAACAACGAGTTGGGGGTGGCGATTTTAGACCTGCACCCCGGCAACGCAATCGTTGCGATTTCAGACTTCAGCGGCAAATTTCTGGTGCAGGAAAACGTCCCTATTTCCTCTGAGCCGCAACGATCCATTACGCAACTACTGGCTGCGATCAAACGCGTTTCTCATACCGAACCCAAGAAGGCGGTTCAGGGAATAGGTATCAGCGTTCCGGGCCGGGTCGATCGTGTCACCGGCCAATTGGCGTTCGCGCCCAATCTTCGCTGGGGACGATTCGATATCCGTAAAGCGATCGCGGACGGAACCGGGCTGCCCGTGGAGATCGAGAATGCGGCCAATCTCATCATTCTCGCGGAGCGATGGTTCGGCAGCCTCTCTGGCGTGCAGGACGCGGTGGCGATTAACGTTTCGGAGGGAATTGGCACCGGCATCCTCGCCGGCGGACACCTTATTTCAGGTTGGAACGGAATGGCAGGTGAGTTTGGCCACATGCAGATCGACGCTGCGGGACTTCTTTGCGGATGTGGCAATCGCGGGTGTTGGGAGACGCTCGCTTCCAACCAGGCCGCTCTTCGTTATTACCGCAAGCTGAAGGGGAAGGTTCCGGATTCGTTCAGCTACCGGCACCTGCTGGTCGATGCCGAGGATCAGAGGCCTGAAGCGGTGGAGGCTCTTCGCTATCAGTTCATACAGATTGCCCGTGGTCTGCAGACGATCGTGGCCGGACTTTCCCCTGAGGTGGTGCTGTTTGCCGGAGATATCGTATCCGTTTGGCCCTATTTCTCCGGCATCCTGAAGGAAGAAATACCGAAATACCTCAACGCTGAATTACCTCGCATCATCACCACGGCGGATTTTGGCATGGCCCGTCTGCGTGGAGCGCTGGCATTGGTGTTGCAGCATCACTTCAGTCCTGTTTCGTCGCGTTCCGTTCCCCGACGCATGGCTGTGGGCGATGCTACGCGCCCGTAACCAACGATCGGGTGCCCGACCATTGGTTACGGAATAGAGGAAAAGGTTAGAACGTAAAGTTGACGGAGGCCTGCAGAACACGCGGGCCGCCGACACCGTTGACGTTGCCGACACCGCTACCGAGGGTCGAGGTGATCTTACCCAGGTTCGATCCGATCGAAGTGGTGGGCAGGCCGAAGGCCGGTGTGTTGGTCATGTTGAAGGCCTCGAAGCGGGCTTCCAGGTTCGTCTCGCGATAAACCGGGAAGACCTTGGACATTGCCACGTTGTCAGAGACATACGCCGGCCCGCGGAACTGATTGCGGCCCGAATTGCCGAGCACGCAAGCAACCGGGTTGGCGGCTGAGTACGCCGTGCATTTCGCCGGCGCCGCAAAGCTGGCTGGGTTGAACCAAGTTGCGGTGCCCGCGCCGTTCACATTGTGTGTGACCTGGAAAGGCGCGACCAGGTCGCCCGTCTGCGTGGTGCCAGGGGTTGCGCTGGTGCTGGTAACCGTGAAGGGCAGGCCAGTGACCGCCTGGATGACCGCGGAGACACGCCATCCACCCAGGGCGTAGAGCAGAGGACCCTGGCTGAAGTACTGGTGGTTGCGGCCTGCAGGGAGGTCATAGATAACGGTCTGCGCGTAGTTCAACCTGCGGTCGAAGTCCACCACGGAGTAGTTGCGGCGCGGCGGGCCCGCGAAAAAGAGCAGAGCGCCATCCTGACCACCGGTGACGTAGCCTTGCGCCTTACCCCAGGTGAACGCTGAATTGAAGGAGAGACCCCTGCTGAAGCGGTGAGCGAGCTGCGCCTGCACCGACTGGTAGTTGGTGGAGGTGCCGAGGAAGTACTGTGTGACCGCAGCCGTCTTACCGAAGGCCAACTTGAGGGGATCATAGCTTGCGCTCTGACCATAGATACTGGGCTGGTTGATGTTCTGCGCGACGTCGATCCGCGTGCCATGGTTGGCCACATACGCGATCTGGAAGGAGCTGTCGAAAGGCAGCGCCTGCTGCACGACGGCGTTCCACGAGTCGACGGAGGCGTTCTTGAAGTTGAGCGGGATATACAGGTTGGCCAGGCCGATGGTGCCGTTGGCGGCACTCTCAGTGAGCGTTCCGTTGGAGCCAAAAGCAACCGTCGGCGTTGCCGGGACTCCGGTCACGAAGTTCACCACGCCACCCGCCGGGTTGAGCGCAACGCCGTTGGTGGCCGTAAAGGTGTAGAAGGTGCTGGTCTTGATGGGATAGTTGTAGGCGTAGGTGTTGTCGACGAACGGGACATAGCTGATACCGAAGCCGCCACGGACCACGGTGTCCGGCGTAACGCGGTAGGAGACGCCGAGGCGCGGCGCCACGTTGCGGTAGCTGGTCTGCATGCCGATGTTGGAAGGATTGCCATCTTCGCCGGCGAGCACCAGTTGGTTGTTGGCCGGGTTGTAGCTCACAAAACCACCGGGCAGGCGCGGCGTAGCCGGCGGATATAGCTCGTAACGCAAGCCGAGATCGATGGTCAGCTTTGGCGTGGCCTGCCACTTGTCTGCCGCAAAGAAGAAGAGCCACGTCTGCCGAAAGCAGGGGAAGGTGCTGTTGGTGTCCTGGCCAACCTGGTAAGGCACGTCGAAGAGCACGCTGGCGATATCGTTGGCTTGGCCGGTCTTGGCGCCACCCGGAGCGGAGGTCTGGTTTTCGCTGAAGTAGAAGCTTCCTGCCGCAGCGTTGTTGTTGCCCTGCAAGAGGTCGTCGCGAACGCGGCGGATATCGGCGCCGAACTTCAGTGCATGGTTGCCGATCACCTTCGTCCAGTTGTTCGCGAAGTCGATGTTGGACTCAGCACGCAGCCATGGTAGCGACTGCGAGTAGCCGATGAGAGAGTTGGTTGTGCCGTTTTCACCGTTACCGCCGAAGTTGCTGACCTGGAAGGCGACCTGACCGCTGGTGGTAAGGGTGTTATTGGTGCCGTTAGGGCCGTTTCCCGGGATGCCCAGCGTTCGTGCATCGTTTTGGCCGTAGTCCGTCTGCTGCGCCGAGTTGCGTAGATGGGCAACGCCGACGCGCCCCTCGGTGAACAGGGTGGGCGAGAAGACGTGGTCGTAGTTGCCGCCCGTGCTGTAGGCTGCCGCGGTACCGGTAGCCTCAAAGCCACCGCTGCCCGCGGGGCCGCCGAGGAAAGAGCCGAAGACCGGCGCCTGGTAGGTGTTGATCAGCTGATGACTGAAGCGGCCGCTCAGGTGGTCCTTCTCGGTAATGGCGTAGTCCGACTTGATGTCATAGCTCCACATGTCCTTGTGGAAGGGCAGGTTGGCCGAGAAGTTGTTCGTCGTGGTTCCGGCGATGTACTTGGCGGAGGCCAGGTTGGTCTGGGGGTTGCGAGCGAGCGCATCCAGCTTCTGGAACACCGTGACGGCTATTGGGCTGACGCCCGGGTTCGAGAGCGGAATGATATTGCCGGCAAAGGGCGTGCGGCCCTGGCCGCAGTTTGCCGGGGTGGGTCCACCCTGACAGTCGACGACGTCTCCGGTGTTGGGGTCATAGACCTGGCCGCTGTAGCCGGATAGGTTCAGGTTGTTACCCTGGACGTTGTAGAACGGGATGTTCGTGTTGAAGGTTGTCTCTTCGTGGTCGGAGACGCGAAGGAAGTCGCCGAAGAAGAAGAGCTTGTCCTTGAGGATCGGGCCGCCGATGGAAGCGCCGGTGTAGTTGTACACGAGTCGTCCGTTGGGGCCGGCGGCAAAGAAGTTGCGCGCGTTGACGCCGTTGTTCTCCATGTTCTGGAAGACCGAACCATGGAAGCTATTGGTTCCAGACTTCAGCGTGAGGTTGACGACCGTACCGACGGCGCGGCCAAATTCAGCCTCGAAGTTGTTGGTGGTGATGTCGACGTTGGCGAGGGCAGCGGCTGGTAGCACAAGGATGGTGTGAATGCCGGTGCGCTGATCGTCGTCTATACCTTCGATCTGATACAGGTTTACGTACGAGGACTGGCCGTTTGCGTTTACCGATAGATCGTTATTGGCGTTGAAGAACTGCGAGTTGTTGAAGACGACTGGCGCAATACCGGGGACCGTGTTGAGCAGAGACTGGTAGCTGTTACCGCTGCTTAGCGGAAGGTTGGCGATCTGACGTTGCTCGATGTTGGTCGAGATATCGGCTCGGTCCGTCTGCAGTAGCGGTGGCGCAGCAGTGACGGTGACGGTCTCCGAGGCGCTGCCGGCGGCCAGAGTCACGTCCACGCGGGCTGTGGTGTTGGTGATGACTGAGATGTTTTCGCGGGTTTCCCGTTTGAATCCAGACGCCGTGACCGTCAAGGTGTAGGTGCCGGAGGGTAGGTCCGGCTCGGTGAAGTTTCCGCTCTCATTCGTGACGGCGTTGTAGGTGGTTTCTTGACCTGTGAGCACAATGGTGACTTGCGCGTTCGTCACCGCCGCACCTCCCGGGTCGGTCACGGTGCCGACAATGGTGCCGCTCACGGCCTGGCCCCGGGATACTGGGACAAGCAGAAAAACCACAGCCGTGAATACCGCGCCGATCAGCCATAGCGCGCGATTGGACCTTTTTTGCTCTTGCATTTATAGCCTCCAGAAAGAAACAGCATCTTGTTTTGAAATCCTTATGTACGAGTCTCAAACTAATGCGCCGGATAGTATCAGGTCCGGTTAACCGTTGACCAGCCGAAAAACATCAAAACCTGTGTCGATTTTGGGGCGCCGCATTCGACGCTTGAGTAGAGCCCGGAGTCAACCAATTGATCCCAGGCCATTTCTTATGGAGAAGGATGGAACCATGCGATTCATGATGCTGATGATCCCCAAGGGATACGAGACCGCCGAGCCGGGTGCAATGCCCACTGCTGAGGCTGTCGCGGCGATGATGAAATACAACGAGTCACTGCAGAAGGCGGGCGTGCTGCTGGCTCTGGATGGCCTGCACCCACCCTCCATGGGAGCACGCGTCACGTTTGCGGGCGGCAAAGCCAAGGTGACCGACGGACCGTTTGCCGAGGCCAAGGAGGTGCTCGGCGGTTACTGGATGATCCAGGTGAAGTCAAAGGAAGAAGCCGTCGAATGGGCGAAGCGCTGCCCTGGCGATGACTGCATCGTCGAGGTGCGCCAGGTGCAGGAGATGTCCGATTTTCCTGAAGATGTAAAGAAAGCTGCAGCAGGGTTCCCTGAGTTGCAGTCTGGGACGCCAGGGAGGAGTAACGCATGATCTGCGTGGCCTGGACCGCGCGGATGGAGGATGGTGTGATGGACACCCATCGCACCATCGAGGCGGTATGGAGAATTGAGTCGCCCCGGCTCATCGCCGGGTTGATGCGGATGGTGCGCGACGTCGGCGTGGCCGAGGATCTCGCCCAGGACGCTCTCGTCGCCGCGCTCGAGCAGTGGCCGCAGTCAGGAGTGCCGGAAAATCCAGGCGCCTGGCTGATGGCCACGGCCAAGCGTCGTGCCATCGACCGCTTCCGCCGCGGCACAAGGCTCGAACGCAAACTCGACGAGGTGGGCCGCGAGCTCGCGTCGAAGGAAATGGCAGTCCCGGACATGGTGAGTGCGCTGGACGACGACTTGGGCGACGACCTGCTGCGACTGATGTTCACCTGCTGTCATCCGGTGCTTTCCACCGAGGCGCGAGTCGCACTCACCCTGCGCTTACTGGGTGGGTTGTCGACGGTGGAAATCGCACGTGCGTTCGTGGTCCCGGAAGCCACCATTGCGCAGCGCATTGTCCGCGCCAAGCGTACCCTGTCGGAAGCTCATGTTCCTTTCGAGGTGCCTCGCGGGAACGACCTCGCCATCCGTCTGTCGTCGGTTCTGGAGGTCATCTACCTGATCTTCAATGAGGGCTACTCCGCAACCTCGGGTGACGACTGGTTGAGGCCCGAGCTGTGCGAGGATGCGCTCCGCCTGGGGAGGATTTTGGCCGAGTGCGTTTCCCAGGAACCTGAAGTTCACGGGCTGGTCGCCTTAATGGAAATTCAAGCGTCGCGCTCCAGGGCGCGGGTGGGACCGTCCGGAGAGCCCATCTTATTGCTGGATCAAAATCGAGCGCAGTGGGATCAACTCCTCATCCGTCGTGGTCTTGCCGCGCTTGAGAGGGCGGAGCGACTGGGTGCGTCTTTTGGCCCGTACGCGCTCCAGGCCGCGATCGCTGCCTGCCATGCGCGAGCGCTCACGGCGGAAGACACAGAATGGCAGCGCATGGTGGCGCTCTACGATGCCCTGGCGCAACTCACACCATCCCCGATCGTTGAACTGAATCGTGCGGTCGCGGTGGCCATGGCGTTCGGCCCGCAAGCCGGGCTCGACCTGGTGGACTCGCTCGTCTCCGAACCTTCTCTGAAGAACTATCACCTCTTGCCCAGCGTGAGGGGTGATCTTCTGAGCAAGCTGGGCCGCTTCGCCGAGGCGCGTGCGGACTTCGAGACGGCCGCAGAACTTACTCGCAATGCGCGCGAGCAGAACTTGCTACTTGAACGAGCACGATTGTGTGCGGTTCTCTCTGCGGATTAATTGAGAAATCGGCGGATAAGAAAAACGTCAACAGCCGCGCAGCGTAACAGCCTCCGCGAGATACATGGGTGGAAAGGCTAGTCGACCATGAGCATGATTTCGGTCGACTTGATGACCGCGGTAACCTCGTCCCCCACCTTGATGCTGAGATCCTCTACGCTTTGCCGGGTGATGACGCTCTCGATAAGATTTTCACCCACGCGGACCGTCACCTTGGCAGTAACTACTCCAAGAACAACCGCCTCTACCTTGCCTCGCAATTGATTACGCGCCGATATTTTCATGGCTCCGATTGTATAAGCTTGGGTGTGCATATGGCAGAGGCCCAGGCCAGCTACGAAATTGCGCCCGCGCGTTGGCCGGAAGACACAGAACAGGCGCTCAGGTTGCTGACGAACTACGGTCGGTACCTCGCCGCATCGCCTGTTGCGGCCGCGGGTATGTGCTTTGCCGACTATGAGGCGCAACTCCGCGGGCTGCCGGGCAAATATGCAGAAGCAGACGCAGACCTACTGCTGGCGCGGGTCAAAGGCCAGGCAGCCGGTTGCGCTGCGATCACGCCGCGGATACTGAACGATGGCGCCCGAGCCGCCGAGTTGAAACGGTTGTGGGTAGAGCCCCAATTCCGCGGTTACGGTCTGGGACGCTGGTTGGTGATGGCCGCCGTCGACTGGGCACGGACTCGAGGGTACCAAGCCCTGGTGCTCGACACGGTGAATGAGGCCATGCCCGAGGCAAGCGCACTCTATCAATCGCTGGGTTTTGAGGAGACGGAGAGGTTCAATGACAATCCTATCTCCGGAGTACGGTTTTATAAATTGAAGCTGACCGGAGACCAATGAACATTAACTTTCACGTTGTAAAGAGCACCGTCGTGGGCGCACTCGGAGGGCTGCTCTTCGGCTTTGACACCGCAGTGATCTCGGGGACAACGAATGCATTGACGCAGACGTATCAGCTGTCTCCTGCCATGCTTGGAGTTACTGTTTCCAGCGCATTGCTGGGCACCGTGGTGGGAGCGATCACGGCCGGCATCCCAGGACAAAAATTTGGACGGCGGGACAGTCTGCGGGTGATGGCTATTTTTTATGTGGTCTCGGCGCTGGGATGCGCATTCGCCTGGAATTGGACCGCAC
This sequence comes from uncultured Acidobacteriaceae bacterium, assembly GCA_963790935.1. Taxonomy (GTDB): domain Bacteria; phylum Acidobacteriota; class Terriglobia; order Terriglobales; family Acidobacteriaceae; genus PALSA-350. Next base: position 99,530 of record CAWBRJ010000009.1, on the reverse strand, counting down.
TGATTTTCTTCCGTTTTATCGGTGGACTGGGCATCGGGGGTTCGTCGGTTCTGGGCCCTATGTATATCGCTGAGATTGCTCCGGCGGAGTGGCGCGGGCGACTGGTTGGCTGCTTTCAGATAAACATCGTGGTGGGCATTTTGCTGGCCTATGTTTCGAATGCCTGGATCGACAGCCTGCACCTGGGGGCCACTGAGTGGCGTTGGCAGCTCGGCATTTCCGCCCTGCCGGCGCTGCTTTTCCTGGTAGCTCTGTTTGGTATTCCACGCAGCCCGCGGTGGTTGGTGATGCAAGGAAAACTGGATGAGGCGTTATCGGTCCTTCGGCTTACTGGTATTCCAAACCCGGAAGAGGAGCGAAAGGAAATCATCGCATCGATTCATCAGGAGCGGGCGGCATCCACTGATCCCTTGTTCTCTCGTCAGTACCAGTTCCCGATTTTTCTCGCGGTGACGATGGGAATGTTCTGCCAGCTTTCAGGGATCAATGCGATTCTCTATTACCTGAATGATATTTTCGCACTCGCCGGAGCAACAAAGGTCTCTGGCGCCCTGCAAGCAGTGGCTGTGGGAGCAACCAACCTGGTAGCTACCCTTCTGGCGATGTCGGTCATCGATCAATTCGGACGAAGGAAATTGTTGCTGACGGGCACTGTAGGCCTGGCATTTTGCCTGACTGCAGTCTCCTACGTGTTTATGACTCATCGGCACCTGCACTGGCTAGTGTGGCTGCTCATGGCGTACATCGCTTGTTTTGCTGTATCGCAGGGTGCGGTGATTTGGGTGTATGTCAGCGAGGTGTTCCCGAATCGCGTGCGGTCCAAGGGCCAGGCCCTGGGCAGTTCCGCCCACTGGGTGACGAACGCCATCATCTCGCTGGTGTTTCCTGTGATGGCTGGGTCTTCCGGCGCTTACCCTTTCATATTTTTTGCCGCGATGATGGTGGTCCACTTCTTTCTGATTTTGAAGTATTACCCGGAGACGAAGGGAGTTTCGCTCGAACGGATGCAACACCAGCTGGGTATCGACTGAGCTACCGGCGTTGGAAATCGGGCGATCCGAATAGTAAGCCGGCGGTTAGGGATGCCTGGCGGTCTGCGGCCTGATGCGCCTGCTGCTCGGTCGCGGGTTGACCGATCGCTACCGGTTTGGCAACAGGCGCAGTGGCTAATTGCTGCAAGATCAGCGCCCGCGTCTTTTCTGAGACCTGGCCGTGCATGATCAGATTTTCGATCTGCCGCTCTTCTAAGTCCGGCAGCACCGATGCGGCGCCGAGTTGGCCCAGCCAATCCACGGTGACACCTTTGCTTAGATGGTTGCTCGCCAGGGCCAATGAGAAATTCATTCGTTCCAAGAGCGCTGAGCTGTTTACCCATGGAGTCAACAGCATCGAATAGCCATCGGGCGTTTGCCGTCCATAAAGTGGTTGCCCCAGATCGCTGATGGCCTTCACCACCACGTTAGGATCCTCAACATCCATCCCGCCGGCACGGACCGCCGAAATCACAAAGTCTTCGGGGGTCTTGATCTTCGCGCGATAGGACGTAACAGCCCAAAACTCGGGCGATTGCACCAGGAAGCGCATCACCTCGCCGATGTTGCCGTTGGAAGCCAAAAACACCGTGCTCAGCCGGTCGACCAGGCTCTGCGGCGGATCGTCGCTGACAAAGCGGACGGCCAGCTTGCGACAGATAAAGTGTGCGGTCGCCGGGCTGGTCGCCAGCATGTGCAACACTTCCAGCCCCTCTTTGTAGCCGTTCTCTTTGATGTTGACGCCGAGAACGCGCTTCATCCCTGGCTCGTGACGGCTCTCGTCGAACACAAAGCGCGGTCCGCCTTTCGGGGGTTGCTCGATGGTCCACCCGGTGAACACCTTGGCAACTTCCGTTACATCGCGCTGACTGTAACCGCCATTGACGCCGAGCGTATGCAGTTCCATCAGCTCACGCGCATAGTTCTCGTTCAGCCCCTTCGGCGACCCACCTTTGGGAGGCAAGGGGCGTCCCGGCCCTCCCAGTGCGTTGAGCGAGTGCGGACCTGTGCTGCCGGCATTGTCCAGATACGTCATCATCGCGGTGCTGGTTGCCGTTTCAATGAGGAGCACTTCGAAGCTGCCCAACGCGTTGGGACGAATTACGTCGCGCTCATAGGGCACCAGGCTATAGATTTCTTCGCCTGTCTTACCTTGAAAAACGTTGAAGTGGTTTAACCAGAAGTCGGTCATCACTTCCTGTAGCTGGCGCTGGCTGTAAATCGCGCGCAGTACTCTGCTCTGTAAGAGTTCGTTCTGCACCACCTGGCGCGGATTATCAAGGGCAATCAGAGTTTCTCGCTGCTCCGGGGACATCCCGTCATCCAAAGCCGTGCGCTGGACGGGTGACAACTGTTTGCGGAATTGTCCATACTCGCCCGCAGGAAGCGAAAGGACCTTGGCCATTCGTGCTGCGGGGGCAAGGCTCAACAGGGCCGTCACCTGCTCTGCAGACATGACTGGAGGCGGCGTAATTGGCAGTGCAGGGGCCGGCGGGGCATTGCTCACCACGGGTGCATCCTTCGCTTTCGCCTTATCCTGCTCCTGCTTCTTTCGGTCGGTGACTACCTGGTTTTCATAAATGGCGCGCTCGGTCGCATTGAAAAGAGGCACGGATATTTTTCCGTTCTCTACCTGGCGAATGATGCTGCCCGGGGGGAATTTGTGGGTTAACTCTTCTTCCCGCAAGCGCATTGCTGGAAACTGTTGCAACCGCTGCTCCATCGCCGTGTCGTCAATGTTTGCAGGATGTAGCTGCTGATTGATCCAGACCTCGAGACCCATGGCCTTTACCTGGTCTATCTCGCCGGGACGCGGGCCGAAGGTCAAGCGGTCGAGCGCATGGACAATGCGATCATCGCCCTGAATTTGCTTTAGCTTGGGCGGGGCCGGCAGCTTGACCGTTACGGTGCGGTCCGGAGGCGGATTCTTGTTCGCTGCCCAAGCGGGGGTCAACGCCAGAGAACAGAGGATCATCGTTAATCCAGGCGTCTTGCGCAAAACACACCTCGACATCAGGATGAACCCCCGTGGGCCGGACAAGTTGCTGGGCTGGGATCGTAGTTTGGCCACTCACATATGTCATTCATTTCTCATAGCTTAAGAAACTCTCGAACCGAGCCAACCTGGGGAACCACCTGCGGGCTTTTTCCACCCCGCAGCAAATTCATTGAGGGAACAACAGACCTCGCTTATCATCGTCCCTCGGGAGCGACCAGACGTGTTTCGACTTGCGCAGAGCATTGTTTTTCTTGCCATCGCACTTGGCAACTGGCCCTTGAGCGCACAAACTCCGGATCCGCTGCAGAGTTTGGTGGGCAAGGAAGTGCTGGTGAAGATCGATATGCCGGGCACCCAGCAGGGCGTCGATCTGCGCTTCAATCAAGACAACCCAATGAACTGGAAAGAGTACTCGAACCGCCTCAAGAGCAATGGGGTATCGATCCACAAAGGCGACACTGCCCGAGTGACCGGCGTCGTGGTCAAGAATGATCGCATCGAGTTTCAGCTGAACGGAGGCGGTTTTGGGACGTTCTTCGATGACAGCAGTTCGACGGTCAACCCCAAGACGGTGGACAAGAGCTCCTACGAGAAGCAGCTGGAAAAGGATATCTCGAATACCACGGACCCAGATCGAAAACGCCAGCTACAGCGTGACCTGGATCGCGAGCGGTCGCGCCGGGAGCGCCAGGAGGACGACAACCGCGCTGCTGCCCAGATAGCCAGCCAGATTAAGGCACAGAAGATTGCCGATCAGCGGTTGCAGGGTGGTTCCCGATTCAACCTGCGCTGGTCAGGCGCAGTCCCTCCGGGGGAAAACAATCCCGATGCGGTGATGAAGCTGCTGTCGGATTACGTAAGTCTCGCTGGTCCGCAGCAAGCGGGACCTGCGCATACGGTGCCAAATCCCGGCGCCGATGCTTCGGTTCCGGCAACGGCTCACCTCAAACGCGGCATGAAGATGGACGAGGTTAGCAGTTTGTTTGGACCAGGAAAACAGTTATCAGAATCTGTTTCAGGCGACGGCTTGAAGACACAGATCTATCAATACTCAACTGGCGATCGCAGCGTGCAAGTGACCTACGTGGAAGGCCTGGTGGTTCGGTATTCCATCAGCTCCAATTAGGCAAGGCCGAGGTCATCCTTACCCCCATTTTTGCCCCCGTCTGGCGGCTATGCTAAAGTTCAGGTTGTGTACGCTGCCCCTCTTACCGCTGTATGCATGATGAACGGGCTCTCCGCCTGTTGTTGTCGCTAGTTCCCTTCCCCGCTGAAATTCCTGCAAAACAGTTTTAGGCTTTTCTCCACAGGAGTATTCGAATATGTCCCAGCCATCGCCGCTCAGTCGCCTTTCACTCGACACCTGGGCAGTTCTGCTGGCGTTTGCGGCGGTGCTGCTTGTCCGTTTCGGCCTTTTGAAGAACATTCCCTGGTAACAGAGGAACGAGGAAGACCCATGGCCAGCTCTGCCGTCCGAACATCTGCCCCGGCTGCACCTACAGAAAGTCAGGCGCCGGTCAGTGCCGCCGGCCTCATACCAGGGATTCTGCTGCTCGCCGTGGTCGGCTATGCAGGCAAGTTTATCGAGCACTTCATCGCTGCTTATGGTAAGGCGCACCACCTGGTACTGCCGAATATCGAGTATGTTCTTTGGGCCATTCTGATTGGCCTGGCAATCTCCAATACCATCGGCGTCCCGGCCATCTTTCGTTCCGGGGTGGCGACCTATGAATTCTGGCTCAAGGCTGGGATTGTGCTCCTCGGCGCCCGCTTCCTATTAGGCGATGTTCGGCGCCTGGGAGGGGTCTCGCTGATTCTGATCGCGATTGAACTGGCCCTGGCGCTCACGTTTATGACCTACCTTGGCCGCGCTTTCAAACTGAAACCAAAATTGGTGACGCTGTTGGCCGTTGGATCATCCATTTGCGGAGTGTCTGCGATCATCGCCGCCCAGGGCGCGATCGATGCCGACGAGGAAGACTCCTCGTATGCGATTGCTGCGATTCTGTTGCTGGGCGCGATCTCTTTGTTTCTCTTCCCGCTGGTTGGACATGTTTTGCATTTGAGCGATCACGCTTACGGCCTGTGGGCTGGGCTGGCGGTGGATAACACAGCAGAGGCGACTGCCGCCGGAGCACTCTACTCCGATGCGGCGGGCAAAATCGCGGTGCTGGCGAAAACCTGCCGCAACGCAACGATTGGTTTCATCGTTCTCGGTTATGCCATTTACTGGGCTTCGAAAGGCCAGGCGGAGGAGCTAAAGAACAAGGGCGCATTTCTATGGAGGAAATTTCCTAAGTTTGTGCTCGGGTTTCTGCTTATCTCTTTGCTTGCCACGGTAGGGTTTTTCACCAAGCCGCAACTCGCGGCCGTGGGCAATTTGTCCCGATGGGCTTTCCTGCTGACCTTTGCCGGGGTGGGTTTGCGTACCAATCTGCGCGAGCTAAGCAAGCAGGGAGCACGGCCGTTTATCGTGGGAGCGGTGGGAGAAATCGTGATCGCGGTGATTACGCTGGGCCTGGTGTTTGGGGCCGACCACTTGTTTCACCTGTAACCAGGGTGGCCCTAGGTCCTCCCGCACGCTTGAATCCGTCGAAAATACCGCTGCAACGTCCAAACTTTGAGCGGGTGGCCTAGGTCTCGCTTTTGAGACCTGGGTGTTTCGGTAGGACCGATCTCCGAGGAGAAACCCAGGTCTCAAAAGCGAGGGCCACCCACTCAACATTCGTCCGCGCCTGTAAAGCCCCGCCCTTCAGGCTTAAGTCTTGGGCGCAGGCTTAGGCACGATCAGCTTTTTGAGGCTGTCCGCGTCGCTGGGCAGGTCCGTTTTTCCGGCGGGAAATTTGTTGAAGCTGAGAATGTAAGCGAAAAGGTCGGCTGCTTCCGGACGGGTGAGCGAGCCGGGCGCCGTAGCGGGCATCAACTTCTGAATCATGTCGTAAAGATTGCCTGCGGGCTGACCCTCGTACTTGGAGAGGAAATCGTCTCCGCTGAGTGGGGGATATGGACCTACGCCGTCAAGGGCTTCCCCATGACACGATAAGCACTGCTTCTTGTAGAGGGCTTCTCCGCGATGGGCTTGATCGGCTGAGTATATGCCGTCGGCGGCTGTCGAGTCCGTTTGACCCTGCAAAAACTGGCAGGAAAATCCGCTCAAGATAAGACTGAGGCAAAATAGGACGTTCTTGTTCGCTCGCACCACGTCGTCTCCTCAAAAAGATTACACTACCCTGATCGTACTGGACACCGCACCGGGACAAGGCAATGACATCAAAACACCGTTTTATTGGATGGTTGGTGATAGTCGCGTGTTGCATGACCCTGCATGCGGCCGTTCCGTTTGCCTGCGACCCTGACAACGCAGGACTGACGCTGCCCGACGGCTTCTGCGCGTTGGTGGCCGCCGACGATTTGGGTACGGCAAGGCACGCAGTGGTGGCTCCGAACGGCGATTTGTATGTTGCTCTGCAGAGCGGCAGGGGCAAGACCGGCGGCGTGGTGGCGTTGCGCGATGAAAACGGTGATGGCCGTTTTGAGATCAAAGAACATTTTGGCGACGGAAGCAGCACCGGCATTGCCTTGCGCAATGGCTATTTGTACGTGGCAAAGGTGGAGTCAGTGGAGCGGTGGAAGATGACGCCGGGGCAGCTGAAGCCGGCAGGGCCACCCGAGGTGGTAGTCGAAGGCCTGCCTACGGAGCACGAGCATCACGACAAGGGCATCGCATTCGACGGCAAAGGGTCGCTCTACATCAATATAGGGTCTCCCTCCAATGCCTGCCAGTCGCTGGACCGGCAGAAAGGCATCGTGGGTCAGGATCCGTGTCCACTGCTGGAAACGCATGGCGGCATCTGGAAGTTTGATGAAAACAAATTGCACCAGAAAGAGGCCGACGGGCAGAAGTTTGTCACTGGATTGCGCCAGGAGCCGGCGATCACCTGGCACGATGGCGCGCTTTATATCGTCATGAACAGCCGCGACCAGCTCGACGTTCTTTGGCCGGCCAAATTTACTGCGGAAGAGAATGCCACCCGCCCTGCCGAGCCCATGTACCGTGCGACCCAGGGACTTGACTTCGGCTGGCCATATTGCTTTTTCGACTACACCCAACAAAAGCTCCTGCTCAATCCTGAATATGGCGGCGATGGCAAAATCGTGGGACGCTGCAGCGCTTTCGCGCTTCCGGTCGCCAGCTATCCGGCACATTGGGCCCCCGTGGATGTGATGTTTTATTCCGGCAGCCAATTTCCCGCGCGCTACAAGGGCGGAGCGTTCATCGCCTTTCATGGTTCGTGGAACAGGGCCCCGTTGCCACAAGCTCCGTCGAACGTAACCTTCCAACCATTCGCCGGCGGCAAGCCCTCGGGCAAGTTTGAAATTTTCGCCAGTGGGTTTGCCGGCAAGGACCCGCTGGTAAATCCAAACGACGCACTGGCGCGCGCCGACGGTGTGGCAGAAGCTCCCGATGGCACTCTTTTTATCACCGACAGCCAGAACGGAAAGATCTGGCACGTCTTTTACCGTGGCAAGAAGTAAAGCGATTGGCAGTTCAGCCACAGTTGCTGTGGCTTTTGTTCTGCTGCTCGCTGGTTCAGCTCAGTCGACGCAAAAACGCGAGTGGACCCTCGGCCCTTTTGTACGCCCGGTCCATGCGCCCATCATCGAGCCCAACCCGAAACCCGTGTTCACCGATCCCATTGCCAACAAACCGGTGAGGTGGGAGGCGCTGCATACGTTCAATCCTGGCGCCATCGTGCGACAAGGCGAAAGTGTACGTTTTATATCGGGCTGAGGATGACTCCGGGACGATGGCTATCGGGATGCATACCTCCCGGCTGGGGTTGGCAGTGAGTGAGGATGGCATTCACTTCACGACCCAGCCGACTCCGGTTTTTTATCCTGACCATGATTCGCAGCAGGAGCGGGAGTGGCCGGGCGGGGTCGAAGATCCACGCGTGGTGGAGCGTGAGGACGGCACCTATGTTCTTACCTACACCCAGTGGAACCGTCGCTCGACCGACATTGGAATTGCAACCTCGATTGATCTGATTCACTGGACAAAAGAGGGACCCGCGCTGGTGGGGGAAAAATATCAACACTTCGATTACAAGTCGGCCAGCATCGTGACCGAACTGAGCAAAGACCGCCTGATTGCAGCAAAGCTCGACGGCAAGTATTGGATGTACTGGGGAGAGATAAAAGTGCGGCTCGCCACTTCGCCTGATCTGATCCACTGGACACCAGTCGAGGATTCCTCCGGCAAGCCGATCGTGTTGCTCCGCCGCCGGCCAGGACATTTCGACAGCGCATTCCCCGAAGTAGGGCCACCTTCGCTAGCTCACCGATCGCGGCATTCTCCTCATCTACAACGGCAAGAACGCAGCGGTTGACGGAGCACCAGGTATCGCTGCCAATGCTTATTCCGACGGGCAGGCGCTATTCTCGACGGATGATCCTCGAAAGCTCATAGCCCGTAGCAAAGAGCCGTTCTTCAAGCCAGAAGAGCCATGGGAACAGAGCGGCCAGTATGCGGCTGGTACGACCTTCGCGGAAGGGTTGGTGTTCTTTGAGGAGAAATGGTTTCTCTACTACGGATGCGCTGACTCCCGCGTCGGAGTTGCCGTATTCGATCCAAAAGCATCAGCGTCACGTAAACCGTGAAGGTGGCGGAAGGAACGCGCTCTTGGGCCCTGTCCCCTCCACTAGTCGACGGGTGCCCCATCCTCTCGCTCGTTCTTCGCGAGGTGTGGGATGATCAGATCTCGACCCTCAACCTCCCACGGAAAAAACACTTGTGTCCATTAGGAGACTGGGACACCCAAAGTGGTGAGTTTCAGGCTCGCAGCTCTTCTGCTTCATCCAGATCAGACTCTTCGACAAACAGGCCAAGGGCTTGCCGTTCGAAGAGTCGTTTGTAAGTACCTCCGTTTCTGCGGACGAGGGCATCGTGAGTTCCCTCTTCGACCACACTGCCCTGCTCGAAGACGAGGATGCGGTCGAGCATGCGCACCGTCGATAACCGATGCGCGATCACGATCGCGGTACGGCCTACGATCAACCGCCCCATTGCCTCCTGGATAAGCGCCTCCGATTCGGAATCGAGGCTCGAGGTCGCCTCGTCCAAAATCAAGATTGGCGCATCGGCCAGAAAAGCACGGGCCAAGGCCACCCGTTGGCGTTCCCCACCGGAGAGCTTCACCCCACGCTCACCGACCAGGGTGGCGTACCCCTTCGGCTGGCGGATGATGAAGTCGTGCGCATTGGCTAACTGCGCGGCACGCTCGATCTGCGCCACCGTCGCTTCCGGACGCGCGTAGGCGATGTTTTCCGCCAACGAACGATGGAAGAGCAACGGCTCCTGCGGCACCAACGCAAGCTGCGACCGCAACGACATCTGAGCTGCACGGGCAATCTCCTGTCCGTCGATCAGGATTCGTCCGTCGTTCACGTCGTACAACCGCTGCAGAAGCTTGACGAAGGTTGTCTTGCCGGATCCCGAGTGGCCAACCAGGCCCACGCGTTCGCCCGCTTCAATGCGCAGCGTAAAGTCGCGGAAGAGCGGCTCGCTATGCGCACCGTAGCGGAAGGTGATGCGGTCGAAGACCACTTCGCCTTTGTCGATGCGGATCGGCGCCGCCTGCGGATGGTCTGCTACCCCCAACGGCAGCACGTGCATCTCGACCAGATCTTCCATCTCGTTCACGCTGCGCTGCAAGTTCGCCACGTGCTGTCCAACATCGCGCAGATAGCCATGCACGATGAAGTAGCTTGTCAGCACGAAGGTAACTCCGCCTGGCGTGGCCCTGCCTTGCCACCACAACCAGATCGCGTAGGAGGTGACTGCTCCTCGCAGCCCCAGCAACACGATCATTTGCGTAGTTCCGCTCCAGGTGCCGTTGGTCCAGTGGCGATACGTGCGGCGGCTCCACTTGTTGAGCACGCGGGCAAGCCGCGCATCTTCGCGCGCTTCTGCGCCGAACGATTTCACCACCGCATTGCAGGTCACGGCATCTGCCAGCGCGCCGCCCACCAGCGTGTCTTGTGCGTTCGACAACCGCGCCGCCGGAGAAACGAAGTTCAGCGACAGCGCAATGGAAAGGCCGACATAGAGACTTGCGCCGGTAGCGACGATCAGCCCCATTGACAACCAATGCGAACCCAGCACCAGCGCGCTGCCGACCAGCACCAGCGATGCCGGCAGCAAGGCCAGCAGCAGGGTGTCATCCATCAGATCCACCGCCCACATGCCGCGGGTGACGCGACGGACGATGGAACCAGCGAAGTTATTCGCGTGCCAGTCGGTTGAGAATCGCTGCAAGCGGTAAAAGGCATCGCTGGCCAGGCGCGCCATCAACCGTATCGTAAGCCGGCTAATGCCCAGCAGCGATAAATGGCGTCCGGCGACCAGGATGCCGCCCAACAAGAGCATGGTGGCCAAGGCCGACAATGCGGCGCGCAGCCCTTGCTGGTGGGTTGTGGAGTGCATGGCAATTGCATCCACCATGCGCCCGGCGAAGACAGGCATGAACAGGTCGGCGATGGTGGCTACGATCATGGAGCAGGCGACGCCTGTCACCAGCCATGCCTCCCGCCGCCAATGGCGGAGGAGGAAAGTAAGTACGTCACGCATCACGTTGCTGTGATTTCGGGAAACACGCATAGAACACTCACCAGGACAACTGGTAGATCGCGAGGCAGTACCTCAGCGATGGGTTGGAGCCGTATGGCTCAAACAAGGAAGGGGACCCCAGGGAAATGAGAAAAGGCCCTGAGGCTGCGCCTCAGGGCCTTCGTAAATCCGCAAACGAAGTGCGCTAGGGGCGCTCTGCTTCCTTCAAGCCAACAAAGTCCGATACGACCGCAGGCAGGACTTGGTGGGCGAGGGATCGGGTTTGGGGCTTGATTATCATGGTCAATTTCCTGAAATTCTTGCTTAGTTTACCTCAGCTTTTGCTGCACGGATATTTATTTTTATCGCAATCTCTTTTTGAAACATGCGGCGACGCGCCGCAGGTTCGTTGCTCAGCAGCATCCGCAATCATCCCCGCGCCAAGCCGCGCGGCCTTCATACAGAAGGATGGGGATCGCAAACAGAGCGGCTAGCGAATCAAACCATGGGATGTGGAACGCGGCATTTGCAACCAGGCCAGCCAAGGTGGCGAGAGCCAGATAAGCGCAGGTGGCCGACTGAACTGCGTCGGCTGCCAGAGCAACATTGTTCGTGCGCCATGCTTCCCTGCGTTTGAAAGCAGCCAGGACCGGCATGGCGATCAAAGCAATTGTCGTAACGACGATTCCCAGTCGACTCGTCTCAGGCTTTACGTGAAGCATGAACGACAGTAGCGCTGTGCAAACGACAATTCCCGCAAGAACAAAAAGCAGAACGCCAGTGAGGCGCCCCGCGCTGCGTCGAGAAATCGACTTGGGTGATTTCGCTTGCAGCAGCACCACCGTCGCGGATAACAGTTCGACAAAACTATCGGAACCGAAAGCGAGCAATGCGGGACTGTGTGCCGTGGCGGCTGCATACAGGGATGCGCCGCATTCGATGAGCATCCATAGCAACGTGACCACTTGAAGCCACAAGACACTCGTCGCACGGTCCACGGGCGCGCACGCAGGGTTGACTTTTGCAGGCTGAGGAACGATCTGGACAAGTTCGGACATAAGATTTGGAATCCGTCCCACATACCGGGACCAGCGTTCTTGCCGTCGTTGACAATCTCATTGTGAAGCCAAAGAATACTGATCGGCAAGCGATGGGAATTCTAGACAGGTTTCATCTCGACGGAAAGCTCGCGCTCGTCACGGGGTCTGCCACCGGGCTTGGCGCCGCAATCGCCATTGCGCTGGCTGAGGCTGGAGCATCGGTGGCATGCCATGGCAATCGCCGGCCTGCGGAAGAAACGAGCGCAACCATTCGTTCCCTGGGGCACGGCGCAAAAAGTTTCGCCGCCGACCTTGGCAAGCCTGAGGGCGCGGATTCACTCTACGAAGCAGTATTGGGATCGATGGGCGCGCCAGACATCCTGGTGAACAATGCCGGCACCATTTATCGCGAGCCAGCCGAGAACCACGAATTGCAGGCGTGGTTGACGGTGATGCAGGTGAATTTGAATAGCGTCTTTCGCCTTTGCCAGCTTGCCGGACGTCACATGCTTGAAAGGCGCCAGGGAAAGGTAATCAACATCGCCTCGCTGTTGTCATTTCAGGGTGGTATTCGTGTGCCCGCCTACGCAGCATCGAAGGGCGGAGTTGCGCAACTGACCAAGGCGCTGGCCAACGAATGGGCGGGACGAAATGTCCAGGTAAACGCGATTGCGCCGGGATACTTTCGCACAGAAAATACCGCTGCTTTGCGGGAGGATGAGGTGCGCAACAGCCAGATTCTGGCGCGCATACCGGCCGCACGCTGGGGTGAACCGGAAGATATCGCTGGCGCCGCTTTGTTTTTGGCCTCTTCAGCAAGCGACTACGTCAACGGGGAGGTACTGGTGGTCGATGGCGGCTGGATGGCACGCTAGAAGATTGAGGAGATTCGATGTCAATCGAGGTCATAGCATCGCACGAAGACTCGATGTCACACCCTGAGCCCGGGCTGCGGAGGCAAGTAATGTCCTCGAGCCCGAGCATGATGCTTGTCCGTCACCGGATGAAGAAGGGCTGGGTGGGAACGAGGCACAGTCATCCCCAGGAGCAGATGGTGTATATCGTCAGCGGCCATCTTTCGTTTCAGCATCCGGGCGGAGTTGTCGAAGCAAAAATGGGAGACAGTTTCCTGGTGCCGGGCAATGTGGAACATCAGGCCTTTGCGCTCGAAGACTCCGAAGTTTTGGACATCTTCACTCCCTGGCGCGAAGACTACGCGACGTCCTAGAGTCCGCGTTTTAGCAGGTTAGACCAGCGATTCACCCGCCAAAATAATATTCGTCTCGTGTTCGCGGGATGTGGAAAACGGCATCTAACCGAAAATGGTGGTTCGCCCATATACGAGACGGATGGTGGCTGGTGTGGTCGGTGCAATGCTTGCCCTGACTGCCTGTAGTAAGCAGGTTGCGCAGCAGCAACAGCCTGCACCGGCGCCCCGGCCTGATCTCAAAACCGCTCCGTCGACCCCGATCGCAGAAAAGAAGCAGGAGTTGGGAGAACCGTCGTGGGACCCCCAATGGGATGTGATCGTCGAACAAGCATTGTCTCCGCAGATGTTGTCGCCTGCGGCTGCGCGTAGCGTTCGATCCTACTGTCCTCGATTTGGCGCGATCAGCGATGCCGACAAACGCGCTTTCTGGGCCTACACCTTCCAGGCCGTCGCCGCAGCGGAAGCCAGCCTGAAGCCAACCACCGATGTACGGCATACGGAACCGGAAGTTGCCGTCAAGGACTCAGTTTCCAAGCGGACGGTGCACCAAGAAGGGCTGCTGCAGCTAACCTATATGGACGCTGACCGCTATGGCTGCGATTTCGATTGGGACCGCGATAAGGCGCTGCCGGAGAAAGATCCGTCAAGAACCATCCTGAGCCCTAGAAACAACTTGTTGTGCGGCGTGAAGATTATGGAGAACCAGATTCTCACCCAGAGAAAGCCGCTGCTCTCAGCTTCAAGCTATTGGGTCACTTTAAGGCCCGGACACCCCAGCTACCTGATGTTTGCCAAGCAAATGAAGAATGTGCCGGCGGTTTGCCGCCAGGGGACTGCCCCCGGTTCAAGAAGCGACGGGCAAAGCGGCCAGGCAGCGGTACCGCAGCAGCCGCGGCGGCTGCTGGGCACGCCGTAGCAGCGGCCAACTAATCCTCACCATGAAACTGACAGAACGAGATCGGCTCTTTGTTCTTACTGGTGCCGGTATTTCCGCAGAGAGCGGCCTGGCAACTTTCCGCGGATCCGGAGGCCTATGGAACGGCTACCGGGTAGACCAAGTCGCGACTCCTGAGGCGTGGGAGGCTGATCCGGCGATGGTCTGGAACTTCTATTCCATGCGCCGCCGTGACGCGCTCGCGGCCCAGCCCAATCCTGCGCACCTTGCGCTGGCAGCTATTGAGCAAAAGATGGGTGATCGCTTCTATCTCTGCACGCAAAATGTAGACGATTTGCACGAGCGCGCAGGGTCCATACGCGTACACCATATGCATGGAAGTCTTTTTGAATCTCGGTGCGTTCGATGCAACTTGCCGTTCGCTGACCAGAATGTCTATGAGACCGCCGGCGAGCTTCCGTTGTGTTCGGAGTGCGGGGCAGCAGTTCGGCCGCATATCGTCTGGTTTGGAGAGATTCCGCTGGATATGGATAGCATCTACCGCGAACTCAATCGCGCCACCCGGCTGCTCGTGGTGGGAACCTCTGGTTCTGTCTATCCCGCTGCAGGGTTGGTACACATCGCCAATCAGTGTGGAATCCACACCGTCTACGTCGGACCGGAGGAGCCGCTGAACGCTGACGCCTTCGATGAGATTGTTCTCGGCTCAGCGACTCAAGCGCTTCCGCCGCATCCTCTGATTCCAGCTGAATTCACGCTCAGGCCGCAGTTCTACTGGCCTGTTCCTTGCTCCAAATCTTGTATTCGTGACTCGCCTCGCCGAGCTGATAAGAAGTGTTCTGCGTTTCCGCGATGTTGTTCTCGAGATCAACGCCTACGATCGGAGAGGTAAAGATGAAGGATCCTGACTTGATCCTGTGATGGCCGAATGCCCTGCCGACCAACAAATTCCCTGGGCGCAACTCCTGGTATTTCCCATTTTTGAGACTTGGTACAACGGCCCAATCTTCGAGTTTGACAGATGGTTTTTGCGCTCGCATGCTATCTCCTCTCTTTAATTTTGGATGCGAACGAAGCGATCCGCGACAGAGGCAGTTTTCCCCGATCCGTAAGAAATATCTACACTTGGCATCGAATTTTTACTGGCTTTTCACATTTGAGCAGTCAGCACTCCACTCAAGCAGCGTACTCGTGAAAACCCGCTGTCTTTCCTGCGGCGCCGGCATAGGGAAAAATCAAAGTGAATACGGTGCCTCCCGATCGCACCGTGCGCTTACTACGGACGTGGATACTACCCTGATGTTTGCGGACTATGTTGGCTGTAACCCATAGGCCCAAACCCGAGCCTCCTGAACCTTTAGTAGTGTAGAAAGCGTCGTACATACGCCGGCGGGTCTCAGGGCTCATGCCTGAGCCCGTATCTGCGATCGTAATCCGAACACCTTGATGACCAGAACGCCAGTCTATGCCGGGCCTTATTCTGATCTTTAGTTGACCTCCCTCCTGCATCGATTCGACGGCGTTGCCGATGAGGTTCACAAAAACCTGCCGCATCTCCCCCGCAAAACATGTGAGCTCCGGCGCATCTTCGGTTTCGAATTCAACCGGCACGCGAGCAGTCTTGAATTTGCCCCTGAATAGCGTCAATACGGATTGCATGATGTTCACCACATTTGTCGAGGTCGGAGCCCAATGCTGGCGGTGAAATTGCAACCCCTGGGTAGTGATTTCGCACGCTCGCACGAGCTCCTGCTCTGCGTCCCGGAGGTAAGGCCTGGCTTGCTCGAGATCCGCTGAAGACTGTGCCAGGTAGACCAGGTTAAGGACCGCCTCCAGAGGATTGTTGATTTCGTGGACGATGGAAGATGTCAATCTCCCAATGGCGGCCATCTGTTCCTGTTGTTCCAGAACCTGCTCCGCTCGTTTGCGCTTGCTGATGTCTTCACAAATGGAGACCAGGTGAGACGAGTCGAATTGCTCATCGTTGAGCAAACTGACCGAGTTTCGCACCCATACCGCGCTGCCATCCTTGCGCAAGTATCGCTTCTCAATGACAAAGCCGGGAATCTCAGCGGACAAAAGTTTGTCGAGCAAGTGGCGGTGTCGCGACTGATCGTCGGGATGGGTCAGCTCGAACAAGTTCGCATCGCTCAGGTCGGCCACCGTCCAGTCGACGATTCGCGCCAGCGATTCGTTCGTATGGACGATGTTGCCGTTCAAATCGGTAACTGCAAGGCCGGTAGCAGCATGGGCAAATAGTTCACAAAATTTCGGTTGCGCGGCCATAGGGTCGGAAAAAACCTGGGAAGGAGATTGAGCCCATCACGCTAAGCACAGGCCTTTTGGTAGATGCATCAAAGTGTTGCGGGGGTCGCCTGTGGAGCAACTCGTTAGTGCCGGGCGCCAGAACCATCCGCGAACGAATTACTGGATATAATCTGCCATATGCCAAGGGTCGGAGAGTTCTGCGCGTCGAATATTGCCCGACTCCTGCTCGGCGTAGTGATTGTTGTGGCGCTGGTGGCAGCCCTCGGAGTGTGGCTCTTCCATTCCCCGGGGCGTGGGACACCCATCGAACAACCTACTCCACGCTACAGAGCCCGTCAAATAACAGCTCCCTCTTCGCTTCAGCGAGATCTGCCTGCACCGATTCCTTTCAGCGAACATCTAGTACCCAGGTCCTCTAGAAATCCGATCACGACCTGTGAAACGTATTTTTCCCCGGGTTGTTTGTCACCGCGGGGGCCCTCGAACCAGCGAAAATAGCCTGGGCGCATCGTATTCGATTCCTGGGAAGTTGCTCTGGTGTGCCACCATTAGCCGCCGGGCCGGGTCTGCGGTATAGCTTGATCTGGCCGGGGCCCCGGGATTTAGAATTGAGCATCCGTTGCAACGGAGCACCCTGGGTTGGCAAGTTCTTCCGCTTCAAAGGAGCTTTGATGGCACGCCCCATGTGGTCAGGAACCATCCAGATTTCGCTGGTCGGGTTTGCAGTTGAAATCTATCCTGCGACCAGTACCACCCGCCCAATCTCTTTCCACGAAGTAGACAGAAACACGCTGACCCGGGTTCGCCGGGAAAACGTGTCGGCTGGACCGGAACCGGCGGACGAATCGCCGGCGGAGCCCGCGCTCGAAGAAGTGCAGGAGATCTCCGCCAAGCACACTTCGTCGCTGCACCTCGCTCCACCGGCGAGTGACAACAAGCCAGCTCAGACCATGGACCAAGAAGCCCCTCAGCGGCACACAGTGGACCGGGCAGACATCGTCAAAGGCTATGAATACGAAAAGGGCAAGTACGCCATTATCGAACCGGCGGAGCTCAAGAACCTGCGCCTCGCGGGGAAAAAGACGATCGAGATTTCGCAATTTGCCAAAGCCTGCGAGATCGATCCCGCGCTCTACGAAAAACCCTACTTTGTGATGCCTAAGCCGGGTCCTCAAGCCAAAGCCTTCCACGTGGTACGGCAAAGCATGGCAGACAGAGGCATGGTGGGCGTGGGCGAGATTGTATTCAGCGGCCGCCAGCACCTGATGACGCTGGCTCCTCCTCACAACCCGAAACAGCCGGGAATGATGCTTTACACTCTGCGCTTTGCCGCTGAGCTGCGCGATGCAGGTGACTATGCCACGGCCACGGAAAGCACAGAAGCCGACGCTGCCCAACTCAACCTGGCGAAGCAACTGATCGACGCCTATACAGAGCCGTTTGAGGTCGCAAGTTCAAAGATCACTATGAAGAAGCACTCCGCGAACTGGTGGAGGCCAAGATGAACAATTTGCCCGCGCCTGAGCCTGAGGTCGAAAAGAAGGCTCCGAAGGTCATCGATCTTATGGAAGCACTGCGCAGGAGCGTGGCGCAGAGAGCCCCCTCTGCAGGCACGCCCACCAATGCACCGCCGGCAGCCGAAACTCCACGGACAAGCGATCCACGAAAGAAACTGGCTGCGACGGGCGTCGGCCAAGACCAAGGCCGCTGGAGTGGCATCCCGAGGCGGGGCTTCGAAAAAGTCCAAGTCTGCTTAGCGGGTGCGGAGGACGATGACAGTGGACAAGCCAGCTTTCCTTAGCCATGTTTATGCGCGATTCAATGCTCGCGATATGGAAACAGTTCTTGCGGCGATGCATGAAGATGTCACTTGGGCGAATGGAATGGATGGCGGTTACGTAAATGGCAGAGATGGGGTCCGGGAATACTGGACACGGCAGTGGGCGATGGTTGATCCGCGCGTCGATCCAGTCGGGTTCTCAGAGGGGCCGAACGGGAAAACGTTCGTTCGCGTTCATCAGGTCGTACGCGATCTCAGCGGCGCTTTGCTCCTTGACCACGAAGTTAGCCACATCTTCACGATTGAAGAAGGCCTGATCAAGCGTTTTGATATTGGCGAAGAATAGCGTCCGCCCTCTAGAACGTAAATACAGCCTGAGCAAAGACAGCACGGTTGCCAGGGGTCGGTGACCCAAAGGGTCCGCCTGCAAGCGATTGCGTTTTGCCGAAGAGCGGTGATTGAAGCGTCCCGTTGGGTGTACCTAAATTCACGATGTTGAAGATGTTCAGAGCCCCGCCGATCAAGGTCAGGCTATATTTGCGGGAAACCGTGGCATCCAGCTTTGGTTGTGCTTGCCCACCACTTAGCCCGCGGCCGTTTACACTGCCATTTCCTCCCTGCGGCCCCCCAGCGCCTTTTGACCCTTCGATCCTGGGGCCAATGCCGATCACCTTGCTGACCCGCATGTGCATCACGAAATTTGCCGGGCCAATCCCAGCACCATAGGGAACGATTTTTTCTCCTTTGCCTACCGGGTCAGTGTCCAGACATCCATAGGGCGTCGAAACCACGTCCACTGCCCCGCAAGTGCCGTAAGTAGGCCTCGCGTTGAACTGGTTGTTCGCCGTGAGGTCGCTCCCTATCACCAGGTTATAGGGCGTGCCCGACTGAGCCGCCAACAAAGGCGCAAAGACGAAACCATGGGGAGCCGAGTAAGTGCCGAGCAGGAAAACACGGTTTCTGATGCCGAAGCTTGCGCGGCCGTAATCAAGGCCGGGATTTTGCGCCACCGAGGGAATATACGTGACTCCCTGGGTATCGCTTTTGGCGTCGTTGAAGGTGTAGGAACCATGCAGAGACAGGTGACGAAACCGGGCGTTACCGGAGACGATGATCTGATTCTGCTTGTAAATGCCGCCAGACTGAAACTGGTAGTTGTATGCAGCGGGAAGAGGGCCTACCACGGTGTAGGTGGAGGGATCGAATTCCGGCGCGGTGACATTGTTGGTGAGGTACTGATGAACGCCGCGCGTAAATAAATAAGTCACATTGAACATTACCTGTCTTGAAGATTTGCTGATCGACGCCGGCCCCGCCCTGCATGCTGAGCGCGGCATGAAAGTGATGATCGATATCGTAGAAGGATGGGATGGATGCCGCAGCCGCTGTCAGGGAGCTGGGAGGAGCCGGAGCATTCGGGTTATAGAAATCCGGATTGTTCACGACGTAACTCTGCTGATTGATTCCATTCTGGTGGATCGCCTGCATCAGGTAGGGTGTCCCGGTAAAAGAAGCGAACGAGGTGGGAACGGTAAAGCGATCGTAGAACCAACCATAACCCGCGCGCACCACGGTCTTCGGGGGAGTTTTTCCCATGTGGAATGGCGCCCAGGCTAAGGAAAAGCGTGGACCCCAATCCGCGTGATCGTGAATTCGATTTTGGGTTTCAAAACGCAGGCCATAGCTCAGGGTGAGATTCGGTCTTGCGCGCCAATCGTCCTGATAGAAAAGCGCGCCATCAAACAAGATCGCACGGGCCAACGGATTCTGGACTACGGTGGCCTGATATTGCGCGGGCGTCTGCGCCAGGTACTGGTCGATCGAAGTAAACAGATAGTTTCCGTTGGCTCCGGCGGTGGAGTAGTTGGCATCGCGATAAGAGCGCAGACGGACTCCAAAACGTATGGTGTGGCTGCCGGCAGTCATGGTGGAAGAATTTTGCAACTCAAACAGATCCTGGTGGTCTCGCGCCACTCCGGAATTACTGCCTCCAGTGGTAAAGGCGCCTTGCACGGTGACCGTCGGGGTGAAGTAGGAGGCAACCTGGCCGTTGCGCACGCGCCGCCACTGGAAATGCGTTTCGTTGATCATGCGCGGGTTCACCACCACCGTGTCGCTGACCTGGATAGCATTTTCCTGATTGTTTACGTTGTATGCCTGTTCGGGAAGATTGAGTTGGCCGGGACCATTCGCGGTTGCGACGGAGCGAGAGTATGAGTCGCGAACCGACAAAGTGTTGTTCTTGCCCAGTTGGAAATCGACGCGAGGATTGGCGAACAGAAGAGACGATGGGTTTGGCAGAGCCTGATTGAAGGACGTGCTCGGATCTTGGGGATTGACCGCATCGATGATCGTCTGATTTTGCCGGTCAAGACGAAACAGGCTAAAGAAATAGGAAGAACTTTTGGTCAGGGGCCCATTGACATCCCCTTGCAGGAAATACACGTAGTAGCTTGGCTGCTGCTTGACCAGCGGATTGCCTGTGTTCCAGGCGGAGTCGTTACCCAGGGATGTGACGTGACCGGAAAATTTGTCGGAGCCGGGCTTGGTGAGTATTTCGATTCTGCCATACCCAATCTTGTCGAACTCGGCCGAAAAAGGATTCTGATTGACGCGAATTTCCCTGATGGACGACTTGGGAGGAATTTGCCCTCCGGTGAAGCCGTCAATATAGATTTGTCCTCCGCTTGGCCCTGCCGAGGGCCCAGCAAGCGCCTGGAGTTCATTTTGTAATTCGTCGGGATCGTCTGAGAGAGCGTCGAGGTCGCTTCCCTTCACCACCAGTGCGCTCGAATTTTCATCAGGATTGAGACTCACACCGGGACTTTGATCGTTCACCGTTATGTCTTGCTGCTGCACTGCAATGGCGAGCGATACATTCAGCTGGCGCGTTTGACCTGCCGCGATCACGATGCCGGTTTTGGTTATGAGTAGCGAAGCCGGTAGCTTCGACGGCCAGAGTGTATGAGCCGGACGGAACTGCTTTGAATAAGTAGGCGCCGTCATTGCCGGATTGGCTGGTTAGTACGGTGGCTCCCTGGCTAAGCGTAACCGATGCTCCAGGAACTACGGCGCCAGTCGGATCCAGTATTTGGCCGCGAAGGTTCCCCGTGGCCTGTGCCGCGGCCCTCGTTGGAAAGGCCAGGAGGAACGGAAACAGGAGCAACAGAATTGTTCTTTCTACGAAGCGGCGCATTCCTGGAAAGAAGCTCATCATGGAAGGCGAATCCTCCTGCCCAAACAGACCGTTGCAGTTAAGGGTCCAACTTACCCGGATGCCCATATCCACTAATAGAGAACTACGGAGGCGGGAAAGTTTTTGTTCCACCACGGACACAGCTGTCCGCTATCGAACACTCCGATGGCTCGAACTAATAGCGCAGGCCGAGTCTTTGCGGAAACTCCTCCTCGTCCTCATCAAGGTCGATCAGATTCTGGTGATACTCGGCATTTTTCTTGTGAGTTCTGCGCATCGCGTGATGCGCCGCTACGATGATCGCTACTGCAACGGCCGAATGCCACAAACTAACTTCTAGCCAGGGCTGCAGATCGACCATAAGCAGCACCAAGGGCGGAAACAACCCAAAGTATTGCAGCAATATGAATGCCAGGTTAGTACCCGATGCTCTTTCTCCTCCGGTGAAAGGTATGCTTCTTACCGCAAGAAAGAGCACATCCGTCAGTAGCAGCGACAAGCCGATCCCCACCAATGCCTGGCTCAGGAAGGGTCTCCATCCCTGCAATGCGGGAGGCGCAATCGCACTGATCAACGCTACGACGCCCAGGGTCAGAACAATCGCGAAGGGCAAGATCCAATGCTCGGTAGCATCGAGTTGCTCCACTCCGGGCCTGCCCAGAATCACGCGGAAGATCCAACTACCCCTCTTGTCGGTTGGAGACACAAATGAGATCCTCAAACCGGTAATCGTCCAGAAAGCGACGATCGGCACCGCGGCCCGCAAGCCGTCCGGTGATAATTGGAAGCCGAGATGACCTGGCCTCAGTCGCAGTAGCACCGCGCTGGCAATCAGGAGAGCCAACCCCAGACCGCCATACATCACCAGGTAAACGCGATGCCGCCGTGTCCGCAATAAAGAGTAAGTAATGAAGTGATAGATACCACGCTGCACAGGTTTCCGTAACAGTGTTGCGTGCAGTAGGGGATCTATGAGCGCTGCGGCGAAGGTTCGAGTATCGACTGTTCCCGACTCTTCAACCAGGTATCGCATTCTGCGCCGATAGGCGAGCGGATAAGAGATGACTACGAGAACGAGCACGACGGCGAGCGCCACGCAACCGGTATCGGCGAGTTTCGGAAAAACCGGCAGGGAAGATGATCCGGACAAGAGCGTCTCGTAGAGGCCCAAGAACCAAAACGGCGGAAAATAACGAGCGACCGGGAGGCTGGTCAGCACGTGGAGGAATTGAGCCGTCACAGGGAAGAGAAAAAGGATGCTCAACATCATCGTCACCACGAGAGCCTGCAGGAATGGCGCAATGGCACGAAAGAGGCGCTCGCCAATCACCGCCAGGATGAGTCCTTGCAGACTCAGGATCGCACCCCCGGCAACAGCACCGCTGGCCAGCACTGCCAGCAGGTGCGCGAACACGTGGCGTGTAAATTGCGGAGGCTCGGATAGCAACGGAAAGAATATGGCTCCAAGCGCACTGGTTCCGCACAGAAACAATCCGAGATAGAGGCAGGCAGCCACAATCCTGGCAAGAAACAGTCGCATCGAAGCAATCGGAAGCGGAGAGAGAATGAACATGTCAAGCAAATCCGGGAACAACAAGTCCCAGGAAAATATGCTTACGATGCCCATGGTCACAAACGAATACAACAGGTAGAAATAGTGGTCGCTCACCTGGGACCAGAAGGACCGGGGTAGAGGCGCGTGGTAAGGAGGCGCCAAAAAGAGGGCGACGACGATCAGCGGCAGGGCGATGGCGTACATCGCCTGGAAGAGGCGCTTCTTCGCGTCACCATCCGACGAAACCATTTCATTGTTGAAGAACCGCTCCAGGAAATGCCGCACCAGAAGACGAAATTGAGTCTGTTCCTGCGCCTCTGCCACCGGCATCTGTGCTTGCACTTCAAGCGACAGAACAGGAAATTCGGGCGGGTTGAAGACACGCAGGGCGCTGGAGCAGTTTCGCAATTGGTGTAAACCGAAGCGACAGGTCTTGCCGTGGTTTTCTGTCAAGGAAAACCACTCCTGTCGATCTTTGCCAGACCGCAGTAATTGCGAAACTGCTCTAAACATTTCCCACCTTGATCGCATCCACCAGTTCACGGGCCACTGACTTTGTGTCCTCCTGCTGCACCAGCTGGGCGAACACACTTTCAAGGTTGTTAAGGTGCATGTTCCCGGTTAATTCAGAAGGGCTTGCGTCGGCAAGAATCTTCCCCTTGGCAATGACCACCACTCGAGTGCAAATTTGCTCCACTACTTCGAGAACATGTGAAATATAAAGAACGGCTTTGCCTGCTGTTGTCAGTTCCAGGAGCAAATCTTTGAACAGGCGAGAGGAGAGGACATCCAACCCGGAAAGCGGTTCGTCAAAAATTAACAGCAGTGGGTCATGCATGAGAGCAGCGGCAATCAGCACCCGCTGCTTCATGCCCTTGGAATACATGGAAATCGGCGAATGCCGCCAGGATTCCAGGCCAAGTAGCTGAAGCAGCCTTTTGGCCTTGGTTTGGATCAACCGTTCCCGCAGTCCCCTCAGCCTACCGACTAATTGCAGGTATTCGATCCCTGACAGGTAGGTGTAGAGGTGGGCTTCTTCCGGCACATAGCCGAGCATGCCCCGAAAGCCTGCCAGGTCGTCGCGTATGTTTTTTCCCTGGAACAGCACCCGGCCCTCATTTGGCTGCAGCAGTCCGGTAATGATTTTGACGGTAGTGGATTTCCCTGAGCCATTGGCGCCCAGATAGCCAACTACCTCGCCGGCATTCACGCGAAAGCTGACGCTGGAAATGGCGGGAATACCTCGATAGCTCTTAGAAACGTTTTCGAGTTCAAGCACAGGATGGGACCTCGATCGCTACACCCTATGTAGCATACTATCTTAGTACTGGTCAATAGAATGCTACATAGGTAAAATGGCAACCATGGCAACCGAGCCCAAACTTTCTCACACCGCTGCCATGATTCTGCAGACGATTCATGGCGGCCAGGTCTACGGCTTCAGCGTGATGGAGGCGACAGGGCTGCCCAGCGGGACGGTTTACCCGGCGATGCGCCGCCTGGAACGCGACGGTCTGATTGTCTCGAAGTGGGAACAGCAGTCCATCGCCGACGCTGAGCAGCGCCCCTTACGCAAGTACTACAAACTCACGCGGGCCGGCGTAGCAACGCTGCAAGCGATGCATGAACGCTACCCGCTTCTGAAAAAAATGATCGCTGATCCGGAGGTCAAGAACGCATGAACCTCCGCTTGCTGCTGCGCTCGCTTCCGTCGTCCCTCTTGATTCTCCGCAGCGCCGCCTGGCTGGTGCCGGCTCAAGAGAGGGGAGAGTGGTTGGCCGAGTGGCAAGCGGAGCTTTGGCACGTATGGCACGCGCGCGATTCGAAATCACGAGGCCGCTTTCGCGGCAGCTCGGAGGTAACAAATTTTTGTCTCGGCGCCTTCCGCGACGCCTGTTGGCTGCGGTGGAACAACCCTCACTCCACATGTCGCAGAGTATTTCGCACTGGCTCTGCGTCGCGCTGTTCCATTAGCCTGGCGATATTGACGGGAGTCAGTCTATTGGTTTGTTTGTCTCTCCCGGGTGTAAGGAGTGCGGTCGATCTATGGCCCTATCGCGACGCCGATGGCCTGCTGATGATTTCAAGCGGCGGCTACTCCGGGGCCGAGTTACCGTCGATACAGTTCCAGGACTATCAGTCGTGGAAGACGAGCACCCGGCACTTGTTCACTGACCTTGCCTTCTACGAACCGATACGCAAACGGGTCCACGTTACCAGGCACCGAGGTGCAGAACTTTCGATCGGGCGGGCAAGCGACAACATTTTCCGGCTGCTCCACTGGGAGATGGCTCCGATTGCTTCTGACCAGTCAAACGGGGACTACTCCGCGAAGCTCTTCCTGAGCGAGAGGGCCTGGCGCGAGTCCTTCGGCGGCGATCCGCACTTGATCGGAAGCATTACCGAGATAGGGGGCCTGCGCGTTTTGATCGCCGGGGTTTTCTCGCGAGACTCCTGGCCTTTGCCGGGCCAATTAGATGCGTGGTTGCTCGAGGACGAAAGACACTTGAACCTGTTGCCGTTGAAGTCCAAAGGATTCGTGCTGGCTCAGCTGCCAACGAGCGGATCTAAGGCGCGAGCCGACGAATGGCGAGACCTGACGGTACCCAGGGAAGACGGGTTTGCTGATCACTTCGATTGCATATCGCTTGCGCAGAGAGCCCGGCAGCCCTTCTCTACTCTCCTGTTCACGCTGATCGTCGCCCTCATCGCATTGCCGGCGACTACTGCATTGCCGCTGGGCGAATACCCACGCCATAGCGGCCGGCTGCCCTGGCCGGCGCGCATGCGACGGTGGATCTTCTTCTGGAGCAAAATCGCGCTGGTTGTCCCGTTGATTTGTTTCACTTCTCTCGATGCTGCCTACGCTGGTCATCCTCTCAATTCCACGACGGGACAGTGTATCCAGTTGGCGACCTCGTTCTTCGGGTTTCTGTTCGCGTTTCGATGGATCCTCGAGGACCAACGAAAGCGCTGTCCGGTATGCCTGCGCGTGCTTTCCCATCCTGTCCGCGTGGGCCTGGCATCGCGAAACTTCCTGGCATGGAACGGCACGGAGCTGATTTGCGCCGGCGGTCACGGATTGCTGCATATACCTGAGCTGCCAACCAGTTGGTTTGGAACGCAGCGCTGGCAGTATCTCGATCCTTCCTGGGGTAGTCTCTTCAATGACGCGTATATACCGTCTGCCGGCTTCGTCTAAAGCAAACGGCACCCATGCCACCCAAACGTACCTTCGACGCCGAACTCGCCAGCCTTGACGGGCTCCGTGAAGTATCGCCGGATGTCGCCGAACCCGAGCTGGTAAAGGCCCTCGCTCTTCGCAACAACCTGATGGTCGCCCGGGCTGCGGCAATCACACTGCATCACCAGCTCACCAGGCTGACTCCAAATCTTGCTGCAGCCTTTCTGCGGTTTCTGCAAAACCCAGCCAAATCTGATCCGCAATGCTGGGCCAAGAACGCCATCGCCAAGACACTCGCGGCTTTCGAATATCAGGACTCGGAACTCTTTCTCTCGGGAATACGCCATATCCAGCTTGAACCGGTGTGGGGTGGGTCAGCGGACACTGCGGGACCGCTTCGCGGTACGTGCGCGCTCGCCTTGGTGCAATGCCGCGAGCTGAACAGCCATCGTTTGCTCATCCATCTCGTTCCGCTGCTGGCGGACAAGGAACTTCCCGTCCGCATCAATGCCGTTCGAGCCATCGAGCAGGTGGGCAACGATTCCGCCGCGTTGCTGCTCCGTTTGCTGGCCCAGTTTCCTTCCGGAGAGCCCGAGCTGCTCGGCGCCTGCTATTCCGGCGTCCTCGCGCTCGAGGGTACCGGCGCGATCGAGTGGACGGCGCAGTTCCTCCCTCGCGAAGATGATTCCGCGGCAGAAGCCGCGATGGCGATTGCCCAGACCCACACTCCCGAAGCATTCGAACGGTTGCGAACCACGTTTGGCTGGCTCGCGATCCGTGGTTCCGTGACACCTTACTCGCAGCCATTGCTTTAACGCGCCAACAAGAGGCCACCGACTGGCTCCTCGACCTGGTCGCTAACGATGACGCTAACGCTGGCCGCGCCCAGGAAGCCCTCTGCCGCGCCGGCCCGTCCGAAGCCACCCTTGAGCGACTCAAACAACTCGGCAAGCCCTGCCGCTAAACCGAGTGCTGTAGACATTCTGCTGCCTACGGAGGTAGAGTGTCTACATGTCAACCCCGGAACACCAGCCATATCAAAACCGCATTGAGTTGCTGCAGGGAACGCTGGACATGCTCATCCTGCAAACGCTGCAATGGGGCGCTCAGCACGGCTATGGCATTGCGCAGGCGCTTCGCACCCAATCCGGAGAGGTGCTGCAGGTGGAAACCGGCTCACTGTATCCGGCGTTGCATCGCATGGAGCGACAAGGCTGGATCGTTTCGAAATGGGGCCAGACCGATCAAAATCAACGGGCAAAGTATTACCGCATCACGGCGGAGGGCAAGAAGCAACTCGCTCGTGATCGCTCCAAGTGGGAAGCGATGGTGGCCGCAATCGGCAACATCCTTTCTCCAACGCCACAGAACTGAGGACTGTCATGCGCTTCTGGAGCCGTTTCCTTCGACCTGAACGCGATAAGTCAGATCTCGATGAAGAGATCGAGGCGCATCTCGCCCTGGCTGCTGCGGACAAGCGCGATCGCGGCGCTTCAGCAGAGCAGGCCCGGCGGGAAGCTGAACGGGAATTTGGCAACGTCGTACTCGTAAAAGATGTGACCCATGAGCTCAGCGGCTGGATGTGGCTGGAACACTTAGGTCAAGACCTGCGCTTTGCTATGCGGCAGGTGTACCGCACGCCTGGCTTCTCGCTGGCAGTCATCCTCACCCTGGCACTCGGCATCGGGGTTAATTCCGCAGTCTTCAGCATGGTCAACGGATTCATGCTTCGGCCGCTGCCCTACCCCGATGCAGACCGTGTTGCCAGCCTCATTCTCCATATGGAAGGTATTTCGTCCCGCACCGGCGAGGTGGTTGTCGATGACGACGATAGTCACGAGCTTGAAACCTGGAACCTGGTCAACCGCGACATCACCGCGGCGCAAGCTGCCGCGCAAGGAGGGACTACAGGAGTCAACCTTCAAGCCGGTTCAGAGCCCGGAGCCGCAATCCGCTACGTCCACGCTACCCGCGTGTCTGCCGGCTACTTCGATGTGCTCGGCATCCGGCCCCTGCTTGGCCGCGGCTTTACTGCCGAAGAAGACCGTCCCGGCGGACCGAAAGCAGTCGTCCTCGGCTACCCCCTCTGGCAATCTGCTCTTCAGGGAAATCCCCATGTCCTGGGGAAAAGTATCACGCTGAAAGGCGAACCCTACATCGTTGTGGGTGTCCTGCCCAGCGGAACGCATACTCCGGGGGACGGCGAACTATTCACACCACTTGTCCCCAGCGACCCGAAAGGCGAATGCATCGGGGAAAATTGCAGCATTCTCCTTCGGCTGCGCAGCAGGGCCACGTGGCAAGAGGCAGACGCCCAGATCTCCAGGCTCCGCCCCTCTCGCTTTGAACAAATCTCCCACTCGCCTCACGGGCGAGCGTGGTTCTATGCGCAGCCGCTCTCCCAATATCTCGGCAGCCAGATGCGCACTCCAGTTCTCGCGCTCATGCTTGCTGTCAGCTTCATCCTGCTCATCGCCTGTGCTAATCTCGCCGGGCTTACCCTGGTGCGCATCGATCGCCGCACGCCCGAGATCGCCACGCGTCTGGCCTTGGGAGCCTCTCGTACGGCTATCCTTCGCCAGCTTTGGGTTGAAGCGGTTCTTCTTGCACTGATCGGAGCGGCGCTCGGCCTGTTTCTTGCTTTCGGATTCCTTCACTCCGTCCGGGGTTTTGTGCCTGACGAATTTCTCCCCCTGGGGGGCCTTGCGATCGACGGCCGCGTCCTCTGCTTCACCTTGAGTATGTCTTTGCTCACCAGTTTGTTCTTTGGGGCACTGCCGGCCATCCGCGCCAGGCGTGTCGACGTTCGATCGTCTGTCGCTCACGGCAGCCACTGGGTCGCAGCGGGTTCCAGCCGTATCCGGCAGATCCTGATCGCCGGCGAGGTATGTCTTACGGTCGTACTACTCTTCTCTGCCGGCCTGCTCATCCGCACACTTATCCATCTTGAGACGTTGCCTGCGGGCTTCGACGCGCACAATGTCATGACTGCAAAGCTCTCGCTCGACGACGCTCGCTACCACGATCCTGCTGCCTTTCGATCTCTGCTCGATCGGAGTTTGGAAGCGATGCGGCGTCTTCCCGGGGTGGAGGATGCCGCCGTGGGCCTGAGCGTTCCTTACGAGCGCGGCCTCAACAACGGTTTGCAATTGGTTGAGGGACCGCTTTCGGGCGAGCAGGTTGGCTCCTCGCTCGCCTGGGTCACCCCCGGATATTTCAGCACTCTCCGTATTCCGTTGCTTGCCGGCCGGGCACTCGCGGACAGTGACATCTCCTCTTCCGAGCATGTCGCTGTCGTCAATCCATCATTCGGCCGCAAGTTTTTCAATGACCCCAATCCGATTGGCCGCCACGTGGCCAGTGGGAAAGACAAGATCACCATCGTCGGGGTTGTCGGCAATGTAGCCAAGCGCCCTGGTGTTTATCCTGACGCGCCTCTCAGCACCGAGCCGGTTTTCTATATCCCCGCTGCCCAGGCAGACCCACAACTGATCGTTATGGGCAACCTCTGGTTCCAGCCCAGTTGGATTGTCCGTACGAGCGGCCCAATCGAATCGATAACTTCCGACATGCAGAAGGCGCTTGCGGCGGCCGATCCAACGCTACCCTTCGCCGGCTTCTACGTCATGTCTGACCTTCTCGCCGAGAGCCTGGTGAATCAACGCATCGAGGTTGCGCTGCTGACAGTCCTCGCGGGCCTTGCGCTGCTGTTGTCGGCTATTGGAATCTACGGCCTGGTTTCAAGCCTGGTGGTCCAGCGTACGCGCGAGATCGGCATCCGCATCGCGCTGGGCTCTACCTTCGGCGATGCCATGATCACCATCGGCGCCTCTGGTGTTGTTGCCACAGCGTTCGGACTTGCTGCCGGCCTGGCGGGTTCGCTGCTCGCTACCCGGGTACTCCGTAGCCAACTCTATGGAGTACGCGAGCACGATCCGATCACCCTGGTTGCGGTTCCCGTCATCCTTGCCGTCATCGCACTCGCCGCAAGCTTTCTGCCCACGTTGCGGATAACCCGCATCCAGCCGGCCGAAACCCTGCGTATGGAATAGGCCGATCTCGAGCCGTCAGCTTCTCCACTTTCTGATCGAAGATAAGGCGCTTCGGGCGTACAGGAACACGATCAGGCAAACAACACTTAGCACAAAAAGAGACCACAACATCGAATTCATTGCTAGAGGACTATGAAGCTCAACCAGAAACGCGGCTTGGAAAAGAATAGTTAAAACCGCTGCGGCCCACATTAACAGGCGTAACCCACGCATGGCTAACCTCGCTATCGGGGGAGACTTAGCGTCAAACTACTCGCATGAACTGGTGCGGTCAAGCAGGTTGACCTACTTCTGGTGCCTTCGGGAGGCACGAGCGTTCGCACTATGGTGGACGCGGGTGGAATCGAACCACCAACCTGTCGATTAAGAGTCGAATGCTCTGCCAGTTGAGCTACGCGTCCGTGCGGATGGAAAGGCTGAAAAGGACCGGGCGTCCCAAGCAAAATATAGCATATTCTGCGTCGCAAACACGCTCACCATCCAGGCCTTGCGTCTTTAGAACGAGAAGGAAAGGCCGCCCCGAATCGAGCGCTCGCTCTGTGCGAAGTAGAGCGTGCTGCCGTCGCTGGTCAGGAAGGGACGATAGCCCTCAGCCAGAAGGTTCCGGACATCGACCAGCGCCTCGGTTCCATTGGGCAGCAGGTGGCCGCAATGAACCGGTTGGCGGATCAGGATGTTCAGGTAGGCGCCTTCCCCAAAGCTGTCGTACATGGCCACGGGCGTCACCGTACTCATAGGCTGCCAACGGTAAGAAGCACGCCAAGCGGTCCCAGAGCGCACTACCTTACCATTGACCGCTGCGGTGACGGCCTCGGTTCTGCGCTGGGTCAGGCTTTGCACAGCCTCATCCACGGTGATTGCGGAATCGGGAATCTCGAAGGTCAGCGCCTTTCCGTTTGCATAGGAAAGCGTCGCCCACGTGGACCCAATCTTTTGCGCCACGACTGCCCGCAGACCGCCGGTTGTGTACCCAGGGCCGGTTACCCGAAAGCCCTGCGCAACCGGATCGTATAACACGTCACCACCGGCCAGGTCCTGCTGGGATACCAATCCGCCTCCGCCGATGACCGGACTCTGCACCTCATCCTGATAGAAGGACACCATTGCTCGACGAGATTCGGTGTTTTCCTCAAATCGCAGTTCCTGATGCAGACCATGCTCGATCCGTACCCTACCGCCTTCTTCAGAGAACATGGGGGTAAGGGTCCCACTATCGCCCACCTCGGCAGCATTCTGTAACTCCGGTGAAGTGGCAGCACGGTAGGAAACGGTAACCTTCTCATCGTGCCAGGCGGCGTTCACGAACGGGAAGCTGGAAACAGTGTCAGTAGCGCCATGGACTGACTGAACTTCGTTGCCCAATTCCAGTGACGCATTCGGACCCAGATTCACCGCCTCGGCGCTGCGCAGGCGGAAGTCGTAGAAGCCCTGGCTTCCTCCACCCTCGATCGCAGTCATCTGCTGCACGCTGGCGACGTTGCGGATGGTGCGTTCCGGACCAAGCCCCAGTTGATATCCGGCCATGTACTCTGAGCTTTCCTCGGGTTGCGGGCTCAGGTTGGCGCGCAGTACCAAATGGCCGCCCACAGCACTCGAGCGCTCCACCGAAAAGGCATGATGGGGTCCGCCCTGGCCAAATTCGCGCGAGGGACTGGTCACCTCCACTCGGGCTGCCAATTGAGGACCAGACCCATGATCTTGGCCGGAAAGCACGACCAATGGGCCATCCTGGAGCAGGCGTAGTAGCGGACGATTGCTCGATGAGCGCAGAGTCCATTTCCAGTCGTCGCTTGGTTCATCGGGCGAGCGGGGCTGCGCCGGGAGCCATTGAATGGCCTCGAAAAGCGTGCTCAAGGTGACGTTAACGACCAGCTTGCTGCGCGACGCCAAGCGGAGGTCCTCACGCAAGGTGGGAAGGAAGGAGTCTCCCGTCGCCTTTATCTGGTAAGTTCCGGGGAAGATATGGTCGAAGGTGAAAGCGCCGCGAACATTGGTGTAGGCCCTGGCAACCACGGTGGCGTCAGCCGCCAACAGCTCAACCATGGCCCCCATTTGCGGAGTGCCACGAGAGTCGCGCACAACTCCGCTTACGGTTCCCGGGAAAGGCGCGGCCGAGGCAGGCAAAAAGCCCACCATCGCCACCACCATCAGAGCTGCGATTTGGCAATACCTTTTACGCACTCAATACGCTACTCACTCGAACGCATTGCAGTAACCCAGTTTTGCTTGCCGCTGATACCACTCTGCTCCAGCCACCCAAAGTCACTATTTCCAGCTTACCAGAGGGCTAGTCAACCGTAAACGGTGCCGATTGCGCCACCTGCTGCTTGGACACATGGTCATTAACAGTGATCGTCACCTGGTATTTGCCCGGCTGCAGACTAGCCAGAGGTACCGATCTCCGCAGCGTCAACTGGTCAGAGTTGAGACTGTTATCTCCCATGGCCGCACTTGTTTCTGACGTATCCAGAATCGGTTTGTTAGACGCCATATCCATGATTTGGTACTGAATCGTGGCAGCATTCTTTTTGCTCTTGTCATCGATCCCCAGATTGTAGACCTGCATCCAGAAATTGAGCTTCTGGCTGCGATGGAAAGTGACCGCCACCGCCGGCCCGGAGCTGACCCGCGGCCGAACATAGGTATTGCCGAGGATGAATTGCCCGGTGCCAATCTGCTTGGTCGGCACCTGCTCCATCTTGTCCGCCAGGATCAGCGACGACGCGGAGAGCTTCTCATCGTCGTATTTGGGCACGATGATACCCTGCGCCCAGGTACCGACGTGGTCGGGGTTGTTCACATCCTTGATCGCAATATCTACCCGGTAGCGGCCCGGCTTAAGAGGCAGGGCCCACCAGTGAACCGAAGCCTGATCGAGCGCCTTGCCCAAAAGCTCGCTTGGCTCTTCCACCTCGAGGGTCTGCTCAAAGGTCTGCACCACGTGGTCGGTGATGGTTGCCACCCGGCCCAGTACGTTCACTTCGCCTTTGGCGACGCCGTCCTTGGTGTTAAAGGTGATATCCCGGTTTCTGATCTGCAAGGTCAATGGGACCAGCACCGTATCCTCGGTCACTTTCACGTAGTCGGTGCGCACCTCGAACGGGAAGAACGGCCCGCTCAGGACTTTGTGGTTCACCAGGAAGGATTCGAGGTCCTTGAACTTGACCACTGGTGGGGCTTGCAGCTTGGAGAACTGCTCCAGGCGATCGAATTCCTTGGCCTGGTTGCCCTGGGTGCCTGGACCACTACCCAGACTCTCGAGGCCGCCATTGAAGCGGTCCTGCCTCTTCGAGGTGCCCATCTGCTCGCCCAAGGTGGCGCCGGCGCCCGGCACGTGGAGTAACGCATCCTTCTCTGAGCGATCGAGGGTCATGTGGTAGTCGCCGCACATGCAGGTATCGACAAACTCGATATCGATGTTTTCGCCGATGCCCTCGATATACCGGTAGTGCCAAGTCTCGAAGGGGAAGGTCGAGGTTTCCCCGCCGCCCTCATCCATCGGCCGCTCGTAGGAGCCGCCACTGGGGTGAGACTCGATGCTGTCCGGCTTGCCGTAGGCGATATACATGTGGCCGCGGTCGGTTTTCCAACCCGGTTTGCCGGCGGCAAAATGCTCATTGGCGTACGCAATGCGGCGATAGTTCTCTTCGCGGAATTCGTTCTCAGGTGAGTCGGGGTCAGGATTACGACGACGCCAGAATTGCTCAATGAAGTTGTCCCGCTCTTCATCGTTCGACAGGCTCTTGAATGCCTTTAATTCCTGGTCGGTGATGATCCAACGAACGTCTTCATCGACCCACTTTTTATAGGGTCCTTTGAGTTCGTTTCTCAGTTCCTTTTGCTGTTTGAACTTGTCTTTGTCGCTCTGCGGGCGTTTGAGCGGATCCACGCCAGGTGGAGTGGTCTGGTCTTGCGAGGCAGCGGGAGAGGTATTCGGAGCACTGGCCGGCGACGCACTTTGCGCGATGACCACTGGTGACAGGCCTAAAGACAAGAGCAGAAAAAGGGTGGAATGAGCCCTCAGCATAGGTTGCGCGATACTCCCCGTACGGCACCCACAAGTTTAAGGTTCGGTAACACCGATTTCAAGCGGCGAATGTCATTTCGCCCTTTATCTTCCGGCCGATAGCGCGCGCCGGTAACCTGACCTGTGGTACCCGAGCGAAAGTTTGGAACCGCCATGGTAGGTTCCACGTATGATAGTGGCGAAGGACGATAGCCGTTCTACCCATGAATCTGAAGAAAATACTGATCATCTCAGGGGTGGTCCTGGTAGCGGCTGCGATCGCCGCGTTTACCGTCGTCCGCGCCCAATCCGGATATACCAAGGTTCTTACGGCTAAGGTCGTGCGTCAGAACCTGGTCTCTATCGTCAGCGGAACTGGGCAAATCCGGCCGAAAACCTACGTCAACATTGGAGCCACTTCCTTCGGCCGCATTACTCACCTGTACGTCAAGGAAGGCGACCACGTAAAGAAGGGGCAGGTCCTGGCCACGATCGAGAGCGTTCAGGCCAAAGCCGGCGTCGAAGCGCAGGAAGCCAGCATTCGCTCCGCCGACACCGACATTTCCTCCTATGAGGCCGCGGAAAAGACCGCCGAAGCAACCGTGGCTCACTCGGAAGCAGACCTCAACCAGAAGCTTTTGGATTGGCAGCGAGCGCAGGCGCTCTACAAAGCGGAGCTGATCGCCAAATCGGAATACGACTCCAAGAAAGCGGCCTACGATACCGACGTCGCCACGCTTGCGCAAAGCAAAGCGGCCCTGGTGCAGGCTCGGGCGCAGACGGCATCTGCCCGGGGAAAGCTGGGCACTGCCAAGGCCACCTTGACGAGCAATGTTGATGCCCTGAATAAAACTGTCAGTATCGCGCCGTTTGATGGCATTGTGACTAATATGCCGGTGCGCGAGGGCGAGACGGTCGTGGTGGGTATTCAGAATGCCCAGGGGAGCACGCTGATGACCCTGGCCGACCTCTCCGTCATCACCGCGGAAGTCAAAGTGGACGAGACCGACATCGTGAATGTCGCCATGGGCCAGCCAGTGGATGTGACTGTCGATGCCATGCAAGGCAAGGTCTTCCACGGACTAGTAACGGAAGTTGGCGATCAGGCTATTTTGCGCTCCACGGGTATTGCGACCAGCCAAAGCACGACCGGAACCGAGGAAGCGAAGGACTTCAAGGTAGTGGTGACGCTGACAAATCCGCCTCCGGAACTCCGCTCGGGGCTCTCGGCGACGGCCAAGATAACGACGGCGCGGCGGCAGGATGTACTGACGATTCCTATTCAGGCCTTAGCCATGCGTACCCCGGCATCGCTCAAGCCCGGCCCGACGATGCAGACGGTGAACGCTGCTTCTAACGACGATGGGACGCCGGTAGCCAGCGCCCTGGATCCCGGCACCCAGGGTGTGTTTGTATTGCGCTCGCATGGCAGCAAGCTGGAATCGGAGTTCGTCCCGGTTACTACCGGCATCACCGGGTCGACGGACATTGAAGTGCTCAGCGGCCTCAAGGCAGGGGATGAGATCGTCATCGGGCCCTATAAGGTGCTACGAACGCTCAAGAATGACGTCAAACTAAAGCGCGACAACGCAACCGCAACGCAAAGCACCGAATCGTCGTAACAGGAGCGAAGGATGGCACTCGACACCACCAGCGCAGCGCAAGCCGACGCGGCCCGCGAGGCCTCCCAGGGGGAGGTCATCGTGGTCGAGGATCTGTGGAAGACCTACACCATGGGCCTCGACCAGGTGGTGAACGCATTGTGCGGAATCAGCTTGCGGATCCGGCACAACGAGTATGTGGCCATCATGGGCCCTTCGGGTTCGGGCAAGTCGACGCTCATGAATTTGATTGGCTGCCTGGATACGCCGAGCAAGGGAAAATACTGGCTGAACGGTCACCTGGTGAGTGAATTGAACGATGACGAGTTAGCCCGGATTCGCAATCGCGAAATCGGCTTCGTGTTTCAGACCTTCAATCTCCTTGCGCGGGCCACCGCTCTGCACAATGTGGAACTGCCGTTGATCTACAACGGAACGCCTGCCCAGGAGAGAATCGAGCGGGCCAAGGCGGCTTTGCGCTCGGTCAATCTGGACGAGCGGATGAATCACAAGCCCAATGAGCTGTCCGGCGGTCAACGGCAGCGGGTCGCGATCGCGCGCGCCCTGGTGAATCGGCCGTCCATCATCCTGGCCGATGAGCCGACCGGCAACCTGGACTCCAAGACCGGCGACGAGATTATGGCTTTGTTTGATGAGCTGCACGCCAAGGGCAACACCATCATCGTGGTCACCCACGAGCCGGACATTGCGGAGTACGCCCACCGCGTGGTCCACATCCGCGACGGTATAATCGCCTCCGACACCGTGTCTTCACGAGTGCGCACAGTCCAGGCGTAGCTGGGCGAAAACCGCAGTCGTGGATGAGGTTGAGCTTTTCGACTGCGGCTATTCCACTTCCTGAAATTCCGCGGCAACCTTCTGCGTTCGCCTGCCTCAACTCTTCTCCTGCCCCGCCGATAAACGGCTAAGAGCGTCACCACTGGGGGTAGGAATGATCAATCAGCCATTGCAACCGAACCGGGATCAAAGTCGTTGGGCGCCTGCACGGCGGCCCCCGGGGGGCCCATTGCCAGAGTTGGTTTCGCGGTCGTTGGCCATGCGCCGCGTCTCGGAGCAGCTGCAACAAATGGGTCCGCGCGTGCGGCTGGCCCTGATTGAAGGTGAAGCCGGTACCGGGAAACACCTGCTTGCCAGGCATATCCAGGCCCGGCATGCTTCCCCAGGCCTGCTGGTGGTCGAAGAAGCGACTGGCTTGTTCCTGCCCGATGGCGGAAGCAACAGCGAGCTGCGCTCCGAGCCGCTGCGAGCTGCCATCCGCCGCGCTGGCGAGGGTGTGCTGTTGATCCGCAATATCGACGAATTGGCCGCCGAGCCTCAAGCCCAGCTCTTGCGCCACATTCGCGCCTTTGAAACATCGCTTTCTGCGGAGAAGCCAGCGGCTCAACCATGCCCGGCGCAGCTTATCTGCACTTCGCGAAAACCGCTGCGCAGCCAGGTGCTTGCGGGGGCGTTCCTGCCGGAAATCTACTACCGTTTGAGCGCCGTCTCCTTCTCCCTTCCACCATTGCGCGATCGCAAAGAAGATATTCCGGCACTGGTGCAGATGTTCATCGACGCTGTTTCCAGAGAGCAACAGAGACCCTTGCAAGGGCTTGGTCCGGGCTCACTCCCGATCCTGCTACGCCATTTGTGGCCAGGAAACGTACGCGAACTTGAGTCGGTGGTGCGGGCGGCGTGTATGGCAAGCGAAGCACAATGGCTGCGGCCGATCGATCTGGTGATCCTGCCGCTCGAACCAGCCGGCAACAAAGACGGCGAGCCGGCCTTGCCGGAGAACTTTACCCTCGACGGGGTGATTCGGCGCCACATCCTGCAGGTGCTAAAAATCTGCGATGGCAACAAAGCGCGCGCCGCCTCCAAGCTGGGTATCAGCCGGTCCACGCTCTACCGCATGCTCGAAGCCGACATTGCCTTGCCCATGCAGCCTACGGAGGTGAAGCAAGAAGAACTGGTGGCGGCACCCAGTATTTCTCATCACGACTGAGGAGGGACTGGAAAAACTCGGGACCGCTTCAGAAGCAGCCACCAGGGCTAAAGCCTCGGAATTTATATAGGGAGCGTTCTCGCGGGTTTGAAAACCCGCTCCCCCGGACTGAAGTCCGGGGCTACACCGATTGTCGGATCGACACCCGCAGGGGCTAAAGCCCAGGAATATTTCAAGGGTTTTCGGCACGACTAACGTCGTGCCCTGATACAAAACGGAGTTTTTCCGCGAGCTTTAAGGCTTGGCCGATGCCGTTGCAGAGGGACCCTTTCCCTGTTCGCACGCGCGAATTGTCGATACACTGCGCTTACTAGCTTCTAGCAAGCCCAGGAATCCGTTTGTCACGAATACTGAATCTTATCGCCGCTCCCTTCGTCTTCATTGCCCTCGCTACCAGCTCATGCGTTGGGCAAACCGCGGCTCTCAGCAGCCGTGTCAAAACGCTGAATGCGGTCTTTTCCGACTACTGGGAAGATCTCCTCAAGCACCAGCCCGAGTTCGCCTCAACCATCGGGGATAATCGCTATAACGATCAGCTCTCCGACTACACCGTGCAGGCCTATAACGAGTCCCTCAACCGCGGTCGAGCCTTTCTCACTCGATTGGCCGAGGTGGATACGACGGGAATGTCCGCGCAGGAACAGTTGAGCAAAGATCTATTGGTCCGCAGCTTGATCGAGGATCAGGAAGAAGCCAGATTCAAGCCCTGGGAGATGCCCGTAAACCAGTTTATTGGCCTACAGGTCGATCTGCCTCAACTTGTTCCTCAACTGGCCTTCAACTCGGTGAAGGATTACGACGATTACATCGCTCGTCTCAAGAAGGTCCCGCTCGCCTTTCAACAGACCACCGACGATATGTCGATCGGCATGGACGACCATCGCGAGCCACCCGCGTACCTAATGGAAAAAGTGCTGGCGCAAGTGAACACCATCGCCACCCAAAAACCGCAAGACGGGCCTTTCGCGTTGCCGGTTAAGAAATTTCCGGCTTCGGTTTCTGCTGCCCAGCAGGCGCGCATCAAGGAAGAAGTACTCGCCGCGATCACCGGGCAGGTTATCCCGGCGTACGTTCGCTTTGGCAAGTTTCTCCAGGCACAGTACATTCCTGGCGGCCGCAACGATCCTGGCCTCTGGGCACTCCCTGATGGCGACGCCTATTACCGCTTTCTGGTAAAGCGAAGCACGACCACGGACCTGACGCCGGACCAGATTCACCAGATCGGCCTCGACCAGGTGAAGCAGGACGAGGCGGAGATTCTGGCGATCGCGCGCAAGCTGGGATTTGCGGATATCAAAGCGCTTGAGACCAGCGCCGCCGCTAACCCCAAGCTCTTCCCTACCAGCAAGGAGCAATTGCTCGACGCGTATCGCGGTTATCTCGACCGGATGCGCCCCAAGCTTCCCCAGCTCTTCGGACGTTTGCCGAAAGCACCCCTGGTGGTCGAGCCGGTGCCGGACTACGCCGAAAAAGATCAGGCAGCCGCGTATTACGAGCATGGCACTGCGGATGGGTCTCGCCCAGGGACGGTGTTCGTCAACACTTATAAGTTTGAAACGCGAGCGCTCAATTCGGTGGAATCGATCACTTATCACGAAGGGCTGCCCGGACATCATCTGCAGATATCTATCGCGCAGGAGCTTACCGACGTTCCAGAGTTTCGCAAATACAGCGACTACACCGCTTACACCGAAGGCTGGGGACTTTACGCCGAACGGCTGGGCAAGGATGTTGGTTTCTACCAGGATCCTTACAACGACCTTGGCCGGGCAGAAGCCGACATCTGGCGCGGGGTCCGCCTGGTGGTCGATACCGGCGTCCATTCCAAGCACTGGACGCGCCAGCAGATGGTCGATTACTTCCATGACCACTCAGCGGTCGGCGAAACGGATGTGCAAGCCGAAGTGGATCGCTACATCGCCTACCCGGCCCAGGCACTCGGCTACAAGGTGGGTCAACTCAAGTTGCTGGAGCTCCGGACCAAGGCGCAGCAGGCTCTGGGTGATCGATTCGATCTCCGCGCCTTCCATGACCAGGTGCTTGACTCCGGCGCCCTGCCTCTCGATTACCTTGAGCAACGGATCGACGGCTGGATCGCACAGCAAAAAACACAAAAGTAAGGGAGACATCATGGGCGGATACACAACCCCGCAACCACTTGCCGGCCTCAAGGTTGCCATCCTCGGAGCGGGAAAGATGGGTGGCATTCTGCTGCAGGCGTTCCTCAAGTCCAAGGTTCTTGAGCCGGAGCAAATCGCAGCGACCGTGGAACACGAAGAGCGGGCGGGGCAACTCTCTGCGCAATGGGGCGTCGATGTATCTACCGACAACGTCACGGCAGCGCAGGGAGCGGATCTGATCCTGATCGGTCTTAAGCCGATCACGGTTCCCGAGGTGGTGAGGCAGATTCGTCCAGCGCTTACACCGCAAAAGCTGATCGTTTCGATTGCCGCCTCGGTGCGCACGACTGCGATTGAACAGGCCGCGGACATGGATATCGGTGTGGTCCGCGCCATGCCCAATACGCCATCGATGCTGGGCGCGGGCATTGCGGCGCTCAGCCGTGGCCGCTTTGCCAGCCAAGAACAGATGGATCTCGCCGCTTTGCTTTTCTCGACCGTAGGGCGAACCGTGATGGTTGAAGAAAAACACCTGGACGCTGTAACTGGCCTTTCCGGTTGCGGGCCGGCGTTTATCTACATCATCCTGGAGTCGTTGGCGGAGGCTGGGGTCAAGGTTGGCCTGCCGCGCGACATTGCCACCCTGCTGGCGGCCCAGACCACGTTCGGTGCGGCGAAGATGGTGCTCGAGACCGGCTATCATCCGGCTCTCTTGAAAGACGCAGTCACCACTCCGGCGGGCTGCACTATCGATGGCATCCTGGAACTGGAAGAAGGCGGCTTGAGGGTGACCCTTATCAAAGCCGTGATGCGCGCCACCCAACGCGCCAAGGAACTGGCCGGGTAAGAAGGGGTACCGGTGAGTTTGCCACCGGCACTGGTTCCCCTTAAGTCCCAGCTTGGCGAGGGAAGTGTGCGCCTTATGCGTCTCAATCTTCCGATTCGGAGACGTGCCGTCTTGTCGCCTATTTCGCCTTCTTGTTGTTATCAAATTTCCGCCGCCAATCTCTCAAATAGATCTAAGTCCTTTGTTTTATCAAGGTGTCCAAATTTTTTAATTAATTAATTTGGCCATCTTGCCTTCTGCATAGGTGGTCGGTCTCCCGGGCACCAGCCAAGTTCATCGTCGCGGAAAGAAGCCGGAACATTCTTACGCGGCCGCGATTTCCCTGGCGCTCGGTGGTGAGTCTGCCGAGCTGTGCAGTCGCCACCAGGGAAGGGTGGCCATCTCGCGCATAGAAAGCGATTCAGGCTAAAGCCTGGGATTTGTATTATCGAATCGTTCTCGCGGTTTAAAAACCCGCTTCCCCGGACTAAAGCCCTGGGGCTGGCACGGACGGTTGCTGTTGTGTCTGTAGAAATGTGCGAACTAAGCGAACTAAGGCCGGGACGTGTTGAGCGTGGGATATTACCGGCAGTTATGGACAGCGGGATTCGGCAGCACGGGCGGGTGGGGGGACCAAGTGCTGGCTGATTGTCGTAGGCGTCGTGTTGTTGCACGCAGCTAAAGATGCAGGTTAAGGTGCTTTTGTCGCGCGCCCAGCCAGGAATTATTTTCGAGGCGTGGAGACCCGCGCTCAAAATTCCGCCTCACCGCGACTCGGCAAATAATTCAGAAGGTCGCCAAGGCGTATCCCAGCGATGGGGTTGCTACCCCGGGATGTCCCTACAATGCCAGTTCTGCGGGAAGAATAGGCGGTGGCGCTTCGCTAGATGAACGATTTGATTGCGCCTTCACCAAGAGGTGGAAATTCGCGATCCAGGGTGACGTCCCCTTATCTCGCGTGCCCTTATCTCGATCTTTACGGCACTCATACTGAATGTGTTAGCTGGGATCCTGATCGCGCCCTGGATGCCAGGGCAAGAATCCACGCGGAGTAATCTCCGGGTCGTCCTCGACGCTATGTTTGGCGTTACAGTCGCCTCGATTGCCACAGGTGCATTTTGTCTTCTTTTCTTGGTAATGGCTGGTTTCCACTGAAACTTAACCGACTTCCTCTAGCCTAATGAGCGGCAACCATGGCACAACTGTCAAGGCTCATGGCCAAGAACGGGAAGTTATCGAAAATCAGAATTTTTAGACAGCCGCTCCCGACTTGTCAGTGTCGGGCGACTTCAGAACATCAAGACCTTCCAGAGTCATAGTCCCGATCCGAGCAAATCCAGCGATCAGAGCAGTATTCAGATCCGATAAAGAGCGCCGTTGCGGAACATTCCAATCGATTTCATCGCTAATAGAAAAGATCGTTTCCAGATCGGCGTTCGCAGGAACCCATTCCCAGATCACGATTTCAAGATGGCTCGCCGCCGCCCATGCATTGCGATGGCCAGCGATGACTTCACGGGCAAGTTGCCGAGACACAATCCACCTGGCCTGCTGCTCTTGCAGGGGGTAGGGAAGACCAAGCTCGCGGAACATTCGTCCCACAAGCGGCTCCGCGTCCGCCGAGTTACTGATTTGCGTCTCGCCTGCGAGCCGTCTCAGGGCCGGAGTGTCAAATCCTGCTTCAAGGAGATCGAGTGCAATCCCCGGCATATCCTCTCCATAGAGGCCGTGACTTGCCCAACGTGCCTCCAAAATCATTGGCGACAAAGGAGCTTCAGGGGGCGGCACATCGGGGTACTCGCTCGCTGAAGAGGAGGGAGGGTCGGAATACAGCCCTGGCAAGTTCTCGACTTTGCGGCCTAAAAGAGTCCGCAAAGCTCTCGACAGCATTAAAAATGACCTCAGGTTCATTATCGTCCCGCCGTAGGAAGATCAAGCTGCTTGAAAAACGGGGATCTCGGTAACTTCCGCCTATGGCCCTCATCAGGTGGAACATACCGAAAACCCGACTTTGCAGGCGCTACTGAGGATAACTTCCGGACTGCCCGTCACTCGGAATTGATTGATTAGAGGCCCCCTTTTGCGTGGTCGTTGATCAGGCGGACACCTTCGATCAGCAGGGGGTTACAAAAATCGCTCCGATAATCGAGTTCATGGCTGCGGGGGCGACTTCGTGTGTCATTCATCTGCCTCGGCTTTGGTGGGTAGGGTGAAACAAAAACTTGCGCCGCGCGGAGAGTTGTCGGCAGCCCACAAGTAGCCACCATGCGATTCGACAATCGAGCGGCTGATGCGAAGTCCCATGCCGGTGCCGTGAGTCTTGGTGGTAAAGAAGGCGTTAAAGATCTCATCTGCCTGCTGCCGGGGCAGTCCCATGCCGGTATCGCTGACCGACAGCAGCAGTTCATTGTTTTCGGCAGGCTGCGACTTGATGGTTAGCTCACGCGGCCCTTCCACGTCGCGCATCGCCTCGACGCTATTCACGATGAGGTTCATCAGCACCTGCTGCAATTGCACGCGATCTCCTGTGGCATGGGGAAGATCTTCCGCCAGCTCTGTTCGAATTGATATGGAGTGCCGCGATGCCTCGTCTCCCAGCAGGACGATCATCTCTCGAGCAACTTCGTTTACGTCAACCAATTCCCGTTGCGGAGTACCCTTCTTGAACAGCAGGCCGACCCGGTTGATGATTTCCGAGGCACGCTTTGCGCCTTTGACAATTCTCCACGCAGCCTCGCGCGCCTCTTTCAGATCGGGTTCATCGCGCGTAATCCATCGCACGCAGGTATTGGCGTCTGTGACTATTGCGGCGATCGGTTGTTTCACTTCGTGCGCCAGAGAGGCAGTGAACTCTCCCATGGTGGTCAGCCTGCTAGCGTGTGCGAGATCCGTCTGCGCCTGACGCAGCGCTTCTTCGGCACGTTTGCGTTCGGTTATGTCCCGCGCCAGTTTCGACGCCCCAACCACGCGGCCCGAGGCATCTTTCATCGGGGAAATCGTCAGGGAAACATCGAGCAGGCTGCCATCCTTGCGCATGCGCACCGTCTCGAAGTGGTCGACCCGCTCACCTCGCGTGAGCTGCTCAAGAATCGTTCTTTCTTCGTCACGACGCTCAGGAGGAATAATCAGTGTAATGTTCTGGCCAACCGCTTCTTCGGCAGCGTAGCCGAACAGCCGTTCTGCGCCCTTATTCCAACTGGTAATGACGCCATTCAGACTTTTGCTCACAATCGCATCGTGCGACGATTCCACAATCGCAGCCAGCAAACGGGTCGCCTGCTCTGCCCGCTTGCGCTCGGTGATGTCCGTCGAGCTACCCACAAATTGCACTAAATCTCCGGATGCGTTCAAAACAGGATGACCGACGGTGTGAATGTATTTGGTTGTGGCGTCCGCGAGAAGGATTCGGAATTCCACCTCGTAATCCGACTTTCGGTCGATTGCTCGGTCGATTGCCCCTTTCCACTTGGCTTGATCCTCCGGATGAGTACGCTGCAGAAGTTGTTCAAAAGCAGGCGGGCCATTTTCTGGATCGAAGCCATAAATGCGGTACCATTCCTCCGATAGATGCAAGGTGTCCCTTCCCGCTACCCGCCAGGCCCAACTCCCTGTGTGCGTGAGCCGCTGCGCCTCCGCCAAGTACGCTTCGCTTCGCTGCAGCTTCTCTTCCTGCAGCTCCAAGGTCTGGGCAGCGAATCGCCTATCCAGCCAGGACGTCAGTAAGGCCAGCCCGAGGACGACAAAAGTGACGGCGGCAATTCCGGCGGTGCCAAGTGTGGAG
Source organism: uncultured Acidobacteriaceae bacterium (assembly GCA_963790935.1). Taxonomy (GTDB): domain Bacteria; phylum Acidobacteriota; class Terriglobia; order Terriglobales; family Acidobacteriaceae; genus PALSA-350. Next base: position 55,372 of record CAWBRJ010000009.1, on the reverse strand, counting down.
ACGCTCACCGCGTGAGACAGGTCCGCCGGTGTGCCCGAGGGCCTGAAACTGGCGGCGGCCATACCGGTGTAATGCATGACGGGGATCGCGGCACCCATCACGACGGCTCCGGCCAACTTTTCCCAGCCGATCCCCTTTTTCTCATCCCGGAAGTGAAAGGTAATCCATAGCGCTGCGAAAGAAATCAGAACCGCGAACACGACGGACATGACGACGAGGGAGGAATTAAACCGGCATATGGCCGGTAAACGCATCGCGGCCATGCCGATGTAATGCATACTCGCAATACCCGCACCCATCAGGACGCTTCCAGCGACCGCTCGGGAGACACCCATTTTCTGTCGGCTCACCACGCCCAGGGCAACTACCGAAGCGAGAATGGCCGCAAGCAGTGACAGCAGAACGGTCGGCCAATAGTAGGCCACGGGGACCGGCAGGACGAACGCCAGCATCCCAATGTAGTGCATGGACCAAATGCCAGTCCCCATCGCGCCGGCCCCGCCCAGCAGCCAAACCGCGCGAGTCCAACCGCCCGTGGCCGTTACGCGACCTGCGAGATCAAGAGCGGCGTAGGACGCAAACATGGCAATCAACACCGAAAGCGCCACGAGCGCGTAGTTGTACGAGCCAATCAAGTTCACGGCAGCCATTTGACTCCATCCGACTGCTACGCGGAACAGTCGCCCCTGTCGGCAAGTTCAGCGAGCCTTAGGATACTGCCAACTGGCTCGGTGAGTATGGTGATTGGTGCAAGCTTGGCCATACTTAGCACCTTACGGCAGGAAATTTAGCTCACTGCTGTCAAGGTCAGCAATTCCTAGTTTGACGTGAATCGACGAAGGGCATGATGTTTTTCAAGTAGCTCCCAGATCGGCAATTTGGAAGTAGTTCGAGCCGAACGACGGTCTGCGCACCGGCGACCTAGTGGATGAAAAACGGGTTTTGAGTAAATTCAGCCCCGCCCGGGCGGGGGCGAGTCGGGGAAGTTACCGAAATGACTTTTCAGGAAATTTAGACAAGCTGGTTATACGGCAACTTGCCAGCTCATTCACTCGTCCATAATGAGTTGTGCAGCAGGCGCGTTGCGGAGTGTAGCCGATGATTCCGCGAAGCTCGACATTGGCTCTGGCACTCTTCCTCTGGTCGGGAGCGCTTTTCCACCCGGCGCAGTCACAGGAGCAGCCCGCAGCGCAGACACCGCCCGACCAATCAACCTACTCATTTCAAACCTACACTCGTGTGGTCCTCACCGATGTCACGGTGACGGATGTGCACGGCAATCCGGTTCATGGCTTGCCGCAATCCGTCTTTCGTATCTTCGATAACAAACAACCTCAGGCGATTGCGTCCTTTGAAGAGCACGCCGGTATACATGCAGCATCCATACAGTCTACGAGTGCGGCTGGCGTCTACAGTAATGACTATCTCCTGCATCTGCCACCTGTCCTGAATATCGTGCTGATCGACATTGGCAACCTCGAAATGGCCGATCAGATGTATCTCAACTACGAGCTCACGAAGTTTCTGAATGAGCAGGCGGAGGGACAGCCTCTCGCCATCTACCTGCGTACAGGCTCAGGCTGTTTTCTGGTGCAGCCCTTCACTTCGGATCACAAGCTGCTGCTGGATGCGGTGCACAAAGCGATTCCCAGGTTCCCTCCGCATGACCGCGAGCATCTAACCGATTTCGACACACTGCGTCAGGTAGCCGCCTCTTTGAGCCAACTACCCGGTCGAAAGAATGTTCTTTGGTTCTCCGGCGGTTCTACGAGTTTTCTTATGCCCGACGCTATCCCGGTCCAGGATGCTGCCTGGCGCAATCTCTACGATGAGCTCGATCAGGAACGCATCGCTATCTACCCGATTGATGCGCGAGGGCTCTTCGCAGACACCACGGCACAAATGGTGGTAGCGAAGCAGCACCTAGTCATGAGCGATGTGGGCCAGGCCACGGGCGGACAAGCCTTCTTCAACAACAATGGTTTGGAAGAAATCACAGATCATATTCTTGAGTCGGATGGCAGCTTTTATACTTTGACCTATTCACCAGATAACCTGCGCTTCGATAACAAATGGCACAAGGTACGTGTGGAGGTAGACGGAGCCCCCCACCAGCTCAGCTACCGAAGGGGATACTACGCCGACGGCAGTGCTCGCCAGAAAGATCCACCGAGCAGAGCCAGAACGCGTCTTCTCTGGAATGGAGAGAAGCTCGAAGTTAGCGAACTGCGCGACCGCCCCATTATTTTTCAGGCGAGGGTAGTTCCCACATCCGATTCCGCAATTGCCAATTTCGACAGCGGTTCAGGCTCGTTGCCGTTGCGCCAGGCCGAAAAGGAATCAGTTCCCTTCCTGATTCGCTATACGCTCCCAATCAACGCACTCACGATCAGAGACGTCGACGGGACGCACAAGATCGTCTTGGGTGTCGCCGCCATAGGGCTAGATCGTGACGGGACTATGGTAGAGCACAAAGCCGAGGAGATTACGATGACCCTCCCGGCCGATATACTTCGTCGCAGCCCTACCCTTCCCATCATGGTGGAGCAGGAGATTGACCTGTCGAAGAACGATCAGTTTCTCCATCTGGGCGTATGGGATACACTTAACGGTCGCTCCGGCAGCATCGATACTCCACTTGAAGTTCCCAACCGGCTAAGCCTCAAGATCCGACCAGCCACAACTGACCCACGTTTCTCACGGTGAGTGGTAAATTCACCTCTCATCCATAGCCGATAGGCCGATACGGTTTCTCGGACAGGCGGCCGATCAAAGCTGATGTACCGTTCCTGAAAAACGGGATTCTCGGTAAATTGCTTGCCCGCAGCAACCAATTATCGGAGGCGCGTCGTCACCGGATGTTTGGCAGTTGCAGACGATTTTTGTTCGTTTCACCGGGTTCTTCGAACAGATGTTTGACGGTGAGCGTCAACCCGTAAAGCTTCTGGTTGATTTTCTGCGCCCATTCCGGGGTTGCAGGTAGATCCACCGGAGGAATGCCCTGATCTGGCGAGCCTGATTGACCCTTTCGGGCCGATTCAACCCATTTGCTCATGCCGAAGAAGTACCGCCGAAAAGCCTCGCCAGGTGATTTGCAATCGCTGAGTGGCATGTAAGCTGGAGGGACGTCCCCGAGCATGATCCAAATCCATGAATCCACCTCAGAACGTTCCGGACGGATGCGGAAGAAAAAGACAGCGAATATTCCCCCAATGCCACCACCGAAATACGATTCAAGCACAGCATCGCACCATGGGAACGACCTTATGTATAAATCAGCATCGACCGTCATCTTACGAAGCAGGGCTGTGTCGATTTCATCGTCGCCCCGAACCTCTTTGGAGAGCACGAGTCTGGATGCGATTTCATTGCCCGTAGGTTCGATGTCCCCAGAGACATGCACCTCGCTCATTATATGAAACCCAACGTGAGGTCCCTCCGGCGTCCAAAATCCCGTGAAACGGGGTTTTCAGCAAGTTCATCCTCCGGGCCAGGCCCGAGCCGGGGACTTACCGAAAACGACTTTTCAGGCGGTTCGCCTGAAGGCGCCGCCACCACGTGTCCGAAAAGTCGGTTTTGACTCCAAGTTGACTGGATTTGTAAACACTGGCCGACTTCTCGTTCCCTATTTGCGGTCGATGGAGGCGCCTATCGGGAGCGGGTGTGGCGCCAGCTCTCGCCGCCGTGCCTGTCTCGCGTATCGTCGGCATGCAATGACGGGGCAACCGTGGCTGCGAAGACGGCGCACATTAAGCGTGGATGGACCGAGCGCTTCATTTTAAGCACATCGGATCAGTGCTGAAAAGAGTACAACCAGGGGTGCCCGTGAAGTAATTGAAATACGATTGAATGTTCGTCTTAACCTTCACTCCCATGTTTTGGAATGCTTGCTGCCATGCGGGAAGATCATTGGGGATGGCTTGAAGATACTTTGAGCCGGGAAGTACCGCTTCGACAGAGGCGACGCCAAGACTGTTGAAGTCGAAGTTGAATTGCTGCACTGCGGTAGAGTTGTAGCCAGCATTGCCGTCAGTGCTTGAAATCCCTGTGGCGGTAGCGTCGTCAATCAGTTTGAGTCCTTGCTGATGCTGGGCTCCAATCTGTTGGACTCCCTGATCCGTAACATACTTAGATGCCGAGTTTTCATTGAACTTGTTGTTTACCCACTGAAGCGCTTCGGTTTCCTGGCCAAGCAGAGAATCGCTCTGATCAGGATTGGCAGAATCAGCAACGATCACGGAAGGGGAACCGGAGTCGAAAGAGGACGGAACGTGGAACTGAGATGATGCCGAGTCGTCCGCCGCCAAGGGAAGCGCGGCTGAAGACGACGGAAGTGCAGAATTCGGGTCAGAGTTCGCAATCTCGCTCGAGCTTGAGACTTCCGGAATCTCGGCCACAGGAGCGACAGAACTATCTGAGCTATTCGCGGTGTCCGCATCAGGTACTGCGCTAGTTATGGCCTGCGGAGGCGTGGCGACGGCAACGTCGGTAGAAGATGCCGCATCATTCCGCGTCCCGGAATCAGCTGCGGAGGAATCGCTCCACTGGCTCGGATTTGTGGCATTCCCCGATGATGCAATGTCATCCGAGTTGGGCGCATCGCTGCTTGCCACGCTGCCGGAAGAGCTTGTAGCGCTGCTGTTCGACTCCGAGTCCGCGAATGGGTCGGCCATGGCGGCGCTCTGCGCAAGAGAATCTTGTGCTTGCTGCTGTTCGGCCGGAGGGCGCCAGCCCTTCGTCACCGAGTTCACCATCCCTGACCGTTTGGAGACGTTCAACCCCGCGACGGAAGCCGCTCCGGATTCAAACGACGCTGCATGACTTCCGAACCCACCACCTGGATCAGAGGTTCCCGAACCCATCGAGTCGAACGATGGGTGAGAAGCTGCCGGCATTCCGGCCCGGCAACGAGCAAGGTCGATCGTGCCCTGTGCCGCAAGGATGGCATTGTGCATATTGTCCACTTCGCATGCGGCGGCCATCGCAGCGCCCATGTTGTTTGAATTTCTGCACTCCGTCCCATTCATTTTCGGCATTGGAGCGTTACCTGATCTTGTCGCCAGCCAAGCTTGTTGGGCCTGCTGGAGCTGTTGCTGGAATTGCTGAATGGCCTGGTCGAGCGACTGAATTCCCTGCTGAAGGCTGATCCCGCCATTCATCTGGGGGTTTAAGTTGGGCCAGCCCTCGCTGCGTGCCGACTGCAATTGTTGCAGCGCAACAGGGTCGTCAATCTGGTCGAATTCGGGCGACCAGTCCGAGCACTGCTGGCCCCATGCCATGCTTGACATTGCGGCCAGCAGTGTCACACTGAGGAGCACATTCGGCGTTTGGTGTTTCATATCGCGCCTCCGGGACTGAAGAAGTAGTGATTCCGATTCCATTTACCGTGCCGAGATCAACCAGGATGTAGAGCTTAGATTCAATTCGTACATCGCGCCGTCGTCGTCTCCACCCCAAACGCGATTGTGCCCGCCGTTCCCCGGCTCAAGATTCAGGGTGCCGGAGTCATACTGCTGGCGGAACCGATCCAGATCTACCAGATTCGAACTCAGTTCGGGTGCGAGAGTGGCCACGTCGGCCTTAGTAAGCAGCAGTTCCATGAGTGAGAGCGGATTCGAGCAGAAAGTGTTCTCCGCGCCCGAACTCGTGCACAGGCTCATCAGCTTAGGAAACCTCAACTCTGTAGGTGGCCGGTAGCGCTTGGCGCGCGAGTTGTGTTCGTCGTCCAGATTCGACGCGGTGATCTTCTTCACTTTCATCCCGTCGTTGGACTTCCAGTATCCGGTGAAGTACGGCTCCGTCGATCCTCCCGAGGCCCACAGGAAGGGCAGCGGCTTTCCAACGGTTTCATCTTCGCCGCTGGTTTGCGGATGGTCCGGTGTGGCGACTTCCTTTCCGTTGTCGAAGACCACCCGGGTATAGCTTCCGCCCTGGTAGTGGCTGGGAACTTGGCTGGCGCGTCCGGCCATCTGTTGCGCTACACCCATGGTTTGCTGGGCCACCGCCGGATTCATGTTCTGTTGCATCCCCGAAAGACCAGCCATCATCATCGCCGCGAACATGCCGCCTTTGCTGACGGACTTGTCATGCATAGGGTCGGCGCTGCGCAGATCAAACGCATTCGCGAGGACGTGACGCAACTGGACAGGCTCGGGATCGGCCCACGGACCCGAAGGGTTAAGTCCCGCGTCCCGATTATCCTGGTCACGCTCGGCGATTTCTTCCTCCGTCGCTTGGTGAATGCCGCTGACCAGATCCTTAAAAGACACTAAGTCCTGCTTCCCTTCTTTCTCCGCGATGCCGTCGGAGAGCAAAGCCGTAGCTGCAGCCCAGTCGGAGAGCGTTGTCGGTCTTGTCCCCAGCCCCGTCCCGGGCAGAATATCTGCCAATGGAACATGCACGCGCTGGGATGGATTCCTGGCGTTCTGCTCGCAGGCGGAGGCCTCTTCGGCCAGACCAAGGGCCGAGGCCAGTCGAGCGCGGTTGCTCCAGGCGGCGGGAGCATCTGGTTTAAGGTCACTGAAGATGCGAGCCAGGTACAGGGCCTTGTACCGCTCGTTAGCTGCGACGGCTGCCTGCAGCCGTTCGTAAAGGGTTTTGGGAGCCACTTTGTGAATGCCATCCGCAGCCATCAAAGTGAAATAGTTGGCATTCTCAAAGCGCTCGGCTCCTTTGACTACTTTGGTGTAAGCCGTGGCAAACCCGGCGGCCGGCTGCTGTTTCACCTCCCGGTGTTCCTTTTCCCTGGCGAACGCCGTAACGCAGAAAGCAACCATCAGAACCGAAACAAAGCTCACGTGCTTCTCCATAACATCCTCCCTGCATTCAGATTTAGGCTCGGTCCAACCCACGAAACTCAGATTGAATCGTGCTCACCTGGATACGCGATGTCCATTGGGAAACGGGGTCATGGGGATTCGCGGGGCGCCGATTTGCCTGGGCCGCGCCCGGCTGCGTGGTTCATAAACCGGTGATCTGCCAGGGAATGGAATACAATTGCCGACAAAATTAGGTGGGAGGCTCCGGGGCGATGGAGAATCGAGCGCGCGACGATGTCACAGCGCTGCTGGGGCAGTTAGTCAAAGGCGACGACGATGCGGCTGCAAAGCTCATTCCCATCGTCTACGACGAGTTGCGCCGCCTGGCAGCCGGATACATGCGGCGCGAGCGCAAAGAGCACACCCTGCAGCCCACCGCTCTGGTTCATGAGGCCTATCTCAAGCTCATCGAGCAACGGGCGGTTGACTGGCAGGGCCGGGCCCATTTCTTCGCAATCGCAGCGCAAACCATGCGCCGGATCCTGATCGACCACGCACGCGGACACTTGCGCGACAAGCGCGGCGGCGGAATGATGTCGGTGCCTTTGGATGAGGCCCTGGTATTCTCCCCCGAACAATCCTCGGAACTCGTGCGGCTGGATGCCTCCCTGGAGCGGCTGGCGAAGCTGGATCCACGGCAGAGCCGGATCGTGGAACTGCGCTTCTTCGGCGGTCTGACCGTTGAACAAACTGCCGAGCTGTTGGGCATCTCGGCCAAGACAGTCAAGCGGGACTGGAGCATGGCCAAAGCCTGGCTCCACGGAGACATGAAGACGAGCCATGGCTACCACGCCCGATAACTGGAAGAGGGTCAAAGAGCTGTTTGAGGCTGCGCTGGATGACGAACCAGCACGGCGACTCTCGTTTCTTCAGGAACGCTGCAGCGATGTGCATGTGCGCGCTGAGGTGGAAAGGCTGCTCGCCGAACATGAAGAGGCTGGAAATTTTCTGTCGACGCCGGCTATCGGCGAGCCGACCACTGACGAAGTGCTGGCTCCGCCGAACCGCAAAATCGACTCCTATTATCTGCTTGAGCTCATTGGCGAGGGCGGCATGGGCGAGGTTTGGCTCGCAGAGCAGAAGGAGCCGGTGCGCCGCCGGGTCGCCATCAAGCTGATCAAGGCAGGCATGGATACGCGCGAAGTGGTGGCGCGTTTCCAGTCTGAGCGGCAGGCACTGGCGTTGATGGATCATCCTGCGATCGCCAAGGTTTTCGATACCGGCTCCACGCCCGAGGGACGGCCCTACTTCGCCATGGAGTACGTCGCGGGCACGCCTATTACTACTTACTGCGACCGGCACAAGCTGACCACGCGGCAGCGGATGGAACTCTTCATCCAGGTCTGCGAAGGAGTGCAGCACGCGCACCAGAAGGCCATCATCCATCGCGACCTGAAGCCGTCGAACATTTTGGTGAGCGACGTGGATGGCAAGCCGATGCCCAGGATCATCGACTTCGGTTTGGCCAAGGCTACTTCGCAGCGGCTCACAGATGGCAGCATATTCACGCGCGTGGGCGCAGTACTGGGCACGCTCGAATACATGAGCCCGGAGCAGGCCGACTCGGGTGGCGAGGATATCGATACCCGCACCGATGTGTACTCGCTGGGCGTGGTGCTCTATCAAATGTTGGTGGGCGCGCTGCCACTTGATTTGAAGAAGCTGGCCTACGAACAAATGCTGCGCCGGCTGCGCGAACAGGATGTGCCACGGCCCAGTTCGCGAATCCTCGCCCAGGGCGGCGACTCGGCCATCACGGCGCAGAATCGGGGCACAGATCCGCCATCGCTGGCGCGGCAGTTGCGCGGCGATCCCGATGCCGTCGTGCTCAAGGCGTTGGAGAAAGACCGCAATCGGCGCTATGGCTCGCCCTCGGAGCTGGCCGCCGATATTGGACGTTATCTGCGCCATGAACCGGTGTCTGCCCATGCGCCCAGCGCCGGCTATCGCGCACGGAAGTATATTCGCAGGCATCGGCTGGGGGTTGCGATGGCGGCTGCGGCATTGCTGTTGCTTGCCGGCTTTGCCGTCACAGAAACGATTCAGCTAAGACGCATCACGCGTGAGCGAGACCGCGCTGACCAGAACCTGAAGCTGGCGGAGAAAGCTGTGGATGAGAGCCTCTCTTCGGTGAGCGCTCAACAAAACAAGGAACTGTCAGAATCACCGGAGACAGAGGAACTCCGCAGACAACTTCAGGAAAAGGCGCAGATCTTTTACGAGGCCCTCCTCCATGCAACTCATGATAGCGAAGACGCTAGAAAGAACATGGCAATGGCGCACCTGCGCCTCGGAGACATCGATCTCGTTCGCTTAATGAATCAAGATGCCATGAATGAATACACTTTGGCCGTCACCCAGTTTGCTAAGCTCTCCGAGGAACATCCCACAAACCAGGTTTACCGGCAAAAACTCGGTTACTGCCACAATTCGATCGGCGAGACGCTCCGCCTCTGGCCGGCGAGCCAGCAAAAGCCCGCTCAATACACCGCTGCATACGCGCAAAATGAGTTCAACCAAGCCATCACAATCCAGCAGGATCTCCATCAAAATGCGACCGCCATCCGTGACTACCAGCAGGATCTGGCGCGCAGTTACTATGACCGCGCGCTCCTTCAATACGAAAACCAGGCCGACCCCGAACCGGACTCCCGACTCGCGGTTGAGTTGTTGAAGCCGCTGGTGGGCGCGGGCCACACGACGCCGGAGCTTTCGGCAACCATGGAGGTAGAGCCGGCACCGGAGCAAGAGTTGGCCCGGGTGGACAACAATATTGGGCTCTATCTGGATCGGAAAGGGCTGTTTGAGCAAGCCGTGCAATCGATCGGACAGGCCACTAAAATCGCGGATGAATTACTGCAGAAAGATCCGGCAAACTACGAATACAAGACAGAGGCGGCAACTTATTACAACAATCTGGCTCGGGAATTGGGAAACGAGTACCGCTCTGAGCAGCCGAAAAAAGTCAGCGACGTTGAGCAGGCGAAGAAAGCCAGCGTCCGTGCAAACGAACTCGCTGACGACCTTGCCAAGCCGAGCCCGGGACTGGAAGACCTGCGTTACAAGATCACAATGATCCAGAGCTGGATCGACAAACTTAGCCGAAAGTACGCCAAGCCCGCATCTCCAAAATGAGTTCTGGGCTTGACCTCTGCCCCGGCTGCTACTTAGCCCGATCCCAGGGCGCCGTGATTCCCTCATCTGCTTTCTTGATCCGGGTTTCTTGCGAATGGGCGGACTTCTGCGAGGCACTTATCAGAAGCTGCGGCGGTACTCAACCCTCAGAATCTGTTGGTACCAGAAATTAGCGGAAGTCAAAGCGTGACCATAACCAACATAAAAGGAAGTGTTCTTTCCAATGGTGGTCCGGGCCCCGAATTTCAGGTTGATGATGTTGTTGGCGTCCGCGGAACTGATAGTACTCATATTCGCCGGCGTTGTGGGGTCGTTCCACATGCCCCCGAAGATTTTCCAAATGACCAATTCGATCACAGGTGTGAACTGCACCTTGTCGCTCTTGTACGCAACGTAGCTCGGTCCGGCGCCATACTCAACCACATCCCCCGCAAACCCCGGAGTGTCGCCGCCGATGGGGTGTGAGTCGCCAAATTGACTCTCCAAGGTAAAGCGGTCCGTAACCTTCCGGTAATAAAGCAGCGTAGGCGCAATTGTATAGTGGTCGGTACCCAGGCCCTTGCCGGAATCGCCAGACGGAAACGTCCCTACAAACTGGAACGTAAGATACTGCCGTTCTGAAGCCAGCGCCGCCAATTTGAATCCCGCGGAAACGTCCGATAGGCCTCCGTGATCGCCGAAACCAACTTCTCCGCTGGAGAGGGTTGCCGGGTCGAAACCCAGCGGCTGAATCCAGCGCACTGGAACATTAACCAGAAAGGACAGAAACTTCTTCGGGGCATACTCGCCGTACATGTAGAGTTGCTGGAAATTCAGATTCGATGCCAAGCCTGGCTTTGGGCCGGCCGCCGTACCACCGTTGGAACCGCTTTGTGCAAACAAAAACTCGGCCATGTCAATTTGACTGTCGCCAAAGATGGCGTCAAAGCGCACGCGGACTTGAGAACCTACTACGGCGTTATCGATGTATCCGACCGTGCTGCCCTGTACCGGCGGCTCGTCCGAATCTTTTTTTGGGTTACGACCTTGGGCATGGAGTGAAACCGGTAATGTTGCGACCACCAGACAGAGCGCGCATCTGCGTATAGAACTCATCGACAGCATCGTCAAAGAGCCTCCGTGGACTCGCGTGGGGACTTTGGAGGAGGTTACTCTTGCGAGGTTTATGTGATATTACCCCGATTTCGTTGGAAGCAATCGCTTTACTGCGTCTTTTCTCAAGAAATCCCAGCCCATGCGCCCATTGCGTCTCGCTGCAAGTTGTTCGCAGCCCCGGTTGGAGGTCGGCAAACAGGAAGTAATCGTCGATGAAAAAGCGTGGTCCGCATGACGAAGTTCCCGGAAATTGGATTTGGGCAAACTTCAGTCCAGCTGGAACGGCACGGTCAAGTTAATACTCAAAAGCCGACTTCACGGGAGTATGGGTCACCAGAACGTTATTTTCGCTTGAACCATATACCGGTGCCTGAATCGGGATCACCTACTGACATGTAGAGGCCGTATGGCCTTGAACGGCCAGTTAGCTGAACAGACCAATAGGAGCTTTTGTCACAAGTGACTGCACCACCGTCAGACGTTGTTTTGTCGGGCGGGAATCTGATGTCTATCTTTCGACCGTAAGGACCACCCCAGAATCCCCTTGCCGACAGAGTGCATGTCGTTAACTTAGACTGTGACGGCAAGGACGACACGATCATTGACCCGTCCGCCAGTAGCGTGATGCTAGCGGGCTGTTTCGACTCAATTCTCCGTTCTAAGTTTCGATCCGCCTCCTGGTACGTGCCGAACAGGTCAGAACGCGGCGGCGAATCCCCAGGGCCGATTCCAGATTGCCGGCGGCCCGAAAAGCCCGATAGCGAGATTGTTTCCCATGAAGAACAGCATTAACAATGCTGGGCACGCCAGTAAGAACAGCGGTGCGGTGGCTACGAGCCACCAATTGGAGACGTGTCTACCGAAGACTCGCATGCCGATAGTGTAAAGCGGCGTTCCTTGTAAACGGGTTATAGGTAAGTTCATTCGGATGGGCTCGGTGCGGCCACGCCAGGCTGCCGTCTTCGGGATGCTTCCCATTACTTTTTACACGCAAGCTGAATGCGCTTAAGCACCTGGATGGGGTGACCCTCGGCGTAGAGTTGCGCGTATATCGGAGATCAGCTCCGCCTCTTGTCCGTCACGGCCTCCAAGATGCAAACCGGCGCTCAAGAAAATCAAATCTTGAAACGGTCGGTCTTACAATTTCACCATTTAGAAGACAAGTCTTGGCGGCGACAAATGACTCAACTGGCGAGTCTCATGAATCGATTGCTCACTCTACAGCTCGCCGCTCCGTCGATTCAAGATCTAAGTTTGGAATTTGGAAATTCACATGGATGCCACACAAGTGCTCATTCGCTATCTGGACGTTGAGGGACGGCTCGATAGAAGAGGTCGTTGGATTTGGGCATTAGAGGGCCAATCAGTCACCCGGACGGTTGTAGTTTTGATCAGTCGCGGTCTTGTTGAGATTGCTTGCAACGGCGAACCTACATTGGCGGCCATCCATTTAAGACGAGATCCTCTCAACCACTTGAACTGGGCAGATCCGGCCGTAATCGGGCTCCGCGACGACCAATTCGTCAGGTCACCAACGGACTAGATGGACCCCATCTAGTCACTTTGATCTACCTAGTGGATGCGTTGCTGCATTTGAGATCACCCTGCGGTATAACCGCGATTCTTGCCCCGGCTGGTGGCAGCGGAAGTTACCGAAAACGAGACTTTCAAGGCAATTAAGCAGAGTAGCCGTTTTCGCGGCTGACCGATCATTGCCAACACAGCAACGACGGCAACCTTTCGGCCCGAATTTTTTCGGCTTAGGCATGCATATGCCGCGTTCCGGGTGAGACAGGTTTTGGAGTTTGTCCTACGTTTCAAGCCAGAAGATAAAGATGATTAGAGCAAAAGTTGCAATGCTGAACGCCGCTCCCACACGGCGCCCGTTATCTTTACCGAGAAGGGAAAGGATCAGCGTAAGGGCAGAGCAGCCTGCTAATACGAGGAATAGATCAGCAAAGACTTGTGCGCGATTTTGAAAAAAACGCCCGACGGTCCAAGTTCTAAAACTAGCCTCAAGCAAAATGAAGCCAAGAACCGCGACGGAAAACGCGGTGGCGGCCGTCGCTGCTCCTGCCAAGCCGACTATCCGTCGCAGATCATTCGGGTGCATCCGATTCGCAGTATTGGCAGCCGCTTCATCCATTTCCACAGCCTATCAGTTGACCAGATCAGACCGCCCGCAAGGATGGCGTTCTGGTCAAGGCACCGAGTTCCCGCAAAGCGGGATTGTCGGTAACTTGCCGTGCCTCAACCGTTCGCCGTGTCGGGAAGTTACCGAAAACTTTTCGGGAGCTTCTTTGGTGCAGCTTGACAAAGACCTTTTAGCCGAACGCGGAGTACTCGCCGATGGCGCCGGTTCTCTTCACGATTGCGCGATTCGTTCAAATATGGCCGCTAGTCGGCCCGACTGAATATCTGACACATCCACTCCGTAAACTTCCATGATCTTTGCATTCAGTCGACTGTTGTCACTATCCGCATGGAACTCCCACAAACTGGACTCGTCTGAAATCCAGGCCCAATCCAAATCCAGAACGCGACGGATGAAATCGGCGCTCAGCGCCTCATGCTTATTTACTTGCTCTTGAGCAGCGAACTCGAGCGGCCATGACCTCCCCGGACGCACTAAAGGTTTGCCATCTTCCAGCCGCCGATTACGGGCCGTCCCGAAACTCTCTTTGAGTTTCTCTCTGGCAGCCGATGGTGTGTCGCCGCTTCCTGTGATCGCCGCGTTCAAGATATGGGCAACGTACCTGTGCGAGATAAAGCGCGCAGCCGCGAGAGGTAAATTGCCATTGTTCTGTTGCTTCCGTATTCCTATCGGGTAGTCGTCCAGTTGCCAATCGTTTGTTCTGAAAGAAAGTAGCCACTTCCACAAAGAATGCAGCCGGTTCTTCAACCTCGAAAGTCGCGAGTGCGCCATGAATGGAAGTTTATTGCACGCCGTTGCCGCTGCTTCATGCGAAAGATATGGCCCGCTGGCCAGATTGCTTCTTCTCGGAAAACGGGATTATCGGTAAATCGCCGGCCCTGACCTCTCGGCAGGGGAAGTTACCAAAAAATCAGACTTTGCAGGACGTTCGGAATCCGCTTCCGGATTGCACATCGTCCGGGAGCCCTGCGGTTCGGTTTCGACGAGCGCAGAGCACCTGCTCCCAAATCATTTCGATGGTCCCTCATCCCCGTTGGGTAAGGACATCCCGTAGCCGGTATGTTTCTATTCGGGAAGAGCGAATATCACGGCGCGGATCGGGGCCTCATGGATGTTCACCGGCCGACGATAAACGGGGCGGAGCGTCCCTTTTCTCGATTCTTCCGGCTCCGTCTTGCCGGCCGCAAAGAACATCGGAATCGCGCCCATCGACTGTATCTACCTGGAGAATCTTTCATGACGATTTCGCATTCTATTGCGGCTGCCTTCTGTGTTCTTGGCTCGCTCACCGGCGTTGCGCAGGGAAGCAACATCAATGGCGGTGCCAACTTCATTTCATTCAAGGTTCCGGCCGCCCTAGATACCTATCCGATAGCCGTCTATTCCTCGATGACCGTCACCGGCTACTACCTCGTAACGTACAACGAGGCGCACGGGTTTATACGCACGGCGGACGGAACGATCGACACATTCCGCGTTGCGGGAGCCGTTTGGACCCAACCGGAGAGCATCAACGCGGCCGGTGATATTACCGGATTCTATGAATCGACGACAGAGGCCCCGGGCAATCAACCGCAGGGGTTTCTCAGGTATGCTGACGGCCGCATCATCACCTTCGATCCACCTCCTCAAGCTGGGAACGCTCCGGCAGGATTTCCCATAAGTATCAATGACTTTGACGATATTGTGGGAACTGTATACAACGCCAACTCGACTTCTTACGGGTTCACCCGCTCACGCGAGGGCATGTTCAGCCCACAGATCTCGTTTGGCGATACAACCGTGGCAACAGCCATCAATTCGAGCGGCTCCGTGGTTGGCTATGCAACCTCTCTAGCAACGATTGGTTTTGTGGCACACCCGGACGGTTATCACTTCACGTTCGCAGTGAGTCTTCCTTCGTCCGCGGCTTGCACCGCAGCGACCTTTCCCGAGACTATCAATGCCGAGGGCACGATCGCGGGCTGGTACTACGCCCTCTGCACCACATATGAGACGGGCGGCTTTGTGAGGTCGCCCGAGGGTGTGGTGAGCGTCTTTCAATTGCCCGGGGCGATAGCCGAAAATCACATCGCGATAAACGAGGTTGGGGATGTTACAGGCGCCTACACGGACACGGCTGGAGCCCAGCACGGCTTTGTACGCAACCCCTATGGAACCATCACCACCTTCGATCCCCCGGAAGGCTTATCCGAGCCAAGGATCAGCACCCAGCCGACCAGCATCAACGATGCAGGCGTGATCACCGGCTTCTATTCCCTCGCCGGCGATACGGGTTTCATCCGTGTTCCGTTGACCGGGACCAGCACTCAACAGTAGCGGAATAAGCGGGGCGCATTGGACATAAGCTGGTGACACATAACCTGGTAACAGTTCGGTGCAGCGGAGATGGTGCTAGAAACCTCTCCTGAAAGACGCTGTCACACCCCGGCGGGCTGCCGCATCGATGGCATGCCGGAACTGGAAGAAGCGGCCTGCGGGTGACCCTCATCAAAGCCGTGTGCGCGCCACCCGGCGCGGCAGGGAGATGACCGGGTAAGATAAGAAGAGGGTACCTATGAGTTTTGCCACCGCGACAATGAAAACGTCTCGTGCCTCGGCTCTCCTCCCCCGCTTTGCCTGGGCAGTTCTGATTTACAATGTGGCGGCTATTTTGTGGGGCGCGGTGGTCCGCGCCACCAGCTCCGGCGCCGGCTGTGGTGATCATTGGCCGCTGTGCAACGGGGTCGTGGTGCAGACCCATCCGCAAGTGGCTACTCTGATCGAGCTCACCCACCGCATGACGGCCGGCATCACCGTGATTGCTGTGCTGGTTCTTCTCGTATGGGTTTTCCGGAGCACGGCAAGGGGACACCTGGCGCGTATCGCCGTCGTCGCAGCGACAGTACTCATCTTCAACGAGGCGCTTCTTGGGGCCCTGCTTGTTCTGTTGCGGCTCACTGCGGACAACCGCTCGCCCGCACGCGCTGTCTATCTCTCGCTGCACCTGGCCAACACATTGCTGTTGTTAGCCGCGCTTGCTCTTTCTGCGCATTTTGTTTCCCAAGGGGACGCTTGCAACCGCCGCACAGTGCAGTTTAAGCAACTGCCGCTGGCCGTCACCGGTCTCATTGCGACGCTGATGGTGGGCGTGAGTGGAACATTGGCTGCGCTCAGCGATACGCTCTTCCCCGCTACCTCTGTACGCGCTGCCCTGGCTCAGGACTTGTCGAACGGGACAGACTGGTTGATCCGTCTGCGCATTCTTCACCCTGTTAGTGCGGTGATCGCAGGCGTGTTCATTGTCTGGCTGCTGCTACGGAGCCTTCCACGCCCCGCAGACCGCACACTGGCGCTGGGAGTGTTGTCGCTGCTGACCTTGCAGTTTGCGCTCGGGGTTGCGGATGTCGCTCTGCTCGCCCCCCTCTGGCTGCAGATCACACATCTGCTGGGAGCAGACCTTTTATGGATCGCTCTCGTTTTGCTGGCTGCCAGAGTTTCTGTGGTTGCCGTTTAATGGGATGCTGAGAAATTCTATAGCTGCGACGAAATGAGCCCTCAGGGGCTGAAAGCCCGACATATTCTCAATTGTTTTCGGCCCCACTAAAGTCGTGCCCTGATACAAAGCCCTGTTCTCTTGCAGGCTCGAAATCCTATCGGGGTTTAGCAAAATATATGCACCAGGGCTTCTAAAGAGTCTGCGGAAAAAGTCGGTTTCGCAGTGAAATCCTAACCCTCAGCTAAAAGCCGTACTGATTTTTAGATTGGTTACGTACGGCCTAAAGGCCGTACCCTTCAAAGACCTTGGTTTTTTCTCCAGCCTGTAAAGCCCTCAAATTTCTGCGGGAGCATTTAAGCGGGTTTGAAAACCCGCTCCCCCGGACTGAAGTCCGGGGCTACACCGATCCGCCGCTGTACCCTAGGCGAATTCGAGATGACCTTGGGTCATGTACGGGCTTGAGCCCGTACCATTCAAGGACGGCTGTGCGGTTGCTTCTATGGATATGTCGACCAAGTACGAGGTGATTCTGCTCACCAGCGAGGGGACGATGGGGACAAAGCAGGCGATATTCGAGCTAGCCGGTCTTGCGCCCGCGGGCCGGCTTGGCCTCTGCTGCAGGGGCTGATTTCGGCGCCTTCTTTTTGGACGGCTCTACCAGTGCGGGCGCTGAGGCAGGGGCAGCAGCAGCGCCACTGCCCCGCTCCGCGATGCTCTTCTTGAGGGCTTCCATGAGGTCGATCACCGGAGCCAGCTTGGGCTTAAGCGGCTGGCCGGCAACTACCTGCCCGGCTCGTTTTGTTTCGATCATGTCCAGGACGCGCTGCTGATATTCATCTTTGTATTGCTCAGGCTCGAACTTCGCCGTGAGCTGCCGGATAAACTGTTCCGCCAGGTCTATCTCCGGCTTTTGCAGGGTCATGTTCTCGGTCTTGCCGTATTCGCTGATCTCACGAACCTCAGCTGGGAAATACAGCGTATGCAGAATGATGCCCTGGTGATAGGGCCGCATGAGCACAATCTGCTCCCGCTGGTGCAGCGTAACCTTGGCAATCGCCGCTACGTTCAACTTCTCCATCGCCTGCAGCAATAATCCGTAAGCGCGCCGGCCGGGATCTTCGGGCGCAGAATAGAAAGACGACTCGAAATAGATCGGATCGACCTCGCTCAGGCTGACAAACTGAGCTATCTCCATCGCTTCGGAGGAATCAGCTTCCAGGGTCTTCAGTTCGTCCCCAGATACCAGGACATACGCGTCGCGATCTACCTGGTACCCCTTCACCAGTTCATTCCGCTCCACCACCCGGTCACAAACCGGACAAACGGTCTGTTGCTTAATCCGTGAGCCGCAAGGTTCGTGGATCTGGTTGAAGCTGACATGCTCCGCACGTGCTGCCGCGTAAAGCCGAACCGGCACCGACACCAGGCCAAACGAGATGTAGCCCTTCCAAACCGTGGATGCCATGGCTCTCCTGAGTTTCTTAAGATACCTTCATGTTGCGAAGCCGGGCAACCGGAAAATCGGCTTTCCCGTTGATAAATCAGTGGCGAGGAGAAACCCAGGTCTCAAAAGCGAGACCTGGGCCACCCACTTTTTTCTGGTCCGTTACTGAGAGATTTCTGGTCCCTGGTGAGAAATTGCGATTAGGAGCGATTGCCGCTGTGGGCGGCGGTTTCCGCCGTCCGGGCGGCCTGGCCATGGATCCGGCGCAGGATCGTCGACGCGACATAGGCGGCGCCGAAGCCGTTGTCTATGTTCACCACGCTGACATTGGGAGAGCATGAATTCAGCATCCCCAGCAGGGCTGCGATGCCCCCAAAGGCCGCGCCGTAGCCTACGCTGGTGGGTACGGCGATGACCGGCGCTCCCACCATTCCCCCCACCACACTGGGCAGTGCGCCTTCCATACCGGCACACACAATCACGACCTCAGCTTCGCGGATTTCGTCCCGGTGCGCCAGCAGGCGATGCAGTCCGGCAACCCCTACGTCATAAATTCGCCGCACATCCGCACCCATCACCTCGGCTGTCACCGCCGCTTCCTCGGCTACCGGCAAGTCGCTGGTCCCGGCGCAGAGCACAGCAAGTGAACCTGTGCTTTGGTTGGCAGACTGCGCCTGGCGCAGCTCGATAATGCGAGCCACAGAGTGATATTGCGCCTCTGGAACCAGCGCTTTCACCGCGGCATAGGCAGCCTCATCGGCGCGGGTGGCAAGCACATTGCCCCCCATCGCCGCCATGCGAAAGAAGATCTCTCCCACCTGCGCTGGCGTCTTTCCTGCGGCGTAAATAACCTCCGGCAGCCCGGTGCGCAAGCGGCGATGATGGTCGATCTTGGCAAAGCCGGCTTCTTCATAGGGCAGGTTTGCCAGCCGCTCCATGGCTTCTTCAGGCCGCAGGCCGCCGTCCCGCACCCGCTGCAGCATCTCGAGGATGGTTTCGCCGGTCATGATCGGGAACCAGCCTCCACCGTACTGACTGGTCCTATTTGCCGGGCTCGCCAGGCAGCTAACGCTGCCTGCATGACCGTCTTCAGCGGCACCTGGAAAGCCGCCGCCGCACGGCGGCAATCCTCAAATTCAGGCGCCGCATTCCATTCTTCTCCCTGCCAGGAACCGGACTTGACCTGAATCACGCCAAATTCTGTTTGCACCGCCGTCGACTCCCGCGTCAGAACGACCCGGTTCTCCTCGCGTACGCGGATACCCAGCGTCGTCGTTTCGCGAAATAGCAAGTGCTGCAGCCGGCCTGCATCCGCAGGCTTACAGAGCACCGTAAGCAAGGTTCCCAAACGACCCTTCTTCATGGTCACCGGCGCGCTCATCACGTCCAGCGCACCCTGGTCCAGGGCCAGCTGCGCGGTGTGCGCCAGGACTTGCGGACTCAGGTCGTCCACGGCACACTCGAGCACCGTTATCGTCTCCGGGTTGAACCCTGGCGTGTGCGCGATCTCACCGATGCTGACGCGCACGACGTTAGGAAAGCGCTCGGGATTTCGAGTGCCTGCGCCGTAGCCGATCGAGTGCGTGCGCATGACCGGAGTGGATTCAAATCGGCAGTCCAGCGCCCGCAGCAAAGCGGCTCCGGTCGGTGTAACCAGCTCAAGCTGCACGTGGGCGGAGTACACCGGGGCGTTCTTGAGCAATTCCGCGGTCGCGGGCGCGGGTACGGGAAAACGTCCGTGGGCACAGTTGACGAAACCACTCCCAACATTGATGGGGGAGCAGTACCATCCGTCCACATTGAGGGCATCGGCAGCTGCGGCGGAGCAGGCGACATCTACGATGGCGTCCACCGCGCCCACTTCATGGAAGTGAACCTCTTCCATTGGAACGCCGTGGATGCGACCCTCCGCCTGGGCTAACAAGGTGAAGGCGCTGAGGCTAAGGTTGCGCGCCCGCTGGGTCAGATCCGCTGCCATGAGGAGGCTGCGAATCTGTGGCAGGCTGCGGCCATGCTGATGCGCATGGTGATGATCATGGTCGTGATGGTGGTCGTGTACGTGTTCGACGGGCCCCGTCGCTGCGGCGGGCTCATGCAACTTGCCCTCGACCATCACATCGATCTTGGTCGATTGAATACCGCTGCGGCTTACCCGGGACAGGCGTAATTCCGCTCCCAGGCCCAGGGAGGCTGCGGTTTTCTGCAGCACTTCGATGGGTGCGCCGGCGTCTACCAGCGCCGCCATCAACATGTCACCGCTTATCCCGGCAAAGCATTCCAGATACCCGATCCGCATAGCCTGACTCACCCGCCGCCACCGCCTTGAAAGCCGGTCAGGACCTCGATGGGCAGCACCTCGTTCATCGAACCGGAACGGTATCCTTCACAATCGAGGGAAACGTAGCGGAAACCGGCGGCGCGGACAACCGCAGCCATGGCCTTCATTCGCCCCAGTTGAAGCACGCCGGCCATTTCCTCCTCCGCAATTTCAATGCGTGCGATGGTGCCGTGATGGCGCACCCTGAAGCGCTTGAGCCCCAGGCCGCGCAGCGAATCTTCTGCCTGCTCGATCATGCGCAGCGCCTCCGGAGTCACCCTGCGCCCATACTCCATGCGCGAGGAGAGGCACGCCGAGGCCGGCTTGTCCCAAACACGCAGGTCGGCGCGCTGGGCCAGGGCACGAACATCCGCCTTCGTGAGTCCGGCCTCGGCTAAGGGCGCGGCCACCCGGTGCTGGGCCGCCGCCTTATGGCCGGGACGGAAGTCCTGGCCATCGTCCAGGTTCAAACCATAGGCGAGGGCTTCAAAGCCGGTGCGCTCCAGCTCCTGCTCGAGCATGCTGAACAGCTCGTCTTTGCAGTGGAAACAACGGTCGGCGCCGTTGGCTGCGTACTCTTCACGCTCCAGCTCGTGGGTCTCGATCGACCGTAAGGGGATCCCGTGGTCACGAGCGAAATCCTGCGCATCTTTAAATTGCGAGCGCGCCAGGCTGGCAGAATCGGCGATCACTGCCAGCATCTCCGGTCCTAATACGGCATGCGCCGCGTAGGCCAGGTATGCCGAATCCACACCGCCGGAGTAGGCAACGATTACGCTCTTGAGCGAACGCAGCCGCTGGTGCAGGGTTCGTTCTTTGTCTTCGAGCAGTTGCGGCTTGCTGTCCTGGTTCATCTGCGGAGTACACTCCCGGCGGTACCGGCCACTACAGTCCCAACGGAGTAGGATGATAGAAGACGAGGCTTGCGATGAAGAAGCCTGAACTTTTTTCCAAGTAAACTGGGTCCGATGTCGTTCTTTGCCTTGAAGTCTCCATTGAGCGCAAGCGACCGTATTGAGCGGCGCCGGCTGATCGTTGCAGATTCCCTGGCCCTGATCACCCTCTTTGCCATCACCGTCCTGCTGGCCGTTTCGACCAATTATCTTTACCAATCTTACGCCTCGCACCAGACGAAATTAGCGGACCGCTGGTTGCAACGTGGCGAACAGGCGTTGCGCGACGGCAAGCCTCAAGCAGCGATTGACGCCCTCAGTTCCGCCCTGGCTTTTGATCCAAATCAACGCAATACACAGATTAAGCTTGCCCAGGCGCTGGCCTCAGCCGGTCGTATTCAGGAGGCTACCGTCTACTTCAATTCGCTGCTCGAAAGCCAGCAAGGAAGCGGCGTGATCAATCTTCAACTCGCCCGCCTGGCAGTGCGCCAGGGTGACGAGAGCCAGGCCGTCGACGATTACCAGAGGGCTATTTACGGGAACTGGGAGGGCGACGGCTACGTCCGGCGGCGCGAGGTTCGCTTTGAGATGATCAAATACCTCATCGAGCATCAACAGCTGGACCGGGCCCGCAGCGAGTTGCTGGTAGCTTCGGGAAATGCTCCCGAAGATGACATCAGCGTTCAGTTGGAGATTGCGCGCTTAATGGAACTGGCGCAGGACCCCTCAGACGCCTTGCATCTCTACAAGACCATTCTCAGACGGCACCCGTCTTTGAGAGAAGCCCTGGAAGGAGCCGGCAGCGCGGCTTTCCAGTTGGGTCGATACCTGGAGGCGAAGCACTATCTCAGCCACGCGCTCGAGGGTCCCGCGGTTGACAAGGAGCCGGCAGCGTCCATCGCCAAGAGTCGCGACAGCCTGAACGAAGCCACGCGATTGCTGGCGCTCTATCCATCGCCGGGTTTGCGCCCGAGTGAGCGCATCGCGCGTGTCCTTACCGACCGTAAGCTGGCCATGGCGCGGTTGGCGGAGTGTACGCAAGACAGGGGCGCGGGGCCGGCAAAAGATTCCGCGCAGGCCAGTGCACCTGCCGCTAACACCTCCAGTCCTCTGCAAAAACTTTGCTTCTCGTTTTTCGCGTCATCCCGCTCAGCCGGCACCGAACCCTACTGCCACCCCGGCCCCCGTCGATCCACTGGCGGCCTTAACGCAAAAATGGCAGCAATTGCCGGTTAAGATCTCGGCACGCGAACTAGAAAAGGACCCGGAGTTAACCCAAGTGCAGATTCAGCTCATCTACGATACAGAGTTGATTACGCAACAAGTCTGCGGAGCACCCGGCGGGGATGATGCATTGCTATTGAGAATTGCCCAGGCTCCGAGCCAGGTGGAGGAAGAATGAGTTCGGCCACGGAAACGTCGGGGGCGGACCCGGTTCCAGGGGTGGTCTCGGGTGTAGACCCAGTCGAGTTGGCGGCAGAGAGACGCTATCGGCCGAACCCTGCGGAAGTCCAGCGGTTGGCGCCGAACCGGGACGAGCGGCTCTTTCTTGTTCTAGCCATCTTTATCGGCGTCATTTCTGGCCTGCTGGTGGTCTGTTTTCGTGTCGCCATTAACTGGATCCAGGTGCTCACGCTTGGATCCGCACCACGGCCCGGTCAGTTGCGGCTGTTTTTTGTGCCCGCAGGTGTGGGCCTGGTGGTCGCCGCGCTGGTGCAGCTGGTCTTTCCTGCAGCCCGCGGCAGCGGCATTAACCAGACCAAGGCCGCGCTTTATATCTACAACGGCTACATCTCGTTCCGCACGGTCATCGGAAAATTCATCACTTCGGCGCTTTCCATCGGGGGCGGGTTCTCGCTCGGACCAGAAGATCCTTCTTTGCAGATTGGCGCCGGTGTCGCTTCCATGGTCAGCCGCCGCCTGAATCTCTCGCGGGAGCGGCTGCGTATGTTCGCCCCCATTGGCGCGGCCGCAGGACTGGCGGCTGCCTTCAACGCGCCGATCTCGGCCATTCTTTTCGTGGTCGAGGAGGTGATTGGAAGGTGGAGCGCGGCCGTTCTCGGGTCCATCGTGTTGGCTGCTATTTCAAGCGTCGTCGTGGCGCGTTGGTTCTGGGGCCCGGAGCCAATGTTTCGTATCCCTGTGGTCACACTGAGGGGACCGCAGGAACTTCTTGCCTACGCTGTCCTGGGGGTAGCGGGCGGCATCGCGTCGCTCATCTTTTCCAAAGCCCTGAGCTACTCCAGGCCTCACCTTCGGCGGCTTCCTCGATGGACCTGGTATATTCAGCCGGCTGTTGCCGGGCTTATTGTGGGCGCTATCGGCTATTTTGGCGCTCCCCAGGTGATGGGTCCGGGATACAACGTGATCGACCAGGCCATGCATGGCCAGTTCACCTGGAAATTTCTGATGGCGCTGGCTTTGCTCAAGATTGTGGCTACGACCATCTCGTTTTCCAGTGGCACCCCCGGCGGAATGTTCGCGCCCACCCTTTTTATTGGGGCGATGCTGGGGGCCTCTATCGGAACCTTCGAGAAGATCTTCTTTCCCAGTTTCCACGTCTCTGTCGGTTCGTATGCGTTGGTTGGCATGGGGGTTCTGTTCGCTGCCTTCCTGCGCGTCCCATTGACCTCGGTGTTCATGGTGCTCGAAGTCAGCGGCAACTACTCGATCGTGCTTCCAGTTATTTTGGCCAACACGATTGCCTACCTGGTTTCGCGTGGTTTGCAACCGTATCCCATTCTTGAAACCTTCACCCATCAGGATGGGCTCGATCTGCCTTCGATGGAGGAGCAGCGGGAGGAGATGGTTCTGCACCTGGAGGATGCCTTGCGTCCGGTGTGCTTTCCGGTGTTTCCCGGCAACGCTACCCTGCAGGAGGTATCACAGCAGTTGGGCCAAGCAGACGCAGCGATATTGCTGGTCAAGCTTCACGATGGTTCCTGGTATTCCATGAACCGGAACGACTTCACTTCGCTCGCAGCCTGCCAAACGCCGGACACCCCGCTGGAGCGTGCCCTCGGGCCCGATCGGGTTCCGATCCTGTTCCCTGACCTGCCGCTGGATAGCGCAATTCCCTATTTGTCACGCTGGCCCGTCCTGCCCATCCAGAATCGAGCCAGCAAGGGCGTTCTGGAGGGGGTTGTGTCTCTGGATGATGTGCTCGGCCGTTACCAACGGCCATAGTGATCGAGCCCAAAGTCAAATTGCGGGTGATCAGCAGCATTGCGCTGCTCACGCCGGCGGTGCTCCTGGTCCATGGTTTTCATCCGCTGGCCGATGACGGGGCAGTATATGTAACCGGCATTAAGAAATTAGCGAATCCTGACCTCTATCAATCAGACGCGGTCTTCGCCTTATCGCCTACCCATCTCTCGGTCTTTGCCCACCTTCTTGCTCCGCTGCTTCGCTGGATGGCACTGCCAGATCTTTTGCTGATTTGCCAACTGGCTTCGATTTTTCTCTTTCTTCTTGGTTCATGGAGAGTAGCGAACCAACTCTTTTCCTCGCGCCAGGCGCCCTGGGGAGCGGTATTGCTCGCGGCCTGCTGCTTCACCCTTCCGGTTGCGGGTACTTCGCTCTCCATCATGGATCCGTATGTGACAGCACGGTCTTTTTCCACGCCGCTCAGTCTTTTCGCGCTCGCAGCCGTGCTCGAAGAGAAATGGGCGGGGTCTATCTTCTGGCTCGCTTTGGCTGCGCTTCTGCATCCATTGATGGCCGTCTATTCCGCCATCGCCATGCTTACGGTTGCGGGTTGCCAGCGTCGACTTTGGCGATCTCTTTGCCTGTTCTATGGCCTGGGATGGGTGTTATGCGCAGCCACCTTCCTCGCGACGCATCACGCGGACTCTAACATCGCTTATGTTTGCCCGCAAAACCCAGGTCTCAAAGGCGAGACCTGGGCCACCCACTTAGTGCTAAGCCGGGCCGCATTGAGCTGCGCGGCGCTGAGCCGGTCTTACTTCTTTCTTTCGAGCTGGAAATGGTACGAATACCCGGGGTTACTGATACCGCTGCTGTTACTGGGGATCGCAGGCGCGAACAAGCATGCACCGTGGCGTACGCGTGCCCTCGCCATCGCCGCTACCCTGATGGGAGGTTGCGCGCTGCTGGTATCGCTGTGTTTCGTGCATCGCAGCGGAAGCCTGCTCCTGGCCCGGCTGCAAGTGCTGCGCGGGTTCCAGTTTGTCTACATCGCCGGCGTACTGCTGGCAGGCGGATTGCTGGCCAAAGTTCGGCATCGAACGGTCACGGCGCTTTGCCTGCTGCTTGCGGGCGCTCTCTTCGCGGGCCAACGGCTTACCTACCCCGAGTCCAATCATGTGGAATGGCCGGGGCTGACGCCACGCAATCTCTGGCAGCAGGCCTTTCTTTGGATTCGATCGGGAACCCCTGACAACGCGATCTTCGCGCTCGATAACGATTACATTGAAAGCCCTGGCGAGGATGCACAGGGCTTTCGGGCCAGCGCGGAAAGAAGCGCGGTCCCCGATTGGTATAAAGACGGCGGCATCGCGAGCAACTTTCCTCAAGCGGCCATTCCCTGGTGGCAGGGCATCCACGCCACTGCGCATCTCAGTAGCGCCACGGATGAGCAGCGCCTGGCCCGCCTCAAGCCCCTTGGAGTCACCTGGATCGTCTTGCCCGCGGAGGCAAGCACGGGCTTTCCTTGTCCATTTATTAACGCCCGGGTGCGCGTCTGCCTGGTAGCGGTTTCGCACGCCGATGGCGCAAAATAAGACCATCCGGAGATGGTTCATGTTGACGCTGTATCAGAGACTAATTTTCGGCTATGTTCTTCTGCTCGCCCTATTGCTTGCCCTCGGCTTGCACGATTCCCTTTCTCTGCACCAGGCTGCCGCGCTCGATCACCAGGCAGCCATCCCCGCGGCTGCGGCCGTGAAGACCCGGTTCCAGCTCGCCCGCCACGCTACCACCCTTGCCACCGTCTGCATCCTGGGCGGTGTCCTGATCTCCGCCGGATTTCTGTTCTCGATCATCCGGCCCATCCGCCGTACCGCTGCTGCTGCTCGCCGCATCGGCCAGGGCGAATTACAACAGCGCATCGAGTGGCGAACGCGGGATGACCTGGGCACGATCGCTACCGAGCTCAACCGTATGGCGGTACGGCTTCGCGATCTGCGGGAAACGGAATTCGGCCGCAAACAAATGGATCAGCAGCTTTCCGATGCAGTGGTGCAATCGATTTTCGAGCCGGTGATCGTCACCGATGCCAAAGGTCACGTCCTGAAGCTTAACCAGGCAGCCAGCGAGGTGCTGGGCGAAGCTGCCGCCGATCGCATGGCCCTGACCAACACTCCGGGCGGAGAACGAATTCTGCGCGCAGTGCGCGACGCTGTCTCCATGCGGCAATCCATAGCGAGTGCGGACGAAGCCGCGATGTTGCCCATGAAGCTGGGCGAGGGGCAGCGCAGTTATCGCCTGCGCACCACTCCTATGCGCGATGCTGAGGGCAAACTGCTGGGCGCCGTCAGCGTGCTGGAAGACATCACTGAAATGCAGGATATCGATCGCTTCAAGACTCGGTTCCTCAGCGTGGCATCGCAAAAACTGCGCCAGCCTCTGGAACAGCTTCGCCTGAGCCTGTATACCCTCACTTCAGGATTCGCGGGCGAGTTGCGCCCCTTGCAGGCGGATGTGCTTCATGGAGCCGAGGAGGACGCGGAGCGCCTGAACGACCTGATGTCGGATCTCATTGAGGTCTCCGAAATCGATACCGGCCGGCGCGAGATTCGCATGGATCGATTCCGGCCTATCGATATTCTTCGCGATGCCAGCTCCCGGGCACGGGATGAAGTGCGGGAAAAAAATATCGATGTAGAGATCCAGGCGTTCGCCGATCTCTCCCATGTGAATGGAGACCGGCGCGCCTTACGCAGCATTATGGACAACCTGATGAGCAACGCTATTCGCTACACACCGGAAAATGGCACGATCCTGCTGCAGGCCAAGGAACAGAAAGACAAAGTGCAGTTCTCGGTGCGGGATTCCGGGCGCGGGATCGAGACTGAACGGCTGCCAAATATTTTCGGCCGGTTCAACGCCTCGGCGGAGCAGGGCACCGGGCTGGGACTGGCTTTGGTGCGCCGCCTGGTCGAATTGCTTGGTGGCCAGGTTTCGGTCGAGAGCCGCCTCGGCCATGGAGCGACGTTCACCTTTACTCTTCCCGTCGCCACCGTCGTGGACAGCCGCCATCCCATTGAGATCGGATGATAGACCTCTCGACTGACATCACCCCCGCCCCGCCTGAACTGGCCAGACTCCGCGTCTATATCGGCGCCGCACCTGGCGTAGGCAAGACCTACCAGATGCTTGAAGATGCCCACCTGATGCGGAAGCAAGGCATCGATGTCGTGATTGGGTTGATCGAAGCGCACGGCCGCAAAGATACGCTGGACCAGGTGAAGGATCTGGAGGTCATTTCCCGCCGGGCCATCCCTTACCGCAATGTTGTTCTGGAGGAAATGGATCTCGACGCGGTGCTTGCGCGGCATCCGCACACTGCCATTGTGGACGAGCTGGCGCACACCAACGTGCCGGGATCGAGGAACCGGAAGCGATACGAAGATGTCCTGGAGTTGCTCGACGCCGGCATCAATGTGATGACCGCTGTGAATATTCAGCACCTGGAGACACTGAACGATTCGGTTTCCCGCTCGGCTGATACACAGATCCGCGAAACCATTCCGGATAGTTTTCTGAAACGGGCCGACGAGGTGGTGAACGTGGACGTGACTGTCGACGAGCTGCGCTCACGGCTAAAACAGGGCAAGATCTATGCCCCGGAAAAGATTGAGCAGTCGCTGGCGAATTTTTTCCGTAAAGGCAATCTCAGTATGCTGCGCGAGCTTGCCTTGCGCACCACGGCGGAGGAGGTCGGCTCCCAGGCAGCGCAATATCGCCGGATTCAGGGCCTGGAACAGGCTCCGATCCCGGAGAAAGTGATGGTGTGCCTTTCACCGCGCCCGGGAGCGGAACGTCTTTTGCGGGTGGGAGCACGCATTGCCGGCCGCCTGGCTACGAATTGGTACGCGGTACGAGTCGAGTCACCGGACGAAGACGCACGCCATGGGGATCCTGAAGAGTATCAACGGATGGAGGAGTATCAGCGTCTTGCCCGCGAGTTGGGAGCTCAGGTGATTGTGCTCAAGGATAAGAACGTTGCGGACGCGTTGATCGAGTTCGCGCAGCAGGAGAGCATTTCGCACGTTGTTTTCGGACAATCGGCTCGGTCGCGTTTTGACATTCTTCTTCGTGGGTCGGTCATTAACCGGTTTCTAGCGGAGATTCGCGACGCTACCGTGCAGGTGGTGCCTATCGGCAAGGCTAAACGGTAGATTGCTGGTCAGGCATTTCTAGGAAAGAGCATCCACACAGGGTCTGGAATGAAAGGCTGTGGTGGGGCTTCCCCCCAGATTTCCTGTGGAGACCCGTGGCGTTGATGGACTTCATGCGGCTCTCTTTAAGGAGAGCCGCACACGTGGCCCTGGCTAGCAGCGCGAAGTAGGAAATCTGGGGTCGCCCATCGTTTTCGTCCCACGTACGCTGGGGCGAACGAGGGGCACCCCTACGGATCTGTGGGACCCGCGACAGGCTTGAGGGGAGACCTGGGGTGCGGGGATAGAGCCCAAAGCGCGTTCATCCCACGCTCAACTCGCCGCCGGCAAGTCGTCTCCTCGAGATGACAAAGGTTTTTCGATAGACGTTGCTTAGTGTGCTCCTCGGCATTCTGGTGCGCTGTTGCGGTAGAGGGGGTTGCGTGGATAGTCGGTCGCCAGCTCGTTTAGCAGATTGCACCCTTCGGCGTTGTTCTTATCTCGCAGCGCAGCCACCGCCAACAACAACTTGGCAAATGGCTTCAAGAGATTCCCGTGAGCGGCGGTCTGCTGCAGTTCACGAATGCCCTGGTCCTTATTGGGGTCGATACCGCCCAAGCTCAGCATCCAGCGGACCGGGGCAGGCTTGATCCCAGTCAGGTAGTTTTCTACCCCTACCGCCAGCAGAGCATCGTACTCGTCCGGCTTCTGCTTCAGTAACTGTTGCGCAAGAATGCGCCCCTGCTTCATATAATGAAGAGCGGCAAAGTCTTCTTTATCAATCAGGGCGACATAATCGGATCGCAGCCCCAAGGCCAGGACCCTGGCAAAAAGCGCATTGCTGTCGTCGGGATGCTGCTTGAGCGCTGCCCCAGCAAGCTGATCAGACCTGCTGATAGCGCCGTCGAATTGCGCCCGGACCTGCGGATCCGGGGAAAGCTTGCTGCGCGCTTCGAAAGTTTTGTCGTTGGTAAATAGCTCGCTCTCGAGGATATTGAGGCGAGCGAACTCAGCGAACAAATACCCAGCCGCCTGGGAAACCGGTCCCAGGGGATCGTCCGGGTGCAGCCGTTCCCAGATGGCAAAATCCTGATGGGCCTGGTCGAATTGCAAGTTGTACATGCTCTGAAATCCGCGCTCAATTTCCGTCGGAGCCGAGACATCCGCTTGACAAGCGGGCACAAAGGTCAGCAGGAGCAAAATGGGGAACCACCCCGTTGAAGCGATCATTCTCTTTAGACGCATCAACTCATCGCTCAGTCCAGCGCACTCCGCGGGTCCCCACCTCTGACGCAGCAGCGAAGCTGCGCAGCCAACTGGCTAGAACCCGGTAATCCTCAGCAACTGGCGAGTCAGGCGCGTAATCGATCACCGTCATGCCCTCGGCCAGCGCTTCACTGACTGTATAGCTGCGGCGCACTACGAAAGGCAGCAGTCGATCGCCCAGTTGCTGCTGCAAGAGAGCGCGCACGTCTAAATGCAGCGAAGACTCGGCATCGAACTGGTTTAGCAGATAAAGCGTCTCTCCCGACTCAGGCAACGCCTCAAGCGGTCCCAGGCTGGCTACGGAACTCATATCTGGTAAGAGAGGCACCAAAACCGTTGGTTTCAGCCGCTGCAAGCGGCCCGTCACATCCTGGCTAGCCGTGGCGACATCCACCAGAATGCGATTTGCCAAACGGCCACCATTCAATAGATCCGTTAGCCACGGGTCGGGCCCGGGATAACGCTCTGGTGGCAGGTTGAGAACCTGGACGGGTGCGTCGGTTTCTGCGCCAAGAGTGGGACCTGGAGGGAAGAAGGAGCGGACTGCCCCGGGCCTCGATTCGCGCGAACCAAAGTAAAACGGCAGCATTCCGCCGGTGGGTGTATCCGTGAGCAGCAAATGTTCCCCGAGAGCCGCGAGAGCACGGCCCAAGGTGGCCACCAGGCAGGTTTTTCCCACCCCGCCGGCAAGAGAAAAAAAAGCAATGATCGGGGGGTGAGCCTCTGGGCTCAGCGGGGTCCTCGTAGCCTCCGCGGGCGCAAAGACCGAGTGCAACGCGTACCAGCGGGTGGAGACCGCTTCTTCAGGCTCAGCCTGTGCCACGAATTTCACCGGTGGTTCCGCGGAAGGGGCAAAGGCGGGTGGGGAGGACTCAACCTGCGGTGGCTGAAATTCGCGTGCCGGTTCGCGCACAATCGGGGCGCGGAACTTGCCCCGCACCTGTTGCCGGGACGCGGAAAAGTCCCAGTACCGGGTTGCTTCCACATGAGCTCGGGAGTAGAGCGTCGCGATGTCTTTCGGTCTATCTGCCACGACCCTCACTTCCGTCCTTAACATACCCCGCAACCGGCCGCGCCGCCAGCGGTCCTTTCCTATTGTGGTACTTTGGAAATTGAGTAGAGATGAGCTCGTAGCTCAGTCGGTAGAGCAACGCACTTTTAATGCGTGGGTCGTGGGTTCGATTCCCACCGAGCTCACCACGTCTCGGAGCTACTCGAGTAGCCGGTTGGCTGCGTGCACCACGGGCGCTGCTTTCCTCTGACATGCTATGCACGCCACCCCGCCAGTGCCCCAGTTCTTCCGCTCCTCTGAAATCACTTCGCTGCACGACCGTTGCACTGCGGTGTGGCATGTTGAGGCATTGGTAGTACCCGCCTCACTGGCCGGGTTCGAGCGGGTGGTGGCGGAGCAGCACCTGGCGAATTTCGAGCTTTGGCACGCAGAGGATGCTGCCCGCTCCCCCGAGGCCACGGATCAGGATATTGCCCGTGTTAAACGCTTGATTGATAGCGTCAACCAGCGGCGCAACGATTTGACCGAACAATGTGACCGGTTGCTATTGGATTTTCTCCATCGCCAGAATCTGCCCGCTGATGGTGCAGAATTGCATTCCGAATCACCCGGGCTGATCC
The DNA here is from genome assembly GCA_963790935.1 of uncultured Acidobacteriaceae bacterium. Lineage (GTDB taxonomy): Bacteria > Acidobacteriota > Terriglobia > Terriglobales > Acidobacteriaceae > PALSA-350. Next base: position 23,799 of record CAWBRJ010000009.1, on the reverse strand, counting down.
TGGATCGGCTTTCGATTCTTTCGCTTAAGGTATTTCATACGCGAGAAGAAATCGACCGCCCGGAAGCGCCGTCCGGTCATAGCGGGCGCAATCGCGAACGTCTTTGTATCCTTGTCGAGCAGCGGGATGATTTAGCGTCGTCGCTTGACCGGCTATGGCAACAGGTCCTCAACCGCCAACGAGGATTCAAGCTGTACCGCCAGCTCAAAATGTATAACGATCCGGCGCTCAACCCGGCGGTCTACGGCTCAAAGTCCTGAGCAGCTGTTGGCGCCCGTGCTACAGTCTTGCCAAGGATGCAAACGGCCTACCGGGTTGACGTAACCCACCTGGGGTGCGTATAAAGACGAATTTAATAGCCGGTTTGTCTTCAGGGAAAGAAGATCGGGTAATGCAAAACACAGGTCAGGGTATCCCCGCTCGGCGCAATCCTCGAACCATCGAGGGTAAGGCGCGCCCCATGCCCAATCCTTCACACCAGAAAGCCCTGAACGACTACCAGAGCGCGCTCGAGTGGATGCATGAGGGAAAATACGAAAAGGCGCGGCAAATCTTTGAAAAACTTAGCCACGAAGGTCCGGTCGAGATTCTGGAGCGCTCAAAAGTTTATCTCGTCGCCTGCCAACGCCGGGTGCAACAAAGCGGCCTCTCCTTCGATAGCACGGAGGAGCAGTACGATTACGCGATCTCCCTGTTGAATACAGGGTTTTACGAGGAGGCTCGCGATCAGTTTGTGGGCATCCTGAAAGCGAATTCCTCTGCAGACTACGCGTATTACGGTCTGGCCATCCTGGAGAGCATGACCGGACAGGCGGAACCCTGCCTCGAGCACCTGGCCAAAGCGATTGAATTGAGTCCTCATAATCGCATCCAGGCGCGCAGCGATTCAGATTTTCAGGATATGGCGGATGATCCCCGGTTCACCGAATTACTCTACCCCGAAGTTCCCTGAGCGCCAGGCTCCCGCTTTCTGGGAATCGCCGAAGTTCACTTCGTGGCGTAACTTAGCTCTGTGACTGTTTTATGGTAAAAACGCTCTCCTCCACCCTGGCGCCGCCGAGGCCCGCAAAAGCCGTTGCCGCTCGGAGGAGAACTGACCGCTCCAGCCTTCGCGTGGTGGCCATCGGTGGAGGCACTGGCCTTTCCACTCTGCTGCGCGGGCTGCGGCGTTATGTCACCTCTCCGCACCAATCCTCCGCTGAGTGCGAGAACGCTCCCTGCCTCATCTCCGATCTGGCTGCGGTGGTTACGGTGACGGATGACGGTGGATCCAGTGGCAGGCTACGCCGTGGCTTTAACATGCTGCCCCCGGGCGATCTGCGCAATTGCATGGTCGCGCTTTCTGAAGACGAACATCTGATCTCCCGGCTGTTTCGCCATCGCTTCACCGCCGGGGAGGGGCTGGAGGGCCACAGCTTTGGCAACCTGTTCGTCGCCGCATTAGCGGAAATCACCGGTGATTTTGCCCAGGCCATCAAGCTCTCCTCCCAGGTGCTGGCGACCCGCGGCCACATTTACCCGGTTACCAACGCCAACGTATCGCTCGCCGCTCGCATGGATGACGGTTCTCTGGTGAGCGGGGAAACGAATATCACCGCTAGCCGGCAGCGCATTGTCGAACTCATGCTCGAACCCGCGGATGCTGAACCACTGCCGGAAACGCTGGAGGCAATTGAACGCGCCGACCTCATCACCATTGGGCCTGGTTCGCTGTTCACCAGCATCATCACCAATCTCCTGGTCAAGGGTGTGTCTGAGGCGCTGGCTTCGTCTTCAGCGACCCGGGTTTACATTTGCAATTTGATGACCCAGGCCAATGAGAGCCTTAATCTCACCGCGTCGCAACATATTGAGCGCATTTATGAACACGCGCACCGGCCCGTCTTCGACTACGCCCTGGTGAACACGGCGCCTGTTTCGCGGGCACTACTCGATCGCTATGCCGGGGAAGGAGCTTCCCCATTGTCCCTGATATCGACGCGATTGAAGCGCTCGGGGTTCGCTGTATCTCTGGTGACTTCGCCGCCGAAGGGGACGTAGTTCGCCACGCGGCGGATCGGGTGGCAGAGGCTGTGTTGCGATTAGGGGTCACCGGGCGGCGATAGTTTGCTGACCTTCGCGCGGAAAGAAAGACCGCAGGTCCCTCCACTACGCTCCGGTCGGGATGACAATTCTGTTTCACCCGCAAGAACTTCAGCGAGAAATAGCTTGCACCCCGCAACAGAATTGTCATCCGGACCGAAGCGTAGTGGAGGGACCTGCGGTTCTTTGCCCGGTATCGGCGCTTAATTTCTGCTCTCTGCAACGGTTCGCTTGAGTTGGCCGCAGGCGGCGTAGATGTCTCTGCCCCGCGGCCGTCGCAGGAATGCGGGAACGCCGTGCGCGATGAGCCGTTGCTGAAAAGCGGCTACTTGCTCCGGTTCCGGGGTTGAGTAGGCAATGCCCGGGCCGGAATTCCAGGCAATCAGGTTCACCTTTACCGGCATGGGTGCACTGCGTGCCAGCGCCGCCAATTGCTCCGCATGCTGCAGCCCGTCGTTGAGGCCGCCCAGCAGCACGTACTCGAAGGTGACTCGTTCCCGGGGACGTAGAGGCAACTTTCCAGCCGCCTGAATCACATCGTCAATCTTCCACTTGCGCGTGATCGGCATGATTTGTTCGCGGATCAGGTCATCAGGCGCATTGAGGCTGATCGCCAGCCTCGGTCGCACTGCCTCCCCGGCCAGGCGCAGGATGCCGGGCACAATTCCCGAAGTGGAAACCGTCATTCTGGATTCCGCCAATCCCGCTTCATTCACCAGCAAACGCACTGCGGCCATGAACTCGTCGTAATTCAAAAAGGGCTCGCCCATGCCCATGAACACCAGGTTGATCCGGTCTCGCCCCACTTGTACTTCCTGCCGGTCCAGCACGGCGATCACCTGTCCGGCGATCTCACCGGCTGACAGGTTCCTCTGCAGTCCTAATTTCGCCGTCAGGCAAAACTGACAGTTCACCGCGCAGCCAACCTGGCTGGAGACGCAGATGGTGGCTCGCTGGGCACTTTCACCCTCCGCCTCGCCGCCGTCGCCACCCGGCATCCAAACCGTTTCCACCGTCTGGCTGTCTTCTCCGGCAACCAGGTAGCGCTCTGTACCATCAATGGAGCGAAAAGTCTCCACAATTCGCGGCCGTTCGATAGCCCAGCCCTCCTGGGCCATCTCCTGGCGAAGGGCCTGAGGGAGGGTAAGAACCTGGTCCAGGGAGCCAGTTCGCTGCCGGAACATGGCCTGGATCAGCTGGCCGGCCCGGTAAGGGGGCTGCCCAAACTCCAGCATGACTTCCGTAAGTTGTTGACGGGAAAGGCCAAAAAGATTTCTGCCGGGAGCCACGGCGGGACCGTCTAACAAGCGGACGAGATTTTCCTTACCAGACATCAACCGGCCGACCCAGGCACTTCCGCAGAATAGCATCCGGTTTTGGCCACAGGAAATCCGCTGTATCCCCAGGAAAGCCGCTACACTGAAATGGTGACAGAACGCAGCATTCGACGAACAGTCCTTCCCTCCGGCTTAACGATTCTGACCGAGCGCATGGAGCACATCCGGTCTGTAGCCATGGGTGTGTGGATTCGTGCTGGTTCCCGGCATGAGCTGCCGGAGGTGAACGGCATCTCTCACTTCGTTGAACATATGGTGTTCAAGGGCACGCAGTCCCGTTCCGCTAAGCGCATTGCGCGCGAGGTCGATGCTATCGGCGGCAACCTGGACGCCTTCACCGGCAAAGAGACGATCTGTTTCAACCTCAAGGTTCTTGACGAGCATGTACCCACTGCACTGGATGTGCTCTCGGACCTGGTGCTGAACCCGGTCTTCAACAACGACGACATCATGCGCGAGCGCGGCGTCATCCTCGAAGAGATCAAGATGGACGAGGATAACCCCGACTACCTGGTGCACGAGATCTTTACCCAGAATTTCTGGAAGGACCATCCGTTAGGGAAACCCATCCTGGGCACCAAGGAGACAGTGCGCCGCTTCGAGCAGCAGATGTTGTTCGATTATTACGGCAAGCGCTTCTCCGGCAAGAATATGGTTTTCTCCGCCGCCGGCAACCTGGAGCATGATGCATTCGTCGACCTGGTCGCCCGGCGCTTCGATCACATCGCGCCCAGCAAGAGCGAACTGGCGGAAACCGAGCCGCGCACGGCGTCGAAGATCGTGCTGCGCAATAAGAAGGCTCTCGAGCAGGTCCAGCTCTGCCTGGGCGTTCCCTCTCCACCCATTGCTCACGACCTGCGTTATGTGACGCTGCTGCTCAACACCGCCCTGGGCGGCGGCATGAGTTCCCGGCTGTTCCAGACCGTGCGTGAAGAGCACGGCTTGGCCTACTCCATTTTCAGCGACCTCAACCCGTATCGTGACACGGGCTCACTGTGCGTGTATGCAGGAACTTCTTCGGCTCACTGTATGCAGGTAATTGAATTGATCATGTCTGAGTTTCGCCGTTTGAAGACAGAGGAAATGCCGGAAGACGAGCTTCGCCGTTCTAAGGATCAGCTTAAGGGCAACATTATCCTCGGCCTTGAGAGCTCCATGTCACGCATGTCGAACCTGGCCCGCCAGGAAATGTACTTCGAACATTTCTTCGGGGTGGACGAGATCATGGACAAAGTGGAGGCGGTCACCAGCGAAGAGGTAATGGCGATGGCCAATTATCTTTTCGACCCGGACAAGGTAGCGGTTACGCTGCTGGGCCGGCTTGATGGCCTTAAGGTCACTCGAGGGCAATTGGCCTGCTGACCTCTCAGTCAACGTGACCGAAGTGTTGCATAGTGGGAAACACTGGGTGAGCGCCTTCGCGACCTGCTGCGTCTCTTGATAGACTTGTAAGCGGTTAGGCGAGAACCACACCCCATGATTCACCTCAGATCCTTGGAACATAAGCGGGAACGCAAGCGGCAGCGCGGTTTCACCCTGATGGAACTGCTTATCGTGATGTCCATCATGATCATCCTCATGCTGATTGCCATCCCTAACTTCATCAGCATGAAGGCCTCAGCAAACGAGACCTCTGCCATGCAGTCCCTGCGCGCTATCTACCAGGCGCAGATTCAATATCAGACCAGCTTCCCAGCCAACGGCTTCGCCTGCTCGCTGCCTGCACTCGGCGGCAACGCGAGCTCTGGTCCACCCAGCCCCCAGGCGGCGCAAGTGTTGCAGGGAGAGCTGGCCGCAGGACAGAAATCCGGCTACACCTTCAATATCGTCAACTGCACCAAAGTCACGGTCAACAACCAGGACATGTACACCTCCTATGAGGCGACTGCGGTTCCGCAGGCGGTCGGGAAATCGGGTCACAAAGGTTTCTGCATCGACCAGGCCGGGGAGATCAAGGCCGATCTTGCGGGCGGAACCAATTGCACGCAAAGCATTCAGTAAGCGGCCGCTTTGCATTGCTGGCGCTGTTGCTGGTCCCGCGACCAGCGTGGAGCGCCGATACCGCGCAACAGTTAGCGCAGCGAGTGGATAAGTACTACAACGCACTCCATTCGCTGCGCACGAATTTCACCGAGAGCTTTCGCGGAATGGGCATGGACCGCGAAGAGCACGGAACTCTGCTGCTGCGCAAACCTGGAAAAATGCACTGGAGCTATAGCGATCCGGCAGGAAAGATTTTTCTGCTCGATGGCAAATATGCGTGGTTCTATTCCCCCGGAGATGCCCAGGTGGAGCGGGTCGCCGCCACGCAACTGGATGATCTCCGTTCGCCGCTGCGTTTTCTTCTTGGCCATACGCAACTGCAGAAAGAGCTTGACGGGTTAGCGGTCTCCAGCACAGCCGACGGGCTGGAGCTCTCCGGCGTGCCTAGGGGCGAGCAAAACAAGGTTTCGAAGATTGTCCTCGGCGTGAGCCCCGATGGGATTATCCACTCCATGAGCATTACCGAGACGGATGGGGCGCAAACTGCTTTTACGTTTCGTGACAGCCAAGCCAATGCGCCGGCACCGGATACGGAGTTTGTTTTTCATCCACCGCCCGGCGTTCCCGTGGTGGATGGACTACCCCCGGTATAGATCGCTGTTTCTTTGAGACCTGGGTGTTTCGGCGGTAAATTCCTGGTCAGGAAACGACTGCAGATCCCTCCCGTTGGTCGGGATGACAAGGGTAGGGCGGTGACTCACTTCAAGGATGAGGATTGGGATGGAAAGATTCTTCGTTCCGGCCGCGAGCAACGGTAGCGCAGTACACAAACCATGCGGATCATAAAGTTTCTTGGTTCGGTATGCCTGCTGGCTGTCGTCGCGGGGGCACAAACCGCAACGCATAGTGGTCCGTGGGAGCTCGAAGAGAGTGAGTCGACCGCCGGCTTGCGGGGAATTCACTCCGTGGGAAACGGCGTGGTTTGGGCCAGCGGCAGCGGCGGCACTGTGCTGCGCAGCGAGGATACTGGCTACCTCTGGCAACTATGCGCGATACCACCCGGCGCCAGCAAGCTGGACTTCCGTGGCATCTGGGCCTGGGACGAAAAGACTGCTTTGGTGTTGTCGAGCGGCCCCGGCGATCAGTCTCGCCTCTATCAGACGACGGATGGCTGCAGCAGCTGGAAACTACTTTTCACCAACCCGGATTCCGGCGGCTTTTGGGATGGCCTTCTGTTCACGGACCGGGAGCACGGCGTCATTTACGGTGATCCAGCCCCGTCGCCCGGACGTATTAACCATGTAAGGTTTGGCTTGCTGCTTACCCACGACGGAGGAAACACCTGGACCCCGGCCGCCGACCTGGAGCCACTGGCGGGAGAGTCCATGTTCGCGGCCAGTAACAGCGCTATGACCGCGAAGGATGGCCAGATCTGGCTGGGAACCAGTAGGGCCAGGGTTCTCCGAAGCAAGGTCGTGCAAAACGGGGGGCTGACCGATTGGCAGAGCGCGCAAACCCCGCTGGCGAGCGGAAATGACTCTTCCGGCGTCTTTTCCTTAGCGTTTCGCGACCAGCAGCACGGAATTGCCGTCGGTGGAAACTATCGCAAGCCTGAGGACGCAAGCGGCACTGCGGCCTATACCTCCGACGGCGGGGAACATTGGAGCGTGCCCGGAAAGGCGCCCCACGGCTACCGCTCTGCCGTGGCCTGGGACGAAAAAGATCGCGCCTGGATCACGGTGGGCACGAACGGATCCGATGTCTCTTATGACGATGGCAAGACATGGCAATGGCTCGATGGTGGTAATTGGAACGCTCTTAGTCTGCCCTGGACCGTCGGCCCCAATGGCCAGATTGGTAAACTGGGAATGCTTCCTCCCCCTCCAACCGCAGGGACGCCCGTATCCCGGTAAAATGGTAGGGGGCCCATGGCAGAATACGTAGTCAAACTGGCGGATGAGCGCGGACGCATTCAGGAGCAGGTACAGATCGCCGGCTCCGCCGAAGAACTGCGTACCCGTTTCACCTCGGCCGGCTACTACGTCTACTCGGTGCGGCCGCGCGGCATGCGCGGTGTGGGGGGCAGCCGCAAGAAGGCCAACCTGGAAGCCTTCATTATCTTCAACCAGCAGTTGTTGACCCTGATCCGCGCCGGGCTGCCCATCCTTGGTTCGCTCGATATGCTGGTCAAAGGACAGAAGAACCAGACCTTTCGCGCGCAGCTGGAGAACGTGGCCGCGCGGGTGCGCACCGGAGAGTCACTTTCCGGCGCCTTTGAAGCCCAGGGCGGTTTTCCGCTCATTTACACCACTACGCTGCTGGCGGGCGAGCGAAGCGGGCAGCTGGAAGACGTGTTGTCACGTTATCTTGCGTTCCAGCGAATTTCGCTCTCCTTCCGCAAGAAGTTGATCGCTTCCCTTCTCTACCCATGCCTGTTGATCACCATGGTCGTAGCGTTGTTCATTTTCCTGATCAGTTTTGTGGTGCCGCGTTTCGCCATGCTGTATGACCAGCTGGGCACCAATTTGCCCGCCGCCACGCGCATGCTGCTGGCCGTGGGTAACAATTTTCAGCACTACATTTTGTGGGGGCTGGCAGGGTTCGCGATCATCGTCTATGCTCTTTTTCGCTACAGCCAGACAACGGCTGGAGCGGCCCGGATCGACAGTATGCGGATTGGTATGCCGATATTCGGGAACATCTGGCGCAAGTACCAGGTCGCGCTTTTCGTGCGCACGCTTTCGAGCCTGCTGACCGGTGGACTACCCCCAGTGCCCTCGCTCGAAACAGCGGCGCGGTCTATCTCAAGCACAACCATAGCCAAGGCGGTGACGGCTTCGGTGGCGACGGTGCGCGAAGGAAAAAGCCTGTCGCAGAGCCTGGAAAAAACCGGCGTCTTTCCCGATCTGGCAGTGGAAATGATCGACGTCGGGGAATCCACCGGCGCCTTGCCGCAAATGCTTAACTCGGTGGCCGAGTTTTTCGAAGAAGACGTGCAGACGGCCTTGACCGCCGCGCTGGCGCTGATTGAGCCCGCCATCCTTATCGTGATGGGCTCCGTGGTCGTGGTTATTTTGATCGCTTTGTATCTGCCCATCTTCTCGCTGGGACAAGCGAGCGCCGTAGGGGGCCACTAAGGCCTCGTTGTATTTTTTGCCTTTAGGAGTTTTATATGGCTGACAGCACTGTACTTGTCACCACGGCTGTATCGGAAACCGACGAATCCATCCGCGCGCAAACGCTGGCCCATCGCTACCGCTGCGACTTCGTCGATCTGAAGAATTTCCGTATCCAGCATGAACTGTTCCGCAGCGTGCCGGTCGACATGATGTTTCGCTATAACTTCGTGCCCCTGGAGCAGTTGGAAGATCGCCTGATCATCGCCGTCAGCGATCCCAGCCGGCTCATGATCCTGGACGAGATCAGTGGGCTGCTGGGCCAACGCATCATCACCAAGGTGGCTACGCTTTCGCAGATCACGGACCTGCTCAAGAAGACGGAGCAGTCGCAGCGGGTACTCGACGAAGCCAGCGAAGGACTGACGTTCGACGTCATCTCAGCCGAAGATAATCCTGATGAGAATATCTCGATCGAGAAGCTCACCTCGGAAGAGGACATCAGCCCCATCATCCGGCTGGTGGACACCACCATCTTCACCGCCCTGGAACGGCGCGCATCGGATATTCACCTGGAAACCTACGACGATTCGCTGGTGGTCAAATACCGTATCGACGGTGTGTTGCAGGCAGCCATGGCGCCGATCGCGCGCGAGCACCACTCCACGATCCTTTCCCGTATCAAGGTCATGAGCGAACTGGATATTGCCGAGCGCCGCGTACCCCAGGACGGCCGTTTCCGGGTCCGCTACAAAGGCCGCCTGATCGATTTCCGCGTGTCCATCATGCCCACCGTGCATGGGGAAAATGCCGTCCTGCGTGTGCTCGATAAAGAATCGATGAGCGAGAAGTTCCGCAAGCTCACGCTGGATGTGGTCGGTTTTGGCGAGGAGGATTTGCGCCGTTTCCGGCGCTACATTCGCGAGCCCTATGGCATGGTGCTGGTCACCGGTCCGACGGGATCCGGCAAGACCACCACGCTCTACGCGGCCCTGAACGAGATCAAGAGCGACGAAGACAAGATCATCACCATCGAGGACCCGGTCGAGTACCAGATTCGCGGTATTACCCAGATCCCGGTTAACGAGAAGAAGGGCCTTACCTTCGCCCGCGGCTTGCGCTCCATCCTGCGCCATGACCCCGACAAGATCCTGGTGGGCGAAATCCGCGACCAGGAAACAGCACAGATTGCCATCAACTCCGCGCTGACCGGTCACCTGGTGTTCACCACCGTCCACGCCAACAACGTGGTCGACGTGCTGGGACGTTTTCTCAATATGGGTGTGGAAGCTTACAATTTTGTTTCCGCGCTCAACTGCATCCTCGCGCAGCGGCTGGTGCGCACTATCTGCGAACACTGCACTCGCCCAGTGCGCTACGACGATGAGTTCTTGCGCAATAGCGGTCTGGATCCCGAGCTATGGCGTAGCTTCGACTTCCATGAAGGCGCGGGCTGCATTGAGTGCGCCGGCACAGGCTATCGCGGCCGAACCGCCATTCACGAACTGCTGGAACTGAACGATGCCATCCGGGAAATCATTCTGGACAAGAAGCCGGCGTCGGAAGTACGCAAACTGGCGCAGAAGCAAGGCATGCAGTTTCTTCGCGAATCGGCCGTCGACCGGGCCAGCCGCGGCCTGACTACGCTTAAGGAAATCAACAAGGTCACGTTTATCGAGGCCTTTCGCTAGGAACATGCTTTCAAATATTGCCAACAGAATTTTTCCGTCGGAAGCCAACGCGCTGCGCCCCCGGCTAGCGTGTGAGATAACCAGCGCCGGCGTGGTGGCCGCCCGCCCGGGCGAGGCGGACCAGGAAATTGTGTCCGGGTTCGCCGCCCTGCGTCCCGGCGTGCTTGCTGCCGGATTGCAGACGCCCAACTTCAGCGACCGCGCAGCCGTTGCCGCCGCGTTGCGCCAGGCTCTGGATGAAATCAGCATCAAGGAAAGCCAGGTTACCGTGGTTATTCCTGACGCTGCCGTAAGGGTCCTGCTGCTGGACTTCGACGTACTGCCATCGAAGCCCGCCGAGGCTCTGCCCATTATTCGCTTTCGCCTGCGCAAGCTGATCCCTTTTGAGGTGGAAGATGCGGCGGTGAGTTACCAGGTGATGCCCGGCAAACCCGGGCTGGTGCGGGTGATTGTGGCCGTTTCGCCGGCGGCGGTCCTGGCCGAATACGAGAGCGCGGTGCGAGAAGCCGGCTATGAGCCGGGCGTTGTGTTACCGAGCACGATGGCAGCCTTGGCCGCGGTTAACTCAGAGGAGCCGGCGCTGGTGATCAACCGCAACGGCAGCTCCGTCACCACTGCCATCACACGGCAGAATGAGCTGCTGTTACATCGAACCCTTGAGCTTACGGAAAAGGAATGGTCGCCGGAGGAGAATGCGTTCAACTCCGCCGAAGAGCTACAGCAATCGGTCACGGTTGCCGTAGCTTATTTTGAGGACACCCTCAATACGCCACCGCGGCAGTTGCTATGCTGCGGGCTGGGCGGCCCGGAAGAACTTATCCGGCTGCTGGGCGATGAGAGAATCCCGGTGCGCGACCTTGTGCCTACACCGTATCGGGGTAAGTCGATGCCTGGCGGGATTCTCGCCGGGGTGGTGGGAGCGCTCGCCAGCTAATGCGCATCCAACTCAATCTCGCGTCGCGTCCGTTTGTTGAGCTGGGGCCGCTGTATTTCCGGCTGCGGATCCTGGTTGTGCTGCTGGCGGTCACGGCTGTGCCGCTGTGGTTGCTGCTGGCAACAGAAAAGCGGAAGGCCGCTTATGCCCAGGCACGCCTGGATGCAGTGAACGCCCAAATTCATACCCTCGAGCGGCAGCGGCAGGTTTTTCAAGCAGATATGCGGCAGCCGCAAAATGCTTTGGTACTGAACCAGTCGCAGTTTCTGAATCAGATCTTTGCCGAGAAAGCTTTCTCCTGGACCGCGGTCATGATGGACCTGGAAAATGTGCTGCCCACCGGAGTCCAGGTGCTGGCGATCGACCCGGTTCCTACCAAGGATGGCAAAGTGACGATTCGTCTGCGCGTGAGCGGTGCTCATGACCGGGGGGTCGAACTGGTCCGCAATCTGGAGCATTCTCATCGTTTCCTCTCCCCTCGCCTCGCCCGGGAGACGGCGGAGAACAATCAGAATGGCCGCGGCCCAGAGCCAGTGAGCAACACCGCCGCGCCCGTAAACTTTGACCTGCTGGCGGAGTACAATCCGCTGCCCGAGACAGAAGAGAAGCCGGTCAAACAGACAACACCGAAATCTCTGACGAAGCCTCGAATGAAAGCTAAGACCAAGCCTGTGATTCCATCGGCCCCGGCTCCGAGGCCTGTGAGAAGGGCGGCCGCACAATGAAGTCGCTACGCAGCTTTGTCAGCCTGCTCAACCTGCACTTTGCCGGGGTGGCGCTACTACTGATTCTGAATCTGGTGCTGGCAGTACGGCTCTTCCTGGCCTGGAGCACTGTGCGCGCCGCCGGTTCAGACCAGTTATTGCAGCAGCAAACTGCTTTGCGTGCGCTGCAGCTGGAAATGAGCCCGCTCAAGGGATTGCCGCAAAAGGTCGACCTTTCCAGGACTCAGGCGAATGATTTCTTCGGCGCGCGGTTTCCGGCAGCGTACTCTACGGTTTCCGCCACCATCAACGATCTGGCCGCTAAGAATTCAGTCCACGTGACGAACCTGACCTACAGCCCGGCGCGCGCTCCGGAAGGTTTGGTAGAGCTGCGTTTGGATGCCAGCCTGAGCGGAGAATATTCGCCGCTGATGCACTTTATCAATGGCCTGGAACGGAACAAGACTTTCTTTCTCATTAGCGGGCTCACGCTGACCGGGCAACAAGGCGGCCTGGTGAATCTGCGGCTGAGGGTCAACACCTATCTCCATGCCTCGAACTCGAACCAACTCGTTCCCCTGGTTCAAGGTGATGTTCAGGGTGATGAAGGGGCCGCTCAGGGGGAGGATTCCCGCTGATGGCGCTCAAGGTCGGTACCGAAGATAAGAAGAAGGTCTACCTGGCAGCGGGGCTTGGCGCGGTCATGCTGATCCTGCTGCTGCGGTTCCTGTGGCAGAACTTTGGGCCATCACCGGCTGCGCCATCATCTGCCGCGCCGGCGGTCACAGAGGTTCGTCCCGCAACGGCTACTCCCGAGACAACGCAAGACGCAACACCGGGTATTCCGCACCAGGCTCCGAAGGTCGGCGGCTTAGCTGCGCTCGATCCTACGCTGCACCCGGAAATCATGCGTCAGGCCGAGTCGCTCGAATACACCGGCCGTGGGCGCAACATCTTCTCCCAGTTCTCGGTGGCCCCGGAGATACCCAAACCGGTCGCTCCTATCCGGCAGGCGCATGTCGATACCGGCCCTCCGCCGCCTCCGCCCCCACCGCCGATCAACCTGGGGTTTTATGGCTACGCGGCGGAAAAGACGGGTCAAAAACAAGTCTTCCTGTTGCATGGAGATGACATCTTCATCGCTTCGGAAGGAGATGTGGTCGACCGGCGCTATCGGGTAGTCAAAATCAACTCGGCGTCCGTCCAAGTAGAAGATATTCCGTACCACAACACGCAGACGCTCCCACTTCGCCAATGAGAATACAGCCAAATTCGCGACCACGCAGTGAGCGGCAGGAAGAGGGCTTTCTTTTGCTCGGCGTTCTGTTTATGGTGCTGCTGATCACGCTGGCGCTGGCCATTGCCGCGCCCAAGATGGCAGAGTCGATCCGCCGCGATAAGGAAATTGAAACGGTGCACCGCGGCATGCAATATGCCCGGGCTATCCAGATCTATTTCAATAAGTACGGACGCTATCCCAATACGATCGACCAGCTGGTGAAGTCGAACGATCAGCGCTTTCTACGCAAGCGCTACCTTAATCCGATGACCGGGAAAGACGACTGGCGGCTCATCCATTACGGTGAGGCCAAGGTCCCTGCCCAGGGTCTATTCGGACAGACGGTGGGGCAGACTGGCGGCATCACTCCTACTGGGGCGACGAACGGCACCAACTCTACCGGCATCGGCGGATCGTCCTCACCCTTTGGTGGGTCGGGATCTTCGTTGGGCGGCAGCAGTGGGTCTTCGGGAATTTCGTTTGGCAACAGCGGCTCGTCCCCGGGGTCTTCGGGATCTGCGTTTGGCAGCAGCGGATCGTCGTTTAGTTCCGGATCCTCGACTTCCCCTTTCAGCAATAACGGCTCGTCCGGCTCTACCATTGGCGGCACAGACTCCGGGTCCGGCAGCGGGTTCGGATCGACGACCGGCGCTGGGGGGACGACGACGACCGGCGCCAACGGAACAACCAACAATATCGGGGGAGTGCAAACGACCGGGGGCAGCGGTAGCGCCTTCGGATCGCCGGGCGTAAGTGTCGGTGGAGCTCCGATCGTGGGAGTTGGATTGCTGGACAAGAAAACGTCGATCAAGATCTACAAGAAGCAGACCCACTACAATCAGTGGGAATTTGTGTTCGATCCGACCCAGAATACGGTGGTTGCATCCGGTGGCAGCATCAACGGAAGCAGTAACGGCACTGGCACGACTGGTGGCACCGGCGTGAATGGTGGCACCAGCGGTGGGTTTAGTCTTGGTAACGGTTCGGGTTCGAATAACGGGTTCGGTTCGAGCAATGGGTCGGGATTTGGATCCAACAATGGGTCCGGGTTCGGCGGATCGAGCGGCTCTGGTTTCGGCGGAACTTCCGGTTCTGGTTTCGGCGGATCGCCCGCAAGCCCGGTCAGCCCTAGCGCGCCGGTGAATAATTCCCCACAGTAGGATTCAGATCCTCCAGCAGGAAGCACGGCGCTGATCGATCGACCCCCGAGTTCCGCCTCCGCGCCGGAGACTACCGCGCGTCCGCTTCCACGACCTTGGCGACGCCATCCTCATCCTCCCCGTCAAGCACCACAGATAATGAGTCTGTTTCGTTGGGCGGCTTATGTGCCGAGAGGTTTCGTATCGCGAAGCCAGGGGATGGATTCTCTCCAGCGCAGAAAGGGCCACTCGATCAAATGAGTCGCGAGGAAGGCGATGGCAAGGGCGCCTACGAATTGGATCGCGGGCGCTAACACCCAGGCGATGAGGGCCGGAAAGCGGGCGATGACCTTATCGCCTACGCCCACCACGACGCTGTGCCAGAGATAGAGCGCGTAGGAGTAGACACCGATCCAGGCGATGGCGCGGTAGATCCACCAGCCGGTCAGGCGGCCGGAGTGTTGATTGACCAGCAGAAGAAAGGCGCCGGCAGCCAGGTAGATTACGGTCAGCCCTGGGCCGAGGAAGAGGAGTGGATTCTCCACATAGAGGATGCCGAGTATGCTCAGGCCGATGATCGCGAGCAGCGGATAGGCGCGGGCGGTGAGCCGGGCATAGACGCCAGGGAAAAAGTAGTAGAGTAGCGCGAGCATGACGCCGAAGAGCAGGCTGTCGATGCGGTTTTGGGTCCAGCGCAAGGCGCCTTCGTAGTTGCCGAGGGCCGCCGTGATCGAACGCGCCACGAACGATAGAAGGCCAAGGGTGGCGCAGAGTTTGAGGATAGTCGCGGGCTTGAAGTGGCGCGATGCTGCGAAGGCAAACAGAAGGGCGAGCAACAGGTAGAAGTGCTCTTCAATCGAGAGCGTCCAGGTTTGCCGCACGCTGCTGCCCAAATAGTTTTGCAGATGGAAAAAGTTTTGCCAGAAGAAGGTGCGGGCGGGATGATGCCGGGCCAGCAGATGGAAGCAGATCAGAAAATAATAGGGCGGCCAGATTTTGAAGATGCGTCGGAGGAGGAATCGGCCCGGTTGTATTTTTCCCGTGTCGCGATATTCCTTGAGCAGCAGGCCGCCGACCAGATAACCGGAAAGAACGAAAAAGAGATCGACGCCCTGGCTGCCAAATAGGCCCACCATGTAGGTGAAGTCATCAAGAATCCTCACCCCCGTCTGTGGTTCGTGGAAGTGCCCGGCCATCACCATGAGGATGGCGACGCCGCGAACGAAGTCGAGCTGTACGCGGCGTGGCTTGCCAGGAACCTTCATCGCCCTCTCCTTCAACGAGATGATACGTTGAGGTAAGAATGCAACGCCGTGTCCTCGAAACAAGCTTCCGGAGTACGATCCATCCAGCAGCGGCTGTTCCACGCTCGCGATTGTTGCTCTTGTTCCTGCTCTTCTTCTTCATTTGTTGTGGTCTCGGCTATCCCAACCTGAATCGTATCGATTGGCGGCAAGCCCCCGGGGGACTGGAGGACGTTCTCACCTATGCGGATATGGTCACTACGCCCCCGACGCCAGACTTGAACCAGCATATGCAGTTCCGGGTTCTCATACCCTACCTTGCCCGGCCTGTCTACCGGATCGCAAAGAATCACATCGGGACTTGGGATCCGATCATGTTTGCCTTACTAGCGGTCAATTCAATTTTTGTAGCTCTCACCGTAACCGTTCTCCTCATGGTGGTTCACGGTGAACTCGGAAACTACGCCGTGGCCCTCGGCTCGGCGTTGATTTACCTGCTCAATTTTGCTGTTCCTAACCTCCGGCTCGCTGGACTAGTCGATGCGGGAGAGGACTTCTTTCTTATGGTGCTCGTCTGGAGCCTCTTGCGAGAGGACTACTGGGCGCTGCCCATATGGGCAGTCATCGGCGCCACTGCGAAGGAGTCTTTTGTCGTCTTTCTCATGGTCTTTACGCTCTCCTGGTGGCTCTGCTCTAGAAAGGCGCTACGCAGCCCCTCCATCGCGGCGGTTTGGATGGTCACGTCATGGTTTGCCGCGCTGGGTTCCATGACGGCGCTGCAATGGGGGATTACACACGTCTATCGCTCGCCCCTGCGCTTCGGACTGGACCTTCACCAGCATTCTGCCTATGTAACCCACTTCCTCTCATCGTTCCGGGACCGCAATCTTTGGTACATATTCTTTTGGCTCCTGCCTCTCGCGCTCTTGAGGTTGAGGCGGCTTCCACTCAATTGGCGCGTTGCCACCGCCGCCAACAGCGTCACGGCCTTTGCCCTCGATGCCTACTATGGAGGTGCTCCCGGAACAATTGGCCGGGCTTTGTTCACCGTCGCGGGACCGCTTCTGTGCGCCTCGGCCGCGCTCCTGCTCTTCACCGGCGTGGATCATGAGCCCGCTTAACGGTAACGTCGCAGGAATGACGCGAACCGCCGCTGGCGGCAGAAGGGAATGAGGGAGCGGAGAACTCAGCCGAGGAGCGTAAACCTCGTTCCCTTTCGCCAGCTTTGAGATAATTTGCAACATGCCTATAGCACTGGTCACCGGAGGGAGCCGTGGCGTCGGCCGGGGCGTTGCAACAGCGCTTAGTGAGTGCGGCTACAGAGTGTATGCGACTGGGAGGAGTATCGCCTCAACGAACAATCTGCCGCAGGGTGTCACCAGGATCCCTTGCGACCACCTCCAAGATGAGCAGACAGCCGCAGTATTTCGACAGATTGCATCTGAGGTCGACGCGCTGGATGTTCTCGTCAACTCCGCTTGGGGTGGATACGAAAGAATGGTCGAGGACGGAACGTACACGTGGACACTGCCATTCTGGGAACAACCCACACATCGCTGGACGAGCATGATGGACGCGGGCGTACGCTCTACCTTCGTAGCTAGCGCTCACGCAGCGCGCATGATGGTTCCGAAACGCTCGGGGTTGATCGTGAATATCAGCTATTGGGCGGCGCGGAAGTACATAGGGAACGCCATCTATGGTGCGGCAAAGGCAGCCACTGATAAGCTATCCGCTGACATGGCGTACGAGTTGCTTGCACACCGAATTGCTGTCGTTTCCCTATACCCCGGACTTGTTCGCACTGAGGCCGTAATGGAAGCAGCCAAGGCTGGTTGGCTCGATATTTCAAACAGTGAAAGTCCGGAGTTTGTTGGGCGGGTTATTGCCGCCTTTGCCGAACATTCGTCTGCTTTGAACTGTTCTGGCCAGACACTCGTTGCCGCAGCGCTGGCACAGGAACTTGGCATCAAAGACGGCAATGAACGACAGCCTGAGCCTCTAACCTTGGAGACAGCCTGATTCCGATCGCCCCAAGCTGCGCGCCAGCGCCAGCTAATGTCTGCCGACCTGTCGGAACGACGGCCCTCAGAATGTGGGCGGGTGACGGGCAAACGGGAAGTTATCGTGTCGGGAGTCCACCTTCCGGGTGGCCGACAACACGACCGGAATCGGCTGATTGAACGTGGCACCGAGATCGCGGTCAATGAAGGAGCCATCCCACCGCGACGCCAACAATGGAGAGCTTGATGAGCCAGCCCGTTGCGTAAGATGCCACAAAAACGCGGTGCAGCTTCATAAATGCGGCATTGGTAAGGATGAGCGGTAGTGGGCCTATCATCCACACCGCACCAGCAAATTCCAGTGCAGCCCGAACAGAGTGAATCCCCAGCCTCGCGGCGACATACGCAAAGACTCCGCAGGTCAGAAATGGAAGCGGACTTGTTAACGCAATCGCCTTGGCTTCGGCACCCTGACGCCAAATCTCGGGATAGGTGAAGCGCCTGTGAATCCAATCGCCAGCGAAAAACCAATCAGTAAACGACGAGACGACACCGGCACCGAGAATGATTGCAATGAGTCGCATCCAATTCATTCCGAGAGTTCCTCGAACGCGGTCGGATCATACTTGTATGAGTGGCTTTGTGCAAGGCTAGTGCGGAGCCTTTGCGAACTCCCTTCGTAGAGTCTTCGGCCCGAGTCACTTATCCAGCCTGTATGAGTGATCACCGTTCCGGGCGAGTGACGGGCAAACAGGAAGGAACCCGACAAGGTAAGTGTTGCCGACAATCCGGCCAGAATCATCGGATTGTCTCACTTTGGCCGCGATGAGCAATATTGAACAGCCCTATCGTGGTTGTCCTGCTAGGGTGGAAGATTGTCGCATAGTGGAGTGAGACCGATGGCCGCAGCGTAGCGGCATTCGCGACAGGACGCGTTGCGTAGAATCCTCCGTCACGGCATTTAGCACTTCTTGAAGAGTGTAGACAATGATGAGCCTTCGCTTCGTACTGGAATCCCGGGCCTTGCTGCGAATAATCTCGTGGAAGACCTTGGCCGCTTGTATTGCAGGCGCAATCCTGGCGTCCACGATCGCTCATGCCGAAGTGCCGGTGGAGGTGCCCAAAGCAACGGTGGCGCTTCTCATCCAGCAGCGGGATGCAAACATTCGTTGGGCGGCCTTCCAACTTATCGCGCTGGCAATTCCACTCTTCTTTTTGTTCACCGGTCTCGGCGCCCGCCTGCGCCGGATGTGCGAATCGATCTCCGGCCGCCGCTCGTTCTGGACGGTCACGCTCTTCGTCTGCGCCTATCTGATTATGGCCGCGCTGATCGCGCTGCCCTTCGAGTATTTTGCCGGTTATATCCAGCCGCACGTCGCTGGATGGTCGCACCAGACCTTGCCGAATCTGCTGAAGGGCGACGGCGCGCAACTTGTCGTCAGTTTGGTCCTCGCATCGCTGCTAATCTGGCTTCCCTATCGATTGATCGCCGGAAGCCCGCGCCGCTGGTGGCTCTATTGCGCTCTGGCGCTTGTTCCGGTGGCCTTTCTGGCGATGGTAGCCTGGCCGGTGTGGGTCGACCCGCTGACGACGACCTATAAGCCTCTCGACGATCGCGCGCTGGAAGGGCGGATCGAAACGCTGGCCGCGCGGTGCGGCATCGCTCACATCCCCGTTTTGGTTGGTGGCAACAGCACGAGGGTGACCGGCCTCGGCCCGACCAATCGCATCGTTCTACAGAGCAACCTGGCGTCGGCCGAGACACCTGACCAAATCGTATTCACCATCGGCCACGAATTGAAGCATTACGTCATGGGCGACAACTGGAAGGGGCTGGCGATCATCGCCGCTTGCCTGCTGGCGGGATTCTGGCTCACCGACCGCCTGGGCCGTGCGGCCATCCGCCGGTTTTCCGGGCGCTGGGGTTTCAGCGAACTTTCCGACCCGGCGTCCTTTCCGCTGATCGTGTTCCTGTTAACCTTCTTCTGGATTGCCATTTTGCCGTTTTTCAATATGTTCGCCCGCCATATCGAGTTCGAAGCCGACCGCTTCGGTCTTGAATTGACTCATCAAAATCACGAAGCCGCGACGGTGTTCGTCAGAGATGTTCAATCCGGTTATGTTGCGCCCGAATGGGATACTTTCTTCCTCATCTTCCAGGCGACGCATCCCTCCGTTGCCCAACGGATCGAATTCGCCAACACCTATAAGCCGTGGGAACAGGGGAATCCGTTGGTCTACGGGAATGTGTGCAAACCTGAGTGATTCGAGCTGGCGATTCCAGAAACTGGTGTTGATTCATCAAATCGACGAGCTTTCTGCCTAGGTCACCAGCAACTGATCCGTGGAAAATGGGCTTGAACCTGCATCTCGCGATGGCTCCTCGCAAGCCGCATTGAGGAATTGACCCGAGAGTGAATCTCACAACGGTTTCGGATTGTGCCCGAGTCTCGGACTAACCGGAAGTAATCCACGCGCCTTCCGGATTGGTACCGAAAAACGCGCCAGTGTCCGCTTTTCCTGCCGAACTCGGTCATGGGATTCCGGGACACTGGCCGACTTTCCGGTACTGATTTCTCCAGACGGCGTGAGCCAATTCCGAGTTTTTAAACAATTAGTAACTTCCGAGTAGGCGGTGACTCGGGCACGATCGCCAAATCAACAAAGCGGGCCACATTTATCGTGGCTGCCGTCCTTTCGCCAGCACGACTGCTTCTTGCTAGACTCCAGCAAATGCTGTTTCGCGGCAAGAGGTTAAAGCTCGACAAATCTGTCGGCCCAGTTCGCCGCGCGCTGCAGTACGCCTTTTATGACTGGACCCGCGAAATGCCCCGGTCCAAACGCATCATCACGTATGTCGGCATCGTTCTTCAGGGATATGCCTTCTACTTCACTCTGATGTGGGCCTTCATGCTGCCAAAGCCGCTCTATTCGTTTTTTCTGGTTTTACCCAGACGGCCGGTCAACTATGTGTTTGTATTCCTGCTGTATTACACCGGCTACTACATCCAGACGGGAATGCTGTCGTCGGAATTTGTGCGCAAGACACAGCTGGAAACTGACCAGATAGCTGCACGACAGATCCAGCAGACGCTCCAGCCTGTGGAACTGGAAGAATTGCCGGGCTACGAACTGGAGGCGTATTACAAACCGTTGCGCGAGGTGGGTGGCGACTACTTCGACTTCATCGGCCTTCCTCCCAGCCGAACGCTATTCACGTTAGCCGATGTGTCTGGGAAGGGGATTTCAGCGGCTCTGCTTGCGGCAAACATACAGGCTCTGGTCAGGAGCATCGCAAGTGTGGAATCGACCCCGCTGGCCATGGCCAGACAAATTAACAAGCACCTGAGCCGATACACCCCCAGTGATCGCTTTGCCACCGCCGTCTTCATTGTGCTCAGCCTCGACTCGGGAGAATTGACCTACGTGAATGCCGGTCACAACGCCCCAATTCTGTCCTCGTCAGGATCAACGACATTTCTGGAAGCCACTGGCCCACCGCTTGGATTGTTTGCCGATGCGGAGTACGAAGCTCGTACAGCTGTTATGAGTCGAGGTAGTACCCTCCTCATATTCACCGATGGCTTGACCGACTCGATTGAGGGGGAGCATCCAGAAAATCGTTTGCGCGATGCTTTCTCGGAGAGCGCGGAACGAACGATGGGAAATCTCAAATCACTCGTAGACCCGAAATTCAATGAGGACGATATCACCATATTGCTGCTGAAACGTGGTTCTGCCAGCGGCGTGTCTATGTAGGCGAAGTTTCTAACTTCCGATTCGTGGCCTACGCGTCAGTAACGAAAGCGTTACTGACGCGTAGGCGGTTGACGCGTAGGCGGTGATCCGACCGGAATTGTGGGAGATGAAGATTTCTCGGCCAGCCACGCTCGATGAGTGCATCGGCGATTTGTCGTCAACTGAGAATCGGCTGCCGGACAGAGGTTCGACCTAAGCCGCTGCGCGGCGGACGCTGCGGCGTCAGCAACCATCCGCATCCGCGGTTTCTGGCTAGTCCAGCAATCTGCCCAGACCACGGTGATCTGAGAAATCGGTTACCCACTTCGCTCCTAGCTCTTTTTCTCTTCAATCCGACACTACCGGCACTGGAGTCCATGGAAAGAGTTGCCTCATCCGAAAACGAATTGGAGGCTCGCGCGGCTTTGGAACTGATTCCGCGCCAGGTCCTGACACTGGGCAATCGATCTTCGATTTATGAACCGATTGCAGCTGCTAAGTTCAGTCCGGACGCTCGCTACGTAGCAATTGGAGGCGACGACCGGATGGCCCACGTCTACGAGGCACGGACAGGCAAGGAGCTGCATCGTTTTCCACACCCCGATCGAGTCGATGACGTTGAGTTCAGCCCCGATGGAAAGTATTTGGCGACAGCAAGCCTTGATACCGGTCGAGTATTCGAACTTGCAACGGAAAAAGAAGTGTCTCGTTGGGATCCAGGCGAGGCTGTGTTTCGCGTCAGCTTCAGCCCGGACGGCCGCCATGTAGTCTCGGCTTGCGGATGGTCGGCTCGGGTCTTCGATGCCATGACGGGACATGAGATTTGGGTGGACTCACAGGGAAAGAATGTTCAAAAAGCACTGTTTAGTCCGGATGGTCGCTTTGTAGCAACAGCGGCGATGACAGACTTTACGCACTTGTTGAACGCGGAAAATGGAAAACTGATTTTTCAATTTGCACTCCAAGACCGCCTTCGCGACGTTGCATTCAGTCCCGATAGCCGCTATCTCGCTGCTGTTGGCGAAGACAATACGGCACATGTGTTCGACACGAAGACTGGCGAGCAAATATCGCATTTAGCGCAGCAGGGTATTGTGAATGCTGTCGCATTCAGTCCCGATAGCCGTTTCGTAGCCACCGCTGGCTTCGACCGCACCGCTCGCGTTTTTGAAGCAAGAACCGGTAAAGAGATCTCGAGTTTGACAGCACGAGGGCTCATCTACTCTGTGGCATACAGTCCCCAAGGCGATTACGTTGCCATCGGCTGCGAAGACGGGACTGCGCGCGTGTTTGAGGCGCAGACCGGATCAGAAGTGGCACGGCTTTCAGAAGCCAAACCAGTGTTTCACGTGGCGTTCGGTCCAGACGGCCGACGTGTGCTGGCGTGGGGTTCGGATGATGTCGCGCGCGTTTTCGATATTGTCAAAGAGAAGCGGGAAATCAGTTTCACGCAACCGGACTCTGTGTTTGATGTCAGCATCAGCCCGGATAATCGATGGATCGCGACGGGGAGCTTCGACCACACGATGAGGGTCTGGGAAGCAGCAACAGCGAAGCCGGTTTCGATATCGTACCAATCGAAATCCGTTTTCAAAGCGGTGTTCAGCCCGGATGGGCGATATGTTTTAACGGCTGGAGACGACCATAGCGCGCGTCTGATTGAAGCGGCAACGGGAAAGGAGATCTTGCTCCTTACGCACAAGGGTTCAGTGGTATCGGTCGCCTTTAGTGGCGATGGCCGATTGCTGGCGACCGGCAGCATCGATCGCACGGCGCGCTTGTTCGATCGAGCTTCGGGAAAGGCTCTCTTGACGTTGACCTTAAAGAATACTTCCGTGGAGGCGGTAGCGTTAAGCCGGGACGGACGCTACCTGGCAACTGGCGGCGACGGCGAAGCGCGCATCTTTGATACGGCAAACGGGCACCAGACAGCGTTTTTGAAGCACGGCGGCGCAGTCGAAGCAATGGAATTTAGCCCGGACGGCCGCTACTTGGCGACTGGTTGCGACGATCAAACGGCTCGCCTGTTCGAGGTGACAACCGGAAGAGAATTATTGCTTCTTCCACACCGAGACAAGATTAACGCCGTCACGTTTAGTAAAGATGGGGAACTCCTTGTGACTGCGAGTGAGGACCGCACTGTACGAGTCTTCGGAGTTGTAAACGGGAATGAAGTTTTGCACATAGCGTTAGACGCTCCTCCGGTGGCTCTGCACTTCATGGATGACATGGCTCATATCGTGATAGCACGAATTCATAACTGGGACGTCTTAGATCAGAAAACTACCATTTTCTTAAACATCTATTCGCTACGTCTTAAGGATCTGGTTACGGATGGCTGTTCGCGGGTAACGCGAAATTTGACTTTGAACGAGTGGCGCCAATACGTAGGCAAGGAAATTCCCTATCATAGGACATGTCAAAATTTGCCTTCGCCACCCATTGCCCGTGAGGCGAACTGAAATGGCCTCTATTTCACATAGATCGTCGACCACTCGGAAATTGCCACTTGGCGCATAGCCGGCATTTTCAGCCAGTTGAAATCT
Source organism: uncultured Acidobacteriaceae bacterium (assembly GCA_963790935.1). Lineage (GTDB taxonomy): Bacteria > Acidobacteriota > Terriglobia > Terriglobales > Acidobacteriaceae > PALSA-350. The sequence continues at coordinate 3 of CAWBRJ010000009.1, read as the reverse complement.
CGG
>CAWBRJ010000008.1:0-99369 GCA_963790935.1 uncultured Acidobacteriaceae bacterium | reverse complement strand
TCCCATGTTTCAAACTACGTGTTTTTCCTGGCCGATGTTGAAGAGCGGCCGCTTGCTTACGATCCCCCTTTGGCTCTCGCCAGCTGGCGCGCCGGCCCTTTCCGCTCAGGTCGTTTGCTGCCCTATGCCAAACTACGGGCCACACCACAACCGGCGCTGACCGCGGAGCGTCCGCGCACCATTATCAATATCAACGGCGGGATCTACCGGGTCGATCAGCCTATTTGTCTTTGGGCAGAACCCTTACAGCCCAGTGGGCCACATCGTGGCCGCCGGAAATGGTCGTTACATCGCCGATATGTATTCGGGAGCCCGCTACTGGGCATATCCGGTTGATTAAACCCCGCCTCGCGGACATTAGCCTTACTAGCTTAAAAGCATAAACATCAGTAATGGTTACTCTGCGACGGGCCACGAGTGTGAGAGTGGGATGGCTTGAGGAGGCCGACAGGATCAGCGCATCATCATCCGGCATTTGAATAGCAGCAAGGCAAACCAGACCGAGGAGTTTCCGGTCAAGGATAACCTGGAGGTCATGGCCGGGCGCGAGGCCGACTGCAAGCTCCGCTATGACTCCGACCGCGAAGACCTGGTCAGCCGGCACCACGCCAAAATTATCGTCGAGAAGGCCGATCCTATCGGGGTCGCGATTACCGACATGGGCAGCAGAAACGGCACTTTTGTTAACAAGCAACGTCTTTTCAGTAAGGTGCGGCTCAGTCCGGAGGACATTGTTCAGCTTGGCCCGGCGGACCGGAGTTCCAGTTCGATTTAAACCCGCGGCCTGCCACTGTCAAGCCGACCCGCATGGCGGACATTCAAGCGCATATTCGCCCACCCGCGAGTCCCTCTGGCACCGACAACGACGGCAGCCGCGGCCGGGGCCGCCCGATGACGAATCCGCCCGCATACACACCATCCGGCACACTTCGGTAGGTAAAGCCACGGTTGAGCGGATGATCACGCAGAACCAGGATAAGACGCGCAACATGATGCTCATCGTCGGTCTGGCGCTGCTGGTCGTTGTTGGCGGCGTCTCGGGTTACCTGCTGACCAGGCCCAAGCCGAGCCCGCAAACCATCATTGTGAAATCGGGTCCGGGAGGCATGAATTCAGAGCAGATTGCGGCCGCGAATACCGGCGCTGTGGTCTATGTCGAGATGGCCTGGAGCCTCATCGATGTGGGTAACGGCAGCACTCTAAGCCAGGTGTATTTCAAGAATGAGAGGAAGAACGAGAACGACGAGAGCGTTCCGATCGTCGCCAACCTCGCGAAGACAGCGTCGCTGCCGGTCTTTTTCCAGTTGAAAGGCGCTGTTGAGCCGGTCCTGTCCACGGAGGATGGCGGCGGGCTATATGGCATATTGGCGAAAGCGAACGAGGCTCCGGCTTCGTGGTCAGCAATGATGGCTTTATTCTGACTAATCGTCACATGGCCCAAGGCTGGGAAACCAGCTATCATTCTGGCGCGACCACCAGATTCCTGCCGGCATCCTGCTTGTACCCGGTGACAAGGGTCTAACCACGAATGTGATTTCCGCGAGTCAATTTCCTCAGGCTTGGGTCCCCTCGCACGCCAAGATTGTGTGTGAAGGCACCCTGGGCTTGGACAACTTCCGCCTCATGGAGGACTTGGGATATGCCCGGCAGGTGCAGGGCCGCAATAATGTGCTGGACGTCACCTTCGCCGGGAACCGTATCCGCATCCCGGCCAAGGTGGCTCGCAGCTCAGACCGTGCGGATGTATCTATGATCAAGATAGACCTACCCCGCTCATTATCCAAGCTTGAGCTGAATGACAACTACGAAACCATCCGACCGGGCGCGCAAGTGGTGGTGATGGGCTATCCGGCCGTTACGCCGGAAGCTGTTCAAATCACTAATTCCGCTGATGCCCTCAACCGTGAGGTGGTCAAAAATACATCCCCAACCCCACTGTTACCGACGGAAATATCGGCCGGGTTCTGCGGAGTGGGGCCAACAACAATGCGGATGAAGGCACTTACAGCCAAGTCGGCGACTATTACCAGCTCCAGATCAATACCACCGGCGCCGGCAACAGCGGCGGTCCGGTGTTTGACGACCAGGGCAAGGTCACCGCTATCTTCACACTGGGCGGGGCGACGGTAGGGGGAGCTTCGGTCACAGACGCTGTACCGATCCGGTACGGCATGGAACTGATGGGAATCAGTGTGAACGGTAAGTAGACTCTGCAAAGGCAATCGCGATGGACCTGCAACGGAACTCCATTATCGGCGAATACCGCATTGTCGATTTTCTCGGCGAGGGTGGGATGGGGCAGGTCTATCGCGCGGTCCATACCCGCATTGACCGCACCGTTGCAATCAAAGTCCTTACTCAAACTTTGGGCGAGTCCATTTCGTACAGCGGTTTCTCAACGAAGCCCGCATACAGGCCAGCCTGCGCCATCCCGGCGTCGCTGCTCTCTACGACTTTACGGAAGACCACGGCAGAAGCGTGATCATTATGGAATATGTTGACGGCGAGACGGTGCAGGAGATCACATCGCGCCAAGGTCCATGGAGCGTGGAACGGGCGCTGCCGGTATTTCGCTCCTGCGCCAGTACACTTGCGTATGTCCACGCGCAGGGAATCGTTCATCGCGATCTCAAGAGTGCAAACCTCAAGATAACCCCCGCAGGGGAAACAAAGCTCCTCGATTTCGGCATCGCAACGGCGCAGATGGCCTCCCGTCTGACCACAGTTGGCTTCGTCATCGGCACCTTTCAGAGCCTTTCTCCGGAGCAGGCCCGAGGAGAACCGGCCAACGCCGCCAGCGATATCTGGGCCTTTGGCGTGCTCGCGTACGAAATGCTTACAGCGTCGCTTCCATTCGAAGGCGCCACCCAGATGGAGCTTTTTTCCAAGATCATGAAGGCGAGCTTTACGCCGCCAACTGTGCTCAAGCCAAGCGTTCCCGTCGATCTCGAGCGAGTGATTCTGCGCTGTCTTCGCAAGAACCCCGCAGACCGCTACCCGTCCATGAACGCACTCATCGCAGATCTCGATGAGTTGGCGTTGCGGATCGGCGCTCCGGATCGGCGCAAACCAGCGATCAGCCGCAAGACACTCATTGGGGCAGCGGCTCTTCTGTTGCTGATCGCGGAATTGTTCTTTTTGATGCGCGCCCCGAGCGGCTCTTCGCGAGGATATTCGTCTCAAGCTGTCGCGCCCTCCGGCTCCGCCAGCTCGAACCCAGCATCGGGTTCCGTATCGAATCCTCCTCCGCCGGGAGATGTAAAACGGGTAACGGTGGATATCCCAGATGGTACTGCTGAGGTTTTCGAAGACGGCAAGATGGTTGGCCAGACGCCTTTCGTCATTTCGAAGGACTATGGAGATTCCGTAGAGTTGCTCCTGCGTCAACCCGGCTACGACGAGTTGCCGGTTCGATTCGATGTCAGTCAACGGTCCGAATATGTCTATCTTATGCACAGGAGTGAACCACCGAAATGAGATGGCTAAGCTTTCTTCGCACCAGAAGAGCTGACTCCGCCGCCGAGCCGTCCAACGGGAACGACGCCGGCCTGCACATCTCGCCCCGCTTTGTGCTCGACGCGGACATGCTGAGCGATGTCGGCTGCGCCCGTAGTAATAACGAGGACTCCGGCCGCATCTTTCGCGACTTCAACACAGATGGAGGGATCCGTATGCTTGTCGTGGTGGCGGATGGAATGGGTGGCCACAACGCGGGCGAGCGCGCAAGCGCCACGGCTGTCGCAGTGATCGAGGCAGCTTACCATGAGATGCGGACCGAACCCGCAGACCGGCTCAAGGACGCGCTTGTGAATGCCAACTCTACTATCCATAGCGAGTCGACCCGGGACGCCGAGACAAGAGGGATGGGAACGACGTGTACCGCGCTGCTCTTGCAGAATGGCTTTGCCTATTTGGCCCACGTTGGCGATAGCCGCCTCTATCTCATCCGCAATGACGCGATCTATCTCATGACGGAGGACCATTCCGCCGTGATGCAACTGGTGAAAACGGGGGAACTCAGCTTACAGGAGGCGCGCCATCATCCCGACAAGAATGTCGTTACCCGCTGTCTCGGCACACAACCACAAGTTGAAGTCTCCGCTTGGCCTCAGCCCCTTCCGCTGCAACTTGGCGACCATTTTCTGCTTTGTTCCGATGGGCTTTGCGACCAGGTGGAAGACGACGAGATTTGCGCAGTCGTCGTGCCCGAAAGGCTGCTGAAGCCTGCGAGGAACTCGTCCGACTGGCAAAAGAACGGGGCGCACCGGATAATGTAACAGTCGCCGTGGTCGGGTTGCAACCGGTCGCGGAATTTTCCCAACTGGGCGCTCCCATTACGCGACAAATCGAGGCCCTGCCATGATCGGACAACTCGTAGGCCAATATAGAGTCACTGAGAAATTGGGCGAGGGCGGCATGGGAGCGGTCTATAAGGCCGTCGACACACTGATCGATCGCGAAGTCGCGATCAAGATGCTACGACCGGAAATCGCGCGCCAACCTAATCTTTTTCAACGTTTCCGTGCCGAAGCCGTCACCGTTGCCAAGCTCAACCATGCCGGCATTGCGACTCTTTACAACTTTATGCAGCACGGAGACGACTTCTTCATGGTCATGGAGTACGTCCCCGGTAAGACCCTGGAGGTGGTGGAGCGCGAGCACGGACCGTTGCCCTGGCAGATCGCGGTTCCACTTTTTGAAAAGATACTGGATGCCGTCCAGCCGGCGCACGATTTCGGCATTTTGCATCGCGACATCAAACCGGCAAATGTCATGCTAACGACCTGGGGCGCGCTCAAGGTCATGGACTTCGGCATCGCCCGCATGCTCGGCACGGCGCGCATGACCACTGAAGGGTGTATGGTCGGCACCCTCGAGTACATCCCTCCGGAGCGCGTCAGCGGTAAGGAGTCGGATGCGCGCAGTGACATCTATTCTCTCGGGGTTGTGCTCTTCGAGATGCTTGGTGGCCGGCTTCCATTCCAGAGCGATAGCGAGTACGAACTCATGCGCTGTCACCTGCAGGAACCGTTGCCTTCATTTCAGGAGATTCATGTCGATGTACCGCTCGAGATCGAGCGCGTTGTGCGGCGTGCGACGGCCAAGTCTCCGGACGAACGTTTCAACAGCTGCGACGACTTTGCCCAGGCACTACAGTCAGCCTCCGGCAATCTCACGATCAGCAAGAAAGCCATCGTCAATCTGGTAGGAACGCTCACCGTCCAACAGCTCGGGATAGCTGGACATGAGACTCCCTCCGATGGCCTAAGTCCATCTGCGAACCTTGCTTCTAGGCAGATATATGGCGCCCCCGCGCAGCCTTTTGCGCAGCAGTGGAACGAGCCAACTCACCCTTCCGGCCAATCGGTCCCCGGCGATGCCGGCACGCCAATTCAGTACCTTCGCGCCCACTGGAAGCTCACTGTCGCCGCCGCGGCCGTTCTCAGCATCGTGGCCGGCTTGCTCATCGGACTGGCCGCTCGCCACAGTGACCGGCCAGACGCTGTAGCCGCCACGGACCGCGTTCAGCTCGTTGCTCCGTCCACCGCGCCGGCAGCCGGGATGGCCCCGGTCGCGGCGCCGCCTGCACCCGTGGCTGTCCCGACGCCGGGGCAAACGGTCTCTTCACCGGCGGTAATTGGCCGGCCCGTACCCGTGTCGACAGGTACTGACAAGAAGCCCCGCACCCCTTCGACGAAGCCGAAGGATATTCACGGCGAAGCCCTAAAAGCGCTCAATCAATGATCAATTTTAAAAAACACGAATCCATTCTCGCCACGGTGGCGTTCCTGGTGCTGTGTTTTCCATTTGCCATGGCCGCGCAGGAGTCGACCAAACCCATCAGCGAAAAAGGGCTGGTGACTGCGCTTACGATCGGCGGTTTGCAGCAACAAGAACTCGTTGACATCATCGATAGGCGGGGAGTCAATTTTGCCCTCACCCCGGATGTGGAACAGCAGCTTCGGGCAGCTGGGGCGAGTTCCGCAGTCATCGATGCAGTGCGTAGTCACTACCATGAGCCGGATGCCACGGCTCCAAGCGACGTTCCTGCCACCACGGTGCCGGCTCACCCCTCGTCAAGCACAAGCCAGTCTCTGCCTCACAATCCAGGAGTCTTTTACAAAAATGGCTCGAGCTGGGTGCAGTTTCGTCCGGAGTCTGCGACTTGGCATCATGAAGGCCTCATGCACGATCTCAGCAAGAGTACTGGCGGCCTGCTCCATGGAAAACTGACCGGGGAAGTAGCTGGTGCTAATAGCCCCGTCACATTGCATTCGCCCGCTTCGTTCCTGATCCGTACGACGGAAGGGGCGATGTTGCAGGATTATTTGCTTGTTCATCTCCACGAGAAGCACGACAACCGCGACTTCGAGGTGGCGCCGGGTGGTGCGAGTAGCAAAGACTCCGTCGACTTCCGCGCTGCGAAGATTGCCGATCAGGTATATGAGATCGATTTTACCCAAGGGACCGGCGAATACGCCTTCTTTACCCGGTCGGTCATCCCGACCGGCAAGAATGGCGCCCATGACGGACCGGCGCTCACCTTTCGTATCCATGAGTAGATGCCGCCTCCTTTCTTGAGCTTCCCGGATCGTCTTGAGGACGCATGGCTCTACGTTGAACAGGCGGCGTCGCTGGCACGCGCGGAGAACCTGCTCCTCGGTGCCGATTGGTGTCTCACGCCTCGGATGGTCTCATCCCACGCTTCGCTCATGCTTTCAGTCCGTTCCAAGATCATCCTTGCTAACGAAACACACCTCTGCGACTCTGAGGAAGAAAGCAACTGAGCGTTGGGCGGGCATTAACGGAATCGAACGAATTGATCTAGTCAATATGTTTCTGCGGTCATGTGAAATCGCAACTGGACCGGGAACAATCGCTGGGGTCGGCTTTGGAGGAATCAGTCCTGAAAAGTCTTAGTGCTGTATCTGGAGCGCCCCTGTTTGAAGCGAATGCGATGGCATGCTCTGAGAAGGGGCGCTTCTGATACAGCGACTTGCGACAAAGCTGGATGGTACGCACGTTATGGGTTCATTCCTGAAGGAGCCGAACAGGACGGCCCGCAAAAGATGTTTTTGGATATAAGGACCATTGCTCGGCTCGTGCTCAATGTGATTCCCTTGGGGTTGTTGTTTGCGAACCTTCGGCCGGCCCATGCGCGGCTCTATACCCGCGAGCAACAATGGCGCGTTGGCGTGCTCATCGCTGCCGGGGCGCTGATCCCTTTGGGGCTGATGCTTCTCAAGGGCGATCTGGTGTTCATATTGGTCGCCGTGATTGTTCTTTTGGCGGAGAGTTGGCTCATCCGTTTTGTGTACGTCAAGATCCCTCACACTTCGCCATTGGAAGTGCGAAGCGGCGAATAGTCCAGGCAGATCGCGATTGACGATTACGCGCCGTGGAGAAAGTAGGACCTGTTCTGCTTTCTGCATACAAGCCGACTTGAACTAATCCTCAAATGCTCAGCGAACCGCAGGCGACTAAGTATTTTAGCGCTGCTATACTCGCGACCATTGCGGGAAAACATGAGGTCGTTCCATGGTCAGGAATAGTCGCTTTATGGGGGCACTGGTCGTAGCAGTCGCCGCGGTCGCCGCACTGGCTCAAAACGCACCTCTGTTTCAGTTCACAGAGAAGCCCGGCCCCCATCTTGTCGGCCTCAAGGTGGTCGAGCAGTACGATTACTCGCGCACCTACCGATCCAGGACCAACGATCTCGGCGCGCCCTATCAGGGCGAGCGCGCCCGGCCGCTGCAGACGCTGATCTGGTATCCGGCCGAAAAATCCACTCTGAAACCAATGACCGTCGGCGATTACGGAAATCTCGCGGCCAGCGAGACGAGCTTTGACAAGCCCACTCTGTCCGTCGACCAAAAGCATTGGCTCGACGGCATCAAGCCCACCCTGGCCAAGCCCATGTGGGCGGTGCGCGATGCGCCGCCCGTCTCCGGGCGTTTTCCGATCGTGATCTACGCACCCAGCTTCTCCGCCATGTCCTGGGAAAACGCCGACTTGTGCGAGTACCTCGCCAGCCATGGTTATGTCGTCATCGCCGGCCCCGACATGGGTGCATCGACCCGCGACATGACCAACGATCTTACCGGGATCGACGCCCAGGCGCGTGACATCTCCTTTCTCATCAGTTATGCGGAAACTTTACCTAACACCGACATGTCCGCAATCGCCGTCGCCGGATTCAGCTGGGGCGGCATCTCCAACCTCTTCGCCGCTGCGCAGGACAACCGCATTGACGCCTTAGTGGCCTTCGACGGCAGCATGCGCTATTACCCTGGACTAGTGAAGCAGGGCGACGTTCACCCCGAGCAGATGACGATTCCTCTTTTGTTTTTCGCCCAGGGGGGCATGACGCTCGAAGACCAGGACCGCTACCTGACGAGCGAAAAGAACCAGGGTCCAAGCGTCCTCAACGAATGGACACACGGTGATCTGGTCCTGGTGCGTATGTTGGGTCTGGTGCACGTCGAGTACAGCTCGATGTACCAGCGGAACGAGGATATATGGAAGGGCTTCTCCCAACAAGCGATAGCCGACTATGACCGCGCAGACGGAATCGCCGGATACGCCTGGATCGCCCGCTATACTGTTCATTTTCTCGACGCCTATCTGAAGCACGACGCTGCGGCGATGGCCTGGCTCAAGAAAACCCCTGCTGACAATGGCGCGCCCAACCACTTCCTTTCCGCAAGCTACCGCCCGGCCAAAGGCCTGCCCGCAACTCTCGAATCGTTTCGTATTGAACTCGGCCGGCAGGGCTTCGATCACGCCGAAGACGTCTATGCAGCCATGCAGAAGGAATCGCCAAGCTTCAAGCTCGATGAATCTGCCGTTAACTCCTGGGGATTTGAACTTCTGACCGACAACCACGTTCCCGAAGCCATCGATATCTTCCGCCTCAACGCGAAGAACTATCCTGACTCCGGAAACGTCTATGACAGCCTGGGCGAAGCGTACATGCAATCCGGTCAGAAAGAGCTAGCCATCGACAGTTACAAGAAGTCGTTGGAGAAAGATCCATCCAACGACAATGCCAGGCAGAAGCTGAAGGACCTCGGAGAGCCTCCAGCCGGGCCAAAGTAGGCGCCGCCATCAGGCCGCAACAAGCGGCTTACTTAGGAGTTGCAGCAATGGCTGAATGACATGATGTGGTTTGATTGGGTGAGTTGATCCTTCCTCTAAGTCGATTCCCAAGACAAGTGGCGCCGAGGGGAGAGGACGCAGGGCGGGATGTCCGAATCGGAGCCCCGGATAGATCGTCGGCAAAGAGGGAGTAATCGAGTCGCTTCCTTCCGCGGTCGTCCAAACCATCCGAAGTTCTGAGGTGATCCGTGACCCGTTTGCTCCAGAGTATCCATTACGACATCCGTTACGCTCTCCGCGTACTTCTCAAGTCGCCTGGTTTCACGGCCATCATCATCGCTACCCTCGCCCTCGGCATTGGAGCGAATACCGCGCTGTTTTCGGTAGTCAACGGAGTGCTTCTCAACCCGCTGCCTTATCCCGGTTCAGCCCAGCTCGTCGCCATCTACCAAAAAGACCCGGGCATGGACCAGGCGCCCGTCAGCTACCTTAATTTTCTCGACTGGCAGCGCGCGAGCCAGAGCTTTTCCTCGATGGCAATCTATCATCACGAAGACTATAACCTCACCGGAAGCGCCCAGGCCGAGCGCGTGAATGGCCTCATGGTATCGGCTGACTTTTTTGCCACGCTCGGCATCCATCCCTCGCTCGGCCGAGACTTCCGTTCTGAAGACGATCGCATCGGGGCGGCGCCGGTCGCCATGCTCAGCGACGGCTTTTGGCATCGCCGCTTCGGCGCCTCACCCGCCATCATTGGCAAATCCATTGACCTGAACGGCACCGACTACACCATTACCGGGATCCTTCCGCCAAACTTCAAATTTTATGGCGTCGACCGCGATATTTTTTCACCCATCGGGCAATGGAATGATCCCTCTTTTCTCGACCGCCGCGTCGATCTGAGCTCCCACGCCTTCGGACGGCTCAAACCGGGCGTAACCCTGGCGCAAGCCGGCGCCGAGATGAACTCCATTGCTCACCATCTCGCACTCGCCTACCCCGAAGCCGATAAGGACGTCGGTGTCAGCATGCTGTCGATGAAACAGGACATCGTCGGAAGGGTGCAGCCCTTCCTCATCGTCCTGCTGGCCGCGGTTGCGTTCCTGCTGCTCATCGCTTGCGCCAACGTCGCGAGCTTACTGCTGGTGCGCTCCATGCGCCGCTCCGGAGAGTTTGCACTGCGCAGCGCCCTGGGCGCCGGCCGCGGCCGCATCATCCGTCAGCTGCTAACCGAAAGCGCACTGTTGGCAGGCATTGGAGGCGCACTCGGATTGCTGCTCGCTTTCTTCGGCGCCAGGACCATCATCAACCTTCTGCCCAGCGAGCTGCCCCGCTCCAGCGAAGTTTCTATTGATGTGCGGGTGCTGCTCTTCACCCTCGGCATATCCCTGGCGGGCGGAATCGGGTTCGGCCTCGCTCCCGCGCTCAGGTCATCGCGGGTCAATGTGGAGCAGGTTCTCCGTCGAAGCACCGCCGGCGCCGGCGGCGCTCGCCATGCGTCTGCAAGGCCTCTTCGTTGCTTCTGAAATTGCCATGGCTCTCGTGCTCCTTGTGGGCGCTGGACTGATGCTGCGCTCGCTGGTTGCTCTGTGGCGCGTAAATCCCGGCTACCATCCCGAACACGCCATCACGTTCTCACTATCCTTACCCTCGAACACCCAAACCACCGAGGCAGAAACCCGCGCGCGGCTGCGCCGTTTCGACGCCGGGATGCGTGCCATCCCCGGTGTGGAAGCCGTCTCCGTTACGCTCGGCTCGCGCCCCATGATCCATGATTCAAGTTTGCCCTTCTGGATCGAAGGCCAACCCAAGCCCGCAAATTACACCGACATGCATCAGGCCATGTTCTATCTGGTGGAGGCCGGATTTGAACCGGCGATGGGCATCACCCTCGAGCGCGGCCGCTTCGTCAGCCCCGCAGGATAATGAGAACGCGGCGACTGTGGTCGACATCGACGATGTGTTTGCGCGCACCTACTTCCCGAACAGCGACCCCATCGGTCAACACGTTCATATCGCCGGCTTCGATGTGGAAGCTGAGATCATCGGCGTCGTCGGACACATTCGGCAGTGGGGTCCGGGCAACGACGCGAAAAATGCCATTGAAGCGCAGTTCTACTACCCGTTTATGCAGCTTCCTCCCAAGCTCATGAGCCTATCCGCCAGTGGAGTTGCCGTCGTGCTCCGCACCCACGATGATCCGGCTACAATCATGGGCTCTGTGCGCCGGGCGGTCTCGGAATTCGACCCGGGAGCCGTCGTGTACGCCGTCGAAACGATGAACGAAGTGCTGGCAAACTCCATGGCCGCTCGCCGTCTCTCCATGATTTTGCTCGCCGCCTTTGCCACGCTCGCGCTGGCGCTTTCCTGCATCGGTATGTATGGGGTGCTCTCTTACCTGGCCGGCGAACGTACCCGCGAAATCGGAGTCCGCATGGCCCTCGGTGCGCAGCGCAGAGACATCCGGCGTCTTATCCTCGGTCAAGGGGTAAAGATGGCGCTTGCCGGCGTGGCCCTCGGCATTTTTCTCGCGCTCGGCCTCACCCATCTCATGAGCAGCCAGCTCTTCGGCATCACAGCCCATGACCCGCTCACCTTTGCTGGGGTCGCTCTGGTGCTGTTGCTCGTTGCCCTTGCAGCTTGCTATTTTCCCGCCAGGCGGGCCATGGGGGTGGACCCCATGGTTGCTCTGCGCCACGAGTGACGAGGATGATGGCAAATCAGTAGAAGATCATTCCTCACGAAGCGCTTGCATGGGTTCGACCGATGCGGCGCGACGGGCCGGCGACACGCCGGAAATGAATACAGTGATCAACAAAAGGGCGGCGGCTGCGCAATAGCTGGCGGGATCGAAGGGCGTAACGCCGAAGAGCATGGAACGCAGCAGACGAACCGCGGCAATAGAACCCAGGCCGCCGGTTATGAGGCCTACAACTGCCGTCCATGCACTGCCGCTCAATACCAGCCGGAAGACAGCCGCGCGCGTAGAACCGAGGGCGATGCGCAGCGCGAATTCACGATGGCGCTCAATGACGGAGTAGGCCATGACTGCATAAAGGCCAAGCATGGCGACGAGCACGCTGGAGATGGCGTAGACGCTGAGCAACTCGGCGGGAATACGAGAAACCTGATATCGCTCACCGGTTACTTGTTCCAGGGTGCGCACATTTTCAAGCGGCAGCGAGCCATCGAGGCCGGCGACTGCCTGGCGGAGCTGCGCTGTAACGGCTGAGAGCGAGGTGCGCGAACGGAGCGCAACGATGACGTCGCTCGAGTAGTTTTGCGCGAGCGGGAGGAACAGCACCGGTTCCAGATCGGGAGTGGCAGGATCGGAATAGGCGTATTCAGTGACTATGCCGACGATGCGCCGAGGACGCTGGTCGACGATGACGGTTTTGCCGATCGCATCGCCTTTGGGCCAGTAACGGTGCGCCATCGACTCATTGATCACGGCGACTGCCGTGGATGTGGGGTTGTCGTGCGTGTCGAACTCGCGGCCCTGGCGCAAGGCGATGCCCATGATGCGGAAAAAGTCAGGGCCCTCGGAGTCGGTGATGACTTCCATGTCTTCGCCTTTGGCAGGGACGTAGCCGGGAATGCTGAAGCCCCGCGTATTGCCTGATCCGTCGTCTCCCATGGGCAGATGTGAGGTGAGCGTGGCGGAGGCGACACCAGGCGCCGATCGCATGCGATCCAGAAGTGCGGCTTGGAAAGCGAGGCCATGCTGCTCGGTGTATCCAGCTCGGGAAAGAGCCACGCTTGCGGTAAGGCAGTTGGCGGGGTCAAAGCCCGTCGTGCGGTTCGCGATGTTGAGCGCCGTCCGCGTGAGCAGGCCACAGCAGACCAGGACTACAAAGCAGATGCCGAGCTGCAGGCCGAGCAGCATGCGCCGTCCAAACTTGTTGCGCGAAGTACCCGCTACCGCCGCGCCACCTTCATGAAGCGCCTCGTTTTGCGAGACACGCAGAGATTGACGCACGGGGTAGATGCCGCAGGCCAGCGTGACCGCCACGGTGACAGCGGTGACAAAGAGCAGAATACGCGTGTCGCTGTGCAGGTTGAAGGCCAGTGGCACGCCGTAGTTGGGTAGAAGTACGTAGAGCCCACGGGCCATGCCGATGCTGGCCGCCCATCCTGCCAGCGCACCGCCGAAAGCAAGTAAGCCAGTCTCTGCAAGTACCTGCGCCCCGATACGAGTTGGTGTTGCGCCCAATGCGGAGCGGATGGCGACTTCGCGACGGCGGCGCGCCGCATGCTGGCCCAGGAGCGAAGCGATGTTGATGCAGACCAGCACCATGAGCAGCCCGGATGCCCCGAGCAAAACGGGCAACTGCGAACCAACCATGTTGAAGAGGCCGCGTTGGAAATGGGCGGCGTCTCGCAGGTTCCAATCCCAACGGCCCCCGTTGTCCGCGTGTTGCTGGAGTGCAAAGGCATGGGCCAGCGCGTGCAACTCGGCAGCGGCTGAGGCGTCGTTCACTCCGGGACGAAGGCGAACGGCAACCTGCAGACCGTAGTGAAGCAAGGGGTCAGGTGGGGAATCGGGGGAAAGGCCGCGCAGACCAGAAAGCGGAATCCAGGCTGCCTCAGCGATACCGCCGAAAATGCCTGCGAATTCCTTGGGGGCGATGCCGACGACCGTGAATGGATGGCCGTTGATAGAAATCGCGCGGCCTGCGATGGACGAATCCGCGTTGAAGCGATCGCGCCACAGGGCATCGGAGAGAACGATTTCGTCATTTGCACCGTAAGCCCGGTCATTTGCATTCGGCATAAAGAAACGCCCGCTCTGCGGCCTGACCCCGAGAAATTGAAAGTAGTTCGAGGAGACAAGGCCGGCGGTGAAGGCCCTCGGCTGCGCACCCGGCTCGGTGAGATTGACCTGTGTCTGGGCGAAGGCGACCGCATCCTTCCAGGAATGCCCCGATTCGCGCATGAAGCGGTAGTTGTCATAGTGCACCGAGTAGCCGTTGTTTCCGAGCACGGTCGCATCGACAAAGCGAAGCTCGCGGGGCGCCTCAACGTGCGGCCATGGATTATAAAGAACGGCATTGGACCAGGTAGCTACGGTGGTGAGGGCACCGATGCCAAGAGCCAGCGTGAGCACCGCGGTGATGGTGAACCCGGGAGAGCGGCGTATCTGGCGAAATGCGAATTGCAGATCCTGCAACAGGTGCTCCAGCCGCAGCCAGCCCCAGCGCTCCCGCGTCACATCTGCAATCAGTGGCACATTTCCGAACTCGCGCGTCGCCGCCCTGCGCGCTTCGGCGGGCGATTCCCCGAGAGCGATCCGGTCGGCGATCGCCATTTGTAGATGACTCTTGAGCTCCTCGCTCAAATCCTCCTTACGCCGAAGCGCCGACCACAACGATTGAAAGGGATTCATCCTTACTCCTCGTGTTGCTCGTCAGCACCAGCGTGTCCTTGAGATAGCCAGTCTTCGGTGTCACCTGATGATGTAGGCAATCTACACCCTTGCCAGGGGTATCCGCAAGACGGCTTAATGGCAAGCTCAAATGTTGGCCGCAGGTCAGCCCTGGTTAGGGCGCACGCGTCCAAGTACTTGGGACCAGAGAAGAAACGTGTCTGTCGTTCGCCTGCCACCGAAACCCGGACTTGGCTTCGCCTCACGAAAAGAAGTAGTTTGATTTTGATGTTCGGAGGTATATATGGCCGAGATTCAGACTCTATTACCGGCCCGGCAACTTGCGGCCACCAACGTGGCCCACTTTCCCAACGAGAGCGCTGCCTACCGCAAGGCTCGCAACGAGCTTCTTATTGAAGAGATCGAATTGCGCCGCAACATCGAGCGAGTGGCGGCCCAGCGCCGTGCGCTGCCGCCGGGTGGCGAGCTACCCCAGGACTTTGAACTTATCTCCGAATCCGGGCCGCTGCGCTTCTCAAGTTTGTTTGGCGACCGGGACACTCTCATGGTCTACAGCATGATGTACGGGCCGAAACGTAAGCTGCCCTGTCCCTCCTGCACATCCTTTCTCAGCGCATGGAACGGAGTTGCGGTGAATCTGCGTGAGCGATGCGCGCTCGCTGTGACGGCGCGCTCGCCCATCGAGCGGCTGAGCGACTACAAGAGACAGCGCAGTTTCGAGAACCTTGTTTTTTTCTCCGATAGTTCCGGCGAGTTCACGCGAACCTACGTTAACGAGAAAGACGATGATGTCCCCGGCTTTAGTGTTTTCACACGGCGTAATGGTCCGATGCGGCACTTCTATAGCGGTGAGTTCAGCGGCGCGATGGCCGACCCCGGACAGGACCCGCGTGGTGCGCCAGACCTCGATCCGCTTTGGTTGATGCTGGATCTCACCCCGGAAGGTCGCGGTGTGGATTGGTACCCCGCGCTCGATTACCAGCACAAGAAGTGATCTTACTGGACGATTAGGGTTATGCTCATCGCATGCTGCGGCCCGCCAGCGCTGCTGGAAGCGGTCACTGAAACGGTATAGGAGCCTGCAGGGGTACCGGGATTGGAAGGGGAATTGTTGCCTCCGCCTCCGCAGCCTGAGGCCAACAAGGATAGGGACGCCAGCAATAACGCCCAACAGAGCCAGCGCAATTGTTGGTTCAAGCGCCAGATCCTCTTTGGGGCGAAGGCCAAACCGATGACTCCGGCCAGGGCAAGTCCGCCCGCAGGAAACCACGGTGGGAGCGAAGGGCTGGATCGCCGATCAGGATTCAGCATAGCCGAAGAAGTTGCCGTGGTGATCGTCATCGTGGTCGCAGCCGGCGATCCCCCCGATGGCGTCACGCTTGCCGGCGAGAAGGAACAAGCTGCCTGAGCAGGCAATGGGCCACAGGAAAATCTAACCGTACCCGCGTAGCCGCCTACAGGACTTACGGTGAATGTGTAGGTTGCGGTTTGGCCCGGAGTGATGGTCCCTGACGTAGGCGTTGCCGAAACGGTGAAGTCCGGTGCGGCGATCACAATGGTAGCGGCGCTGGAGGTGCTGGCCGCGTTGTTCTGGTCTCCTTTGTAAGTCGCGGTCACCGAATAGCTGCCGGCAGCGGCAAAGGACGTCTGGAGCGTGGCTACTCCACTGGTGAGGGTCGCCGTTCCCAGGCTGGTGCTCCCCGCGGAGAAGGAAACTGAACCGGTCGGACTATCTCCGCTCACGGTTGCCTTCAACGTTATCTGCCCATTCACGTTGCCGCCGCTCGGGGCTTGCAGAGTGGTGGCGCTCACCGCCGGCGAGATGGTGACAGCGGTAGCCGCCGAAGTGCTGGCAGTATTGTTGCTGTCTCCAGAGTAGGTTGCCGTGACCGCGTAGCTGCCGGCATTGGCAAACGATGTCTGCAGGGTTGCAGTTCCATTGGTAACAGCTTCTGTTCCCAGGCTATTTCCATTCGCGGCAAATGACACCGAGCCGGTCGGACTGGTTCCGAATACCGAAGCAGTCAAGGTAATGGAAGCGTTGGGAGCAGCCGTTGCCGGCGAGGCTTGCAACACAGTTGTACTGCTGATCGCCGCCGGTTTTTCGGGGGTAGGATTGGTCTGATTTAGCAACGAAATCGTATACGCCGCGCCGCTGTTAGGGCTTCCCGAAGAAAGATCGAGCCGGTTGTCGCTTGCAGGAGGAGGAGCCTGGTTGTTCAGCCGGACGGGCGTTGGGTAGGAAGCTCCGGCTGTAAAATAGTAGTTTGGATCCTGGGTAAAGTTGCCGTGCCCGTCTCCCAGATAAAGGACCAGAGAAGAAGAAGGTCCGGAAGACACTTCTACAAGAAGCAGGTCCGGATTGCCATCTCCATTCACGTCGCCGAAGGCAAAGGATGCCACGGCAGTACATACGCCACTGATACAGGGCAGAGGTACTGTGTAAAAGGGCGTGGTCTGAAAGGTTCCATCGCCGTTGCCGGCATAAATCGAAACACCGGGACCATACACAGCATCGAGAATGCCGTCCCCATTCAGATCGGCGAGAGCAATCACCGACGCGGCCGAGGGAGACGCAGGATTCAACGGGATCTGCTTAAACGTTCCGTCCCCGTTTCCGAGAAAGACCGCATTGCCATAAATGAAATCCAGCTTCTTGTCATTATTCAGGTCACCCGCCAGGAGGCCTGGGTACTGCGCAGTTTGGGTGGAATTGAGGAGAACGGGCGCACCGAACGTCCCATCTCCGTTGCCGGGTACAAAGAGGATATTGTTGGTGTAGCAGCCGTATGGCAGAATGAGATCAAGTTTGCCGTCCGAGTTGAAATCGCCTGTAATACCCCCAGACTGTACGCTCCCGACTCCCAAGGCAAGCGCTGTCCCTTTAGCCACGAACTGCCCATTGCCCGTTCCGAGATATGAGAACAGTTGGGCGTTTGGCGGACCACAGGTTGCGTTGGGGCCACCGCTGCCAGGTTGAATGGCGAGGGTGTCGATCTTCCCGTCACCGTTGAAGTCCCCCGTCACCAACAGATAATAGTTTGCGGAAGGGAGCGTGGTGGTTTGGTCGAGAATCGAGTAGGTGCCGTCTCCTCTGCCGAGTGCTGTGGCAAAAAAGTTCCCTTGGAATCCCTCTGAATTTGGCGGTGGAAAGAATACGATGTCGGCGATGCCGTCGTTGTTCACGTCGGCGGTTAGGCCGGAGAAAGGCGCAGCGGGCGGGGCCTGAAACGTTCCATCGCCGTTTCCAGGGAAAAAGACAAGTGTGTTTACCGGGCCAGGAGCAATCAGGTCCTGTTTCCCGTCCCCCTTCAAGTCTGCAAAGAGTGGACTCGTATAGGGAAGGACCGGGTAGCTGCCGGCAAACGTGAAGTTGGCCTTGCCGTCCCCCTGAAAGATGGTGAGGATACCCGTGCCCATGTTTACGACAAGATCAAGCGGCCCCTGGTCAGAGAGGGAGACGGCTGACAGGTAACCTCCGTTGGTCCCGACAATTGGCAGAGAGGCGCCCTGGGTGAAGGTTCCGCCGGTGGCGCCGAGGAGAATCTGCACCGAACTATAGAGACTGTTACTAGTGGGCGAGGTCAGCGACTCGGCAACATCGGTCACTCCATCTCCATTGAAGTCGCCCACGGTGAGGCTAGTGATGGCTGGCCCCGGCTGGACAGTTGCCTGACGGAGTGTCCCGTCACCGTTGCCGAAAAAAACGTCGATGCCAGATGACGTTGGATACAGCGTGGGACTGGTTGCGGTGCCCTGGTAGCTGAAGGCGGTGAGCAGGTCCTGTTTGCCGTCTCCGTTAAAGTCCCCGGCGAACAGGCCTTCAAAGTTTCCGAGATCCAGGCCGCTGGCTGGCGGAGGGAAGGCATACTCTGTGGGAGATCCGAATACGCCCGGTCCGGTACTGCCCTTATTCAGCAGAACGGCTACCGCCACTGGTCTGACTCCGGTGCCTATCTGCACAGCAGCGATATCGAGATACCCGTCGCCATTCAAATCAACCAGGGCCGAAGTTCCGCCGTTGAACGCATAGTAGGCGGGAGCCTGAAACGTGGCGTCTCCGTTACCCAATTGGACGGTGATATATCCGTTGCAGGAAGAAACAGCGTCCAGCTTCTTATCGTTGTTTACATCTGCGAAGATCGCTCCCGAACAGATAGTGGTGGTCACGTTCGTCGGGGAACTGCCGGCGAAATCCAAAAGGATACCGATAGTCCCTGAAGGGGAGGAGTTATAAGCGAGGTCGGGGATGCCGTCCCCGTTAAAGTCTGCGATGAACAGCGGGGTGGCCCCGTTGGGAAGAGGCACCTGCGTTGGGATAGGAAAAATGGCAGGCTGTGTTTGTGCGTTTGCCGATCCGCCAGGGATGCCAAGAATTGCGAGAGTGGAAAGAAGCCGGGCGGCCCTAAGAGTACTTCCCAACAAGGCAAATCGACGCATAAGAAAGAGCCCTAACTGACATATTTGCTTACTTTTTCGTCCTGAGTGTGCCTTAACGGGACTGCAAAAGGCAACTGGTTTCTGCAAATTGCTCTAAACCGATGGCATGCATTACTTTCGAGACGCGTGGCCAGTTGGACTTAGCCTTGAACTAACAGACCCATTCCAGCATTAGCATGGCCGGCAATACGTAAGTTCGCACTTGGAAGACACGACTTCTCGGAGAACGTACTTCCAAAAGTATCGTGCTCGAACAGACTTCCTCTACGATATGGCGGCCGGAGGTAAGCCGCTCCGGGCGCCTTAGGTTGACATTCCCAGATCGTTTGCAGTAATACAATGCGCAGACCGGATGCAGTGAGAAGGTCCAACCAGCAAGATTTGGCAATCTGGGGTTGGCGTTATGGATTTTCGAAAGATAGCCGCTACCGTTCTTTTAGCGTTGTGATGGAGTTGCCCCGGTTCGTCCTGCCTACCTTCTAATCGCAGTCGCGCTGTTGGTTAGGGATACGCAAGCTCAATCCGCGGGCGTGTCCGGAATGCCGCTCACTTCCGAAATGATCGACTATACCAATGCGGCCGGGCAGACCGACGCCGCTGCCAAAGAGGCGGCCGTCGATGCATTTCTTGCGAAGTATCCTTATTCTCGCGCCAGAGAAGATCTGCTCGAGCAAATGATGGGGCTCTACGCTCGCGAGCCGGACATGGACAAAGTTACCGAAACGGCCGCCCGCATACTTTCCCTGGATTCGAAAAACCTTCGGGCGCTGTTTTACATTACTTACGCCACTAAAGAGAAGGCCCTATCGGCCAGCCCGACGCAAGCTCAGGCCTTGCTCGACGATGCCGCAAGCATGGCTAAAACCGCTCTGGACGCACCATCCAAGCCTGATTACATGTCCGAGTCCGACTTTAAGAAGCTGAAGGCAGTTACATCGCCCAATTTCTATAGCGCGATAGCGATTGACGACGCGGCAAAGCGAGACTATTCCGGAGCGATTGATAACTTTACCAGGGAACTAAGGGCCCCAGTGAATGTCAAGGCAACGGAATCGGGTTTCGAACTGGATGACACATACCGTCTCGCACAAGCCTACGAGGACCAGGCACCAGCTGATTTAAAGAATGCTGCATGGTTTTATACGCGCGCCGCGCAATACGCGCCTTCGAAAACCAAGCCTCAATGGGAGGCAAAAGCCGAGTCCACCTACCTGGAGTATCACGGAGGCATGAATGGCTATCCTGAGATGCAGGCGCTGGCAAAAGCAAACCTGTTCCCACCGCCGGAATATAGTCCATCTCGCGCCATTGCTTCCAGGTAGCGACGCCAGTCTCGTCCGAAACCGTCACATGGCGGAGAGAGAGGGATTTGAACCCCCGATACCCGTGAAGGTATGCCTGATTTCGAGTCAGGTGCATTCAACCGCTCTGCCATCTCTCCGCGTCTTTGTTTTCAATTACTTACGGTAACACCTTCCGACCTGTTTTGTCTATTGTGACGTAAACTGTGTCGTCGCGCATAGGAACGGAGAAATTCCTGCAGCGCCTCGCCGAAACCTGGTCGATTTTTCCTTGGCTTTGCTCTCCACGGCAGATGAGTGGCACCAGGACAAAATAATCACTAAAGTCATTCACTCTTTTGGCGATGAAATAGAACAAGTGGAGTGCCTCCCGTGTGGATGGCACTTAACGCAGGGTTCAGATACGGGCCTTCCAGTTAAGGATGATTGGCCCTGAATGGAATCAATTCCTGCTGCCCGTTCGCCAGCCTGGAGGGTCTGCTTGAAGAGAATTAGAAGAGCTTCCACTCTTATTTGGCCGCTTGTCGTTGCGTTTTCTTTGTTTGTAATCGTCACCTCAGAGCCTAGTCGGACTGGGAAGCCGGGGCGTCGAAAAAGCGCAGACGAAGAACAAGAGCGAACGCCGCAGCCTACTTCCCTGGTGATCTCGAATTCGACAGTCATGGATGCCCAAGCGAGCCGGGAGTACCGCCACCCAGCTGCCCCCAGGTGGAAAGGTCTGCTCCAAACCTGTGCCGTTGCGACCGCTCTTGGCTTGCTGATCTTCAATTTGTCTCAGTCGCGCGCCACGTCGCGCGCTACGCAGCAAGCTTCCAGCGCCGCGAAGAGCACGGCGGAAGCAACTGCCCGGCAGCTCGAACTGTCGCAAAGGCCGTGGATATCAATCGACACGTCCATTGAAAGTCCACTGACGTTCACTTCAGAAGGAGCCGCGCAAGTGAGCGTGAAATTTGTTATCCGCAATGTGGGGGGTACCCCCGCAAAAGGCCTCTCAGTAGATCCCGAGTTATCGATTGCCTCCCAGGGCGAGCGGGATCCTGTGATGGAAAGGAGTAAGGTCTGCGAAGAGAATCGAACGCGAGAAGCGGGGAGCGACGGAACACTTTTTCCCAAGGGTGAACTCACGAAGTCTGTGACTTTCCTTGCCGATGCGTGGGACATCGTAAAGGAGTCGAACCGCACGGGTTCCTTTTCGCCCGTTGTTATCGTTTGCGCAAGCTACCGATCGACATTCGACGACAGCGCCCGGTACACCACTGGAGTGATTTACTACCTGCGCAGAATCGACCCAAGCCATCCCGGGACTTACCTGAGGATGAAAGATCGAGTGGAAGTTCCACGAGAATTACTCATGCTTGAGTACGATCCCATAGGCGCGATCGCCGCGAATTAAGGAAGCTGGAGCAGGGAGCGAATCGTAGATTTATTTGGCGTGGTGCACGCACACCTTACCATGGTGCTCTGGGCGCGAAGTTCATCGGTCACCGTTGCCACCTTGCAGCCGATGGAAACACCATGGCTGAAAAGCACCACATGCTGACCTCGTCAGGATACGCAGAGAGTTCTGCCGATTTCCTGGGATGGGAGCGTACCTGGTGCGGAAAGAGAAAACTCCATGGCTGTGACCGATTCGCAAACCCTCCAACGGCTCAGAAGCGAAGAAGGCCTGGCAGAGCAGCAGGGCAGGCAAGCATTGAACATCGCGGTGATACTCAAGGATCATCCACAGTATGTTGTCGCTCGTCAGAAGGCGGACGCTCTTATGGCCAAGGCCTCGGCGTTGCGTGAGCAGATTCTCAAGATCGAAACCTCATGAGAGGTGGCAGAATGGGGTCATTCGTTCCGTCAGCCTGGCTGCAACCCCAGGGGGTGACTCCCTCCCAAAGGTAGTATTTCCTGCGTCGTGCGGGCGTGGCATTCTTTCCCTACGATGCGAGTCAACATCAAAGCCCGTATCCCCATGCACCTGTATCAGGAGTTTCACACTTTGCCCCTGGTGCTGACGATTGAAACAGCACATGGCCTGGCCGCTCGTTGTGAACATCGCACCACTGCCGCGGAACTCATGTGGACCCTGGACCAGAAGACCGATATCAATTCCGGTCTTCTGGATCGGTTCCGGCAAAAATTGAGGCTCATTGAAGAAGCCCATCTAAGCGACGTCGAGGTCAGCGACGAAGTCCTCGATATGTTCGGCTTTTTCGTCTAGTTTTTCAGCTCCTCATTCAATACTTGCGCCAACCGTAAGCCGGCCAAAGCAAGTTGCCGGTCGACGACTGGCCGCTCCCGCTCATAGTAGGCCTGGTCGATCTCCGTCTGCGGTTGGACCCACGCCTGCCTGGCCAATTGCAGTGACTGGTTGGCCCACGCAACCGGATCAGTCGGACCGGCCTCAAGATGGTCTGCCGCGATCATTTCCTCCAACTGGCGGGCATAGCGGTGTTCCCGCACGCCGGTGTGGCGGATCAATTCGCTATCCCACACGGAATGCAAATTACACGCGTAGTCACCACACTGAGCGGACCCGAATACAGTCACAGGAATGTCATTTCCTCCGCGCGCATCGCCCATGGCGTGAAACGGCTGGCTCAGGTCGCCTACAAAATGAACCAGGTATTTGAGCGCTTCACTTCGGGCAGCAAAGGGCTGCGATGGATCGCTCAGGATATGGGCAAACCTGTTGATCTGCCCCACGACGCAATTGTCGTCAGGGCAGTCCCTGGGCTCGTAACCGCTTGCGTCTGACGGAATATCGACGTAATGCCAGGGACCCGTCTGCGGATGCCCGCTGCGGATGTCGTCCGCCCAGGTGGAGATGGAGGCCAAGTCGTTGTCGCCCAGGTACTGGCGCAGTTTTTGTCGCGTGGTGTCGTCGAGGTGGTCCCAGGCAATATCAGCGATGATCCTGTGACCTTCGCTACCCCACGCCCACGCCTGGAGGTGAGGAAGCAGAAGCAGAAAACCGGCCAAGCCCGTTCTGATCAGACGTAAACCCATGGTTCTGATGATAGCGGTGGATGATTACAAAATGTGGATTACTTCGCCTTTTATTCGCCTATACTGGGTATGCTGGAGGCGGGATGAAGGTGACGGGGTACGACCAACGGCCGGATTTATCGCGTATGGGGCCGACTCTGTTGATTGCTTCGGCGCTGATACTTGCTGTCCGTACTGCCAGGTGGCCGGCGGCACTCGATGAAAATCTGGTCTGTCCGGAACTCGATCAGGAAATTGATTATGCCACCCTGCTGGCGACGCGCACCTTATCAAGTTTGCTGCGGCACAAAGAGTCGATGTTTCCGTCGCGAAAAGAGCCGAGGTATGCCCCTGACGATGACGAAAATCCGGCGTGAGAATCGCGCGGCAACACGAGTGGCTGGCCCAGGCCTCCGCTTTTTGAGACCTGGGTTCTTCTCTTAGAGGAACAGCGGGGCGAGCACCAGCGTCACTGTGGCCAGCAGCTTGATCAGCACGTGCAGCGACGGCCCGGCCGTGTCTTTGAACGGGTCGCCGACCGTATCGCCTACCACCGCCGCCTTGTGCGCTTCGGAACGCTTCCCGCCATGAGCACCGGTCTCAATGTATTTCTTGGCGTTATCCCACGCGCCGCCACTGTTGTTCATCAGCATGGCCATGAGGATGCCGACAATGGTCCCCACCATCAGCAGGGCAGCGACCGCCTCAGCCCCGGCAAGATCGATGGAGCGGCCGTTCAGCACGGGTGAGTACTCTCCCGGGATGTGGATGTGAAAGCTTCCGCTCAAATTCTTGAACACCAGCCCTACTGCCAGCGGCGTGAGCACCGCCAGCGCGCCTGGCAGCACCATCTGCTTCAGCGCCGCGCCGGTCACGATGCGAACGCAACGGCCATAGTCCGGTTTGGAAGTCCCTGCCATGATGCCCGGATTCTCGCGGAACTGCGCCCGTACGTCTTCGATGATGTACTGTGCTGTGCGGCCTACCGCTTTAATGGCGAAGGAGGAAAAAAGGAAAATCAGCATCGCGCCCAGCAGAGCTCCGACAAATACGGGCACGCTGGCGAGGTTGATATTGGTGAAGCTCCAATCGCCGGGAAGAACCTGGTTGGGCATCCGCGAAGCGTTGCGCCACGATGCCGTGGACCGTCTCCAGGTAGGCGGAAAAGAGCAGAAAGGCGGCCAGCGCGGCGGAGCCAATGGCATAGCCCTTGGTGAGCGCCTTGGTGGTGTTGCCCGCAGCGTCCAGCTTGTCGGTTTTTTCGCGCACAGAATCCGGCTGGTTCGACATTTCGATAATTCCGCCGGCATTGTCGGTAATCGGACCAAACGTATCCATGGCCAGGATGTATGCGGCGGACGACAGCATGCCCATAGTCGCAATGGCTGTTCCATAAATGCCCTTGGCGTAATCGGTGATGCTGGAGTCGGCCAATCCACGCACCCCGAAGTAGTAGCTCAGCAACAGGGCCGCGCTGATCACGATCACCGGCATGGCCGGTGTCTCCATACCAACCGCGAGCCCGCTGATGATATTGGTCGCGGGCCCGGTGAGCGAGGCGTTGGCGATGGATTGCACCGGCCGATAGCGGGTCTCGGTGTAGTACTCCGTAATGCGAACGAAAAGAAAGGAAGTCACCATGCCGACAACGCCGCAGCCGAGCAGCCACCAGCGGCCCTGCAGCATGTAGTACACGGCCCCGGCAAAGCCGGCCAGGGCTAGCAGCGTGGTGACGTAGTAGCCGCGGTTCAGCGCATCCATGGGGTCCTGATCTTCCCGGCTATGCACCACCAGCACGCCGATGAAGCTGGCCACCAGGTTGATGGCGTGAACAATGAGGGGAAACAGGATGCCTTTGATGCCGAAGACCGGATAAAGTGCGGTCCCAAGAATCATGGCGCCGACGTTTTCTGCCGCGGTCGATTCGAAGATGTCCGCTCCACGGCCAGCGCAGTCACCCACGTTGTCGCCAACCAGGTCTGCGATGACCGCGGGGTTGCGGGGATCGTCTTCGGGAATGCCGGCCTCGACTTTGCCCACCAGGTCTGCGCCGACGTCAGCCGCCTTGGTATAGATACCACCGCCCAGCTGGGCGAAGAGCGCGACCAGGGACGCGCCAAAGCCAAAGCCGACCAGTTGATAGGGCACATGCCGAGGATCCTGCAATCCTCCGAAGAGGAAAAACAGGGCGCCTATGCCCAGCAGGGAGAGGCTGATGACCACCATTCCGGTGACAGCGCCCCCACGCAGTGCGATTTTCAAAGCCTGGCCGAGGCTGGCCCGCGCAGCGCTGGCGGCGCGAATATTGGTCCGGATGGAGACGAACATGCCGGTATAGCCGGCGAAACCGGAGCAAATGGCGCCGATC
Source organism: uncultured Acidobacteriaceae bacterium (assembly GCA_963790935.1). Taxonomy (GTDB): domain Bacteria; phylum Acidobacteriota; class Terriglobia; order Terriglobales; family Acidobacteriaceae; genus PALSA-350. Next base: position 73,799 of record CAWBRJ010000008.1, on the reverse strand, counting down.
AGAAAGCTGATGACCACTTTGCCCGCCAGCGGCGCGGTAAAGTCAGAAAACTTGTAGCCCACAAAGAGGGCAATCGCGAGCACTACGGCCAGCGCGGCGATGGTGGTGTATTGGCGCGACATAAACGCCTCCGCGCCTTCGCGGATGGCGTTCGAGATGGCCCGCATTTCCGGCGTGCCGGTATCGTAGGCGAGGACAGACTTGGCAAGAAAGAGAGCAAAAACCAGGCCGAGCAGACCGGCAACCAGAGCGATCCATAGAAAAGTGCCGCCATCGGTACCGATGGCAGCGGTCGAGCCCTCAAAGAAAACAAGGGCCGAGAGTGAGAAGTAGAGCATTCAAACGCCTCCAGAGTACTTGCTGCTGGGGTTGCGAGCGAAAACACCTGCAAACCGGCTGATTAAAGCATGCGGAGAAAAAGAAGGTCAACGTCGCTTCGTCATCATACTGGCATGGGAGGTGGTCACGATCACGATTGGATGCAATTGGCTCCGCTGGGGTCCTCAATTGAGACAACGGGGATAACCACTTATGCGGCTTTCCTCAAGGAAAGCCGCAAGAAATCCCGCCCAACGCTTCTGAAGCCTACAAGAAATCCGTAAAGCAACGTTAAGCGTCTTTTTACCAGGAGCGGGCACAAACCATTACAATTTGGCGAGTAGTCCACGAGGGGGTGGCATGGCGAAGACGGCCATCACGGAGCAAGGCACTGCCGCATCCTACGCTGGTTTAGAGCCGGAGCAGTTGATCCGGATGTACCGGCTGATGTATCTGTCGCGCCGCACCGACGACCGTGAAGTTCTGCTGAAGCGGCAGCAAAAAATCTTTTTCCAGATTTCGGGCGCCGGTCATGAGGCTCTCCTGGTTGCCGCCGGCATGGCTCTGAAGCCTGGCTACGACTGGTTCTATCCCTACTATCGTGACCGTGCCCTGTGCCTGGCGCTGGGCCAGACGGTGGAAGAACAATTGCTGCAATCCGTGGGTGCGGCGAGTGACCCTTCGAGTGGCGGCCGGCAGATGCCGTCGCATTGGAGTATTCGCCGGCTGAATATCGTTAGCCAGTCTTCTTCGGTGACTACCCAGTGCCTGCAGGCGGTTGGCTGCGCCGAGGCGGGCAGATATCTATCTACGCATCCGTCTGCTGCAGAGCAGCGCCCGGGGGATTACTCCGCGTTTAAGGCCACCCAGTTTCATGGCGACGAGGTGGTTTACGTCTCGCTGGGCGAAGGGGCCACCAGCGAAGGTGAATTCTGGGAGGCGATGAGCTCCGCTTCCAGCATGCGGCTGCCAGTGCTCTTCGTGATCGAAGACAATGGCTATGCCATTTCTGTTCCGGTGGAAGTGAACACTCCGGGCGGGAATATTTCGCGGCTGGTGGCGAACTTCCCCAACTTTTATTTTGCCGAGGTAGACGGCACCGATCCGATCGAGAGCTATTCTGCGTTCACCCAGGCGGTTCAGCATTGCCGCTCGGGCAAGGGGCCGGCTTTTGTTCACGGGCATGTGATTCGCCAGTATTCCCATTCCTTCTCCGACGACGAGAATCTTTACCGTTCCGAGGCGGAACGCAAGCGGGACGCTGCGCTGGATCCTTTGCCCAAGCTGCAGATGCGTCTGCTGCGTGATGGCATTCTCGATCCCACCGCCATCAACCGGCTGGAACGGGAGGTGGATGAGGAAGTGCGCAGTGCGGCCGAGAAGGTGCTGCGCGCAACGCTGCCCGAAACTAGTTCCATCAAGCGCCATGTGTATTCCGAAGACCTGGACCCTACCAGCGAGGTGTTTTCGAGCCCGGCCGTGCATACTCCGGATGCGCAGGAGCGGACCATGGCCGACCTGATCAACCTCTGCCTCAAGGACGAGATGCAGCGCGATCCGCGCATCGTCCTTTTTGGCCAGGATGTGGCCGATACCAGCCACGACCAGGAGCTGCGTGACGGCTTGGTGAAGGGCAAGGGCGGTGTCTTCAAGCTCACCGCAGGGTTGCAGCGTGAGTTCGGCCCCGACCGCGTCTACAACGGCCGTCTGGCCGAAGCGGACATCGTCGGTCGTGCGGTGGGCATGGCCACGCGCGGGCTCAAGCCGGTCGTGGAGATACAGTTCTTCGACTACATCTGGCCCGCCATGCATCAGCTGCGCAACGAGCTCAGCTTGCTGCGCTGGCGGTCGAATGGCGTCTATTCTTCACCGGCGGTGATCCGGGTTGCGATCGGCGGATACTTGACCGGCGGCTCCATCTATCACTCGCAGTGCGGGGAGAGCATCTTTACCCATACGCCGGGAATTCGGGTGGTCTTTCCCTCGAATGCGCTGGATGCCAACGGGCTATTGCGCACGGCGATCCGCTGCGATGATCCGGTCCTCTTCTTCGAGCACAAGCGCCTCTATCGGGAGACCTATGGCCGGGCGCCGTACCCGGGGCCTGATTATGCGATCCCGTTTGGCAAAGCCAACCTGGTGCGCCAGGGGAAAGACATCACCGTCATTACTTATGGAGCGGTGGTGCCGCGTGCTCTGCGCGCCGCCCAGCAGGCCAGCAGCCAGTTGGGTCTGGAGGTCGAGCTGATTGATCTGCGCACGCTAAGCCCGTATGACTGGGAGGCGATTGCCACTTCGGTAGAGAAGACCGGACGCGTGATTGTGGCTCACGAAGACATGTTGAGCTGGGGATATGGAGCGGAAATCGCGGCCCGGATCGCTGACGAGCTTTTCGACTATCTGGACGCACCCGTCAAGCGGGTGGCTGCCATGGACACCTTCGTTGCCTATCAGCCGATTCTTGAAGACGCGATTCTGCCCCAACCCGAAGACCTGTTCCGCGCCATCGCGGATCTGGGAAAGTATTAAGGCCAGGACAGTCACACCGGTCGGAATGACAATCTTGAGTGGGTGGCCCAAGTCTCGCTTTTGAGACCTGGGTTTCTCCCCGGAGATCGGTCCTACCGAAGCACCCAGGTCTCAAAAGCGAGACCTGGGCCACCCACTCAAAGTCTGGACGATCAAAACGCCTCATTCCACGACGTTTACCGGAAAATAATTCGTGCAAGCACAACTTTCCGCCTGTGCTTGCGTTCGAATGGGCAGGGGTCAGGCAGATGGCAACGCGGCGGGCTTTCATGAAGGGCGGAGCGATGGCTCTGGTCGGCACCTCGGCGGTGCCGGCTTTCCTCAGGCGATCGGTTCTGGCTCAGACCACAAGCGCCCAGGCAGAAGGCAAGAAGCTGGTAGTGATCTTTCAGCGCGGGGCCGCAGATGGCCTCAATATCGTCGTGCCCCATGCGGAAACCAACTACTATCGGCTTCGGCCGACCATCGCGATCCCGCAAAATCAGTTGATCGAGTTGGACGGATTCTTCGGACTCCACCCCGCAATGCAATCTTTCAAACCTCTTTTCGATCAAGGCCACCTGGCTATGGTCCATGCCACCGGGTCGCCCGACACAACACGCTCCCACTTCGACGCTCAGGACTTTATGGAGAGTGGTACTCCCGGCGTGAAAGCGACGCCCGATGGCTGGCTCAATCGCGCTCTGCAGGCAGAAGACCTTCGCCGCCCGGTAAACCATACCGCCTTTCGCGCGGTAGCCCTGGGATCGCAGGTGCCACGCACCCTCGATGGAAAAATACCTGCGGTCGCAGTCAACCGCTTGCAGGACTTTGGCGTCGCAGGAAAAAGCCCCAATGCGGCGCCGATCAGCTCTGCGTTCGAAGCCATGTATGCGGATTCCGTAGATTCAGTACTCCACGGCACCGGGCAGGAAACGTTCGAAGCGGTTAGGATGCTGAAAGCGACCGATCCCACCCATTACAAGCCAGTGGCGGGTGCAAATTATCCTAACGGCGCATTCGGCGAGAATATGAGGCAGATTGCCCAACTGCTCAAGGCGAATCTGGGTGTCGAGGCGGCTTTTACGGATATCGGAGGCTGGGATACGCATCAAAACCAGGGAAGTGTGAATGGACAATTAGCCAACTGCCTGCGCGACTTCAGCCAGGGCATCTCTGCCTTCTGGACTGATATGGGGGATGAAGGCGAAAATGTAATGGTGGTGACGATGTCAGAGTTTGGGCGCACGGCAGAACAGAACGGCACCGGCGGAACCGACCACGGACACGCCAACGTCATGTTTGTCCTGGGTGGCTCGGTGAAGGGCGGCAAGGTTTACGGAAAGTGGCCGGGCATGGCCACTGAGCAGCTATACCAGAATCGCGATCTGGCCATCACGACGGACTTCCGCCAGGTCCTGGGGGAGGCAGCTTACAAGACCCTGGGGGCACGCAATTTAGAATTGGTGTTTCCTGGATCGGAACTGAAGACCACGCAGTTTTTGAGTTTGATAAGCTGACCGGGAAAGTTTCCGGAAGCTTGGGTCCCGCAACAAGTGAAAGATCCCTAACCGACACGTTCGCTGTGTCAGATGGGGAAGCCGCGATTGTCGGACTCTTGGACCTTACAGGCCGAATCGAAGTCGGGGGGCTTGCGACGATGCCGGAGGTTTTCGGGGTTGGTACTTGTGGATTCCCTTATCTGACACAGCGAACGTGTCGCATGCGGCTCACTTCGCGGCCCAGCCACTTTTAGCGCGGGTAGCACCGCCTCTGCCCACGAAATCATCGAGTCCCATCCAACCGCAGCCGGTGAAGACCAGCATCAGCGAGATGGCAAACAACGCCAGCGGGAAGGAAAGTGAATTAGGCCCCATCAGCCCACCGTGGAGGTGAACCTTGATGATGGCTACCGCCATATCGATGGCGGTCCCCAAGGCAGCTACCCGGGTGAGCAAGCCGAGGACCAGAAGCATCCCGCCAAAGAATTCGGTAAAGGCCGCAACATAACCGAGCCAGACCGGCAGGTGCATGTGCCCGACGTTATGGCTGAACATGTAGAGCGCTCCAGAGGGGATGATCTTGGTGTATCCGTAGCGCACCATAATGATCCCCAGAACCAGCCGCATGACCAGGGCTCCCAGACCCTGAAAGCGATTAAGCCAGCTAAACAATTGGAACTCCTGTTGATATCAATGTCGTAGGCAAAGCTTAGCAGGGAATCAAGATCCGGCTTCAGGCACGAGGCAGATATTTGCTGAGAAAATTTTGCAAGCTATTCACATAATCCTCAGCCGTGCGCAGGGTGGCTCGTTCCTTGGGCACCGCAGCCTGGTCGTAGTAGAGCCCCTCGCTACCGTGCGCAGAGTACAGCAACAGCTTCGGGATGCGCAGATGTGTCAGGGTGCCTGCGGGGTCGAATCGATCATGGAACAGCAAGCGAACTGGTAACAGCCGCAGGCGCGGGTCGGATTTCAGCAAATTGAGTACGGGGGGCCGGGGATCTTCAAGAATGACCGCCGGAGCCTGGGGATGCCGTCGCGCACTTTCAGCAGCAATTGCGGCACCGATTCCCACCCCGTCGAGGACGATGCTCGAAGGAGGCAAATGACGGGTATCGACGAGATAATTCCAGGCCGCATCCGCGTCGTCATTGGTGCTCGCTTCCGAAGGGTGCAGGTGTACGCTCTTTCCAAAGCCACGATAATCGAAGGCAAAGATATTGATGCCGAGTTGGTGCAAGGCGAGCAATTGGGGAACAGTGGCGGAGAGCGATCCTGCGCCGTCATGCATGAAGAGCAGAGTGTCGGCTGCATAAGGTGCCGGGTTACCGGCGGGAATCCACCAGCCGTTGAGTTGCAGAACACCGCTCTCGGTCGCGTCGAACGCGATGTCGTCATATTTAAGGCCGATCGAGGCTGGAGTGGCGGTGATCGCCGGTGTTGGTTTAAAAACCAGCTGCCATTGCCCCTGCCAGAAAAGCAGACAAAAGGCGACGTAGACGCATACCACCGCGAGCGCCAATGTGGCCCCCAGGCCGGCAGCCAGCCAGCGAGGGTTGGTAAGCGGCTGCTGCGGTGCCAGGGGGTTTTTCCACCCGGGCGGAGGCGTGTGCTTTTGCAGCTTCATAGCCTAACCGAAGGCGAGTTCGTCGGCGGATTCGAGCGGGGTTCCACAGATACGGCAGAGGACTGCGGAGCAATCGCCACAAACCAGGGGGTCCTTTACGGCCCGCGCACAGCTTGGGCACCAAAGGTCATTGGATGGTGGAACCGGGGTTGGTGGATCTTGTGGCTGCTTCAAGAGGGGAATACCGGCCATTCTCTTCGAGCGTAGCATGGGCAAAACCAACCCGTGGAGCGTATGCTCGCCATATGAGCGACAAAACTCAGCAAAGTCCGACCGTGCCGGTCTATAACAAGGCTCTCCGCAAATGGACGTACTACATTTTTCCTGAAGGAGTGGAACAGGAAGCGGGCGATTTTGCAGACGAAGAAACTGCCCGGGTGGCATCCTGGAAGACGTATCGCGCCTGGCAAGCGAACGGCTGCAAATACTAAAAGCATGAGTGTATTGGTCCGGATCTGTTCTCGAGCAGAGTTGCCGCGTCCCGGAGAGGCCAGGGAATTCACCGCCGGTTCGAGGACGCTCTGTATTGCCAACATCGACGGGGTAATTCGTGCCCTGGACAATGAATGTCCCCACCGCGGAGGCCCGCTGGCCGAAGGGATGATCGAGCGAGGCAAGCTGATTTGTCCCTGGCACGCCTGGTCCTTCGATCCCGCTACCGGGGCAACCGACGCCTCTCAGGAAAGAGTTGCAGTTTTTCCCGTAACTGTCGAAGCACAAGAGGTTTTCGTGGAGATCTAGTTTGTCTCGCCTTCCTTGACGATGGCATGGAGCGAATGAGGATCGAGGCTGGCGCCCCCAATCAGCGCGCCATCGATTTCCGGCTGGCTAAGAAGTGCTTGCGCATTCTCCGGCTTCACGCTGCCGCCGTAAAGGATGCGCATCGCATCGGCCACAGGTCTGCCGACCATGCGTGCTACCTCGCTGCGGATGATGAGATGAGCTTGTGCGGCCATGTCGGGCGTAGCCGTCTTTCCCGTTCCGATGGCCCAGATTGGCTCATAAGCAATGACCATCGTGTGCAGTCTGGCGGCATCGATCTGGTGGATGGCGCGGCTTATCTGTTGGCACAGAACCTCTGCTGTCTCGCCTCTTTCCCTCTGCTCCTCGTGCTCCCCGATGCAGACAATCGGCACCAGGCGATGCTTGAGTGCAGTCACGAGCTTGCGGTTGACCGTGTCGTCGACCTCGCCAAAGTACTGGCGCCGCTCAGAATGGCCAAGGATCACGTGGGTGACACCCAAAGCCACCAGCATCGAAGCAGAAATTTCACCGGTAAAGGCGCCCTCTTCGGCGTAATGCATGTTCTGCGCGCCCACCAGGATCTCGGAGTCCTTCACCGAGTGCAGGGCAGTTGGCAGATCGACGAACGGAGGGCAAATCACGATTTCGCTGTGGGTCACGTTTTTGACCAGCGGCACAAACGTGTGCAGGAAGCTCTGTGCTTCGGCGGGCGTCTTGTACATCTTCCAGTTGGCGGCGATCAGGAGCTTACGCATGCTTAGGGGTTCTCAACGGTTCTCGCGCTCTTTCTGCTCTTTCACCAGATTGTAGAGCACGGAAAGTGTATGTTTTCGATCCATCCGGCCACCCAAACGGACTGCCGTCCAGCAGCCGAGAAAGCCGAATACCAGGTAGCCCAGGCAGCCGATGGTCAACACAAACGACATCGGCTTACCCGCCAGCCAGTCGCCGAGCATGCTGACGGCATTCAAGGTTGAAATGAAGCCCATCAGGCCACTCAGGGGAAAAGCAAGCAGACCGAAAGTGACGCGATAGCGGTATCCACGCAAAAACTGGGTAAAGGTTGCCAACAGCCACGCGACCAACGCACAGGCGATTCCAATCACCAGGACCAGCAGCGGCAGCTCGAGGCTAACGACAGCCATGTTCTATGAGCTGGGCGCCGGGGAAAGAGCCTCGACGCCTGGAAGGCGTTTGCCTTCCAGAAACTCTAGCGATGCGCCGCCGCCGGTGGAGATGTGTTTGATCTTGTCCGCTACTCCGGCCTGCTTGACAGCGGAGACGGAATCGCCGCCGCCGACGATGGTGGTGGCCCCGGCATTCTCCGCCAACGCCTCTGCAATCGCCGTAGTTCCACGGGCGAAAGCCGGCATTTCGAACACTCCCATGGGGCCATTCCAGATGATGGTGCGCGCTTTGGCGATCTCGGTGATAAACAGCTCTCCGGTCGCCGGACCGATATCCAAACCCATCCAGCCGGCAGGGAAGGGTCCGTCGCCTACGAAGAGTTGAGTTTTGGCGTCGGGGGCAAATTTGTCGGCCAACACATGATCTACAGGCAACAGGAACGGTACTCTTTTCTGTTCCGCTTCCTTGAGGGCCTCACGAGCGACATCCAACTTGTCGGCTTCGACCAGCGACTTGCCTACGTCCTGCCCCTTGGCCTTGAGAAACGTGTAGGCCATGCCGCCCCCTATCAGCAGTGCGTCGACTTTGCTCAACAGGTTGTGGATCACTCCGATTTTGTCAGAGACCTTGGCCCCGCCGAGGATGGTGACGAAGGGCCTTTCCGGAGCCTGCAGAGCTTTGCCCAGGTAGTTCAGCTCCTTTTCCATCAGCAACCCAGCTGCTGATTGGGAGACAAAGTGCGTGATGCCTTCCGTGGAAGCGTGTGCCCGGTGTGCGCTGCCGAAAGCATCGTTTACATAGACGTTGCAAAGGCTGGCGAGTTGTCGTGCGAAAGGTGCATCATTGGCCTCTTCGCCGGCGTGGAAGCGCAGATTTTCGAGCAGCAGTACCTGGCGCGATTCGAGCTGGCGCGCCATCTCGGTGGCTACATCCCCCACGCAGTCCGGGGAAAAGGCGACATTGACCGATTCACCCAACGCGTGGTCGAGCAAGGTGCGCAGGCGGTCGACGACCGCCCGCAGGCTGTATTTGGGATTCGGCTTTCCCTTCGGACGACCCAGGTGCGAAGCGACAATTACCTTGGCGTGATGACGCAGCGCGTACTCGAGCGTGGGCAGCGTTTCCTTGATCCGCGTATCGTCGAGGATCTGCAGCCCATTTTCGGAGAGCGGTACGTTGAAATCGACGCGTATGAAGACGTATTTGTTGTTCAGCTCCAGGTCGCGAACGGATAGCTTTCTCATGGTGCTTTCTAGAGCCCCGCTTTTTCGAGAAACAACACCAGGTCTCGCACTCGGTTGGAGTAGCCCCACTCATTGTCGTACCAGCTGATCACTTTGGCCATGTTGCTGCCCACGGTTTTGGTGAGCGGACTGTCGACAATCGAGGACAGCGGATTGCCCTTGAAGTCGCTCGACACCAACTCTTCTGTCTCATAGCCCATGATTCCTTTCATGGGACCCTCGGAGGCGGCCTTGAGGGCGGCGTTGACCGACTCCTTGGTCACCGGCTTTTCCGAGGTGAAGGTCAGGTCGACGACCGAAACGTTGGGCGTGGGCACGCGCACGGCGAAGCCATCCAGCTTGCCTTTGAGTTCCGGCACAACCAGGTGCAGAGCCTTGGCGGCGCCGGTCGAAGTGGGGATCATGGAAAGAGCGGCTGCGCGCCCGCGGCGCAAATCCTTGTGGGGAAAATCCAGGATCACCTGATCGTTGGTGTAGCTGTGAATCGTGGTCATGATGCCGGACACGATGCCGAAGGTGTCGTTAAGAACCTTGGCTAAGGGCGCCAGGCAATTGGTGGTGCAGGAAGCATTGGAAATGACGTGATGAGTCTTGGGGTCATACTTGTTGTCGTTCACCCCCAGCACGATGGTCAGATCCTCGTTGCTTGCCGGCGCGGAGATGATTACTTTCTTCACCGTGCCCTGCAGATGGGCTTTGGCCTTGGTGGCATCGGTGAAATGGCCAGTGGACTCGATTACGATCTGGGCGCCGGTGGAAGACCAGTCCAGCTTGGCGGGATCGCGTTCGGCGAACACCTTCAACTTCTTGCCGTCAACGGAGATGAAATCGTCGCCGGCAGTGATGGTGTTTTGCAGGTTTCCTAAAATGGAATCGTATTTGAGTAGATGGGCCAGCGTTGCCGGGCTGGTCAGATCGTTGACGGCCACGAATTCGATATCAGGATTGCCGAGCGTGGCCCGGAACACGTTGCGGCCTATACGGCCAAAGCCATTGATGCCAACCTTTACAGCCATATAATTTGGGATCTCCTTGAACGTGGGTGAGGTTGTTACAGCGTGGAAATGGACGATTGCACGAAATTTGAGTGTACCAAAGAGCCGTGTAGGGGAATGGAGCAGGGAATTTGCTGCGGTGGCAGAACTTGTGTTACATCCTCATCATGCGCTTATGGATGCGCGCCCGAATGAGACGACGTGGCAAGCGCGGAGTGAACGACTCGGAATCAACAGGCAAAATCGGACAGGAGATTCCAGCCAACCAGCCGACGCCGCTACAACCGATGTATCCACCAGATCAACGGAAAGAAGATCAGGGAAAAAAGGCATCTGCCGCAAAGGCCGAAGCTACCACCGTGAAGCCAGAAGAGGACTTGGAGTTGGCAGAGAAGCCGGCCTCGGCGCCAGAGCCATCGATGGCCGAAGATGAGCCCACCGGCGATCCTGTGGCGCCGCAGGTGCACGCGCCGGATCCCACCCCGGGGGCAGGCAAGCTGGTGGTCGAGACGCAGCCCGAATCGCCCTCCATCCCTCCGCCGGAGATGGCCCAAACCACGCAGAAGGATCTAAAAGGTTACGTGGTCCTGGCCATCGGCTTGCCAGGCTCGGGTAAAACCACGTGGTTCAAACGCCGCGGCGTCACTCCGCTCTCGAGCGACATGTTGCGGAGCATCCTGTTCGATGACATCACCGAACAGCGCTACCAGGGGCTGGTCTTTTCCACGTTGCGATCGCTGCTGCGTGCGCGCCTTATCGCCAAGATGCCGTGGAATTACGTGGACGCGACCAATCTCTCCGCCCACGAGCGGCGGCAATGGATCAAGATGGCCAAGAGCTTTGGTTATGAGGCGCAAGCCGTTTTCTTTGATGTTCCACTTGAAGTATGCATGGAGCGCAACAGCCGGCGCGAGCGCACGGTGAGCGACGACGTGATGCGCAAGATGGCCGAGCGCCTCCGTCCCCCCAGTTTCAAAGAAGGGTTCAGCAAGATCACCATGGTGCGGGTCAAAGGCGCCCCACCCCTCAAACTGGACGGGGTCGTCGTCGACCCGCCCGTCGACCCGTCGGCCTCTTGACCGGCGCGGCCATTGCTTTCGAGCAAGTCGAGCTGACAACGCCCGATGGCCGCGTAATCCTGGACCATGTTGACCTGACGATAGGGAGCGGTTCCACCACTGCGCTGCTGGGCCGCAGCGGTTCAGGGAAGACCACCCTCCTGCGGACGGTGAACCGCCTGATCGAGCCGACCGCGGGCCGGGTAATGGTCGAGGGCAAGGCTACGACCGACTGGGATCCCATCGCGTTGCGGCGCTCGATTGGTTATGTGATCCAGGAGACCGGCCTCTTTCCTCACTTCGACGCGGAACGCAACGTCGGTGCTGTGCTTGAAATCGAATCCAGGCCTAAGCAGGAGATCGCCGATCGTGCACGGCAATTGTTTGGCCAGGTGGATTTGGACTACGCGACATTCGCTCGCCGCTTGCCCTACCAGCTTTCCGGCGGACAGCGCCAACGTGTCGGGTTGGCGCGTGCGCTGGCGGCTGAACCCAAATTTCTGCTGATGGATGAGCCCTTCGGAGCCCTGGACCCGCTCACCCGGGCGGAAATGCAGGATATGCTGCGGGCCTTGCTGCAGCGGCTGAACAAGACGGTGTTGCTGGTGACCCACGATCTCGACGAGGCTCTCTACCTCGCCTCGCACATCGTGTTGATGGAGGGCGGCAAGCTGGTAGCCAATCTGCCGGCAAATGAATTCCTCACTGCGCAAATTCCCGCGGTGCAGAGTTATGTGCGCGCCGTGCATCGGGGTACTCCATGTCCGGCTTCCTAGCCCAACACTGGTCGGAAATCGTGGAACTCACCCTGGAGCATCTGTGGCTGACCGGGTCGGCCATGTTGCTGGCAGCGGCCATCGGGGTTCCCACCGGCATATGGCTGACGCGCCATCCGCGATGGGCGAAGCCGGTGTTGGGGGTGGTGAATATCATCCAGACGATTCCCAGCCTGGCGTTGTTCGGCTTTCTGTTGCCCTTGCCCTGGCTCGGCGATCGTGCAGCGCGCATTGCCATTGCAGCGCTCACGGCCTATGCGCTGCTGCCGATCGTGCGCAATACCTACGCCGGCATTGAGGGGGTAGACCCAACGGTGCTCGAAGTGGCCAGGGCCCTCGGCATGACGGATGGGCAGAGGCTGCGCAAGGTGGAGCTGCCGCTGGCGGCGGGTTTTATCCTGGCCGGGCTGCGCACAGCTACCGTCCTGGCAGTGGGCATTGCGACCATTGCCGCAGCCGTCGGCGCCGGCGGGCTGGGCGAGTTTATCTTTCGCGGCGTGGCTTCGGTCGACAATCGGCTCGTTTTGGCGGGGGCGATTCCCGCTGCTTTATTGGCCATCGCAGCAGATGCCGGTCTGGGATGGGTGGAGAAGCGGCTGAAAGTACCCGGACCCAACCGATGATCCAACCGATGACCCGAATTCTGGCCAGTCTCTTGCTGCTGGCGGTGGCTGCGTGCGCTCCACCGCGTCCCAATTACCCGGTGATCGGGGCCAAGAACTTTACCGAGCAGGTAGTGCTTGGCGAATTACTGGCCCAGCACATAGAGGCCGTGACTGGCCTGAAGGTGGAACGGCGGTTTTATCTTGCCGGCAGCTACATCTGCAACCAGGCATTGATTGCCGGACGCATTGATTCTTACGTCGAATACACCGGCACGGCCTTGACTGCCATCCTGAAGCAGCCGGTGGATAAGGATCCGCAGCATGTGCTCAGTACGGTGCGTCAGCTTTACCAGCAGCGCTACCAGGTGGTCGTCACGGAGCCGCTGGGATTCGAGAACACGTTTGCCATGGTCGTTCGAGGCCAGGAGGCGCAGGACCTTCACATCACCACCCTGAGTCAGGCAGCGCGATACAGCCCGCAATGGAAACTGGGTGTGGGCTACGAGTTTGAACAGCGGCCGGATGGCTTACCGGGCCTGCAGCAGGCCTATGGTTTGAAGTTCGCAGGTTCGCCCCGGCTGATGGATCTGGGGTTGCTCTACCGGGCGCTCAATGGGCGGCAGGTGGACATCATAGCCGGCAATTCCACGGATGGTCCTATCAAGGCATTTCATCTGGCGGTGCTGCAGGATGATAAGCATTACTTTCCGCCGTATCAGGCTGTTCCCCTGGTCCGGCAGGAGGCGCTTGATCGCTGGCCCCAGCTGAGGGGCGCGTTCGCCGGCTTGGCAAACAAGATCACCGCCGAGGAAATGCAAACCATGAATGAAGCAGTGGATGGGGAGCATCGCGATCCAGCGCAAGTAGTGAAAGAATTCCGCCAGGCCCACGGCCTCTGATCGTCTAGCGATTTTGCCTTACCACGAACCAGACGTTTTTGGCCCACGTATGTCACGAACGCCGGGCACCCGCATATCTCGCTGTTTTTCGGCGAGATGTGGGGACTTGACAGCTCCGTTGACAACTTGAGGATGTTAGTTGGGTGTCATGCGGAGCGTTCGGGGCCAAAAAGAGGGCGACCCGGATTTGCGCTAGTGAACCCAGTCCCACATCTCGTTTCCGAAAGGAAACCGCAGATGTTCCGTAAGATAATTGGGGCACCCGGGCAGTTCCGTGCAGGACGAGGGAGGCAAAGGAGGAAATACTCGATGGAACCGTGGCTGAGCGGTACGCTGACCGATCTACCGGTTGTACAGCGGGCCTTAATGCATTCACTGCAAATGGCCGAGGAAGACACAGCCAAATGGTGCGGCGGCCTCGACGACCAAGAACTCCACGCGCGGCCCTTCCAACTACCCTCGATCGCATTCCAGTTACGCCATATCGCCCGCAGCCTCGACCGCTTTTGCTGCTACGCGGAAGGCGTCCCGCTCACTCCACAACAACTAGCAGGCCCTGTCCAAAGAAATGGACCCATCCGGGAGCCGCGAAACCATCTTCAAAGAATTAAGTGAGAGCCTGGAAACCACCCGCCAACGCCTGGACGCAATCATCCGCCAGCCGCTCGACCAACCAATCAAGATCGGCCGCAAAGGTCTACCCACAACCCTGGCCGGACTGCTTATCCACGCCGCAGAGCACACCCAGCGCCACGTGGGCCAGGCGATTACAACCGCGAAGGTGATTCTGGCACAGCGCGGTCCGCGATGTGACCCATCTTCTCCTGCTTGACCTGAACATACCGCTCGAAGGTGAGCAGTGGCTCAACCTCGGCAGAAATCCGTTCCACCACCCGAATCCCAATCGATTCCAGCGCCTCTACCTTCTCCGGGTTATTCGTAATCAGCCGTACGGACTTCACACCGAGTAACTTCAAAATTTCCCCGGGCAACTCAAACTCCCGGCAATCGGGCTTGAAACCCAGTTTAAGGTTGGCTTCGACCGTATCCAGTCCCTGGTCCTGAAGTTCATACGCACGCAATTTGGCCATCAGCCCAATCCCCCGGCCCTCCTGCTGCTCATAAAGCAGGATGCCGGTACCGGCTTCGGCAATGGTCCGCAACGCCAGTTCCAGTTGCAGACGGCAGTCGCAGCGCAACGAACCGAACACGTCGCCGGTAAGGCACTGGGAATGAATGCGCACCACCGGCGGACCGTTGTGAATGTCGCCCAATACCAGCGCTATCGCGCCTTCTGTCTTCTTATGCACTGCAGCGGTTCCCGGGCTGCAGGGTTCCGGGTCAATCCTCGTACCCTCGAAGCCCAGGATGCGGAAATGACCCCAGCGGGTGGGAAAATCCGCATCCGCCACTTTCTTCACATCTTCCAATGGCATAGCTCAATTAGACCTCTCTACCAGCCTCATGTCCAGCCAGCGTAAAGTAGGAGTGTGAATGAGCCTAAGCTCGTCCTCATCACGCTGCTGATCAAACTGGGCGTTATCGCCGCGGTTTCGGCGGTGACTGCCAGAGCGTTGACTTTTCAGCGGCTCTTGTTTGCCGAGCGACGCACCACCGGTCAGACGATTGGTCTGCTGGCCTTTCTCTGCGTCCCCCTCACCCTTGGCGTCTGGATTCGCTTGACCGTTCGCAACTTCTCTGCGGCCGACGTTGCTTTCGAAACCGTCATCATTCTTGGCATCTTGTTGGGACCGTTTGCCGCGCTCTTGGGCGGAGCGGTGCTCTCGCTGCCCGCCATGTTGCATGGCGAATATCTGACCCTGCCCTTCTTTCTCACCGTCGCCGTAATTTCCGGCTTATACGGGCAGGCCGTGGAGCCAGAAGAAGTCTGGTCATTTTCCCCTTTCGTCGATCTGAGTATCTATCGCTGGGTGCGGCGAAACCTGCGCAAACCGCGCTTCGATCGCCAGGTCCTGCTGCTGATGCTGATTCTCGGGATGCAGATGGTCCGTATGTGGCTGGCGCGGCTTTATCCGGGGCGGTTGTTTAGCCTTGATTCGTCCAGCTTCGCAGTCAAGGTATGCATCTGCGTTTGTGCCGCGGTCGTCGTGGCCATCCCCCTGAAAATCTGGAATTCGAGCCGCATTGAGATCAAGCTGAAGGAGCAGAAGAGGCTGGTGCTGGAGGCCCGCTTCGACGCCCTGCAACGCCAGATCAACCCCCACTTCCTGTTCAACACCCTGAATTCGATCGCCTCGCTGGTCCGCTTCCGGCCGGAGATGGCGCGGGAAATGATCGTGCAGCTGGGCAACATCCTGCGTGCTTTGCTGAAGGATCATGATTCCTACGTGCCGTTTCGCGAGGAGTTGACCTTTACCGACGATTACCTGGGAATCGAAGTGGTGCGCTTTGGTGCGGAAAAGCTGCGGGTGGTGAAAGAAATCGATCCCGGCACGCTGGAACTGCTCGTGCCTTGCATGCTGCTGCAGCCCCTGATTGAGAACAGCATCAAGCATGGTCTGGAGCCGCGTTTGCAGGGGGGTACGATCACCCTGCGCAGCCGTATCCAGGGCGCAAAGCTTGTGGTCGAGGTGGAAGACGACGGAGTGGGTATGGCCGAGGGCCGGGCAAGGGAAGTCGGCTTTGTTAGCCGCGGCGCGGGCATAGGCATGCGCAATGTGCGCGAGCGGCTGGAAGTGCTCTACGGCAACAGCGCCCTCTTCGAAGTGTTCAGCCGTCCCGGGCGGGGAACCCGCGTCACCCTGGAAATCCCTATGGCCCCCAATGTCCTGGTGCTTGCCGATCAGACCTCGGCCCGCGCCAGCACCTTTTCGTAGTACTGCTCATAAATAGGGATAATGCGCGAGGCACAGTAACGATCCTGGGCGGCCCGTCTCCCCGCGTCGCCCATCGTGCTCAGGCGATCTTCGTCGGACAGCAATTCCACCGCGGCGATCGCCATGGCAGCGACATCGCCGACGGCAAAAAGTCGTCCGGTCACGCCATCCTCGATTAATTCTGACACCCCCCCGACCCGGGTGGCGATGGTGGGAACCTTGCAGGCCATGGCTTCGAGCGCAGCCAATCCGAAGGACTCCAGCTCGCTGGGCATGATCATCAGGTCCGCTACCGGAAGCAGTTCGTGAACTCGTTCCTGCTTGCCCAGGAACTGCACCCGGCTCTGAAGACCTTTGCTATTGACCAGCCATTCTGCTGAGGAACGGTCCGGTCCGTCGCCAACCATCAGCAATCGCGCCGGTATTTCCTTGGCTACGCGGGAGAAGACCTCGATCACGTCCAGAATGCGCTTCACTGGGCGGAAATTGGAAAGATGCAGCAGAATCTTTTCCCCGGGATCGGCGAAGCGCGCCCGGGCGTCCGCGCGACGGTCGCCCAGGGGCTTGTACTCGTCGCAGTTCACAAAGTTCGGAATGACTTCGATGGGGCGCAGGATGCCGAAGTCGTGAACGGTTTTTTCTCGCAGGTAGTTGGAGATGGAGGTGACTCCATCGCTCTCTTCGATACCGAAGCGAGTGATGGGCAGGTAGGACCGGTCTAGTCCGACCAGGGTGATATCGGTGCCATGCAGTGTAGTGACGAAGGGCAGGTATTTGCGCTTGGCAAGCATCTGTCGCGCCAGCAGCGCGCACACCGAGTGGGGTATTGCGTAGTGGACGTGCAGGAGGTCGAGTTCGTAATATTCGGCCACCTCAGACATGCGCGTGGCCAAGGCGAGATCGTAGGGTGGGTACTCGAAGAGGGGGTAGTTCGAGACCGGAACCTCATGATAGAAGATCCCTTCTTCCCGTCCCGTGAGGCGGAATGGCTGCGAATAGGTGATGAAGTGAACCTGGTGACCGCGCGCGGCGAGCTCAATGCCGAGTTCGGTGGCAACCACCCCACTGCCGCCATAGGTCGGATAACACGTGATGCCAATCTTCATTCTTGAAAGCCCCTTTTGAGACGTACCCTTTGCCTTCGTGCCAATCCGTTTGTGGAGCCCCGGACTTCAGTCCGGGGAAGCGGGTTTTTAAACCCGCTGAAACGCTCGGTAAATAAATTCGGGGCCTTAGCCCTGGTGGCCGCTTTTCGCCATGCTGAAAATCCCATCCTTGAGCGAGCGGCTTTAAACGCTGCGGAAAAACCTGTTTTGTATCAGGGCACGACTTTAAGTCGGGCCGTAAACGATCGAAAATATTGACGGGCTACCTTCGCCGCACGGCTTAGCCCCTGCAACTCCTGCCCGGTCGCGAATTTGTCCGCAGCCTGTTTAGTCCTTGCGGTTTTTGCACTCTCTTCATCCTCTGAGGGAGCGTACCTTGTTACTCCTGTCGCTCTAGCTGAAAACCCTCACTCCCCAACTGGTGAAAGTCGATGAGGTTCAACGCTTCGTCATTTCTGAGTGCTTCGGGAATTACGTCCAACAGGGCGCTGCGTTCCGTCTCTCGCGCCGCCCGCAAGCGAGTGCGTGCCTGTTCAAGAGCACTGTCAATATATCCAGGATGGCAAACCAGCTCCCAGGTGCCTTCTGGCATGGCTCGAAGAAGGGAACGCAGCACTGCGTCATCGAGCACTCCCGTGGCCAGCAGGCCGATAGAACCGTCGGCGGTGCACATGGCGTGTTCCTTTGTTAGCCTGCAGAACGTTCGTCGCTGGCTGCGCATCAGGTGTACCTGCAGGCGTCGCACCGCGCCGCCGGTTCGGGTGGCGCGAAGACTCCACCGTGGTTCGAACGGATTGCGAATGCAGTTGACTCCGCAATGACGCGCGGCCCGAAGAAGAGGAGCCAGCACCCGCGGAAAAGCATGCAGATGTTTGTGGGAATCGATATGGCTGACCGTGAGACCGCTCGATTGAATCCGTCGTATCTGGGCGATGGCCTCAGCCTCAATTTCCTTCCCCCGGATGCGGCCTCGTAGCAAATCGCTAATAAAGCTGCCCACGGTGATACGGAAGGAGGAAGAATCCTGGGGATCGAGCAGCGAAGGTACCTCGTCAGGGCGGAGGCAAGGCGAACCATCGACCAGCACCACATGGCATCCGACGGCGAGCCCAGGTTGGGCAAACGCCATATATACTGCAGGCGAAAAATAGGGACCAGTCGCCATCAGCGTAGTGGAACTGAGAGCGCCTGCCTGCTGTAGCTCCACGATGGCTCGGTTAACGCCCGGCGCGAGACCAAAATCGTCCGCGTTGATAATCAGGCGCTTCATTTCCGCAAGTGTACCAAGAGCCCATTTCATCTTTTCGTGCATCAAAGGCGCAGTTGGTGGCTGGAGAAACTATTCATACGGTCTGCGGATCGAGAGCGCTACAATGAATTTTCTTTGGATGGGGGAGGGGTCCACACGCATGTTTGGAGGATGGCTGCAGCGCAAAGGGCCCGGCAAAGCCGCGTATGCGTTGTTGCTGCTGCTGAGCTCCGTCGGACATGCGGCGTGGGGGCTACCCGCCGACACCGTCGTCCACCAGACGCCGAGCACCTTCGACCCGCACTCCGGTCCGGCGCACATGATTCACAATTTGTCGCTTTTCGTGATTCAAATCACGGGCGCTATTTTTATTGTGGTCGCCTCGCTTTTTATTGTACGTCGTAATCCGCTTCCGGCAGCGTGACCCCAACGACGACAGCGAGCCACCCCAGATCTACGGCAGCACCCAGATCGAGTTGGCCTGGACCGTGATCCCCATCCTGATTGTCGTCGTTCTCTTCCTCACCACGGCACGCATTCTGTTTGCCATTCAGGATCAAAAGATGCCGCCGACGGCGCTCAATGTCGAATGCCGTAGGCCATCAGTTCTGGTGGGAGTTTCACTACAACAAATTACGGTTTCACGACTGCCAATGAGCTGCATGTACCGCTCAGCACCGGGCAGACGCCCATGACCACTTCGCTCAACTTGCTCTCCGCCGATGTGGATCACAGCTTCTGGGTCCCTGAGTTGTTCGGTAAGATCGACTCCTTCCGAACCAGGTCAACCACATGTGGTTCAATCCGGATAAACCCGGCATGTACGTGGGCCAATGCGCCCAGTTCTGCGGCGTGGAACATGCCAAGATGCTGCTGCGCGTCTACGTGCAGACGCCGGAAGATTTTGCGGCCTGGGTGAAAAATCAGCAGCAGCCGGCGGTTCAGGATCCGGCAGTCGCCGAAGGCAGGCAGATATTCGAGTCGCAGTCCTGCATCAGTTGCCACGTGATTCGCGGCACCCCAGCGCAGGGACAATTTGGGCCAGACCTTACCCATTTTGATGAGCCGCGATACGCTTGCTTCCGGAGCGGCCGACAATACCCCGGCGAATCTCAAGCTCTGGATTAAGGATCCGGACTACGTCAAGCCAGGAAGCCTGATGCCGGCAATGCAGCTAAGTGATGACCAGATCGACAAGATCGTCGCCTACCTCGATACCCTGAAGTAACTGGGACACGGGCCTTTACAAAACAGGAGTTTTCGGTTATGGCTGATTCGACTCTACCTATTGGGAGCGCCATCGACCTCACCCCCCCGAGTGAGTCGTACGGGACGTGGCTCGAACAGGTGCACAGTTGGGTAATCTACCGTCGACCACAAAAAGATTGGCTTGATGTACATCGGCTACGCCGCCGTCTTTTTGCTGGTCGGCGGATTCGAGGCGATCCTGCTGCGCATTCAGCTGGCCGTACCCCACAACAATTTCCTCTCCCCTGAGGTCTTCAATCGCATCTTCACCATGCATGGCACCACCATGGTCTTCCTCATGGGGATGCCGTTGATCATTGGATTTGCCAATTACCTGGTTCCCCTGATGGTCGGCGCGCGGGATATGGCCTTTCCCCGGATGAATGCCTTCAGCTTCTGGATGACCGCGCTGGGCGGGCTGATGCTCTACTACAGCTTCATCGGTGGCGTGGGCCTGCAAGGCGCCGGGAGCGCGCCCGATGTGACCTGGTGGGCGTACGCCCCGCTCACCGAACGAGCATTCTCGCGCGGACACAGCACCGACTATTGGGCGTTGTCGCTGATCGTCTCCGGATTCGGCACCATCGGCGCCGCGGTCAACATCATTGCCACCACCATCTGCATGCGTTGCAAAGGCATGACCCTGTTTCGCATGCCGTTGCTGGCATGGCTCTACCTGGTGGTTTCGGGAATGATCCTGGTCACCATCACCCCGTTGACCGCGGCGCAGATCATGCTGACTCATCGACCGCTATCTCGGGGGACACTTCTTCGACTCTCAGGCCGGCGGCGCGCCCGTTGTCTGGGCGCACTTTTTCTGGATCTTCGGCCATCCCGAGGTCTACGTGCTGGTGCTGCCGGCGTTCGCCATTGCTAACGAAGTCATTCCTGTTTTTTCCCGCAAGGCGATTTTCGGCTACCCGGCGATGGTGTCCGCATCCGCCGGAATCGGCATTGATCAGCCTGAGCGTGTGGGCGCACCACATGTTCACCGTGGGCATGACCTCGGCGCAGAATGCGTTCTTCGTCCTCTCCACCTCACTGGTTGGGGTCCCCACCGGCATCAAGATCTTTAACTGGATCGCCACCATGTGGGGAGGCAAAATACGCTTTGCCACGGCTATGCTTTTCTGCACCGCCTTCCTGATCCAGTTCCTGTTCGCCGGCCTGACCGGAATCATGCTCTCCGTCGCCCCCTGGAACTGGCAACTGCACAACTCCTATTTCGTGATCGCCCATTTCCACTATGTTCTGGTGGGAGCCATCGTCTTCTGCTTCTTCGGAGGGTTCTACTACTGGTTCCCGAAAATGACCGGCAAGATGCTCAACGAGCGGCTGGGCAAGTGGCATTTCTGGCTGTTTCTGATCGGCTTCCACGTGTCGTTTCGACCTCATGCATATCCCCGGGCTGCTGGGCATGCCGAGGAGTATCTACACCTATGAACCGGGCCGCGGCTGGGACGCCTGGAACATGATCGTCTCCATCGGAGGCCTGATTCAGGGAGTGGCCACGCTGATCTTTGTCTACAACATGGTCTATTCCTACTTCAAAGGCCCGGACGCCGGCCCGGACCCCTGGGACGCCTGGACGCTGGAGTGGGCCACCTCCTCGCCGCCGCCGGAGTACAACTTTGCCAGCGCGCCGGTGGTGACCAGCCGCCGGCCGTTGTGGGACCTGAAGCACCCGGAAGATCCGGACTCCCGGTACGAATGATTTTGATTGTCGAGGATAAGGAATCATGAAGATGAGCGCCAGCACGATTCCCCTGGCTCACGGAGCAGCCAACGAAGACTGGGTGTTGCCCTATCATGGCACCGTCGCCATGGCGGCGCTCATCGTTGCCGAGTCGCGATCTTCACTATCTTTGTGGTTGCCTATATCTATTACATAGGCAAGAGCATCTCCGGGCCGCAGCCGCGCCAGGTTCTGGAGCTTCCCATCTTCAACACGGTATGCCTGCTCTCGAGCAGCTTCACCATCTGGATAGCGGAACGTGCCCTGAAGAAAAGCTCGATGGGGGCCTTCAGCTTGTGGTGGGCGCTCACCGTGGTTTTGGGCGCGATCTTTCTCGGCGGCACCGCGCTCGAATGGAATAAGTTGATCTATCACGATGGGCTGACCATCAGCACCAATCTCTTTGGCACCACGTACTACTCGCTGGTCGGCCTGCATGCCAGCCACGTCATCGTCGGCTTGATCATGCTTTCGATCGTGCTGATCTTTTCCCTCACCGGAAAGCTTAAGAGTGAGCACTCGAAACAGCTCGAGGTGCTCTCGCTCTATTGGCACTTTGTCGATGGCGTCTGGGTGGTGGTTTTTACTGTCGTCTACATCATTGGTCGCTGAGAGAAAGAGAGAGCAATGGAAGAGCCACAAGCACACGACGGCATGTCTCCGATGAAGTAGTACAACTGCCTGCGCCCACAGCGTGGCCGCTGATATTGGCCCTTGGCCTCACCTTTGGCTTCGCAGGACTGGTGACAAACGTGGGCATAAGCATCCTCGGGGCGGTGCTCATCGTTGCCGGCTGCGTGGGATGGTTCCGTCAAGTTTGGCCGCATGCGCAGCATGTTGCCGTGCCGGTCAAAGTGCAGAAGTTCAAATTCACGAGCGTGCGCACCAAAGTCGCTCATATCGAGATCGACGAAAGCCATCGCGCACGCCTGCCGGTCCACACCCCCTCAGTGATGGCAGGGGTAAAGGGGGGCATCGCAGGCGGCGCCGCGATGATCGTGCCCGCGCTGCTCTACGGCCTTATCCGTTACCACAGCATCTGGTACGCGGTAAATCTGTTGGGAGGAGCAGGAGTTGCCGGCTGGTCCAATCCCACCCTCGCGGAGATCACGCACTTCCGCCTGAGTGCACTGATCGTGGCCACCATCATCCATGCCGCCGGCTCGCTGCTCATCGGCCTGCTCTACGGCGCCATGCTCCCCATGTTGCCGCGTCACCCGATGCTGCTGGGGGGCATCATCGCCCCGATGTTGTGGACCGGCGTGCTTCATTCGTCGCTCCCCCTGATTAATCCCTATCTCGCCGACCGCATCGATTGGTGGTGGTTTGTCGCCTCCCAGGTGACCTTCGGGTTGGTCGCGGGTTGGGTCGTGTCACATCAGATCGACATCCGCACCGAGCAATACATGCCCTTCGCGGTGCGCGTGGGATTGGAAACACCGGGAATGATGGAAGAACATCATCGGGAGGACGGACCGAAGTGACGGCGCGCCTCCTGATACTGATTTCCTGCATGACTGTGGTTGGTTGCGGCCAGCTCCCCGGCCATCCCAAACCTGGGCCGGAGGTTCCGCGTCCCGATGCTGTGCTGGACTTTCCTACGCTCTACGTCCAGAACTGTTCCGGTTGCCACGGTGCCCAGGGAAGCAACGGCCCGTCCTACCCGCTGGCGAATCCTGCCTATCAATCGCTGGTCGATGAGCAGATCCTGCGTCAGACGATTGCCAACGGCGAACCGGGCACGCACATGCCACCCTTTGCTATCAGTGCGGGGGGAAGTTTGACCGACCAGCAGGTCGACGCGCTGGTAAACGGCATGCGCGCCGCCTGGTTCAAGGCGGGGACGCTCGATGGCGCCAACCCACCGCCCTACAAGGCCGCCAAGCCGGCCGATCCGGCTCACGGCCAGCAGGTGTACACCACCTATTGCGCATCGTGCCATGGCGCCGCCGGAGCATCCGGCAAGAGCAAAGCGGGCTCGGTTACCGAGCCCGCATTCCTGGCCCTGGTGAGTGGCCAGGTCTTGCGCACGGTGGTGATTGCCGGGCGGCCGGATATCGGCCAGCCAGACTGGAGAAGCGATCTGCCGGGCCATCCAATGAGCGATCAGGAAGTGACCGACGTGGTGGGCTGGCTCTCCAGCCAGCGCCCCGCACAGCAAAACAAGGCCGCAGGAGGCGCGCAATGAGTGACCAGAAGGCAGTAACCAGGCGGTGGGTATTGGTGTCGATCGGCGCTCTGCTCAATGGCGCTGTTGCCTTGTTAGTCGCCGTCCCTGTCGTGGGCTACCTGCTGGGACCTATTCGCAAGAATGGCGGTTACAATTCCTGGATCGATCTGGGTGACATTTCTCAATTTGCCCTGGGAGAGACCCGGCTGGCCAGCTTCGTAAGTCCGCAGAGTATGCCGTGGGATGGCGCGACCGGCAAGGCTGCCTGTTGGGTCCGGCGGACCCAGGAGCAGAAGTTTCAGATATTCGCCATCAACTGCGCTCATCTGGGCTGCCCGGTGCGCTGGTTTCCTCAGTCGGAGCTGTTTATGTGCCCATGCCACGGCGGGGTCTACTACGCCGATGGCTCGCGGGCTGCAGGACCGCCACCGCGAGGTCTTTTTGAATACGCCTACAAAGTGCAAAACGGCAAATTGCTAATCGATGGCGGCCAGATGCCCACGCTGGCAACCAGCGCGTCGCTACGGAAAGAGAGCTCCGCATGCACTGGTTGAAACGTACTTACGACTGGTTAGAATTCCGCTTGAAGTTGGAAGGGCCGATCAAGGACACGGTTCTTCACCCGGTGCCGACGAACACGGCCAGCTGGTGGTACGTCTTCGGCAGCGCCAGTTTCGTTCTGTTGCTGCTACAGATCGTCACCGGCATCCTGCTGGCAATCGTCTATGTACCCTCGGCGGGCGAGGCCTGGAACAGCCTGCAGGTACTGAACCAGCAGCTCCCGCTGGGCTGGTTCCTGCGCGCCATGCATGGCTGGGGTTCGAACTTCATGGTCGCCGTGGTGCTGATCCACATGTGCCAGGTCTTCCTCTTCGGCGCCTATAAGTTTCCTCGCGAACTGACGTGGATCCTGGGCGTCTTTCTGCTACTGATGACGCTGGGCATGGCCTTCACCGGGCAGGTGATGCGCTTCGACCAGGATGCCTACTGGGGCTTGGGCATTGGCGCCTCAATCGTATCCCGTGTACCGTTCATAGGCGGGCCACTGGTCGATCTGATGTTAGGGGGACCGATCATCGCGGGTCCTACGTTGACCCGCTTCTTTGCCCTGCATGTTTTTGTCATTCCGGGAATGCTGCTGGCTTTCGCCGCGCTGCACATCTGGATGGTGGTGGGACTGGGTATCAACGACTGGCCCATGCCGGGACGGATCGTCAGACGCAGCACTTATATTCAGGATTACCACGAGCTGACGCAGAAGGATGGCATGCCTTTCGTACCCGGGGCGGTGTGGAAAGACATGATATTTTCCGCAGCGATCCTGTTTGCGGTGGTGCTGTGCGCAGTGTTTTTGGGGCCCTTTGGGCCCACCGGCTTTCCCGACCCAACCATCATCCAGACCGTGCCCAAGCCCGACTTCTTTTTCCTGTGGCTTTACACCATTCTGTCTTTTCTCCCCGAGAACCTGGAGACACCGTTCATATTGATTGCTCCAGTGCTAGGCATTGGGTTCCTACTGGCATTGCCGTTCTTTGCCGGGGAGGGGGAGAAGAGCTGGCACCGGCGGCCTATCGCGGTGATATCGATCACCGTGCTCGCCGTAGGGTTCGCTGTCTGCGAACACCTGGGAACTTACACCCCCTGGAGTCCGGAGATGCAGGCCTGGAGCGGGGATGCTGTTCCTGTGCAATATGTGCATGGGGCCACGCCGCTGGGGAGGCAGGGCCAGATTGTCTTTCAGGAAAAGCAGTGCCGCAACTGTCACATGCTCGGTGGCGTGGGCGGCCAGCGCGGCCCAGCGCTCGATGGAGTGGCCACCCGGCTGACTTACGACCAACTGGTGCGCCAGGTGCTGCAGGGAGGAGGAAATATGCCGGCCTACGGAAAGAATCTTTCCCCGCCCGAAGTAACGGCGCTGGTGAGCTTCCTCGAAACCCTGCATCCCGGCCGGCCAGCGCCCGGCGCGAGATGCAACCCGGCAATACGTGAGCACTGGTGAGCTCGATCCCAAGCAGCCAGGCTCAGAATAGAACGCGCAGCTTCTTCGGCGAAAAAATCGTGGGTGGCCCAGGTCTCGCTTTTGAGACCTGGGTTTCCCGGTGTAACCACTTCGCCGGAACACCCAGGTCTCAAAAGCGAGACCTGGGCCACCCACTCGTTCTTTAACACCGAAGCGAATGGGCGTGGGAGTCATGTCAGACGGAGTATCACAGGCCGCTTGGAGTTCCTGGGCCTTTCCTTTTTGGGCTACGGTGGGTTTGCTCGCGACTGCTCTGCTCTACCTCCGGGGCTGGCGCGAAATCCGGCGCACCCGGCCGCTGATTTTTCCCCCTTGGCGTGCGTGGAGCTTTGTAGGCGGGTTGCTGTCGATATGGATCGCTGTTGCTTCGCCTCTCGATACATTGGACGGCCTGTTCCTGGTCGCCCATATGACACAGCACTTGATACTAATGTCGGTAGCCCCTCCGCTGCTGCTTCTGGGGGCGCCCGCCGTCCCGTTGCTGCGGGCTTTGCCGCGTTCTGTGTTGCGCGACGCCCTGGGTCCGTTTTTCCGAACCCCAATCCTGCATAGGCTAATACGTTTGCTCACCCATCCCGCCCTGGCGTGGCTGGCGATGAACATTGCCTACCTCGGCTGGCACGTGCCCAGGGCCTACGAGCTGGCGCTCCGCTCGCCCGGCTGGCACGAGGTGGAGCACGCCTGCTTTCTGGCAACGTCGTTGCTCTTCTGGTTTCCGGTAATTCAACCCTGGCCCAGCCCGAGCCGCGTCTCTCGCTGGGCCATGTTGCCGTATCTCGTCGGGGCTGATCTGGTGAATACCGTGCTGGCTGCTTTCCTGACCTTCTCCCCCAGGGTGATCTACCCCAGCTACAGCTCGCTGCGCGACCAGGCTGCGGCGGGCGCGCTCATGTGGGTGGTGGGGTCCATCTTCTACCTGGTGCCGGTGATGGTCATTGCCATCCAGCTTCTGTCCCCGCCATCTCGCCGCTCACCCCTTGCCGAGCCGGCGCACATCGTACTCCCTCAGCCAAAGCGCCTCGACTTGCTTCAGCTGCCCCTGATCGGCTATGTGCTGCGCACACGCTACGGCAGGATGGCGCTGCAGAGTATCGCCTTCGTGGCTGCGGTGCTCGTAATCGCCGACGGCTTTTGGGGTCACGCCATGGGCGCGATGAACCTGGCCGGCGTCCTGCCCTGGACTTACGTGCGGGCCTTCGGGGTGATCGGGCTTTTAGTGTTAGGAAACATCTTCTGCTTGTCGTGCCCCTTCATGCTGCCGCGGGAGATCGGACACCGCTTAGGCCTGGCCCGTTTCAAATGGCCGCGCTGGCTGCGCAGCAAGTGGATCGCGATCGCCTTGATGATCCTGTTCTTCTGGTCTTACGAAGCCTTTGCTATCTGGGACCATCCGCAGCGTACAGCCTGGCTCCTGGTCGCGTATTTCGCAGCCGCTTTCCTGGTGGACACCTTCTTCCGCGGAGCCAGCTTTTGTAAATATCTTTGCCCTTTGGGGCAATTCAACTTTGCCGGTTCGCTGCTCTCGCCTTTCAGCCTGCAGGCACGCAGCCAGACAACCTGCCGGAGTTGTACCACCCATGACTGCATCGCCGGAAACGCACAACAGCGTGGTTGCGAGCTGCAGCTGTACATGCCGCAAAAGGCCGGAAACATGGATTGCACTCTATGCATGGACTGCGTAAAAGCCTGTCCTCATGACAACATCGGCTTGTTCGCGGTGGCTCCTGCCCCGGTCTCCCCACGGATCGACATCGCTGCTCTCGCCCTGGTCGTAGTGATCGCCGCTTTCGCGAATGCCTGGTGGATGGTGGCCCAACCCGGCAAGTACACCGCATTATTGGCGCTGCTCGCGGTGGTGCCATTGGTCGCTGCGGGCGCGCGCTTTAAGAAGGAACTGTTCTGCCGCTTCTCGCAGGCGCTCCTGCCTTTGGGATTAGCCATGTGGGCCGCCCATCTCCTCTTTCATCTTTTTACCGGCTGGGCAAGCCTGGGGCCGGTTCTTCATCAGGCCGCGGCAGATTTTCACTGGCATTTTCTGTCACCGCCCCAATGGGGAATGGAACTGCCCCTGTTTTCCGCCCATACCGTGCTGTCCCTGCAGCTTCTGCTGCTCGATGCGGGTCTCTTGTTCACCCTGTACCTGGGCTGGAGACGGGCTCTCGAATGGGCCGCGCGTCCCAGCCGGGCGGTGTTGCTGCTATTGCCCTGGGCAACCACGGTTGCTGCAGTCTACGCGGCGGGCATTTGGATCCTTCTTCAACCGATGCAGATGCGCGGCATGATAATGAATCCATGAAGGCTCTCCGCCGCCTGGCCGCGGCGTTCATGGTGGCGATGGCGGCAACGGCGGCACACGGTGATGGCGGAACGATGCTTCTCCACCAGGATGCCGGTGCGTTCACCATCACCCTGTTCGCAGCGCCCCAGCCACTCGAGGTAGGTACGGCAGACTTCAGCGTCCTGGTACAGGATCGCAGCAGTGGGGAAGTGTTGCTGGATCCAATCCTCGATCTTACGATTGATGACCTCACCGTTGCCGGCACAACGGTTCGGCTAACCAGAGGACAGGTGAGCAACCGCCTGCTTCAAGCAGCCACGGTGCATCTTTCCAGCCCAGGCAAGCTGCGTCTGACCTTGGCTGTTCGACGGGGAAGCGATGTAGCCCAACTAACCACCGATTGCACCGTCGAGCCGGATCGTTCACGCGCGACGCTGGTATGGTTTTATGTCTTGTTGCCGGTAGGCATCATTCTTCTGTTCGTCATCCACCAGGGATTGAAGCTCAGTTCGGGAAGGAAAGCTCGATGATCCACGCGCCAAATCCGCTCATTGCGACCGGTGTGGTGGCCTCCACAGCCGCTACAGATGCGGTCTACGTACTGTTCACTGCGGCCGTTGCCGCACGCCGCAGGAGCGTCGCCGCAAGCTGGAGCAGCGTATGGTATCTGCTCTCTGCGTTTGCCGTGATTAGCTATACCGGCAATCCCATTTACGTGGTCTTCGCCGCCGTCGGCTCATGGCTGGGTGCCTATGGAGCCGTCACCTGGCTGGGCGCAGCGGGGAAGCCTCATTCCTAGTGGGGATGTGGTAACTTTTGCTGGGGAAATGGACATGACACAAACCGTCGCAAAATACAGCAAGTGGAAGGACATTGAGATAGAGAGCTTAAACTCCCTCATCGGACGGCAGATGGTGGTGGGCACAAACGTGATGGTGGCCCGTGTACTTCTTAAGAAGGGCGCCAGGGTGCCGCTGCACAGCCATCATAACGAGCAGGTCACTTATATTCTCGAAGGCGCATTGCTTTTCTACATTGATAACCAGGAGATCACCGTCTCCTCCGGCGAGGTGCTGTGTATCCCGCCCAACATGCCGCATGAGGCTCTTGCGCTCGAGGACACGGTTGACCTGGACGTGTTTAATCCGCCGCGCCAGGATTGGCTTGATGGAACGGATGCCTACTTGCGACAAGGAGCCCGCTAGTGGATCTTGGATTAAAGGACCGCAATGTGATTGTTGCTGCTGCCAGCGATGGGATCGCGCGGGCGGCGGCAGAGAAGTTCGCCGCTGAAGGCGCCCGCGTAGCCATTTGCTCCCGCGATGCAAAGAAGCTGAACGCGGCGGCAGCGCAGATTCGTGAACACTCGAACGCCCCGGTATTGGCCGAGCCGCTGGATGTGACCGATGAGAAGGCCGTCGATGCCTTTGTGAAGCATGTGGCGCAGCAGTTCGGGGGCGTGGATGTATGCGTGACCAACGCCGGCGGGCCTCCGGCAAAGATGTTCTTCGCCACCACGACGGAGGAGTGGCATCGCGCTTTGGAAATGAACTTTATGAGCACGATCCACTTTGCGCGCGCGGTTTTGCCCTGGATGCAGAAAAACCATTGGGGCAGGCTGGTGACGATTACGTCGATGACGGTGCGTCAGCCGGTCCCTGACCTGATTTACTCGAACGCTGTGCGGGCCGGCGTTGTTGGACTGGTCAAAAGCCTGTCTAACGAATTCGGCAAAGACGGAATTACGGTGAACAACGTGGGCCCCGGCTTTACCGCGACCGAGCGGCTGAAGCAACTCATCGCTAAGCGCTCGCAGGAGGCGGGCGTGAGTCCGGCGGACTTCGAAGCCCGCCTGGGAGCAGAAGCCTCTCTGAAGCGCATCGGCCAGCCCGAGGAAATAGCCGACGCCATCGTCTGGTTAGCTTCGGAGCGGGCATCGTTCATTACCGGCCAAACCTTGCTGGTAGATGGCGGATGGTTCAAAGGACTCTAGGAAAGCAAAGGGTGGAATGAACCCGCTTTTGGGATCTTTCCCCGCCACAATCGACGGCCACGATGCCCCATCCTTCGCGTTCTTTGCGAAGGGTGGGATAGTCGAATCTCACCTGCACTCTTGTCCCGGGCCCATCCCGTTAAGGTAATCATTTGAACTCTTTAATAAAACTGGCCATTGGTATAACCATTGTGCTTCTCAGCACAAGTTCCCCAAGGCTACGCGCGCAGGCCAATCCTGACATGGCGCCTGGCTACCAGCAGACCTACGACCGTATGCTGCGCCAGATACGTCTCATCCCGATCTTCGACGATCACGGCCATCCTGGATTTGCCGACGACACCGACGTGGACGCAATGGCCTCCTCTCCATCGCACCCGCCACTCAGGCTGCTCCCCGATAATCCAGAGCTCATCGAGGCTTCGAAAGATCTGTTCAGTTATCCCTACTCCGATAACACGCCAGAGCATCTCAAGTGGCTCATTACCAAAAAAGCAGAGATGCGCCAAAACTATCCGGGCCATCAGTACTTTGATCGGATCCTCGACCAACTGAACGTGGAGACCATGATGGCCAACCGCGTGGCCATGCCCGCTTACCTCGATCCCAAACGTTTCCACTGGGTCTTTTTCGTCGACTCGTTTCTCTTCCCACTGGACAATAGCGAACTGACCGCACGCAACATAGACGAGGGTGTCTATGTTCCACTCCAGGAAAAGCTGATGAAACGCGAACTTGCCCAGGCCGGGCTAAGCACTTTGCCGGCAACCTTTCCTGCATACCTGGCCTTTGTCAGCAAGATTCGTGGAGCAGAATCGCGCCCACGGCGGAGTTGCCATCAAGTTCGAAATTGCCTACTTCCGCACCTTGCATTTTGACGACCCGCCCGAGACTGCGGCAGCGAGCATCTACAACCGGTACGTCTCAGGCGGCAAGCCTTCGACCGCAGAGCACACGATATTCGAAGATTTCATGTTTCGCTATCTGCTGCGAGAAGCGGGCCGCTTGCACCTCGGCGTCCAAATACATACCGCCGTAGGTACCGGCGACTTTTATAGCGTAAGTGGCGGAAATGTCTTGAACCTGGAAAACGTGCTCCGCGACCCCCGTTATAGCAATGTGAACTTCGTTCTACTACACGGTGGTTATCCATTCCAGGACCAGGCGATCTGGCTTACCGCGCGTGAGAATGTCTACCTTGACTCCTCGTTGATGGGCCTGTATCTGTATCCTGCGGATCTAGCCGAGGTGCTGCGCCGATGGCTGCTGCTTTACCCGGACAAGGTGGTCTTCGGCTCCGATGCATTCCCGTTCAATGAAGCCATCGGAGCAGAAGAGAGCGATTGGCTCGCCATTGAGTCGGCGCGTAAGGCGCTCGCTGCCGCGCTTGCGCGCATGATCCTTAACGGGGAAGTGAGCGAGCAGCGGGCACTTGCGTTCGCGCACGCGTATCTTCACGACAATGCAGCACGTATCTATCCAGCACCCTTGCAATGAGCGCTGTGTGACATTACGAAACGATCCCAACGAATCTAAAAACCCGTCAGTCCATCCAGCGAATCTCTGCCGATTGTCGCCCAGGCGAATCGGGCCATTTCGTTGGGTAACCAAGGATAATTGGAGCGACCACACGATAGGCCTCGGGAAGTCCCAGCTCGAGCTTGGTTGAGCGGAGATCAAACCATGGTCGCGAAAGACCTATCCAGCACGTCGCAATACCCACATCTCGGGCAGCAAGCAGGAGGTTTTCTGCTGCGAGACAACAAGCCTCGACTGCCTGGTTAGTGGCTGGTTTGGCCAGGATAAGCAAGAGCGCTGAAGCATGATGGAGCAGCGACAATCCAGGATCGGTCAAAATTTCGGTTAACGCTTGATTCAGCTCAGAAGGAGCTTGCTGCGTTTGATTCAGTAGCCATTGCTTAACCTGGTTTGAGAGATCATCGATACGTCTTCGATCAAGGAATACACAAAACGCCCAGGGCTGATTGTTCATTGCACTAGGCGCCTGGATTGCCGCATCGACCAGGGATTGGATCATCAACCGGTCAATGGACGCGCTCGTATAGTCATGAACCGAGCGTCTCGTTCGAATGACATCTGCAAGCTCCATATTCCCTGCTCGCGACTCGGCCCACAATAAACCCAGCCCTCATTGCAAAGCAAGGATGTTCTTACCATGTGATCAAAAGTAATGCCCAAGTGAAACGTTTATGTTCGCTTTTCGGTGTGTAAGTCAGCCTTTGCGGCCATTGCCTATCAGGGTAAGTAGCGTGGGCACTAAGGGCCGTGCGAAAGCCAGTGGCGGATGGAAGGAGATGGCAAAAGCACCCGATGGGTCTCGTAATTCTACGAATTCTCAAGAAAATCTCCCCTAACCGCACCCTGTGGCCAGGTGTCTAATGTTGCGCATGGACAAGAACGACCAGGCGGCAATCGGAGCGGTTCTAGCGGGAGACAAAAACGCTTATGGGGCCCTGGTCGTGGGCCATAGCGCGAGGCTGTTCCGAGTGGCATTTCGCATCACCGGGAACGAAGCCGATGCCGAAGATGTGGTCCAGGAAGCGTTCCTCCGGGGGTATCGAAAGCTGGAGAGTTTTGAGTCGCGATCGGATTTTGGAACCTGGATCTATCGCATCGCGGTCCGCTGCGCGTTGGACAAGATCGGCAACGCCCGGGTTGATGACAACCACAGGGTGGGCGAAGAATCAGACCCGCAGCAACACGAAGTGCAGGTGGCAGATTTGGCGGCGGGCCCGGAACGGCTATTGCTTAGCGGAGAAATCGGCGCCATGCAGGAGATGGCGATGCTGAGCCTGACACCCACCGAGCGGGCAGCCTTTGTCCTGCGACACATGGAAGACTGCACCAGCGAAGAGATTGCAAGTGCACTGGGTATGGAGCCCAACGCGGCGAAGCAAGCTGTATTTCGCGCTGTACAAAAGCTGCGCCGCCGATTGGCGATCTTAAGGGTGAAGATATGAATCATTTGAGCGAAGAGGAACTGATCGCGCACGCCTATGCCGAGGACGACAGCAATGCTGTGCAGCAACATCTTTTGGCGTGCGCGGCATGTGCGAAGGCCTATAGTGGGCTGGGAAGCGACCTGGCCGATATGAAGTTTGCTGAAGCCCCGGCTCGCGACGCAGCCTATGGTCATCGTGTCTGGGAATCGATTGCGGGCTCGCTACCTGCATACGAATCGCGAAAGAGTTGGTTCCGCGGTGGACTGTGGCCAGCTTTAAGTTATGCCGCTGCGGGGATTGCGCTGGTTGTCTGTGCCTTCCTTGGCGGCAGGCTATGGGAGCACAGACATGCGCAGACCGTCGCGCAAAGCCACCCTCAGCAACATGAACCAAGCGTTGAGCAGCCAACCCAGCGCGTCGTAGTGGTGGTTCTGAGCGATCATCTGGATCGTTCGGAGCGGTTGCTGGTGGAACTGAAACATGCGGATGCCGATAACGGCAAAGCAGCCTCCCCGCTGCGGGATGAGGCGCGCAGTCTTTTGCCGGCAAACCGAATCTGCCGTCAAAACGCGAAGCAGGATGACGATAGGGCACTGGCAACAGCGCTCGATCGATTAGATCATCTGCTGGTTGAGCTGGCGAACCAGCCAGAGGGCTTGAACAGTCAAACCATCAGCAGATTACAAGACGAAATGAACGCCGACGGGCTGTTATTTGAGGTGCGTGTATTGCGTTCGCGACAGGCGGCCTCAAGCACGCATTCGAAAGGGGACACGATATGAAATCCAGACTTTCTTATTTCGCGCTGTGGGGAGTGATGCTCTGCGGATTGGTCCTTCCCGCTGCCTGGGGGCAGAGTTTCGCCGGAAGCGGCGAGCCGGCTGAATTCGATGGCATTCCAGCCTCGTTAAGCACCCCCGATAACAGTCTCTATAACGACGGAATGCGTGCCATCAATGATAGCCACTGGGCAAATGCGGAAGCCATCTTCACCATGGTTGCCAACCAACATAGCGACCACTCCGACGGTGCTCTCTATTGGAAGTCCTATGCGGAGAAGAAAC
Organism: uncultured Acidobacteriaceae bacterium; assembly: GCA_963790935.1. Taxonomy (GTDB): domain Bacteria; phylum Acidobacteriota; class Terriglobia; order Terriglobales; family Acidobacteriaceae; genus PALSA-350. Next base: position 39,732 of record CAWBRJ010000008.1, on the reverse strand, counting down.
AAGGACACACCAAAGTTGCGCTCGAAACCTGTGCCGCCCTGGCCCAACGAGTATCCGGCCAGCAGCTGGAACCATGACTGTACCGCATTGGCCATCGAGATTGGGGCAGAGGACGGCAAACCCGTCGAACCCAACGCACTAAAGGACGACGACCTGAGATTGCTGGCGCTCAATGTCCTGATGCAGAAGGATGAGACCCAGGCTCTGGCACAGATCCAGGAGATTCTGAATGGCGACTACTCTGAGAAGCTAAAGAAGGAAGCATACTTTATTCTCGGACATCATTATTCCGACGAGACCTATGCCCAGATTGTTCGCATCAGCTATGTGGAAGGCGATGTACGCATTGCCCGCGGCGAGGACAATGAAAAGCCCGCGGGTGCCGTCTGGGAGAAAGCAGTTGCCAATCTTCCGCTCGAAACAGGCTTCAGCCTGGTAACGGGCGCAGGACGCGCAGAGATCGAGTTTGAGGATGATTCGACTCTGTATTTGGCAGAAAACTCCGTCCTTACCTTCAACGATCTGCACACCACCAGCGGCGCGCCCTATACCGAGCTCGGGCTGCTTTCCGGAACAGTTTCGCTGAATGTGTTTCCCAACATTACCGGAGAACAATTCATCCTGCGGACCCCTACAGATACTTTCACCGCCAAGTATCTGTCTCCCTGGAACGTACGCATCAGTAGCTATCTTGATGGAGTCGCCTACACGCCGCTGAGCGGCAGACTTGTGCCGGTGTCCGGAGTGGCGCCGCCAACGGGACCGAAAGACAAGACGCAGTATCTTCGGGACGGACACTCCATTGACTACGCCGGGCCTAAGGAGGATGCGGGCGCATTTCCGGACTGGGACAAGTGGGTCGCGGATCGGGTCGATCAGCAGACTGTGGCGATCCAGGTGGTGATGAGAGAATCCGGGCTTACGTCTCTTATTCCCGGCATAGAGGAGCTGAAGGACCAGGGAACATTCTTTGACTGCGCTCCCTATGGGACCTGCTGGGAACCGAAGGTCCAGCCGGTGGCCCCGGATGACCGGCAGCTACCGGCCGACAAGGTTTCGCAGGCCTGGCCGCCCTCCGCCTCGTCTTTGGCACAAGGAGCGCATTTGGTGAGGGCCGATTTTCATCCCGCCACCAGGTTCGGTGGGGTCCAGGCGCAAATGGGCTTTACCGATCCCTTTGGCATGACCGATGTACAGGACTACTTCCCGTGCTTCCCGGCGGCAGTTCGCTATCGGGTGTTCAAAGATCCGATAACAGGCGCCTCGAGTGTAGTCGATAGCGGATTAGCACCGCCTGCGGCCCGATGGAACTGGGCCGTGTGTCACGCCGGAAGCTGGGTTTATCGACGGCATCACTATTGCTGGGTTGTGGGGCACAAGCGCCACCACGTTGCGCCCGTCCGTTGGGTCAAGAGCGAACATAAGGTCGCCTTTGTCCCCCTCCATCCCTACGATGTGAAAAGCCGGCCGCCAATCAACCGCAAGGAAACCGTCTTCGCACTCAACAACAAGAATGGATTAACGGTCGAACGGCTGAAGTTCGAGCCAGGCAAGCCCATCGAAGAGCTCAAATCGCCGCCGCGAGAGTTTCGCAATGCCCATCTGACTCCGTTATCCCGTGTCGAGGCTCCGCATATGGAGGCCCACGTGATGAAAGACGGACTGCGAGGGGAAGACTGACGGCTACCAGGGGTGTGCCACTGACCTTCAATGCCAAGCAACAAACCTTCAACATGTCCCATGAGGTAATGCATGGAACTAAAATGGCAACCGTTTCCACACCTGTCACCAACCACGGAGGCACTCTGCAGGCCCGAGGCGGCAGCTTTGCCGGGGGGCATGGCAGCTTTAACGGCGGGGGTGGCGCGCGCGGCGGTGGAGGCGGCTCGGGCGGAGGTGGTTCTCACGGAGGCGGTGGAGGTGGCGGCTCGGGTGGTGGTGGATCTCACGGAGGAGGCGGAGGCTCGAGTGGCGGAGGCTCCAGTGGAGGAGGCGGTTCTGCAGGCGGAGGTGGCGGCGGCGGCCATCGCTAGAGTCAAGACATGTGCTGATCGGCAGTAAAAGTGGGTGGCCCAGGTCTCGCTTCTGAGACCTGGGTTTTCTCGTCGCACAATTTGATGGGTGCGCTTTCCTGCATAAGTGCCATGGCCACGCCTCCTGCCAGGACTGCGACTGTCATATACCAGGCCGGAGCCAGTGGGCTTCCCGTCAGGTCGGTGAGCGCTTTGATGGCCAGCTGCGTGGAACCGCCGAAGACGCAAGTGGAAAGGGCATAAATAATGCCGAGCCCGCCCGAGCGAACCGCCTTGGGCAATGACTCAGTCACCGTAATGAGCGCGGGCGCGGTGAGAAAGGCCTGCATCACCGCCAGGATGGCCACCGAGCCATAGAGCACGGATACGCTGTGCGAGCGAGTCATGGCCATATAGGACGGAACCAGCAGCAACGCCAGGATCACCACCGCTCCGAGCATAACTGGCCTGCGCCCGATCCGGTCTGACAGCAGACCACTCACCGGGTCGGCGATGACCGCGCAGATGCCGACGACCATGGTGGCGCCGAAGGCCAGCGAGGGCGTCAAGTGCAGGCTGTCCTGGGCGTAGGTGGTGATGTAATCCAGCCCGTACAAATAGATTGTGGCCGCCATCATCAACACCAGGGCGAGCACGACCAGCCGCACTGGCACGGGCTTCGGCTTAGCCGCAGCAACCTGCCGATCGGCGTCGTGTATGGTCTCCGGCAGGTTGTGCCGCATATAGAGGCCGATGGGGACGACTGCGGTTCCGATAAGAAATGCAGCCCGCCAGCCCCAGGCATCGAGCGCCGCCGGCGACAGCCAGGTAGTGAGCAGATAGCCGGCCAATCCTGCTGCCAGCACTGCCATGTCCTGGGTCATGTATTGGATGGAAACGTAAAGGCCTCGGCGCAACGGCGGCGCAGCCTCCACCAAAAATGCGGTGGAAGGACCGACTTCGCCCCCCAGCGCGAATCCCTGCAGCAGGCGAAAGGTGACCAGAAGAATCGGGGCCGCCATGCCGATCTGAGCATAGGACGGGGTAAGCGCGAGCCCGAGAATGGCCGCGCCCATCAGGGCGAAGGAAAGCACCATCGCCGGTTTGCGGCCAACCCGATCGCCGTAAATTCCGATGACCACGCCACCGAGCGGCCTGGTGAGAAAACCGATGCCGAAACTCGCCAGGGAATAGAGCAGTCCGTGCGACGTCTGGGATTGGGGAAAAAAGCAGTGGCCGATCTGGATGGCAAAGAAGGAGAAAGTGAGGAAGTCGTAGAATTCCAGCCCATTGCCCACGCCCACTGCGACGACCTTGCGCAGCGGCAGGTATTGCTCTTTGAGTGGCCGTGCAGCCTCTTCGTCCGTGAGCGTTGTGTCCATCCTCCTCCTGTCGGGAGTACTGAGTGAACGATCGTGTTGTTACCGCTTTTGTCTGCCGGGAGAGCTTTCCTCTTGTACCATTGCGCAGCTGCCCAAGCGAGGAAGTTATGCTGCTAAGCCTGCAATCGCGCCTTTGCGGAAATATCTTTGTGATTCACTGCCAGGGCCGCATCGTAGTCGGCGAAGAGGCGAAGGCGCTGGAAACGGCGCTCGATCTCGCGGCTCGTGAAGCGTCCCGCATCGTCCTTCATGTAGGTGAACTGGATCGGCTCGACAGTATCGGAATCGGCCTTCTCGTGCGCTCGGCCGCCAGGTTGCGTAAGCGCGGTGGAGACCTCCGCTTGGCGGCTCCGCCGCAATTCCTCACCGCTCTGCTCAAGTTAACCATGTTGTCCAGCGTGCTGCAGGCTTATCCCACGGAGGACGACGCTATCCTCTCATTTCTCACCCGGCCCTCGGCAGAGACGGCGCACCAGAAGACTGCTGCGCGGGTGCTCGTTCTGGATCACTCCGCGGATCTGTGCGCGTTCGTTCGATCTGTCCTGACCCAGCATGACTTCGACGTACGATCGGCCAGCCTGGTTCGCGATGCCAGAATCCTGCTCCAGGTCGACGCCGTAGATTACATCCTGATCAGCTCGGACAGCCCGCAACTCTGCTCTGAGCCGGTCGTGGGCTCGCTCAAGGCCCTGGTGCCGAAGGCAACCACATTGCAACTCGCACCGGACTTCAAAAGCCGCGATGCTCTGCATGCGACTGCAGTTCTGCTGCAGTTATTCGGAGTACAACCACAGAGCCCGGCGTAGCTTTCACTTGTTTCGCACCACCCGAAAGCCATAGTCCGCGTACTTGAATTCTGGCGGAATGCTGGAGCGAGCCGAGCATCGCGAGATCTTGATCTGGTGTCGCCACGAACCTCCCCGCGAGGCCTTTCTGTTCCCCGTTTCCGGCCCCTGCGGATTCCTATCCGGTGAGCTCCGGTAGTAATCCGCTCCGAACCAATCGCTACACCACTCATGTACGTTCTCGCACATCTCAAAAAGGCCGTAAGCATTGGGTTCCGATTGTCCGACCGCTTCAGGTCCGTTCTTCCAACGAGCGTGGTAGCCAGGACGGGACATTGGCGGATCATCACCCCAGGGGAACATCGTGCCCTCGGGCCACCGCGCGCAGCCCGTTCCCACTCGGCCTCTGTTGGTAGCCGGTAATGCGAGCCGGTCGCCGCGCTAAGCCACGCGCAGTAAGCAACGGCGTCGAACCACGAAACGGCCACGACGGGTTGCTGTGGATGCGAGAAGTTGGCATCGTCCCAAAACGGTGGGGGCATACTTCCGCTGGCGTCTAGAAACCGCGCGTACTCTGCAACGGTCACTTGGGTGGCTGCCATGGCAAAGCAATCCACCCAGACGCGATGAACCGGGGCTTCTACGTCCTGAAAGGCATAGGAGCCCATGAAGAACCAGCCGGGGAGCAATTTCGATCTGCTGCGGCTCGATGATCGGCACCCGGGAGGCAGACAGTCTCACCATACAATGTTAGCTTGACGCAGGAAGCAGGCGGATGGAATTCGATTGGACCGAGGGCGCACTTGCGGAAGGCCTCAAACACTATCGTGCCGGTGAGTTCTTTGCTGCGCACGAGTCCTGGGAAAGTCTTTGGCTGGTGGCTCAGGAGCCAGAGAAGATGTTCTTGCAAGGCTTGATTCAGGTCACTGCCGCCTTCCATCACTTACAACGTAACAATCCTCTGGGGGCTGCGAGATTATTCGAGCGTGCTCTCGCGCGGCTCGAGCGCTATCCTGCCGGCTTCGGATCCGTCTCTGTTGCTTTGCTCTGTGAAGACATTCGCGAATGGTTAAGAGCGCTTGAAATGGGCGCACCGCCGCCGCATTTTGGTTGCGTCCGAATCACAACCTAGCGGAACACTCCCTCTTACACTTGGCGGATCGGCCCTGAGTACTGTGCTACCAAGGGATCCATGGTGAGCAAAGTGATACCTTCTACTGTCGCCTGTGCGATCAGGATGCGGTCAAACGGATCCTTGTGAAGGGGCGCCAGTCCATCGAGAGCGACAGCGTGGTTACTGCCGATCGGCAGCTCACTATAACCGTTATCAAGCAATCCACGCCGCAATAGTCGCGGCTCCACTTGGAAGTCGTTCCGGCCAAGCCCTCGTTTAATGGCAACCTCCCACAAGCTCGCTGTGCTGAAAATGAGTTCATTGTTGCCATCACTTATCAGCCGTCGGGCCGTTCGAGATAGCTGAGCTGGTTCTGCCGCGGCCCAAAGAAGAAGGTGAGTATCCAGCAGCAGCCTCATGGTTCACCTGCCTTCAAAAAGTTGCCCGGTCTCCGAGAGACCCATGGTATCGAAATCATCCGGGACCGCGATCTGCCCCGCCATAAAGCCGAGTCGCCGCATCTGCGAGGAGGCGGGAGCATCGAGTGCGGTAACTTTGACCAGCGGCTTGCCGGCCTTAGCAATAATGAATGGTTCTCCCTTGGCAGCCTGATCAACCAGCCTGGAAAGCTGTGTCTTTGCTTGATGAATATTCACGGTTTGTATGGTCTTCGTCATGACTAAGTCCGCTTAGTTTAGTTTACTACACCTAGGACTTAGCGCCATGGAAGTTCCGGCCTCGCACGAAAAACAGCTCCTGCCAGGGCAGATCTAACGCAAGAACTGATCGACGTAGCCCTCTCCCAACCCGACTGCCGCAAAATGCCGCCGGCAAAGATCGATTTTGGTAAACACATCCTCATAGCCCTGGACCTTACCATCCGGATCGACATAAATCATCGCGCCATTCACCTGAAACAGCGTAATCATTTCGGGAACGTCGTCCTCCACCACCAGCGTATGCGTCTCGCCCGGAGTCTCATAAACATATGACCCTTCCGTAGCCGTCCAATCGTGTTCCAGGTAATGCCAGCTGCCCTTGAGCACAAAGCCGTGCACAGGCTGCGGATGACGATGGCGCGAAAGCACGCCCGATTTGCGCACCCGCAGAAGATTCATCCAATAACCTCGGCTGGCCGACAGGCACAGCGGGCGAAACCAGACATTTTCCGCTTGCGGAACCCACAAGCGCTCATCCTCAGGGATGGCATTGGGGAATCACCAGCTCAGGGAAGCTTTCCTTAGGCTGCGGGTGGCGGTAGGGAATGCGTGCATCGGCTTGAGTGCTCATGGACCCTCTCTTTCAAACTGCTGCGTAGCCGCCATCCACGGGCAAGATCGCCCCGGTGATGAAGCGTGCTGCGGCGGAACAAAGAAACACCACGGCGCCGCCAAGGTCGTTCGGTTCACCCCAGCGCTGCATGGGCGTGCGGTCGACAATCGCGGCCGAGCGGCCCTCGTCCTCAACCAGGCCGCGGGTAAACTCGGTGGCAATCCAGCCCGGAGCGATGGCGTTCACCCGTATGCCCTCAGCCGCCCAGGCAACGGCAAGGGCCTTGGTCAATTGTGCCACTCCGCCCTTGGATGCAGTATAGGCAGGAACTGCCGGGCCGCCGAAATACGAGAGCATCGACGCAGTATTCACGATAGCGCCGCCGGCGGCGGCAAGTTTCCCCCGCGCGGCGACGCACATCCGCATGGTCCCGGTGAGATTGACATCGATCACTTTCTGAAAAATCTCAATATCGTACTCGGCACGGTTGCGAAAGATCACTCCTGCGCAATTGATCAGCGCGGACAATTCATCGAAGGGCTCAACCACGGCCGCAACCGAGGCAGCCGAGGTTACGTCGAGTTTGACCGCTGAGAGATGCTGCCTTTGCGGTACCTGGGCGACTTGCTCGTCGGTTAATCCGGTTACGGTCACCTCGTAGCCGGCGTCGAGCATGGCGGCCGCGATACCAAAACCAATTCCGGTTGTACCCCCGGTGATGAGTGCTTTCATGGTTTAGCCGGATGGATCCAGATTGCATTGCCGCCGCCGGAAACCATGTGGATGTCGAGAACCGTGGTCCGGTCGACGGGCTGTTTGCTAAAGCTGGTGTGGGTTGCATTGCTGGCAGCATCGGGAGCGTCGGCGTAGATTTCAGCAACATACTTGCCCGCACCCAGGAAAGTTCAGCGGGACGCTGGTGTTTCGCTCTTCCCAGTTAGTCAGCGATCCAACATACCAATCCGCACCGCTCCTCCGCGCCAGGGTGATGTATCGCATGGGGAGACCATCGATGACATGCACCTCATCCCAGGTAGCCGGTACCCGCTTAATGAAATCAAAATCCTTCTGCCCTTTATAAATTTCAGGATAGTCAGAAACCATTTCCAGCGGACTCTCGAACACTACATACAAGGCCAACTCCTGGGCCCGCGTTCCCAGGGCCATGGGCATCACATTGACGCGCGACGAAGTTTTCGAGGTTGCGAGTTGTTGAAGGCGCCCGGGGTGTAATCCATAGGACCGGCGAGCATACGGGTGAAGGGAAGTGTGGTGTTGTGGACCGGGGTCACGCGCGAGGACCACTTGGAATACTCCTTGCCCATCACGCCTTCGCGGGTTATGAGGTTGGGATACGTGCGGCGTAAGCCATCCGGCTTGAAAGCTCCGTGGTAATCGATCATCAAATGATGCTCGGCGGCTTTCTCGACCACACGGCGATACCAGTCCACCATCCACTGATCGTCGCGATTCATGAAGTCGATCTTGACCCCGGCGACTCCCCACTGTTCGAACAGCGGAAAGGCCTGATCCATGTATTTGTCGACCGAGGTCCAATGCGACCAAAGCCAGATGCGAACATTCTTCTCCTTGGCATAACGCAGCAATTCCGGAAGATCGACGTTGGGGTTGAACTGGGTGATATCTGCCGGATCGGCATAATCGCCCTCCTTGGCTCCCGGTGTTGGTTTGGCCCAGCCGGCGTCGATGAGCATATAGGGAAAGCCGGAATCAGAAGCAAACTCAATGTAATGCTTTAAGGTTTCGGTGTTCATGCCGGGAGTGAAATTGACCCCGGTCGCAGCGTCACCCGACCACCAATCCCAGGCGGATTTTCCCGCTCGAATCCACGAAGTGTCGGCAATCTTAGAAGGGGGATTCAAATTGAGAATGATGTTTGACTCAATCAGGCGTCCGGGAGCATCCCCGATCATGAGCACCCGCCAGGGTGTCTGGAAAGGAGTCTTGGTATCTACGGCGACGGTGGGGTCATCGACTTTGGGCGATAGCTGGGCCTTCAGGCTGTGAAGCGGTTTATCGCTGCGCAGGTACATGCCTGCATAGTTATCGATATTTGCCTCAGTGATGGCGACCCAACCGGTGCCGGGAACCTCGGCCAGCAAAGGGTAGCGCGATCAGCCAGTCACGATGCAGGCTGCCGACGGTCCTCATCTGATAGTCGTCTTCGTACGAGGATTGGAATCCGTTCACCACCAGCGGATAAAGGGTCGCGTCCTTGCTGTAGCGGAATTGCGTACGCTCCCCCGTAACGTGCACAGTGCTGAGGGAGGGCTGTTCGGGAACGATGTAGCGAAACGCTACTCCATCATCAAAGGCCCGCACTTCCACGGAGAACGCAGCACCGGATTCACTAGAAAAATCCGCGGTGAGGGAGTTGTAGTGGTTGCGGACGTCCTTCGTCTTACCAACCGGGATGGTATAGGTTTCGTCCGAGCTGCCGTGCTGCACCTTCACTGAGCGCCAGGCGGGGCCCGAGCGGAGGCTGCCCTTGCAGGTCCAAACCAAGCTCCGATTCATCGATCAGGCGCTTGCCTTGGAAATCGACCGTGTAGCGAAGGACAGCTTGTCCGGAAAGAACAAACACGATCTGTCCGTTAGGAGAGCTGACCTGCAGAGGTTCCTGGCCGGAGATCTGGGCAAAAGCTACAGAGAGAAGGCATAACAATACGGTGGCGCGAAGAATCAGCATAGTTTCTCCGGTCGAATACTATTACAAACGGCCAGGCCTTGCCGGATGGTGACACTTCTGATGCTTCTTTGGAAATACTCGTTGTGCCCCGGCCGGGGAGAAAGTACAAAGTATCAACTGCTTCAAATCTGTCGACTATTTGGGCCGATAAAAAGGCTTGCGGCCCTGCGTCTTGGCCCTGCAAAGGGACTTTTCGTTCGCTGGTACTGTAACTGTCCTCTTTTCTGCCGCGCACTCGCGATTGTGGATGGGGGTCCGCCCTGCCCGGAAGTTGCATTTGCCTAACCGAGGTCAACGGTTCTAATAGTACAAACGCGCACGCCCACGTTTTTTCGAATCTTTCATAAAAGACGGTGCTGCCAAAATGAAGATCAATCTCCACTCCGACCTGGTCGAAGACGTGCTGGCCCTTACCAACCAATACGGCTATACGCCCGGTGAAATTATCAGCATAGGAATTGCGCTGGCCACTGTTCTGTTGCGTGAGAAGAGACTTGGCAACCAGGTCGTTGTTGTGGACCCGGAAGGGCGGAGAGTGGGCGAATTTCACGAGGTGGAACCGAAGGCCGTTCATGAAATGGCCAAGGAGTACATCCTGAGTATCTGTCCTGAGATGGCGGAAGCGCCGGCAAATCTCCTCGTCGCCAGGTTGGAGCATGAACGAGATCTGGAAAGACGCCCAACGGAGTAGACAATATTCTCCGAACCGGTCGGGGCCTCGCGCAGCGAGCTTCCTACCTCCGCAGTACGCATAGAAAGCCCTCGCCACCAGATACGTTCCCTCTAGTTCTGCCTGCAAACCTTACTTCCTACGTTCTTCTTTAATGGCTGCCATAGCTGCGTATCTAAAATCTCCCGGAATCCGTATTAGCTGTGTACTCAGTTTGCGGGGCGAGAAGTTGAACGCAACGGAAGACCTGCCCCAAGCCAGGAAAGACGGGATGAAAATGAGGAGATTCAGGTTTAGTTCAGTTGCATTGCTATGCGTTCTCAATGCTATCGCAATGCTGGCCCAGGAAACGAAGTACCCGCCTTTGAGCGAGTACGCGATGCCCCAGGACGCCGAGGTGTCGCTTGCCAGGAGTGCTGCACCGGCTAGCATCTCAGACCACGCAACCATCAAGGTCTTTACCCCGGCGGGCTATCGCGTGGTACATGAGGGTGATAACGGTTTTGTCTGTATCGTGATGCGTGGTTTCACCGGAGCTCCGACCTATACCCCTCTTCCAGTCCGAACCTACCTTGCATATGACCCGAAAACGCGGGCTCCCATCTGTTTCGATCCGCAGGCAGCGCGCACCGTGTTGCCTTACTACGAGTTTAAGAACAAGCTCGGGCTGGAAGGCAAAACGCCCGAACAAATTGCGGCTGCGGTTCAAGCGGCATACATAAACGGCGAGATTCCTCAAAGGCATGAAGTGAGCTTTGGCTAGATGTTTTCCGCGGACCAAATCCTAGGGCCGGCTGGCCACTGGCATCCCTCACATGATGGTGTTCGCTCCCTATTATGTGAACGCAATGGTCGGCGGCAATGAAGACTCTCACCATCTTCCGGCCGTCGGCGATGACTCGGGAACTCCGTTTGCAATCATCACCATCCCGGTAGACGGAGCCCTCGCGGTCAACTCGAGTGCCGCTTGGTGGCGGATGGACACCGTAGGTAACCCTTGGTCAGGGCCTTGGAATATAAGACGAAGAGCAGGGTGATCTGGAAAATAAGCCGTCAGGGGTCTGGGTTCTGGGGGCCTTACCCCTCGACGGGGCACGTGGGAGGGGCGTAGAGTGTTGCACGAATTTCATTTCATCTTAAGGGGGCTCCATGTTGAAGCCTTTCCTGATTCTCACTGCCCTGGTACTCAGTGGCGTTTCCGCGCAGACGCCGCAGGAGCCGCCAGCCGCAAGTCCCGCTCCGGCCGCGTCCAATATCCCTCTGGAAGCCGTCAATCAGCCCAACCCGGTGAAAACAAGCGCCGAATCCCTGGGACGGGCCAAAAAGATCTACGGTTACGAGTGCTCCATTTGCCATGGAGACGACGGTGGAGGTGGAGGCGACCTGGCCAAGAACATGAAAGCCAAAATGCCTGATTTCCGCGATCCCACCACCCTGAAAGCGAAGACAGACGGGGAACTCTTCTACATCATCAAGAACGGCAAAGGAGAAATGGAGGGCGAAGGGCAACGGGTCAAGCCAGAGAACACCTGGGACCTGGTGAACTATCTCCGATCCTTCTCCAAGCTGCAATCCGCGACGGCCGCTCAAGGACCGTCGTAGATTTACCCCTGTAATTCAGGCACGAATGTCCGGTTGGTTTGTTTGGGGATGGCCGTAAGTGCAGCATTGAGTATGGTTTTTGAACATTCGGGGCTGTCCACGATTTGAAACGACTTATACGGTTTTTTGGACGCCGAATCTTGGTTTTGTATCAGGGCACGACTTTAGTCGGGCCGTAAACGAGCTGTAGAGATTGGGCTTTACCAGGTTGCGGAATTATTTAGATCTTCTGGGAACCGGTCATTGAGAAGGGTACGGCCTTTAGGCCGTGCATAATTGATTGAAAATATGACCGGCTTTAGCCGCTGAGGGCGTTCTTTCTATTCTCTAATCGACTTTTCCGGCTGAGAAATGCCCTCGGGGTTTAGCCCCTGCCATCGCACATTCCACGCGAAATGCCCGCTCGCAGGCAATTCTAAACAGTCCACGGATGCAACCACGAGCTCTGTCTGAGGCTATCCTCTGAGAACGCGTTCGAGACGCAGATTTGGTGCGCCATCGCCACCTAATGTCCTGATCGTCATCATCGAGAAAGAACTCCAACTCGACGCCTCGCTCTACACTTGTCTACAGATTCTCCCCGTCCGCGTCTTTGAAAAAACACAGATTTCATGCGCCTTGCAGCAAACTATCTCAAACCCCCCACCTGCATGGAGTGCCACGCTAACCAGCTCATTTTGTTCGACATCTAACCGGACACTAGTGAGATTTAGGCCTGGTGCGCCGCGCCCGGTTGATACGACCCCGGAACCAGCCGGAATGCGATGGCAATGCGATTCCAGGCATTGATGGTGGTGATCGCCAGCGTCAGACTCATCAGCTCCGCATCCGCGAAGTGCTTTCTCACCTCTTCGAACACATCGTCCGCTGCGTGGCCACGCTGGATATCCGTGATGGCTTCGGTCCACTTAAGCGCAGCCCGCTCTTTCTCCGAGTAGAAAGGCGCTTCTCGCCAGGCGCTTAAGGCGAACAGACGCTGTTCGGTTTCTCCGTGGGCGCGGGCGTCTTTGGTGTGCATGTCGATGCAATAGGCGCAGCCATTCATCTGCGAAGCCCGGGTCTTGACCAGCTCTAATAGTTTCGGCTCGAGGCCGCTCTCCCGTACCGCGCGCTCCAGCTGGAACATGGCCTGCACGCCTTTGGGTGAGGCTTGTTGGTAATCGAGTCTGGGTTGCATTGTTGGCTGGGTCATGCGGTTCTCTCCTTTGGCAAATGTTGTAGTTTTTCCGGGTTCACCACGATGTAAATGGTTCGAATCTGATCGTGCTCGATGTCCAGGACCAAGGCAGTTTGCGCCTCGCCGTTGCGAAAACCGAGAACCCCGGGTTGCGCGTTGATTTCCTCTAATTGACGATTCAGGCCATGGCCACTTTTCTGCGCGATGCCGGCCAAAAAGCGCGCTACGCGATCTCTACCGAAGATCGGGTTCATGGCTGCGCGCACTCGGCCGCCGCCGTCGGAATAAGCAACAATTTCTTCGTGCAGCAGTTTCATCAATGCGGCCACATCCCCGGTTGTCATGGCGCGGGCAAACTCCTCTGTCAATTGCTTCGCAGCCAGCGGCTGTGGTTCGAATCGTGGACGGCGCCGCTCGACCGCCTGTTTCGCCCGGCGAAGGGATTGCCTCGACGCATCCTCGCTCTGGCCTACGATTTCGCCGATCTCTGCGTGGGAATAGTCGAAGACTTCGTGCAGCAAAAACACTGCTCGCTCGAGCGGTGTCAGACTCTCCAGCAGCACCAGGAAGGCCATGGTGAGCGACTCGGAAAGCTCTGCTGGATCGTTGGTAGCGGTGGTGACCACGGGTTCCGGCAGCCAGCTGCCGACGTATTGTTCCCGGCGGACTCGCGCTGATTCCAGGTGATTGATGGCCAGCCTGGAGATCACGGTGGTTAAAAATGCGCGCGGTGTCCGAATATCGTCGTGTGCGGCTTGGCGCCATCGCAAATAGGTCTCCTGCAGCAGGTCTTCCGCATCGGCCGCGCTGCCCGTCATGCGGTAGGCCAGTGAAAAGAGATACTGGCGGTGCTCCGAGAACGTGCTTTTGTCATCCGCTTCCATCTGCAAAGTATGACCGAACAGGCCGAGCAGACGTGACAGGATTGGAAGGTGCGAAGCCGAGAGAATATCGCTCTCACGCAGCCTCTAAAGCCCGACTTTTTTTTCGCCCTGAGCGAATTGATACAAAGCAAAAAGCTTGTTGCCGAGCCTAATTTGGACAAGTTTGTTGCTGTTTAGCCCAATGCGGGGGTGGTCATCGGTTCCTGCAAACACTAGCGCTATAAGATGGTTGGCATATGAAGATATTCTTCTCAGGAGCCTTAGTTCTCGGCCTTACTGCCAGCACGATCGGCGGCGCCCAGACCTCCGAACCCTTCCTGTTGAAGCCGCTGGACAACGGCGCCTGGGCCGCAATCGACAATCCGGCAGCGAAGGCCGACGAGTCTGGCGCCAATGCCGGATTCGTGGTCGGAAGTGACGCCGTGCTCGTGGTCGATACCTTCGAGAATCCGGCGGCGGCGCAAAAACTCCTCGCTGTCATCCGCCAAAAGACCCCGGTCCCCGTGCGCTTCGTTGTCAATACGCACTATCACCTGGATCATGTCGCGGGGAACGGAGTGTTTGCTGCTGCCGGGGCAACGGTGCTCGCTCAGCAGAATGTCCGACGCTGGGAACGCACGGAAAACATGAAGTTCTTTGACGACAAGATAACCGCCGAACAGCGATCGTCGGTGGATGCCCTACGCCTGCCCGACGTGACCTACACCCAGGGCGTGAACTTGTACCTCGGCGGAAGTCGCGAGGTGCTGTTACGCGCCTTCCCCGGTCATACCGGCGGCGATACCGTCGTCTATGATCCGGAGTCCAACGTTGTCTTCTGCGGCGACCTCTTCTGGAATCGCACGGTGCCCAATCTGATCGACGCATCCACGAGAGAATGGATCGAGACACTGGACACGCTGGTGAAGGATTTCCCTTCGGCGACCTTCGTTCCGGGCCATGGGGACAACGCCGGCAAGGCCGGCGATGTGCAGACGTTCCGGGATTACCTGTTGTTTCTGCGCGCAGGCATAGCCAAGGCGCAAGCTGAGGGAGACAACAGCGATGCTGTGCTGAAGGCAGTGCTGCCCCAGGTAAAAGCGAAGTACGGCGATTGGGCATTCCCCGAATTCGCCGCGCCAGGCATTCAGAGGACGGATGAGGAGTTACGCGGAGTGAAGCGGCTGCCCCGGTGACGCGATCACTGCACCCAGCTATCCAACATCAGATGAAATGCCGCCCTGAGGTTCGAGTGAGAAGTGATCGACAAGACGGCAAGCGTCATGGAATTGAACCCAGATCATCAGCCCCGATTATTTCCGCGTCATGGGTATTTCTGCGAGACGGATCGTGACGCACGTAGCTCCTTGATTCGCTCACCCACAAGACCCACATAGTCCGGCCTGATCCGCTGCGCCGCCTGATACTCCGCGATCGCGTCCTCAGACCGTCCAGGTATCTGAGCCAGGGCGTTCCCGAGATTAAAGTGGGCCTCCGCATAATCCGATCTGATGTGCAACGCCGCCTGATACTCCGCGATCGCATCTGGAAGCCGTCCAGGAGTGCGCGACAGCATCAATCCCAGGTTATTGTGGGCCTCCACAAAATCCGGTCGGATATGCAGTGCCGTTTGGTACTCCGCTATGGCGTCCTGAGACCTTGAGGAAATCCGGGAAAGGGCGTTCCCCAGATTGAAGTGTGCTTCCGCGAAGTCAGGTTCGACTCGTAAGGCCGCCTGGTACTCCGCGATCGCGTCTGGAAGCTGCGCGGGAATGCCCGACAGCAAATTCCCCAAGTCGTAATGCGCTTGCGCATCATGCGGATTGATGCGCAGCGCCACCCGGTACTCTGCGATCGCGTCTGGCACTCTACCGGAAGCATGAGATAGCGCATTTCCGAGGTCGAGGTGCGCCGGCTCATAGTCCGGCTGGATACGCAAGG
Source organism: uncultured Acidobacteriaceae bacterium (assembly GCA_963790935.1). Taxonomy (GTDB): domain Bacteria; phylum Acidobacteriota; class Terriglobia; order Terriglobales; family Acidobacteriaceae; genus PALSA-350. The sequence continues at coordinate 24,204 of CAWBRJ010000008.1, read as the reverse complement.
CCGCCTCATAGTTCGCGATAGCATCCGGAAGCCGTCCTGGAATGCGCGATAGGGCAATTCCCAGGTTATTGTGGACCTCCGCCTGCTCCGGATCGATCTGCAGCGCGGCCTCGTATTGTTCGATCACTTCCAGGAGCTGCCCGGGCTTGTTTGCAAGGAGGGTCCCGAGATTATAGTGCGCGATCGAGCTATCTGGATTGTGTTCGAGCGATGTGCGGTAAAGGGTTTCGGTATCGCGATACGCCTGGCTTTGCCGCCAACTTAGAATGCCTAGAACCAGGATCAGCAGCACGGAACAGGAGATGCTAACGGTCTTACCCGAGCGGACCCGCTCCGTTGCTCTTGCCAGCAACGCAATTACCGGCACGATGACTCCCAGGCTTGCCAGGTATTGAAAATGATCGGCCACATAGGAGTAGCGGAAAAAATAAACATTGAGAAAGCCGAGCACCGGGAAGAGTGCTCCGGTGAAGATGAGAAAACCCGCCAGAGGCCCGCGATCGCGGTGTGCGGCGAATACGAGACCGGCGACAAGGACCAGAACTCCCAACGGGAACAGCCACTGCCACCACACAGCCTGATCAACGTTCCAGCGCGGGTAGAAGAACGCCAGGTTAACGGGCCAAAAGAGTTTGCCTGCGTAAAAACAGACATCACGGCCGGCAATCAACACGCGCTGGACGGGAGTCAGAAGGAAACTCGAGCCCTGCGCGCCGATTGACGTCCTCTCTACCCAAGAGCTAAAGAGTCCAGCAGTCGCGCCCGGCACGAACCAAGGAAGCAAGGGCAGCACATCCCGCTTCCATGCGAGCCGGCCACGGCGCCACCAAAGGATCACGACTAGGACCACAGGAAGGGTTGCGGTGACGGTCTTACTGAGCAAGGCCAGCACAAAGAGGGCGGTCGCCAGCATGTATTTCGGCTTTCGACGATCCTGATCAAAGTAGAGGTAGGCAAGGAGCGCGGCCAAACACAAGACTCCGGATAGGGTGTTCTTTTGTTCCGTGATCCAGGCGACCGATTCCACCTGGACCGGATGCAGCGCGAAGACAAAGCCTGCAAGCCACGCGCCAAGAAGCGAAAGACGCCTCACGATGATTACAACCAGGCAGGCCGAAAGGGCGTGGAGAACGATATTGGTGAGATGATAGCCGACAACCGCATTCCCCCACATCCGGTGTTCGAGCCAGAACGCGCTGTGCAGCAGAGGGTAATACTGTTGTGTCGCACCCAGATCGAACCAGATTCGCCACAAACCGTGGAGCGACTGCATATCTGGGCGGGTTATGTGATTGTTATCGTCCCAGACCCGGCTCCCGTGGAGAGCGGGCAGATAGGCGGCAAGAGTGGCGCAGAAGATCGCCACCAAAAGCGCGCAGCCGGTGAATCGGCCCCGAAGGAAGTTCGCGTTCGGAGACTTCGTGGCGCTCTTGCGGGTGCGGAGGGATGCTGACTTAGCACGCGGAGTTCGTGGCCCCTTAGCCCGCTTCATCGACATAGCTTATGCGGTATACCTGAAGTCGGAGCCGTTCCCAGCTCCATTCAAGACGTTGGGAAGTTTCGTGGACGGTACTGAGTTGCGGCATCCGGGCCGTCGAACCTCCAAACCCTGCGATCGTTTGTGCCGTAGATCCAAATGCGACGTACGCGGTTCCTTGCGCGCCGGCTACGGCTGCACTCGCCAATAGGGGAAGCAAAACCAGGCTTGCTGTTCGTGTTTTCATAACCGCTACCACTTTGGGAGAACTCCTTGTGAATGGTGCGTTTAGGTGCGGAGCCAACTCGGGCGCACCAACACCCGCGGGCGCGTAAGCTGCGCCTGAAAAGCCATTCGTGCTCGGGAAACCTCTCCTCAGAACGTGCCATGGCGCACGGAGCGGTTAGCTTGCGCGCGCTCTGGTCAGGGGAAGTCAGCGCGAACTAACACACAGCAGACTCAATCATTCTAGCGACCATCGGTTTTCACTTGCTTTTCAGGATCCAAGGATGTTTGTCCTTGTCCCACCAAAGTGCGTAGTAATTCCCTTCGCCTGCATACAGGATGCTGGTTGGTGGCACCCCTTTTGAATCGATACGCCGCAGCACCTGGCCGCTTTCGGGATCGAATTCCAACAGCAGTCCCGCGTCCGAAGCGACGATGAACGACCGGACAAACCACGCGCCATCCGAAGAAACGATGGATTGTGCCGTTGTCCCCGGCGGCATCTGCAACTTGACTTTACGAATTTCATCACCGGGCGAGATGGACCAGATGACCGGGTCCGCCCCGGGCTCGAGCAGAAGGAGCTGCTTGGCGGCATAACCGAACTGCCAGCCCGACAGTGTACCCACCATCGCGACTTGTTTGAAAAACTCAGGAGCGCCACTATCGACCTTTATGCCCGAGCCTTTCTGAAGGTCACTGCCGTTCGGTAACGAGTTTTGATCGTCCAGCATCCGAACGATTTGTCCGTCCGCGCTCATGATGGTCAACGACGGTTTTTCGTTGATTGTGTCAAAGCGCAGAAGAACGAACTGATCGGCGCCAAAGTAGGCGATCTTCGCCGGTTTGTAGCGCGAGTCGAGCGTGTGTACGCTTTGCAGCTTCCCGTCCCGGTCAAAAAGACAAACGTAATAACCTTCCTTGAGTCCTGAGCGATCCGCACCGGGCTTAGGAACCAGCCTTACTTTGACACCGCTGTCGGAGGCGGCCCCGTGTACCAAAACAGCAACTCCTTCGGCGGCGGGCGTCGAGGAGAGGATTTGAACATAAGAGAAATTCTCAATGGCCGCGGGATCAACTGCTTGATCCGGTCCGGAAAGTTCGAAATAGACCGCGATTTGCCGCTTTCGATCCTGGGGATTGAGCGCAAAGACGGCGGAACACGAACCCTCCGAGTAGCAAACTGGCAACTGGGTCATTGCTAGCGAAGGAAAAGAGATTGGAGTCCCGCCATCGGTAGCGAACTCAACCTCCGATGGCGAGATGGGATTTGATTGAGCCGTCTGCGCCCAGAGGGGAAAAGCGGCCAGCATGCCAAGGATTAAGGGCAATCTCATGTGGTGTCGTGATGGTAAATTCCCTGGCGCACGGAACCTCCGTGCGCCAGGGTGGGAATTTCAGCACAATCGCTTAGAAATAAATCTTCCCGCCGAGTTGGAAGACACGCGGATCCCCGATGGCGTTTATTTGTCCCGCAGTGGAGTTATAAGGGTTGGAAGAGTTACCCGTAAGAACCGAGTTGTTAACTCCGGTGAATTGGGTATGGTTCCAGGTGTTGAACGTCTCCGCTCGTAACTGGAGGCCCATACTTTCTTTGATGTGGAAGTCCTTGTACAAAGACAGGTTCCAGTTATCGCGGCCAGGGCCTTTCACGATGTTCTTGGGCGAATTGCCCCACGTGAGCGGAGCCGGCTGCGCGAATGCGCTAGGACTGAACCATTGCTTAAAGGTATGCGGATAGGCGATCGTCCCCACCAAGTCGGAATGGTTGGTGGTGTCGCCGCCGAAGCCGAGGTTGTCGTTGGCTGCATTGACGCTTAGCGGATTTCCGGACTCCATGAGCGCCACACCGGAGAATGCCCATCCTCCCGCCACGGCCTTGGTAAGCCCCTGCGAATTCTGGAAGATGGGCACCTTGTAGTCAAAGTTGACGACCGCGATATTCCGCCGGTCGAAGCCCGCTGTTCCGTACTGGTAACCCGCGTTCATTGGATCGTCGAGATTGTTAAAGAGCTGGGCATCGATCACATCCCAGGCGTGCGAGAAGGTATACGCAGCGCCCATGGTGAGGTTGTGCCACGCAGTGGCCTGGAAAGTGGCCTGCAGTCCATCGTAGTGGGCGTTGCCTTGATTCAGGACCAGGTTGACGCCCGCAAAGCCCAGATACGGCCGATCATAGTTGGCATTGTAGCCGCCGGTGGCGCCGCAATTGCCGCCGCAAATGTTAATACGGTTCGGATCGTCCGCCGGCACGGTGTTGATGTCGGCTGTCTGGGACAAGTGAAAAGAAGTGTTGCCCACATAACCAATGGTAAACACCATGTTGTTTCGCACCTGTTGCTGCATTCCCAAGCTAAACTGATACACGGTCGTAAGCGGGTACCTCTGTTGTATGCCTGTGATGCCTTGCGGCGTAGTGGGTGACTGCCCGGCGCTGGTCCCGGTGGTCCATGACGTCGTCGCGGTATCCAGGTAGGGGTAGATGGTGGCGCCACTGTTGCTGAACGGCACGTTGGTGCCCATGTTGTACTCTTCGTTGCCGCCGTTGCGTTCGTAGTAAGTCCCGAATCCGCCGCGCAGAATGGTCTTCCCGTCTCCAAACGTATCGTAGGCGAATCCGAGCCGCGGAGCGAAGGTAAGATAGTGATTCTGCACCAGACCCTTTGGAATTCCGTTCCGTCCCGCGAGGCCCACTCCATTCATGTAAAACAGGACGTTCGAGAGTTTAACCCCGGGCACCGTGGTGAATCCTGGGCCGCTGGTATTCAAAGCGCCGCTTGTCAGGGAGGTAAATTCCGCCGCATCCGCCGGGTTATAGAGGTTGGGGTAGAAATTCGATGCGCGGTCGTTGGTGTCATAGGCGTGGGGCAGCCCTTCCCAACGGAGGCCCAGATTGAGCGTCAGCCGTTTGTTGACACGCCAATTGTCCAGGCCATAGACATCGATTGTATTGAAGGCGATGGAGACGAAATCCTGCAACTCGCCCTGGCTGAAATTGTTGGAATCGCCGAGCAGGAAATCCGCAAGCCCGACGCCAGGGGTGCCTTGACCGCCGGTGCTGGCTGCGGTAGCTATCCCATTGAACTGGTAGGTTCCGGCGGTGTCTTCGAAGATCTTCTGGTTCTTATGCCCGTGCAACCATGCAAAGCCAAACTTGAGGTTATGCGCGCCATGGGTCCAGGAGAGATCATCCTTGCCCTGGTAGCTGCGCCACGTATTCGTCCACGGCCAATTTCCATTGTCCATGGTTACGTTGTACGGGCTACTGACTTCGATTCCTGGGATCTTGTCGATCGTGTTGGCGTTAGGGAAGATCGGCGAGGTAACAAAGTCACTCGGCGTCTTCCAAAGGCCGGTATTCGCAATGGTAATGTTGTTGCCGTTGGTGTTGAACGCAGCTTCGTTCAGGAGATTGGGGCGGATGGTCCGTGGTGAAATGGACAACACCCGCCCAGGAAGGAACGCTTTCGAGCGATCCGACGGTGGGGAAAGTGTTTCCGGTCCAGGCCACGATCGGCGCCTGCTGACTGAGCGAATCATAGATCAGGCTGCTGAATATGGTGTATTTCTCGTTGAACTGGTGATCGATTCGGGCAACTTCCTCATGGTAGTAGGTGTCGGTGTTGGCCGAGGAAAAGTAGTGAACCCCATCCGAAGCGTTGGGCGGCAGGAAATAACCGGCCTTGATATAGTTGGCGGCATTGGCATTGATAAGGTTCGCCGGAATCGTGTTGTTGGGAAAGGCCTGGCCCGGCGTCAACCCGTCGGCGGCGAACTTTGCGATCGCCGCCGGGTCGGTCGTATTAGGCACGTAGATGGTGCCCAGCCCGGTCATGTTGCCGGCTAACTGTGCCGCGGTCGGCACCTGGTTGAAAATACTGCCGCCGTTGATCTCTCTCCGCCATTCCTGGTTATAGAAGAAGAAGGTTCTCGGGTTGCTGGACTTGAACTCCACCGGGCCGCCCAGGTTGAAGCCGAACGCGTTGTAGCGGAGTTCCGGTTTGGTCGGGTTTGCCACCTGTTTCGACAAGTAGGAGTAAGCGTCGAGTCCGTCGTTGCGGACAAACTCCCAGGCGCCTCCGTGGAACCTCCTGGTGCCGCTCTTGACCGACATGCTGATCATGCCGCCGGATGAGTTGCCCAGATCAGCGGCATAGTTGCTGGTGGCGATCGTCATTTCCTGAAGCGCATCCTGGGAGGGAGACACCAGCAGAATGCCGCCGCCGCCACGATCGTAGGCCTCGCCTCCGTCGATGAGCCAGTTGTTGGCATCTTGCCGCATGCCGTTAAAATAAACGTCCCGGTTCTGGAACTGCGCCCCGGGGGAATCGAGATCCGGCATGTTGGAGGACGCGCCGGGTACTAGGGTCGTGAACTGGAGCACGTTGCGCCCGTTGGTGGCAAGATTCTCGATCTGGTTGCTGGTGATCGTCTGGCTGATCTCGCTGGTGTCCGCCTGCACCTGGATCGCGTTAGCCTCAACGGTAACGCTTTGTCCCACGGTACCGACTTGGAGGCCAGCATCCACCCGGACCGTGACCCCCACGTCCAGGGTGATGTCCTTTTGTTCCAACGTTTTGAAGCCTTGGGCTTCGACCTTGACCTGGTAGCGTCCGGGGGGAAGTTCGGGGGCGTTGTAGTTGCCCGTAGTGTTGGACGTGTCGGCACGGACGAATCCGTTGTCCTGATCCGTAATGGTGATATTGGCATTCGGAACAACGGCGCCGGTTGGATCCGTCACTGTCCCTACAATCGTGGCTGTTCCCTGGCCGTATGCTGCGGAGCCCAGCACAACAAGCCAGAGCATAAATAACATGGGTATCCGAAGCATGAAATGGATGCGTTTTTCAACACCTGCTGATTTCACTTGTCCTCCTAAAGAACCGCTCTTTCATGTTTTTTTTGACAACAACATACACACGACCACCCCGAGACCTCGGGGAGGCTTTATTTCAGCACTGTCTGACGATGTATTCATTGACCGCGAGGAATCTAGGCCGCCTGGGAAACGCCTGTGAAGGGGGGTCACGGTGTGACCACGCCAAATGCACCGTGAGTCACGGGAAGATTAGGCGAAGATTGGTCCTGAGGCGCGCCTTGGAAGGCACGAAGCGTCTCTGCACGATTCCAGATGCGGCCATCCGAGGTAAACCGCGGCCCGTCCAGACGTCAAGGATTTATTTGTGTGGAAGCGACGAAGTGCGATAGGAAGGAAGAGAGTCCGGAGGCAATTAGGTGTTATCTCGAACCGATGAGCAACGGCGAGTCAGGAGACGAAGTGCGCGGCCAACAATGACTTTGGGTGCCTCCATTCAAGCGCGTTTTTGGCTCGAGTGGGCAGAACACACGTCCTCACGGTCTCTCATTAACAGTGAAGCGAAAAAGCATTCGCTACTTCGCCTCGTCAATGACTTCTATGGCTCTGACCTCTGCGTAATTTACCTTCGGCGAGAAGGAAAGCAATAGTTTTCCCTGTCCATTGGGATGCAGACCATGAAATTCGCGAACCACAGGCTGGAACGCCCCAGGGGCAACCCGAACGATATCGAAATCCTGAAGCAGCATGATGCCGTTGCAGGTGACATCGAACACCCTGCAGCCCACACCGTCGCAGTGTGCGGCCGGAATCAAAGGGCTGAAGAACGATTCGAGGAAGTGGAGCTTCACGGTATAGCTCCCCGGTGCAACCGGGATCGCGTAGCTGAAATTACCATGCCGTTCACCGGTGTAGAGATCCGGAACCCTCGGCCCCGTCTCAGGATTTACATAGGTGTAGGTGCGTCCGTCGATGAAGTACTTGTCCCCGCTCCAGTGTGTGCCATTGGCATCTACAAAATTCCCTTGACGAGTCCAAATGCGGATCGGCTCTAACTTTCCCGGACTGCCCGGCGTCAATTCGAGCCCACTCACAAAAGCCCGTCCCCAATCCGATCGAAAACCAAGGTGGACTTTACCGTCCGCGGCGGGGCGCACATCCTTGAATACGCGGATGTCAACCGCTGCCGGACCACCGTCCGAAACGGGATCGAAATCTGCCAGCAAGGGACGGCCATTCAGCTCTACTTGAAGGTGGCGCAAGTTTTGCGCATCTTGTGCATTTTCCTTTCCATCCCCGTCCAGCAGACGGAGAGGATCCGCGAAATAGAGCTTCAGTTCGTACACTCCAGGAGGGATAGGAATGTTGTAATGGAACTCCCGTTGCGATTGCGGGACCATGATGTTATCTGAAACTGCCTCGCGGATCGAACTGTACAAATTCTCATCGGCCACCGGGGGAAACAAATGCAGTGGGCCCGGTTGGGAAACGCCTCCTTCAAAGTAGCGGTCAGATTCCCAGCGGCGCCCCCACGAGTCCATATAGGTGCCCTTCATGCGACCGGCAGCGATACGCGTCGCGCCTGCGTCGGAAGCCGACGGCACCAGCGGGCTGCTCATCTGCGGCTCCGTCTCGTTCTGCCGAGGGTGGGAGGCTGTGGCAGGGGCCATCAGGGAAAGTGGCGCGGTGGTACTCCTCGACGCGAACCACTGGTAGCTGAACCACACAACTCCGAGTAGGCACAGCCCGGCTACTACAGCCAGAACCTGTGGGAAGCGGTGAGGCTTTTCCTCCGCAGGTTCAAGGACCCGGGGCTGTGCTCGCGGCGGCTGTACCTGCGGTTCTTTGGAACGAGTCTCAAAGATGGGCAGGTATTGGCCTTTCGGGATGGTGATGACGACCGGTTCGTCCTTGCCCTCGTTGGCGAAATGGTGCTCCAGCTTCATCCTCAGCATCCGGGCCTGGGAGCGAACAATGTTGTCGTCGTTGGGGTTATAGCCGGGTTGCCGTCCGTAGACGTAAATCGCGATTTGCGGTTCAGTTGCCTCTTCAGACTTGTTCTCTCGGGCGCACCGGCACACATGTAGGAAGAATGCTCGGAGCCGCGGCGACTTTTCAAATGTGATGCTGGAGGCCACGCGGCGCACCAATTCCTCCCGCTGCCGCGCAGCGTCGGCAGGGGCCATCTCGGAATGCATTACCGTGACAACTTCTAAGCTCATCAGAGAAACTCCGGCTTTCAGTTAGCCAGCTACTCGTTCCTAAAGCGATTTGTAAGCAACAAAGGACCGCAACTGCAAAGCATGTTTGGAAAGAAAGTTCACTGTCAAGCGAAAACGACCACTGGCGATCCCTTTGGTAAAACCAGCCATTCGTAGGTCACCTGGGTTCGATTTCAACCTTCTCCGCCACCGGCTTGGCTTCGACTTGGTGCATTTGCTCTCGAACTGATTGTTCCTTCGCCTGTAGCATGTTCCGCGTCTGATCAAACTCAGCTTTCGCTTCCGCTTTTTGACCCATGGATTGATAAAACCGTCCAAGACGCCAATGAATCGATGAGTTGTCGGGGCTGAGCCTCTCCGCTGTCTTGAGTTCTCGAACAGCGTCATCCTTGCGTCCCTGGCCTTCGTAGATAATGCCTAGGTCGAGATGTGCGATGGCCACCGACGGTCGGATCCGGATTGCGTGCTTAAGGTACGGAACTGCCTCGTCGGACCGATTCAGCCGCATCTCCGTATCGCCGAGATACGCTAACGCGAGAGGATGTTCCGGGTTGTTTTCAAGCTCAGACCGGAATGCTTTTTCCGCTTCCTCGAATCTCAATACTCTCCATAGCAGGTAACCATATCCGAAATGCACATCCGGAGTTTTGGGATCAGCCTTCACCGCAGCCTGAAACTCCGCTATCGCTCCAGCATCGTTCTTCAACTCGTCGTATGCTTCGCCAGCGAGCATATCCGCTTCCGCCGACTCGGCATTTAAGGTGAGAATCTCACGGTAAACGTCAAGCACACACTGATACTGTTTGGAGCGTAGACAGCTTTGGGCAAGCGACAGCCGGAACGGAAGGTTCTCCGGATCGGCGGCCGTAGCCTGCTTCAGGTACGGAACCGCGGCTGCGTATTCACCCACTCCGTAATGGGCCAGCCCAGTCAGGGTCACCAGTCGAAGCAATTCCGGGGAGGATTTCGGTTCGCTCCTGAGCAAGAGTTCAAAGGTTTGTATTGCCGCCCGGAAATCTCCGAACTTGAAGTAGGAAAGACCAAGATTGAGGCGCAAGCCCGGCATTTTCGGGTTGAGGCTCAGAGCCTTGCGGTAGAAAAGGATCGCCTCCCTGTAATGCTCTTGACGCGCCTCCAGAAGACCGAGATGCGCATATGCTTCAGCGTCGTTCGGTTGGCTGCTCAGCAAAGACCTCCACCCGGCCTCGGCTTCGGCGACCTTGCCCTCCTGCTCAAAGCCGAGTGCCGAAAGCTTCTGGCTTTCGCGAGCAGACGCCCCCTGGCCCAGGCAATGGACCATGCGCACCGTCGGCAGCCACAACACGCCGATTAACGTTACAAACTTAGCCCACTTCACTTTTCTCCCCGTCCAAATTCTCGCGCCGCGACAAGCAAGGATGCAATACCCTCCGGCCTGAATATATTTAGGCCGTACGCGCTTTTGATCCAGCAACGCCAATCACTGGAAGAGCCTGGGCGCAAAGTCCTTCAGGTCTCGGCGCCACGTCTGCCACTCGTGTGAGGTGCCGGGGGATTCGTAAAAGACATGCTTGACCTTTGCCTCATCCAAGGACGTGTGCAGCCGCTCGAGACCGGTCTTCATCATCGCCGGCTCGTCCGTACCAACTCCCAGCCACAGCAGATGAACGCGCTTCGCAAAGGCGTCCGGATCGGAGAGCGTCCCGTGAAGGTCCGTCTTCGGATCGAGTGCCCGGTTGCCCAACACCATTGGCCCGGCAGCGCCGCTAAAGCCTCCGATGTACGAGAACAGCTCCAGATGGTCGAAGGTCACCTGGAAGGTTTGCATGCCGCCCATCGATAGGCCGGCCATGCCGCGATGATCGCGATCCGCCATGGTCCTGAAATGCGAATCAATAAATGGAATCAACTCCTGTGTCATATCGTCTTCAAAAGCCGAGGCCATCTCCTGCATCGCCTTCATCATCTCCGGCGAGCCGAAGGGTTTCCCCGTCAGATCCGGATCGGCATGGCCGGCGCGCTTGGCATAACCGTAGGCCATGACGATGATCATCGGCTTCGCGCTCCCGCTTGCGATCAGATTGTCGAGGATGAAGTTGGCACGCCCCTGCCGGATCCAGCCAGTCTCATCTTCGCCGCCGCCGTGCTGCAGATAAAGCACCGGATACCGCATCTTCGTCTGCGTGTCGTAGCCTGGGGGCGTGTAGACGAGGGCGTGCCTCCAGCCCCCGGTAACCTTTGACAAATACCAGATCTCACGCACCGCGCCCTGGGGAACATCCTGGGGCAAATAGTAGGTCGACCCGTGTTCAGGAATCTCGATTCCGCTCGCGTCCTTGCCGCCGCCGAAGAACGTATGGCTTGCGGGATCACTGAATTCCGCGCCGTCGATCAACAGCGTGTAGTAATGGAAGCCCGGTACCATCGGCCCGGATGTCACCGTCCACAATCCATCGGGCTGCTTCACCATGTCCAGCTTCGCCGCTCCCCAGAAGTTCACCTGGACCTTGCTGGCGTTGGGAGCCTTCACTCGGAATTCGGCTCTGCCGCTGGCGTCCACGCGGGGATAGGCCGCGCCCCACACATTGGTGGACGCGGGCTCGAACCCGTCCGGGTTCTGTGCCCAGCAGTAGCTCGAAAGCATTAGAATTGCAATTCCGATTCTTTTCATCAAATACTCTCTACGTGGAATCCTCGTTCCCGAATGGCGCACAGCCATGGGAAGGTGGCCCGGACCCGGTTCCCATCGGGATCGAATGCGGCCCCGGGTAATCGTTTTCCCGAACAGGCAATTTATCCTGTCAGTCACCGATTTTCCGAACAGCGGCATCGTACTTGAACGGGATCCGCGAAGAATAGTCGCTTTTTTTGACGCGATACATCGATTTACTCGATGTATTCTGTCGGGGCCATGGATACGACCCTCGACGCTTGGGAGATTCTTCAGACTGTAGTGCAGTTGGGGGGATTTGCCCCTGCGGCCGAAAAGCTCAACCGGTCTCAATCCACCATCAGCTACGCGATCGCGCGCCTGCAGGAGCAGCTGGGTGTTCGGTTGTTCGAGATCCAGGGCAGGAAAGCGCAGCTGACTGAGTTAGGAAGGGTGCTTCTTGCCGACGCCGAACCCCATTTGGCAGGCTTTCTTCAACTCGAGCAGCGCGCCCGCTTGATGGCATCGAGCGGTGCCTCGGAGGTGAGGCTCTCGGTCGACAGCATCTTTCCCGACGACCGCCTGTTTGCTGTTCTGGCGAGTTTCTCGTCCAGTTTTCCCCATGTTAAGCCGAGACTTCGTCAGGGCACGTTTCTCTCCGCCGACTCGGAGTTCTCGCTCCACAACGCGCAACTCTGTGTGACCGGCTTGATGTCCCGCGAACTCTTCGTCAAGCCGATTCTCGTGATTGGAATGATTGCCGTCGCGCGCCGCGATCATCCTCTCCTCTCCATCCGCCGGAGGCTCTCGCGTTCCGACTTAATGCAGCACACGCTGGTGGCTATTGAAAGCACGGCTTCGGGGAGCCTGAAGCACCAGCCGCGGATTCCCGCACAGCGCGTGTTTCCGGTTGGCGCCATCGAATCGGCGATCGCGGCCGTTCGCAGCGGGTTTTGCTTCGGCTGGCTGCCCAACTACCGTATTCAACCCGAACTCGACGCCGGCGATCTCGTGCCACTTCCTCTCCCTGCTGGTAAGACTCGCGAGGTCCGGTTGAATCTCGTCAGTAGAGACGTTAGCTTCAGCAACTCCGAGGCCAATGCCTTGGCGGAGTTGCTGGGCATGAGCCGCGAACCGGAAGTGATTTGAGCTACGAAATCATCGACAAAATCGATACCGATCGAACAACTATTTTGACTTGTTCACACCCGGAACCGGTCTGTATAGTCCGAGTCCGAGAGAACGTTTTCACAAATAACTGTCTGCTTGGCTGTTCGCCGCCAGGACGCAAGAGGATTCCCGCGATCGATTCGCGGCGCTCTCCCAGGGAGTTTCCATGAAGGTCGGCAGTGCTCGGTTCATCCTTTGCCTGTCTCTTCTGTCGCCGATTTCTCTTCTGCCGGTCATGGCTTCGGACCATGCTCATTTTTCCATCGACGCATCCAGGCCCGGAGCGCAGATCGATCGCAACCTCTTCGGCCAGTTTGCAGAGAACCTCGGACACGGCCTCTATGACGGCATCTGGGTTGGGCCCGATTCTCCCATCCCCAATACGCGCGGCATCCGCAACGACGTCGTGACCGCACTTCGTGCGTTGAAGGTACCCAATGTCCGCTGGCCAGGCGGCTGCTTTGCCGATGAGTACCATTGGCGCAATGGAATCGGACCGCCCGGCCAGCGGCCGGCAACAATCAACGCTGCGTGGGGCGACGTGGTCGATACCAACAGCTTTGGCACTCACGAGTTCATGGACTTCATCCAGCAGATCGGCAGCCACGCCTACGTCTCCGTTAACGTCGGATCCGGAACTCCGCGGGAGGCAGCCGATTGGCTGGAGTACATGACCGCCGCGCAACCTACGGCGCTGGAAAAGGAGCGCGCCGCCAATGGTCATCCCGGTCCCTACAACGTCGGCTTCCTGGGCATCGGAAACGAAAGCTGGGGCTGTGGCGGAAATATGACGGCAGACTACTATCTGAGCCAGCTTAAGATTTACAGCCACTTCGTCAGGAATGACAATCCTGAGCAGCAGGGAGCAAACCACATGCTCAAGATCGCTGTTGGCCCGGGTGTTCCCAAGACTGAGTGGACCGAGACCATCATGAAGGCGTGGCAGGGCCACGATTGGAGCTGGGATATCGACGGCCTTTCTCTGCACTGGTATACGGTACCCGGCGGATGGCCACCCTCGACGCCTTCGACCGGCTTCGGGATTGAGGATTACGCCAGGACGCTGAAATCCACTTTGTTCATGGATGAGTTCCTGCACCAGCAGGAGAGCGTTATGGACAAGTACGACCCGCAGAAAAAGGTCGCCCTTGCAGTGGACGAATGGGGGGCATGGTATGCGCCGCTGCCGGGCACGAATCCGCACTTCCTGCTCCAGCAGAACAGTCTGAGAGACGCCATTCTGGCATCACTGAACTTGAACATCTTTGCCCGCCACGCCGATCGCGTGCGCATGGCGAACATCGCCCAGATGATCAACGTGCTGCAGTCGATGATCCTCACCGACAAGGAGAAAATGGTCCTCACTCCGACCTACTACGTTTACAAAATGTATGTTCCTTTTCACGACGCGACGTTTCTTCCCGTCGCCTTTAACGCCGGCACGTACTTGCAAGGCACGATCAACCTGCCGCGCCTGGATGCTCTTGCCGCCAGGGACTCCTCCGGAAAGCTTTGGCTCGAAATCACGAACCTTGATCCCGAAAAGCCGGTTGATATCGATGCGGAGATTTCCGGCGCGACAGTCAAGTCGGCGAAGGCGGAGACTCTGACCGCTTCTGCCGTCGACTGCGTAAACACCTTTGCCGCACCCGGCACCGTTGTCCCTAAACCTATCTCCGCAAAAATAGAAGGCGGCAGGTTGGCATTAACCGTCGGGCCGAAGTCGGTGACGGTCATTTCGCTGGAGCCATGAAAGGGAAGTGCCGGAGCAACCAGTTTCCAGGTGAGGACAGCGATGAAAACTACGAATTTATTTTACCTGGTGGTGTTGGCGATGGCCGTGACGCCCGCCTCTACGATTACCGCCCAGGTGCAGACTCTGGTGCCTCCCATTGTCGCCGGTGCAAAGCCATCCATCCTCGAGCACATCAAGATTCACGGCACGGCTCTGGAGGGCAACCTGGAGGGAGACGCGGTCGACCGCGATGTGATCGTCTTCCTGCCGCCGGGCTATAGCAAGGACAAGCATCGCCGCTACCCGGTGGTATATGCCCTGCATGGTTACTCAATCGGCGCCGAGCAGTGGACACACGAGATCCACGTGCCGCAGACGATTGAGGGTGCCTTTGCCCTGGGCGCCAAAGAAATGATTGTCGTGCTGCCCGATTCAAAGACCGTGCACAACGGGTCGATGTATTCCAGTTCGGTGACCACAGGAGATTTCGAGAAGTTCATTTCTCACGATGTAGTCACATACATCGACGCGCATTACCGCACCATTCCAAACCGCGAAAGTCGCGGATTGGCAGGCCATTCGATGGGCGGCTACGGCGCCTCCCGCATCGGCATGAAACATCCGGATGTCTTTGGCAGCCTGTATATCATGAGCCCGTGCTGCATGTCCGCTCGTCCCGCCGGAGCTGTCGACCCTGAGCTCGAAAAGACTCTGGAAGCGGTGAAGACGCCTGAAGATTCTGCAAAGCTTCCGTTCTTTGCAAGGGCACAGCTTGCCACTGCAGCGGCATGGTCACCCGATCCGAAGAATCCGCCGCTCTACCTCGACCTGCCGATGAAGGACGGCGCTCCCCAGCCGGATGTATTGGCGAAATGGGCAGCCAACGCCCCACTTGCCTTTGTGGATCAGTACATCGGGAATCTCAAGCAGTATCGCGCCATTTCAATGGACGTCGGCGACCAGGACGGCTTGCGCGTCGATGCCGGCAAACTTCACGATGTTTTCGATAAGTACGGCATCGCAAACAGTTTTGAGATCTATCCGGGCACCCACACCAGCGCGGTAGCCGACCGCTTTCAAAATCATGTCCTCCCTTTTTTCAGCAAGAATCTATGTTTTCAAGCCGGCTGCCAATAGACAGCGGAATCTCGCGATGGATGCCGAAGAGAAACTGCAACCAGGGAAAAGCCGGAGGGCTCAATGAGAGCACGAAGCGCACTTTTCGCCGCCGCAGCGTTGTCGTTGGGAAGCACGGTTCTAACCGCAGGTGAGCAAGCCGTTCCAGACCCGTTGATGGTGACCGTCGACACCCAAAAAACAGCGGAGCCGGTCTCGAAGTACGAGTTCGGCATGTTCATCGAACACATTGGCCCTCTCATCTATCGCAGCCTGTGGTCAGAGATGCTCGATGACCGGAAATTCTACTTCTCGATTTCCTCCAACGAACCCGAAGCTCCGGCCGCTGCGCAGGGCGGCCCGCGGCGCAACCAGCTTCGCAAGTGGCGCCCTGTCGGTCCCGATGAAGTCGTCACCATGGACAAGGAGCAGCCTTTCGTTGGCAACCAGAGCCCGCGCATCAAACTCGACTCCACAACTCCGCACGGTATCCAGCAAACCGGGTTTTCCCTGGTCAAAGGGAAAAAGTATATCGGCCGGATCTATCTTCGCGGCACTCCCGGCAGCAAAGTAAAGATCGCGCTGCTCTGGGGTGAAGGCGAAGGCGACCGGCAGACCATCTTGATTGGCGCGCTCCCCAGCGAGTACAACAAGTTCCCGCTCAGGTTCACGGCCAATGCGGATAGCAATAAGGCCACACTCGAAATAACCGGCACCGGCAGCGGTAACTTCCACATCGGTACCGTTTCCCTGATGCCGGAGGACAACCTGCAGGGATTCCGGCCCGACACGATTGCTCTTCTAAAACAGCTCCACTCCGGCATGTGGCGCCTGCCTGGCGGCAATTTCCTTTCTGGCTGGAGCTGGTACGACGGTGTCGGCGACATCGACAAACGTCCACCAACGTTCGACTATGCCTGGAATGCCATGCAGTCGAACGATGTCGGCATGGACGAATTCATGACGTTGTGCAAGCTCATCGCCGTTGAGCCCTACGTCACCGTCAACGCCGGTTTCGGCGATGCCCATTCGGCCGCGGAAGAAGTTGAGTACATGAACGGCTCAGCGAATACCCGTCTCGGCGCAATGCGCGCGCGCAACGGCCATCCCGAGCCTTATCACATCAAATTTTGGAACATCGGCAACGAGCCCTGGGGCACGTTCCAACTCGGCTATACCGACCTGAAGTATTTCGTTCTCAAAAACAATGAATTTGCGGCCGCGATGCGAAAAGTCGATCCCTCCATCACCCTGATCGGTTCGGCAAAGATGCTGGAACCCATGTTTCTCAAGGGTGAGAACCGCGCCAAATATGCGGACAACCTCCAGCCTCTCTACGGATCAGACATTGACTGGACCGGCGGTCTGCTCGCCCATTCCTGGGGAACCTTCGACGGCATTGCCGAGCACTGGTACGAGTCCCCCGGCAGGCACTTCGATATCGAACGCGCAAAGAGCCTGCCGCCGGATGCGCCAGAAGACGATGCGTACGTGAAGTATGACCCCACGTTGCTCGAGTTTGCCCGCAATGCAGGCAATGTTATCCGGCGCAAGGCTGAAGAATGGCAGGGATACCAACAGCGGTTTCCGGCCATGCTCGACAAGAAAATTTTCCTGTCCATTGACGAGTACGCTTACTTCGGCGGTGGCAGAATGATGGGACCGAATCTGAAAGTGGCTCTCGCGTACGGAATGCTTTTCGACGAGATGCTCCGGCACACAGATTTCCTCACTATGTCAGCCCACACCATGGGTGTCTCGAGCATGGACTATACCCCTACTGCCGCGGCCATGAATACAACCGGGCTCGCGTTCAAGATGTACACCAATCACTTCGTCGGTACTATCCCGGTCACTCTATCCGGCAATTCGCCGCAACCTGCAACCAGGAACCCGCCTTATGCGGATGAGCCTAAGTCACCCTCCGGCAGCGCAACCTATCCGCTCGACATGTTCGCAGCGCTCACGTCAGATCATAAGTACCTTAACCTTGCTGTCGTGAATGCGACAGAAACGGAACAGAAGTTCAATCTGAATGTCTCCGGTGCCAGGCTCGCCGGGCCATCCACGTTGTGGCAGATGACTGGGAACAGCGTTGAGGCAGCCAACCACGCCGGACAACCGCCGCAGGTCGAGGTGAAGGAGATCCCGATGGGCAATGCGCCAGGGTCCATCGCGGTGGCCCCCAGCAGCCTGAACATTTATCAGTTTTCAGTGGCAGGAGCGGGGCAGTGAAAGGAAGAAATTCGACAATGAGGGCGGTTTTGCTGGCAATCGCGATCTCCGCGATGCCGTGGATGAGTGCGATCGCAAATCCCACAGCGAAGGTGGAGCAGGGCCTGTTGCAAGGCACGGTGGAGGATGGTCTCGCCGTCTATCGGGGCATTCCATTTGCGGCTCCGCCAAACGGTGAGTTGCGCTGGCGGCCGCCGCAGCCCGCAGCCACTTGGCAAGGGATGCGCCGTGCGGATAAGTTCGCGCCCGAATGCGTGCAGCGTTCGCGGGCCGGCGAATCGCCTGCGATGAGCGAGGATTGCCTTTATCTGAATGTATGGACACCGGCAACGTCGTCTTCCGACCGAATTCCTGTTCTGGTTTGGATCTACGGAGGCGGATTTAACGCCGGCGCCACCTCTGTCCCCACGTACAGTGGAGAAGTTCTGGCTAACAAGGGCGTGGTGCTCGTCAGCATCGCGTACCGTGTGGGAGTGCTCGGGTTTCTGGCCCATCCACAGCTCAGCGCGGAGTCACCTGAGCATGTCTCGGGCAACTACGGACTGCTTGACATGATCGCCGGCTTGCAGTGGATCAAGAAGAACATCGCGGCCTTCGGTGGCGATCCCGATAAGGTCACTATCTTCGGCGAGTCGGCCGGAGGTATTGCCGTGAGCATGCTGTGTGCCTCACCGCTGGCTAAGGGCCTCTTTGAGGGCGCGATCTCCGAGAGCGGAGGCTCCTTCGGGCCGCCGCGCCCTGCGGGCCTGCCGGGCGAGAATATGAGGCTTCTTGCAGTTGGCGAACGGAACGGCACGCAGTTCGCCACCACCGCGGGAGCCACGTCGATCGAAGAGCTCCGCAAGATGCCGGTGGAAAAACTGCTGGCCGCCACACGCGGCCTCGCGTGGCCGATCATCGACGGCTGGGTCATTCCCTCGGACCAGTACACACTTTACGAGAAGAAGCAGTTCAACGACACGCCCATCCTCATCGGGTATAACTCGGACGAGGGCGCGAGCTTTTCTCATGACCGCACGTCGCAGGAGTACATTGACGGTGTGCGCAAGCGCTACGGCTCCTTTGCGGACCAGCTTCTGAAAGCTTATCCCGCCGGCGAGACCACGGTGCCTAAGAGTGCCCGCGACCTGGCCCGGGATTCGGCCTTCGGTTGGCACACCTGGATCTGGGCGCGGATGGAATCGACTCTGGGCAGGTCCAAGGTCTTCTACTATTACTTCGATCAGCATCCGGACTATGCGGCCGATTCTCCCCATGCCGGCTACGGCTCTCCCCACGGGCGGGAGGTTCCGTATGTCTTCGGCCATCTGCAGTATCTCGAGAATGAACAGCCCACGGCTGCAGATCACGTTATTTCCGCCGCCATGGTCACTTACTGGACAAACTTCGCCAAGTACGGCAATCCGAACGGCAAGGGCGTGCCTAGCTGGCCTGCATTCAGCGATCAACATCCCGAGGTGATGTACTTCGCCGGAACACCACACACCGGACCAGTTCCCAACCAGGATGGGCTCAAGACTCTAAATGATTACTTCGCCTGGCGCCGCTCGCCAGAGGGCGCCCGCGCCTCGGCGATCGAGGATGCTGGCCGGCCATGACGAATGTGAAGGCGCGCTATTAACGGCGCCCTGGATTTGTTGGTGAACCTCCACGAGATCGACTGGTTTGAAGCGGCGGATTATTATGCTTGCCTGCATGTATGCGCTAAGTCTCATATTGCGTGAAACGATTAAGGAGTGATCCAGCACCGTGGACCCGGAGAAATTTGTATGCATCCGTCGCTCCATTATTCTGAATGTTGCGCAAGCGAGCGAGATGATCAGCGAAGGGTCAGTGGAGCCTAAGACCAGTCAGCGCTTAGAATGAGCAAGGCTGGTTGGCAGAGTTTGCTTGCGGTGAGTCATCGCTAATCACCTTTGGAGGCCGGCTTTGCAACGGCGAACCTTTCTCTCTGGCGCTGCAGCGGTACTGGCGTCGCGTGCTGTCTCCTTCGCTCGAGAAAACCTGCCTCATCGCCTGCCACCGGGCGACCCTCACTACCGCCGCGTGCAGTCCTATATAGAAGAAGTACCCAAACTGGGATACCAATGGGCCTCACCGTCCGCCTACGAAGCCTTTCTCGACATGAAATATGGGGTGCGCATTCACTGGGGCCTATATTCCGTCGCCGGTCTCGCGCATGAGTCCTGGCCCTTTCTCCAGCTGGACTATGCGGAACGCGCCCACTACAACGAACTGTACAAAACCTGGAATCCAACTGGCTTCGACGCGGATGCATGGACGTCTCTTTTCGCAGACAACGGCATGCGGATGTTTGCCTTCACCACCAAGCATCATGAGGGTTTCTCCATGTTCGACACGCGCACGCGGGTCCGGGAGAGGATTCGCTGGGATGCGGCCGGCGGCCCCGCACTCGAGAAGAGTGACTTGGCCTATTCGATCATGGAGACACCCTTTCGCCGCGATATCGTGAAGGAGCTTTGCTCGGCCGGCCGAAAACGAGCTCTGCGCATTGCTTTGTATTTTTCGCACCCCGATTGGTATGACGCGGATTTCCGTCCTTACGCCGATCATCCAGCGCAAGTTCCATCCTCCGCGGTGCTCGACCCGGAATGGATGGACTCCCGGAAGCGCTTAGGAAAGCTGATTTGGCTGGCCCCCGATCCGACGCCGGATGCGGTTGCGCGCATGATGGCGCGGCACCGGGCGCAGATCGAGGAACTGTTAACCAACTACGGCGATATCCACATGCTCTCGCTGGATCAATGGCTCGGACCAACGGTTTGGCCGCAGTTGCGGCAGACCTTGCTCCGCATCCGCGAACTGCAACCGAATGTGATGATTCGGGCGCGCGGCATAGGAAACTACGGCGATTACTATACGCCGGAGGGGTTTATTCCCGGGGACAAGTCCAACACGGGTATGCCCTGGATGGTGATCTATCCCCTGGCCAGCGGTTTCTCCTTCGACCCGGACGCCGCGCACTACAAGGGAGCGAAATGGATTGTGGACAACATTATTGACACAGCGGCCAAGGGCGGCAGCTTTCAACTAGGCATCGGGCCGGATCCTGCGGGCCGGTTCCATCCGGCGGCTATCGAGCAGGTTAAGCAGGTGGGGATTTGGCTCAGAACTTGTGGTCCGGGGATTTACGCGACGCGACCCCGTGAGGGCGATCTTTGGCGCGAGGGAGAAGCGATCCGGTTCACACGGGCGAAGGACAACCGAACGATCTATTGCTTCGCGCTGGAATGGCCGAGCAAGGTCCTCCGGCTCCGTTCCGTCCGGCCGCAGGCAGGCAGCCGGATCTCCATGTTTGGGTATCCGTACGCTCTGCGCTGGAAGTTTGATTCTGCCACGGGGTTGGAGGTCGAGATTCCGGAATCTCTAGCGGCAGAGGTTCGAAGGCCCAGCGAGTACGCCTGGGGGTGGACGATTCGTACCTGACGGTGACACCACCACGGTCAAACTACGCGCTCTTCGAGCGAGAGAGCTTGTGCTGCCATGGGCCGGGGGAACTGGCCGTAATCGACCCGTTTGGGCTGAACATGTGCTGGGAGAGGGGCCGACGGACCTATTTGCTACAATTCAAGGACGGGACATGGACAGATGTTCTGGGTTGGGATTACCTGCAGTATCGGCACTGATGGCAGATTTTCATGCTGTCCATTAATCACGGAACTAAGTTAGATTCCGTGGAAATGGTGGAAGCAGGAGAAAAAGTAGACAGCAAGGAAAGACAGTAAAATGTTGGACTTGCGGTAAGTCTATGAAAACAAAAAGGGGACGTAGCTCAGTTGGTTAGAGCGCTGCCCTGTCACGGCAGAGGTCGCGGGTTCGAGCCCCGTCGTCCCCGCCATTCATTCTAAAGGACTTACGGAATGCTTGGCAACCAGGTGACATCGAAATCTGGGCACAATCTGGGCACATTAAGCTCGGATTTATGCCGATTCAATGTTTCCCTCAACTTCCTTTGTGCCCAGATCTGGCACCATCATCCTGACAACCTTGCTCTGCTCTGCGCGCTTCGTCGCGTTCACTGCCTGTGTATAAACGTCGAGAGTGATCCGACTATTCGCATGTCGCAAAAGCTCCTGAACGGTCTTCACGTCCTCCCCGTTATCCTTCAGCAATGTGCCGAAGGTGCGCCTTCGGTTTGCAGTTCGGCAGGCGCGCTCCGAATATTTTCAGACTGATTGACAAGAAAGGAGGCCGGCCTGGCTAGCGCCGCTATGCGTGCGGAGCGTATGTTTACCAATGCGTCATTGGAAGGAATCCTCATGGCTGAAGTCATAGTTTCCAGCGTCATCGATGCGCCTGTCGAGAAGGTTTGGGCTCGCATTCGGGATTTCAACGGATTGCCAAGCTGGCATCCGCGCATGGTTGAGAGCCACATCGAAGATGGGTTTGCTTCCGATAAGATCGGGGCCGTGCGAAACTTCACGCTCGCCTCGGGCGCGAAAATTCGCGAAAGGCTGGTCGATTTTTCAGACGACAACTTTCTGTACTCCTACTCAATGGTTGAGACCCCTCAGCCCATTACCAATCATCAGGCGACGTTGAAGCTCACCCGGGTAACCGATGGCAACCGCACCTTTGCGCAATGGAGCGCGAAGTTTGACGCCCCGCCCGAGCAGGTCGACGGCATCGTCAAAGGCATGGCCGAAAATGTTTTCCAGGGTGGCTTTAATGCGCTCAAGACTCACTTCTCCGGACAAAGCTAAGCGCATTCCGGCTGGAGTTTCGTCATGCCCCTTACTCTTCAAACATTCTCGACGGTAACTGAAGCGAGTGCAGCGCTGAAAGGTGTAGGTGCACGGTATCTCGGAGGTGGAACGCTCCTGGTCCGTGATGCCAATGATGGAGATCTGTCCTTTGCCACCTTCGTTCGTGCGACCGACCCGTCACTTTCCGCAATTGCGGTGTCGGGGAGCAAAGTGAGGATTGGCGCATCCGCGACCATGGCGGCCGTTGCTCGTCATCGCGACCTCGGATTCCTGGCTAAGGTAGCGAACGCCATCGGAGCCCCAGCGATCCGTAACATGGCAACGGTTGGCGGAAATCTCTTCGTCGGGTCTCCTTATGGCGATTTCACCGTGGCGTTATTGGCGCTCGATGCCAGAGTAAGCGTTGCCGACGCCGGGACGCCGGGCGTCGAGTTGCCACTAGGGGTTTTCCTTGCCGAACGCGACAGCTTTCATGCCGGCAAGATCGCCACAGCGGTGACTTTCGAACTGCCGGAGAAGGACGAGTTTCGCTTTTTGAAGGTGAGCCGGGTCAAGCCGAGAGGTGTCGCTGTGGTAAGTGTCGCCGCGGTTCTTAAAGAGTATCGCAACGTCATTTCGTCCGCGCGGATCGCTTTCGGTTGCATGGCCGACCGTCCGGTGCGGGCCAAGGCAGTTGAGGCAGCCCTGGCCGGGCGCCAGCGCACGAAGGAAGGCATTGAGCCCGCCTTGGCTGTGGCGCTGGAGGGAATGTCTCCTATTACTGACGCGATCGCGAGCGCATGGTATCGGGCCGAAGTTTTGCCGGTCCATCTGGGCCGCCTGCTCCTGGCCTGATTAAACAACGCACGAATGCGCATCCGCCGATCGAGAGAGAAAGCGCAGAGAGGAATTTCGCAATGTCAAAGGTTCCAATTCACTTCACGCTCAATGCCAGCGAGATGAGCGAATTCGTGGAGAGCGGCGCCACGTTGTTGTCTGCACTTAGAGATAAGATTGGCGACCTGTCACCCAAGGGCGGGTGCCATCAGGGCACTTGCGGCGCCTGCTCGGTGATCATCAACGGCGAACTGCGCCTCTCATGTCTCACGCTTGCCGAGACCTGCAGCGGGGCGGATATAAAGACGACAAGCGGTCTCGCCAAGAATGGCGTACTGCATCCACTGCAACGCGCTTTTGCGGATGCTTTCGCGACGCAATGTGGCTTCTGCACGCCCGGCATGATCATGGCGTCCAAAGTGCTACTCGATCACAATCCCAACCCGACTCGTGAAGAAGTTGTAGAAGCGATCTCGGGAATATCTGCCGTTGCACGGGCTACGAGCCGATTATCCAGGCAGTGCTTATCGCCGCACGCGCCAATACTGTCAACGTGGCTTGAAAGGGACGCCATGAAACTGCGAAAGAGCTATTTCGCCGACAAGCGCAAGGAGGATTTGCACGAGGTCGGGCAACCGCGGCCGCGCTCCGATGCGCTCGGACACGTCACGGGCAGCACAACCTTCTTTGCGGATCGAAACATTCCCGGCCTTCTCCATCTGAAAATGGTGCGCAGTCCTCATCACCATGCGCGCATTCTCGGCGTCGATACGTCGGAGGCTGTCAAGCATCCGGGCGTGGCTCGGATAGTGACAGCCACGGACGTGCCACACAACATCTATACCCATCCTGACTCTGATCCAGATTGGGCCGGAAGATGAGCCTGTGCTCGCTACCGGCAAGGTTCGCTGGAAGGGCGAGGCGATTGTCGCCGTGCTGGCGGAGACCGAGCGTGCCGCGCAGGAGGCCGCTGCCAAGGTCCACATCGATTATGAAGTGCTACCTGCAGTCTTCAGCATTGAGGAAGCGTTGAAGC